>NZ_JAVFVU010000131.1 GCF_030929615.1 Dyadobacter sp. LHD-138 | reverse complement strand
GCCTGGTGTTCACCTCTTCCCATCCCGAACAGAGAAGTTAAGCCCAGAACCGCCGATGATACTTGGGTCAAACCTGGTAAAGTAGGTAGTCGCCACAATACCATTGCAATGCAAAAGCCCATCTTCAAAAAAGATGGGATTTTTTGCGTTTAGAGGTCTTGTTCACCTGTTCCAAGGCTGCACGCCCCGGTCACGTTGGCTGGCGCCCGAGGCGGGTAGCCGGGGGCACTCAGGTTGTACGCAACTTCCTCTCATTTAAGCGTTGTTAACTAGGATTGAAACTTGAAAATCAACGATTTTCAAGTTTTTTTCTTTTAGGGATATCCCTAAATATGCAGAACTTTCAATATTTAAGTGTGTGATTCGTGTAGTTCAGTCACTTTTGAAAAGACTGGATATTCCGGAGCATGTTGACCCCCTAAAAGCCGGAATGTTTTGGAATGTTAAAGTAGCCTGATTCGCTGGAATCGCCTGCCATTCTGGCACATGTTGACCCCCTTAAAAGTTGAG
>NZ_JAVFVU010000130.1 GCF_030929615.1 Dyadobacter sp. LHD-138 | reverse complement strand
AAGCGTTCCGTTCCACCTCACGGGGTGTCAGGGATATTTCATTCTTCCTTTTCAGACTATCCAAACTCTACGCATGAAGTCCCGATTCAATTCCCCCCAAGAATTTGGCTTGATCCGTGAAAATTTGGGTCAAATCAAAAACTTGTGGAGCGCGTTGTATTTTTCTAGATTCTGTGTTGATAACCTATAAAAATTTCAATTTTTTATACCTTTGTTCTGAAGGCGGCCCAGAGCCAGCCAGAATAGCGTGTTTATGCCTTTTGTGCTGACATGCTATTTTTTTTGTTCCATCTTTTTGCTTTCGTAAGATTTATCATAGCTTGCTTTGGTCTTAAATAAGGTGTACGCCAGTTCCAGTAGTTTTCTCTGGACAGCTATCAAAGCCTTCATCTTTATACCCTGTTTACTGACGATTCTTACATACATATTTTTGAAATTATCATCCCATTTTACTGCGCTCATCGATGGTAAATACATCGCTTTTCTAAGGCTTCGGTTTCCTTTTTTTGATA
>NZ_JAVFVU010000129.1 GCF_030929615.1 Dyadobacter sp. LHD-138 | reverse complement strand
GGGAGACCTGAAGCGGTAGGTTAAAGACACCGTTAGGGTAAAATCGGCGACTGGGGCTAAGTCGTAACAAGGTAGCCGTACCGGAAGGTGCGGCTGGAACACCTCCTTTCTGGAGACGAGAAACTCTGCTTTTAGTTTATCTTTATCATATATTTTTAAATGTAGGGGCTTGTAGCTCAGGTGGTTAGAGCGCTACACTGATAATGTAGAGGTCCGTGGTTCGAGTCCACGCAGGCCCACTAAATTTAAAAAAACATTGTGAATGTATTTGGATTTGTAATTTGATTACACTACTTTTGCACTCCGAAAAAAACAAAAAAATACTTGGGGGATTAGCTCAGCTGGCTAGAGCACCTGCCTTGCACGCAGGGGGTCAACGGTTCGAATCCGTTATTCTCCACATTACGAATAAAGATTCGTAACGAGTTCATTGACATATTGAGAAGCAAAAGAGAATAAGAATAAACCGCGCAAGCGAATTAAGGGCGCATGGAGGATACCTAGGCTCTCAGAGGCGATGAAGGACGTGATAAGCTGC
>NZ_JAVFVU010000128.1 GCF_030929615.1 Dyadobacter sp. LHD-138 | reverse complement strand
AAAAAGGTGCAGAGCACCATAATAATTATAGAAAACAAAAAGATCAACGCAAAAGAAAAAGGTGCAGAGCACCACAATAATTGTAGAAAAACAAAAAGATTAAGGCAAAGGAAAAAGGTGCAGAGCACCATAATAATTGTAGAAAACAAAAAGATTAGCTCAAAAGAAAAAGGTGCAGAGCACCATAATAATTGTAGAAAAACAAAAAGATTAGCACAAAAGAAAAAGGTGCAGATCACCACAATAATTGTAGAGCGCAAAAAGATTAACGCAAAAGAAAAAGGTGCAGAGCGCCACAATAATTGTAGAAAAACAAAAAGATTAACGCAAAAAAAGGTGCAGAGCACCACAATAGTTGTAGAAAAACAAAAAGATTAACGCAAAAGAAAGGTGCAGAGCACCATAATAATTGTAGAAAAACAAAAAGATTAACGCAAAGGAAAAAGGTGCAGAGCACCATAATAATTGTAGAAAAACAAAAAGATTAGCGCAAAAGAAAAAGGTGCAGAGCACCACAATAATTGTAGAAAACAAAAAGATTA
>NZ_JAVFVU010000127.1 GCF_030929615.1 Dyadobacter sp. LHD-138 | reverse complement strand
CCTGATTACAAGGATAAAAATTATATAGCGTCAGAATCTGGGTTGGCGTATAAGTACCCGCACTAAGCGTTTGAGAAATAAAAGTCCCCTGGCTGGTACAATTAGTGGGTGCAGGTGCAACGGAAGCATTGTTAAGCCGGACGTCCACACGTGCCGGAGCAGTGAGTACAATACTGGTAAAACCATCCTGATCAAGGCTTGAAGTACCGACATTCCATTTACGGTGGTGGTAATATTCATCAACAACTATCCTTGAAGCAGTCGTTACGGCATTCTGGACGTAACTATACGTATTCTGTTCATACTCAATGGCGGTATAACCGGTTGTTGGATAGGTAAGGCTCGTTAATGCGCCACTAAGTGTGGCAGCCAAACGGGGTTCGAGATCTGCACCCGTTTGTGGGATCAGACTGGTATTGCTGACACCATTGTAATATCCCCAATAATCTATGTTGGCATCCGCTCCGCGAAGGGCAGATGGCGCTGATGCATAGTAACCCATAATATATGGGTTTACCCCATCCTCAGTAATTTTTTGAAGCTGAAGACT
>NZ_JAVFVU010000126.1 GCF_030929615.1 Dyadobacter sp. LHD-138 | reverse complement strand
AGTTCCAATGCCATCCTTTTAAAAGATTCGTCAAACACCCGTCGTTTTCTCATAGTCAAATTTAGTTGAAATATTAAATCTGCCTATTTCTGCCTCCAAACAAATGTAGCAACGTCATAGCCTGTCCTCCTGAAAATGAGCCTTAACACTAAAACCAGACCATCTCGATGGCGTGGACTCCAAAAGCTAAGTACTCAACCATGGGGAGTCAAATAAAAAAACCATAAGTATATGAGGGATAATGAAGGTGAAAGAATGAGCAGGTTCCATATTAATGAAAACACCTTAATCGTCCGATTTTTAATTCCATCGGTCAAGAACCAAGTCGGAATGACCATTCCAGTCAAACAATATTTAGGTAGATTAATTAACCCGAAGCGTGGCACTGGCGTGGCACTGGATAAAATCTCGAAAAGCAGCTCTAATTAAGTCCTTGAAAAATGGTGCTGCCGAGGAGGATTGAACTCTCGACCTCTCCCTTACCAAAACTTTTTTGAGGCATTTATTGGGTATTGACCCACGTTAATTGTTGCATATTAACACTTGAAAACAAAAAGAAATAACCCTATTCTTCAAATATCGTCAT
>NZ_JAVFVU010000125.1 GCF_030929615.1 Dyadobacter sp. LHD-138 | reverse complement strand
GGTACTGGTTCGTCCTGATTGAGAAGATGGAATAAATTCCTGGACCTGCCTGCCTTCATCCAGTATAAATCCTTTTTTGAACTCACCATTGACATCTTCAACAATGACTTTTCCTGAAAAGGGGGCCCTTTTTGTTCTATTCAACCATTTTACGTCTGGGAAACGTGTCACAAGTTCATACTCATAATCTTTTCCTTTCTTGGAAACGACGAAAAAGGTGTTTGCTGAATAAGAAGCCATCGAACTATCGGGGTTTTTGTAATAAATATCTTCTTCTAGTTCATAAGGAATGATCATTTTGTCCTGACCATCGACGTTAAAAGTGTAGGACCCATTCCAGTTAATTTTTTTCTTCTTCGTTTTTTCTTTTTTACCATTCCCGGTTTTTAAGTTCGTTGGATTCTGAACCAGCTGTTCGTATCCATTTTTTACAATACCCAAGTCAAAGCTGGTGTCACTTTCCAATTGAGGAGAGGGATCCTCTTGAGTGTTTCGACAGGCATAGAAAACAACAACTAAGGATAGTGAGAGAGTGAGTGAAACTAAGTACTTCCATGGTAATAAATTTCTCATGTTTTTTTAGTTTATAGTGTAAGTAACGGTAGTAAGACGATTAAATCGTAACTAAGTAACAAAATAG
>NZ_JAVFVU010000124.1 GCF_030929615.1 Dyadobacter sp. LHD-138 | reverse complement strand
CCAGAAAATCATTAAACGGAGCCAGTTTTAGTAGTACTCAAAAACTATGTGAACATATAAAAGCTTATGTAGATTCGGTTAACCAAAACCCAATTCCATTTATTTGGAAGAAAAGAGAGGTTAAAGGAAGTCAACTGAAAAATAATATAGCTAACTTTCGCAATTAGACACTAGGTAGGCAGGCTTATCAACAGATATGGCAAATGGCAAATGATTCCATTAACAGTTGGAAAACTAATAATTTAAATGGATGGCGTGGGGACCCTAATAGTGTTGAAGCTCAATTGGATACAATGGTTTGTATCAATAACAAAGCGGACAAGGTGATAATGGCCAATTTGGGGCGAGTATTCTCAGTAAACGCCAAGTTAGATGCAATTGGTTTTTTCTATGGGGTAAAGATAAAAGGAGGATGGTATTTTTTTAGCGGCCCCACTGCCTACATCACTCGCGATGAAGATTCATTGAATACTCCTACAAGTTTTACTAAACTCCACGAGGCCGCAATACAAGAGGTATTTGACGTGGTTCCGTTTTGGTTTACACTTTTGCGGGTTAATTAAATTTTAAAAATCTCAGTTCTCATCGAGACTGTAAAATGAACTCTGTCTAAAAGTTTTAACTTTAAGACAGAACATGGAAAAGACGGAATTCGAACAGATGCGCGATAAGGCGCTCGAACAGTTGATGAAAGGACAATCATT
>NZ_JAVFVU010000123.1 GCF_030929615.1 Dyadobacter sp. LHD-138 | reverse complement strand
ATGTTAGTGCAGTCCAGACAGGTGATGCATTCCCGTCAGCAGAAACACTTATTGGAGATACCAATGGTAACCAATTGTTTATAGGTGTTAGCCCGGCTAATGGGAATCCATATTCAAGCCTGCCCGGTGACAATAACAGATCCATGATGTCAGCGAATTTTACGGTAACAATGGATGGTAAAGGTGGATTTACCGGTGTTCAGCAGGGAAAAACAACCTATACCGTAGCCGAATGGAACGATCTGAACCGTCAAAAGCCAACAACACAACCATAGATATCATGAAAATACTAACCACGAATTGGATCAATATATTGGGAGTCTTTATAGTTACTCTTTTCTACGCTGTTATTTTAAATCATTCTGACAGCAATCTGAACTATAATATTTTTCAGTCGGTCGTAGCTGGCTTGATATTAATTTGTCTCTACGGAATGATGTTCTGGGGTTTGTTTATAATCTCGTTGATCGTAGCAGATCTTTTGCTTATCGTATGGAGTCAAAAGTTACTCAAACAAAAGTTACTATTAGAGTGGCTGCTTGTCAGCAGCCCTTTTATCTATTGGGTGATCAAGTATCAGGAGTGGATATCGTTGATAGGCATAATTGCTTTTTTTATCACACAGCTTTTACGTGAGAAGTTAATAGTCAAGGCTATGAGTGTTTAGCTTTGACGTTCGATATCAATTCAGAGCCCCGGTCACCC
>NZ_JAVFVU010000122.1 GCF_030929615.1 Dyadobacter sp. LHD-138 | reverse complement strand
GAGACTGTAAAATGAACTCTGTCTAAAAGTTTTAACTTTAAGACAGAACATGGAAAAGACGGAATTCGAACAGATGCGCGATAAGGCGCTCGAACAGTTGATGAAAGGACAATCATTAACTGGTAAAGACGGGGTTTTCGCTCCGCTACTTCAACAATTTTTAGAAAGTGCTCTCGAGTCGGAAATGAACACCCATCTCAGTGATCAGGAGCGGGCATCCGGCAATAAGCGAAATGGCAAAGGTAGCAAACGCTTAAAAACGATGTCTGGTGAAATTATAATAACTACACCAGAAGATAGAAAGGCTACTTTTTCGCCGCAAATTGTCAAGAAACGCGAAACCGTCCTGGCTGACAATCTGGCTCCTCAAATTATTGGATTATACAGCAAGGGAATGAGTTTTCGAGATATATCTGACCACATCCAACAGATGTATGATGTTGAAATATCTCATGCGACACTCTCCGAGATTACAGAAAGGGTAATTCCTCAAGTTAAGGAGTGGCAAAGTAGACCTTTGGAAAGCCTTTATACGATTGTCTGGTTAGACGCCATGCATTACAAAGTAAGAGATGGTGGGCGGGTTGTCACACGAGCAGTCTACAATGTATTAGGCGTAAATCGACACGGCTACAAGGATTTAATTGGTATGTACGTGTCTGAAAGTGAAGGCGCAAATTTCTGGCTATCGGTCCTTACTGACTTGAAATCCAG
>NZ_JAVFVU010000121.1 GCF_030929615.1 Dyadobacter sp. LHD-138 | reverse complement strand
GGGAGTGTAATCTAAACTCTGTCTGGTCGTCAAAGTTGATTCAAATTTAATTTTTCTTTTCGATTTCAAATGTTTTTTTTGCTTGCTATTGAGTTTGTCAAGGGCGGCTGAGGCACGAAGCCGTTTATATACCCTTGATAAATTCAATAGCGGGCTAGTTTTACATTTTATATTGGAGAGCAAAATTAAAGGTCCATTCGCATTCTGTCGCCAAATTTAATATGCAATTGCTGGGCGGTAAGTGCCCAATTCTGCAATGGGGATGTCCATTTTTTACTAATATTTTCTACGGCCAGATAGATCAGTTTAAGTAAAGCCATATCATTAGGAAAAGCACCCTTCGTCTTTGTTATCTTGCGAACTTGCCTATGAAAACCTTCCACCGCATTTGTAGTGTAGATAAGCCTTCTAATCTGCTCATCGTAGGCGAAATAAGTTGATAGTTTGTGCCAATTGTTTTGCCAGGATTTGATTACGACCGGATACTTCACTCCCCACTTGTTGTTGAGTTTATCAAGCTCTAACTCTGCTTTATCTTTCGTGGGAGCTTGATAGACCGTTTTTAAGTCTTGCATGAAAGTTTTCTGATCCTTGGAAGCCACGTATTTAAGCGAATTTCGAATTTGGTGAATGATGCAACTTTGAATCTCCGATTCAGGAAAAGACGCCAAAATCGCCTCAGAAAATCCAGTAAGATTATCCGTACAGGCAATTAGTATATCCTTTACTCCTCTGGATTT
>NZ_JAVFVU010000120.1 GCF_030929615.1 Dyadobacter sp. LHD-138 | reverse complement strand
AGAGTATGTTTTGGATATTTATTTTGTCATTCTGTTTAAGAAAATTGATAAATAGGCAATTTCAAGCATTGCCTCAGAAGATTCTATGGTTTTCTCAACATCTCTGAAAAGTCTTCGCTTAAAATTAAGCCAACCAAATGACCGTTCGACTTGCCAGCGGTTCTTTTGGGGAACAAATCCTTGTGGGGATTCTGGTTTTTGTGCAATTTCTACCTCCAAGTTAAAATTACTTTTTATGTGTTCAACAAATGTAGTTTTATAACCATTATCAGCAGTAATCTTTTGTAATCGTGGCACTTTTCCTTTTAGCTGTTCAAGTGCTTGAATACCAGCTTGATTATCGGAAATATTAGCAGACGTAACCTTGATTGACCATGGAATTCCGATTGTGTCCACCAGAATAGTTCTTTTTCGTCCATTGATCTTTTTATTACCATCAATTCCTGAATCTAAATTAATAAACTGCATTTTCTTAACGCTTTGACTATCAATAGCTAATAGACTTGGACTTTGCTCTTTTTCCTGTCTTTTGCGTTCGCTAATAGCTATACTTTCAAGCAATTGATTCCAGATTCCACGAAGCTTAAACTGCCGAAAATGATAATAAATTGTCTGCCAAGCGGGGTATTTACTTTCCATATTTCGCCATTGCGTTCCAGTTTCAACAAGCCAAAAAATAGAATTTACAACGGTTCTTAAGGAATGTTGTCTTGCCCTTTTGTTGTCAACTATTTTTTCGACAAATTGCCATTGAGAGTCAG
>NZ_JAVFVU010000119.1 GCF_030929615.1 Dyadobacter sp. LHD-138 | reverse complement strand
CCCAATATCAATATTCCTTTGCTTACCTTATCAGAAGGAGATTTACAGATCCCTATCTCGGTGCAGTATAATTATAGCGGTTTTCGTCCCAGTGATCAGCCAGGCTGGATAGGTTTAGGTTTTTCTCTGATCGCAGGCGGTGTTGTATCGCGCCATGTGAAGGGATTTGCGGATGAACTTACAGGATTTGGATTTCTCTCTCATCCAGCAGCAGTGGCTAATTTTGCAAACCTTACGTCGCCGACCTATACGTCTTTTCAGGCCAATATTGAAAACAATAACGATGTACATGCAGATATTTATTCTTTTCAGTTCAATGGATACTCCGGAAAAATGGTCATAGATCAAAATGGGGTACCAAAGGTCGTTTCTGATGCACGAATTAAAATTGAGTATCTCATCGGTACTGAAACCGACCACGGTAACTCAAATCAGGTCATTAAAAAGTGGACGTTTACAGTTGAAAACGGTACGAAGTACATTTTTAACAACATGGAGTTTACCGGCAATGGAGGGCCAGACAATGATTATGTTCCTTCTGCATGGCACCTTTCAGAAATCGTAGATATCAAAGGAAACCGTATCAGCTTTGAATACACTGCTCCGGTAATTTCAACAGCTGGGAGACGTATCCAATACGGCAGGTTTGACCAGGATTACGCTGTCACATATAGAGACGGATACGGAGTTGAAAGTTCGACGGTTATTTCTCAAAATAAAACGGAGGAAATTTATCTTACCAAAATAAAAGGATCTAATTGGGAATTGGTTTTTAATTCGGAGACTTATTCG
>NZ_JAVFVU010000118.1 GCF_030929615.1 Dyadobacter sp. LHD-138 | reverse complement strand
AATCGTCCCAAACATGAGATTCGGATCGAGTTTATCAGAAATATGAAACGCTATGGCAGCCGGAGAATCAAGGCATCCTTAAATCAAAATGGTACAAAAATCAGCCGTCAGAAAGTGGCTGAGATTATGCGCAAAGAGGGATTGAGAGCCATACAGCCGAGAAAGTTCGTTCCGCGGACGACCGATAGTAAGCATGGGAAAAGAGTAAGTGATAACTTGTTACTTAATCAACCAAAGCCGGATCGACCCAATCAGGTATGGGTTTCGGATATCACGTATATGCCTTTAAAAGACGGAAAATGGACATATTTAGCCACCTGGATGGACTTGTACTCAAGGCAGATAGTTGGCTGGCAATTGGCTGACAATATGGAAGAAAATCTGGTACGAGAGCCATTAGAAAGAGCCCTTTTAAAGCGCAGAGTTAAGTCAGGACTAATTGTTCATTCTGATCGGGGAGGTCAATATCTGTCCAATAAGATGAAGAAACTTGTAGTGACATTCACGTTGAAACAGAGTATGTCACGAGCTGATGACCCCTATGACAACGCAAATGCAGAGTCTCTTTGGAGTCGACTCAAGGCTGAACTCGACATGCCCAAAGGGGGCTATGAAAGTCTTGAAAAGCTCAGAAGTATTTTGTTCGAGTACATTGATGGGTATTATAATATCCGAAGGTTACATTCTGGCCTGGATTATCTAAATCCAGTAGCTTTTGAAGCCTTGTATTACCAAAAAGTAGGATGAGATTTAAATTGTAATTATTTAACTAACCCGCAAAAAGTGTAAACCGAAAGTGAACCACGTCA
>NZ_JAVFVU010000117.1 GCF_030929615.1 Dyadobacter sp. LHD-138 | reverse complement strand
GACGCTTCCTGGCTGGTTACGACCACGTATTATGATGCTGAGTACCGTCCGGTCCAATCGGTCAGACAGCTCAATGACCTGGGCGGTATGACAACCGAGCGGGTTTCAACCAAATACAAGTATGACCTGGCAGCCGTGGTGCAGCAACAGCAAACAGACCATGAGTCATCCGGTACAGTTAGCAACAGCCATCTTAAAAGTTTTTCATATGACCACGCGGACCGTTTGCTGAGTATCAAAGAGAAGCTTAAAATAGGCGCGCTGGAAAAAGAGGTAACGACCGTTGCCCACCGGTACAATGTACTCGGGCAACTCCAAAGCAAATGGCTCCATTCGGATGATGCGGCAAGGTTCCGCAGACGTACCGACTATGTCAACAACATCCGGGGATGGGTCACCGATGGGAAAACAGTTTATAAACAAATTGACGGGGGGCCAGAACTCCCATTCTTTAAGTATGGGCTTTCATACGCCAATGGCGGAAGCTACACCAACGGCAATATCAACCAAATGCAGTGGAGCGGTAAGGATGAAGCCAGTTTTACCAAAGGGCTTTCGTTCAGCTATGACGGCGTGGACCGATTGACGGAAAGTGCCGGGCTGTCCGCCTATGCGGATATTGAAAGCGGGATCACTTATTATAAAAACGGCAACATCAAAACCCTGTCTCGTGCCGGGGCCTCCGTTGATAACCTGACTTACACCTACGCCGGTAACCGCTTGTCTTCCATTAGCGATGCATCCGGCAACAACAGCGGCGTTAAAAGTGGCAGCAGCAGCTACGGTTATGATGGAAACGGCAACATGACCTCGGATGGCAACCGCGGTGC
>NZ_JAVFVU010000116.1 GCF_030929615.1 Dyadobacter sp. LHD-138 | reverse complement strand
CAATGGCCTGGTCGCAATCCTTCCCGCCCGCCGACTGTGGATAAGTCCAGGACAGGTTGTTGGTAAATGATTTTTGTCCGCAGAAAGAATCGGCCTGCAGGCTGTCGCAGTTCAGCACATCAATGGCCAGTACGGGCACACAGGGTTTGGTGGTATCGGCGGCGGAGATACAAATGATCTGGGAAAAGTTATAAAGCGGATCGGCCTTGATCTGAGAGTTATTGTAGGAACCTACGGTTTCCACCTTGTAACAGAACACCGAATCCTTGGCGATGACCACGTTCACGGTGCCATCCTGCGCATATTTATCCGTCCCGTCATCGGTGAAGGTAAAGGTCTGTGGCCCCTGTACGGATACTTCCGCGATCCTGTTGAATGTTCCCGGTTTGGCTTTGTCTTCCCTGTAAATGCGGTGGGTCCTGCCATCATTGCTCCAGGGGACATTGGCCGTCCAGTTGAGCCTGATGGTGGTGGGGCTGGCGGGTCCCTGCGACAACCTTACACTGCTGGCAGGTTCTGTTTCATCGAGTTTAACGAGTTTTCCTCCCTCGGTATAATAATATTCGATTTTGTACCGGTAGGCATTGGCCACGGTATTGAGGTCTTTATCGACGAAAATGGTATCGGGTGTACCTGCTGCCAGATTGGTGTTGATGGTGGCGATGTTGGTATAGGTCGTTCCGTTTAAACCAGTGGCGCGGAATAACTTATACTGAGCGGGGATGGAAGCACCTTCCGGAAGTGCCGGTTTGATCCATTTTACGGTAATTTCCCCTTTTGTTTCGCTGGTTGCATCGACGGTAACGTTGGTGATCACGGGCATCTGCAAAGGTACTTCAATACAAACCTGCT
>NZ_JAVFVU010000115.1 GCF_030929615.1 Dyadobacter sp. LHD-138 | reverse complement strand
TGGTGATGGGTTCGTTTCAGAACCGTAGTTGTAATCTTTGTCTTTGTATGGCTTTGAGCTTGCAACAGCCGTTTGTTCATTGCCGCCTTTTGTGACGTTGGGCGGGACTTTTTCCCAGGTCGACTGAGCATAACAATCGAAGTAGCTTGCCATAGCCATGGCAAGTGTCAATAAATGGTGTTTCATAAAATTATATGGATAGAGGGTATACGGCGATAAGAATCCCTATAACAGAGTTTCTCCAATTAATAAGATTAAGATGAGCGCTTTGATTTATTTACTCAGAATTTTTGCGTACCGAAGCAATAAACTCACACAAATATAATTTTGCTAACGAAGAGAAACCGGGAGGATGTAAACTAATGCATGTCATAGTGTATATGGATAAAGGATGGAAATACAACGAAGTCAGACCTGTGACATTGGTTTCACAGAAAAGTCACCATAAGTAACGAATTTACTCGTCAATTTATATGAAACTATGTCTCTTTTCACAAGCAAAGTAATTCTACATTGTAACTTTCGTAAACATAAAAACAATTGTTGAAAATATATTTATCCAGTGGTTACTAATTTATTTAACGGTAAGTGATAAATCAGCAATGAGTAAGTAAAAGTAACATCCAAAAAAGCTATACCTCCGGATACAGTTAAGAAAACGTCCACTAAGAGCAACCGCTATGGGGGAGAACTTAGCCATTTCAACTGGGCCAACACTTTCATGAGTGTAGCTACTGAAGAGACTTGGCGGAAGTAAAATCGTGGTAGTTAATTTTCAGGGAGGAAAATGCAGCTAAAAAGCGACAAAATAAATAATTGAAAATAAGCTGCTTGTGAATGTTATACATCTACATGATATGTTAAATGGCTTTCTGTATACAACCCAACCGCACGTTTATCAGTCAGTGCAAACGAAAGTTACAA
>NZ_JAVFVU010000114.1 GCF_030929615.1 Dyadobacter sp. LHD-138 | reverse complement strand
TATCAAGCCTTAGTCCGTATCCTTTTGCCAGAAGGCATCCTTGAATATTTCGAGCTTACCAAAATTGTGGAGTCTATTCCTGGCTTGAACATCTACCTTGAAGAGAAAAATATTGCTCCTGTTGAGTTTAAAGATGAAAAGTTGGAATCCAAAGGCTTTCTTCCCGAAATTTACGTTCAAGACTTTCCCATTCGTAATCAGAAGGTTACACTCTGCATCAAGAGGCGGCGGTGGGAGGTCAGAAATACTAATGAGATTATAACCAGAGATTGGAAAGTGGTGCAGCAGGGAACTCGAATGACAAAAGAGTTTGCTGATTTTTTAAAAGCAGTGTATCGATAATAATCCAATTAGTTGCTTCCAACTGGGTAAATATTACCATCTCGACGGAAAACAATTACAAGAGCAGTACAAACACCATATAAGCGACTATACGGACTGGGATCAAAGGGAACATGCTGAATATTGGATGCTATATTCTAATAATACAGGAGTTCACCTAAGCATTGATGAAACAGCTCTTTCAAACGGCGAACTCTACACCATCGTTACCAATAAATCTGCCAAAGGTAAGAAAGGGGCGCTTGTTGCGATGGTTAAAGGCACTAAGGCAGAAGAAGTTATAGAGATTTTAAAGAAAATTCCCCAACGGCTCCGTCACAAGGTCAAAGAAGTAACTTTGGACATGGCTGCAAATATGAACAGGATCGTGACCCGCTGTTTTCCCAAAGCAGATAAAGTTATAGATCGCTTTCATGTTCAAAAGCTTGCGTATGACGCTGTCCAAGAGATCAGAATTAAATACCGCTGGGAAGCGCTTGATCAAGAAAATGAAGCCATTAAAGTTGCAAAAGCTATTGGCAAGCCATACGATCCAGAATTACTGGAAAATGGTGATACCGTAAAACAGCTACTGGCCAGAAGCAGATATTTAC
>NZ_JAVFVU010000113.1 GCF_030929615.1 Dyadobacter sp. LHD-138 | reverse complement strand
TGTTTACTCAGCTGTAAATGATTTGTCCCATATTCATAGTTTATGGTTGTTGTGACAGGATTTGTTCCATCGGAGCCATAATTCGTAACTATTTCTGAGGTTTTTCGTGGCCAGCCACCAATGATATAGTAAGCTTTACCGTAGTATACGGATCTGTTATCCATACCTGCCCCAGGAAGCGGCACCTCATACCTTGCCAGTAGTTCATAGTGAATAGCGGGAACCTGAAATACATCCTGATTGTATCCCGTATATTCATACGTCGTTTTCTGTTTAAGATTTCCAGCAATGTCTTTCACTACAACTTCCTTGGGCAAGGAACGCATGAAATAATAATTCCCGAAATCGCCCATTTCCAAATATGTCGACTCGTTAAAAAGAATTCCAGGTATGCCTATACCACCTATACCCTTATCAAAGAAAAAACCCCATTTCCCCTTCGTATCGGTTTGGTCCCCATGGGAAGTAAATGAGTGTGTCGTCTCATACGCACTCGTACTTACCTTTACGTTTTTATAATACAACGGAGACAGTGCTTCCGGGTTAAACGCGGTAGAACGATATAGGTTGTGGCTTCCAATGGAATTTAGAAAGGAGAGCTGATAGGTAGGTTCTTTTGCAATAACCCCGCTAGACAACAAAACATTGGAAGCATCCGCATAAGTAAAACTGTTGACCGAGGCCGGTGCATTAGAGGGGATCGCAGGATAATCCGTCAAAGTTTTAACCCTTACGCCACCGTAATTAGCCGTATTGGAAGCAACTGTTTTAAAAACCTTTACATTAAGCGTGATTTCAAATCCAGACATGGCTGCTTCGGCCTGATTACAAGGATAAAAATTATATAGCGTCAGAATCTGGGTTGGCGTATAAGTACCCGCACTAAGCGTTTGAGAAATAAAAGTCCCCTGGCTGGTACAATTAGTGGGTGCAGGTGCA
>NZ_JAVFVU010000112.1 GCF_030929615.1 Dyadobacter sp. LHD-138 | reverse complement strand
CAAACTGTGTCTAAAATTGAACAAAGCGAAACCGTGGAAGAACAATTACTCGAGCAGATCGCACAAATCCTTGGTGTCACGGCGGAAGGAATTAAAAATTTTAGCGAAGAGGCTGTGTTCAATATTATTGGTAATACCGTAACGAACCACGATAACGGTTCCTTATTCAATTATTATCCGACTTTTAATCCAATCGACAAGTTGATCGACGCCCTCGAGGACAATAAGAAGCTTTATGAACGATTGCTACAAAGTGAGAGGGAAAAGGTTGAGTTATTAAAGGGGAAAAGTTAGTTACCTTCCATACCAAACTATTGTACATTAAAGCCACGCCGACAGCGATTTCCTGATCTTCATACACTGATACTTGTGCCAGAAATCTGTTGGGATCGTGTAGTTAATAATAATATATGGCAGGTCGGAGGGATGGACTGCCTCGCCCCTATTCACCTTTCATTTTCCCCTGCCTTATTTCCTGCGACAATATCGACCCATACCGGGATATCGAAATATCAATCCTGAACGCACAGCAAGTAACTATATAAGTTATACGCCTACCCGACGAAAAGCAGATCCATGGCGAATACTTCGACATGGAATGCAACCCCGAAGGCACCGTCCATATCAGTCGCATCCCCGACGGCAAATACAAACTGTAAGTAATAGCCGACGGAGAACTCCGAGAAGAGATTTTTGAGTATACCGGGCGGAAGGGGTTGATGGTGGAGTTTTGAGGAGCTTGAAAGAGAATTGAAACACTTCAACTAACGATAGATAAGTTTTTGTTTACTTTAATCAAAATATCAGGTAGAACTCGTGAAATAATATTCTTATTGCAAAATCAATTTCTCGAGACTGTAAAATGAACTCTGTCTAAAAGTTTTAACTTTAAGACAGAACATGGAAAAGACGGAATTCGAACAGATGCGCGATAAGGCGCTCGAACAGTTGATGAAAGGACAATCATTA
>NZ_JAVFVU010000111.1 GCF_030929615.1 Dyadobacter sp. LHD-138 | reverse complement strand
GTTTAAACCCGTGGTTGCTTTTAATACTAGCAAAAACGGGTTCAACATCAAAACATCTTTTCTTTCGTCTCTGAATTCCTTCCGGACTATTGAGCAGCTCCTGGGCTTTTTTCTTCTGTCGTTCTAATTCAACGTTCACCTGGATAATCCTGTTCCCTTTGGATTTGTGACATGCTCCGTTTAGCGGACAGTTATAGCAGTTCTGAGCCCGATACCTTCTTAGTGTTTGTTCAAACCCTGTGCTGGTTTTATTTTTGATATCACCGATATAATGCATTTGCTGGCCTATTGGACAGATGTAGCAATCCTTCTTCGGGTTATAAAAAAGCTTGTCTGCGCTAAAAGGTTTTTTAGCTTGGTAATTCTTGTTTTGCTGTTTATCAAACATGCCATACTTCACATAGGCTGTTATTTCTTTGCTTTCAAGTAAGGTGTAATTTTCTTGTGAGCCATAACCTGCATCTGCCGTAACAACTGCGGGTGTACTTTTGAAGCTCTCTTCATGTTGGGCAATGTGATCAGTTAATGTGGTCGTATCTGTTGGAGTGGGATGTACGGTATAATTGACGATATATTGATTGGAACTGGATATTTGAACATTGTATGCAGGCTTTAATTGTCCGTTACGCATATGGTCTTCCTTCATTCTCATGAAAGTGGCATCAGTGTCTGTCTTGCTGTAGCTGTTACGGTCTTCCAGAATAGCTTCCTGCATTTCGTACCTGGCAATGTTGGCAGGATAATGTCTGGTTATATAATTCAGTTTATTCTTTGTCTTTTTGTCAATATCTTTCTTTTTAGCAAGCACTTCATTGAGCTTGTCTACGGTAGACTGTATTTTTTCTGTGTTAATAGTGGTAAAGTCTGGTGGATCAGGCAGCTCATCCTCTTTTGCGGCAACGCTTTGGGCATATTCCCAGATGTGCTTCAACTGCTGTTTCATCTTCTCCTTATTGGTCGCAATCGCTTTTCGCCAAACAAAAGTATAGCGGTTAGCATTGGCTTCAATCTTGGTAC
>NZ_JAVFVU010000110.1 GCF_030929615.1 Dyadobacter sp. LHD-138 | reverse complement strand
CTAGCCACCTGGGGCCAGCAAAAGACTACTGATGGCAATAATACACCCGGTAGCCGTTCTGATTGCACGAGTTGGACTGATAAAAACGGGAATCTCTGGCTATTTGGCGGACTGACAGCTGATCCGGATAATATCGGGTTAGCCAATTATTACAACGATTTGTGGGTTTTCGATATGAAAAAAACGCAGTGGCAATGGGTGGCCGGAATCAATAAACCCAATCAGCTTGCCGATACCCTTGTAAACGGCAGGGATGATAAAGGACCAAAACCATCTTCCCGTTCAGACGCAACCGGTTGGTATGACGCAAAAAACAACACACTTTGGCTTTATGGCGGCACTGGATACGGGATCTCGTCCCGTCAAAAGGGAGGTCTTTCTGATATGTGGAGTTATGCCATTGATGAAGAAAAATGGACGAAACAAAACGGTGATTTCAAGATCAATTCAGAACCTAACAACTTTTCGGCAAGCTCTGCTTCTAAATTGAACTCCCCCGGACGCCGTACGGGAGCCACCAGCTGGACCGACAAATCAGGAATTCTTTACCTGATGGGAGGCTATAATCAGTTTCTGCGTGAATACGTATATATCGAAAGGTTTATTTGGACATATGATACAAAGACCAATCAATGGAGTATTTTGCCTCAAACGGCTGCTGCCGGGATAGGTGGCGGGACGGCTTTCACGGACGCAGACGGCACCCTGTATTTCTTTGGCGGGAAAGAATTTGATGAAACGACGATGCAAGCACGTCCTGCTAATTCAGTTTGGAAATTAAAACAGTAAATCAATTAGCCTGTAATTTTTAATATGAGACATTTTATAAAATATTTATGCGGTCTATTGATTTTGCTGCACTTTGGATCTTTCGCGCAACAACCATCACCGGGGGAAAAAGTTGTTTTCAGTTCCCCTCAAGCTGCACA
Organism: Dyadobacter sp. LHD-138; assembly: GCF_030929615.1. Lineage (GTDB taxonomy): Bacteria > Bacteroidota > Bacteroidia > Cytophagales > Spirosomataceae > Dyadobacter. The sequence goes on along the minus strand of NZ_JAVFVU010000110.1, from coordinate 165 downwards.
ACTTGGAAAGTTTGGCGGTCACACCATCAATTACAGTACGGGTACCCCCAATATCAATATTCCTTTGCTTACCTTATCAGAAGGAGATTTACAGATCCCTATCTCGGTGCAGTATAATTATAGCGGTTTTCGTCCCAGTGATCAGCCAGGCTGGATAGGTTTAGG
>NZ_JAVFVU010000109.1 GCF_030929615.1 Dyadobacter sp. LHD-138 | reverse complement strand
AAAATAAATAATTGAAAATAAGCTGCTTGTGAATGTTATACATCTACATGATATGTTAAATGGCTTTCTGTATACAACCCAACCGCACGTTTATCAGTCAGTGCAAACGAAAGTTACAAAGTAAAAAATGACGACTTCAAGTCCATCCTACTATTTATCGCGGTAAGTACCGCTCCTTAAACCACAGGCTGAACTTGCAGCCAAGGGGCAAAAGCCCCGTCATCTTTTCTTTGAGTGGAAGGCAGCGATTGCCCTGAGCAGAAAGCCGGGCTTAAATACTTAAAGCCTTTCAATCATGAAAATTTCAGAAAACACGCCGAAAATCTATGTGGGGACCTATGGAATGTACAACAATGGATCTTTGTATGGAAAATGGTTTGATCTTTCAGATTACACTGACGCAAAAGAATTTCTAAGGGACTGTTATGAATACCACAGAAACGAATTTCTACCTGAATTAATGTTTCAAGACTGGGAGAATATCCCGGACATGTTGATTAGTGAATCAAATCTTCATGAAGATGTATTCAAATATTTTGAAGCAGTCTCCGGTATGGAAAATGACACCGCGGAAGCTTTCGAGATTTACTGTACGCAGATTGTGAGCTGGCCTTCCAACGGAAATGATCTGGATGAAACACTCGAAGGCTTTCAGGAATCTTATCAGGGATATTTCGGAAAAAGCAATGATCCAAAAACAGATTTTGCGTATCAATTCGTAGAGGACACAGGACTTCTTGCAGGGGCTCCTGACATTCTGGAAAGATACTTTGACTATGAAGCCTATGGAAGAGACCTATTTCTGGAAGGATATTCAGAATATGAAGGCTATGTTTTTATAGATCAATAAACGCTTGATGAGCCGCTGATTGGTCAGCTGCTCATTATTTTTTATTCTTTTTATTCTGAAAAGAACAGCAGGAAGCTTTTCGGAAAATCACTTTTTTACTTTTGGCAGCATTAAAAACCTTTCCGGGCGAGGGATGGTTTAGCCCATGCCTCGTTTGAGAGAAAAGCTCAATTTATTCAATCATTAAAAGTGTAAGAAAATGACGACGAAGGGAAAGGAAAGTGAGAAAAGAGATGTCATGTTCAAAGACCAGCTTGTCACA
>NZ_JAVFVU010000108.1 GCF_030929615.1 Dyadobacter sp. LHD-138 | reverse complement strand
CATCCTTGCTCTTAGTTTTATCATAACCCGATTCTTTCAAACTCTTCTCGAATTGAGATTTATTTACATCTGTTTCACGATTATGAACACTTTCTTTTCCAGTTTTATTTTCGTACTTGATGGATTTTCCTTCCGCATTTACCCTTCCCTTATTATTCTTCAAATTATCAATGGCGTTCATACCAATAGCAGCACCTTGGGCCATTGCACCTACCGAAGCAGTTGCGGCGGCTAATGCGGCTGGTAATGCAGCGCCACCACTTACTGCTGCTCCAAAGCCAGAAGCGCCAACACCCAATGCACCACCTGCAATTTCAGCTGCACCAACAACGATAGCAGCATAATGACCTGCGGTTCTACCACTATTATAGGCATCGACGTAGCCTGGACTTGCTGCAATAGGATTTCCACCATGAATGTCGTCGTTGAGTGCGGATCCTACACCCGTTGCAAAATCGACCAAACCTTTACAGCATTCCGGCCAGCGTCCATCAGGGTCAGAGAACCGTATTGGGTTGTTAAACGAGTAATGATACGGAGAAAACTCCAATTGTCCTTCGGTCTCCGGATCAACCTGCATGAATCTGCCTGTTGTCGGATCATAAAATCTTGCTTGTAAATCAATATACCCCGTTGCAATTTGCGTTTCCCTACCCAGAAAATTATAACGGTTAATACCATTTCTTGCAACTTGGGTTTGGATTGGACTATTCCGATCAATCTCCAAGCCGAAAGGATAAAAATCATTCTTCTGCAATATATCGCCGTTTTCATTAAATACCACACGGACATTGCCTAAATGATCTTTGACATAGTATTGAAAGGCGATCGCGCCGCTCTTCAACACTGCCTGCCCTTCTGCAAGACCCAGCCGTGAAAATGCATTCGATGCATTGTACTCAAAGCCGCCCGCGTATTTGACCGTCAACGTATCGGCAACATATTTATGTTTTGTTCCGGATGCGTCATAATCATACGTTAATGTTTTCCCATCAATGGATACCGTTTTGGGCAGGTTCAGGTGGTTATAGGTCAGCACGGCACCGCGGTTGCCATCCGAGGTCATGTTGCCGTTTCCATCATAACCGTAGCTGCTGCTGCCACTTTTAACGCCGCTGTTGTTGCCGGATGCATCGCTAATGGAAGACAAGCGGTTACC
>NZ_JAVFVU010000107.1 GCF_030929615.1 Dyadobacter sp. LHD-138 | reverse complement strand
GGTTGACAACCAGGGTAACCTTTGGATGTTTGGCGGAAGGCAGCTGGCGGATCAGCAACATCTGGACGATCTTTGGATGTTTGAAACAACCAAAGGAAGTTGGTTGAAAGTAAGTGGCAAACAACAGTTTAACCAGCTAGCCACCTGGGGCCAGCAAAAGACTACTGATGGCAATAATACACCCGGTAGCCGTTCTGATTGCACGAGTTGGACTGATAAAAACGGGAATCTCTGGCTATTTGGCGGACTGACAGCAGATCTGGATAATATCGGACTATCCAATTATTATAATGATTTGTGGGTTTTCGATATAAAAAAAACGCAGTGGCAATGGGTAGCTGGAATCAATAAACCCAATCAGCTTGCCGATACCCTTGTAAACGGCAGGGATGAAAAAGGCCCAAAACCATCTTCCCGTTCAGACGCAACCGGTTGGTATGATGCAAAAAACAATACACTTTGGCTTTACGGCGGCACTGGATACGGGATCTCGTTCCGTCAAAAGGGAGGCCTTTCTGATATGTGGAGTTATGCCATTGATGAAGAAAAATGGACGAAACAAAACGGTGATTTCAAAATCAATTCAGAACCTAACAACTTTTCGGCAAGCTCTGCTTCTAAACTGAATTCACCCGGACGTCGTGCGGGAGCCACCAGTTGGGCAGATAAATCAGGAATTCTTTACCTGATGGGAGGCTATAATCAGTTCCTGCGTGAATACGTATATATCGAAAGATTTATTTGGAAATATGATACGGAGATCAATCAATGGAGTATTTTGCCTCAAACGGCTGCTGCCGGGATAGGTGGCGGGACGTCTTTCACGGGCTCTGACGGCACCCTGTATTTCTTTGGCGGGAAAGAATTTGATGAAACGACGATGCAGGCACGTCCTGCTAATTCAGTTTGGAAATTAAAACAGTAAATCAATTAGCCTGTAATTTTTTTAATATGAGACATTTTATAAAATACTTATGCAGTCTATTGATTTTGTTGCACTTTGAATCCTTCGCGCAACAACCATCACCCGGTGAAAAAGTTGTTTTCAGTTCTCCCCAGGCTGCACAACTTGGAAAGTTCGGCGGTCACACCATCAATTACAGTACGGGCACACCCAATATCAATATTCCTTTGCTTACCTTATCAGAAGGAGATTTACAGATCCCTATCTCGGTGCAGTATAATTATAGCGGTTTTCGTCCCAGTGATCAGCCAGGCTGGATAGGTTTAGG
>NZ_JAVFVU010000106.1 GCF_030929615.1 Dyadobacter sp. LHD-138 | reverse complement strand
TGACGTTGCTACATTTGTTTGGAGGCAGAAATAGGCAGATTTAATATTTCAACTAAATTTGACTATGAGAAAACGACGGGTGTTTGACGAATCTTTTAAAAGGATGGCATTGGAACTGTCAGAGGCTAAGGGCTCGGTGAGTGCAGCAGCGGCTGAGCTCGGGCTTGATGCGGGACGTATCAGTAAATGGCGCGCAAGTTTTAATAAGCCTGATTTTCGAGAAAAAGTTGAAGGTTTGACGGACGAGCAAAAACGGATCCGGCAATTGGAAAGAGAGCTTCGAGAGGTAAAACTTGAACACGAGATATTAAAAAAGGCAGTACGCATCTTTTCCAGGGGCGAACGGAACGGTTCCGATTTATAAAAGCTAATCAAGGAATTTATCCGGTGGCAAAGATGTGTAAGGTGCTCAATGAGAGCGGGAGCAGCTATTACCATTGGTTAAAGCAGCCAGTAGGTAAACGGCAGCAGGAACACAAAGAATTATCCATTCATATTCGCGAAGTTTATGAAGAAAGCAAAGGATGCTACGGTAGCCCGCGCGTTACAGTGGAATTGCAAGCAAAAGGTTTCCGGGTATCGCGCCCACGGATAGCCAGAGTAATGAGAAAAATTGGTCTGAGAAGTATTGTCCGGAAGAAATACCGGATTCAAACTACTGATAGTAACCATATTTATCAGGTGTCTGAAAATCATTTAAATAGAGATTTTTCAGCAAATGGTCTTGGAGAAAAATGGGTATCGGATCTGACGTATATCAAGACCGGAGAGGGCTGGGTTTATCTTACAGCAATACTTGACCTCGCAAACCGTAAGGTGGTTGGTTGGGCGCTGAGTGAGACAATGAAAGCCGAAGATACCAGCGTAGCGGCTTTCAAAATGGCTTTAAAGTGCTATCCGATTAAAAAACCTTTGTTATTTCATTCGGACAGAGGGGTTCAATACGCGTGCAGCGAGTTTCGTAAGCAGTTGGCTGGCTTACCTATAACTCAGAGTATGAGCCGAAAAGGGGACTGTTGGGACAATTCACCCGCTGAAAGCTTTTTTAAAACGCTGAAAACAGAAATGGTTTATCATCGCGAATTTAAAAGTAAACAAGAGGCAAAACTGGCAGTTTTTGAATTTATTGAGGTATGGTATAATAGAAAAAGAAGGCACTCTTCACTAGGATATTTGAGCCCTCTGGCCTTTGAAGAAACGATATTAAACAAGAAAAAAGCTGCCTGATGGACTAAATCGAAGAAGTAAATCAAGCCCTATATTTAATTGGGGTGCCTCAAGCACATCAATTAAATATAGGTTCCAAGGGGTCTGGGGAATGGAAGATTCCCCAGGACGATGGAAAAAGATATTGCCT
>NZ_JAVFVU010000105.1 GCF_030929615.1 Dyadobacter sp. LHD-138 | reverse complement strand
GAGACTGTAAACTAAACTGTGTCACCTCTTAATTTATTTAAGGGGAAAAATAAGTAAATTAGTTTAACTTATAGACACAATGAAGACAAACGAATCGTTCGATTTTCAACGCTTCAAAGAAGAAGCAATGCAAGGTCTCTATGACGGCAAAAAAATGGGTGGTACCGACGGTGTATTTGCTCCAATTCTGAAACATCTGCTTGAATCCATGCTCGAAGGTGAGCTGAATAACCACCTGGAAGAAAGCAAGGCTGCTGGTGAGAGCAACCGTAAAAACGGTAGAACAAAAAAGACTGTTAGAAGTCTTCAGTCAGGTCATTTAGAGATTGAAAGCAACCGTGACCGCCAGGGTACTTTTGAACCCAAAATCCTGCCTAAGCGCCAATTGATTATCACCGAAGAACTTGAAGATAAAGTAATTGCGATGTATGCACGCGGTATGAGTACCCGAAATATTTCCGAGTATGTAAAGGAGATGTATGCAATGGAAATATCTGCTACTGAGATTTCTCATATAACTGACAAGATAATTCCGCTGATGAATGAATGGCGTAACAGGCCATTAGAGGCGGTTTATCCCTTCGTTTTCCTGGACTGCATGCATTATAAGGTGCGAGATAACGGCACCGTTGAGTCAAGGGCGATTTATAACATATTAGGAATAAACCGTGAAGGGAAAAAAGACCTGATCGGGATTTATTTATCAGAGAATGAGGGCGCTAAGTTTTGGTTATCTGTTTTAACTGACTTAAAACAACGTGGAGTTGAAGATATTCTGATTGCCTGTATTGATGGCCTAAAAGGCTTCCCAGAAGCAATTGAAGCAGTATATCCAAAGACCAAGATTCAACTTTGTATTATTCATCAGATTCGCACCAGCATGCGTTACGTGCCTGAAAAAGACAAGAAAGCAGTTATTGCAGACTTAAAACCTATTTATAAAGCAATTAATCAGGACCAAGCGTACGAAAGGCTACTTGAATTCGAGGACAAATGGGGGAAGAAATATCCGCTCGCAGTAAAATCCTGGATGGATAATTGGGTAAATCTTTCAACTTTTTTTGAGTATACCACCGAAATAAGAAACGTGATTTATACAACGAATGCGATTGAAGGCATGCATCGCCAGATCAGAAAAGTCACAAAAACGAAAGGAGCATTTACCTCGGATCAGGCGTTGCTTAAATTGGTTTATCTGGTGGTAAGAGATCTTTCTAAAAAATGGACGATGTCAATTCATAACTGGGGCTTGACGATGTCTCAATTGTACATTAAATTTGGTGACAGATTACAGGCCGATCGCGAATTTTTTCTTGGTAGCTGAATCTGCCTAAATAAAATCCTGACACAGTTCAGCGTACACTCCC
>NZ_JAVFVU010000104.1 GCF_030929615.1 Dyadobacter sp. LHD-138 | reverse complement strand
CTTGACTTCTCCTATGTTTACGGTAGTGATAAATATTGGTTTAATATTTTGTAAATACCAATAAATTTGACTTGTAAAGTGAAAAAGAAGTGAGAGTAGATTGACTTCCAAGCAGCTTTTCAGCATGCTCAACGAGAGAAACTTACCCACTTTGTTTACTTCTTAGAGTTTGAACAGAATGTAAGGAATAACGCATTGCTTTATATCCAGAATATCCAGCCAGGAGACTAAACTGAGAGAAGTTTTCACTTTAATATTTGTTCACCTAAAAATGGATTGGTATGAAAAGGATTGTCAAACAAGTACTTGGTGTTGATGTGGCACAAAAAGAATTGGTGGTATGCCTTGGACGTATGCATGATGATTTAAGTGCCGACCTTTATGCTCATAAGACGTTTCCCAATACAGCGAAAGGATTCGTTTTACTTGTAGAATGGGTCAAAAAACTTACACACAGTAACATATCCGTACGTTACGTGATGGAACCCACAGGGGTGTACCATGAAGCTTTGGCTTATTTTTTGTCAGATCAGGGTATGGAAGTATCTATTGTATTACCTAACAAAATCAGTAATTACGCACGCAGTCTGACAATCAAAACGGTAACAGATAGGACAGCCTCAGAAGCAATTACCAGATTCGGTTTGGAAAGACATCTGGATTTATGGAAAAAGCCCTTACCAATCTATAAAAGTATAAAACAGCTGACAAGAGAACGTGATCAGATTATTTCCGAACGCACGGTAGTTAAAAACCAGCAGCATGCAGAGTTGTCCGAAGCTCACCCGGCCGAAAGTACTCTTCAAAGGATCCATAAGCGTTTGATGCTACTAAATAATCAGGAAAAAGAGATTAGCCAGGAGATCTCTATGCTGATCAAAACGGATCAGAAAGTTGAAAGCCAAATGCAACTTCTTTGTTCGCTGCCCGGAGTGGGAACACTTACGGCTGCAACAATTCTGGCAGAAACCAATGGCTTTGATTTGATCAGAAACAAAAGGCAGCTGGCCAGCTATGCAGGCTTAGATGTAAAGGAAAAGCAGTCAGGAACTTCCGTAAAAGGCAAGCCGCAGATATCAAAAAGAGGAAATAGATTTATCCGAAAAGCAATGCATATGCCGGCGCTGGCTGCAATCCGCCACGATGAACATTTTAAAACAATCTTTGTAAGGCTGGTAAGCAAACATGGAATCAAAATGAAGGCGGCAGTAGCTATACAAAGAAAACTATTGGAACTGATGTTTACGCTTTTTAAAACTAATGAAAAGTATGACAGTAACCACTTTAAAAAGTTAGAGGCAGTCCCGATGGACCACCCCTAAACAGGCTGACATAGTGCCGCCTAAAACATAAATTTATAAAAATAAATTAACAAGTGATTGGTTATTAACACAGAATCT
>NZ_JAVFVU010000103.1 GCF_030929615.1 Dyadobacter sp. LHD-138 | reverse complement strand
TTGGCGGTCCGCCGCGCATATCTTTGAAGTTCTTTGAAATTGTTGAGAAAAGTGCAATTTTGAGATAGTTGTTTAACAGGGTTGGACAGCAGCCCGTGTTTCGCCGCTGACACGTTTTTTATAGACGATGTTGTATCGCTGGTCTATCTGTCCATCCTGTTTTTCTCAGTAACTTGAACAGTACCTAAGGATGTATTTTGTTACAATCCTGTATGAATGTGCCAAATTAGAGCGGACGCCGCGCGGAAAAACTGTTAAGCATATTATTCATCTTTAAATTTTCTTGATGATGGGCAAACAGACAGGAAATTCAGCAGCATTACTTCGCTATTGTGCCGGTATCGATGTGAGCAAAGACTCTTTACAAATTTGTTTATCAACCATTGATACCAATGGTAAGACAACTGTAAAAGGGACAAGCAAAATAGCCAATAAAGTATCCTCGTTTGATGGATTGCTCACCTGGGTTGCCAAACATTGTAAAGAGAAACAATTGCCAGTTCGGTATTTGATGGAATCAACCGGTGTTTATCATGAACAAATTGCCTGGTATTTATTCCAGAGTGATCTGTCAGTAAGCGTAGTGCTGCCTAACAAGTCTAAAAATTACCTTAAAAGCTTGGGCCATAAATCTAAAAATGATAAAATTGATGCCCGGGGGTTGGCCCAAATGGGATTGGAGCAAACTCCAACTTTATGGAAACCACTTTCAAAAAATATCTATTCATTACGGATGCTGACCCGACAGCATCAACGTTTGCAAGAGCTTAAAAATCAATCAGAAAATCAGAAACATGCTATATTACATAGTCAGATCAGTGATAAATTTATCATTAAACAGCTGGATAAACTGATCAAACTTTATGACCAGCAGGTCGAGCAGATTACCCAGGAAATGCAGAACCTGCTTTCTAAGGACTCAGTTCTTAAAAACAAGATTGATCAACTCTGTAAAATAAAAGGCCTTGGTCTGTTATCTGTGGCAACGCTTGTTGCAGAAACCAATGGTTTTGAAGGCTTTGAGAATCTCAGACAACTTGTCAGCTTTGCGGGCTATGATGTAGTCGAAAATCAATCTGGTTTGAGATCCGGAAAAACCAGGATCTCCAAAAAAGGTAACAGTCGAATTAGACGAATACTGTTTTTGCCAGCTTTTAATGCAGTTAGATTCGGAGAACCAGCCTCTCAGGCATTATTTGAAAGGGTATTTGTCAAAACCCGCATAAAAATGAAAGGATATGTTGCAGTCCAGAAAAAACTACTAACACTTTGTTACGCCCTATGGAAAAAAGACGTCAATTACGATCCCTTATACCATTCCCAACATGTCAAAGAACTTGAATATCAGGACAAAAAATAGTCCCGACTAGCAGGACTACACAGGATGTAGCGATTTAAAAACCGCCACTCCTTCATAGTCCAAATTTATTAAAAAAATTCTATTTCAAATCTTGCTTTTCACGACAGTACCAGCGGT
>NZ_JAVFVU010000102.1 GCF_030929615.1 Dyadobacter sp. LHD-138 | reverse complement strand
CCAAGCAATACAGTCTGCAAGGACAACTGCCCGATCCTGAAACTGCCCAACGTGATCACACCAAACGGGGATGGCAAAAATGACCTTTTCAAACCATACGACTGCCCGAGTTTTGTCCAGTCGCTTGAATTTAAAGTGTTCAACAGATGGGGAGCAAAAGTGTTTGATACCAAAGATGTAAACATCAACTGGAACGGCCAGACCAACTCGGGAAGCGATCTGGCCGCCGGACAATATTACTACGAAGTCACCGTGTATTTTGAATCCGTGCAGAAAGGCGGGAAACCCGCTCAGTTTAAAGGATGGATACAGCTGCTTAGGTAAGCGCCTTTTTTCTTTCGATAAAACAATAAGCCTGATTCCCAAGAATCGGGCTTATTGTTTTATTATCAATTGGTTAACCACCTACTCCCCTACATATTTTTACCAGCAAACAAACCGACCCATATTAAAATCAATAAATATGTATCTCATCATTTACATTCATACACTATCCACACACATTTTTGAATTAATTTTCGTTGAATACATAAATTCCGGAGCAATCTCTCGTAAATTATTTCTCCGGCGGCAAAAGCCATAAGCTGGCAACCTCTGTCTATTTAAAAAGTCATCATGCACATGCGCTCAACTTTACAGTTTCTATCATTACTGGCTATTAGTTTTTGTCTTTCCATTAATCAACACGCCTTTGCCACACACGCGCGGGCCGGAGAGATAACCGCAAAACGGGCGACCAGTAATCCATTAACCTACGACATTACCTTCACAGGCTACTTTGACGTAACCCCAGGAGGAGGAAAAGATGCCGCCGATCATCAGGATGATGTGAATATGTTTTTTTATACCGGCGCTTCTGATGGTGAGAAACAGATTCCTATCAAAGTGCTCCGTTTAGCGAATATCGAGATTGGCAACAACACCACACGGAATACCTACACAACCCGTTACACTTTTAGATCCGCCGGGAATTGGAACATATCCGTTGCCATTGACAATCGGAATGTCGGCATTTTGAATTTAAGTCCTGCTCCCACAAGTAGTCTTAATTTCTACGTGCATACCACCATCGTCATCAATTCATTTGTAGGTTTAAATCAGACACCCGTTCTCTTAAACGCTCCGATTGATATCGCAGCCGTTGGCCAGCGGTTTATCCACAATCCCGGTGCTTTCGATGCAGACGGGGACAGTATTGCTTACCGCCTTTATACACCACGGCAAAATATCGAAGGTGGTGGATTAGGCACAAACGTTGGTTACAAACACCCTAACCTGGCTTTCCCGCCCGGTTCCACCGAAGTTGGACAAAGCCCGGCTACTTTCAGCATCAACCCCATCACCGGTGATCTGATTTGGGATGCTCCCAATACCAAAGGACTCTACAACGTCGCCTTCGTCGTCGAAGAATGGCGGCAGGGGATCAAAATCGGAGAGATCGTCAGGGATATGCAGATCATTGTCGAAGATGCCAGAAACGACAGGCCCAAGCTTGACCTGCTGCCCGATCTATGCGTCGAGGCCGGGACACTCATCAACCAGACCGTAAAAGCCACCGATAAAAACGGGGATAAACTCACGCT
>NZ_JAVFVU010000101.1 GCF_030929615.1 Dyadobacter sp. LHD-138 | reverse complement strand
ACAACCCTTGAGAAGTCTCCTTCTGATAGAAAAGTGACCGATGCCAATGTTACCACCTATAAATCATTCACGGGAAATGCCAATAAATCAGCGTTGCTTTTACCGTATAAAAAATTCAGATTTAATGGGTTAAACGGTTCCGTTGCTACTTTTTCTAATTATGATGGTACTACCGATGAAACCGCATCTACCTCCTACAGGGAGACGCTAAAATATACGCATTACGATACGCAGGGAAACCCGTTGAGTTTGTTGATCAATGGTGGTGTTAACCAATCCTATCTGTGGTCATACAAAGGTCAGTATCCCGTTGCGGAAATCCAGAATGCCGATAATGCTGGGGTTCTCTCTGCTTTGGGTGGAACATCCTTTACTGACATGGCCGCTATGACCGGGACCATTGCGATTCAGTCCAAACTGGATGCGGTACGCATTGCGCTACCCGCAGCACAGGTTACCTCATACTTATATACTCCGCTTATTGGTGTATCCAAAACGATAGATGCAGCTGGTAAAAGTCTTGTGTACGAATATGATGGGAACGGACGTCTGAAATACATTAAAGACAACACCGGAAACATACGCTCGTCCTATTGTTATAATTATGCGGGACAAACTATTGCTTGCGACGTCATTGCGGCAACTGGTACGGTTAGCCCTTCCCAGCTTTTTCTTTTGGCTAACCAGGGCGGGCCGCTTCCGGTTACCTTGGTAAATTTCAATGCGATCAAAGAAGAAGCAACTGCATTGTTAACCTGGAACACCACGGCAGAGACAAACAGCGAACGTTTTGATGTAGAGCGCAGCCTGAACGGGAAAGATTGGAACCGGATTGGCAGTGTGGATGCCAAAGGCGAAAGCGTAAACATGCAGTATTACTCCTTCAAAGACGGCAGTCCGGCAAACGGAGAAAATCTGTACCGGTTAAAAATGATAGACCGGGATAATACTTTTGCGTACAGCCGGATACAAAGCCTGATTTTTGATAAAAAGGTTTCGGTCTATCCGAACCCTCTCACCTTTGGAGAGAAACTGAACCTGGGCACACCAGACCCGGATAAAATCAGCCATGTAAAAATTTATGATGTTCAGGGTAAACTTGTTTTCTCGGAAAATAAACCAGGCCGCCAAATCGATGTAAGCAGCCTTCGGGTAGGGGTTTACATGGTACAGCTTACCGGGATGAACGGTTCTGTAAGTACGCACCGCATCGTAAAACAATAGTAGTCCTGACTGATTTACAATTAGCTAACCCTAAGATCATGAAACGTCATTTAATCTATATATTTCTGCTGGTTTGCACGCTCACTGCATTGGGGCAGACCGCGTCCGCGCAGACCGCAAGCCAGAACTTTGTTCTTTCAAGGCATTACAAACAGGCGGGTGCCGGTGCCAGTGATATCGGCAAAGTCAATATCCAGGTCCAGTATATCGACGGGCTTGGCAGGCCTGTCCAAACCGTATCGGTTGGACAAAGCGCTGAGGGTACCGATATTGTCCAGCCAATCGCGTACGATGCCTTGGGCAGGCAGCCCAAGGCGTATTTACCGTACGCGTCTGGTAGCCACGGGAGCTATAAGGACAATGCGCTGAAAGTGGTAGCCCCGGCCACAAAGACTGACCAGGAGCGTTTTTA
>NZ_JAVFVU010000100.1 GCF_030929615.1 Dyadobacter sp. LHD-138 | reverse complement strand
GGCCTTCCTTGAAAATTCTCCAATCGATCTCCTTGGCTCATATTTCCAGGATTGGATTGGGGAGTTTTAATTTACGATTGGGTGCGGCGTATCGGGAAAGTACAATTGTGTCGACTTAATATGACCTATTGCGGCGGTTTGAGAATTAAAAAGACATAACTATCCATCAAACTGGCAAGGTTCGATTTTTCGTTTGCGCTATCCAGAATTAGGCTGCGTGCTTTTGGAGGAGACTTTGTAGTGTCCGAGGTTTTTTGGCCATTTTAACGGCGTTAGCAGTGAATACACCAAAGAATAGCCATATCATTTCAGTTTCTTTACTTCTGGCCTTAACTTTTCGGAGTAGATAGTGGTTTTTCTCGTTACCAAAGCTCCCCTCCATTGACGAACTTCTAGCTTTGTTAAGAATCCCCTTTATATGTTTTGTTTGCTTATCCTGCTTTTTTGGCCCCTTTTTGTCAAAATTTGTAGTGATTTTGCGGCTTGTACAAAAACGTCTGTTTTCGTTAGTTGGATAGATTCTGTCTGCCGAGATATGAGTGCATTCCCCAAATTGCTTTTTATGCTTTAATATACTTATTTTTAGTCGCTTACATTCATTGAAATTATTAAAACTGGCATATTCGATCACATTGATGCCATCTACCTGATTCATGTGAACTTTCATACCAAATTCCACATCTCTATTCTCTTTTCCTCTCTTGATTGGCCTTACATATGGCTTAGCCAGCGAAACAATCCGATCTTTAATCTTTATGCCTGGGTAGTTAAATAGTTGCCGCTGTTGCTTTAAAATCCGCTTAATGGTACGTATCCGTGCATAATCCAATGTTGATAACTTGCCGCCTTGTGTCTGATTCAAAAGTTGTTGCACGCTTTCCAACCCTTTATCAACCAGATGTAAAAGAGAGCGTTTTCGAGTTTTTGTTTTGCGACGAGCCTTTCTTTTTAACTTGCTGTATATTAGGTACTTTTTCTTTTGCTGTTCAAACTTGGACCGTGGAATTTTGAGTTTAAAACCCTTGCAAATATCCGGAATGGTTTTATCCCACAGCCATAAACAACACTCCCACAGCAACTTTACATCGGTAGGATACCGAATATAGCTTTCGTAAGCCGTCGCGTCAGCAAGCATCACATGACTATTCTCAAGATTTTGTTTCCACTTTTCCAACATTTTTTGCTGCATTTGCTCCACACTCACATACTTCGCCAAATAAGATCGTATTCTGGAGACAAATGAATTATCCTTAATCAATTCATTTTCAGCTAATAATATACCACAGAACAGTTGCATAGCCCAATCTGTGTTAAAGCGCTCCACAAGTTTTTCATCGCTAAGACCAGTGTAATGTTTAAGAAACATGAGACCAAATAACCCTTTTGAGGCCAACCAAGGTGGTGAGCCGCGCAAAGTCCTTTTCTCCGGCAATAACTCGGACAAACCTTCCCAATTGATAGAATCATGGATCTTCCCCAGCTCCGATTCCTTAAAAATGTACCATTTTGAAGTGTAATGAAAATCAATAGGAAAAAGTGTAATTTGCATATGTTTATGTTAAAGCTTGGTAACCTTAAGATAAACAAAAACCCCGAAATATCTCAGCAATGGACATTTTCGGGGTTAATTTTTGTTACAAAAAACTAAAAGTCAAATAGTTACCCGTGGTTTGGACACCC
>NZ_JAVFVU010000099.1 GCF_030929615.1 Dyadobacter sp. LHD-138 | reverse complement strand
GCTTCTATCAAAAGCTCAGAGCGTTATCAGATTGAATTATGTAATAACAAGCCCTTCTAAGCAGCTTTTTTTCTAATATTCTGTGCTATTGCAAGCAATCCCCATTCAATTTCGACTTTTTGCTTGCCACGAAGCATGAATCTACGAAAACCGTGGTTATTTTTTATGTTGCCGAAGACTGGTTCTACATCAAAACATCGCTTCTTTCGTTTCTCAATACCTTCTTCACTCTTCAAAAGCTCATCTGCCTGCTTTTTTTGCCGTTCCAGATTCACATTGACCTGAATGATTCTTTCACTTTTCGATTTGTGACAGACACCGTTCAACGGACATCCCTTGCAATTGATCGCCTTATAGAGCCTAGCAGTTTGTTCAAAACCTGTTACGGTTTTGCGTTTGCTGTTACCTATGTAACACATCTTCTGACCCATCGGGCAGATATAATGATCTGCCGTCGCGTTGTAAAAAAGCTTATCAGTACTAAATGGATGCTTACTATTGTAATTCCGGTTCTGACGTTTATCAAACAGGTTATACTTCACATAAGCAGTAATATTTTTACCTTCTAATAACGTGTAGTTTTCCTCTGAACCATAGCCGGCATCAGCGGTCAGGCATTTAGGCGCATTACCAAAGCTGTTTTCATGCTGTTCAATGTGCTCTGCAAGTGTATTGGTATCAGTCGTATTAGAATGGATACTATAATTTACGATGAACTGGTTGGAAGTAGATATCTGTACATTGTATGCCGGTTTTAGCTGACCATTTTTCATGTGATCTTCTTTTAACCTCATAAATGTGGCATCCGGATCCGTTTTACTAAAACTATTGCGGTCCCCTAAAATGGCTTCTTGATTTTCGTAGCGTTCAATATTAGCAGGATAATGCTTGGTAACATATCCAAGTTTAGCCTTCATCTTTTTGTCCACATTGTCTTTTCCGCTCAATACCTGGTTGAGCTTATCAACTGTTTGCTGAACTTTTTCTTTATTAATTGTAGTCAAATCCGGTGGATCCGGTAGGTTATCCTCGCTGACAGCAACGCTTTGGGCATATTCCCAGATATGAGCCAGCTGCTTTTTCATTTTTTCCTTATTGGTCGCAATCGCCTTTTTCCACACGAAAGTATATTTATTGGCATTGGCTTCGATTTTAGTGCCATCAGTGTACACCTCTTCAATACTCAAAAATCCTTCCTGAGCAAGCAGTTCTACTACCTGCTCAAAAACAGCGCGCAATGCATTTTTCAGACGAACCCCACGGAATCTATTAATTGTATTATGATCAGGATAACTCATCGAGCTCAAAAACATGAAGTAGATACTCTCCTTGCATGCTGCCTCTAACTTTCTGCTAGAATATATGTTGCTTACATAGCCATAAACCAACACTTTTAATAGCATCTGTGGATGATAGCTGGAAGAACCTGTTGTATGATAAGCTGCGTTGAGAGGCTCTAAACTAATCCTGTTTATCACATCATTGACCACACGACAAGCATGATCTTTGGGAATTAACTCCTCTAAACTTGGAGGCAAAAGCATCAACTGATGCTGATGATATGGTTTGAAAGTAGGTTGTCTGCGGCCCATTTTTCCTGATTTGCTTATAACTAAAGATAATCAATTCTGAAAAAATAAACAACACTATATACGCAAAAAAAGAGACTGCCCTTTTGAGACAGCCTC
>NZ_JAVFVU010000098.1 GCF_030929615.1 Dyadobacter sp. LHD-138 | reverse complement strand
CCTTCTGGCAAAAGGATACGGACTAAGGCTTGATAGGATTCGTTCAACACAAACGGGATTGGTTCGGGCTACAAAGCAAATAATTTATTTCATTCCCCCCAACTTTTCAGCTTGATCCCTTTTAACTTAAAAGTTATGACGACAAATTTGAGTCTGCTTTTCTATGTGAGAAAGCAAAAGAATTATGATGGTGGTGAAGCACCTATTTATTTAAGATTGACCGTCAACGGGAAACGGATTGAAATAGCCACGGGAAGGCAATGTGATCCAAAAAGATGGAACAGTAAAGCCAGTAGGTTATCTGGCAGTAAAGAAGACGTTCGGTCCACAAATGCATACCTCAATACTTTGCAGGAGAAAGTATTTGGTGCCCATAGTGAACTTGTAAGATGCGGTGAGCTAATTACAGCGGAATCAGTTAAAGATAAATTCAAGGGCCGGATTGAAAATCCCAAACTTCTGTTGGGAGTAATAAAAGAGCATAACCAGCGAATGGAAGCACTTGTAGGAACAGAGTATGCACCAGGGACACTTAATCGATATAGAGTGCTGGAAAGCCATACCTCGTCTTTTTTAAAGGCGAAATTCGGGGCATCAGATTTGGATATCAAAAAAGTCGATTTCGCTTTTGTCAGCGACTATGAATTTTATCTACGTTCCGTTCGTAAAATGAGTAATAATTCGGTAGTCAGACACATGAAAATGCTTCGAAAGATCATTAACATTTGTTTAAATAATAACTGGATTCAAGTCGACCCGTATTCGAACTTCAAGGGGAAATACAAGAAAGTAGATAAAGCCATACTCACGCAAACAGAGATTGATTTGATTGCTGATAAGAAATTTGTTTCAGAACGGCTTGCACAAGTAAGGGATTCATTTTTATTTTGCTGTTATACAGGGCTTTCTTATAGCGACGTTCACAATCTAAGGCCCTCCGACATTGTTGAAGGATTTGACGGGCAGCAATGGATATTTATACGGCGGGTTAAAACAGATCAGGAATGTAACATTCCATTGCTACCTGAGGCAAAAGCAATTGTCGACAAATACTTGGAAAATCCTGTTCGCGTCTTAAAAGGGAATCTCTTACCGGTTGCAAGCAATCAGAAAATGAATGATTTTTTAAAAGAAATTGCAGTACTGTGTGGTATCAGCAAATCGTTGACCTGAGGTGGTCTAAAAAAGCGGCACACTTTTTTGCATAAATTTTGCAAAAATGAAAGATGAAAAAAAGTCAAAGCAACGCCGGAGTTACGAGCCAGATTTCAAAGCTGAAATTCTTAAAATGTTAATCTCGGGCAAAAAAGTGAGTGAAATCTCCGAGGCCTTTGGAATTGCTGAAAATCTGCTGTATCGTTGGAAAACTTTATCCGCAATGAAGACAAAAGTTAAGGCCAACGAATCTGAAAGTAGTAGTAAAGCTGCTGCCGAGATCGCAAAGTTAAAGGCCGAGATTGAACGGTTAAAAACAGACCTAGAAATTCTAAAAAAGGCATTGGGTCTCTTGAGTTCGTCCAATTAAGAGATGTCTATGACTTGGTATCTTCGCTTACTAAAAAGCACAAAATTAGCCACTTGTGCGCACTGTTCGATATAAGTAGAACAGCATATTATCGTTACAAGCGAGGTAAAAGTTATAATGCGGACAAAAAGTACAATCGTCCCAAACATGAGATTCGGATCGAGTTTATCAGAAATATGAAACGCTATGGCAGCCGGAGAATCAAGGCATCCTTAAATCAAAATGGTACAAAAATCAGCCGTCAGAAAGTGGC
>NZ_JAVFVU010000097.1 GCF_030929615.1 Dyadobacter sp. LHD-138 | reverse complement strand
TGTGCTGAACTGCGACAGCCTGCAGGCCGATTCTTTCTGCGGACAAAAATCATTTACCAACAACCTGTCCTGGACTTATCCACAGTCGGCGGGCGGGAAGGATTGCGACCAGGCCATTGCCGCGTACCGCTTGTATTACACCCGCTACGAAGGCGATACTCCGACACTTTTGAAAGAAATCACAGCACCCGTGGCAACTTCCTTTGCCCACGAAGGCCTGAGCTCTTTTGCCGGATGCTATTACGTAACAGCCGTGAACAAATACGGAACGGAGAGTGCGCCAAGCAATACAGTCTGCAAGGACAACTGCCCGATCCTGAAACTGCCCAACGTGATCACACCAAACGGGGATGGCAAAAATGACCTTTTCAAACCATACGACTGCCCGAGTTTTGTCCAATCGCTTGAATTTAAAGTGTTCAACCGCTGGGGAGCAAAAGTGTTTGATACCAAAGATGTAAACATCAACTGGAACGGCCAGACCAACTCGGGAAGCGATCTGGCCGCCGGACAGTATTACTACGAAGTCACCGTATACTTTGAATCCGTGCAAAAAACAGGAAAACCCGCGCAGTTTAAAGGATGGGTGCAGCTGCTTAGGTAACTGCCTTTTTTCTTTCACTTCCAAGTCGTTAATTTGCAGCCCGATTCGCAAGAGTCGGGCTCAATTTTTTATTACGACAACTTATAAAATCCATTAATGATGAAAAAAGCCTATATATTTCCGGGTCAGGGTTCTCAGTTTAAGGGTATGGGTCTGGATCTATACCAAAGTTCCGATTCAGCCAAAGCATTGTTTGACCAGGCAAACGACATTCTAGGCTTTGAAATAACCAAGATTATGTTTGAAGGCACCGACGAAGCGCTCAAACAAACCAATGTGACACAACCTGCCATTTTTATTCATTCCGTTGTTTTGGCGAAGGTCAGCGCAGAATTTGCTCCGGAAATGGTAGCCGGTCATTCTTTGGGCGAATTTTCGGCCCTTGTAGCCGCGGGCGCTTTATCATTTGAAGATGGACTGCGTCTGGTTGCTCAACGCGCTGACGCGATGCAAAAGGCCTGCCTCATCCGCCCATCCACCATGGCAGCGATTCTTGGTCTTGACGATAAAACCATCGAAGACATCTGTGCAAGCATCACAGACGAGGTTGTTGTACCAGCCAACTATAACTGCCCGGGCCAGGTTGTGATATCCGGAACAATCGAAGGTGTTGAAAAAGCTTGCGAATTATTAAAAGCTGCGGGTGCAAAACGCGCATTGCTATTGCCCGTTGGCGGTGCCTTCCATTCACCACTGATGGAGCCTGCACGCGCAGAACTCGCCGCTGCGATTCATGCCGCCGAATTCCAGTCTCCGATCTGCGCGATCTATCAGAACGTAAATGCCAAACCTGCGACAGAGGTATCGGTTATCAAAGAAAATCTGATTGCGCAATTGACTGCACCGGTAAGATGGACCCAGTCGGTGGAACAAATGGTAGCAGACGGAGCCGGAATATTTATTGAATCAGGTCCTGGAAAAGTGCTGCAGGGATTGGTTAGAAAAATCGCCAGCGGCGTAGAATTAAAAAGTATTTGAAAATTTTTTTCAAAAATGCTTGACAACTCAAAAATTCATATTACTTTTGCACCACTAACACGGTATTGGCTGATGGTGTAATGGTAACACAGGACATTTTGGTTGTCTCGTTCAAGGTTCGAGTCCTTGTCGGCCAACAATCTTTTAGCAAAGAGCTCATTTTTTAATGAGCTCTTTTTTTATTCTTTCTCACACTAATTTTCGTTCGAAAACTGTACACTCCCTTAAGTCGGATCAAGCTGAAAAGTTGGGGGGAATGAAATAAATTATTTGCTTTGTAGCCCGAACCAATCCCGTTTGCGTGTTGAACGAATCTTATCAAGCCTTAGTCCGTATCCTTTTGCCAGAA
>NZ_JAVFVU010000096.1 GCF_030929615.1 Dyadobacter sp. LHD-138 | reverse complement strand
TTGTATTTGGTTGAAACCCGCTCGGTTGTCATACCGCCCAGGTCATTGAGCTGTCTGACCGATTGGACCGGACGGTACTCAGCATCATAATACGTGGTCGTAACCAGCCAGGAAGCGTCGTTCAACCTGCGTGTACCATTTCCGGTTTGCCGCCCTTTGACAGCGCCATTGATTGAAACAGAAAGCCGGTCTACATAAGCCTGGTTTGACGGAAACGAGTAACCATCGTAATAATAGGCATTCAAAACATTGCTTGCGCTGACGTTTGGGAGTGTCCCGTTAAAAGTATAACCAATGGTATTGGCGGTTGTGGTTTCATGATGTCCAGCGCTTGCATTGAAGGCCGTCTGCAACGTTGCACGGCTGTCGGCTGTGGTAAATTCACCATCCATAATCTTACGGCTGAATGCATCATATTTAATAAATCCCCAGGTACCCCGCGCCAGCTGATTTCCGTCTTGTGACATCACCAGCCGGTCAAATTTGTCATAGACCATTTCAACCTTGCCCGCGCCGGGAACCTGTTTGCTGATCATTCTGCCGCGCTCATCGTAGTCATATAAAAACGCAAAGTCTGCACTGGCGTTGTCCTGGTACTGTGGTTGCAGCACAGCCCGCAGCAGTCCGTAGTCATCGTAAACATAATAGGTAGTCAATGCCTCACTACCCGCTTTTTTACAAATAACCCTTCCTTTGGTGTCGGTAAATTCTATGTTTACTTTCTCGTTTTCGTCCGTGGTCTGCGTTTTGTACAGTTTGCCGGCAGCAAAGGTCCCGCTCTCGCTTACCGCTGTACCATCATAGGTATAGCGTTTAACCTCACTGCCGTTGTTGGCCGAATAAATGATACTTCCGGAGGCACTTTTATTTCCGGGCGCACGCGAGCCAATCGGACGGGATGAAGGTGATGCTTCAAAAATTGTTTCTGCATAGGGCCTGCCCAGGTCAGAGCCTTCCAACAGCGGCGTGTTCTCGGAATAAAAACGCTCCTGGTCAGTCTTTGTGGCCGGGGCTACCACTTTCAGCGCATTGTCCTTATAGCTCCCGTGGCTACCAGACGCGTACGGTAAATACGCCTTGGGCTGCCTGCCCAAGGCGTCGTACGCGATTGGCTGGACAATATCGGTACCCTCAGCGCTTTGTCCAACCGATACGGTTTGGACAGGCCTGCCAAGCCCGTCGATATACTGGACCTGGATATTGACTTTGCTGACATCGCTTGCACCGGCACCCGCCTGTTTGTAATGCCTTGAAAGAACAAAGTTCTGGCTTGCTGTCTGCGCGGACGCGGTCTGCCCCAACGCAGTGAGCGTGCAAACCAGCAGAAATATATAGATTAAATGACGTTTCATGATCTTAGGGTTAGCTAATTGTAAATCAGTCAGGACTATTATTGTTTTACGATGCGGTGCGTACTTACAGAACCGTTCATCCCAGTAAGCTGTACCATGTAACCCCCCGCCCGAAGGCTGCTTACATCGATTTGGCGGCCTGGTTTATTTTCCGAGAAAACAAGTTTACCCCGGACATCGTAAATTTTGACATGGCTGATTTTATCCGGATCTGGTGTGCCCAGGTTCAGTTTCTCTCCAAAGGTGAGAGGGTTCGGATAGACCGAAATCTGGTTATCAAAAATAAGGCTTTGTATCCGGCTGTACGCAAAAGTATTATCCCGGTCTACCATTTTTAACCGGTACAGGTTCTCCGTACCGCTGGCAGGACTACCATCTTTGAAGGAGTAATACTGCATGTTTACGTTTACGCTTTCGCCTTTGGCATCCACACTGCCAATCCGGTTCCAATCTTTCCCGTTCAGGCTGCGCTCTACATCAAAACGTTCGCTGTTAGTTTCCGCCGTGGTATTCCAGGTTAACAGCGCTGTTTGCCCTTCCTTGATCGCATTGAAATTTACCAAGGTAACTGGAAGCGGCCCGCCCTGGTTAGCTAAAAGGAAAAGCTGGGAAGGGCTAACCGTACCAGTTGCCGCAATGACGTCGCAAGCAATAGTTTGTCCCGCATAATTATAACAATAGGACGAGCGTATGTTTCCGGTGTTGTCTTTAATGTATTT
>NZ_JAVFVU010000095.1 GCF_030929615.1 Dyadobacter sp. LHD-138 | reverse complement strand
CAGTGTTCCTGCTTTCACGTTCTCTGTCATGGTGAAGTCTGTGTTTACATTGATATCAGAAAGAATGGATGGAGTCTTTACTAAGGGATTACTGCCAGCCATAGAAGCAGTAAACGAGACGGTATTGCTTCCGTCCTTATTCGACGTGGCGGTAAAGTTGGATATTTTTCCTCTATCGTCAGTGGCAGTAGCTGTTCCTAACACGGGATGAGAAGAAGGGCTGGATGATGCCCCTTGATTGGAGTATGAATGCTTGGAAGGGTCAACAGTAAACGAATGGGAAAGTCTGGCACTCGCATTTGATGCACTACTATAACCTCTATTATCCCCCTTAAACCATCCACCAAATTCCCTGAATGGGGCGAATGATCGAACATTGACTGACCAAGGCCACATACCATCCGGGTCAATAAACCGCATTGGATTGCCAAACCCATAGGTGTACGGAGACCAACGCCTTCCTTTCTCAGCCATTGGATCCACCGCGGCCCAACGCCCAATCTCGGGCATGTACATCCGTGCGCCATAATCCACATATCCTGTTCCCACTTGAAGTTCTTTTTCGTTGTACAAATACCGATTTATACCGTTTCTGAGGTTCTGAGGCTGTACGGGGCTATTTCTGTCGATACTCAATCCAAAAGGATAGTAATTTCAATGCTTCAAAGAACGTTTGGCAAAAGTGCCGTTTGCTACCTTTGGCAAGCTACGGATTTTTCTTTTTCACCGGAATACCAGATCGGTTTCTTATTCATTTGAAAAAGAAAAGAACGGAGGTGCGGATATGTTTTACCTCCAAACAGAGGTACCCGATAGTAGTATATTCTATGCTATTACACTACAGTTTTCTTTTGCAGTGAACTACCTATTTAAGTGTTTGTTTATCAATTCGTTGAGTGGTTCATTTTGGCTAGTGGTCTACATATGAACTACGAACCACTTTTTGACCTGTGCATTTATAGGTCAACTAATTGAAAATGAGCATAAATAATACCATTTCAAACACAATAACATCGCGGAGACTCGGAATATCCTGCTAGTTAAGCGAGTTTTGCATCGCGTATTTCTTTGGCAGGAGATTTCAAACATACAGGATATGTTTGAAGAGTGCAAACAGAACGAGTACCTAAATGGGTTCTAAATTGGATCACTATCTAAGATTAAACAGATTTTTATGGTCCCTGATGCACTGATACGTGATTTTAACGCCAAATGGCAATTTGCTGTATAATAAACCAGGCTCCCGATTGAGAGCCTGGTAAGAGCATAATGACTCGAAAAATTACATAATTTCAAGAGATGTCAACCATAATTCAATTTAACAGTATCTAAATAATGATAATTACTTGGGAATAATCCTTTTATGGCATCAGAAATAGAAAAAATATGATTTTCTCCGTATTGGGCTATGAATTTCTTCATACTATTTTGATCCATAAATCCTACAATCAAGCACCCTAAATCTCTATTTCCATAAACGGAAATTATTGACTTGGTAGAAGATATAACCATACAATTAACGACATCCGCGATTGCATCTGCCGCGCCTTTTTCAGGTTGCATATGTAATAGAGTTATATAATCAGAAAAGGAATCTATTTCGGAAAAAGTAAAAACATTATACTTTTTGAAATGATAATAATAATAATTTTCCGGATTTGGATCTAGAGTAAAAAAGAACGATGAACCTGCAATGCTGACAAATGATTTGTAAAACTTTTCTAGGCAAAAAGCATCAAATTCCAGAAAAATAAAGTGTTGCGCCTTCTCAAATATTTGCCCCGGAAATTCAACGTTCAGGTTAAAAATATTGTTAACCTCTCCCTTAATATCCTCATACATTAGTTTATCAAACACATGTTTCATTCTTTTCCCAGTCTAATTTTGGTCTTTAGTTCTCCATTTTTAAACGCATCCGCTGTGGCGCCACCTGTAGATTTGGCATTATCTCTAACGGTATATTTTTTATCTCCTTTCGTATAGTTTTCTACTTTGCCATCCTTGCTCTTAGTTTTATCATAACCCGATTCTTTCAAACTCTTCTCGAATTGAGATTTATTTACATCTGTTTCACGATTATGAACACTTTCTTTTCCAGTTTTATTTTCGTACTTG
>NZ_JAVFVU010000094.1 GCF_030929615.1 Dyadobacter sp. LHD-138 | reverse complement strand
CCCTCTCAATTACCATGGAGGGGTTGTGAGAAAAATGTGGAGCTCTTACGAAGCTAAAATTGAGATTTCTTAAAAAAATTATATGCCAAAATTTGTTTTGACCTTAGAATTCCGGCGATGAATGATGCAGCTCTGGATTTCCGAGTCTGGAAAAGATGCCAATATTGCCTCGGAAAAGCCAGTAAGATTGTCGGTACAAGCTATTAAAATATCTTTTACTCCTCTGGATTTAAGATCAGTAAGAACGGAAAGCCAGAAATTAGCTCCCTCACTTTCAGATATATACATCCCAATCAGATCTTTATAGCCATCTCGATTTACGCCTAGCACATTGTAAACAGCTCGTGTTACGACACGTCCACCGTCTCTTACCTTGTAGTGCATGGCGTCCAGCCATACAATGGTGTAAAGGCTTTCTAGTGGCCGGCTTTGCCATTCCTTTACTTGAGGAATTACGCGTTCGGTAATCTCAGAGAGCGTGGCATGAGATATTTCAACGTCATACATTTGCTGTATATGATCCGATATATCCCTAAAACTCATGCCTTTGCTATAAAGACCAATGATTTGAGGAGCTAGGTTGTCAGCCAGCACCGTTTCGCGTTTTTTAACAATTTGGGGTGCAAACGTGCTTTTTCTATCTGCTGGTGTAGTCAAAATAACTTCACCAGACATCGTTTTTAAGCGTTTGCTGCCTTTGCCGTTACGCTTATTACCGGATTCGCGCTCTTGTTCGCTGAGATGGGTATTCATCTCTACTTCAAGAGCACTTTCCAAAAATTGTTGAAGTAACGGAGCGAAAACCCCATCCTTACCAGTCAACGATTGGCCTTTCAGCAACTGATCGAGCGCCTTGTCGCGCATCTGTTCGAATTCTGTCTTTTCCATGTTCTGTCTTAAAGTTAAAACTTTTAGACAGAGTTCATTTTACAGTCTCAATATGCATCCGACACATCTTCGCGATATGTTCTGTTCAGCCTTTCATTGTATCCATTCTGCATTGGTTTGCCTGGTTGAATAAACTTTTGCACAATGTGATTTCTCTCGCACCATTTAGCCAATTTTTTACTGATGAACTCCGGTCCATTATCGGTTCTTATTGATAGCGGCAGCCCCTTTTCCGGGTCTAACTGCTCCAAAACCTGGATAACTTTTTCAGCACAAATTGAATAATCTGCATATGCCGCAAGTACTTCTCTATTGGCGTCATCCATGACAATCAAAATACGTACACGTCTACCGCTACTCAATGCATCGCTGAGAAAATCCATGCTCCAGGTTTCATTTAGTGCTTTGGCGGCCTCCAACGGTTGTTTGGGTCTTAGTAAAATGCGTCTTTTCCTTTTACGTCTCAGTTTGAGATTCATAGTTCTATAGATTCGCAGCACTCGCTTTCGATTCCAGACCAGCCCTTTGTTCCTCAAATTGCCATAGTACCAATCAAAACCTCTTGTTGGATGCGCCTCTGTCAGCTCATTGAGCATATCAATTACAGGAATGTCATTTTTTACCGTTTTATAATAAAAAACGCTCCTACTAATTTGCAAAACTCTACATGCCCGCTCGATGCTAAATTCTGCTTCCTGACAAATATAGGAAGCAATCAATCGCTTCTGAGCAGGCTTTAAAGCTTTTTTTCTATGATCTCTTTTGCAAGCCTGTGATCCAGAGCCAGCTCTGCATACATATGTTTCAGACGACGATTTTCCTCTTTCAAAGCCTTCAATTCTGACAGCTCAGAAGCTCCCATCCGCCATATTTTTTACCGCAGCGGTAGACCGTGCCAGTTGTACAAGGTAGCTTTTGAAACGCCATTTTCGCGGGCAACATCGGCCGCTAATTTGCCCGAATCCAGGTATTTAAGGATTTTGACAATCTGTGATTCTGTGAATGTTTTTGCTTTCATAACAGTGAAAAATTAGAAAATTTGTCTAATTTTTCACTGTCCTATTTTTAGGGAAGCCTACATTCTTGACAGCAGTAGCTATTCTGAATAGCAAAGATTCAGATTTACAGGAACTTGGCAGACTATTGCACCGATATGGAGATACCTATGCACATACAATTTTAAAGGACAAGGTTTATGAACCAATCCCAATTAGTGAACGAAGGATGTATGGGGAACGGTATGTTGAGTTCGTCGATTCGACCAGAGAACAGTATGCGTCCGATAAACACCGTATTTGAACGGATCTGGATATCAGGTAATCTTGCCTCATGAAAAATGAGACAGAAAAAATGCGTGATCTGTACGATCAGTGGCAGACGCAAGGTATAAGCAAACAGGCTTTTTGCAATC
>NZ_JAVFVU010000093.1 GCF_030929615.1 Dyadobacter sp. LHD-138 | reverse complement strand
CTGGATTATCTAAATCCAGTAGCTTTTGAAGCCTTGTATTACCAAAAAGTAGGATGAGATTTAAATTGTAATTATTTAACTAACCCGCAAAAAGTGTAAACCGAAAGTGAACCACGTCAAATAGTATCGAATTCGATGAGTTTTTTTTTTGAACGCGTTGATAATAACGAAGATATTGTTCATACTGATGATGTAGAACGGAAATATAAGCGCGGTAGAGGTAGTGAAAGACAGGCGAAAGTTCTTGTGATGGTGGAGTCAGAACCAAGTATTGCTGCGCCTAAAAAGGCAAGCCTGACCGAAAAGTTGGTCATTTAAAAATGCGTGCAATGGAAGATTTAACGTATCGCTCCGACAAAACCCGTCTTGCAAATTTGGCAAATGTAACCCTGGCTTAATTTTCGAGATTTCGGAACTTCTCCCAGTTGTTTGGTAGCAGTTGATAAAGGTCTTTTTGTTTGTGAGACTGGATTCTTTCAAAGACGTCTTTGAGCCACAGCAACTCATCAATGCCATTTTTCTTGCAAGTGGCCATGAAGGAATAAATTGCAGCTGTCATCTCGGCTGCCTGGTGGGAGCCGGCGAACAAAAATGATTTTCGTCCAATGGCAATTGGTCTTATTGCGTTCTCCGCGAGATTATTATCAATTTCAATTTGTCCGTGCAGTGCATAGGCACTCAATCCTTCCCAGCGGGGCAAGGTGTAGGCTAGAGCCTGACCGAGCGGGCTTTTTGGGATTATAAGTGGAAGCTGCTGAGTCATCCACTGCTTTAATTCTAAAAGTATAGGAACCGACTTTTCCTGTCTTAGTTTTGTTTTTTCTTCCCAGCCCAGCTGTTCTTCCCGCATTTGTTTTTCAACAGCATACAGTACCTGCATACGTTCGAGTACATAAGTCGACCTTTCTTGGTCATATTTAAGTGCGTCAATAAATTTTCGGCGGGCATGCGCCATACAGTAGACCAGAAGAATGTCCGGATGGTTCCTAAAAAGCTTTTCGTACACTGAATAACCGTCGACTTGAAGTATGCCAGCATACCCTTCCAGCATTTGCTTAGGTCCACTTTGATCGCGGCCTTTTCGGTAATCAAACAGCGTCAGCTTATCACAAGGAGCATTGTATATCCACACGTAGCCCTGATGGATCCCGTTTTTATGGTCTCTGTCAAGCACTTTTAGCGGCGTCTCATCTAGCTGTAAGTATTTTTGATTGATTACCAGGAGTTTTAAAAGCTCCCATAAGGGAGCGAGGTGCTGCCAGCCTTTCATGATCCAGTCTGAGGCAGTGGAAGCAGGAACATTTACTCCTAACCTTCTGTATTTATCAATCTGACGGTGAAGTGGAAGACCAAAAACATACTTATCTACAACCATCTGGGCAATGACAGCTTCAGAAGGGATACCCTTTTCGATCACACGGTCCGGAAGGGATCCGGTTATAATGCCTTCACCATTTGCACGGGCATATCTGTAACGGATGTACCGCTTCACATAAAACTCAGCAGGAATCAGGTCCAGGACCTCAGTAACATCTTCTCCAATTACAGTGCAGCCAGTAACGTCTTCGGTAGGTTCAATAATGATGACCTCACGGCGTAGGTTCTCAGGAAGTATCATTCTTCCAGTCCCCTTTTCACGTTTTTTAGCAGGAGTTTTTTCTTTCACAACGTCAGCCGCTTGCTGTGAAAGTTCTTCTTGCTGCTGCTGACTTGTTCCCAGCTCAAAGAGATCAATCTGGTTTACATCTGTGTGTACACTCCCCAGCTTATCATTCTTTTTTCCGAATATATACCGCTTATATTTATCAAGCTCAAAGTTGAGAGCCTGGATCTGTTCATCTTTCTGAGCGACTACTTTTTTATGCGCAGCAAGTGCGTTTTCATAAAGCAATTTATAGTCTGTCGCTGTATCTTCCATAACCCGAAGATAAGATATAAAAACTAGCTATACAACGTTTTATGGCACTTTTAATAGCTTTTTTTACATGGTTAATTGCCCTAATCAGCATGCTGATATCGTTTTCTAAGGCGAACTGAATCTAGCATTACACCCTGTAAAAGAAGTGTCAACTCCTGACTGGTGATGAATATATCTTTGCCTTTTGGCCATTCAAAAGTGCCTTGTTCCAGTTTTTTGATATACATCGCAAAACCGTCCCGATCCCATTGTAAAAGCCGGATCTGGTTAAGTCGTTTACTAAGAAAAACAAAAACATCACCACTTGACGGATCAAAGCCCAGTTCATTCCGGACCAGGCCAGCAAGACTGTAAATACCGAAGCGCATGTCGGTTGGACTCCGGTATA
>NZ_JAVFVU010000092.1 GCF_030929615.1 Dyadobacter sp. LHD-138 | reverse complement strand
CTTGACGATGTCTCAATTGTACATTAAATTTGGTGACAGATTACAGGCCGATCGCGAATTTTTTCTTGGTAGCTGAATCTGCCTAAATAAAATCCTGACACAGTTCAGCGTACACTCCCGTCAGCACCAAATCTTCCAACTTGCCTCGAAACATTTTTTTTCTCGCAATCCCCTCTCAGGTCAAATAGAGAGGGGATATTGCGAGAAAAAATGATCATTAATTTAAAGAATTGGTAGCAATACAAGAAATATGAATATAACTTTTTTAGAGAAATCGAAGGTGACTGTAAGTGTAGCGAAAGTTATAAACCCTCACACTAAATACGACATCGTTAATTATAATTCGATCTTACCAAATTGCTTCCAAGTTCCTGGGGTTCCGGCCGTAGTACATATCCACCCGGAATATCCACCAGGCGTTGGTGCATAGTTGAAAATTTTATCTCCTACGCTCCACGATCCTGTTGATGGTGACGCTGTTGCCCATTGGACACTGACTCCATTTTCCTGGTATGATCCTGAATAATAGAAACCCGTGGAATTAAATACTCCATTCTTAATTTCAATATTTTTCGCTCTGGTGAAAATTGGAACCCGGTTAAAATATGGAGCAAACCAAGCCCAAAAATTGACATAGCTGGAATCGTTGGTGTAAATGGTATTGCCGGATATTTCACCATAAAAACTACTACCATCATTGCCTATTAGGTAAGATGAAGGGTAATAGATTTTGTTGTCAATTAATGCAAAGCTGTTGGAGTTGTATCCAAAGATTCGAGTAACCCCTTCGCCTGCCCGGGAATTTAAAATTTCATTACTAATAAACCTGCTGGACGACGCCCCGTCAGTATACGATTTACAGTCGATCTTATTGAATTCAAAGATGGTATTTGAACTTGTGTGCGTGAGCTCGGTAGATTTAATGACATTGTTTCTGAACACATATCCTGATGTTCCATACAAGTAAATTCTGGACCCATCAATAGTATTCTTTTCAAATAAATAGTCTTTGCCTGAGCCAAAGAGGGTCATTTGAGGTATGTGATGCGTGGCTGTGTCTAATGATACGTCAACCAATATTTTGTTGTTAGCAAACACATTTTTTTCATTGTCCCCATAGCTACTAACAAAATAGGCACCAGCTATGTAGGGGCGATTTGGTGAATTTTCACTTGAAAAGTAATTATCGCTCACTCTATTATAGCTGGATTGGCTCAATATAATGGCGCATGCTGAACCGGTAACTCGATTTCCATATACACTACTACCTTCTTTGTTATTTTCTATATGAATGCCGCGACTATATCCTGAAACTGTATTATTTTCAATTGTACCGGCACTGTTGTAATCAAAAACAATACCACACCTGCCATAGTAACCAATCGTTGTCGCATCGAAATGAATTGTATTACTTGAAATAAGCATATTTTTACAATTAGTCCAGGCGTTGATTCCATCACCGTAGTGGTCTTGTAGATCGCCATCCCGATTAGGGTTCAATCCTCCACAGTTAGTAAAAGAATTTCCTATTATTTTACTTGCACCTTTTGTATTTATTAAGAAAATACCGTTACCGTATATTTTGTTGAAATAGCTATTTGTTATCGAGATTGCATCGATACGATTTGTCTGAATTCCCACAGCAAATCTCACATCATCACCGATAAATGGCATAGTGCCCGATATTCGTACATTATCGATTACAACTCTTCCGCTATCCGTGGACGAAGTAAACTCTAAGCAAGGGAAATACCCATTAAAAAGTATTTCTCCATCGCCAACACCAGAAATATTTATTGACTGACTATTGGCTAGGACTACTTTAATCGAATTGGTGACTAAATACTTTCCTTTTAGAATAACTTTTCTTCCCGGCTTGATCGCCTTTTTTAGATACGGCGTATCATCTGCTACCCCATCTCCTTTCGCCCCAAACATTTCGGGAGTAACATAATCCGTGACACGTTTAAATCTTTTCGTTGAATATACCAGCACCATGGCACTATCATCAGGCGTGGAGGTATCTGCCGGGTCCAAACGGAATAATCCGAATCTTCCAGGATCGGTGATATAGACGGCTCTCGCAGTATCAGCACTTCCACTTCTCAGCTGATTGATACTTAAATAAGGCACATAACCCGAGGGTGTAACCACCGCCAGTCGCTTTGTTTTATCATCAGCCACCTCGCCAGGCTGGATTGCTGCAAAGGCCAGTTTCCCCACCTGGACAAATTTACTCTGATCACTGGCGTTTTTGTGACTTCTTAATAGTTGAAATGTGCCCCCCAGGTTGTCTTCAATAAACTTCCCTTTTAT
>NZ_JAVFVU010000091.1 GCF_030929615.1 Dyadobacter sp. LHD-138 | reverse complement strand
TTTCAGGAAAAGTCATTGTTGAAGATGTCAATGGTGAGTTCAAAAAAGGATTTATACTGGATGAAGGCAGGCAGGTCCAGGAATTTATTCCATCTTCTCAATCAGGACGAACCAGTACCGTGGATTGTTATATAATTGCACAATATTATTCCTGCGTTTCCGTACCCAGCATGGGGTTATACGCCGAGTGCCAATGGATGTATAACGACTACTCATGTTACACGTCTGGCGGCGGCGGCGGTGGTGGTGGCTACTCGGTCATTGTAATGGGTGGGTTCAATTCGTATGGAGGAGGAGGTGGAAATTTTCCGAGGCCTTACATAGGAGAATACCCAGACAATTTACATAAAATATATAAACTCTCCAGTACACTTGATGCCGCCCAGAAGTTTCTGGTTAATGAGATTTTATTCTTTTATTTGAAACACTGTTTTGGAAGTATAGTCTACGCCAACATTGTTGCGTCCGGTATGAAATTCAATTTCTCCGTTAATCCTAGTATACCGGGAAGGGGCGCCTACAATCCGATCAATAATGATTTTATTTTTCAAGATAATGAGGCAATAGTAGGTGACGTTTTCGTAGAAGAAATTTTCCATGCTTATCAAAATACCGTTTATGGCACTACACAATATCTGGGACAAA
This sequence comes from Dyadobacter sp. LHD-138, assembly GCF_030929615.1. Classification (GTDB taxonomy): domain Bacteria; phylum Bacteroidota; class Bacteroidia; order Cytophagales; family Spirosomataceae; genus Dyadobacter. The sequence continues at coordinate 1,702 of NZ_JAVFVU010000091.1, read as the reverse complement.
ATACACCTGGTCGTGTAAATATCGAATTTGAAGCATGGTTAATGAAGGATATAGCGGGAATGACAGCAAAGCCAGGTACTAATACTGAGTCGCAAACAATATGCTGTCGTGCAAGTTCAACTCCTGAATATTTCAATTGGCTACTCGATATGACGACTCAAGGAACAAAATGGCCCACTTGGGAACAGCTACAACCCAAATATTACTATTTTATGGAGCAATTTAGAAATACTTGGCCCCAATATTCTTCGCCTATTGTTTACAATTTGCAACCCACGGCAATGTTGCATGCCGCTACTAACTCATCATGTCCAAAATGAAAAATAAATCTTGTATCCTTGCCACCTTGACACTATTTATCTCGGTCGGTTGCTGTGGCCTTAAAGCACAGGAAACAAGAACTGTAGACGGAGAATATAAGGGAACACACAGTACCTACTATTATACCCGCGCTAAGAACAGCAATATGATAACCATTTGGAACATGGAAAACAAGCTATTTAAGGAGCCCATGATATATCCAAAAGGTAAGATGGTTGGACCTAATTACATGTTGATTGATGCCCAAGCTAATATCGGTAACGATCCTTTTGCTAAACGCTTTCCTCCCTTTACTTTGCATGCTGCAACTGTTGCAGCACGCAAAGTAATAAATGAAATCAATAAGGATGCGATCACACAAGAGAAATTGGAAAAGTTCCGTGCTCAAGAGAAGAGTTTCGTAATTACCTATTATTTCTCCCCTGATGGGATAATCCGAGAATTAGAGTTTCATAAAAATATCGACGACGATATTGCAATAAATGAATTGGAAGTATTGGAAAGGGAAATTAAAAAAAGGCTGAGATACGTTACCGAAAATTCAGATTACAAGGGAGGAAATTATATAAAGGCTTCATCAGGTTGGACTATTGTTTTGCCTTAGTCAAACTGGTAAAGCCGACCAGAATATCTTAAAATTTTCATCAATTCAAAATTTTCGATACAAAGCGAGGTAAGATCATTAACGCCATGACACCTGTCGCGACGATAGCGATTGTAACAAACAGCCATCTCTTTTCCTCTACTTTGTCCATTCTTGTTACTTCGTGCTTTTCAAATTCTTTAAATAGGTAAAACATAACAATTGCCAAAGGAGAAAAAAACGCTATGGTGGTCAATATTTTGGGCAAAAGATGATCCGCTCTCAGTAACCCTATCAATGAAAAACCATGCATAACCTTTTTCAAGACTTTGTCAAGAATTATCCACAAGGCCATGTAATGGAGCACAAATAGTGTTGACATCGATAATCAATATTTGTCGATCCCGAATTTTTGCTTGCCCGGGTATAGAAAAAATTCCTTAGGTTGATGAAAAAAAGTAACATCGTTTTGGATTGTCTCGAATTTAATGTGTAACATTAATTTCCATTCTATTTTCTAGTTTGTGAATGGGTTATTTTGCAAATGGAAGCAATAAAAGTCAATCAACAGTTCCAAATATTTGATTTTGGGCTAGAAAAATGGTGTTACAAGATAAGGGCAGATTACAGTTATCCCAAAATCCCCGGAAGTAAATGGGTCTAAAATTTTAAAATATGCAGGGTGTCCAAACCACGGGTAACTATTTGACTTTTAGTTTTTTGTAACAAAAATTAACCCCGAAAATGTCCATTGCTGAGATATTTCGGGGTTTTTGTTTATCTTAAGGTTACCAAGCT
>NZ_JAVFVU010000090.1 GCF_030929615.1 Dyadobacter sp. LHD-138 | reverse complement strand
TGATATGCATCTCCAACGTTAACACTGTCTTTGTAGTTAATTATAGTAAAGATGTTTCCGCTTGGATAATACCGAACACATTTGCCGTTTGGTAATCCATTTTTCAACTCCCAATCTTGTGCCAATTTACCATTCTCAAAATAGTGCCGTGCTCGACCTGATACAAACCCATTTATTGAGTGAACCGAACTCTGCAGTACTCCATCTTCAAAATAACTGCGATATAAACTTAAGGAATCATTAATTGATATCTCTTCCGATTTTAATGCTCCATTAGGGTAATACTTTAAAATCGGGTCCTTTTTTTGAGAACAAGAAGATAACCCGACCAATGTCCATACAAAAAAAATAATAAAACTATCTGTACCCATCATCACTTGTTTACTACCTCATAATCATAACTCCAATAAATATCCTTTCCCTCAGTTTTGTAAGTTCCATCTGCAAATTTTTTCAGAATTTTGAAATTCTGAATATATCCTCTGGCTGTTTGTTGACCTACCTGTTTAGGTTTTATATATACAACAATTGTGGATATTTTCCCATTAAAAACCCTAAGAGTGGACTTATTCAGAAGATTATATTCCTTATCATAGTCTCCAACAAAAACTCTCAATAGAGGATATTCAAGGTGATCCATTTCAAAGGTAATTTTTAGTGAATCGTTTAAAGAAACCACTTTTAAGCCATTTACTTCATGAATCCTGACAGTTGCTTTTTGGATTTTCCCTAGACTATCATACCAAGTTTGATAATTTACCCATTTCTTCCCACGTACTTTTGCGTAATTTCCCAAGTATTGTATTTTTTCTCCGGGAAGATCAAAATACTCATAGCCATTTCCAGCATTTATATTTAAGTCATAAGTTACTACGCTCATTAAATTTCCACTTTGATAATAAGATCTACATGGACCATTTAAAACACCATCTTTCCAAAAACAATCTTTTTCAAGATTGCCATTTAGATAATATTTCTTATTGCGTCCAGATATCTTACCGTTGATCATAGTTATAGAATCTTTTAACCCTCCCGCTTCAAAATAGGTCAAGGCCACTTCCGTAGAATCATTTATAAACCTTATTTCCCTTTGAACACGACCGTCAGGATAATATTGAAATTCTGATTCAGAATTTCTGGAACAGGAAAGCAAAACGGTACTAACAGATAATATTAAAATAATTCGGTTTATCATTATTATTTAGGTCTTATGGTATCTGATTTTACTTTTTGCGTACCTTGATAGTAATCAATGACTCCCACGGTACTGTCTTTATTTACTCCACTACCAGCTGTTGTCCAACCAGGAGTTGTACTCATATTGTTTAAGGCTTCGTTCCATTGTTCTGATGAAATTTTACTTTTTGATTTATCTTTATCGTTTGATTTATCTTTATCGTTTGATTTTTTCTCACCAAATTCTGGCTTTACCGCATTAACAGCCTCCCCAGCCGATTGCCCAAATCCCAAAGCTTCCTTCATCATTTCCATCACACTAATGATCTTACCCAAAACCGTGGTTCCACCAATTCTAGCCTTTGAAGGATCGGCCGTAGCTACACCAGCGGGTCCTAAAATAGCGTCAATGTCAACCATCGGTCCGGTAGGATATTGACTTTGTCTCATTCCACTTCCTTTACCTTTAATATCCTCATTGGTTGAGAAAAAAGCTATTCCATCAACAGGTGACAGGCCGTCTGAAACCGTTTTCGCCGTTGAATTCAAATAAGCATTGGCCGAACTTGTAATGCCATTTATCCTTTGCACAACCCCATTCCAGGCATTTTGGGCTTTTCCAAAAACAACACCCGCAGGGTTCACCGGCACCGATTCTAAGCCTTCAAGTTCTATGTGAATTGTAACTTTATTTTCAGAGAACGCGTAGGTGCCATTATTTTGGAACTTTTCACTCAATGGATCAACTGATAAGAATCTACCTGTAAGCGGATCATAAGAACGCCATTTAAACTGTGTATAACCTGTAAAAGCCTGGTATTCCTGACTCTGAAACAGATAACGATTTATTCCTTTACTGGCCTTGTTGGTTGTTCCATCACGGTTAATTTCAGATCCGAAAGGATAAAAATCATTCTTCTGCAATATATCTCCGTTTTCATTAAATACCACACGGACATTGCCCAAATGATCTTTGACGTAATATTGAAATGTGATCGCGCCACTCTTCAATACTGCCTGCCCCTTCCGCAAGGCCCAGCCGTGAAAATGCATTCGATGCATTGTACTCAAAGCCGCCCGCATATTTAACAGTCAACGTATCGGCTACATATTTATGTTTTGTTCCAGAAGCGTCATAATCATACGTTAATGTTTTCCCATCAATGGCTACCGTTTTCGGTAGGTTCAGGTGATTATAGGTCAGCACTGCACCGCGGTTGCCATCCGAGGTCATGTTGCCGTTTCCATCATAACCGTAGCTGCTGCTGCCACTTTTAACGCCGCTGTTGTTGCCGGATGCATCGCTAATGGAAGACAAGCGGTTACC
>NZ_JAVFVU010000089.1 GCF_030929615.1 Dyadobacter sp. LHD-138 | reverse complement strand
TGGATATTCCGTTGATGCTGACCCCGTACCGGGCATACTGACCCCCTTAATTTAGGTTCTGATCTGAGAGATTCTGATGGGCTGACAATTTTACCGTTTTTTTCTTAAACTTTCACCCTTTAGTTCGATCCGGTACGAAGTATGGACCAATCGGTCTAAAATCGCATCGGCAACTGTTTCCTCCCCAATTACATCATACCAGTTTGCAACCGGCAGTTGACTTGCAATTATAGTGGACCTTTTCGCGTGGCGATCCTCAATAATTTCCATTAGGTCCATGCGCTGCTGCTGTTCTAGCCGAGTAAGTCCAAAGTCATCCAGAATAAGGAGTTCTGAACGTGAGAGTCTGTCCATGAGCTTGTAAATACTTCCATCGACCCGGCTTAGTTTCGTTTTCAACAGCAACTTTTGCAGGTTGTAGTACTGGACTTTATAGCCTTGCGCACAAGCCTGGTGGCCAAGAGCCGATGCCAAAAAGCTCTTTCCAGCGCCTGAGGCACCACTGATCAGGACGGCTTCGCCTTTGGACAGATAATTGCCGGTAGCCAGTTCTGTGACCAGCGAACGGTCAAGTCCTCTGGAGCTATCCATATTTAATTCTTCGACGGAAGCCTGGTAGCGGAACTGTGCGTTCTTCTGTAACCGTTCAAAACGCTGGTCACTGCGCTGCTGGTGTTCTGCCTGCAGAAGAAGTTCAAGACCTTCGGCAAGATTGAGCTCATGATGTCTTCGGGTTTCCAGCAATGCCTGCCAGCTGCTGCACATACCATGCAGACGTAGTTCTTTAAGTTGCACTTCAATTTTCATTTTGTAAAAAGTTAATGGTAGACTGTATGTAATAATCTTTGCCCCGGATGTTGTGATGTGCCGGTAGCGTTTGAGGCTGAGTTATCTCATCCTGATGATCGGTCATGTTATTTTCCAGGATTTTCTGAATGAATCGGTAAGAGTAAATTCCGTTATCAATGGCGATCTGGCAGGCCTTTGCGAACTTATCCGGATTGCTATCGCGGTGCAGACGAAAAAGACCGTCGCAGCTTCGGTAGAGCTGCTCGGGATAACGGTCCTGCTGGAAGATTTGCTCGACCAGAAGATATAAGTCTTCGGATTTACTTCTGGCCTTTTGAAGGTAATAAGTAGGGCTACGGTCCAGATAGGCCTGATTCTGAGAACTCAAATGTTCTTTTACAGAAGAATATCCTCCCTTTAAATAGCTGCGGATATGAACAGCGACCATCTTTCCGTGCGCATAAATGTTGACCATATTCCGGGTATAAATAACCTTTACCTTTATGCCTGTCAGCGCGTAGGGAACACTGTAAAAGTGCTTCATGATACAGACATGACCACTATGGGCAACCTTGGGTTCACAGTAATACTTCAGCTCAAAGTGCTGCTCAGGCAATGGTAACAGCAGTGGTTTTTCTACGGCTAGGAACCGTTCCTGACGGCAGTAATCCTTTCGCTGCATGCGCGTCTGGTTATGCTCGTTGATCTTTTCTTTTATCGCGTCGTTAAGGGAAGTGATATCAAAAAACTGACGGTTACGAAGCTTGGCATAAACCCGGGTGTATAAAAGCTTGACCTGGTTCTCAACTTTACTTTTGTCTTTTGGTTTGCCCACTCTTGCTGGTACCACCGACATATTATAGTGATTGGCGAAGTCGTCCAGGCTTTGGTTAATCTGCGGCTCATAACGGTCAGCTCTTATTACGGCAGACTTTAAATTATCTGGAACCAAAGCCTTTGGCACACCACCCAGTTCATTAAGACAACAGGAAAGAGCATACAGGAAGTCGCCAATCCGCTGGCTGGGTACAGCCATAGCAAAGGCATAATCCGAGAAGGGTAAACAAGCAACAAACACCTGACACGCAATCACTTCACCAGTCTGCTTATCAATATAATGCATTGGCTTGCCCGCAAAATCCACCATAAGTTTATCTGCGGGTTGGAAAACAAGAACCGAAGACGACCTGGCTGCCACAAGCTGCTGGTGTAAATGGAAGCAAAACTGAGAGTAGCCGTATCCTTGCGGGAAGTTCTGAATGTATTCTTCCCAAAGTAACTTTTTAGTTACGCCAACTTTTTGAAGCTGACCTCGAAAGTAATCAAGCTTACCCTTCAGATGCACATACCTTGGATCTTTATAAGCGGGATTGCCTGCATGAAACTTGTTTTCCAGTGCAGGGTCTTCCAGCTGCAATAATTCCTGCGGCTCGATATTCACTGATTCCAGTTTGCTTAAATACGATTTCACAGTATTCTTGCTGATACCGAGCGTACGGGCAATAGCCTTGATGGAATAGCCTTGAGAATGTAATCGTAAAAGTTGTTTAATCTGGCTCATAGGTCTTGGTTTTCCAGCCATCAGTGATCTGCTTTTAGTCATTAAAAGATCACTAAATAAACCAAAACCAACGCTAAGAGGGGTCAGTATGCTCCGGTACACGATGTCAAAACCCGTTTTAGAGGGGTCAACATGCTCCGGTACATTCCGTTCTCAACTTTTAAGGGGGTCAACATGTGCCAGAATGGCAGGCGATTCCAGCGAATCAGGCTACTTTAACATTCCAAAACATTCCGGCTTTTAGGGGGTCAACATGCTCCGGAATATCCA
>NZ_JAVFVU010000088.1 GCF_030929615.1 Dyadobacter sp. LHD-138 | reverse complement strand
CAGACGCAGAACGTCAGAAATGGCATAAATAGGTACACATTCAAAGGACAGGAAAAGCAAGTTGGATCTGATTATGTACAGTTTAAATGGAGATTACATGATCCGCTTACCGGTCGATTGACGTGGTTCCGTTTTGGTTTACACTTTTGCGGGTTAGTTAATTTTTAAAATCTCATTTCTCATCCGGTTTGTCTGTAATGTTCGGTTTCAAAGGCAACTGGATTTAGATAGTTCAAAGACGAATGTAACCTCCTGGTATTATAATATCCGTCAATGTATTCAAAAAGTACACTTTTTAATTTTTCTAAACTCTCGTATCCACCTTTCGGCATATTGAGCTCAGCCTTTAATCTGCTCCAAAACGATTCGGCCCATGCATTATCATACGGATCGTCAGCGCGGGACATGCTTTGTTTCAACTTGAAGGTCTTGATTAATTTCTTCATTTTGTGCGACAGATATTGGCCACCGCGATCAGAATGAACAATCATCCCTGGCCTTACCTGGCGCTTTAAAAGTGCTCTTTCCAACGGTTCCCTGACGAGACTTTCCTGCATATTTTCACCTAACTGCCAGCTTACAATCTGACGCGAGAATAAATCCATCCAGACGCACAAGTATGCCCATTTACCACCTTTTAAAGGAATGTAAGTAATATCGGAAACCCACACACAATTAGGTTTACTTGGCTTAGGCTGACCCAGTAAAAGATTCGGAGATACTCGTTTCCCATGCCCGCTATCTGTCGTCCTTGGAATAAATTTCCGCGGTTGAATAGCTCGCAATCCTTCTTTTCGCATGATTTCAGCAACTTTCCTGCGACCGATTTTTATTCCCTTCTGTTTTAAAGATTCCTTAATGCGCCTGCTGCCGTATCGCTTCAAATTTTGGATAAATTCGATCCTTACCTCATGCTTAGGTCGATTGTATTTTTTATCTGCGTTATGGCTTTTTCCACGCCGGTAGCGATAATAAGCTGTCCTACTCACTTCGAAAAGTGTACATAAATAATTGACTTTGTGTGCCCGAGAAAATGAGTATATTAACTCATAGACGTCCCTGAGTCGGACTGGCTCAAAAGACCTAAGGCTTTTTTTAGGATTTCGCGATCAGTTTTTAAACGCTCATTTTCAGCACGTAGCCTAGCAACTTCAGCGGCCAGCTTTGCTGACTTATCGTTGCTATTTTGTCCAATATTCGATTTTGTCTTTTTTGTTGCCATTCTTTTCCAACGATAAAGAAGATTCTCGGCAATTCCAAATGCCTCCGAGATATCTTTTGCACTTCTGCCAGAAGCCAGCATTCTGATCACTTCTTGCTTGAAATCAGCATCGTAGCTCCTACGAGCCTTAACTGGTTTTTTGTCTTTCATTTTGCATCAAGATGTGCAAAAATGTGTGCCGACTTTTGGAACCACCTCAGATTCTTATCAGTTGATCCGTTGAGTGAAAAGTTCCAAAATAATGGCACCTACGCGTTCTCTGAAAATAAAGTTACAATTCACATAGAACTTGAAGGCTTAGAATCGGTGCCAGTGAACCCTGCGGGTGTTGTTTTTGGAAAAGCCCAAAATGCCTGGAATGGGGTTGTGCAAAGGATAAATGGCATTACAAGTTCGGCCAATGCTTATTTGAATTCAACGGCGAAAACGGTTTCAGACGGCCTGTCACCTGTTGATGGAATAGCTTTTACTTCATCAAGTGGACAGGGACAAGAGAGTAGACGTTCAAGTTACCCTACCAGGGGGACGGTCAACATCGATGATATTTTAGGAGCCGCTGGTATAACTACTGCCGATCCTTCAAAGGCTCGAATTGGTGGAGACACGGCTTTGGGTAAGATCATTAGTGTGATGGAAATGATGAAGGAAGCTTTGGGATTTGGGCAATCGGCTGGAGACGCGGTGGAGGCGTTGAAACCCGATGCAAAAAAAGATTCAGGCGAATCAGCTCAAAAAACAGATGATAAATCGAATGCAAAGTTTTCATCGGAAACATGGAATCAGGCTCGCGATGAAAGTAATTATAAAACAAAAGGATGGACATCAGCTGGTAGCAGCGTTAATAAAGACAGTTCCAAAGGGGTTGTTGATTACTATAATGGAACTCAACTTATTAAAACAGACACGTTAAAACCGAAGAATAATGACAACTAAAACTAGCCTATTGATACTTATTCTTTTAATTGTAATTGGATGTTCCGAAAAGAATAAATCAGAATTTAGTTATTACCCAAATGGGCAACTAGAATCAGAAACAAGGCACTTAAATGATTCAGCTAGTATTTTCTTAGCGTATTATAAAAACGGTATTTTAAGAGATTCTATGCCACTAATTAATGGCTATTTGTCTGGGCGTGGAAAGAATTACTTTAATAATGGTAAACTAGAAAAAGACTGTTATTGGCTAAATGGATTACCAAATGGTGCCTATACTACTTATTATCAAAGTGGAAATTTGATGAATACTGTGAATTATGAAGATAGTATTAAGGTAGGTAATGCCTATGAATATTATGATTTTCCCCAAAAGAAAATTCAATACTTTGGTAATTATGCCAAGGTAAAAGGGAAATCATGGGTAAATTACCAGACCTGGTATGATACTCTAGGCAATATAAAAAAAACTACGGCGAGTATTCGTTCTATTCATGGATCTAAGATTGTTTCGCTACAAGACTCTTTGAAAGTAACATTTGATATAGAACATCTGGAGTATCCTTTGTTAAGAGTCTTTATTAGTGACTATGACGAAGATTATAATCTCCCAGATAAGCCTGTTACCAAAGTTTATAACGGTATTGAAAATACCATAGTTGCTTATATTACGCCAACTAGGGTAGGTAAACAAACTGCAAGGGGATACATTCAAAATTATAAAGTAATAGAGAAATTTAGGGATGGTACATATAAAACCGAAGGGAAAAATATTTATTGGAGTTATGATTATGAAGTAAAGGGCAAGCAATAAGTCATTGAAGGATTAGTTTTCGACTTTTATTAATCTTCAAAAAGTTATCTCCCCATGCCTGAGCGTTAAAGCTCAGGCTTTTTTCAATGCCTTGCTTGATTAAAGTGCTATACGGGAATAATGCAACGTCTGATAAAAAGGGAAACATAATTCTTGGAATGAAGTCCTAGCGAATGCAGTTAGGTATTTACAAGGAACTGAAACCAATACAACTACGGAGTGAAAAAAACAATACAATGTTCTACGTATATAGTGGTGTAATCCCAATCGCGATTATTGCTTCATTATTCTGGATATTTAGGCCTCTCAATTTTCAGAGCGCAACTCGTGCGTTGACAATTACTATTGCACCTTTGATCGCATACATATGGCTTATTTATTTTCTTGAAATAAGGAATTACATAGATGCAGGATGGGTTTACTGGACTTTGATATTTTTTTTCATCCCTTATCTAGTGATGATCTTAATATTGAATGGAATAGTGGATATTCCGGAGCATGTTGACCCCCTAAAAGCCGGAATGTTTTGGAATGTTAAAGTAGCCTGATTCGCTGGAATCGCCTGCCATTCTGGCACATGTTGACCCCCTTAAAAGTTGAGA
>NZ_JAVFVU010000087.1 GCF_030929615.1 Dyadobacter sp. LHD-138 | reverse complement strand
ACAACCCTTGAGAAGTCTCCTTCTGATAGAAAAGTGACCGATGCCAATGTTACCACCTATAAATCATTCACGGGAAATGCCAATAAATCAGCGTTGCTTTTACCGTATAAAAAATTCAGGTTTAATGGGTTAAACGGTTCTGTTGCTACTTTTTCTAATTATGATGGTACTACCGATGAAACCGCATCTACCTCCTACAGGGAGACGCTAAAATATACGCATTACGATACGCAGGGAAACCCGTTGAGCCTGCTTATCAATGGTGGTGTTAACCAATCCTATCTGTGGTCATACAAAGGCCAGCATCCGGTTGCAGAAATCCAGAATGCCGATAATGCTGCGGTTCTCTCTGCTTTGGGCGGAACATCCTTTACTGACATGGCCGCTATGACCGGGACCATTGCGATTCAGTCCAAACTGGATGCAGTACGTATTGCGCTACCCGCAGCACAGGTTACCTCATACTTATATACGCCGCTTGTTGGTGTATCCAAAACGATAGATGCAGCTGGGAAAAGTCTTGTGTACGAATATGACGCGTCTGGCCGGCTTGCTTACATTAAGGACAACGCGGGTAAAGTACGGTCCTCTTTCTGCTACAACTATGCGGGGCAAAACATTGCATGCGGCTCAACAACTCCAACGGGGATAGTGCAGCCTGCTGCTGTATCTTTGTTAGCCGATGGAGCAACATGCAACTACGGCGTTACCGCCACTGCCACGGACTCCTTGCCTACAATGGGCAAGTCTATTGTCCTAACCGCAGTTTGTGCAGGAACGGACTGCAGCGGGGTAACCTACACCTGGACCGGACTCGGTGTATCTGGGACAGGCGCATCCAAGACACTTTTTGCACCTGGAAGCACTGGAAATTTCCAATACATAGTTACGGCTAACAAAGGCGGCTGTGCGATCAAACGTGATACGATCACTTTGGCAGTAAAAGCCGGGGGGACCTATGTTGTAGCAAATGGCTGTTACACTCTAAATGTTTACAATAGCCGTCTACAAAACGAGTCAGATGATCTTGGTGCCAGGATAAGAGTATATGATCCTACAACCAATAATAATCAGATATTTCAGCTGACAGGTATTGATGGCGATTCATATAAAATTCTTTCAGCATCTGCCAACAAAGTATGGGAGCCTTCAACTCCTATATTAGACTGGTCTGGCACCTACCTTCAGGATTGGACGGGAACCACAGCACAGAAATGGTATCTGAGTCCAAGTAGTGATGTCAATGAATATTATTTTGCTTCAAAAGCAAACCCGTCTCTGGTTATGGAGTTAGGAGGGGGAATGTCCACCGCTGGCAACTACACGGTGTTATGGCCGCTTTGGGGGGCAGCTCACCAGAGATACAGGTTGGATCCGGTCACTTGTCCAGCCATTGGACCAGACTGCGACTTTACGGTTACGGTCCCAGGCGGTTCGAATAATTTGTCTCCAACTATGGGCCAGCAAATTACGCTGACACCAACGTGCACAGGAACGGGCTGCATAGGTGTGACCTACACGTGGACTGGTATAAATGTATCCGGTACAGGTGCTTCCAAGACTTTTAGGGTCCCAGGTAGCACGGGAAGTTTTCAGTACACCATTATAGCCAATAAGTCAGGTTGTACTTCTAAAACTGTTACATTTACGCTTACCGTGCAGGCGGGAGGAAGTTATGTTGTTGCCAATGGCTGTTATACTTTTAATGTCTATGGTAGTCGTCTGCAAAACGAATCGGATGCTCTTGGCGCAAGAATCAGAATATACTCTCCAACAACCAATAGCAATCAAATATTTCAGCTAACCGGTGTTGATGGAGACTCTTACAAAATCCTTTCAATTTCAGCAAACAAGGTCTGGGAACCTGCGGCTCCTATTATTGATTGGTCAGGTACTTTTCTGCAAAACTGGACGGGAACAACCGCTCAAAAGTGGTATTTGAGCCCTACAAGTGTAGCCAATACATACAGTTTTGCCTCCAAAGCCAACCCTTCGCTGGTTATGGAGCTGGGCGGCGGAGTTTCTACTGAGGGCAATTATACGGTGTTATGGCCGTTATGGGGAGCGGCTCACCAAAGCTACCGCCTGGATCCCGTTGGATGCCCGACAGCGCGTATGGCCGTAGAAGAGCTCTTCACCCCACCTGCTGCGCAGGCCCAGGTACTGATTTACCCAAACCCCGTCAAAGACCGGTTGCATTTGGAAATCAATGATTCCGTTTCTTTGAAAAATTTGCAGTTGTTTAACGTGAAAGGCACCCTGGTGTTTGAAACCGACTCATTATCAGAGGATGGAATTGACGTCAGTGCACTGCCCGACGGGACATATCTGATCAAGATGGTATTTACCAACGGATCAGCGGCCACCTACCGTATTGTTAAACAATAACCCTTACCCAGATCACAGCAATGAAACATCTTGTAAAATATAGTTTCGCCATTATTATCACTGTGCTGGGCCTTCGGGCCAATGCGCAGACCGGGAGCCAGAATTATGTTCTCTCCCGGAGTTTTAAGCAGACTGGCGCTGCGGTCAATGACGTTAGCAAAGTCAATATCCAGGTCCAGTATCTCGACGGACTTGGCAGACCTATTCAAGCCGTATCGGTTGGGCAAAGCACTGCGGGTACCGACATTGTCCAGCCAATGGAATATGACGCTTATGGCAGACAGCCGAAGTCTTTTTTGCCCTATGCTGTAAATGGGAGCGGGGCTTATCAGGCAACAGCGATCACGAACCAAACCAGTTTTTACAGCGGAAATTCTCCCCAATTGGAAAGCTCTGACCTGGGCAGGCCCTATGTAGAAACCACCTTTGAGCCGTCACCTTCGTCCCGTCCGACAGGCTCACGAGCTCCCGGAAATAAAAGTACATCCGCAAGCATTATCTATTCTGCCAATGATGGCAGCGAGGTGAAAAAGTACACCTATGGTACAAGTATAGGCGACGGCGGGACCTATACCGCCGGAAAACTATATAAAACCCAGACGACCGACGAAAATGGAAAGATCAACGTAGAATTTACCGATACAAAAGGCAGGGTTGTTTGTAAAAAAGCGGGAAGTGAAGCATTGGCTACCTATTATGTATACGACGACTACGGACTGCTGCGGGCTGTGCTGCAACCCGAATACCAGACTAATGCCAGCGCAGACTTTGCATTTTTATATGACTATGATGAGCGCGGAAGGATGATCGGCAAACAGGTCCCCGGCTCAGGCAAGGTTGAAATGGTTTATGATAAATTCGACAGGCTGGTCATGTCGCAGGACGCAAACCAGCGTGCTCGCACCCCGACGCCCGTTTGGAGCTTCATCAAATACGATGCACTCAACCGTAAGATCATGGACGGCGAATTCACCACTACTGATAACCGTGCGACTTTGCAAACGGCCTTCAATGCAAGCGCAGGACATCATGAAACCACAACTACAAATGCAATTGGTTATACTTTTAACGGAACACTCCCAAATGTAAGCGCCGGCGATGTTTTGAATGCCTATTATTACGATGGTTACTCCTTCCCTTCAAACCAGGTATATGTGGACCGTCTTTCCGTTTCTGCCAATGGAGCTGTAAAATCCCAACAAACCGGAAGCGGTACCCGCAGGCTGAATGACGCTTCCTGGCTGGTTACGACCACGTATTATGATGCTGAGTACCGTCCGGTCCAATCGGTCAGACAGCTCAATGACCTGGGCGGTATGACAACCGAGCGGGTTTCAACCAAATACAA
>NZ_JAVFVU010000086.1 GCF_030929615.1 Dyadobacter sp. LHD-138 | reverse complement strand
AGGTAAGCAACTTTCTTCCCGATGAACTCAGGCGTGCATTTTTAATCATTTCTAATACCATATCTGTTTCTCGTTTTGAGGCTACAAACTGGTCCAATGATTCAAGCGGTTAGGAACAGCATTTCAACATCCCCTACTGAAGATTTGCTCACATTGCTAAAAAGAGCCCTTTTTGCATGGCTCATCGCTGATGGAGATATGCATCTAAAAAACATTGCTGTTCTCAAAACTGCTTTACCAGGCCAGAAAGCGTTTCAATCAATCCGCATGGCTCCGATCTATGATCTTGTGTCAACCGTCGTATTTCCAAATCTCCAAAATGATACCATGGCGATTAAGCTGAATGGAAAAGCCAATCGCATTAAAAGAAGAGACTTTATGACTGTTGCCGCCACCATGGGATTAAGAGCAACAGATGCAGAAAATTTGATAGAGGAAACATTGATCAAATTAAAGCAGGCTCTGCCTGGAACGGCGTTACCTGATGGAATAGACTACCCTGATCAAGCGAAAAAACTCATCGAAGAAATGTTACAGATATGTGATGCAAGGATTGAGGAGTTTGATTGATCTCGGCACAAATGGCGCATTCCAGATGCCGCAAGCAGTGCTGTGGAGAAAGCTACGGAAACGATGTTTCAGCTATCAAACAAGGTGGACTAAAGATATTCAAGATTATCGAATGATGCCACTTATAACCCAATAAGTGTTCAAGTCGCATTTAGAGGCAGTGCGTTCTGGAAGACAATGAAGCACTTATGCTTCTCTTTTTGAGTTTGTTCTAAATTTTTTTCCTGTTATCAAACCTATGTAATATTGTTCATTCAAAAAGGAAAGAATGTCTTTACATTGTTTTTTATCATTAGGTAAAATCAATTTCCCGTCCACTAATTCAATTTTTAAATTGAATTTATTTGCAGAACTTTTAATTTTTTTAGTGTCTGCATTAGTTAATACATTACTTTTTTGTATTAAAGTAATTTGCTTTTTGATAATGGTGTTCCCATTTTCCTTTAGCCAAACTGCATCAACTGTTAATTTGTCATTAGTTGCAAACTGGTCAATAACTTCATCGCTTGCCGCTTCAAAAAATGATAGTAGACTAAATATCTTATTTGCATTTGCGTATGACTTAAAGTAAAGTCTATTAGTCTTATGAATGGCATTAACAATATTATCAACAATCAAAGCATTACTGGTTAATTTATTAAAAGTATTTTTATCCCAAAAGATTACATTTTTGTTTTGCAATAATTTCCTTTTATCAAAATTCTGAAAATAATAGATGTTATTTTCTACCCAAAATAGTGTTTTAATATCATCAGTTTCCAAATCTAAAACTTGTAATCCAATTGGATTTGAACTCGTCTCAATTACATTACCAGGCAATTCCATTTCTACATATAGAATTTCTTCATCTTGAATATTAAAGTTGCCATCAAATAATATTTCTTCAACATCATCATTTAAAATGGAGCTACCAATATTTATAAAAACATCTCTAATGTCAGAGGTGATTGTCTGTAGTAAGTCAATCTTTCTTACTGTATTATCTTTTAATATTGCGAAAAAATTGCAAGTTGGGTTTGGCATATTCTATACTTTCTTAATTAGAGGAGTTTAAAAGAACAAAATCAGTTAATTGAGAATATACTTTTATATCGTTTGTGTTTTTTAGTTTTTGTTTTGAAATCATCAAATATGTTACCTCTCTTTTTGTAACTATTTCATAATAACTATATCCAAATAATTTCATGAGTGGATTGTGGAAGTATGTTCCCTTATTTATATAAACAATAATACAAAGAGCCAAAAACCAACCAATCAAATAAACATTATCTTTTTTGTAAATCTCAATACAAGGCAGGAAATAGCTAAAAATCAAAACATTCATATTTAGGTCTGAACTTTTTATAGACTTCACTTCTATACTATTTCTAGTTAGTTTATTTCTAGCCAAGAAAAGAATATACCAACAAATAAAAACCAATATTATAAAAATGAAAATTAAGTGCAACCTATTGAGCAAATCGATAAATTTAAAATTGGAAAAATCAATAAATTTTATATAACCACCTGAATCTAATATACTATAAACACTGACAACCCACCAAATCAGTATGATCGGTGCATAAGCGGTAATTGCAAAAGTTAATTTTATTAGTTTTGAAAACATGTATATCCCATATATTACCAAAAAAGACCCACTTCGTTAAATCGTTTTATCGTAGTTGTAAATGTCTTGTTGGCTTGCTTATAACCTGTAAATGTACGCAAGTTTTGTTGCACCACCTATATTTACTTATACTATTACAATAAAATATTGCAATTTACCCGTCTATATTTTTCAATACTTGGTTTTTACTTCCTTTATCCTTTGACAAATTATCCCAGATCATTAACTAGGGTTTTTATGTCAAACTACTCAGTATTTTTAAGCATTCGCCATTAAACCGAAGAAAGCCTTTCGTTTATCATTAAAAGTGTGTTTTTGATCAAATACAGGATCGGGTAGTTTTCTAAAAACCAATGTTTTAAAGGGCCATTATAGGTAATCTCATTGAATATTCCATTTCGACACAGAAGCTAGTACCTTATTATCAATGCCAAGTACAAACGTAGTAAGCGGATTAATACTATTCTGTAATGGCTGAATATCTATTTTGGTATCCGTCACGGTCAAGATAGCCCCTAGCAATGCGCGAACTCGAGGCGGGTATTTTAGCGCAAATCCTATCAGCTCTCCCAGTTTCCCCTCATCCAATTGAGATATCCGGTTCTTGAAAATCGATATGGTAGCTTGCATATCCATGTCTGGAATTTGTTTCAGATCTTTCATTGCATCTAGCAACCCGAGCATCTGGTAATTATTCTCCGTTACATCCACATAACTTTTTACTGCTGTGGCCCGGATAGTTCCCCTATTGATAAAAATCCGTTTATCTCTGCTTGCTATCTGAATAACAACAGGGATCTGTGTCGTTAATCCCATTTGATTATAGAGGTAATTCCCCGTGATATAGGCTATTCGTTTTCCATTTTGATATAGATAATGCTTTAATACCTGCTGTTCATTTGGCTTCTTTTCTCCAAAACGTGTCATTCGAGGTTTGTAGAAAAGACCTTTGGATAGCTTTTTCACGATCCCTTTCTTTTGCAAGCGCTCAAGAACCTTGGCCGCTGACTGGTACTCTTGTCCAGCAATGCCTAACTGAGCATACCCAAAGCTTATATCTTCTGGCAGGCTCTGTATCTGTTGTGTTATTCTTTGAGTCAAACTGATCATGTTACAAATATAGCATGTCGCACAAGGATTGTCAAGTTTATGGATTCAAAAAATTGACTTTCGATAAAGTAAATATTCCATTGAAATAAACAAATATATGTACGCCTAACTCTTGGTGAAGTACGGACAAGACACATCCGCAGAAAAAGTTACTAAGGGCTAAGCAATGAATAATTAAAGGTGCTATGGTGTTCAAGAAACGTACAACCATAAAAATTTCACACAGGATATGTATCGAATAAGGAAAATTCGTTCGACTTAATTACTGGCTTCATCGTGTCTAACACTGCATGATCTATTATTTTTGTTGGATCAATTAAAATTCCTAACTCCGGCCTCAACCAGTCAGAATTCCATATCCTTACAATGTCTCCACTTACAATCTTGCATAATAGCTCATTATAGGGCTCATTACGATTATAGGTATAAGTGATACGTTGCAACCATAAGTCCATTAAACCTGTATTGGGAATTGACTGAAAACGTTTTTTTACTTTGCGAATACTATCATCACGATCCTCATCGTCATCGAGCAAACTAATTAACTTTGACGTTGCTACATTTGTTTGGAGGCAGAAATAGGCAGATTTAATATTTCAACTAAATTTGACTATGAGAAAACGACGGGTGTTTGACGAATCTTTTAAAAGGATGGCATTGGAACTG
>NZ_JAVFVU010000085.1 GCF_030929615.1 Dyadobacter sp. LHD-138 | reverse complement strand
AGAAAAAGCAAATATGTTCCAATCATGCAGTATAGCCGAGCGGCCTGAAATATAAATCCAAATTGATAATATTCCTTGAACATTTTTTCTCACAATCCCCTCTCAATTACCATGGAGGGGTTGTGAGAAAAATGTGGAGCTCTTACGAAGCTAAAATTGAGATTTCTTAAAAAAATTATATGCCAAAATTTGTTTTGACCTTAGAATTCCGGCGATTATCTGAGACAATAGCCTTTGGGACCCCGCCATAGAATTGCAGGGCATGAACACAGCTGGCGATCAGATCACCGCGTTTTTGACTCATGCAGGCCCTTGCATAAGTGTATTGGCTACATGGAAGAAGCGCTACGAATACTTCTACCGCAGTAACTTCCCCGGTCTGCTTATCGACTATATGCAGCTTCTTACCAGCAAAATCAATGAACATCTCCTCTCCGGCAAGATGTTCGAGTTTCATCGATCCTTTTTCCCTTGGATATTTACGCCGATAGTGTTCCAGGAACTGGGTGTAACTGTAGGCATCCTGTGCCTGCCCGACATATTGCTGATAATGATGTAAAAAGGTAAAACCGGGATGGTGACGAGCCTTATTGACGCTCTCAAAATAAAGCATCAGTTCATTATGGCGTGCTGTATCAACAGTGGTATGACAGGAAAACAGCTCGGATAATGCGCCGGAATCAAAATTCAGAAGCTCTTCCAGTGAGTATTCGCTTGCCGTAAACAATTGCATGTAAGTGTTCACGGTATTACGGGAGATCCCCAGGATCGAGCCTATCCTACGGTTGCTGGTCCCGTCAAGATGTAACGTAATTATCTGTTTTAAGTCCATCGGATCAAGTATGTTGGCCATGTCGCTACGTTGTATTTATAGCGACAAGGTAAATTCTTGATCTTTTAAAGTGGCACAAATCGAACCGTAATCCGCTGCTATCTAAATTCGTGACTGCCAAAAAACACTGGCATCATCCGAACCGTAAAAGATGTGATCAACAACGGGATAAACTGGCACCTTTTGAACCCTAATGACTGGCATCATCCGACCGAAATATCTGGCACAAATCGAACCGGAGTATCCATCCGGAATCTCGAATTATGAAGACCTCATCAGGATTTAGCCAATGTTATAATGCGCAAGCTACTGTTAACGAGGATATGATTGTCGTTGGTGCTTACAGCAATGAACACGGAAATGATAGATCTGAATTTCTGCCGTCAATAGCTTCCGTACCGACAGAATTAGGTGCAATAGCAATTGCGGTAGCTGATACTGGATATTTTAGCGAAAATAATGCTTCTAATGTCCCAAAAGGTATCATAGCTGTTATCGCTACATCAAGAGAGCAGCATAATAGCTATCTGAAAAATGCTTTAAACCCAGATCCAGATCACATTGATTCTAATGATGATGGGTCACCGCAGCAAAGTGTGTCAGTGATCGAGCAAATGAGGATGCGTTTAAAAATCCCTGCATATAAGGCCATTTACAAAAAGCGAAAGCAAACAGTCGAACCAGTTTTCGGCATTATTAAAAGCGTTTTAGGCTTCCGACAATTTTCATTAAGGGGAGTATCAGAAACAGACAGTGAATGGTCTTTAATATGCCTGGCATATAAAATGACACTATTTCAAAAACTGTGTAAACTAAAAATCGGAGATTTTAACTCCGATTTTTTATTTTTAACAAAACACAGTTTATGAGACCAGAAGATTTGTTGACCGATGAATTTTTGAAACAGTTCAAGAGCCGCGACACGCTCAATGACTTTCTAGGCCAGTTGCAGAAAAGGGGCATTGAGAAGATGCTGGAAGGCGAACTGGACGGGCACTTGGGTTATGATAAGCATGAACAATCGCACAACAACAATTCCCGTAACGGCTATGGTAAAAAGAGGATTAAGACCAGTTATGGGGAATCTGAAATACGAATGCCCCGAGATCGGGATGCTAGTTTTAATCCTATGATTGTCCCTAAACGAGAGAATATGGTGGACGGTATAGAAGAGGTGATTGTGTCGCTGTATGCCAAAGGAATGAGCGTTTCTGACATCGAAGACCAAATCAGGGATGTTTATAATTTTGATATTTCGACATCAACCATCAGTCGCGTCACTTCTCGGATAGCAGAAGATATCGTTAGCTGGCAGAATCGTCCATTAGAGCCTGTCTACTTAATTGTCTGGATGGATGGAATTGTATTTAAAGTGCGTGAAAACAGTAAGCTGATCAACAAGACAGTTTACATCGCTGTTGGACTCAAACGTGATGGCTATAAGGAAATATTAGGCATGTGGCTTGGTAAAAATGAGTCTGCTGCTTACTGGATGAGTGTTTTGACAGATATGAAGGCCCGTGGGTTACAAGATATCCTGATCACAGCCACCGACAATCTCAACGGCTTTACCCAAACGATTCGATCTGTTTTTCCAGAATCTGCCACTCAGATATGCGTCGTTCATCAAATCCGGAATAGCTGCCGATATGTAGTCTGGAAAGACAAAAAGGAGTTCAGTCGTGATTTGAAAGATATTTATGGTGCGCCGACCCGGCAAGCTGCCTTCGCCGCCCTGGACAGCCTCGAACTTAAATGGAACAGTAAATTTTCCTATGCTATCAAAAGCTGGCGTGAGAACTGGGATGAGTTAACTGTATTCTTTGATTTTCCATTGGAGATTCGTCAGATCATTTATACCGCGCGACGGTCGCCACAAATCTAATCGAGAACCTAAATGGGAAAATAAGAAAGTACACCAAGAACAAACTATCATTTCCAACGGATGAAGCGGTAATAAAATCGGTATACTTAGCTTTGAGAGAAGCCTCCAAGAAGTGGACTATGCCTATTCGGAATTGGGGTATGATACTTAATCAGTTTTTAACTATTTTTGAAGATAGGGTCAGGCTGTAAGCTTCGACCGACCCCGATTGAAAAGTTTACACAGTTAATAAGATAGTCCCAAAACAACACAAGTCGCGCTTCACTAAATTTCACGATGCTTTATTCAATTTATGCCAGCTCTTCATTACTTTCATCAATCTTTTCTCCCGAATCCTGCCATAGTTTTTCAAATACTTGGTTGATGTAAGCCCCAAACAAGCCGCAACATCATCCGTCGACATCATCATTTCATTTATTGCGATGTCACAAAATGTCTTTCTCGCAACCTTGGTTGTTACCAGTTGTGGAATTCCCACATAAAGTGCAATATGTTTTAAGGTTGCATTTCTGCTTTTGTTACTTTTTACCGGCAGCCGGTTCATTTCTCCACCATATTTATTCAAAATATGCACTGCCGGCTCTAACAATTTCACAGCAAAAGGCTTTTTCGTCTTATTCCTTTTTCCTTTTAAAAACAATGCGTCCTTATAAGGTTCAATCCGAAATTCCTTTTTTGTGTAATCACAATGATGCATCCCGGAAAAGCAGTTAAAAACGAAAGCATCCCTTTCACTGCTTAAAACGTCAGCCGATTGTTTCGAAATTTGATCATTCTTAACCAAAGCATCAAAATCAAATTTCCAAAGTTTATCCAATTGAAATATTGATAAATAAGTAGTATCAAGATAATCCTCCGAGTCCGTCGCGCCTGGTACAACTTGATTCATTGCGTCGATCCTTGGCGATAAACCTTCTTTAACGGCCCATTTAAGTACTTGCTTAGAATAAGCACAGACCTTTCTCGCAAAACGCGCCCCAGATCTGCCAGTAGCAATCATGAATTGATATAGGTCATTTAGGTAGCTATTTGGCAATTCGTAAGGTTTAGTTACATGAATTTCGTTAAAATAGTCTAAGATGTGGCGTGCATAGTTTTCGTTGATATCGAGAGTACTCTGAGTTATAACCGTTTGCTCAACCATTTGTGCTCTTAATGTCTCGAATTTAGAGTTAATTTCTTTGAGGCTATAATTTAACTTTACCCGGCAATTGTAATGATCCTTTACTATAATCGGTGTCACGTAATCAAATTTTGTCAACAGGATATCGTAGAGCCTGTTAAGCCGAAAAGTAATTTCATTCAATGTCCGATTAGCTCTTTCAACAACCTGGCCCTGCCCTCTATACGCTGATCAGCCGGGCGCCATTCCGATTTTTTGCAATTAATTTTTGTCGCACCCAGTTCAAGGGCTTGATTCTCAATTGAAATTCTACACTGAATTGAACCAACAGGATCGTCCTGTACTAATTGATCCTTTGCTTCCGATTTCCGAAACCAAAATAAAATTTTCATGGAAGGGGTTTTTACTATTTGTTACGCAGATTAGTGAGTGGTACTAAAGTGCCGTAATCGGCAATTTTTGGATCAAGCCAAATTCTTGGGGGGAATTGAATCGGGACTTCATGCGTAGAGTTTGGATAGTCTGAAAAGGAAGAATGAAATATCCCTGACACCCCGTGAGGTGGAACGGAACGCTTTT
>NZ_JAVFVU010000083.1 GCF_030929615.1 Dyadobacter sp. LHD-138 | reverse complement strand
GATAACGAGTTCATTGACATATTGAGAAGCAAAAGAGAATAAGAATAAACCGCGCAAGCGAATTAAGGGCGCATGGAGGATACCTAGGCTCTCAGAGGCGATGAAGGACGTGATAAGCTGCGATAAGCCACGGGGATCAGCACATATGATTTGATCCGTGGATTTCCGAATGGGGCAACCCAGTACCATGAAGTGGTATTACCCTACGGGGGGCAAACGGGGGGAACTGAAACATCTAAGTACCCCCAGGAGAAGAAAATAATAATGATTCCGCAAGTAGTGGCGAGCGAACGCGGAAGAGCCCAAACCAGCCTGGTTACGGCCAGACTGGGGTTGTAGGACTCACCAAGTGTATAACAATTGAACTGGAATGACGTGGGAAAGTCAATCGTAGAGGGTGAGAATCCCGTACAGGTAAGAGCGTTATATGAGTGAGTATCCTGAGTAAGTGGGGACCGGAGAAATCCCCTCTGAATCTACCGGCACCATCCGGTAAGGCTAAATACTCCTGAGAGACCGATAGTGAACGAGTACCGTGAGGGAAAGGTGAAAAGTACCGCGAGCAGCGGGGTGAAATAGAACTTGAAACCATGCGCTTACAAGCGGACGGAGCCTTCGGGTGACGTCGTGCCTTTTGCATAATGAGCCTACGAGTTACGGTCACTGGCGAGGTTAATGCTGTAAACAGCAGGAGCCGAAGCGAAAGCGAGTCTGAAATGGGCGATTAGTCAGTGGCTGTAGACGCGAAACTTGGTGATCTACCCTTGGTCAGGTTGAAGCGCTGGTAACACATCGTGGAGGACCGAACCGGTAAACGTTGAAAAGTTTTCGGATGAACTGAGGGTAGGGGTGAAAGGCCAATCAAACTGAGAAATAGCTCGTACTCCCCGAAATGTTTTTAGGAACAGCGTCGTGGTTGAGTCATGGTCAGGTAGAGCTACTGATAGGGCTAGGGGGAGTCAAATCCTACCAAACTCTGACAAACTCCGAATGGGCTATGATATACACGGCAGTGAGGGCTGGGGTGCTAAGGTCCCAGTCCGAGAGGGGAACAACCCAGAGCATCAGCTAAGGTCCCAAAATATATGCTAAGTTGAACTAAGGGGGTCCGACTGCAGAGACAGCCAGGATGTTAGCTTGGAAGCAGCTATACATTTAAAGAGTGCGTAACAGCTCACTGGTCGAGCGGGGCGGGCATCGATAATAAACGGGCATCAAGCATATTACCGAAGCTATGCGATAGTAATTTATTACGATCGGTAGGGGAGCATTCTCACAGGGGTGAAGGTTTGGCGTAAGCCGGGCTGGACTGGTGAGAAAAGCAAATGTAGGCATAAGTAACGATAATGCGGATGAGAAATCCGCACACCGAAAGACTAAGGATTCCTCCGCTATGCTAATCAACGGAGGGTTAGGCGGGGCCTAAGGTATAGCCGAGCGGCGAACACCGATGGACAGCAGGTTAATATTCCTGCCCCTGCGTTCAGTGTGAAAGAGTGACGGAGTATTGTGGTATGTACGTACTGACGGAATAGTGCGTTGAGCAGAGCCTACGGGCGAAGCGAACATACGAAAACGCTTCCAAGAAAAGCTCTTGAAACATCAGCTGAATGCAGCTCGTACCGTAAACCGACACAGGTAGTCGAGAAGAATATTCTAAGGTGCTCGAGTGAATCACGGCTAAGGAACTCGGCAAATTAACCCTGTAACTTCGGGAGAAGGGGAGCCTCCTCGCAAGAGAGGCCGCAGAGAAATGGCCCAGGCGACTGTTTAGCAAAAACACAGGGCTCTGCCAAAACGCAAGTTGACGTATAGGGCCTGACACCTGCCCGGTGCTGGAAGGTTAAGAGGGGATGTCAGCCGCAAGGTAAAGCATTGAATCGAAGCCCCAGTAAACGGCGGCCGTAACTATAACGGTCCTAAGGTAGCGAAATTCCTTGTCGGGTAAGTTCCGACCTGCACGAATGGTGTAACGATCTGGGCACTGTCTCGGCCGTGAGCTCGGTGAAATTGTAGTAGCGGTGAAGATGCCGCTTACCCGCCACGGGACGGAAAGACCCCGTGCACCTTTACTATAGCTTTGCATTGTTTTCGGGTCAGGGATGTGTAGGATAGGTGGGAGGCTTTGAAGTTGCGTCGCCAGGCGTGATGGAGCCAACGTTGAAATACCACCCTTCGCTGGCCTGGGATCTAACTGCTCAAAGAGCAGGACCGTGCATGGTGGGTAGTTTGACTGGGGTGGTCGCCTCCAAAAGTGTAACGGAGGCTTCCAAAGGTCTGCTCAACACGCTTGGTAACCGTGTGTGGAGTGCAATAGTACAAGCAGGCTTGACTGTGAGACCGACGGGTCGAGCAGGTGGGAAACCAGGGTATAGTGATCCGGTGGTTCTGTATGGAAGGGCCATCGCTCAAAGGATAAAAGGTACGCCGGGGATAACAGGCTGATCTCCCCCAAGAGCTCACATCGACGGGGAGGTTTGGCACCTCGATGTCGGCTCGTCACATCCTGGGGCTGGAGAAGGTCCCAAGGGTTGAGCTGTTCGCTCATTAAAGTGGCACGCGAGCTGGGTTCAGAACGTCGTGAGACAGTTCGGTCCCTATCTGTGGTGGGCGTAGGAAGATTGACGGGGGCTGCCCTTAGTACGAGAGGACCGGGGTGGACCCACCGCTGGTGAATCGGTTGTCCCGCCAGGGGCATGGCCGAGTAGCTATGTGGGGAATAGATAAGCGCTGAAAGCATCTAAGTGCGAAACTAGCCCGAAGATGAATCTTCCACACAAGGGTCGTTGTAGACTACGACGTTGATAGGCTGCAGGTGTACGTGTAGAAATACATTCAGCTGAGCAGTACTAATTACCCAACAGCTTGCACAACTTTTTCTGATTCTCTTTTGCTTCCAATATGACATTGATTATACACTCACAAAGAGCTTGTTGATTAATACCAACAGACAATCTTGTTGGTGACTATTGGCCTGG
>NZ_JAVFVU010000082.1 GCF_030929615.1 Dyadobacter sp. LHD-138 | reverse complement strand
TAGATGAATATAATGATTTTGCTCCCCATTCAGCTTTAAAAATGAAAACACCAAAAGAATATTTTAACCTTCAAATCGCTGCATAATCAGTCCAAGTTTTAAGCGGAAAGAGCAATGCCCCGTAATGCCCGTCCAGCCTGCTCGACTGTCCCGTCGTATTTACTTGCTGCTGTTAAATCCAAGAGCGAACAGAAATCTTCAAGTGCGATGAGCCTGTTATCAGATGCTGTATTACGAATATCGAAACGCTCTACGATCAGAGCAGGGGGCATGCCATCTGGCATTTGCGTAAGTGCAAACTGAGGAGCTTCAAAGCCAATGCTTTTACCAAGGGTAAGGGATATGAATTCGACTATTGGCAGATATTCGAAACCACCAGTCCCGGCAGGTTTAAGAATATGCGTGAAAGGTAGGTTTGCGCTTGGCTGTAATATACCTTGATGGTCAAGTGACATCGGCGCTTTGATCTGTACACCGGAAAGTCGTGGGGTTTCAGCACTTTTATAAATGTTGGCCAAATTCCGCTCAAAAGAGGTTTCGATATTATCTCTGCATGGCCCGTTATATGTTCCTGTAAAATACCGCCACTAGAAAACTGAGAGAGCGAAACGCTTAATATATCTGCTGGGAGCTGCTTTAAATCTTTTTTGCTATTTGAAACTGTGATATTCGACATATAGCGCTTACCGGTACGCAGTAAATTGCGCTCATCACTATCCTTTAAAATATTTTCAAGCCAACCTTCTGGAAGTAGGGCACTTATAAAGGGCGGCAGTTTTCCAGGGATTGTCTGCCGAACAAGGGGAAGATGAAACCCTTTTTCAGCACGCCAATACCATTCAAAGCCATCATGAGACAGTGTACCTATCGGATTTCCATGCCAGGCTACAACCAAGTCGAAACTGGCTTCATTCTGTATAGGAGATAACTCTAACCCTTGTTTCAAATATCGTTCAGCCTGTTCGCCTTCCCAAAACCATTCATTTTTTCGGGCAATTGCCCACAGCGCATCGGCGGTTTTTTCAGTAGAATCAAATTCCTCGATAACACGCTTAGCCATTGCTGACCGCATTGCAGTGTCAATGGAAGCGCCATGTTCACTTTTTCGTCTGAAAGATTCCAGAAACCTTTGTCTGATCGATGATACCTCTATTTTGAATTCACCCATGCCGTCATCAATGATGGCAGGAGCGGTTGACGAGAATTCCGGAGCTTTATTCTGGACGATTTCTAAATTTCGTATTCTGGTTCTCTGGGATCTGGGGCCGCTAATGAAAAGCTTCCCATCAAGGGTAGGGCCTAGTAATGCAGCACTTGCAGCTGACAAATAAGCCCTTGGATAAAGATATTTGGCAATCCTCACTGAATGTTTGAGAACTAATTCTTCAATATTGGAGCCACTTGTTACATAGATGCCCCGCATCAGTTGTATCAGCTGTCCTGTTTCAGACAGGTAGTGACCACGGGTCTTATCAATATTTTCACCAACTAGAAAAAGTGCCATGTCTAACTTTCGCGTATTTGAGATACGTTAAAGTTAACATATGAGTGGCTAAAAGGCAAGTATATTTTATAACTATCGCGTATTTGAGATGCGTAATAGTTAGAATTTTTACCATTGTGTTGTTGAGGCGTCGAATTTTATCGCCGATTTTTAATCAATGATATCCGAAGCTATTTCTAAAAACACATCTAATACCTATAATTTCATTTTTAAACCATCTAAGTAACGATTTCTTCGTTTACAATTTAGTATATTTGTGATACAATAATATTAATTATTAGAGTGTAATGTAACTAGGTAATATAATGATATCACTTATATCGCCATCTAAGGCGCTTCGTAAGCTTGCTGAAAACGTGCGTTCCAGGCGTTTAAATGCAGGCCTTACTCAGGAGGGTCTGGCAGTCCGTTCAGGTGTTGCCCTTCCAACTTTAAGAAAATTTGAGCAGAAAGGAGTCATCTCTTTGGAGTCATTCCTTAGACTCCTATTGGTGGTTGGCGGTCTGGAGGAAGTGATTGATGCTATAAAGCCAGTAAAACCAGCTTTTTCTTCCATCGATGAAGTGTTGAAAGAAGAGACTTCAACCCGTAAACGAGGCCGTCACAAATGAAACGAGCTATCACAGAACTTAAAGTGGGATTGGATTTCGGAAGTGAAATTTTTCCGGTCGGACGTTTGGCTATTCGCGACCATTCCATTTATTTTGAATATCAAGCCTCATTCATTCAAAAAAGGTTGGAGATTTCTCCATTACGTTTACCTCTTAAACCGGGACTTACAGCTTTTGAAGCAAGACCTTTCGAGGGACTGGCTGGAGTATTTAGCGATAGCCTGCCTGACGGCTGGGGGCGTTTATTATTTGACCGACTTTTGCGTTCTCAAAACATATTGCCTTCCGATATAACTCCACTGGATCGTTTGGCACATGTTGGTTTTCACGGAATGGGAGCCTTGGTCTATGAACCGGATTATAGTCCGTCTGATACAGATGACTTGATTGATCTGGATCATCTTGCTCAGCAAGCCGGTGAAGTTCTTACAGGAAGTTCAGAAGAGATTATTCAGGAACTACTGTCTTTAAATGGATCATCTGCCGGGGCAAGACCCAAAGCGCTCATAGGGGTTGATGAGAGCCGCCAGAACATATCGCATGGTGCAAAGCAACTCGCCCATGGATTTGAGCCCTGGTTGGTCAAATTTCCAAATTCCCAAGATGGGTTGGATTCCGGTGCAATTGAATACGTGTATGCGCTGATGGCCAAAGAGGCGGGTGTTGCAATGTCAGAAGCTCATTTATTCGCAGCCAGTAAAGGAAACGGATATTTTGCGGCAAAACGTTTTGACCGGGATGGTACAAAACGATACCACATGCATACAGTAAGCGGGTTGTTACATAGCGATTTTCGAATACCGTCATTGGATTATGAAGATTTACTGACGCTGACCGGTGAGCTTACGAAAGATATTCGGGAAGTTGAGAAAATGTATAGACTGGCTGTTTTCAATGTCTTGGCCTACAACCGGGATGACCATGCCAAAAATTTCAGTTTTCTAATGGATGATAAAGGCGAGTGGAAGTTGTCGCCAGCTTATGATCTGACGTTTTCAAATGGCCCAGGGGGAGAACAGAGCACAATGGTAATGGGCGAGGGAAGAAACCCTGGCGAAAAACAGCTTATAAAGTTGGGACTTGAAGGCGGTCTCTCAAAAACACTTGTCGAAGAGAGTATAGGCCAAACCCGGTTTGCCTTGGGGCAGTGGAAGTCTTTGGCAAAAGAATACGGCATTAGTCAGTCCAATATGGATTTGATAAATAAAAGGCTTGCATGAAATGGATAGTGCAGATTCCGGAAAGCGCACGTAACAAATCCGTTTTACTTTAAATCAACAAGCCTATAGCTTGTGCTTCGTCCCCCGGAATCTTCTTTTACAAGCACTTCTTGCTCAACCAGATCCAGTATATCGCGCAACGCAGTGTCGTTGGAAACCTTTGTAATTTTTGCCCATTTGGAAGTATTGAGTTTTCCTTCAAATCCATCGAGCATCTTATTGAGCACGAGCTTCTGGCGTTCGCTGATATTTTTCGTCGCTAATAAATCCCAAAAACGGGCTTTTGAAAGCACCGAATTAAGCGTTGTATCAGTAGCGACGAGTGCTCTTTCCAAACAGGATAAAAACCATGTCAACCATTCTGTTATATCTAGGTCTCCTTTTTGCGTTTTCTCTAGAACATCATAGTATTGCTTTCGCTCCAATTGTATTTGCGCCGACATACTGTAAAAACGTTGTGTACTATTATCAGCACGCGACAATTGCAAATCCGCAATCGCTCTTGCTATTCGGCCATTGCCATCATCAAAAGGATGTATGGTCACAAACCACAAATGTGCAATTGCTGATTTAATAACTGGGTCTAGTCCCTGATTTTCATTGAACCAGCCAATAAATCGGATCATCTCCTCGGGAACTTTTTCCGAAGTTGGGGCTTCGAAATGAATTTTCTCCCTTCCCATTGCCCCTGAGACGACCTGCATCGGTCCGGCGGACTGGTCGCGCCATTTTCCCACCGCAATTTTATACATGCCGCTTCTACCTGTGGGGAACAACGCTGAATGCCAACCAAATAAGCGGTCTTCTGATAAAGGATGGTCAAAATGTTGGGTCGCGTCCAAAAGCATATCCACAACACCATCAACATGGCGATCAGCCGGTGCCAGTGCTCCGATATCCATTCCCAAGCGTCGGGCGAGGGAAGATCTGACCTGATCCGGATTGAGGATTTCACCTTCTATTTCACTGGTTTTAAGAACATCCTGTGTGAGTGTTTGTAGGACGGCTTCCTCCCGAAGAGAAAATCCGAGATTTCGCATACGTCCCAGCAAGAGGCCTTGTTTATGGCGTACCGAGCCTAGTAATTCTAGGATTTGCGAATTGTACCAGGTAAACTGTGGCCAGTGTGATTTTTGATGGATATACATATTTCACCGCAGGTTATGCGTTAAATATAGCATGTATTCACCGCATTGTCAATATTTTAATCGCAAAATATGCGGTGAATAAGGAGGTTATTCACCGCATTGAACGAACCTTACGGCTCCTTGACTATTCAACTCACTAACAAAAACAAACTTGGTGAATATGTAGCCAATAGGAAGTTTAATTGTCGTATTGAGCACATAATCAGATGTTTATGCACGGTACCGGCCACCAAAGTGGATTTCGCTTTGGTACAACACATGATCTATCACCTGGCCGAAAATGGCATTATGGCGATCATGTTGCCGCATGGGGTATTGTTTCGTGGAGTAGCAAAACAGCATAGCTTCATCTTACAAACTTACTTTTGATCCATAAATTTAGCAGCAACATTTATTGCATTATAGACTGGATCATCCGAAAGCCGGGCGTAAATAGCCGTCGATGCATGGCTTTTGTGATTAAGTGCTTTTGCAATCATTGGTAGACTGGCACCACTGATAGCCATGTAGCTTCCAAGCGTGCGACGCAGGTCATGCATGCGGATATCAGAAACATTCATTCTATCCTTGATACGTTGGAAGGCTTTCTTAGGATCATTCAGATATCCCTTTTGACCTTCGCCAGGAAAAATATAAGTAGAAGGAGAGGGGCTATCCTCGTTTTGTGCTTTTCGTTTTAGCAGAATTTGTACTACTTTTTCGGTCAACAATACAATGTTCACATCTTTGTTCTTGGTATGAGATTCCGGAATTCTCCACCTGTTTAAATCGAACGAAATATCCTGCCAGCGCATGGAAAGAACGTTGGATTTTCTTGCGCCTGTTAGAAGCAATACACTGAAAAAATCCTTGAATAATTCATTTTCTTCATCTAGGGCTTGATAGAATAAGTTCAGCTCATCCATGGAAAGAAAGCGATCCCTGGCGATACTACGATATTTTTTGACCCGCGAGGAGGGGTTACTTCCCGCGATTAGTCCTTCACGTAAACCAAAATTATAGGTAGCACTGATAATGGTGAGCAGGCGATTGGCTGTTCCGGGTGCTCGAGAAGTTCCAATTTTTGTATGAAACTGTCTGATTTTTTCAGTCGGTATGTCTTCTGCCTTCATTTTTCCAAAGGCAGGAAAGACATGGCATTCCATCATTTTTAGATTGGCTTCGGGACGCTTGGTGAATTTCAA
>NZ_JAVFVU010000081.1 GCF_030929615.1 Dyadobacter sp. LHD-138 | reverse complement strand
GCCGGAAAGCGAGCAGTTCCCGGCACTGGTCTGCAAAGACCTGAACTTTAAAGCCTGGTGTGACAGGCTGAGCAACGAAGTTACTTTCCATATCATCATCGCAGGCGGTGGTGCGTACCATGCCTGCGTGGAGTACCTCAAAAAAATGATCCAGGCAGCCAATGGGCGTTTTCGGATCGTGGTCTGGCAGAACCTGAGCACTTTCAGCGAACTTCCCAAGCTGGCCGCTGACCTATCCAATAACTGCGATAGGTTTGGTCTTGAGCTACGGCAGTTTGGTGACTTTGATGCAGGAACCCTTTTGGGTATTCAGATCCTGGAAGGAATCAGAAATGGATACAGCCTGGATCAGTATCCCTTCGGAGCGCAGATCTGCCTGGAAACAGAACTTGAAAACAATTTCAGCGATGAACCAGGTCAGTAAAGAACAGCTCAACCGGATCCGGGGCAGGTATTTGGAGAAATATGGCAAGCTGATGGATAACTGGTCGCCAATGCTGTTTCATGAGATCCATGAGAATTTTGCTCAATTGGACACCCGTGTAAAAGCATCGATCGAGCAGATCAGTAAGGCCGCCGAAGCTATCAAAGGGAGTCATAAGTCGGTCCATTTCAAGGATGATCGCCAGTCCCTTTTCTTCGGGCTTGGCATCGCTACCCCGTCAGCCCTTGCCGTGATGCTAGTCTGTATCTTGATTTTTTGGTATGCCACAAGCAGCCAGGATTACAAGCAAAAAAGACAGCTCATGGATACCTACGAGAACGTTTCTGATTATGTGCTTCTGATGCAGCATGGAGAGATCGTGCACAAAGACGGTGTGAAATATCTGCTGCTTCGCCCGGTGCCTAAAAAAGGAGACATCTTCATTGGCAAGGAGTACATCTATGATCAGCCAAACAAGCGGATACTCGTTCCATTGGGCAGGAAATAGCCCCAGAAATCCTGAAAGTAAACTTTTGTGAACTTTTTTAAACTTTGGCTGCCAAACACAGCCCATTGTAAACATCTGTAAACTTTACGTTGGCTTCCCCAAAGCCAGCTATCGCCGGCACGTCGCGAAAAGGCGACGACCGGCGAGAACTGGCCATGGGAAATCCCCTGGACCCCGCTATTCGCCTTTGGGCTCATAGCTTATTATGCAAGATCATTTTAAAAAATTCAAGATTTATGGAAAATCAAAAGATAAAAGGCAGACCACCAAAGCCAGACAGTATAGCCAGAAGAGATCACTTCTCTGTATGGGTCACCAAAGATGAAAAAGCCAGGATCAATCAGCTGATTGAAAAAAGCAATTTATCGGCAAGCCAGTTTTTTCTAACGCTTGCCCTGGATGTTCCCATCAAGCGGCCGCAGAAAAAGACTCTTCCAGCGCCTACCGCGGAAACGATCCGAATACTTGAGCAGCTTGCGGGTATTCTTTCGCTGGCGGTTTTGAAAACAAAAGATAACCAGATGTACTCCGAGCAGTGGAAGCAAAGCAGCCAGCAGGTGCGACTGCTTTCCAAGCTGATCACACTCTGGGTATTCGAGGCGTTTGAAATTCGAAGCATCCGCAAAACCCTGACCGAGATCAGGGACTGGATGCAGGATTTGGAGCTACTTGTAAGTCTGACGGTACCTGCTTCGGAAGAGAAAATCAGCTTACTAAAGAAGACCGCCTCGGCTTATAAATCAGCCAAAGAGCTGCTTGAAAAGTATGAGCGGTATTACCGCTCCGAGGACCTTCGAAGCGAAGTGCTTTGGAAACATGAGCAGCCAAGTATTGATTTTGGTACAGTGCATCTTCGTATTCAGAAAGCGGTGGACGATATTTTAAACCGCATAAAAAAATGATCGGAAAAGCTGGTCTGGGTAGTTACGCCAAAGGAATTTTGGAGTACTGCTATTATGAGAAAGAACTGACCGGAAAACAGCGCAAGAGCCTCACCCTGGAAGATGTCCGGGGTGAGCTGATCTACGTACAGCATTTGGCGCTGGAAACAGTCCCAGATGGACGTTATGATCTGGACTACCTAGCCAGGCAGTTTCTTGACAACATGGATAAGAACAGAAACCTGACCAAATTTATCTGGCACCAGTCTTTCAGTTTCCCACCAGGCGAAAAGCCTTCCGATGAACAGATCACAAACATTGCCACTGAGTTTGCCAGGGAATTTGGTTTTGCGCAGAACCAGATGCTGGTTTTTCGGCATCTGGATACCGCCAACGCCCATTTTCACCTGGTGGCAAACCGGCTCAATTACAACGGAAAGAATACGGCGGATCATTTTAACAACTATGCCCGCACCGGAAAATTCTGCCGAAGGATGGAATTGGAGCTTGGGCTGAGCATCACCCCTCAGATGCATATCATTAATGGTAACCGAGAAGAGCATACATTGGGTGACCAGTCTAAAATGAAACTGAAAGAACTCATTGACCGGCTTTTACCTTCGGTTCACTCGCTGGGCGAGCTGAGTGAAGCGTTAAAGAAACAGGGATATAAAACCTACCCAGGCAGAGGCATTGCATTTTTCAACACCAAAAACCGGATGAAAGTTAAAGGCTCTGAGCTGGGGCGGCAGTATTCACTGGCTAACCTGCAAAAGCGGCTCGAGCAACAGATTAATGAATCCCAAAACCAGGTTCAGAAACAGGAAATGACCAGGCGGCGAAAACGCGGCATGCATTTGGGGTAATGATTCATGCATTGGTTTTTCGGCCCCTAATAAGCCATTAACACAGTGTCAAGGTAGCGAAAAATCCCCGGACGTTTCAATCAGGATATCCTACAGCCTTTATCCGTATGCGAAGAAGAATCTGAAAAGATCCGTTCAAACCGAAAACAGGGAAAACGACCTGAATTTTTGCATGCTGCTGATGACATAGTCACCTTAGTCATACTGACTAGCACCATCATTTTAAACTTTAATCTGATCAAAATGCTGCTGTACCAGCTCCGAGGACTGCTTGATCAGCAGTTCCAACCGCTGGTGAAGCACACCGGTCTCGGTCGGATCAGGGGAAAACCTGGCAAGGTAGCGGACATTCCGGGCACCATCTGATAGCACCTTAAAGACATCTTGATCCAGCTGCGTCTTGCGCGGGAAGAGATCATCAAGCAGTGGCGTAAAATTACTGCAAAGATCAAAAAGATGACTGAGTGTATGACGGTCGGGCTGGTATCCCAGAAATACAAAGATCAACCCCAGGCAAATCTGCTCGACTCCCTGACTGATCAGGGAAACCACGACGGTCTGTTCCCCTGCTTCCCAAGCCGGCTCCGTCGCAGCGATAAAAGCATCCGCGCGGCTATGGCGCTGGTTCCAGTGGATTTTACAGTCCAGAAGCGTTCTGGATTCATCATATACCGGCACTGGCCCCGCAAAGAAGCGCTCATTTTTTTGATGCAAAACTTCGGCCCTGGCCATAGCATGGTGAAAGAACCGGTTATTGGCATCCAATAAGCGCGTCAATGTTTCCAGACTAACAGCAAGCAGTAGCACCGAGTATTGATTGCCACTCTTATTATTGATTATATTTTGCAGTGAGACTTCCCTGCGCGCTGGCTGATCCGCGGTAATAATTAGCAAATCAAAGTGCTCCCTTGTGAGATGACCGTTCTGGCTACTATCAAGCGGATGGTAACGGGAATCCTGATACGTTCTTTTACCGAAGCAGTAAATACGCTCTACATCCAGGGTGCCGCAGATCTGCTCAATTAATGAAAGCGGAATATCAGGGCCTGCATTGCTATGATCTGTCTGCTTGATTGTTTCCGAGAGCACATTGACGGCCTGCAAAGGCTGGAAGTTTTTCAGTATTTGCACACAGGTTTCATCGGCAGCCAGCTTCACCTCGCTGACTTTGCTCCTTAATGCCGTCACGTCCAGTCTGCTAATCTGGTAGCTGTTTTCATAGCGGACGCTCAGATAAGCCTGGTCCAGTAGCCTGAGAAGCTCCATATCACTTTCACAATCCGGCGAGAAGATATTACTAAGTCTGGTCTGATAGGGTTCCAGGTAATTCTGATGCGCTTTAATGCTGTGGGTTATCTTGGACCTGCCGGTTATCAGAAGCTCCACAGCCCGGTAAGTAAGCTCGATCGCCTGGTGAATCATAAACGCAGACTGGCTGTAATTCTGTTTTTCCAGATGGAAATCTGCACCATCAACAAATGCTTTGATTTTATTTTCTTCCAGACCGTACTGGTGCCTGGCATTTTCCAGCATTTGCTGCTGGCTTAACAAGGCTGGCAAAAGTTGAAAATCTGATCCTTCTTTGGAATAGATCATTTTATCTCGCGTGCAGATGCTGCAAAAATAAAGATTTCCATTACTTACAGCTTCGCTGATCCAGTCAGCCTGGTGCAGCGTAACGTGGATTTTTTGCTGCTGATCAAACAAGGGACTTACAAGCTCATACAGCTCGCTCTGAGACCTTTCACAGGTTTTAGCGATCAAAATTGTCAGAATCGTTTCGCTTGTCCCCACCGATTCAATTTCGTGGACGTAGATCCTCTCAACGTCGATCCGCGCTGTGATTTGATCTATGTTGCCGGTCAGCATTCCGGTTTCTAGTCGGTGATCCAGTATATTTTTCATCATTTTTGCCTTTGGGTTGTACAAGTAATCTGGCCAGGTACGCTCACAGTGTGCCGGTCAGCTTTTTAAATTCGGATAACGCGGTCTCACTTTCCTTTTGAAGCAAATGAAGCGCTGAAAACAGCTCCCTTCTTTCGTAAGATGTAGCGCCATCAAGCAGCGCGATAAGCTCATAGATCCGGGCGTTACGCTGGGCTTGTTTGCAGACATACAGCGCAACGAGCGGACTAAAATCCTGATCGGATCCAGCTATAAAAACGGTACTATCGGAAATGTTTGCGATGTTGATTAGCATATGGATTACCGGATTTGAGGTGATGGATATACAACTTAAATCAAAGTCATACTGCCGGGCTGTCAAACTGTTTTAGTTTTGATGCAAAGGTGATTTGACTGATTTCCATCAGTGTCTGCACATCAGCAGCGAGTAAATCCATCCCGGCCTTACTGGTTTGGTAGTTTCGCTGTCCCTGCAAACTGCATGTTTCTTCCAGTTTTTCAGGCAGGTACCCAAGACGGTCATTGCTGGTGATCAGGGGTAAATACCGTTTGGCAACTTTCTGGTATTCAACCGCAGAATATATTTCAGGTATGGGTCCTTTGAAAGCGGTGATAATGGATTGATAAGTCATAAGCAGCGCCTGATAAAGAAGCGAAGCACCTAAATCAGGATTGTCCTGCTTAAAAAAATCGGCTGCGTTGTTATACAATATTTGGGCTTTGGAAAAAAGAGCTTGAAAACGGTCTGAGGTTTCGGATTTTAATTTATCCATTTGGTCCTGGTCCATTTCAATGATCTTGGTTGGCCCCGTGGAGTACACCTGAAACCGGTTTCTAAAATGAGAGCAGTAGTAAGGACTGCCAAATTCCAGATGTCCCTCAATCTTGGCAGCATCACCCAAGGAAATAAAAATGTCCCTGTTTTGAGAAAAAGCCAGTTTAACAAAGTTCATATTTTGGTCCTCGGCTATATCCACTGCCTCGTCAATCATAAGCAGTATTTCCGTATAGTCATCAATTTGATATTGCGGTATCCCTTTGTGACTGATCACAAAAATCCGCTCGGGTGAGATCGCCGTAATCAAAAGATCCACGATGGGTTTGAGACTGATTTGATCTGAAGCCAAATGCAGCCGCGAACCAATCTTTTCCATCCAGCTGTTAAACGGATTTGAATCCGAATCAGCCAGAAGGTAAATGTGGTTGACGACGCTGGTCGTAGAAAGATCGTTGCCACTGGCCGTGGCGTGATGGCCATCGTTGCTTAAATTTCCCATATCCATGTGTTTTAAATTTTTAACAAATCAAAAACACATCGCGCGCGTACCGAACCAAAAACGGTTGTATCCAACCAATGTTCAGATGTATATTACCTGCCGTCATTGCTTGATGTTCAACAAAATTTTTTATTATATTTGTAACTATGAGTACAGCA
This sequence comes from Dyadobacter sp. LHD-138, assembly GCF_030929615.1. GTDB lineage: Bacteria > Bacteroidota > Bacteroidia > Cytophagales > Spirosomataceae > Dyadobacter. Next base: position 215 of record NZ_JAVFVU010000081.1, on the reverse strand, counting down.
ACAAAACCCAACCATATAGGTCATAAAATAAGCCGGATTCGGGAACTCCGCGGGCTTAAGCAGGAAGCGTTGGCCTTTGAACTGAAAGTCAGTCAGCAAACTGTGTCTAAAATTGAACAAAGCGAAACCGTGGAAGAACAATTACTCGAGCAGATCGCACAAATCCTTGGTGTCACGGCGGAAGGAATTAAAAATTTTAGCGAAGAGGCTGTGTT
>NZ_JAVFVU010000080.1 GCF_030929615.1 Dyadobacter sp. LHD-138 | reverse complement strand
CTGGGTAGATGAATATAATGATTTTGCTCCCCATTCAGCTTTAAAAATGAAAACACCAAAAGAATATTTTAACCTTCAAATCGCTGCATAATCAGTCCAAGTTTTAAGCGGAAAGAGCAATGCCTACACTAAACATAGTCAGAAGCGGTGTGATGTTATCAGAACTAACACTTTTTCCTATTCATATCTATTGCTCCTTTTTTTCACTCTTTGATTTATACATTTTCAATTTGAACTTGTCAAATATTTAAGGATACACACAGTATAGGATATATGCAAGAATTCAAATTAAACGTATGCTCAATGGGGCAACCTCTCAATATTGCCACAAATTAATCCTATTTCCTTTTAAAAATCACTATAGTGGCTGACAACTATACTTTTAATAACAATGCATAAGCCAACTGTTAATATTAAAAACCTGACATTTGTTTTGAAAGTTTGAGTAAATATCTATATTAGCTTAGCATCTTTGAACTGCTGTTGCTAGGGTGCCACACATTAAAATAAAAGTATTAAGATGAAAATTTCCTACATTACTACTTACAACGCACTGGATATTCGTAACTGGTCGGGAACTGGATTTATGATTGCTGAAGCTCTCAAAAATCAAGATAATGAGCTTGATTACATTGGCAATCTGACTGCAAAACCAGGAATTAATTTATACCTAAATAAAATCTACAATAAGCTAATAGGTAAAAATGTTGATTTAAGCAGGGAGCCTTATGTTGCAGAACAATATGCAAGGCAAATAGAAATCTTATTGAAACCAAATTCAGACCTTATTTTTTCCCCTGGAACAACACCAATATCTTTATTAAAAACTAACAAACCGAAGGTTTTTTATACCGATGCCACTTTTGCGGGAATGATAGGTTTTTATGAATACCTTAATAATCTGTCTAACAATAATATTGCAAATGGAAATTATTTAGAGCAGCAAGCTTTAGATAATTCAAATTTGGCCATTTATTCTTCTGATTGGGCTGCAAAAACAGCAATTGACAATTATAACGTCGAGCCGTCAAAGGTAAAAGTAGTACCCTTTGGCTCCAATATTCAATCTGATCGGGACTTAAAAATTATTAAAGGCATAATTGCAACTCGATCTACAACTCAGTGTAATCTTTTGTTTCTTGCTGTTGATTGGAGTAGAAAAGGAGGAGATATGGCGGTTAAGATTGCCGCAAGGTTGAACGAAATGGGTTTAAAAACAACTTTACATATTGCAGGGATAAAAAATATCCCTTTGTCCAATATTCCCAGCTTTATTATAAACCATGGTTACATAAGTAAGTCTAATAAAGAAGGAAGAAACAAAATCGATAGACTTCTGGCTCAAAGCAATTTCCTAATATTGCCAACTCAGGCAGATTGCACTCCAATCGTTTTTTCAGAGGCTAACTCTTTTGGATTGCCATGTATAAGTACAAATGTTGGCGGTATATCGACTATACTTAGAGATGGCCTTAATGGAAAAGCATTTCCATTAGTATCTGACGAAAATGTTTACGCAGATTATATACAATCCATTTTTAGCAATAAGGAATTATATAAACAATTAGCTCTTTCATCTTTTCATGAATATGAAAGTAGATTAAATTGGGATGTCACAGGTAAGACTATTATGAAATTACTTCATGAATTGTAATTTTAACTATATAATTTGTAACCAATTATATTAAACAATACACAAATGTTAGAAAACCTAAAGAAAGTAATGCTCTTCTTTTCACAGCTAGGAATTATTAAAGGCTCGTTCTTTTTAATTGGAAAAGCTTTGAAAAATAATAAAACAATAAACCTCGCTAATATAAAGCATTCAATCCATTTACGTCCAGGTACTTCGGACGACAAAGTTTTTGCTCAAATATTTGTGTATAAAGAATATGACATAAATTTAGATTTTGAACCACAAACAATTATTGATGGAGGAGCTAATATTGGCTTATCATGTGTTTATTTTAAAAACCGATTTCCGGATGCTAAAATTATCGCTATTGAACCTGACATCGAAAATGTGGAATTGCTAAATACTAATATTAAAAATTACGACAATATATATGTTAAACATAAGGGCTTGTGGCCAACAAAGACATGTACCAAGCTCACAGATAAATATGGATTTGGGAAGTGGGGAATGATAGTTGAGGAATGCAATAACGACGCGTCACTGCACAATGAAATAAATACAATCACAATAGATGATATAATGAATGAATTTCATTTAGAATATATAGATCTACTTAAACTTGATATTGAGTCTGCTGAAAAACAATTATTTAGCGGTGACTATATGACTTGGCTACCAAAAACCAAAGTTATCATTATAGAACTACATGACTGGATTACAGATGGCTGTTCTAAACCTTTCTTTTCCGCAATTAATCAAGCATTTAATAATTATAGCTTCGGTCAAATTGGAGAAAACACAATTATTGTAAATAGGGATTTAGTACCAAGTAAAACACGTAGTACCTAACAATCAACATTTTAACTAAAACAAGATAATTAATTTTATACAATTTGATATTTACTTAGTCTATTTAGAAGTATACGAATAACCCTGCTCCTGCTTACTTCAGTTCATGTTACTAATATTAAAAATAAAATTTCCTTTTTACAAGTTTATTATATAAACTTGTAAATAAAACACACATCTATCTTCAGCAACATGAGGAAAACGTATACAACCTATCGCACTTGTATTCATCGTTTACGCAGTAAGACTGCAACAACCAATGAAGTGCTGATTATTACCTGCTATGACTATTTTCTTCAAAAGTATGATTTAGCTTTTTTACTGAAAAAATATCAGGAAATAATTCTAATCCCTCAATCAACGGACGATGATTTTTTATTAAATAATGAAGTTAGTCCTCTTTTGGATAAATTTGAAAAGATTCATCTCGTTACTAATCCTCAATATGATAGCAAATATCATGTGATTTATGAATTAGTAGTCCGAAGAAACAAATCCATCAGAATCAGTACCGTTTATGATTTTTGTGAAACTATTTTAAAAAAGGTTTACATTCCTGACAATATCGCAGAGACTAATCCAAATATTAGTACACTCCTGACTTTTGGTAGAAGGGTACGTTATCCCAAAAAGATAATAGATGTTTCTATTTCCGCAACACTTTTTCTGCTTAGCCTCCCCTTGTGGATTTTAAGCTATTTTCGCATAAAACTAGAATCGCCAGGTCCTGTTTTTTACTTCCAGAAAAGAGTAGGTATGCATAATAGGCATTTTGGTTGTATAAAATTCCGGTCTATGCGTATGGATGCTGAAATAAACGGAGCCAGCTTTTCCAAAAAAAAGGATTCACGTATTTTCTCATACGGTTCTTTTATGCGTTCGAGCAGGATTGATGAACTTCCTCAAATCATAAATATCTTCCGGAGAGATATTTCTTTGATTGGTCCGAGACCGGAACGACCCGTATTTACAGAAACTTTTGATGAAACGATTCCTTATTACAATATCAGGCATAACGTAAAACCTGGCATTACGGGTTATGCCCAGGTAATGTATCCATATGGGGCAGGTGTATTCGATGCCCGTCACAAATTGATGTATGACCTTTATTACATAAAAAACTGGAGCATACAGCTGGAGCTCAAAATTATTTTTTTAACAATCTGGGTTATACTCGGTAGAAAAGGGCTCTAATTGAATATTCCAATTTACCTGGTTTCAGAAATTTTCCTATCATTAATAATGAGGACTATCCCTGTACTTATTTTATTTATCTTTCTTATATTAAGTACCGGTCTAACCAACGCACAGGATTCGACAATAACTTATTCAGCAAACATACAGACATCATTAGCCAATGGAATGACTCCATATTGGTTGCAAACTAATCAGTATGGGGTCATTCCCCTAAATGGCTCCTTCGTTTCAGGGCAATGGGGCATTTTCAAAGTTTATAATCCGGGAAATCCTCGACTGATCCAGTGGTCTGCAGGTGCGCAGCTCATTACAAATACCGGTAAATCAAACACTATTTTTTTTACTGATTTGTACGCTGCCCTTAAGATCGGACCGGTAGAAATAAGTGTAGGCCCACGAAGAGAATTTATGGGTTTGTCTGATAGCACACTCACTTCGGGAGGAATTGCCATGTCTGATAATACACGGCCCTATCCAAAGTTTCAAATAGCAACTCCCAATTTTGTTAACATCATCCCTTTTAATGACATCATTTCGTTCAAATTTAATTATTCCGATGGCCTCTTGGGCTCGAGTAAAATTAATTATGGGAACGTTAGGGAAATCCCAGTAACCTACATGCACCAAAAGTCACTTTATTTTCGCGTGGGAGGCAAACGTCACAAATTAAGCTTGTATGCTGGTTTCAACCACCAGGCCATCTGGGGTGGTGAAGAGAAAATTTTCGCTGGTGGCTTAAAAACCTGGGAAGCTTATAAATACGTTATTTTAGGGAAACCCTGGGCAAATAGCCGAGTTGGAAATCATTTTGGAACTATCGACATAGCGGCAGAATGGAGAGGAAATGCATGGAACATTTTCTTATACCGACAAAATATATATGAAGATGGCTCATTGGCGCAACTTACCAATATCAAGGATGGTCTTAATGGATTAAGATTTAGAAGAGCGAAAATTGATAGAAATGATCTTTCCCTAAAATTAAACACCTTATTACTAGAATTTGTTTACACGAAGGAACAAGGAGGCAATGTTTTCAATTTTGACCAAGGTATTTTTGGTAACGATAACTATTTCAATCACTACGTTTATGATCAAGGATGGTCTTATCGAGGACGAGCCTTGGGGACGCCATTAGTCGCCCCAACAAATATGTTAAGTAATGACATACCCCGTGACGGCAGAGGATTCACTATCAACAACCGGATTATGGCAATCCATCTCGGGTTAATGGGCTCTTTTAATAAAATTGACTTTTTAATAAAAGGAACCTATTCGCAAAATTTCGGGACATACGCTACTCCTTTTTCTCCTTCATTGAATCAGTATTCTTTACTCATTCGCGTCGAAAAACCAGTTCGCATTTGGAATACCAGTCTTTTAAGCCTAAGTTTAGCGGGTGATCAGGGCAAATTATACCCTAATACATCAGCTATTACTATTGGCTGGCGAAAAGTTGGTTTTCTAAAATAACATTATCACTTTACTGGAATTCTAAAAGCATTTTATGAGATTTAAATGCTGCTATCGGTCCCGCTGTTTTCTTTTGATTCCTTTTTTTTTCGCCATATTAAGCTCATATGCCCAGGACTCAACTTTAAAATATACCGCAACAATATACGTAGCAGGTAGTACCAAACAAACTCCGTTTTGGCTTCAGGCTAACCAAAATGGCGCAGTTCCGCAAAATGGTACTTTCACCTCGGGTATCTGGGGGTTACAAAAGATGTATCATCCTCACAATCCAAGACTATTTCAATGGGCCGCGGGTGTAGAACTTGCCACAAACTATGGAAAATCAAAAGATATCTTTTTTTTGGATTTGTTTGTTTCCAGCAAAATCGGCCCCGTTGAATTTATGGCCGGTCAGAGAAAAAATACAATAGGTCTCTTAGATTCTGCCCTCACCTCCGGTTCCCTTGCGATGGCCGGTAATGCCAGGCCTTTTCCCCGTTTTCAAATTTCAATCCCTGAGTTTTTGCCTCTTGGTTTTACAAATGACTTGATTGCAGTCAAAGCAAATTATTCGGATGGCAGATTCGGGAAAAGTGGTATTCTGTATGGTAGTGTGTCAAGTGTTCCCGTCACCTATTTTCATCAAAAGTCCCTTTATATCAGGATAGGGCATACAAAGAGCAAGATTCAATTGTTTGGCGGCATCAACCATCAGGCCATTTGGGGAGGAGAAGCTAAGATACTTCCCATTTATGATTTAAAACCACCCAAAGCCTATTGGTATACTATCACCGGAAAAACGCTGGATTACAGAAAAATAGGATTCCACTTTGGGACAATAGATCTGGGAATAAAATGGCGGAAAAATGAGTGGTCATATTTTTTATATCGGCAAAATATTTATGAGACTGGGTCCTTATTCAGGATCATCAATTTTTCCGACGGTCTCAACGGAGTTAAAATTACCAGAAATAAGCAGTCAAATAATCAAAAAAATAATTTTGTAATTAATTCGGTGTTGTTTGAGGTCGTAAATACTCAAAATCAAACCAATCATTTGTTCCTAACCGCTTGAATCATTGGACCAGTTTGTAGCCTCAAAACGAGAAACAGATATGGTATTAGAAATGATTAAAAATGCACGCCTGAGTTCATCGGGAAGAAAGTTGCTTACCTC
>NZ_JAVFVU010000079.1 GCF_030929615.1 Dyadobacter sp. LHD-138 | reverse complement strand
GGTTGTCTGCGGCCCATTTTTCCTGATTTGCTTATAACTAAAGATAATCAATTCTGAAAAAATAAACAACACTATATACGCAAAAAAAGAGACTGCCCTTTTGAGACAGCCTCTTTTATGTAATTATTGACAATGAAAACCGGTGATTTAAAAAATCATAAAACCATTTTTATCCGTTTTTCGGACTCTGCTTTTTTTTTAATTTTTAAAAATGCGGTGAGGCTCATCCGAAGGTAGCTGGCTACAAACTGGTCCTCAATATGGCTGTTGATGTTGTGGTAATCGTTCTCAAACTTCTGATACAGTTCTTCTTCGGAAAGCAAATACAAATCCTGTATGCGTTTCTCCAGACGGATTAACCTACGCTCCATGATCTCCTGATACACTTTTTCCATATCGGGATTGCGGAGGATTAATGAAAGGAAATTTTTCTTGGAAATACAGAACAACGTAACAGGCGTGCAGGTTTCAACGTAGTCGATAGACGGTTGGTCATGTATGAAGTTGGACGAGGTCATAATACAATCCCCAGCTGTATCAAAACCATTGGTCCATTGCTGTCCAAGGCGACTGTAAAAGCTACGGGTGGTTCCTTCGGCAATAAAATAAATCATGTCCTGAGGTTGATCAGGAGATACTAGGATGGTTTTTGCCGGGTACTCAGATATGATTAATTTCCGGAGAACGGCATCATAAGTTCTTTCGGAAATTATATTGTAGTTACAGAGTAACGAGAATATTTTGTGCATAGGTCGGCATGAAAATTAAACTTTTCAAGAAATACCTGTTTAATGATTTTCATACCGTTGAATTTAAATTTACGAATTTTTACAGAGAAATGCATAATTACTTGGTCATAAAACAAAAGAGGGCTGATTATCAGCCCTCTTTTGTTTTATGACCAAGTAATTATTTTACTGCGCACCGTTGCCATACATATTGAATGCGGCAAGATGTTTCTGGAAAATTGCTTCATATTTTTTTGCCGCAGCTTCCTGTTTCGCCTCGCGGCATTCGTGGACGATGGTCTGCAAAATATATAAATCCACCTGACTGTCACGACGTTTTGTCGTCGGATTTACTTTAGACCAGGTAAGGTTTTCGTCTGAGCGCGATGCCATGGTCTCAGCAATTTCAAGTGCCTTTTTATTTTCACCCAAATCGAATAGCGTTCCGATGAAATTTGACGAGATCTGGTCATAAGGAATACTCTTGTCGGGCATTACTGTGAGTGCTTTGTTCATCGCCTTTTTAGCTTCATCCAATTTGTTATCGGCAATCAACTGGCCTGCAAGGCGCAGGAATGCGATACGTGCCGTGAAGATCGGGGAGCCCAGATACGTGTTATCGTAATAGGTATTGGCATTATCCAATTCTCTCCAGAACATTTTGTTCATCAGGTTGTCGTACATCACAGTCGAATTTACATAACCGTCTGAAGCTCCCGGAACTTTTACAGGAAGCAGACGGTAGGCATATCCTTCCAGCTGCATATATTCTTTCAGGTTAAGGTAACTTGAACCACCCAGTGTAGATGAGAAGTAGATCGGACGCTTCCAGTCGTTGGTCGCAATCATATCCAGCATCATCAGATCAGATTTGTACAAATCACCTTTACCGATTGTCCAGCTGATCGAGTCGCTCAGATAAGGAATAAGATCGCTTTTGATAATATTCATTTTCTTCACAGCCTCGGTATCAACCGGTAAAAACAACACCGAAGACGGCAGGATAGAAGTCATGTCTCCACTGGTAAGCGGAACCTGAATAGCCTTATTTTCCTGTTTAACCAGGCCGATATATTCTTTCAGGTTAATGCCGCCTTTCACACTTGGAATCTCATAGAAAGGAACGATATCGTTCTTGCCAAAAGCATAATTGTTTTTATCCAGTGAAATCGGAAGTGCTTCTGACAGGTACGTTTTGCGTTTCATCTGATCGATGTACCAGTCGGTACCCAACAAGCTGAGATTACAAACGCGAACGTCAGTTCTGAATCCTTCAACTTCCTGGACGTACCATAATGGGAACGTATCGTTATCCCCGCCGGTAAATAAAATGGCGTTTGGAGCGCAGGAATTAAGCAGGTTTTTCGCAAAATCCACTGAGTGGTAACGGTGATCGCGGTTGTGGTTATCCCAGCCTTTTGCCCCCATAATAACGGGTACGACCAAACACAAACCTGTGGCAACACCTGCGCGGGCTGTCGCACTTTTTACAAACTTGGTCAGTCCTTCGGCCAAAGCGATTACGCCGAAACCGATCCACATACAGAAAATGTAGAAAGATCCTACGTAAATGTAATCACGCTCACGCGGCTCGGTAGGCGGAGAGTTCAGGTAAACCACCAAGGCCACACCGGTAAGAAGGAATAGTAATCCGAGTACCAGCAGATCGCGCTGACGGCGGAAATACATCATCACAACCCCAAAAAGACCCAGTATAAATGGCAGCATGAAGAAGTTGTCATGCGCCTTGTTGTTTTCAATAATGGAAGGGAATTTCTTGAAAGCATCCCATGGAAGCAGGTTCCCGGCCCCTTCTTCATCGCTTTCACGACCAACGAAATTCCAAAGGAAATAACGCCAGTACATATGCCCGATCTGATACGAGAACATGAATGAGAGGTTATGCGCCATGGTTGGTTTCTGGCCTTCGGCCAATCCCGTCATCTGCTGGTAAAGCTGCGGGTGTCCTGCCTGCGTGCTGTACATACGCGGCAAAAGCATGCTGCTGCCTGGTTCGTATTCGTATTCAGGACGGTAATCATAAATAGTATATTTTCCATCTTGCTTACGGTACATCGGCGCACCACGTTTCTGGTTCACAGGACGGGATACGAAAGAAGGCCCGTACAATAACGGACGACTTCCATACTGCTCTCTTTTCAGATACGAAACAAAACTTAAAACATCGTTCGGGTTATTTTCATTGATTGGCGGATTGTATTCTGCACGAACCAAAACCATCAGGTAACAAGCATAACCAACCAGAATAAATGCCAGTGAAAGTAAGCCGGTGTTCAACAACACCTTTGCTTTTTTCTGCGAATAAATAATCCCCCAGATCAGCGATCCCAGGAAAATAACGATAAAGAATATTACACCTGATTTGTAAGGTAAACCCAGTGAGTTAACAAAGAATATTTCAAATTTCCCTGCCATGCTCGGAAGGCCCGGGATGATACCGGAGTTGATAATCCCCAGGATAACAAGCCCGCCCATGAAAGCGAGAATACCACCAAAAACACTTGGTTTGTCATATTTTTTGAAATAATAAACCAGTGCCAGTGCAGGAATTGTAACGAGGTTGAGCAAATGGACGCCAATAGAGAGACCTACCAGATAAGCGGTGAAAATCAACCAGCGATTTTCTGCTGCGGGGTCTTCGATGCGCTCCCATTTGAAAACGGCCCAGATAACGATGGCCGTAAAGAATGATGACATACCATAAACTTCCGCTTCAACGGCTGAAAACCAGAATGAATCAGACCATGTGTAAGCCAAAGCACCCACAGCACCGGATCCCATTAAAAGAATAATGTCTGCCTGAGTCAGTTCTTCGTCTGTTTTTTTACCGATCAGTTTGCGTGACAATAAGGTAATCGTCCAGAAAAGGAAAAGAATGGTAAATGCGCTGCTTAATACCGAAACCATATTGACCCAATAGGCAACGTTAGTAAGATCACCAAAAGCAAACATCGAGAATAATCTTCCGATCAATAGGAAAAAAGGAGCTCCCGGAGGGTGAGGTACCTGCAATTTGAATGCACAGGCAATAAATTCGCCGCAATCCCAAAAGCTGGCCGTTCGTTCAACGGTGAGGGCGTATGTCAGAAATGCAATCGCGAAAACAATCCAACCCGTAAGGTTGTTGGAACGGTTGAAACGGGTCATTATAATAGTTTATGGTTATAAGTTTACAGGTAAGATCCGGGAATTAAAGGCTGACTTAACGCAGCCGCAATGCTCCGGGAAATAACTGCATATTTAATCGGTGCCTCAAAATTAGCAAAATAACCTCAACGGCAAGGGTTAGGTTCTCTTAAAAAGTGTTAAAGGCTTTGTCGCGGGCAATTTTTTGTTATAAAACGGGATCAGACACAGGAGGAACAAGGCCTGATCCGTGATTATAATGATATTAAACTTTGTAAAATATCCATTTGGCGAGTTCCTTATAGGTTACCTTTTTGCCATACATCAGGATGCCGACGCGGTAAATACGGGATGCCAGCCAGATCGTGCCCATAAAGCCTAACACCAAAAGAGTCATCGACAACGCAATTTGCCAGGCCGGGACGCCAAAAGGAATTCTGACCATCATGATGATGGGTGAAGTAAAGGGGATCATTGATGTCCAGAATGCGAGGTTCCCGTCCGGATCACGGAGAACGAGCTGGGCAAAAATGAATGAGAAAATAATCGGCAACGTGATCGGAAGCATAAACTGCTGCGTATCGGCGTCATTGTCTACTGCGGCCCCTACGGCGCCAAAAAGGGCGCTGTAAAACAAATAACCGCCCAGGTAGTAAAATAAAAAGCAGGAAATAATCAATGGAATATTCAGGCTGCCAACTGCCCCCAGCACCTCGGCCACGGGATTGTCGACGCCTGCTCCCGGCATATTGGAAGCTGGCATTCCTTTCTGCATATTGGTCATTTCCTGCTGAATCTGTTCAGAATCCTTTGACATTTTGTTAGACAAAACAGCAGAAGTTGCGGTTGTCAGCGATACAGTCAGAATAATCCAGAGCACAAACTGGGTTAACCCGACGAGCGCAACACCGATAATTTTTCCCATCATAAGCTGATAAGGTTTCACCGAAGAAATAATGACTTCCACAATCCGGCTCGTTTTTTCTTCTGTAACACCGCGCATTACCTGCGTCCCATAAATAAAAACGGACATGTAGATTAAAAAGGCGCAGACACCGCCGATGATTGTCGCGGCACTGGAGCTACTCGTCTTTTCGCCTTCTTCGCTCAGACTGATGGTTTCTGAACTCACATTAACGCGGGAATCTTCCAGGATTTTATGGGTGATTCCGGCCTCCGACAGTTTGATATTTTCGATCTGTTTTTCGATCACCTTCTCGATATCAGATTTCAGTTCCATACTCACATTTTTGGGCGCATAGATACGGACGCTTTTGGGTGAATCGATCACATTTTTTGGAATGTAAACCAGTGCATTGGCATGGCTATCGGTGAAATGTGATTTTGCTGAATCGATTGGGGAGTTTACAAACGAGAATTTTAACGATTCAGAGTCCTTGAATTCAGTGGTAAAAAGTCCACTTTCATCCACAACCTGCACCAGTTTGCTGTCGACCGAACTGATTGCCATCCAGATAACGAGGGCATATCCGCCGACAAAAAGGACAGGAGCAAGAATAGTCATGATCAGAAAAGACTTTTTCTTGACCCTGACCATGTATTCTCTTTTTATAACCAGTAATATATTACGCATTTTATCAAAATTTAGAGAGTAGTTGAAGTTGCTTCCGAGACACAAAGGTCAGGCTTCGGGTACTTCGTTAACGGCGCGCATGAAAATATCGCTCATCGTAGGAATATTTTCTCCGAAAGCGCGGATTTCAATTTTCGGCAGCAAATCGCTCAGGAGTTCATTGGCGCTTATGGAAGCGGGCAGGTGAATATCGGTACGCAGAAAATCGTTTTCCAGCACAGACGTTTTCTCCAGTTGGTATTTATTTTCAAAACCATTGAGGTGTCCCCGGTATTCCACGAAGAACGTATTGGTCTTAAACTGTTCTTTAATGACCGATTTCGGGCCATCAAGTACCTTTTTCGCCCGATGGATCAGGGCAATATTGTCGCATAGTTCTTCCACCGTTTCCATGCGGTGGGTTGAGAAAATGATCGTGCTGCCTTTTTGTTTTAATTCCAGGATTTCATCACGAATCAGATTGGCATTTATCGGGTCAAAGCCTGAAAAAGGCTCATCCAGGATAATCAGGTCCGGTTCATGCAATACGGTCGAGACAAACTGTACTTTTTGCTGCATGCCTTTTGAAAGGTCAGAAACACTTTTGTCCCACCAGGTTTTGATGTCAAACTTAACAAACCAGATTTTAAGTTTTTCCATCGCCTCTTTTTGGCTGAGGCCTTTCAGTTGGGCAAGATAAAGCAGCTGGTCGCCGACTTTCATCTTTTTATACAGGCCGCGTTCTTCCGGAAGATAGCCAATTCTTGAAATATGTTTTGGGGCGAGGGGTTGTCCGTCAAATAGCACATGTCCTGAATCCGGCCCCGTAATCTGGTTAATAATCCGGATCAGTGATGTTTTGCCAGCACCGTTTGGTCCTAGCAGTCCAAAGATGCAGCCTTTGGGAATATTTATACTAACATCGTCGAGCGCGCGATGATTGGAGTAATCCTTTGTAATGTTTTGTACTTCTAAAATATTCATTCGTATGTAGGGTAATGGCCTGTTTTGTGAATTGTTTCCACAATAACGGATGAAGTTAACCAGACTATTTTAATCTGCACGTCAAATATGCAAAGTATCACAACCTTTACAAAAACCGAACCTGACAAATGCGCAAATAGTCGGATTAGTGGTAAAAAGAAAGAGGGCGTCTCAAATTCGAATTGAGGCGCCCTCTTTGTTTTGTATAGGCTTTCGTGATGTTTTATCTTTTTTATGCTTCTATCAAAAGCTCAGAGCGTTATCAGATTGAATTATG
>NZ_JAVFVU010000078.1 GCF_030929615.1 Dyadobacter sp. LHD-138 | reverse complement strand
CTGGATTATCTAAATCCAGTAGCTTTTGAAGCCTTGTATTACCAAAAAGTAGGATGAGATTTAAATTGTAATTATTTAACTAACCCGCAAAAAGTGTAAACCGAAAGTGAACCACGTCAGACTTATTTCCTAAAATCCTGTCTTACAATCGTTTTGTGGAAGTGCAAAGCCGTTATTTTGTTATAATGGCTATGTTTTTGAAAGAGAAGGGTTTAGGTAAATGTACAGGGATAAGTTTTATGGACAGTACTACACTGAAAGTTTGCAGAAATCAAAGAATCCATAATCACAAGGTATTCAAAAACTTAGCTGAAAGAGGCAAGTCTTCAATGGGCTGGTTTTATGGATTTAAGCTACACCTGGTCTGTAATGAAAAAGGAGAATTGCTTTCTTTTTATTTAACAAAAGGCAATGTGGATGACCGTAATCCCAAACACATTAAAAAGCTTACTGAACAACTTTTTGGCAAAATTTATGCTGACAAAGGTTATCTTTCAAAGGCATTATGGGAGATGTTATTTGCTGATGGAATGCAGTTAATTACTAAGGTTCGTAAAAATATGAAAGGGCATATTATGGAGTTGAAAGACAAGCTTTTACTTAGAAAAAGAGCGATTATTGAAACTATAAACGATGAATTAAAGAATCTATGCCAGATAGAACATACCCGGCATAGATCTGTTAACAACTTCGTAATGAATATACTTGGCGCCTTAATTGCTTATTGCTTCTTTCCAAAAAAGCCTTCACTTAATATTGAAGAAATTAAAACAAACCAACTTTCTCTATCGGTTGCTTAAACCGAATTCACGTTATATTACGTTCTCTCAGGAAGTGATTTCACCCTGGATATCAACAATCCGGACGAGCCTAAGATTGTCTGCATGGGAAACAATCCGCAAAAAATCTCTGTCTACGGAGCGGTGCTATCGCTTTATGTAACACGGCTGATTAAACTTGTCAACAAGAAAGGGAAACTTAAAAGCAGCCTGATCTTTGATGAGTTTCCAACCATTTATTTAAACAATATGGATAGCCTGATCGCTACGGCCCGCTCCAATAAGGTATCGACTACGCTCGGTGTACAGGATTTTAGTCAACTTCGAAAGGATTACGGAAAAGAGCAGGCGGATGTGATTATGAATATTACTGGAAACATTATTAGTGGTCAGGCAACAGGGGATACAGCGAAACAGTTGTCGGAGCGTTTCGGTAAAATCATGCAGGACCGTACAAGTTTTTCCATTAACCGAATGGACACCTCCGTTAGCAAATCCAAGCAGCTGGATTCTGCCATTCCACCTTCGAAGATTTCTTCGCTTTCCTCTGGAGAATTTGTCGGACTAGTTGCTGATAATCCGGAACAGAAAATTGATTTGAAAGCTTTTCATTGTGAGATTCTTAACGATCATCAGGCGCTGAAAGAGGAGCAGGATAATTACCAAGCAATACCGGAAATTAGAAAAATCGATCAGTCGATGGTACTTCGGAATTATATGCAGGTTAAGCAGGATGTTCTTGATATTGTAGAATTTGAGATGGAAAAAATAGTGGAAGATCCGGCTAGCCAACACCTTATTGTTAAAAAATGATGATATATGTTAGTTTGGCTTACTGCCTGACTTGGACGGCACAACACACAAAAATCCATCATGGCAAGAGACACTTTAATCTCGGAAAAAATATTCACATGCTTTTTGTAGCCAACCTTTGCAAAGCATCGAGGACTTCTTTCACTTGTTACTATGACTGTACTCAAAAAATGGTCCCAAATTGAGATTTAAAGCACCCATATATCTTTGAAGTGGTTGCTTGACGACTAGCAGGTGTGGTTTTTCAGGCTTATCTTGCTGCCATGAAATCGATTTTTCCCACCATCTATTCGACCCTTTCTCCGCATGCCCTGGCGGATTTACTCGCTGAACGCTATTTACTGAAGTCGATTCAATGTACCTTTCTGGTGCGTGGGGTGGGAGACACCTATTTAGTGGATTCCCTCCAAGGGCGCTTTATTCTTAGGATCTACCGCTCCACTCACCGAAGCCTGTCCCACGTCCAAGCGGAAGTGGCCTTGCTGATGGCTCTCAAGCAAGCTGGCGTATCGGTGTCTTATCCCATTGCAGATCGGATGCAGGAATCTATTCAGCAACTTGATGCCGTGGAAGGATTACGCTATGCGGTGCTCTTTAGTTATGCCCCCGGCCAGCCCCCAAGAATACTGAACAAAAGCCAGCTACGCACGCTCGGCTATGAAATTGCGCGCTTTCACCAAGTGTCATCCACCATCGCATTGCCTGGGGAGCGCTGGACTTTTGATCTGGATAGCACTCTTTTCAAGCCATTGGAGCGGTTAAAATCCGCCTTTGTCGCCGATCAAGAAAGTTATCTCTGGTTACGGAAAGCTGCCAGGCAAGTCGAGACGAAGATAGCCGAGGTAAACACGTCGGGTTTCCTGAGTGGCTATTGCCATTTTGACCTACTGCCTAAGAACATGCATTTCGACGGGGATTCGGTTACCTTATTTGATTTTGATTTTATGGGTTATGGCTGGTTGGTGCATGATCTGGTTTGCTTTTGGCAACACCTGGCTCTGGAGGTCTATGCGGGGCGGATGACGCAGCTAGCCTTTGAAGAGGCCTACGCAGTTTTCCTGGAAAGCTATCAAAGCGTCCACCCAATCAGCGATCAGGAGTTAGCCCTGGTTCCTTACCTGAGTTTGGGCTTCTGGCTTTTTTACATGGGCTTTCACACCACCCATGACCAGTTTTACAGTTATCTTCAGCCGTCCCAGTTGAAGGTATATACCGGCTTTTTACGGCATTTGGCGGTGACTTATTGGGAATAGCGTATTTAATGTAGAGTGGGAGTAAGCGGGAAAAACTTGCTAATCCAGTCTGACTATTGCCAAATTCTCATATTACCCTCATATTCGGCCACGAAGATTTTGTAATCATCATTTTTTGTACAACTGCATTCGTCCCTTAGCATGTGGACAAATTCGTTACTATAGATTTTGTCTATACAATTTCGTGATGCATTTAAACGGTGGTTTTGAGAAAAAGGTAGAGATAGCTTTTGAATCAAGAAATCAGCATTTTTTGAGATTGAATTAAAGAAAGTTTGTCATTGTCACATAACTCTAAACAAAACCCTTACTATACCTTCTGTGAGGATAGTAAGGGAATCAGTTCGTTATGACGGAGGAACTCTCTTTTCCCCCCAAATTGAGCATAAAATTATCGGGCATTTCCACCATAGAATAAGTCTCAAATTCAGTAGCTGATGAAAATTTACAAAAGTTAGTGAGAATTTGGAAGACAAACAACGACAATAAAAGTATAACTACCTCTTTATGAATATATTATAAAGCCAAATTTAGGTCAAATATTTCTCATGATCATCTATTGTTGATACATATCGCAATAGCGATCATGCGAATTAGTTGTATCTATTTTTGTAATTATGTAAATATTTTATAGCCCTTTACAACGATTAATACTGCATATGTGTCTACATCATTGTTAATACTCAGAAATATATTTTATGTATATCTCATAACCTATAACCACAAATACTATGTCTTATGGCAGCCCCAAAAAACTACGATTCACTATGATAGCACTTGCACTGCTTTTCATACTCGCCCAATGCACCTCCGATGACATTCAATCCGAACAGTGCAATTGTGAAAGTGCCACAGTAACGGAAGAAAACAAAGATGTTGAAGCAGTGGTAGTTTTTATCCAAGGCAACAACCCGAACGGTAACCAAGGTCCTGATAATTATGTGCTAAGCAACGATTCCGCAGATTTTAAGAGAAGTAGCCATGTTGCCGGTCCAAATATATTGGTGCCTTGCGACTCCCTATCTACCAATTTCAGAAAGCAGGGTCTAAAGGTGCTTATATCTTATAAGCGTAAAGATTGCTATGGTGCTATCACTCAACCAACCTTGCACGGCAACTATGGCTATTTTGTTGATTTGACCGCAATTAAGGCTAAAAATTTATAATCACTCTTTTCACAATAAACGCAATTTGTTATGAGACAGACTTTATTTTTTCTAATGGTTTTCCTCGCGTCATTTACGGCATTTGCACAAAATCAGGCGGGAGAAATATGTGCATCCTCCATAGATTATGAAAAGCTTCGAAAGCATAATCCCACATTATACAACTACCTTAAAGAGGTTGATAGAAAAGCCGAAGAGTATAGTTTGCAACAGAACAGAAACCAAGTCAGCCCGAAAAGTATACCAAATACAGGAACAATTGTCACCATTCCGGTGATTGTTCATGTTATTCATAATGGGGAGGCAGTGGGCGTGGGTAGAAATATTAGCGATGCTCAAATACAATCTCAAATTGATGTCCTTAACGAAGACTTTCGGCGGCTAAATGCTGACCGTGTTAATACACCCGCCCACTTTGCTGGGGTGGCAGCCGATGTCGGTATTCATTTCAGGTTAGCCTGTATTGACCCCAATGGGAATCCAACAAATGGGATACGCCGTATACAAGGTAATCAAGCAAATTATCAGGTTATCCCTGCCCCCGACGGTACTGTTGATGAAGGTGCTACCGGAATCAAACAGAACGACGCTCCTTGGAACCGAGAACAATATCTTAATATATGGACGGCTAATATTACAAATGGCATTTTGGGATATGCTACCTTCCCCGGCAGTCCGGCCAATTTTGATGGAGTCGTGATGCAATATGACGCCTTTGGTCGCACAGGTACTTTACAAGCGAATTATGATAAAGGTCGAGTTGCTACTCATGAGGTAGGTCACTGGCTATCACTTCGCCACATTTGGGGAGATGATGGTGGGCTTTGCACCCAAGATGACTTCGTAGCAGATACCCCACTCCAAGGAAATAGTAATTTCAATTGTCCATCCGGCCAACTATTTTCATGTGGTACAAGCAATATGTACATGAATTACATGGACTATACGAACGACGGTTGCCGGAATCTGTTTACAGCGGGGCAACGTGATCGGATGAAGGCACTTTTTCTACCTGGTAACGCTCGTTCTGGATTTATATCTTGGGGTGATATCAGCGGGAATGCTACCATATGCGATAATAATAACTATACGTATTCCATCCCCAGTTCCGGTACATCCTTCACCTGGACTGTATCGAACCTAACCATCGTATCAGGACAGGGCACAAATACACTTACGGTAAAAAGAACCTTTAATGGACCAGCAACAATTTCCGTTAGAAGCCAAGGATTGTGTTCTAGTCGAAGCATTGCAGTCGGTCCACCTCAATTTGCTGGTTTTTTGGTCAACGGCCAATCTACGTCAAATGGGACGGGATGTACGAATAGCTACATCCCAATTGCTGCGGTACCTAATGATCCATCCTCGAATTATTATTGGTCTCAAAGCGATCCAAACGGTTTTATAGCCAATGCAGGCCAATCGAGCACTGCCTTTAGCGGATATAATACTAGCTGCTATTATCTCAATGTCAGTATTTCAAATGTGTGCGGGTCGAGAAGCGAAAATTTAACAATATGTCTTAACAGCTGTTTTGCAAAATACACTGTGTTTCCAAACCCTGCAAAGGATTATATTACGGTTGAATTTGACCAGATCGAAAGTGCGGAGTCAATGCCGGATGAAATCGTTCTACTGTCCGAAAAATCAACCAAGCCTGTTATGAACATTGACGTTCAAGCACTTTATCAGCGCAACGGTCTCAAAAATGGCAAGCAGGTAGAAATCGATGCAAAAGCGCTACCTCGCGGTACTTATTACCTCCATATCAAGAATAGTAGGTTGAAAGAAAACAAGGTAGATATCATAAGGATACTTTTAGAATAATTTTTAAGAAGATGAAATGAGAAACGCCCGGCGATTGCCGGGCATTTTTCATCTACAAGGGTACTATGTATTCATTGTTATGCACAATACATTTATTTAGAAGGCATGGCGCAATACCATTGCTAAGCTGAGTTACAATATCAAGAAATTAGGGTTATTTGAAACAACGGCTATTCGTGAGATATTCAATTCGCATTTTTAAAGCATTCGACACTCTCCAATTGTTCCTTACAAGCTTTAAGGAAATTTTCTCATGTGCCATAGTGGATCAAAAGCTATCTAAATTATGTGTCAATCAAAGTCACTCGAAAATTTGTCTCATTAATTTTTGTGCGGCGCTGCCAAACTAACTTTTCCAATTCTCTTTTAAATGTTTTCCCTTCCTCGTAGATCCGCAGGGTTGCTTGATTATGAGATGATTGACTAGCATAATTTCTCTTAATTAACGAGAATAATAAGGGCGTATCAACGATTACTACTGTTTTCTTCTTATCATCAAAATGGCCAAACACACTTAAGGATCGAAAATGAGAGGTAATTGTTATATTGCGGGGTGCATAATTCAGCTTTTGTGAAAAATTATCTATGTTCAAGGGGGATATTGACATCAATCATTATATTCTTCGTATCGATCTCCACTTCAAGCAAATTTATCCTTAAAGTTAATTTAGCTTCACTTTCTATTAAATCTAATATCCTACTTAGAAAATTTAGATAGTACGACTCAGCAACAGCTTTAGAAAATAATATGTTTTTGGCCTTTAATTCCTGCATCTGATAGTAAAATGCTATGATTGTAATCGGGAAGCAAACTAGTCCTAAAATGAAGCTAATAATTTCAAGCATCTAGATTGAGTTTAACAGTCATTATTAAAAATCTACACAGAGATAAATTTTTAATAGTCTCACAAAACGTCTGTTTTACCAGTCCGCAAAAACGGTGGTTTCGTGAGACTGAGAGGAGGGAGTGGTATAGCTCTTTATTTTTTCAGCGACTTGTCTCAAAAACTTGTATCATTAATCTAAGTTCAATATATTCGAGTGTACATGAGTTTTTGAGACTAATTATGATCATAGGTTACGCAAGGGTATCAACCAAAGACCAAAATTTGGATTTGCAAATTGAAGCATTAAAAAAGGCAGGTTGTGAGAAGATATTTAAAGAGAAAATTTCCGGAGCTATAAAGGAGCGTCCTGAGCTTGATGCGATGATTAATCACGTAAGAGTTGGAGATACAGTTGTAGTGTGGAAATTGGACCGACTTGGTAGATGAGGTGGCTCAATAAGACGGCACACTTTTTTGCATAAATTTTGCAAAAATGGAAAATCAAAAAAGCTCGAAGGAGCGTCGAAGTTATGAGCCTGATTTCAAGGCTGAAATTCTTAAATTGCTTATTTCGGGCAAAAGAGTAAAAGAAATTTCAGAGACTTTTGGAATTGCTGAAAATCTGCTGTATCGTTGGAAAAGTTTATCAACTATGAAGACCAAGTCCAGAACCAGCGAGTCTGAGAATAATAGTAAATCTGCTGTTGAGATTGCTAAATTGAAAGCAGAGATCGAGCGCCTAAAGACTGACCGCGAAATTTTAAAAAAGGCCTTGGGTCTCTTAAGTTCGTCCGACTAAGAGACGTCTATGAATTAGTATCCATGCTTTCCAAGAGTCACAAAATAAGCTACTTATGCTCTCTTTTTGATATCAGTAGAACTGCCTACTATCGATATAAGCGTGGTAAAAGTCATAATTCGGGCAGTAAGTATAATCGTCCAAAGCACGAGATTAGGATGGAATTTATACGAAATTTTAAGCGGTATGGTAGTCGTCGAATTAAGGCAGCTCTTAACGAAAAGGGAATAACACTTGGGCGTCAGAAAATCGCTGAAATTATGCGTACAGAGGGATTACGAGCTATTCAGCCACCCAAATTTATTCCGAGAACGACTGATAGTAAACACGGAAAACGTGTGTGCGACAACTTATTACTTGACAAACGAAAACCAGAGTCTCCGAATCAGGTTTGGGTGTCAGACATTACTTATATGCCTTTGAAAGGGGGGAAATGGGCTTATTTGGCCACTTGGATGGACCGCACGGAATTCTAAGGTCAAAACAAATTTTGGCATATAATTTTTTTAAGAAATCTCAATTTTAGCTTCGTAAGAGCTCCACATTTTTCTCACAAGCCCTCCATGGTAATTGAGAGGGGATTGTGAGAAAAAATGT
>NZ_JAVFVU010000077.1 GCF_030929615.1 Dyadobacter sp. LHD-138 | reverse complement strand
CATTGAGAGTCAGTCATTTCTTTGAAATTCGATTTCATAAACTTGTTTGAGGTGAGATTCAACAAGTTTAACGACTGGCTCTCATTATTAGTTTAATACAATCCAAAACATACTCTTAGTGATGTTTCATCCGCTTGGATAGCAATAGCTGTTATCTTTTTTTTGATTCCTGTCAATCATCAAATCATCG
Organism: Dyadobacter sp. LHD-138; assembly: GCF_030929615.1. Lineage (GTDB taxonomy): Bacteria > Bacteroidota > Bacteroidia > Cytophagales > Spirosomataceae > Dyadobacter. Next base: position 8,314 of record NZ_JAVFVU010000077.1, on the reverse strand, counting down.
ATTGGAATCAAAATATTCAATTTCCTGAGATTTTCAAAGAAGTTGAAAACTGGATGCGTGTCAAGGAACAGGAGAAGATTTTGCTGACTCAAGGGCTCTTACGAATTGAATCCCTCTCACAATTACTAGTTGCCCTGATGGTATTCGGCCTTGTCGGTCCAATTGGAGAGGAAGTTTTTTTCCGAGGAGTGCTTCAAACAAAGTTAAACGACTGGGGGCTAAGCCCAATTAAGAGCATTTGGGTTGCCGCAACTATTTTTAGTCTAATTCATTTTCAGTTCTACGGCTTCTTTCCGCGGTTGCTTATAGGTGCCTTATTCGGGTATTTATTTCTTTGGTCTGGAAACATCTGGATACCAGTTGTAGCGCATGCTGTTAATAATTCGCTTTTTGTTCTAACAGCATTTACCCACCAAAAATGGCCTTTTTTAGGAAGATATATTGAGATTATTTCTGACAATTGGATATCATGCATCATCTCTGTCGCACTATCTGTGGTTGGTCTGTATCTTTTTCGAAAACAGAATTTCAGCCCGGCATAAGTGTTGTAATACAAGTATCACCAAAAACCTCCGTTTTTTCAGAAAATAAATATTATGGGCTTAGCTATGGTGCGTGAAACAGTTAACGTATACACAACTTCTAATCTGAGTGTCAGAAAATCAGATATAGTCTACCTGAGTAAATCCAATAACGAACATAGACTGTCCGAAATCGCACAGTTTGCCTCGTTAAAATAGCCCCTCCTCATTGTAAGGCAGTTTTCTAATGCATGGTATAATAATTGAGTAGTAAGAAATTGAAACTTTATTGGCTTTATCAATACATCACTATTGAAAGATATGCTGCGAAACTACCTTAAAATCGCATGGCGTAATCTCAGCAAGAACCGAGCTTACGCGTTCATTAACATAACAGGGTTGGCACTTGGCATGGGCTGTGCACTGCTGATTTTCGCGCTTGTTCGGTTTCATTACCAAACCGACCATCACCATCGTCATTACGACCGGATCTATCAATTAACCTCCCGGTTTTCTTCGGCTGGCGGGGCGTTTAACATTCAGGGTATCCCCTATCCACTCGGCCAGGCCATTCGCAATGATTACCCTGATATTGAGCATATTGCAATGTTGGAAGAGTGGTATTCACCACTGGTTTCAGTTCCGATCAACAAACAGGCCGATAAGAAAATTAAGGACAAAAATCACAATGGCGCCTTTGTTGAACCGGCCTATTTCAGCATCTTCGATTACACTTGGCTGGCGGGAGGACCAGATGACCTTAGCCAGCCAGGAACAGTGGTTATGAGTGCTGAGATGGCAAGAAAATGCTTCGGTGCTACAACCAACATCATAGGAAGGATCGTCCGGCTCGATGCCCGCATTACTGCCCGGGTCGTGGGTGTGTTCGCCGACTACCGGGACAATACCGATTTATCTTACTCGATCATGGCCTCATGGGGCTCACTTAAGGAGCAGCGTAACGCCCGACCCGAAGATGAACGCTTTGACAACACCAACGGCAGTACCCATTGTTACGCCCTGTTCAATGACCGCTTTACCGTCGCAGACTGGAACCGGCAACAGCTATCGTTCGTAAAAAAATATAACCCTCAGAAAGTTAAAGAAACATCCTACCCAGCCATACCCTTCAGCACGATGCACTTATCGACGGAGTATGGAGGTGTCAGCCCAGGGTTATTGCTGTCACTGGTATTGATTGGCGTGCTTCTGATCGGTACGGCGAGTATTAATTTTGTCAACCTGGCCACGGCACAGGCGCTCAACAGGGCGCGGGAAGTGGGAGTCCGGAAAGTATTGGGCAGCACAAAAACGCAACTATTCTGGCAGTTTATGGGCGAAACGACGCTTATTGTACTAGCGGCGCTGGCTTTTGCAATAGGTATATTTCAGTATGGTCAGACACTGGCACATACTTACCTGCATGGCCCTTTCCGATTTACATTTTACTTTTCACCATCGGTGCTGGGATGGCTAGCACTTCTGGTGGCGATCGTTATTCTGCTGGCGGGTCTATATCCCGCGCTGGTCCTGGCGGGTTTCCGACCGGTTGTAGCATTAGCGGGACGGCTCACCACGCAGCAGACCGGTGGTTTTTCCCTTCGACGGGGACTGGTGGTGACGCAGTTCGCCATTTCACAAATGCTTATTATAGGATTGATTGTTGTGGCCAATCAACTCAGCTATGTTCAGACAAAGGACCTTGGTTTTAGAAAGGACGCGATTCTGGCCGTAAAACTACCAGACCTACCGTCACAGGACCTCAGTAAGATGCGTACGTTCCGTAACCTGGTCAAAGCCATTCCCGAGGTAGGCCGGTTCAGCTACTCTATGGGTGGGCCTCCCCAGTCAGGCTGGACGAGTCAAACAAGCGTCCGCTTCGACACCCGCCCTGAAAAAGAGCCATTTGGCCCACAACAAACCTGGATTGATGCCGAATACGTGGACTTGTATGGTCTAAAATTAGTAGCCGGACGCAACCTGCAGCCCTCTGACACAGCCCGCGAGACACTCATAAACGAGACATTCATGAAGCGGCTGGGCTTCACCAAGCCGACGGATGTGGTGGGCAAGTTCCTGCATAAAGAGGGTTTTGCCCCCCTTGCAATTGTCGGAGTTTTAAAGGATTATAATCAGCTCGACCTCAAACAGGGAATTAATCCGCTTTTTCTGACCACGTTAGCCACCGGCTTTTACTCGGCCAATATTCAGCTCCGCTCTGCCAACTATAGCCGGGCTTTGAGTCAATTGGAAAAGGTCTACAACCAAGTGTATAGCGATAGCTTTTTCGAATCCGCGTTTGTAGATGACCAGATTCAGCAAGCCTACCAACAAGAACAGACGTTGGGCAGACTGATCAACTTTTTTGCCGGGATAGCCTTGCTCATTGGCTGCATGGGCCTTTACGGACTCGTCTTGTTCATGGTTGTACAACGAACAAAAGAAGTTGGCGTTCGCAAAGTACTCGGAGCCAGTGTGAATAATATCCTGTGGTTGTTTAGCCGGGAGTTTATACAGTTGATTGGGATAGCTTTTTTATTGTCCACCCCCTTGGCTTGGTGGGTGATGAAAGGCTGGCTTAATAATTTTGAGTACAAGATTTCACTTAGTCCAGTCATTTTTCTGCTGGCGCTCCTGGCAACGGCAGCCGTTGCGCTGCTAACGGTGAGTTTCCAGAGTGTGAAAGCGGCCCTGATGAACCCGGTGAAATCATTAAGAAGCGAATAAGAAAATAATTTTACCCATATTTAAGAAGCCGCCCAGCAGTATCTGAGCGCGGCTTCTTCAAAACTATCCTTTTTGGGACACTTCGCTCCGGAATTCGACATGCATTGAATTTTGGGTTAATCGCAGCAAAACGACCGTTAAACAGGATAAGTATTGTCTTCTTCATTACTCTAGATCTTTTAAGGAAGTTAACATCTCGCCCAAAAGAAATCACTACTATATATAATTAAATTATATATTTGGTTATCATTCAATCATATACAATTTATCGTGAAAAAATTTGTGGTTGCCACAATATTATCCTTCCTGACTTTTTCGGGTAGCATTGCATTTGCTCAACCTGAAACGTTAAAAGGAACCTGGATCAGCGCTGAACAGGATCTGATTGAAATTTTATACACAGGTCGTGATTCGAATTTCAATTATCTTTCAAATAAGTTGTTGAATGAAGATCGATTTCATTTATTCATTTTTAGTGACACATTAAGCTTTCAACACATATATACGAGTTCGTTCACCCAGTTTAAAACTGAATATACTGATCGCTATGATCTGAAAGTTGTGAGTGTCAATGATTCTATTCTTGTTGTCCGGCCTGTTTCTGACTTTTCAAAAACATACTTTCAGAACCGGTCTGTTATTACTCTAAAAAAGAAGAAATATATTAGTGACAAGACGATTGTTTTTGAAAAATTGATATATCACTCCAAGATGAGTGGGCCAACGGCAGCCTTGCAGATTGACAGCAGCAAAAATCTATACATGAATTACGTGAATACTTGTTGGGGCGGAAAAAATGGCCTGGCATCCGGCAATTATTCAGCTGTGTTGGATGATGATACCTATAAGGAACTGATTCATCAATTACAAACTTGCAATTTAAGAACGCTTAGATTTGGGGACATAAAAGGAGCAGATTCACCTGTCATTACCCTTATTGTATATTTTAATGGGAGGCGTAAATATCTGAAGTCCATTGCTCCTCCCCGAATTTCAGACGAACTTGTGACTTTTATTATTTGGCGACTAAGGAGTTATGAAAAGCTGAAGCCAACACTCGATAAAAAGCAAATAGAATGATAAAAACAACTACCGAATTGTCAGCGACCTCCAAATTTAATAGTATCAAGCTCCTCACGGTGTAAAGAACTTATACTACGAAGTAGATAGACAAACATACAAGCTCCAATTTGAAGGCGAAAACCGGGACGTACGAGCCGTTGCTTATGAGTTAACCAGTGAACAAGGGCTTGGATTCTCGATTTTGCAACTTAAGGACAGCCCCGAGACGCGCAGTGAAGTAATGACGTTTTTAAAAGAAAGATACCAATACGTCCATGATTCCGACAATGTTAGTGAGGGTGAGTCCTTCATCAACTATGAATGGAACAAGCTTATTATGTTGGTAGATGACAAAATTCTGGGCCTGTCGGTCATTTACACCCCATATGACCGTGGCTGGCGGACCGATACTAAATCGATCAGAGAAACACTGAAGCACAGATAAAACCAATTAGTCGTCACAACAAATTACACCGAAGACTCTACTTTTAACCGCTTTAAAATCAGAGAGTATCTCAAGGTATTGTATAGAAAAAATGAGCTACTCGTTTCTACCACAATTGATTGCCCGTATATTTGCTATCGTAACTGTGCACCAGCATAAACACCCGGCTACAAACATTACTTCCTAACCTCCACGTATCAACTTTGAGTATATGAATTTCAGTATTTTTACTTAAAATGCTAATCCGCTTTTATGTTGAAGGTCTCTTTCAATAAATATAAAATTGCTTATTTTTGCCGACAGTTTATCATATACGTTACACACATTAATTTTCATGCAAAATTCGAAAAGCACCCTCGCTGTTTTCTTCATTGTTGTTGCAAGTTTTTTTGAGAACGGAATACTCCTCGCTCAAACACAAAAAATCACCAACCAAGGTATTAACTTCATTTCGGGCGACTTCAACACCATTCTGACAAAAGCCAAAACTGTAAAAAAACCAGTTTTCGTAGAAGTGTATTTGAACGGCTGCCCGCATTGTGAGGCCCTCGCTCCTGTATTAACCGAAAAAAGTGTCGGCGATTTTTTCAACGCCAATTTTATAAGCTGGAAAACCGAGGCCAATTCCAAAGAGTCCGCAGCATTTCAAAAAAGCAAGGGAGTTACCTATCCGGAATTTCCGATCATGTTTTTCTTCGATTTCAACGGCGATCTTATTCACCTTGTAACGCCGGCGGAGCGTAAAACACGTGCGGAATTTATTGAGGAAGTGTTGGCAGCAGGCCGTGCCGCACTTGATCCCATGCAACGAACGGGCAGTTATGCAACCCGGTTCAAAAGCGGAGACCGCGATCTCATGTTCCTTATCAATTATGGAAAATATTGTAAAACGATTAAAGACCAGATAGCACTGACAGAAATCAATGACACGCTGGGTAAACTCCTGACCAGCCCGCAGGATATCACCAGCCAGGCCGGATTTTACATTTTGCAACGCCTTATTAACGATGTCGACAACCCACTGTCCGCTTATTTCTTCACCCATTTGAATGAGTTTAAGTCGAAGTATCCTGCAAAAGATGTGAAGGAAGCCGGTGAAGCCATACTTTTCCATTCTTTGTATGGCCCCAAAGGTGATGTTTATCCCTCGGCCAGGATCGTGAACATGCGTAAGGATATGGTTAAGATCGGTGTGACGGAAACAGAAGCATCTGCCCGTTTGCTGCTCAAAGAGCTGGACGCTTATTTACGCGAGAAAAATACAAAAGCGGCCGTACGACGATTTAATGAATATCGTAAACAGGCCTCGTCGCTGGGACTTTCTGATTACGCTTATCTGATGAAATATTTCAATGAAAAAGCAACGGACAATTCATATTTGTCGGAGCTTCCCATTTGGGCGAACGAAGGCATACGTCTGGCCAAATCAACGGAAGCCAATACTAAAGTAATGGCCAGCCTGTATTATGAACTGGCAGAAGCATATTGGAAAATGGACAAAAAGCCAGAAGCAATCAAAAGTGCAGGCAAAGGACTGGAAACGGCCAAAACCGCCAAAGATGATTTGACACGGTTTCAGGAACAGGTTGGCAGGATGAAGTAGAGAAAGTTAATTATCTCCACGGCGACACGCAGGACGTAAATCACCGTGATGCAGTCCGAAAAAGTAAGCTATGCTGTCAAAATGCTAAAAATACATCAGAATTTTGACAGCATGTCGTTACCGTTGTGTTCAACCAGAATTTTACCCGCATCGACCAACCGGAGCTTCATTCCGGCAGTCAATACGGGTAAATTGTTTTGAATTTTTGTCTAATAATATGTTTTGGAAGCTTATTTTGTCATTCTATTCAGAAAAATGGATAATAATGCGATTTCAATCATAGCTTCAGCAGATTGACTGGGCGTCCCCCTCTGTTTTTCTCCACATCTCTAAACAATCGACGCTTAAAATTTAACCATCCGAAGGAACCTTTCCACCTGTCAGCGGTTCTTTTTAGGAACAAATCCCTGGGTCGATTCTGGTTTTTGTGCAATTTCTACCTCCCACTTAAACTCTCTGGTCACATAATCAACAAAAGTTGTTTTATAACCACCATCGGCTGTAATCTTTTGAAGGCTTGGAGCTTTCCCTTTTAAGGAGCTAACAGCCAATATAGCTCCCTGGTTATCAGATATATTAGCAGCCGTTACTTTGACAGACCAAGGTATTCCAAGTGTATCAACAAGTATTGTCCTCTTGCGCCCATTTACGCTCTTGCCGCCATCAATACCTGTATCCAGATTAATGAATTGCATTTTCTTGACAACTTGGCTATCAATCGCTAATAAGCTTGGGGGCGCCTGCTTATCAAGCGATTCGCTCACCCTAACTGCTGTAAATTCAAGCAATTGACTCCAAATTCCTCGCAGTTTAAATTGCCGAAAATGGTAACGGCAGCCGCGCTGTAAGCCGTCTGCCACGCAGGATATTTACTTTCCATATTTCGCCCGCGCGGCGGACCGCATTGAGCGTCGCGGGGCGGCCCGTGCCGTCATTTCCGTGAAATTTGATTTCATAAACTTGTTTGAGGTGAGATTCAACAAGTTTGACGACCGACTCTCTTTATTGGTTTAATACAATCCAAAACATATTCTTAGTTTATAAAAAGATAATTCTTAATAGAGTATTCTCTCAAAAACTACCATTAAAATCGACGTTTCGTGAAACCGTGGAACAGCGTATTTAGTAAAATTTTCCTTGGGTATTCTTTCGAAAAGACAAGCCCAGGGCAGCAATTATCTTTTTGTGTATGAAAAGAAATATTCCCGAATGGCTATCGTATCTGCTTTACGCATCAGGGCTTCCGCACCAAAATTAATAATTTTTCAAAATGTTAATTAAGAAGGCATTATCTCTTGATGCCCTCTTTCGTTTACGCTTCATACTGATTTTTTCAGGATTTTTTGACAGTAAAAACAAAGCTACCGTCTAATTGCATAGATATTATTCATTAAATTCAATAAAAGTATTATATTTATGGCATGTCAAGAAAAGTGTCGCCATATCCGATTCCGGAAGCGGATCAACTAGAACTGGAAAGAAGAATTCGCAGTAGAAATATTTCCCGAAAAGAAAATGATCGGGCCTATATTGTGATTGAAAGCAGCAAAGGCCGTCAGCCTTCTGAGATAGCTAAGGAGCTGAGAACGTACGCTAATAAAGTAATTTTTTGGCGTAGGGCGTATCAGTCAAAAGGCTTGTCAGGGTTAGAAGACCAGCCCAAGGCTGGGCGTGCAGTTATTTATGATGCAGCTTTCAATGAATCTGTACTTAAAAAGATAAGTGAAACACCACCAGTCGGTTACTCTCGATGGGATGCGCCGCTTCTTGCTACTGAGCTCAATTGTAGTACCGATGCAATCTGGCGATTATTAAAGAAGGAAGGCATTCATTTAAGCAGACAACGCAGTTGGTGCATTAGTGCCGACAAGGATTTTGCTGCAAAATCAGCAGACATTGTCGGGCTGTATTTAACGCCGCCCATGAACGCCATTGTTATTTGTGTAGACGAAAAAC
>NZ_JAVFVU010000076.1 GCF_030929615.1 Dyadobacter sp. LHD-138 | reverse complement strand
CCATTGAGAGTCAGTCATTTCTTTGAAATTCGATTTCATAAACTTGTTTGAGGTGAGATTCAACAAGTTTAACGACTGGCTCTCATTATTAGTTTAATACAATCCAAAACATACTCTTAGACGATGGACAGAGAGAATTTGAGGAATGTTGTAAACGAATTAAAACAAAACGATTTGGAAGTAACATTGGCTGCATAAAACTGGTGATAAAGTGGGTGGTAAAACTAGTTTTCAAAACAAATGGTACGCGAAAATGTAGGATTAATTCCTAGATCCTATTCTATTATTATGGTTACATTGATTTGAAATATTTCTATAAATTTTGTAAAGTATTTGTGATGTAACCGTAGCAAACGTATTGATAATTATTTGCAAACAATTACCCTATGGGCACAAACTTATCTAACGGTAGAAAACAAGCAAGCGCAGGCAAATTCCTAATGCTTGTCTTAGAAGGAGTCGAAGCCTTGTGTGCCTAGTAAAAATGAACGTCTACGCTTGCAAGCAGGCGTTTCGACCTTTTTACTTTTCGGCGCACACTGAATTTCCGACTTTTCTAAGACAGGAAGATGTTTAGCGAAACGCTGTATACATTTTTATGCTCTTTTTATTTCATAATTTTTTCAATGGAGCATTGTTGAAAGCAAACAGGAAAATATTTTGCGGAAATAGAAATCTTCAAATCAGTTTTTAGGAGGGACTCTAATTGCGATACTACTTACGAAAACTGGTGCGGTTTCTGAGTACTGACGAGTTCCTTGTTGTTCATTGTTTGAATTATTGCCAAGCTTTAACCTCGCCACCTAAATTCTTATTGTTTTTTTATTAAGTATTGCGTTGAAAGCCAGAGAAGGGATATGCTGAAATTCAACTTTAATGTTTTCATACAAACACTTATGGTGCAGTTTTGTGATTGCTCGTCTTCTCTGAAAAAAGGGGGATTTAAGGTCCTTATGAATAGTTCTGATTTTAACTTTCGTCAGTAGGAGCCTTGTGGGTTTTTGAAGAAGGCATCTTGTTGGATACATTAAAAGGGATTCTCTTATTTTGGGTTGACGAAAATAAAATCGTTATTTATTTTGACGATTAATTATTCGTTAGTACATTTGACGAATAATTAATCGTCAAAATAGATGAAGGCCAATACAACAGATCTTTTTCTTCTGAACAATACAGGAAACAAATCGAAAGAAATGCTGATTGAAACATTTGTCGTAAGGGACAAAGAATTTAGTGAAATCTTTTCGGGATTAAAACAGGCTGTTTCTCCTGGAAATGTTGACAACACACTTGTGATAGGATTGCGCGGTGCGGGGAAAACGACATTGCTACACAGAATTAAGTATGCAATAGAAGATGATAGAATGTTATCGACCAAATTTCTTCCAATTATTTTCAAAGAAGAACAGTATCATCTTTCTGATTTGGCGGCATTATGGGAGAGCATAGCGCAATACCTTGAGGAGTATTTTAACTGGGAAGGAATTCAACGAAAAATGGATGCAATCATTGAACAGAAGAATTTCAATGAATATCAGCTATTCGAAATTTTGGAAAATGCGATAGGGGAAAGTGGTTTATGTATTATACTTTTCTTTGAAAATTTGAATGTTTTTCTAGGTAAACTTACTTTGGAAGAGCGAATTGCTCTTAAAAGGATATTAACGTCGAAGAAAGTATTGCGAATCATTGCCTCTTCTACCTCGTATTTAGATACTAAAATCGATTTTTCCGGAGACTTTTACAATTTCTTTCATACTGTAACGTTGCAAGGACTCTCCAAAACGGAATGTGAAAAGCTTTTAATAAATATCGGGTCCCTTTATGGATATGAAGAAAGTATACGCAGTATTATCAGCGACCATCCGTCGAGAATAGAATCGCTAAGGCGTTTAACGGGCGGCGTTCCTCGTACGATATCGTACCTGTTTCAGATATTCCTTGATAATAAAAATGGGAAAGCGATAAAGGACTTATACATCCTGATTGATACACTAACGTTCTTGTACAAGGCCGAATTAGATCAACTATCTTCTCAGCAGCAAAAGGTCATAGACATTATTGCGAGAAACTGGGATGCGATGCCGGTAAAGGATATAACAAGGCAAACGCGCTTGGAAAGTAAGAACGTATCTACCATTCTGGCTATTTTGGAAAAGAATCAACTGGTAGAGGTAGTAAAGACCAACACGAAGAACAATCTGTATCGCATCAAGGAAAGATTCCTAAACATATGGTATCTTATGAGATTTGGACGTAAGCACGACAAAAACAATGTGGTGTGGTTAGTAAGGTTTTTCGACGCATGGTGTGATGAGACTGAACTGGCTAAACGGGTATGGGATCACATTAATAATCTTGGCCAAGGCAAATATGACGAAAATGCAGCGGTAGATATGGGGAATACTTTTCTATCCTGCGAGAATTTATCGCAGTCTATGAAAATCCAATTGATGGAGGCCACCAAATCTGCTCTAGGCGAGCGAATGTACCACAAACTCCAACCGTCGGGAAAACTGTTAAACAATGTGTTCGAAAGCTATATCCAAGAAGGTAATTACGATCAGGCGTTGCAAGCACTAGAAGGAATGGAATTGGAAGAAATTGAACGTAATGGACTATTGACATTCCTTTATCTTTCAAAGAAAGATTTTGCGAAAAGCGCGGAATTTGCGAAAAAAGTGCTTGCGATCGACTCAAATAATGCTGCAGCAGCGCTTACACTCGGTATCATCCACGAAGAAAATCTGGAAGATTTGGAACAGGCCAAACATTACTACGAATTGGCCCTGACAGCAAAATCCATGCATCCCTATGCCGCAAGCAGACTAGGGGATCTTGTGTATAAGTATGAGAATGACACTGATAAGGCACGGGGGTATCATCAATTAGCAATAAAGAAAGGCTTTAAAAGATCCTACCTGCTTTTGGGGAAGATCCTGCGTTTGGAACAGGAATTTGAGGAAGCTGAAACGAACCTCTTGAATGCCGAAATGCACAATATTGAAGGTACTTACCTGGAGCTTGCTAAGCTGTACGCTGATAAAAAAGAAAACAAGAAGGCGTTAAAATATTTTCAAAAAAGCATTCTCAACAAAGAAGAATACGCTTTGATCAATTTTGCGAATTGGTGTCGTTACAAAAAGAAGCCTAATTATTCAAAAGCAAAGGAATTGTATGAGCAAGCCATATTGACAAGCCAACTTGATGCGTATCATTTACTTGGAGAACTTTATTCAGATCTTAAAGATGATGTCCGCGCAATATCGATTCTTTCAGAGGGGGTGCAACGGAATGATGCAAACTCCGCGCATTCTTTGGGACATATTTACTTGGAAAAAAACGAACCCGACAATGCTATTTTACAATTTCAAAAATCGTTTGATCTCGGGAGAAAGGGTGCTTTGTTCTGCTTAGCTGAAGGTCTATATTTAAGAGGGTTTAATGATAAACGACAAATTGCTCTCCAAAAACTTGAAGAGCACAAAGCTGAAATGAAGGGCTATTTGTTCTTTGAAGTACTGTTTGCAAAAATCCTTCTATGGAATGACAAGGTTGAGCTCTCATTGGAAAAATTTTCGGAATGGTTGCGATTTGCAATACCTGAAATCGCCACTGAATTTGAAGAAATAGATGAACCACGATTCAAGCCCCTCATTCGAAAGCTTTCGGCATATTTTATTCTCCTCATGGCGAAAGGACATTTTAGGCTGGCATATTCTCTTTTTGTGGAAGAAAGAGGGGCTCAGTTAAGGACGGTTTTGAAACCAATTTACTACGCATTGATGGAAAATATGAAAGATGAATTTCCAAACGAATATTTGAAAGCAGGGAATGAGTTCACTGATACGGTGAAAGAAATAGAATATAGAATATTACGGATAAAAAAACAATTAAAACTTAACAATGGGCAGTAGGCGTAAACTATCATCAGGCAATAATGGGGATAGCCTTACAGATTTAACAGTATGAATATCAAAGACGGACCTTAAAGAACTCCAGCAAAGGGTATCAGGTGAGTTCAATTCAATCGCAATTGAGCTTCAAACTAAGGCTGTTATCTTGATCCATACTCTTAGAAACCTCCTAGGTTTTAGGTGACACTATGAAGATTGCATCACCAGCATCGCCACCAGTAGATTCATTCTGGATAAAATTTGAAATAAAATAAACTTAAAAAATGAGGTTAGATAATCGACAACTGTCACATTTTATTGAAAAAATCAAACTCCAACCTGAGAACATGGAGATGTATCGGAATCAGGTTCGCAATTTGAAGGAAAAATTGGAAAAAAAAATCAGTGAGGATAGTTCAAATGGACTGAGGGTTACTAAGTACATTCTGGCTGGTTCATGGAAAAAGCACACTATATTAAAACCTACCGGAGACAATCCAATAGATATTGATTTAGTGCTTTTCGTTGGAGGGGACGAGAATATTCACAAGGACCTTACGAAACTATATGACTATATCATTGACTATTTGAAAGACATATATCCACAAAAAGATATCAGTAAGGATGTGGATGCCGAGGGAAATACTAAATCGGTAACGATTACATTTAGTGGAACCGGATTGCAAATTGATATCGTGCCAGTTGTACCAGTGGCAGATCCTGTCGATTATGTCTGGCAACCAAGTAGGCGGGGAGGTAAAAAATATATTACCAGTATTAGTAAGCAATTGGCTTTTTCAGTGGATAAAAGAAAGAATAACCCTTCTTACACTTCAATTGTAAGAGCTATTAAGTGGTGGAAAAACTACAAGGAGTTGTATCCAACGGATGAAGAACCTGGGTTGTCCTCTTTTTCCATAGAATTAATTGTAGCTTATCTTGATGAGCATCTTGGAATTCAAGAAAATATTGAAGAAGGTATCATCCGTGTTTTTCAATTTTTAAGTGCTCCTACCTTTCCTGTAATCACTTTTAAAAATTCAATAAAGTCGGTTCCTACATCTTTCGATACTCCAATTTATATAGCAGATAATACAAACAAAGAGAACAACGTATCCAGGAGAATGATAACAACAAAATGGGAAGAAATAGTTGGGGAAGCAGAAGAAGCATTTGACGCTTTGAATATCGCCCAGGCAAAAAATAATGAAGGAGATATTATTCAAGAGTGGAAATCTGTTTTTGGCCCAACTTTTAATATCAAATAATTATGTACGGAACAACTACTAAAACCAGCACATATACAGTGCTTGATGTCAGAAAAACATTTGAGGGCTGTGAGGCCGATATCCGAACAATTGCTCGAAGAACGGCGAAATGGTCAATGGATTACGTTGATAAAATATTTTATGACATTTTAATACTAGCAGAAAATGAGTACTTGCAATCGGTAGATATCACCTTGCTTGAAGATGGATCAAATAAAGTCTTGAGAGCCTCTAAATTTGTCGTAAATTCTATGGGTACTTCTACTGAAAGTGAAAGAGCCGGTAAAAATAATGAATGGACGGACATTCCCGATACGCATTTGTCAGTGATTCTTTCGTATACATCAAAGTGGAAATCCTTGTCCGAAGAGCAAAAGGTAAAATTTCAGGGCAGCCTTAAAATATCATGGACACCTTCCAAGATTGATAATAGTTTCCCTCATCTAAGTAATAATAATGCTCAACTGTATGCAAGCAAAGGTTATGAACTTCAAAAAACAAACTACAAATAAATGGAATCAATTTTCGATAATATAACTGAGTTGCCAAATTCTGGAATTCAGGAAAGAACAAAAAGTCTAATTGGATTTGACAAAAAATTCGACAGAATCTTCTCTAACTTGAAATTATTACTTGATCAGGAAGGTCTTGTGGCGTGGAGTAAAAAGTTCCATAAAACGGAACTCCCAATAATTGGTCAGCTAAAGGAAAAGTACCCACTGATAATTTTGGCGGGAGATGCTGGAACCGGCAAAACTGTTTCTGCGGAAGCAATAGCGGACAGAATGGTGAGGGAACTAAACAAGGAAGGCTTTTTTCTTAAATTGAGTACCAGAGTTAGAGGAGAGGGACTACATGGACAAATGGGTAATTTGGTGAACGATGCTTTCGCAGAGTTAAAAAAGCAAGCAGGTAAGCGTCGGGTTGCGTTTCTTCTTATTGACGAGGCTGATGCAATTGCATCTACGAGGTCTACCTTGCAAATGCATCAGGAGGAAAAAGCAGCAGTTAACACCCTGATCCAAAAAATCGACGAGATGAGGGAGTTACAAGGGCGTGCCATCCTTTTCATGTCTACCAACAGATTACATTTCATTGATGAAGCAATTATTCGCAGAGCGTCAATTATCTTAGAATTTGATCGGCCAGATAAGGAGGAGCGGATGCAACTTTTCGAAAAGAGTCTTACCGGTTTCGCACTCAAAATAAATGAATTGGAAGAACTGGCTGAATTAACCGGCCCTGAACGAAATAATGGATTGGGCTTTTCATTTTCTGATATACGACTGAGGGTATTACCCGAAGCCATCGCAGCATCATATCCCACCCACGGTTTGACATATAAAACGATTAAGGATGTTATGTTCAAAATAAAACCTAGCCCCAAGATCGTATGAAATTAGCTATAGAAATTCTAGTATCATGCATCCTTATTGGCTTGGGAGCATATAGTAGACAACCTTTTTGGGAGTCTGGATTTACGCAGGCAGGTTTTATAACATTGTTGACTTTCATTATAACATTCATTACGACCAATTTTAAAAGGTTGAAGCTTACCTTACATCTATTTTGGTTGTCTATTTTACAAGAAAGAGTCCGCTTTTCAATGGCATATCTATACATCATTAAAATAGATGATAGATATCTGTTGGTTAAAAATTTCAATTTTGGGCACTACCAATTAGTAGGCGGAAAGTACAAGCGATTTGAAAGGACTCAAAGTATTTTGATCAATGATTTTGATGCAACCGATGACCTGAAGCTAAGGAATTCCGGAGGTATGAAGGATGATTTTGCATTGTTCGTTCCGGCAAGTAAGGCTTTGAAATTTATCGATTGGTTCAATTCAAGAAAAGATAGAGAAATTTCGCACTGGAGAGAGTTTTATGAGGAGCTAATCGAGGGTAAATCATCGGTATTGACTCAAAAAAACTTTAAGTACGTAAACTATTACTTTAAAGGAGCAATTACTACGCCTATTCATAGAACTTCAGGTTGGAATTGTAAAGAAATTTTACAGTATGATATATTGGAGCTAATCCCCACAAACGAGCAAGAAGATGAGCTCCGGGAGTTGTTACAGCGTGGAGATACCGAGTATGTCAAGTGGGCAGACCAAGAATTAATTCAATGCCTGGGACATTGCAACCGTGAACAGCGGCTTTTATATAAGATTGGTGCCCACACAAAATGGGCGTTGAATATGAAATGGGATCGGGCTTGAAATATTTTTTTTAACTTTAAACACCTTTTTAATGTCCTTATTTAGAATTTCTGGCGTTTGGGTAAATCAGGATGACGTAATTACACATTATGCATTCCATACAGTAGATAACAGTGCCAACTCAGCTTCGCGCGCTGCCAAGACGACAAAAGCGGAAGCAATCAGGTTATTAGAAATGCCAGGTAACAGAGCAACCACTTGGATCTGGAATTACAATTTGGCCCAATGGGCTGTCGGTGAAGATGTCTCTGTAGTAGCAGGAGCAACAGGAAAGTATTTGAGATCAAATCGGGATAGTACGGTGACAGATAATTTAAAGCACCTTATAGACTTCGATTGGATTGTTCTTTAAAAATCTTCCTTAAAGGCAGCCATCAATTAATTTTTTAGGGAGCTTGCTTATTTAATACAGTTATTGATCCATCGGATCACATTCATTAAGTCTTGAAATTTTTTATCTAATGTCATCCAACGAATTATTTGATAAAGTATTGGAACATCTTCTTGCGCTGAAGCCAGAATTCCAAATACCGTTATTACAAAGTGAGATGTTAATGGAGTGCTGTGAGAAGGCAGTTGCTACTAGTTATGATGGAGACCAGCAAATTGAAGTACTTATATTGTCAAGCCTGCAGGCTTTCGAGGTTTGCCAAAGTCTAATAAAGGCAATGGTTGAAGGTCTGGTACCCGACCAAGCGGATAGTATCACATTGAATTATCGAGGACATAAATTTGTATTGGATGGTTCATCCGTCTAAGTGGAGAATTCGGAGCCACTGATCACCTCAATTTGTAAATTGAGGACAGGCCGTTTCGGCTAGAAATGACTTGTTTAAGTAAATGGTTAACAATTATTTAGCACATACTGAGCAAATATCTACTGATGGTCATCCGCCACGGAATCAGATGGTCAATGCTTCCGAATTCTCCCGCTAGATTAGTCTGCAAAGGAAATGTTTGTAGTATACAGGACCATGACATGTGATTTATTTTTTGGAGAAAGCGGGAAGAACCAAATTTTCCGCAATTCATTATTTTAGACCTTTTAGTGGAGATTTTGGTGCTTGTGACCACTTGAATACGGAAATCGAGATCGTAAAAATCGGACATTGCAATTAAGGGCAAATAATTGATTAGTAAGGAAATAAACTAGGGTCAACCACTTTTCCAAAGTGGTTATTTTGCCGTGGAATCCACTGATCAGTGGATTCGAATTTCCCCCAAGGTATCTTCGGAGTCAAAAGAACATAAGAATTTTTGATAACGCAACCACTGTAGAAAAAACGTCTGTGATCGAATCATACCGTAAAGACACGGGAGAGCATTTAATCCTTCAAGAAAACTTCAAATGGTTCAACCTCAATTTCAAGGGACTGGTAATAGAAATGGCTCTTCAAAAGCAAAGTGCTTTGGTCGCTCTGGACAGGACGCAATTAGAGTAGGAAACCCCAACTCAGAAAAAGTAAGGTACAAAAGGCCCGAAGTGTTAAAAGGATTATCCTTAATGAAATTCAATTGGAATTAACTAGTAAAATGTCTCATCCGTTATCCATCTTGTGGCTACTAAGAATTACCTTTCAACAACTCTATCTTTTCCCGCTCACTTTGAAGTAAGCGTTCGTAGAGTTCAACTATTTTTTCAATAGTGTTAAAAGTTGGTTGATAATTTAATGAACTCGCTATTAAAGTGGAATTGTCGCTACTGGTATTGTTGAACGTATTAGAAATGATATTAAACACAGCCTCTTCGCTAAAATTTTTAATTCCTTCCGCCGTGACACCAAGGATTTGTGCGATCTGCTCGAGTAATTGTTCTTCCACGGTTTCGCTTTGTTCAATTTTAGACACAGTTTG
>NZ_JAVFVU010000075.1 GCF_030929615.1 Dyadobacter sp. LHD-138 | reverse complement strand
TCTGGCAAAAGGATACGGACTAAGGCTTGATAG
Source organism: Dyadobacter sp. LHD-138 (assembly GCF_030929615.1). Taxonomy (GTDB): domain Bacteria; phylum Bacteroidota; class Bacteroidia; order Cytophagales; family Spirosomataceae; genus Dyadobacter. The sequence goes on along the minus strand of NZ_JAVFVU010000075.1, from coordinate 9,317 downwards.
GATTCGTTCAACACAAACGGGATTGGTTCGGGCTACAAAGCAAATAATTTATTTCATTCCCCCCAACTTTTCAGCTTGATCCTAAACAATCCGAAAGTTGGAAGAATTGAAATTCTAATATGTATTAAGGTGATTTAAAAAACAACGATGTTAAGGGTAGAAGTGCCTTACGACTTGTATTATATCCTGGTAGCCTTTAGGTGTCTCTGAGGCATTAAAAACCACACATAAACAGGATGAAACATTTATATGCTATAAATGTATAGGTTTTCTTAGATTCTGGCTTTTTTTATCGTACAATATTTAGCCGCAGATGAGCTACCTAATATTGACGTTCACAAATTAAATTTAAAAGACGGGGTGTACCGAACTACTCAAACACTAGTGGGGGGTTGTTCAATAAGGGGTAACCGTATAGATATACATCTGTTTTTTTAGTAAACATAACTTCTTTTATAGATGGATTACTTTTCTATCTATGGAGTTTCTATTGTTTTAAATCAACTTGTAGCATTTTTTAATTTTAGTAATGCAACTATTATATTCCCTCCGTCATCAAACAGAAAAAAAGTTAAAGGAAAAATATGCTGATCTGAAACTTAGAACGAGTCTTGTGGATCGTTTGAGTCTCTTATATTTCAGATATAGTTTTTTATCAATCGGGGCTACAATTTTTGGTGTTTATCTCATTGCTTGTTTTATTCCCTGGGTTGCTCTTTGTCATGAGACTGGGCTTAAAGTATTAGAACAACGCATTTCAAATTTGGCTACAGTTATAAGTATGACTTTGGCTGTAATAGGTTTTTTGCTTACAAATCTTGCAAACAAGGAATCATTTATTTATAAGTTGCTTTTTAAAAAGTCGAAGTTTCAACCAGTCCTTTATTTCATTTGTTGGACTATCGCCTCGCTGATCGGTCTGTCTACGTTTCAGGACGTTATAAATGGTGAAATATTGGATAGGTTAATACAAGCTGGAAGTTTTTTGGTGGTAATTGGGCTGTTTTTTTTAATTGTACTATTTCGTGATCTTCTTAATTTTACAGACACCTCCAAAATACAATCCTACATTGAGAGTGGTATGCTTGCAGAGCTTAACGATCTTATTGTTGATGATTGTATCAGAATAACAAGTAAAGAATATTTCGAAGAATGGTTATTGGCTAAAGGAGATAGTATAAAAAATTTATCCCATGAACATGAGATAATTGAGGGAGCCTTTGAAATATATGACATAGACCTTAGGTTGTTAGCAAATTACTTAGGAGAAAACGCTGAGTTTAATTTTGATTACTTTATTGGCAAAAACGTTACACAACCTATATCTACGTTTTCAGACTCTGGACGAAGTGATCATATTGAGTACAATGAGATATTTAGTTTGACCAAATCTAAGATTCGGATGGAGTCTAACAATTATATCGACTATTTTGATAGTTATTTAAATAAAACAATTGAAATAGCAGATTTCCCCTCAATACATAGAAATCTTGGGTCTTTAAAATCTCTTATTCAATTCGGTTTAGACCACGAGTATATAAGTCAAGCTTTTTGTGTTAAGACATATTCGCAAATTTATCATTGTATTGAAATTGCCGTAGCTAGCAATAGACGTCTCACGTTAATATACATATTTGATATTGTCGAGTATTTATTGGAAAGGTCAATCGCCAAATCGAATAGTGCATATTTTATGAATTACATAAAGCTTTTACCATCCAGTTATCAAATAGGAACCACTAGGATTTTAAAGAACGCGGATAACGAGTTAATTGTAAAGGACAGCTTTGAGAGATCTGTGGTTATTTTAAAAAAAGTTTTAAGTTATTATATTCCAATGTCTGTTTCTTCTCAGCCAAATCCAATAGAACAAAACGGAATCTTTTACAACACTTATTATACTGTCTTTTTATACTTTAAGCAGTCAATAAAACTTAAAAACTTAGACCAGTTTAAAAAAATTAATATAGTTTTAAAATTCGTTGGATTTTCGGACAAAGATGAAATTGAAGTTAGTAGAAGATTTGTGAGATCATGTCGTGGAAATGAAGGAAGTCTCAAATCAGATGAATGTGTTGGGAATTTCGAAAAAATTCAACGTCTATTAAGAGTTAATGCGACTTCGTGTAAGAGGCATGCAAATATCATAGTAAAGTGTTGGTTGAATTGGCTATTCTTTAAGGATGAAATTGATGAAAATTTGCTAAAAGATTTCTTGGACGAGCTTGGAGAAGTAAAAATATGGCAAAGCGACATACTGGAGTTTGCGGTCAATAAAAGATACTTTAATTGGGGTCATTATAGCAATGAAAATTGGATAATTTGCGGTTTTCTTATCGATAAGTTAAAAAAGAAAGAGTTTGAATTTAATGATATACTTTGGACTCATAATTCTAAGAGCAAGGATTGGCTAGAGAAAAGAAATGAGTGGAGGAAAATGATGATCAATTACATTGATGTAATTGATAAAAATAGTGCCAAGTGGAATGAAATTTTGGATCTTCAAACTGATACTGTTTCGAACCTTTCTATTGATTTAATGAGGGAATGGGATAGTTAATCATTTATATTGATTTTAAATGAGCTGAGCCTTTAAATGTCGATTAGGGGATAAAATACGCAATGATTGATAGAATTGCATAGTCAGTGTTTTGTGTCCCTGAGGGAGCTAAAAATACACATACAAAGGATGAAATCTTTATACGTATGAGTTTTTTTAGACTCGGATTTTTTATTATTCAATATTTTGCTTCTAAGCAGCAACCCAATACTAGTGTTCACAAATTAAATCTAAAAGGAGGGGCTTCTCAAACACTGGTGGGAATGTATTGAGAGATAAGTGATTAAATACAATCTCATATCCACGAATTAGACATGAAATTGTATTTACATGTTTCTACTTAATGACTTAAAGTATTTTGCGAAGATATTTTCTTCTAAAAAGAGTTGAAGTAAAAGAGTGTACTTCTAAAAGCGTCGAAATATTTTCGACGGTCTGAGCCTTAGGACTTACCGATTGTAAGGAATTACCAAATTGAAGTAAATTTTGTCTTAAATCGTTTAAAGCTTCTTTATCTAATACTTTCATCGTATCAGTGATTGTGACTGCATCTCCTTTTTTTAAAGCATTTTGTAAGGTGACGGCAGTAAATTCAGATGACTCATGATATTGCTGTTTGAACCATTCAATTGAATGCAATAGTTGTTTACTATTATCCTTAGATATTTCGTCATGTATTGCCCTTGATTTGGCCTCAAGGATTAAATAATGACCATCAGCTAATATCCAGATGACATCCGGACCTTTGCCTAAGTTCAATTCTGGCTGATAAGAGGTAAATCCTAGTAATTTACCCAACTCCTCAAGTCTGCTTTCAAAAATTTTGGCTGAGATTTCTGGAATATATTGTAACCCCTCCAAAATATAATGTATGTGAACTAAGATGTCCTGAGGTCTCTCAAATTTGGCAAGGTACCTTAAAACAAGTGATGGTTGCGAGCCATTTTTTCGTAAAATTTTTTTGTAAATATACCCATGAGGCGGGTGGAACATACCTAGAGCGAATTCGCACGCCTTCCCTTGTAAATCATTTGACAATGCTTTGTCACCTAGGTATACTAGCTGTGCGGCAAATTGATAATACCATCCCTTCTCCTTTGGAGAATCAATAAGAAGTTTATTAACTGCATTGTCTAGTACCATTTGGGCTGCTTGCGAATACAACCGCTTATTAAATAATGCAAGAGCCTTACGTTCGATTTCTGCAAGTTCAAGAAAATGGAGCCGTTTTATATTAGCATCATCTGAATCTATCTTGGTTAATTCACCAGAATGAAATCTAATCCAATCTGCATTTTGAGTTAGACAATATGAGGCTGTTTCTTTTATTAACTCGAGAGAATTGGTGACAGGTTTATTATCTAGTAATTTTAATCCAAGTTTCAGCTGTCCGCGAGTGACGGGAGTAAAATGGCTTAGATTTTTTTCCAATCCTAAAAAACTGATTAGGTCGAGCCCCATAGCATATACCACGCAAAAATCACTTCCAGACCTAACTGCTCTGCCTAAACCTTGTTCTATCTTTTGAGCCCTTTTTCCAGCTTTCATTATATCTTGTCGCGTTTCGGAATATAATTCTTGAACCGATCCTGAGATAGGCAAGCCGTCTATAACTAGAACTCTGCAATGATTTCCATTTAAATCGATTCCATCGTACTTATTATTGAATACCATAAAGTGTCCTTGAGAAGTTGACAGTTGCTTCAAGGCATCTTCTATGTTATTTTTATCAACATATGTTGCTCCAATTTTTGTCCACTCGATTGTTCGTTGAGTTGAAGGAACAAGTACGACAATGTTTAGTTCTTCCTTTTTATGTTCGCCAATGAAATTTCTTAGTTCGGTATCAGTTAGTTGAGGATCAAATCGAGTAGGTGCCAAAATTAATCTTCGTCCAACATCTTTTCGATCTTTCGGTACTATTGGATTAAGAATACTTTGATATTCGATTCCAAGGTCTTTAAGTAAATCATAATCATCTTCAAATGTTGCAGATAATACATACCTATGATCTGCTTCACTAAATGTTGGAACCTCGTGATACGGAGCATGGTTGGGATTGATTTCGATTGTATCACCACCTACATAACACTCATACGATAATAAGTTGTCGCTCATGAAATTCCATTTGAATCTAATACCATCATCAGAACTTATATCATCGGAAGGGTCTATGTTTTGGATGTAGTTGTTGATAATTTCAAGGATTTTTACATGATTATCCATCCATGTCCAATAAGGAACTTTCATAGCTAAACTAGGATCTCCATCAGTAAGTCGTCTAAGAGATCCGGGTTGTTGATAAGTCAACGATTCTTGGAAAAGGCTGAATAAACTTTTAGAAATGCTATGAGTACGAGGGAGCTTTAAAGACGTTTGTTCTCTAGCAATATCAACGCATTTATGTGCATCGTCAAGTACAACAGCCGCTATTTTGATTTGATTTCTGTTGAAAATTGATTTGCCATTAAACAATTTTGCAAATGTGCAGACTAATATTTTTTTTGAGTTGAGAAAGTCGGGCGGCAATTGGGCTTTGACCTTTGCCTCACAAACAGGTATTCCATAATATTTTGCTTGTTTAATGGTTTGCTCTACAAGTTGATTATCTGGACAAACAAACATGACGGGTTCATTCTTTTCAATCATTTTAGAGTAAAGCATCAAAAGTCCAGTTAATGTCTTACCAGATCCAGTATTCATTTTACAAATGATATCTCTCTGCTGTCTCTTGTCGTGCCACGTTTTTAAAACTTCCTCTTGAATACCTCTTAGGTATGCATATCCATCCGCATATTGACAATTTTGGTAAAGTTCAATAGGATCAATTGGTAATTTCCTTTCTTCGGATTCAATAAGCTTTTGACTAAAAATATTCATTTGAGAGTAGGGATTTATTAAATAAATTTTTGGAATTTAATAATACAGATAAACTCAAAAAAATGCTAATGTCGTCAAGATTTATTGTTGTATCACAATAATCAAATTTGATTACTTCCGATTTATTTTTTTCAAAGAAAAATTTAGGCTGTAATCAAATCTGATTATAGCCTAAATAATTTTTAATTAGATTTGATTATTTCGTTTAATGGCAAGATGGGTTTTGTTAATGTTTAGATATGGCCCCATAGTTTTTTGTCAGAATTTAGCTCAACAGTTTCCACATATCTCTATAAATGTTGAACAGACCAATTAAAAAGGGAAAATATATCCAATTAGCAAGTTAAAAACAGTCGCATTTTTTGAAAATTGTACGCTAGGAGTTATATGGAATTGATTCACAAGTAGCGACGTCTGAAATGCGCCTATGACTCCACTTACCTTTTCGTCTTCATACCCCGTATATTTAGCGGTTGTTTGAGCCCAACCTACTAATGCACCAGGGATTATCGAAATCTGATCATTTAAATATAATCTATGAAAAAGACCTACATCTAAGCCGAGTGTATGAGCTTTTAGATCTTTATCGTCTGGGAAGAAATTGAACTGATAAGATGCTCCCAAGGAGACGCTTAGAGGAATGCCTTCGTTATCCTGTTTGACTACCATGTAGCTTAAGGAGGGTTTGATTGAATTCGAAGTTATTCCATAATCGTTATTTCTCTCATGACCTCCTGTTAATGAGAGTGTCAATTTTCCATCCCAAGTAAAACCAGGAGATATACCTAGTATTGTCGAGCCCTTTCCAAAGCCTAGCTGCCCTCCGATATGAGCACCACTTTGGCCACGCTCAAGAAGGAAATTTTGGCCGAATGAGCAGAATGTAATTAAAGCTAGAAATGCTGTTAAAATTGAAATTTTCATACAGGACTAATTGAGGGGTGATTAAAATGAATGTACTTAAGGTTAGAAACTTTCCTTATGCTTTGGTGTGCAAAGGATAAATAATTCATGCTATACTGTTACGATAATTAAATGGTCTGCTTTACAAGATGCTGTTAGTATCTTATTTATAACCATTGTACTTAGTTTCAGAGCAATTGAGGTTGTAATATCTATTCTGCCATTTCGCGTGCTCTCTCGGTACTGGCTTCTGCATAGGTGTCGAAATGCATTAATATTCTTTGTATTACTTTGGCATGATTTATTTTTGCATTAATAGAACTTAAATAACTTTCTTGCTCCAGATCCAACAATCGTGAGGCTATATCTGGATTGACCTCTTCATAGATAGAATGAATTTTGGATAGATGTTTCGATTTTACAATTTCTGGAGGGTAACCTTCTCTTTGCTCTATGTAAAGTACAACGTATCCATATTTACGTGGCAAATTAGACGAAGGAGTCTCTAAGGTATTTGTAAGACTGGTACGCTCTTGTTTTAAACGATTCTTAAGGGATTGATTTTCCCTCTGTAAAGCAGTTAACTCCTGTTGTCTGTCCTGGTGGCTGCATCCAGAACTTATGTAGAATAAGGTAAAGAATAGAAGTGTAACGCTAAGAGATTTTAAAATCTGGTTAGAAATATTACACTGATTTTTGCTACGGGTTTTTGCTTGATTGTTCATGAGAAAAAAAAACGTGGAACGTTACATTTACTTCGTCCAACGAGGCTCTGGTAAGCCAACACGACAAAAGCAAAGCAACGCCCACGTATATCGTAGGCGTTTAACTAGTGCTCCCTGTCGTGTATTAAAATTTACCAGATTTCGTTGAACAGGATTTTTAGCTAAAAGCGAATATTTAAAGCAAGATTATGTCATTTGTGATTTCTGTTTATGAACGCAAGAATATTCATCTTTGCCCTAATTTGCAAATAAATTGTTTGGTGTCCAGCCCTCGGTTTTAAAATGTGGATTATAGCCAGTTTTAGTACTTATTTCTTCAAACATTATATCTGTTACATGAGCTACATGTTTTTCCGTAGTCGCGATAGAATCATGAATTGTAAATAACGGAATATCTGGTCTTTGATCGTTTATTTTTCTTGTAATGCATTCTAGAAATAAGTAGGATTCCATTTTTTGCAAGACCTTTGCGAGGTTATTAGTTTCTTCTGCTTTCCATGCATCCAGTACAGACGAAATAAATGGAAAAACTGCTCTAAATATTCTTTTATTATTCACTAAAAACGGATTGGTGTCGGTGTTAGACGAAAATAGTACCGAAAAGATAATTTCCTTCACCTCACCACGAGAGATTCTTTTTCTTTCAATTTTAGAAAACATGTTAATACAATGCTCATAAAATTGATTATGCTTGACCAATTGCTTATAAGTTTCAATTTCTTCTATTATCCAATTTTCTTCAAAAGTCCCGCACATAATAGATTTAATAGGGGCGCACAGGACGGGAGGAGAGATTAAGATAGATAAATTATAATTAATTTTTTTTAAACTAAACCAATCATTTTCAGAATTGTAAAACTGAGGGTTCAATAGATTTAATATTAAAAATGGTTGAGAACCACTTAAATCAATACTGGTAAGTTTCTCACCTTTAAACGTAATGAAATTTCTCAACTCACTTTTTAAATTACTTAAATTCGTATGAAGCCTATTAGAATAATGATCAACTTTGAAATAGTAATTTTCTTTTGAAAATCTTGCTACCGAACATTGATAGATGTTATGCTTCATAGTTGTGACATCCTTATTTCTTAAAACTCTCACCTCGGTTAAAAATTTAATTTTTAAATATTTCAAAGCGGAGTCTCTATCGAAATCTAAATTATCAAACCAAGAAATAAGATATGGATAGATTTTTTTTGCTTCTTCCAGATCCCGATGATATTTTTCAGAATCATCTAATTTAACATCGGTGATACGTTTTGTCGTAACGATCCCGCGATATCTTCTCGTAAATCTATATCCTTTCGAAAATTTCCCAATGGAATAGTGGTTATCAGTTTCTAATACTCCACTTTCGATCAAATAATGCAAATACAATTGGTAATTGTGAATTTTGGCTTTCAATACTTGGGAGGATAATTTTACAAAAGGAATTTGCCTATTAACTCTGATCTGATCAAGCAAACTTTTATCCCTTAAGGGTATCTCTATTAAAAGATTTAGAATGTACAGGAGGCGATCTTTTGATGGTTTAAATTGCCTGGGCTTGTGAACTCTAAGATGATAATCAATATTAAAGTTACACGGTACATAAACTTCTTGAAAATATTTTATCTCTTCAACTTTTTTATCGTAAGAGGAATCGAGCTTCAACTCTTCGGTGATCATAGACTTCATGTTTATGATTATTTAAGTTTAGCTCTACGTTGTTCACTTTCTTCACGGATTTCTTGATAGGTCTTACGTTTGCTACCTTCAATTATATTCACTAGGTCAGACTTTTTAAAAAGGAGCTTTTTTCCTCTCTTAAAATGTGGAACTTCTCGTTTTGAAACCTTAGCATACAGTGTTGGTTTTGCAATACATAATAAATCTGATGCTTCTTGCACCGTTAGGAAGGAAGATGAATTTGTACTAAGCATTGGATTGTTACCTGCAATTTGTTTTAGTAGCAGCTCCATTCCTAAGAGCATAGTTTTAATAGATTCTAAAACTTCTTCTTGATTGGTCATTGTCATTTTCTGTTTAATTAATGATAATGCAAATCAAAAGGAAATGAAAAAGACCTAGAAAGGAAACGAAGGAGATCCTACAAATCCTTGAAATCCTTTTACGATAATAGCTTCGAAGGGAGTGTAATCTAAACTCTGTCTGGTCGTCAAAGTTGATTCAAATTTAATTTTTCTTTTCGATTTCAAATGTTTTTTTTGCTTGCTATTGAGTTTGTCAAGGGCGGCTGAGGCACG
>NZ_JAVFVU010000074.1 GCF_030929615.1 Dyadobacter sp. LHD-138 | reverse complement strand
TCTGGCAAAAGGATACGGACTAAGGCTTGATAAGATTCGTTCAACACGCAAACGGGATTGGTTCGGGCTACAAAGCAAATAATTTATTTCATTCCCCCCAACTTTTCAGCTTGATCCCTTTTCAGCTTGATCCCTTTTCAGCTTGATCCCCTATGTTGTACCAATTAAAATTTGTGCATAAAAAAAGAGTTACGAAATTTCGTAACTCTTTGATTTTCAGTACCGGGGACGGGAATCGAACCCGTACGAGCGTTTCGGCTCACAGGATTTTAAGTCCTGCGTGTCTACCAGTTCCACCACCCCGGCATTGGCCCACCTTCAAACAAGTTTGTCGGTTTTTATGAGAAAAAGCACCGTTTCCGGTGCTTGCTATCTCTGAGCAGAAGACGAGGTTCGAACTCGCGACCTCAACCTTGGCAAGGTTGCGCTCTACCAGCTGAGCTACTTCTGCGTTTCTGGTGTTTCGTTGTTTGTTTAACGTGGTGCAAAGGTAGTCAGAGCGGGTATACAACGCAAGTGCTGAGAGAAAATATTTTTGAAAAAAAAAATGAATATTTTATTAACAAATTGTAAATCATGATAGTTATGACAGGAAAAAAAATCAATTTTTTTTTGAACCAAAGTAATCAATGGAGTGAAATACGTGAAATTTATGTTTTTAGTCAGAATTCCACTGTCAATTTTGCCGATTGTTTTAAATGATCCGAAGTTAAAAGCAGCCGATCCGGTTGTAAAAAAAAATTGTGGAGAAAAAATTATGGATAAAGAACCAGAAATAACCTCATCCGTACTTCACAACTTTCAAGCTTGGAAATTATACCAGCGACCGTTTGTCCTATTTCAGTCCCTAGCTTCAATTTTTGATTACCTTTGTACAGCGAAGTGATACTGGCTATCAGATTTCTCCCGCTGCGGATGGAAGACTTGTATCTTTATTCCGGACTTTATCCTGATTTAATTAAAAATAAATTTTCATGTTTTCTAGCGAAGTTCTATTTTTTGGAGGTTTCCTTCTTGTGATAAGCATTATGCTCCTTTTGGATTTGGGAGTCTTCAGCCGTAAAGACCATGTTGTAAAGTTCGGCGAGGCTGCCGGCTGGACGGTTGCCTGGATTGCATTGGCGCTGGTCTTTTATCTGGTCATTAATACGCACGGTGATTTAGTGCATGGGGTTGTTAATTATGAACAACTGGAAGGGATTAAATCCAAGTATGCGCCGCACTTAGAGCTCATCCCCGGGAACTTCGAAGAAAGCCTCGAAATTTACAGGAAAAACATGTCGCTGGAATTTATCACGGGATATCTCCTCGAATATGCGCTTTCAGTCGATAATATTTTTGTCATCATTCTAATATTTTCTTCGTTTGGTGTACGTCCCAAATACTTCAAAAAAGTACTTTTCTGGGGCGTTTTGGGTGCGATTATCATGCGATTTGTATTCATTTTCGTTGGGTCAGCACTGATTCAGCGTTTCGAATGGATCATTTATGTTTTTGGATTATTGCTGGTTTATCAAGGCGGTAAAATCTTCTTCGAAAAAGACGGAGATGAGAAAATTGATCCTGCTAAGCATCCCGTAGTGAAATTTGCAGCTAAATACCTTCCTGTTTTTCCACGTTATGTCTACGAGCATTTCTTTGTTGTGAAAAAAGGGAAATGGATGGTAACGCCGCTTTTTGTCGTGGTTTTAATCGTGGAGTTTACCGACTTGATCTTTGCTGTGGACTCGGTTCCGGCGGTATTCTCAGTAACAAAAGATCCTTACGTCGTTTTCTTTTCCAATATTTTTGCCATCATGGGACTTCGCTCGATGTTCTTTTTCCTAAGCAACATTATGGGATTATTCCGCTTCCTGAAATATGGTCTTGGTGTGCTTTTGGTATTTATTGGCGCTAAAATGCTGGCTCATAAACCACTGGAAGCCATGGGTTTTGAGACGGTTTATTCGCTTTACATTATTTTAGGGATCCTTGCCGTCAGTATTCTTGCATCGGTTATTTTTCCGGAAAAAAAAGAGGAAGTTGAGGAAATGGTATCCAATAGTTAGCGGGAAAGGATCGTTTTAAACGCTATGAATCGTATCCTAAAAGCTTATTTAAAACGTCTGACTAATCTCAGTACGCGCAACAAGTCACTTTTGTTAACGAGTTTGCCCGCTGAGCAGTTTCTGGATTTGCATGAGACGGATTTCCTCCTTGGGAAATCGTCCTTTGAATTTATTCAAAATCTAGTTCAAAGGAAGTCGCGTATACCGGTTTGTGACATACAGGACCCTCGTTTTGAAAAGGTCAATGAAGTAAGCAAACGGCTGCGAAAAATTGCCAGGACGGAACATTTTATTGAGGAGGAACGCGGGTCGAAAGATTTGTATGTAGGCTATCCTTTTGTGAGAGGCAAACTTTCTGACGGCACACCTATTCATGCGCCTTTGTTATTTTTTCCGGTAACGCTGCGCATTGACCGTGAGCAGTGGTGCCTGTTTGAAAGGGATGATATCGGTGTGACACTTAACCGGAGTCTTGCGCTGGCATACGCGCATTTTAATGAAGCTGCCGTTTCTGATGAAATTCTTGAAAAATCTTTTGAGGATTTCTCAAAAGATATGCTGGAATTTCGGACCCAGCTTTACGAGTGGCTCAAAGAAACACCGCTTAGAATAAACTTCAACCAGCAGCTTTTTGAAGATAGACTGCAACCGTTTGACATACAAAAAAATGCAGATTTACAGCTTTTAGAAAAAAACGGAGAGCTAAAATTGTATCCCGAAGCTGTTGTAGGGATTTTTCCGCAGGCCGGTTCTTATCTCGTGCCTGACTATGACAAACTTTTGGAAATGTCCGAAGAGGATTCTTTTCAAATGTTATTGCTGGAAGGGGAGAATGAGGAATTTGAGTCTGAGAGGACGGAAAGTACTTTACCTGTACATGATTTCCCCAATTTAAGGGAAGAACAAATACTGACTCCATTCGCGATCGATGAGTCCCAGGAGGCGATTATCCGGTCTGTGAAATCCGGGAAATCTGTGGTAGTCCAGGGTCCTCCGGGGAGTGGAAAATCCCAGCTGATCTGCAATTTGATGGCTGATTTTGCCTCTCAGGGCAAACGGGTGCTATTGGTTTGCCAGAAAAGGGCTGCGCTGGATGTGGTTTATCAGCGACTGAAAACGGTTGGGATGGATCCTTTTGTCGGCCTTATTCATGATTTCAAAAATGATAGGGCTGAACTGTACCGGCAGTTTGCAACGCAGATAGAACAGGTTGAATCGTACCGCCAGCAAAATTATAGTTTGGATGCTGTTTTTTTAGAAAGGCAGTTTACGCAGGAAAGCCGTCAGATTGACCAGGTGGTTGGGGAATTGGACACTTTCAGAAATGCTTTATTTGACGAAACGGAATCGGGTGTTTCCGTAAAGGAATTATATCTGACGAGTGATCCGAAAGGAGAATATGTTGAATTAAAGGATACCTATCGTCTTTTCAGGCTTGACCAATGGGATGATTTTAAACGACAATTTAAAATATTTGTCAATTACAGTTTACGTTTTAACAAAAAGCACGATTGGTATTACCGGCGGAGCTTCGCAAAATATGGCATCGGTGATCTGAGAAATATGGAGCGGATGCTTTCAGACTGGGCGGAAGCGCATTTGCATCAAAGCCGTCATTTTGAAACGATAACCGGCAGACCTTTTTCTATTGATTATATTAAGTGTCGAAGTGAAATTCAGGAAAGGTTAGCTGATATTTTAGCGCTCGTCCAGACTGATACGACTTATGCGCTTTTTAAAAAATACTTATTTTCGGGCGTAAATAGTGCGGAGCGCCTGGCGTTTATCCGGCAGACGACCGATGCCCTGGAAGGTTTTGCAGAGGATGGCATTGAAGCGACGCTGGATCGCACGGATCTTCCTGTTTTTCGTGGACAGTTGAAGAAGGCGATTGAGGCAAAGCAATCTTCTGTATCCTCTGTTTGGTGGAGTTTGTTTGGGAGTGAAAAGGCGGTTGTGGCTGAGGTCAGTAATAAAAATGGGTTAACAACTTCTCCGGAGCATCTGGAAAAGCTTGATTTGCGCATCCGGAACCGGATGGAGCTTGAAAACTGGCTGGCGAGTCCTTTACTGGATTTTGATGGCCAATATCTGGAATTCAACGCTTCTTTTGATCAGCAACATATCCAGTTCTTTCAAACTGCCGAAAAAGCTTCTGACGCGGTATCCCGTTCGGGGATTAAACCATGGCATGAGGTGATTGCGGACCTGACCGTCAAATCAGCAACGGTTCATGAATTCAATACGTATGTTGATCAGCTGGCTGCCTGGATTAAGTCGTGGAACCGGTTGGAAGAGATCATGAGTCCGTTTTTGCTGCCTGAACAAATTGAAAAGCTGGTGACAGAACCGGAATTGTATAGCAACCAACTGTTATCCTCTCTGAGGAAGGATTTCGATTCACTAGTTGATATGGATCGGATTTGGTTTGAAATGACTGCGCAGGAGCAGTCGACTTCCAAAAGGGTTCTGGACAAAAGTGAAAAGTTGAGTTATACGCTTTCTGATGAGATTGTAAAGCTATTCGAGAACAGTATTGCGCTGGAATGGGTTGAACATATTGAGAACAAACATCCGGAATTGCGTGCCGTGACCTCCCTGAAAATGCAGCAATGGGAAGCGCAGTTGCAGGATAGCATCGGGCAAAAAGAAGGTTTGAGCCGGGACATCGTCGGCATTAAGCTAAGAGAAACGGCCTATAAAAATATAGAAAAAAACAGACTTGGCAACCGGGTAACCTATCGAGAACTCAATCATCAGGTTACCAAAAAAAGAAAGATCTGGCCGATCCGGAAATTACTTGAAAATCATTCCGAGGATGTTTTCTCGCTGATCCCATGCTGGATGGCGTCGCCAGAGGCCGTTTCTGCAATATTTCCTATGGAAGCCGGACTTTTTGATTTGGTGATCTTCGATGAGGCTTCTCAATGTTATGCTGAATATGGTTTGCCAGCTGCGTTTCGGGGGAAACAGGTCGTTGTTGCCGGTGACAGCAAGCAGCTTTCGCCGAGTGACCTGTACAAGATTCGCTACGAAGAAAGGGTAGAGGAGGAGGAGATAACCATTGCCTTGGAAGTAGCGTCTTTGCTGGATCTTGCTGCGCAAAGCCTGGACCAATATCAGCTTTCGGGGCATTATCGTAGTTTATCCCTGGACCTTATTGATTTTTCTAATCAGCATTTTTATAAAAATTCACTGCGTTTGTTACCCGATTTCAACCTGATCAACAGACGGGAACCGGGAATAAGTTATATAAAAACGGATGGAGTCTGGAAACAAAATACGAATCAGCTCGAAGCTGACAAAGTTATAGAGTTGGTAAAGGAGCTTAGCAGAACAGGGAAAAGTCTGGGGGTCGTAACGTTTAATTTTTACCAGCAGCAGCTTATTCAGGAAGCGTTGGAAAGAGAGCAGGTGACAGCAGAAGGCTTGTTTGTTAAAAATATTGAGAATGTTCAGGGCGATGAAAGGGATATTATCATTTTCTCCATGGGTTATGCTCCCGATGAAAAAGGGAAACTTTCCGTACACTTTGGGAGTCTGAACGCTCAGGGGGGCGAAAATCGCTTGAATGTAGCTGTTACGCGGGCGAGAGAAAAAATCTATTTTGTGACGAGCGTTTGGCCATCACAATTGCAGACTGATCAAACGGCCAATCAGGGACCGAGATTGCTGAAGGCTTATCTGCAATATGCGCAGGAGGTGTCGGAAGGCAACTATCAGCCGCAGCCTTTAACGACGGAACGGTTCAGGTCAAACTGGTTATTGAAAGACCGTTTGGCAAAACTGAAACCGGATCTTGTCAAAGAGCTTCCTTTTTCAGATCTGACGGAAAAAGCAGAAGGGGTATATAAAGGTCTGGTTTTGACCGACGATGACTTATATCATCGAAGTAAATCGTCAAAAGAACCACACGCTTATTTACCCCTTCTTTTACGGTTGAAAAACTGGCCGGTCAGGCGCGTTTACAGCCGCGAATATTGGACCGGATCGGTGAACTTGTGACTAAAGTTCTTTGATCCGGATGTTTTTGAATGACACTTTGTTGCCATGGTCTTGCAAGGCAATTTTACCTTTTTGAGGAACACCGAAACCATCCCATGTTTTAAACTTGCTGTTGGCAACCATTTTGTCCCATTCAGGTCCCACTGTTGAGAATTCAACCAATTTCTTGCCGTTCAACCAGCTTTCACCGCGACCATTTTTAATGATCACTTTGGCCTTGTTCCATTCACCAGCAGGTTTGGTTGCTGTGAAATCGCTCGGAGGCAACATGTCATAAAGTGAAGCAGACTTGTGATTTCCATCCTTGCCAGCTTTTGCGTCCGGGTGTTTTACATCGTCAAGGATCTGAATTTCAGGGCCGGTAGAGTATGGGCAGCAATATTTTTTATCTTCAAGAACGTGATAGATAATACCACTGTTACCACCTTCGCTGATTTTCCATTCCAATTCCAATTGAAAATCTCCGTATTCTTTATCCGTAACCAGGTCTTTACCACCTTTTTCTGTAAGCACAAGGGCACCGTCTTCAATTTTCCACTGTGGCTTGACAGACGACTCCTGCCAGCTATGCCAGCCAGTAGTGGTTTTTCCATCAAACAACTTTACCCATTTTCCTTTTTGTGCTTGTGCTTCGTTTCCGATAAGGGCTAGTGAAAATAAGGCGATTAAGGCTGTTTTGCCAAATCCTTGCCATTTTGTCAAATTCATGTGCTATTTTTTTAAAAGTTTTCGATCACAATATTAAGTACTTTTGGTCTTCTAAATACTTAAAATTACATTAAAGTTTAAGTAGGTCTGAGACTCAATTGTTTATAAAAATTTGAAAACAGGTTAATTTATGGCTTCAATATTTTCAAGAATTGTAAGTGGCGAGATACCTTCCCATAAAATTGCGGAGAATGATGAGTTTTTAGCTTTCCTGGATGCCTTTCCGATCGCGAAGGGGCACACGCTCGTTATCCCCAAAAAGGAAATTGATTATCTTTTTGATCTGGATGATGATACGTATGCAAGGCTATTCCTTTTTGCAAAAAGCATAGTCCCAACCTTGGAAAAGACCGTTCCCTGCCTACGTGTTGGCGTGAGTGTTATCGGCCTTGAAGTGCCGCATGCACACGTTCATCTGCTGCCCTTAAATTCAATGGCAGACGCGGATTTTAGCAAGAAAATAAAAGTAACGCAGGACGAACTCGCTGCCTTGGCGCTTGAAATCCGTCAGAATTTATAATGTATAGGCCGGTAACCGAATCTTCAATAGGTCTGTTATCGGCTTAACAATCCTTCTTTGCGTAGCCCAAGTGTGAATCCATAGGTGTCAGGATACAACTCACCCAAATCTGCTGCTACGGAGCCTTTGAGGATGGTGCCACCAAAGAGGTTAATTTTTCCCTGCATGGTTAGGAGGCCGGAGAATTGGGTTGGGGAATTGATGAACGGGACATCATAAGTCCCGGCGTTACTAGAGTATGAGAGTTTTGTAGTCCACAATACTTTTCGCATTAACGTTCCTTGTAAGCCCAGATGGAAAACACTAACACGGTTATTGCTGGTAAAGCTATTGCCGTAATTAGGCCATTTCCATTTGGTGGTAGACGTCGGTGTAATAAAAGGTGTGCCGATCGTCCTGTCGTAATAGGACCATCCGTCACGAACCTGGGCATTGTTGAAGTAGTTATCTTTTCCTAATGGCGTGTTGATAAGATTTATATCATTTATTGAACCTGCCTGATTTTTTGTATTAAGAAATTCGAGTACCAGTGAGGTTATTTCCAGATTAGCTCCATATGAAGATTTGCGAGTGATTTTTATTCCATTTAATCCATCTTTGACGTTGTCCAGCCATGCCAGAGAGCCATCTTCGTACAAATTTTGTCTGTACAACAATATGGTTGCACCAAATGTTTCTATCTCTAATCCCAAGTCAATCGATCCGAGGTGATTACCCACCCTGCCTGTGGAATCGTGTCTTGTGGGAGTATTTGTATGAGCCTTACCCGTCACCGCATTGATGTAATTTTTAAATCCATGGGGCATTTGGCCATCCTTGGTATAAAAAGGACTTTTGCCACCCCACTGGACCTGGTGATTAAATCCTCCATATAATTTTACTCTTGAGGAGCTTTTTCCAATTCTTAGATACAAAGTTTTTTGGTGAAGCTTTAAGTTGCTGGTTATCGGACGATTTCCTTCAAATATTCCATCTGAGTAAAATCCGTTAAAGGAAATCAAGCCTTTAGTAAAAGGAATGGCCACGAATTTTGTTGTACCGATCTGAATTTTTGGAATTGGCAGGGCATTTCCTGACCAGGCGTATGAACCGGTTCCCAAAGTTGAATCGGCCAAACCAATCCATTGCTTCTTTCTACCTACAAAAAATTCCCAGTTTTTAAAACGGAGTGTGGCATGAAGTTGTGGTAATAGAAATTTGGATTGTTTGTTCAAGTTGCCAACAGCCTCTACGCCTAAACCGACTCGCCAGTTATTGTTTTCGCTGGAAGACAGGCCCCAGAAATGTTCCAGTCCTAGATGGGCACTTCCAGCCGGGCTTGTACGCGGAACTGTACCAAATTGATTCGCTTGTATCCAGAATGGAGTTAGTGAATTAGAGCTTGCAAATCCTTGAAATTCTACAAAAGAGGATAGTGAATCCTTGTAGGATTCCGACGATGTAGAATTCTGCGAGAAAACTTTGGATGGAATGATTAAAAAAAAAGTTAATATTAATGCGATACATAATGACTTCATAAGGTTAATCGTAAAAATTTTATAGAGTGTGCCATATTTTATAATCAGAATACCGGGAAATATTCTGTGAGGGTTAATTTTATCAAAGACTACCTTATTCAAATTTGATCTAGGTGATTAATCAATCAGGCCGCTTTTTTTTATTCCAAAAAGCAAGCCGGTGGAATTGGGATAAAGTGAGCCAATATCGGAATAAAAACTTGCAATAAAGCTGCTATTTCGGAAAAGTTTTACTTTTTTCTCCGTAGTAAGCTGGAAGGAAAATTGTTGTTTAACTGAACTAAATGGACTAAGATAGGTACCGAAATTGCGGGAAAACGTACCTCTGAGTAGTATGGAGGAGTTTAACCAGGAAGCTGAGAGACCGGAATGAAAAACCATGACTCTGTTGTTATTAGTAAATCCAGGATGAACTTGTGAATTGTCCCCCACAATATTTTGTCCCGGAATTAAAGGAGTTCCAATCCCCTGACCTTTATAGGACCACCCGGATTTGTAAACATAAGAATTAAAATAGTCTCCTTTTTGATAAATTGATAGCCCTGAAAGGGGTGAATGTGCTCTTTCCGCTTAAAACTTGGACTGATTATGCAGCGATTTGAAGGTTAAAATATTCTTTTGGTGTTTTCATTTTTAAAGCTGAATGGGGAGCAAAATCATTATATTCATCTACCCAGTTTTGTATTTGTGCCATCACAATCGTTGGATTGTCAAGACAATTTTCAAAGACGTAATCTCTTTTAAATGTGCCATTAAGTGCCTCACACATCCCATTTGATTGGGGCGAATATGTTGGTGTATTGCAATCTTGAATATTCCTTTTTTTGAGACTTTTTCTCAGATTTTTTTCTATGTATTCCGGTCCATTGTCATGAAGTAATTGCAGTTGTCCTTTGGGTGGTAGACTTTCACCAAATCTTTCAAAAATAGCATCCTGTACCATTAATTCGATATCACATCCCTGAATATGCAAGCCAGCTTTCCAGCTAATAATTGATCTGTCACAACAGTCGATCACAAATGCAAGTCGAAGTTTTTGTCCATTCCAGCACTTGATCGCGGTTATATCACTAGCCCATCTTGTATTGGATTTATCAACAGCAATTTTTCCAGTATGCGTCCGACTATTACCTCTTGTCCGAAACCGTTTTAATAATAAACCTTCCTCTTTCATAAAGCGGTGAACCATATATTTAGACAATACAACACCATAATCTCTTTTCAAAATAGCTCGAACACGAGGTGTTCCATAAGTGGACTTTGTGGTTGATATTGACCGAATATGATTCTTAACTGCATCTGAAAGGTGTTTTTTTGCAATTTTCTTTCTCTTAGGGTAAGGCCTAGACTGGTAATAGACGCTGGATTTGGCGATTCCCAATATTTTGATAATCCGGTTCATACTTAATCCGAATTCCCTGGATAGCGATTCAACTGCCGGTTTCGTTGTTGATCCATCTCCAACTTTTTTTTTAGAACCTTGATGTCCAAGGTCGCTTCT
>NZ_JAVFVU010000073.1 GCF_030929615.1 Dyadobacter sp. LHD-138 | reverse complement strand
CTTGACGATGTCTCAATTGTACATTAAATTTGGTGACAGATTACAGGCCGATCGCGAATTTTTTCTTGGTAGCTGAATCTGCCTAAATAAAATCCTGACACAGTTCAGCGTACACTCCCCGTTCCAATCCTTGAATCAAAAAGGAAAAATAGCCAGCTCCATTATCTCGACATATTTTATATTCTCCGTTTTATGGTTTTCCTGCCTTGTAGCCCGGATCAGAAAAAAATAGAATCAGGTATGCCATGGTAGCGCAGATTTGTAAATCGGAGTGCGCATTGTCAAAAAGTGATTGCCCAACTCTGATTGATTCTTTTTTTTATTTCGTTCATTTCTCTGAAAATAATAGTATCTTTCCATTGCTCTTTTGTCCAGATTGGCATTACCTCCAGGATGAAACATGGGTTAGCTTCCACTACAATTACTTTCTTTCCATTCCTGTACTCGTAAGAAGTCGTGTTGCTTATTACTTTTCTATCTTGGACATAGGTTATTGGGAACCAAACTTTTTCATGGTACAAAATGTATAGCCTCTTATCAGAATGTTCCAGCTGCCAACCCTTGGGCAACTGATTCTTAACCAATAATATTTTCGAATCAAGCATTAAACTATCCAGGTTCAAGTCCTTTTCAACCTGGGGAACTTGAGCTATCCCCAAATTGATGCAAGTAATGCTCATTATACAAAGAATTAGACGTAGATATTTTCTTTGACGTGGAACAGACTCCTGTGGAAACTCAGTCATTTTATTTATGTAAATATTTGACTTTCAAACCTATCGAACGAAAATATTTGTAAATTAGTATACCTAAAACGCAATTTACCATGATCGTCAATAATACTACGGGAGTGGGAAAATCCAATATCGGTCAAACGATAATCCTGCAATCGACCATCACCTGTCCATTGTGTCAGCATGAAAAACAAGAGACCATGCCTACCGATGCCTGCATGTACTTCTATGCATGTGAGCATTGCCATCAACGCCTAAAGCCATTGCAGGGTGACTGTTGTATTTTTTGTAGTTATGGAACGGTAAAATGTCCCCCGATACAGGAAGTCAAACCCTGCTGCCCTATCCTATAAGCCACTACCCAAACGAGCCGTGATTTGCAACCATATTTAACCCAGATTTGCAATCAGGGTTTCTTTGGCTTGCGTTTTTAATGCTGAAAACATGGGAATGTAAAAACTCAATATAACTAAGGAAATAGTTTATATTGATCTCAAATTCTAAAATCACTTGTATGAAATGGATCTCTGTGTGCTTTGTCTTTTGGCTTCCCTTATTAAACACTTTTTCCTTTGCTCAGAAACTGAATTTAAATGGCACCGCTACGATTAAACTTTCCAACGTCAGTCGCAGTACAGATTTACCCATTTCGGTCGAAGTATTGCATTCCTTTCCCGCTTACGGCTCATATGAGCAACGAGATACCTTATCGGCTACTGGTAAACCAATCTGGGTTACATTCCCAATTCATACTGTTCAAAATGTATTTGTAAGTTTTAGCAGTAAAAAATTAAATCTGCTCATGATGCCATCTGATACCATCTATATCAGTATTGACAGCTCGAAGCCCGGACCTGCTACCTACGAGATTGAGGGCCAAAATAAGCAGATACAAGATTACTATGAGGCGAAGTCTGCCCGATTTCCCGTACTTCCTAGTCAACAGGTAATGAGTGCAGGTGTAGGTGATGCCACGCTTTCTGATTTTAAAATTCTTGCGGACAGCCTTTACAAGTTAGAAAAAGACTTTTTAGACGAAAATGCTAAAGGTCTTCCGCCTTGGTTCATAAGATTTGAAACTGATGCAATTACATATACGAACGCCTACCTCCGCTTATATGTATATCAGTACCGACATCAAGTGAAGCACCCGGATTCCAATGCACCAGGTAACTATTTTAACTTTTTACAAACAGTAGCGATCCGGAATACTCTGGCGCTGTATGACTATGACTATTTGCAATTCTTAGAGGCATATGTCAAATATAAATCAGCGAACACCACGAAAGCGCTACCATCCCAAAGTAATATTTTAACCAACTATCAGCAGAATACCGGGCTACTGGGTAAACAGATCGGTGAGTTCTTTACGCTTTACATGATCAGCAACGCTTTAAATAATAATCCGCGACAGGTGGAAATAGAAATTGACAAGTTGCCAGCCTTACAAACTTATAGGACGCTGATTCCCTATTTAAAACAAAATGCTTCGCAACGGATTAAATTGCTGAATGCAGGAAAAAAAAGCCCAAACTTCATACTTGCCGACATTCAAGATTCGCTTGTTTCGTTAAAACAGTTTAGAGGGCAGATTATTTATCTGAGCTTCTGGTTTGCCGGCTGCAAAGGTTGTATTGAAGAGTTCCCTTATGAAAATGAGTTGGTAGAAAAATTCAAAGGAAAACCTGTGCAAGTTGTCAGTATTTGTACGCGTACTACCAGAGAAAAGTGGCTTGAAAAAATCAGTCAGTATGGTCTGAAAACAGTCAATCTTTATGCTAATGCACAATGGGGGAACGCTCTGGAAGAAAAGTTTGGAATAAATGTCTATCCTCAATACGTACTCATTGGTTCAGATGGGGCCATTATAGAAAATTTCACCAGCCGACCTAGTCAGGGAGCTGCCGTGAAAATAGAAAAAGCACTATCTGCGATGAAGTTGGATTAGATCCAGTTCTGAAAAAAATGACGTTAACGGGTTTGAATTTTAAAGGTTCATTGCAAATCTCGTAAACCTCGATTTGCAATCAGGGTTTCTTTGTCTTACGTTTTCAATACTAAAAATATAGAATTGTATCCTTTCAGAGATTTATTTTACAGAAAGTAAAACGTTGCAACGTTTTGCGTTACAAACAGTCACCCACGCCCACCTCGTAGAGGTGCCCTGTTTATAGGAAAAAATGTTGAATGAAAATATTTAACTCCTTAGGAGTTTCCTGTCAGTATTGAGGCGACTCTTACAGAGTCGGGAAATCCTTCAAAAGAGATCGTTTTTATAAACAGGAGGCTCTATGGAGCCGGAAAGTTGAAACGATACCTCGCAGCGTTATCCTGTTTGTAGAAAAAGAGCTGATTTATTTTAACTCCAAGGAGTTTTCTTGCGTTTTTAACACTACAAACATAGCGTTTTATCCTTTCAGGGATTTTTTTGGGGGGGGAACCTGATATGGTTATGCGTTATAAACGCGAAACCAAACAATCCTACGCGGGCCGCCCCGATTGCAAATCGGAGTTAGCAAAATAACTTCTGTAATACTTGGAATGCAGAAGAGGTGCCGAAAATCAAATTCCGGCACCTCTTCTGTGTTAGAAACGATGTTTTTTGACACCTAAGGATTAATATCCTTTATTCTGTATCAGATTGGTATTATTTCTGATCTCATTGGTTGGCAAGGGGAATAGGAGCTCTCTTTCAGTTACAACAGGCCCGTAAGAGAACTTATGTCCAACATAGTTATCAAACTGCTTCGTGGTCACGTTAAATGCTTTGCGCAGACGAACCATATCAAACCAGGTGATATTCTCGAAGCATAACTCATACCAGCGTTCTTTCCAAACTGCCTCTCTCAGCTGATCTTTTGAGAGACCGGTAAGATTAGGCAGCTCTGCTCTGGTCCTTGTCGCGTTAACGGCATCGTAAGCTTTTGCACTCGGTCCGTTTACTTCATTGGATGCTTCCGCATACATCAGCAGCACGTCTGCATAGCGGATCACCGGCCAGTTCAGGTCACTGTTTGCTGTGCTGGTCTGCGCAACGGTATCAAAATGTTTGTAAATAAAATAACCACCCAGGTCCACAACCTGATTTCTGTCCTTCTCATTGGTAAACTTTGTGAAGAAAAACTGTTTTTCTTTCGCACGTAAATCCGCCGGATCGTATGATTTTACAAAGTCAGCCGTTGCATAAATCCCTCCCGTTTCATCAGAATACTGCGAGATGTTTTTGTTGTAGGGAATAATTGCACTCTGCCAGCTGCCAGGAAGGATTTGTGTCTTAAATTGAATCATGAAGATATTTTCATCAACATTCTTCTTCGCCGGGTTATGCAGGTCTGCATAGGTATCAAACAATTTAAATTGTTTAGAATCAATCACCTCTTCCGCCTTCTTGGCAGCCAGGTCATAGTACGCCGCTCCTTTTTGCAAAGGATAACCCGCCATGGTCAGATATACTTTGGCCAGTAACGATTTTACCGCACCCATGCTTGCTTTCCCGCTAATATCCTTCCAGGGTAACCCAGCGGCTTCCGCCGTTTTTAAATCCTCTACGATTAATTTATACACATCGTCCGGAGTTGCTGCGGCGGGTTTCAACTCGGTAGACTGAAGGGACATAGGTTTGGTCACCAAAGGGATATTCCCAAACATCCGCACCAGGTTGAAATAATAAAAAGCCCTCAGGAAATGTGCTTCTCCCAGCAGCTTTTTAATCTCCGCGGCATCCATGGCAATGGTAGGGATTTTTTCAATAGAAAGGTTCGCATTGCCTATCCCCCGGTAATAATTCTGCCAATAATTTACCCCATAACCATTATCAGAGGTATTGCGCAGGTCTTTTATAAAGTAACTATTAACTGCTTGTCCTAAATCGGTCTGAGCAAGGCCGGTTCCAAATTCAGTCATCATCCAGGCTCCACCTCCAAAACCGCTGACCAAAGGCTCCCGCAAATTTGTATAAATTGCGTTTATGGAGCTTCGTGCATGTTCCGGTTTGGTGAAATAATTCTCCACCGTAAAATTGCTTGGGTCCGATTCATTCAGGAAATCTGAACAGCCGGTCAGCCACAGTGTGCCGGCCACGATTGCCAGCATTTTATATTTTTTTGTTATTCCGTTCATTGTTTCTTCGTTAAAAAGTCATCTGTAAATTACAATCCTATGTTAAGGCCCAACATAAAGACACGCGGTCTCGGGTAATCATATAATCCCAAACCCTGATCAAAAGGAGAACCAGAATTTGAAACTTCAGGATCATAGCCAGAGTATTTGGTGACCACAAAGAAGTTCTGAACAGATCCATAAACCCGTAAACGGTCAAGCTTTAACTTGGAAGTGATGGAAGACGGGAATGTATAGGCCAGCAATAAATTACGTCCGCGAATGAAAGAAGCATCCGTTACCTTATGGCTGTCATTGTTGGTTGTATAATAAGCAGCGATCGGGCGAATTTGTGCGATCGTTGAATTTTGATTTGTTTCTGTCCATGCATTCAAAACCGTTTTATAGCTGTTCGCAATACCCTGTCTGTCTTCGGCCGAGTGAATACTTCTGTCTAAAACATCATTACCATACATATATTGCAAGTCTACTGTCAGCGACCATGCTTTGTATTGGAAGGTGTTTAAGAATGTACCAAATCCGTCAGGAATACCTTTTCCGATAATGGTTCTGTCGTTATCATTGATCGTACCGTCATCATTAAGGTCCAGATACTTAACATCACCAGGACGCATGTTATATTTTTTGGCCTGCTCCGCTTCGTTTGTGCCCCAGATTCCCAGATGTTTCCTTCCAAAGAAAGAACCAACCGGCTCACCCACTTTGATAATTCCATTCCCAGAGAAAATATCACCACCACCGGCTAGCTCTAGCACTTTATTTTTGTTTACCGAAATATTAAAGGTTGTACTCCATGAGAAATCCTCTGTTTTGATATTCGTCGAATTAATTGCAAATTCTACCCCCTTGTTTTCCATGCTTCCAACATTGGTGAAAATATTCGAATACCCGCTACTCATTGGCAATGGCGCATCCAGCAACATATCATTCACTTTTCTACGGTACAGATCCAATTCAAAATTGATTCTGTTAGAGAATAGGCCAAGTTCTACACCAAAGTCAACTTGTTGTGTTTTTTCCCACTGCAAGTTAGGATTTGACATACGGCTAATGCCTGTACCAATATTGCGGACACCGTCAAAAATTACACTGGAAGTGGACATACCTGCCAACCCACGATAGGCTGGAATTTCAGAGTTACCTGTTGCGCCATAACTGGCACGTACTTTCAGATTGGAAACGGCAGGTACATTTTGCATAAAACTTTCCTCAGTCACACGCCACGCCACAGCAGCAGATGGGAAAAATGCATATTGGTTAGAAGATCCAAATTTGGACGAACCATCCATACGCCCCGTGAACGTTACCAGATACTTATTAAGCAAACCGTAATTCACACGTGCGAAGTAAGAATTTAAACCGTATGCTTCTCCAAAAGATGAAGGGGCTTGTGGGCTTGAACCGCCACCAAGGTTATTAAACAGGAAGTACGTATCATCAAAACCCTGTGTGGTTGCAATATTTTCAAAACGGTCAACATGCTGCCATGATAAACCAGCCATGGCATTCAAAGAATGTATTTTACCAAACTCTTTGTTATACGTCAGATAATTCTCGAACTGCCAGGAGTTATACCGGTTGTTAATAACCGAAGCATCACCATTATTAGAAATATATTGTAATCCTTTCGCAGCAAAATAATCGCGTCTCTGATTGATCACATTGGTCCCAATCGTCGACTTTAATTCCAGACCGTCGGCAAGACGAATGTTTGCATACAGATTCCCCAGCATGGTTTGCGTGCGAAGGTAGTATAACCGCTCTGCCGCTACACGCAACGGACTATCGCCACCTTCCATACCCGGATAATCTCTGTTACTGGCCCAGGCGCCATTCGGGTATTTTACAGGAATAATTGGCAATGCTTCCAGAGCCTGACGCATGGTTGTGATACCACCGCCACCAAGTTGATCGATCTGCTTTTCATTCTGATCGGTATAACCTAATGTCCCTCCTACTTTCAACCAGCTTTTGATTTGGGTATCAAATACAAAGCGACCTGAAAATCTTTTTTGCCATGAATTCCTGACAATACCATTTTCATTCCGATAATTTACAAATGCGCCGAAACTTCCCTTTTCATTACCGCCTGTAAATCCAAGCTGGTGATTTTGGGTAAACGCCTTTTGGAATGTCTCTTTCTGCCAATCCGTGTCATACAAAGGATTTCCCTCCTTATCAAATAATAGCGGATTGGTTCTTTTGGTTTTAGGATCTGTATATTTGGTACCGGTTGCCCATCCCACGGGATCGTACTTGGCGGCATTTTTATACGCAAGATCTTCAACAGCCAAAAACTCCTTGGAGTTAAGCACAGCTAATTTCTTCGGAGCAATACCAATACTAAAATCAGTATCGTAAGTAACCCTTCCTCCGCCAGATGTGCCCCGTTTGGTTGTCACCAAAATAACGCCATTGGCACCGCGTGCTCCATAAATGGCCGTAGAAGACGCATCTTTCAGTACTTCAATGGATGCAATGTCATTCGGGTTGATGTAATCGATCGGCGTACTCCCGTTCTGAAGTTCCACGGCGTTCAGTATGACACCATCGATAACATACAAAGGGTTATTACTTACACTGATCGAGCTTGCTCCCCGAATCCTGATGTTTGCCCGACCACCTGGCCGCCCAGAGTTGGAGGACACGTTCACCCCTGTGATACGACCTGACAATCCCTGATTAAGTGATGCAGCCGGGCGTTCCTGCAAAGCCTCCGCCTTAACCGTACCAACGGCACCCGTTAAATCAGATTTTTTCACGGAACCATAACCCACAACGACAACTTCATCCAGTGAATTTTCATCCGGTAAAAGACCGATCGCAAGTTTGGATTGACCACCTACCAGAATTTCCTTCGTTGTATAACCTACAAAACTGAAAACCAGAACTGCTTTTTCATCGGGAACATCAAGCTGAAAATCACCTTCGCCATTGGTAGACGTGCCTCGTTGCGTTCCCTTCACGACCACACTCACCCCTGGTAAGCCGGCACCTTTTTCATCCGTAACTTTTCCAGTGACCGTTTTCTCTATGACAATGGTTTTGCCATTCAATACTTCCGTCATGCCAACCGTATTGCCTCCCACCAGTACGGCGGATTCCTTTTTCTCTTCCGGTACAACCCCGCTCGTTTTGATCGATTCCTTGCCTTCTACAATCACGTACGTGTTCTTCCGTGTTTTTTTGTATTTCAATCCGTTCTGCTGGAGAATGATATCAAGGTTCTTTTCCAACGGTTTGTGAAAATCAATCAGTCCCGAAACAATGTTCATTGCCCCGACCACACGGTCCTCAAAGACGATTTCGACCCCGTAATGTCGCTGTAAATCCAGCAGGGCATTTTTCAACTTCATCTCCTGTCTGACCGTATGCGGCTGCCGTTCAAGCATGGAGGCAAATGCAAAGGTCTGGGATTGGGCAGTCTGCGAAAATTGCGTAGCAAAGGCAAGCCCAATTCCCACCCAGTGCTTACGTGATAGTGTTAATTGCATAAGTTAAAGGATTAGAAATAGTTAGTTGTCGGTTATTAAAATGGAATCACCTACGGTTTCAATTTCAAGATCAAGGACCTCCGAAACCGTTCTGAGGAGCTCTTCTGTGTTTTCTGTTTTGAAGTTTCCGGTAATGGTTCTTCCGGCAATTTTATCATTGGCTATCCGGACTTTTTTGCCAAAATTTTCCTCTATCAGATTACTGATTTCCCGTAAAGAAGTCGCGTTAAATACAAAACGTTGTTCTTTCCAGGCACTTAAACTCTTTGTATCAAAATCATTAACGACCTCTATTCCCCCGGTTTTCTGAAGGGTGGCCAGATCGCCCGGTTTCATGAGCAAATGCTGCCGTTTTTCTCCCTGCGAATAATCTATCCTGATTTTACCATGACTTAAAGCGACCTTGGTACCACGCGGGCGGGCAAAAACCGAGAACTGCGTACCCAACACCTCCACCTGAAATGTATCTGACGTTTTCACGACAAAACGTTTGTGATCAATGGTATGGCTTACGGAAAATTCAGCCTCACCGTCGAGCAACACTGTTCTCACATCCCCAAAGAATCCAAAACGCGGGATTTTCAAACGGGAATTAGCATTCAATGCAACACGGCTGCCGTCTTCCAGGTATAACTTTGTTGTCTGACCATAGCCCGTCTCAAAAGTTTTGTATTGCATCACATCTCTTGAAAACCAGCCGCAGCATACAAGCAAAAGTATCGAAGCCGCTATCAGCCAGTATTTTCGGACCTGAAACGGATTCCAGCCATTTCCCGACCGGTTATCTTCATTGCTATCCTCCTCCGGTTCTTGCTCTTCATTGTTGATCCTGGACAGCAGTCTTGCCATAGCCTGATCCTGGTCGGGTACAAACTGGGGCGAACGGGTTTCCCATTCAAAAAGCCATTGATGAAAAGTATCCCTATTTTCTGCATCCTTTAGCCAATCCTCCGCCAGTTGCCTTTCGAGCGGATTCGCCCTGCCAGACAAATACTCAAAAAGAATATGTTTTAATATTGGTTCTTTCATTATCGTACTAATTTCAGTGTTCAAAAATGTGTGAGGGCAGCTTACAAGCTGAAATTATCCAAAACCAAAAGCAGGCAGGGCATCATCCATTCGCCGTTGAGGGCCGTGCGCAGGTGCTTCAATGCTTTGGAAATATGTACTTCTACGGTTTTGGGAGAAATATTTAACTCGTCGGCAATCTCATGGTATTTCTTGCTTTCAAATCGGCTCATAAGAAATACACGGCGGCATTGCATCGGTAGCTGCCCGATCACCTCATTGACTTTGAGGAAAAGGTGGTTATAATGAATTTCAGCGTCGGGCTGCTGCTGAGTGATCGAGATCGTGTTTTCCGTCGTAGTTTCGATGGCATCTGTCTTGCCAAACTCACGGCGCAGGTAAGTAAAACATTCATTCCGTACCGCTCTGAAAAGATAACTTGTGTACGACGAGCTAATGTTCTGATATGACTTTGTCCGGTAAAACTGAAAAAAAACTTCACTTACCAGATCCTCCGCAATTTGTTTTGAATAGACAAAACGGACCGCATGACTACACAACGGCTTATAAAACCTTCGGAAAAGAAGCTCCAGGCCTTTTGAAGGATTCTCTTCAAAAGTCGCTTTTAAAAATAATGCAGAATCAACCTCCTGAAAACGGGGTTTGTCTTCCTCAGAAGGTGACAGAAATGGGCTTCCTGTCGGGGGTTCTTCATGTAGCAAAGGATCTCGCATTGGATCTTTTTGTTATGTAATAATTAAAAGACTTTTTTGCACTCTTATCCCCTTAGTCAGATTAGAAAATAATTGGAAAAATTTATATTAAAGAAGGAATAAGGTAGTGACAAAACAAAAAAATATCCGTCCGGTCAGTGACTTTTCCCTTTATGAAAGTCTAATTCAAAAATACTTAAACCCGATTTCCGATATGAAATTGAAAAATAAAATCAGTCTTTTGATCGCAGGCACATTATTAAGTCTGGCTGGATTGAACCTTATCCTGGATTCCGATGCAACAAGAAGTATTGGGGCAATACTGGCCTTAACCGGCGTGCTGACTAATATTATCGTTCTGGTACTTTTGATGAAGCAGGAGAAGTGGCTTCATGAGGATTATGAGGCATAGTCAAGAAAAAAAGAAGTCGGGGGAGGATGGAGGAAAAAGAAGAGGCTGTCTCAAAAGGGCAGTCTCTTTTTTTGCGTATATAGTGTTGTTTATTTTTTCAGAATTGATTATCTTTAGTTATAAGCAAATCAGGAAAAATGGGCCGCAGACAACCTAC
>NZ_JAVFVU010000072.1 GCF_030929615.1 Dyadobacter sp. LHD-138 | reverse complement strand
GAAGACTTTTCAGAGATGTTGAGAAAACCATAGAATCTTCTGAGGCAATGCTTGAAATTGCCTATTTATCAATTTTCTTAAACAGAATGACAAAATAAATATCCAAAACATACTCTAAGCTGTGATGGTGAAAAGTCGTTGCTTATCTTATTTTCAAAAATATGCCAGAAAAAAAATGCTGGTATAAAAAACGTAAAAACATGTCCAAGCCCGTGTACAAACATTCTGAGATACCATTGATCCAGATATTTCGATGATGGTGAAGGATTCGTCTCATATGAGAATGGTGTCAGCTCAAAAAAATGAGTGATAAGTAAATTAATACCCATGCCCAAGGACATGCTCATTAGTAAAATCCCTAGGAGAAGTAACACCGAACTACTTTTTTGCATCTGGAGCGTTTTGAGCGAGTTGCACGATTGATTTCAACGATCGCAAAAGTCGAAAATTTGTAGCTAAGATCAATTTGTTTAAATGGTAGTCATGTTCTTTCTCAACTTTTTCCGAGGCCATTTGTCAGTCTTCGAAAACGGTACATCGATAAAAACATCACATCCATTTTCTCGCGACTTTCTCGGATGGACTCCTTCTGTGATCTCAGTTGGTATTATCTGATTTCACCCTTCTCTGGTAGTACTAATCCTTCAAGCTTGTTTTAAATAACTATTGCAGTGGACTTGCAACAATAAACCGGACAAACGATCTTTTATTCGATCATACCGGATCAGGAAAGTGTCATCAACCAGTTATTTGTAAGTATTCCTAATCAAGAAAGTATAGCCGTATGAAAGCGCCTAAAATCACCGCCAATGCCGGTATACTCACTACATTGGCAAGTTCTGTTTGCTGTATTGC
The DNA here is from genome assembly GCF_030929615.1 of Dyadobacter sp. LHD-138. Classification (GTDB taxonomy): domain Bacteria; phylum Bacteroidota; class Bacteroidia; order Cytophagales; family Spirosomataceae; genus Dyadobacter. The sequence continues at coordinate 10,882 of NZ_JAVFVU010000072.1, read as the reverse complement.
ACCGTTACTGGCGATGGTGGCGGGAACAAGCAGCCTGGCAACAACTTTTGATTGGATTGTGCCTGCACGACCCTATTTTATTATTGGAACGGTATTGATTCTGGGTTTTGCCTGGTATCAGCAGTTGAAAACAGTTTCCGAAGTCTCATGTAATTGCGAACCTGAAAATAAGCCATTTGTGCAAACTAAAATGTTTTTAAGCCTGGTAACCCTTGCATCTGTATTGCTAATTACTTTCCCAAGTTATTCAGGACTGGTCTATCCGCAAAAGCAGGAAGCACAGCAGCAAATTTCCAAGGCCGACCAAACAGCCTTTATTAAAATAAAAGGAATGACCTGTGAAGGATGCGAAGATCATGTTACACAGGAAGTCAATAAGTTAAAAGGAATACTGCAGGTTCAGGTGTCTTATAAAAACGGCAATGCAACCGTTAAATATGACAGTAAAAAAACGTCCCTGGCTAAAATTAAAAAGGCAGTCGATGCTACCGGTTATAAAGTCGTTGAAACAAACTAGGCAGTTATGAACTTAATATTGGAATCTGTAATAACTTGCCCTCATTGCGGCGCCGAACACGAGGAAACAATGCCTGTTAACGCGTGCGTATATTTTTACGAGTGTACAAATTGCAAAACATTGTTAAAGCCTGCTGCCGGGGATTGCTGTGTATTTTGTACCTATGGAACCCGGAAGTGTCCGCCGATCCAATTGAATAGGTCCTGCTGTTGACTAAACGATATCAGGATTTAAGAAAATGACAGGAACAATCTCGGCTCTTCCTGTTAAAAATATGGAGGAGTTTGTTAAGTGCTGTTCTGAAAACTTGGGTTTTACAGCATTTTGTTTTGACGACAGCTTTGCCAAAGTAGTGCCGGACCCAATTGAGATCCGCCTTTGAGCATCTGAGGCTGCAAGGAGGAAAAGTAAAGGCTACCCAATTTTCAACCCGGCCGAAAGTTTTCTGGTAATTACTTTCAGGATTGAAGGCCAGGGTATTGTCAAATTAGCGTAAGCTTGGATATAGCATCAAGAAGGATCAGTATTACATTCCAATCAACACTGAAATTCATGCGATATGGGTGTGTGAAATAAAATGCACGGCAATAAATTTTGCTAATGGTTCATTGCCCTGTACATTTGAAGTATGAAATGGTTTGTTTATCTGTTATCGCTTTACCTACTGACGCTTTCCGGGTTTACCTGCAAAGCTGATAGTGATTGCTGTAAGGATGAGATCAGTCAGCAAGCGGGTACTGGCCATCACGATGATGACCACAAAACACATAGCGCGTGCGTGCCATTTCTTGCATGTGGAGCTTGCAATAGCATTTTGCCAAACCAGATCTCGGTAGAACTGCCTGGTGAAATCGTTGCCAGCCAAACTGTCCCCTTCCATTATTTTGAATCTGCCTGGACAAATGCGTCGGAGGCAATTTGGCAGCCTCCAAAGATAATCTGACACTTTCTTTTTGTTTGGTGGGAAAGCTATGTTTTCCCCTCAGATTATTTTTGTCTACTCTTTTAAATTTCAAATGAAAAAAGCATTTGCCGTTGTGCTATTGCTGCTGACTAGCAGTATGGCCATAGCGCAGCATACATTGACTGCCATAATCCGCGACGCGGAATCAAAACAACCATTGCCGGGTGCTACCGCGAAGATTTCAAAAACAAATATTGGTGCCACAGCTGATGAGAAGGGCTTTGTTAGCTTGACAGGCATACCAAGCGGTGTTGGCCAAGTTACTTTCAGTTTCGTCGGCTACCAGTCTAAGCAACAAAGTATCCCATCCCTCGCTAGCGATACACTTATTGTGTTGTTGGAAACCGATGATGAAGAATTGGATGAAGTTGTCATTTCATCTACGCGCAGTTCGCGCACCATCCAAAGCATTCCCACGCGGGTAGAGTTTATCGGCGGCGAAGAGCTGGAAGAAAAGGGAAATATGAAGCCGGGAGATATCCGGATGATGCTCAACGAAAGCACAGGAATCCAGACCCAGCAGGTATCGGCAACATCCGCCAATTCAAGTATCCGTATCCAGGGACTTGATGGTCGTTATACCCAGGTATTGAAAGATGGCTTTCCATTGTATGCCGGATTTTCAGGTGGGCTTGGATTACTTCAAACACCACCCCTTGATCTCAAACAGGTTGAAGTAATCAAAGGGGCGTCTTCCACGCTGTATGGTGGCGGGGCGATTGCAGGGCTCGTTAATCTGATCTCGAAAGCGCCAGGTGAAGCACGCGAGCTGCGTTTTCTCATCAATGGTACTTCGGCAGGCGGTCTGGATCTGAACGGGTTTTATAGTCAGAAATTTAACAAGGTCGGACTTACCCTTTTCGCATCCCGAAACAGCAGCAGAGCCTATGACCCATCTGACCAGGGCTTTACAGCAATTCCAAAAACAGAACGCTATGTTTTCAATCCAAAGCTATTTATGTATTTCAATGACCGGACACGGTTAAACTTAGGGATCAATACGGTTTTTGAGGACCGTACCGGAGGGGATATCAATTTTATCAGGGATAAAGGCGATGCTGTTCACAGCTATTTTGAAAAAAACAAAAGCAAGCGTTTTTCAACCCAGCTAAACTTTGAGCACGATTTCAGTGAGCAAAACCGGTTGACAGTAAAAAACTCGGTTAATAGCTTTGACCGCAAGATTAGCATTCCGGGTTATGTGTTTGACGGGAAACAGTTGTCTTCCTATTCCGAGGTTTCATACAATAGTAATAAAGACCGCCTTGACTGGGTTGCAGGGGCGAACCTGTACACCGATCAGTTTAAGGAATTTCCAACCGATAACTTTGTCAAAAGGAATTATACCCAAAACACGGTCGGAGCATTCGTTCAGAACACCTGGCAAACCGCATCATGGCTGAAAATAGAAACAGGTCTGCGCGGAGATTATGTCTTTGATTACGGCTTTGTACTGCTGCCACGGATTTCCGGGCTCTTCAAAATTACGAACGAGCTGAGCTCGCGACTTGGTGGTGGTCTGGGATATAAGACGCCAACAATTTTCACGGAAGAAACCGAGCGGAGACAGTTTCGTGCCGTTTTGCCAATTAACCCAGATGCCAACAAGCTGGAAAAATCGTATGGTGCCAACTTTGATATTAACTATGCTACGCACCTGGGCGAGCTGAGTTTTAGTCTGAATCACTTGTTCTTCTACACCCGGATTAACAATCCTCTACTGCTGCAAACTTCCAGAGATGTAAGCGTATTCAGACTGGTAAATTCTGACGGATTTGTCGATACCAAAGGAACAGAGACAAACCTGAAACTTGGTTATGGCGATTTCAAGCTTTTTGTTGGGTATACCCTTACGGACGCACTGTTGCATGAGGGTGGTTCCAAACGGGTGAACCCATTGACGGCTAAACACCGGCTGAACAATGTGCTGATGTACGAGGTGGAAGATAAATGGAAAATAGGTCTGGAAGCCTATTATTACAGTAAACAGACGCTCAGTGACGGGACGAAGGGGAAATCCTATTGGATCACAGGATTTATGGCTGAACGTCTTTGGGAGAAGTTTTCCCTGTTTATCAACTTCGAAAATTTCACCAACACACGCCAAACCAAATTTGGCTCTATCTACAATGGAACCATTACAAATCCTGTTTTCAAAGATATTTATGCCCCACTGGACGGTTTTGTCATCAACGGTGGAATTAAATTGAATTTGTAAATTTTAGGCGGTAAAGGCATGGGGCACCTGGTCTTTACCGCAATTTTTATGATAGCCTATTGACCGTGGACAATACTCCATGGTTTACCTTTGCATTAAAAACATGAAGGCATTTATCACCAACGTGTTGGCTTGCCTGATCTTCAAGCTGATTTTTCAACCTGAGAATTGCCCATTTCTCTTAAAATGGGTAATTCTCAGGAAATCAAGCAAATGGTTTATCTGGTTATGGAACTGGATAAGCTTCAACCTTAGATTGCGTACAAGACAAACAAACCGCGTTTACATAACTAAAATCAAATGGCACTTATAATTTTCTGACAAATCATACCAAAATAATGCCTAAGCTCTTACTTTTGGGTAAAGTTGAGGCTTACATCATTTTTAACGATAACAAACACTATAATTTGAATCACGACAACATTCAACAATTTCACAAACAGGTAAAACTTGCTGGTTTACTGATTTCAACCGGCATTGTGTTTGGTGATATTGGTACTTCGCCCCTTTATACCCTTAATGCGCTGTTTCATCCGGGAGAGGTGGTTGACCCGGTCAAAGCACTTGGGATTTTAAGCTGCATCATTTGGACACTCACCCTGCAGACTACTTTAAAGTATATTCTTATAACCCTTCAGGCGGATAACAACGGAGAAGGCGGTATATTTTCACTGTATACACTGATCAGGAGGTACTTCGGGAAATGGTCTATTGTACTCGCCGTGATGGGAGGGGCATTCTTGATTGCCGATGGGATTATCACGCCCCCAATTTCAGTCTCCTCGGCCATTGAAGGACTTCAAAAAGTGTATCCGGAGCTTAACACTGTCCCGATCGTTATCGCCATAATTGTTCTGCTTTTTGTTATTCAGCAGCTTGGTACGCAGCAAATAGGCAAGTTCTTCGGACCTGTGATGCTTGTATGGTTTTCATTTATCGGTATTATTGGCCTGCGCTCCGCGGCGTCGAATTTAGCTGTTTTTAAAGCGCTCAATCCATATTATGCTTATGAGCTCCTGGCTCACTATCCTGCCGGATTCTGGTTGCTGGGCGGCATATTTTTGTGTACGACTGGTGCAGAGGCGCTCTACAGTGACATGGGCCATGTTGGCCGAAACAATATCCGTGTTAGCTGGATATATATTAAAATTACGTTGGTACTTTCTTACGCCGGACAAACAGCATGGTTGATTGACAATGGGGTGGCCAATGAAATCAGCCCTTTTTACAATATCATTCCCGAGGCGATTTATATCCCGTCGGTGATACTGGCTTCGATGGCCACCGTGATTGCCAGCCAGGCATTGATTAGCGGATGTTTCACTTTGGTAAATGAAGCGATAAGGCTTGGTCTCTGGCCACGAAATAAGGTGATTTTCCCGGGGTCAATAAAGGGGCAAATGTATATTCCTTTCTTTAACTGGTTTTTGATGAGCGCTTGTATCCTGACTGTTCTTTATTTTCGGGAGTCGAAAAATATGGAGGCGGCCTTTGGCTTATCGGTCACCTTGACCATGCTGATCACTACCTTTTTAATCTCTCTTTATCTGAAAATAAGGCGGGTGCCGGTGGTTGTCATTACACTCATTACAGCATTGTTTCTTTCAGTGGAAATATCGTTTTTGATAGCCAATCTGCAAAAGCTTCACGAAGGGGGATGGATTATGCTCGTCGTTGGTGGACTTCTGACCGTTGTCATGCTAACCTGGTACAATGGAAAAATGGCTCAGTCCAAATTGATCGCTACCTCACAGCTGTCGCCGCTGGTGCTTCAAAAATTAATGGACTTAAGTACAAATGCAAAGATCAGGAACCATGCCACAAACCTGATATACCTTACTTCGACTGAGAAGCCCGGTTACGTCGAAAGGAGAATTCTTGACTCAATATTTAATGCTCCGGCAAAAAGAGCTGATGTTTACTGGTTTTTACATGTACACGTAACGGACGAACCTTATACGATGCAATACGAAGCGAAGGTTTTGGCGCCAAATGATGTATATCAGGTGGTGATTCGGATCGGTTTTCGTATAGAACCCAAGGTTGATTTATTTTTCCGAAAGATCGTTACCGAATTAATTCAGCGAGGAGAACTGAACTATGAAAAGACGGAGGAGAAAAAATATGATCGTCATGATTTTGGTGACTATCGGTTCATGATTACCAATTCCTTCCTGTCCTATGATAACAACCTGCCTTACTGGAAAAATCTGCTGATCAAATCCTATTACAATCTAAAACTTCTGGGTGTACAGGAGGATGTTAACTTCGGACTGGATGCCAGCAACGTTGTGTTTGAAAGGTATCCACTGGTATTTGAAAAATCAGATGAGGTACGATTGGAAAGAATTCAATAAGGTAACCTACACGGTATTTTTTGAGCATCTTTTCGCTTTCTCTTTTTTACTTTATCCAGATATCACTTTCAAAATGATAAAACTTATCATTTTGAAAGTGATATTTTTTTATAAAAGTAGATATTTTTTATATAATTTATTGATTGTTAGTGCTTTAATTTAGTTTGCTTGGCTGTGGTATACCATTTGTAATCATTGGTTCAAACATCTAACATCATGGAACGAACGTATCGATCTAACAGACAATTGGTAAGGCTCAGACAAAAAGTGAAGCCTGTTTACTGGTTTATCATGCTTTATGGTTTTATAGCGCTTTCAGGAATTGTTTATCAGGTTTTAAGCAAGTAGGCTGATCAGTGGTTAGCCGGTACGGTTTTTATTTCTAATGAAGCAATACCGATTTTACGATTGTTGCACTAATTATTTTTTTGACGAAGAAGTGCTATGCAGTTTCATATTTGCAGTGCTAATAGGGGTGACGAGGGGCATATTCCGCTCTGTCAATCGCAACTTCGATTGTGGCGGAAGGCATACTAAGAAGGAAGCTTAAAAGACGGACTGGGTTTTAAAGCCGGTATTGGCGTCTGTGAGAAAGGAGTAATCGAGTAAATCAGATTAAGAAGGCAATAGTTAACAGACCTGGCGATTAATGATGGCCAGGTCTTTCTTATTTTTCGCGTTCTATATTTGAAACCAAGTCTGGATCTGCCCGGTCAGGATGAATTTCTAGGTGTTTTTGCTGAATCAGTGCAAACAACATCTGCTTTAATTCAAGTAGGTTTTCTTTTTTTTCGGCAGAGATATACACCGTATCTGTAACCATTTTATTGACGTAGCTTTTTCTGAATTGATCCAGCGAAGTCGTTGTGGGCTGATCTTGGCATCCATCGGAATTTAATAGCGCGTTGGAATCCGTGGATTTGTATATGTCAATTTTGTTGAATACCAGTAACGTTGGTGTGTACCATGCCCCTAATTCCGCCAGTGTTTTGTTAACGACCTCAAGGTGTTCTGAAAATGAAGGATTGGAAATGTCTTCAACCAAAAGTAGTATGTCGGCCTCCCGAACTTCATCAAGGGTTGACTTAAAGGATTCAATCAGTGTCGCCGGTAGCTTGCGTATAAAACCAACGGTATCGGTCAGAAGAAATGTAATGTTGTTTAACTGAACCTGGCGAACGGTGCTGTCTATCGTGGCAAAAAGTGTGTTTTCAACATGTACATCGGCTTTTGACAACTGCCGCATTAAGGTGGACTTGCCTACATTCGTATACCCCACCAGTGCTACCCGAACCAGGCGGTTGCGTTCCTTGCGGCGGGTTTGGCTTTGAACATCCACCTTTTCCAGTTTATCTTTAAAAAAGGCGATCCTGTCTTTCACCATCCTTCTGTCCGTTTCCAGTTCTGTCTCGCCCGGGCCGCGCGAACCTGTTCCAGCACCACCTTGCCGACTCAAATGCGTCCACATACGGCTTAGGCGGGGATACATATATTGGCATCTGGCCAGCTCAACAGCAAGCTTGGATTGAGCAGTCTGCGAGCGCATGGCAAAAATTTCCAGTATCAGAAATCCCCGGTCAATGATTTTTATGTCCCCTAATACCTGATGCAGGTTACGCACCTGCGCCGGTGAAAGATCATCGTCACATATGATCATATCTACCGGGTTGGCATTTATGAAAGCCGCGATCTCTTCCAGTTTCCCTTTTCCGACGTAAGTCCGGATATCGGCGTGTTGCAGTTTTTGAATAAAGGAATGAACTGTGTTGACCTGTATCGTTTCGGCCAGGAAAGCCAGCTCTGAGAGATATTCTTTTGTTTTTTCGGTGTTTTGTTTTTGTGTGCTTACGGCGATTAAAACGGCTTTTAGCTGTTTGACCGATGTGTCAAATAGTTCTTTTTTACTGATCATATTCGTGTTTATTAAATAGGCTGGGTTAAACTTTAATGAATGCGGCCCACGGTTGAGATCTTGTATAACATGTAGGGCTAACTTGCCCCTTGCAGGCTGTTGATAATGGTAACGGCAAAAATTAGGCAAATACCCAGGTTCACCAGGGATGCCATCAGTATCTCATGTTTGGCGGAGCCGTTTTTAAAGGGCATAAGTCTGAGGTAAATACAGATGACGGAAACAACCAGGTAACAGGTGACCATTAACTTGATATCCTCCCAGATTTTACTTTTACTGATCCAAACGGCTTTTGACTGGGTCAGGCTTTCGGTGATCACGAAGCGATCCGGCAATTTATAAATCAGGGCCCCACTGTAGAGGACCGTAAATAAAATCACGGCAAAGGTCAGCAGGTTAAGAACCTGAAGGTATCTGATGTATTTCCGATACGTTTTCATAAAATTTTTTTATGACTATTTAAAATGTTCCATCTCAGATTCATTCTCCTGCTCTTCGGCTTCTTCCGCCGGTGTGTACAGCATGGCCGTGCAGAAGCAATTTTTTGTACCCTTTTCAAGCAGGGCTTGGTAGTTGACACAGCTTTTACAGCCTTCCCAAAACTTCTTTTCCTGGGTAATTTCGGCGTAGGTGACCGGTGCAAATCCCAGCCGGGTGTTCATTTTCATGACGGCAGATCCGGTGGTGATGCTGAAAATTTTGGCCAGTGGATATTGTGCCCGGGATAAATCGAAGATGCTTTGTTTGAGGGCCTTTGCCACGCCGCATTGCCGGAAATCAGGCGAAACAATCAATCCCGAATTCGATACGAATGCATTGTTTTCGTAAGTTTCCAGGTAACAGAAGCCTACCCACTGGTTTGTCCGTGTTAAAGCGATGATGGCCTTGCCTTCGATCATTTTTCGGATCAAAGACAGGGGGCTGCGCCTGGAAATACCGCATCCTCTGGCCAGGGCAGACGTATACATTTCTTGCGTGATGGCCTTGGCGAAAATCCAGTCCTGACGGCCCGCCGGTCGGATGATGATGTCGGTGGAAGCTCCCGTATTTTCTTTTTTGGGACTGTTTTTACCAGCTCTTTTTTCGACCTGGTGCAAGAAGATCTGGTAAAAGTCTTCCGGAATAAAGAATTTCAGCCTTTTCTTTTCGGCATCGTCTTTTTGGACGAAGGGCAGAAAAGAGTAAATGAAGCTTTTTTCAACGGCAGTTCTGACGAGTGTGTCGCCCTGGGTCAGCAGACGTCTGGCCAGCGAAAAACACTTCCGGGACAAATCAAGGTTGTAGTCGGTAACGGCTTCTTTGGAGAAATCCAGCAATCTTTGAATGGATTTGTGAATGTCGTTGCCTAATGCACTTCTTTTATATAAACGGGCTAATTGAGGAAATTCAGATTCGATCAGGCTGATACCTTCGTACTGGGTAATCATGGTTAAAAGTATATGGGTTGATTGTAAACCCAACGATTAAATATCTGTGCCCCAATAGCGAGAAGGTGTGAGTTTGTTTTTAATTAGCTTTTAGTCAGGGCTTTGTATTTTAATTATTTATGGACGGGTCATCGCCTGGCGTATCAAAATGATAGGGATTATCATTTTGAATCCTATACCGGTGACCTTGATCGTGGAGACTATCGGTGCGCTACTTTCAAACCAGCCGGCAGGTAATGAACTAGGGGTGGCACTTGCCTGGTGTGTCGGAATTATGCTCCTGGCTTATGTCTTAGCGATGGGAGTGTATAACACCGGGTGTAACAGATTGTTTTTGTTTGGCTGGTAAATGCTGTCAAGGAGTTCAGGGCTCCGCAGGTTAACTGGAAAATGGTATTGGAAATAATTCTTTTTTGTAGTTGATTTCGCGGGGAGCTGCCCATTTTGTGGAGGCATTTGTTTAGAATACTGGAAAATTCGGTGAAACTGCCCCCCCCAATTCGGAAGTTTATGACCTTCAAAGTGTAGAACTGAAAAGTTTACTTAATGAATGACAGATAAAAGTATGATTTTTGACACGACAAAATAGCATCGACAGTATTTGTATGAAAGAAATTAGCATAAGACAAATTAAAGAGCCTGATTTTTCTGAGGGTTTTAGTATTCGGAACATCGGTACATTGCTCTCCGAAAAAGATTTGGTGCAAGAGTTGCACAGGCACAATTTCTTTTTTGTTTTGTTTTTAGAAAATGGGAAGGGTGAACACTATATTGATTTTATCGATTATCCTGTTGATGACTATTCTGTTTTTTTTATGCGACCTGGACAAGTGCATCGACTCACGTTAAAGCAGGGTTGTAAAGGGTATTTAATCCAATTTAACCGTGACTTTTATTCGCCAAAAGAAGAGCCTGTTAATTTCGTTTTGAGAAAAGTAAGTCATAAAAATCACTGCCCGCTTTCTGTTGAAAAATTTAGAAAATTATTATCACAGTTATCTTTCATTTTTGAAGAATATAACCAAAAACAAGACCACTACAGGGAAGTTATCAAAGCAAGTTTGGAAATTCTCTTTATTGAATTGGTAAGACAGAGCAGGAGCCCCAAAGAAATTAAAAATGACGGGAATCAATATTCCCAAAATCAATTGGAAGAATTTTTGGAGCTATTACAAAAGCATATTGTGACACATAAACAAGTGAAACAATATGCCGAGACGATGCACCTCACTACATTTCAATTAAACAAAATAACCAAAGAAACTGTGGGTAAATCCTGCTCGCAACTCATTAAAGAGCAAATTGTACTTGAAGCAAAAAGAAACCTGTTGGCTACCACCAATCAAGTAAATCAAATCGCTTTCGATTTAGGGAGTGTAATCTAAACTCTGTCTGGTCGTCAAAGTTGATTCAAATTTAATTTTTCTTTTCGATTTCAAATGTTTTTTTTGCTTGCTATTGAGTTTGTCAAGGGCGGCTGAGGCACG
>NZ_JAVFVU010000071.1 GCF_030929615.1 Dyadobacter sp. LHD-138 | reverse complement strand
TACCTATATATAAGAAGAATAATGACTGCATCCAGCCGGGTGTTCCCGGATCATGCATAGAAGGCTCCTAAGGAGCCGCAGAAAAAATAGCGTCAATTTCCAAAGCTAGAAACAGGGAGTGATTAACGAGATGGCGAATATATTATCAAATAAGATCAACAAACTTAAACACCCGCCTAAGAATCCTTTTCCCGTTTAGCCAAAATCCGTTTACTGATATAGTGATCCGCTATCATCACCATGAAAAGCATTAACCCGATTCCCATAATATTTTTACTGTGCGACCAGTTTTGATATGAGCTAAGCGCTCCAATCAGCAAAAGGAAGATCGTAACCAACATTAGTACTGCGCGAAGAACGGTTTTATATGTTTTCATAGGCTTATTTATCTCTTAATCCAATACGCTGTTTTTATGCTGCGTAATATCATGGTAAAACATTATGCGCTCAAAATCCGATGACACCGGGACATAGTCGGAGAGCAGGTCCAACAAATAGCTACGCCGAACCGCACTTCAGCAACGAATTACACCTGCAACAGATTATACCCTACAACGCAATCCTAAACATTTCTCTATATGCGCACATCCTTTGTATAAGCAAACAGGCTCCAGCTTAAAAGCTGAAGCCTGTTTGCTTATACTTTTATTCCCGGTTTCCAATCAAGACCCGCACGCTTCACATCCTTCCGGATCGTCCAAGGAGCATTGCATATCCGAACGACTGTCACGCGGTGCAGCCGGCTTGGTATGATCTTCCGCATATTGTACGTAATTCAATTCCTTTTCCGCAACCACTTCGGTAGCTGGCTCGATTTGTGCTTCAGCTTGTTTGCCCAATGTAAACTGAACCGGAGCAGAAGCAGCACGTGTCCGTAAATAATACATACCGGTTTTCAATCCTTTTTTCCAGGCGTGGAAATGCATCGATGTCAATTTTCCAAAATTAGGTTCTTCCAGGAAGATATTCAAAGACTGCGACTGGCAAATATAAGCCCCACGATCAGCAGACATATCCAGGATGCTGCGCTGCTTAATTTCCCATGCCGTTTTATAAAGATCTTTGATGTTCTGCGGGATATTTGGAATGGCCTGAACCGAACCGCTGGCACGTACCAGGTTGTTTTTCATTTCTTCATTCCATAACCCAAGCTTCACCAGGTCTTTCAACAAATACTTGTTGACCACAACAAATTCTCCCGAAAGAACACGTCTTACATATATATTGGATGTAAATGGTTCAAAACATTCATTGTTGCCTAAAATCTGACTTGTAGAAGCTGTTGGCATAGGCGCAAGTAATAATGAGTTACGCACACCATTCTGAATAACTTCTTTGCGCAGCTTATCCCAATTCCAATTTTGGCTCTCAGGCGTTACATTCCACATATCAAACTGGAATATCCCCTGTGAGATCGGGCTTCCTTCCCAGCTTGCGTAAGGACCATGAAGTTTTGCCAGCTCCATGGAAGCTTCCATCGCTCCGAAATAAATGGTTTCGAAGATATCTTTATTTAATTGACGCGCCTCATCAGAATCAAAAGGCATACGCATCATGCAGAATGCATCCGCCAGACCTTGAATCCCGATACCGATCGGGCGGTGTCTTTTATTGCTTTTCTCAGCTTCCGGAACAGGATAATAATTAAGATCAATAATCTTATTCAGGTTGCGGGTGATCACTTTCGTGATCTCATATAATTTCTGGTGATCAAAACGATAATAACCGTCTTCTTTCATCTCCACAAATTTTGGCAATGCAATCGAAGCCAGGTTACACACCGCTACTTCATCAGGCGCAGTATACTCCATGATTTCCGTACACAGGTTGGACGACTTAATTGTCCCCAGATTCTTCTGGTTTGATTTTGAGTTCGCGTGATCTTTGTACAACATATAAGGTGTACCCGTTTCAATCTGCGATTCAAGAATGGCAAACCACAGATCCTGCGCTTTTATCGTTTTACGGGCTCTGCCTTCCAGTTCATACTGCTCGTACAATTTTTCAAATTCCGCGCTATGCGTATCAGCCAGTCCCGGGCATTCATGCGGACAGAATAGTGACCACGTATCATTAGCCTCCACCCGTTTCATAAACAAATCCGGAATCCACATCGCATAGAAAAGATCGCGTGCCCGTTGCTCTTCCTTACCGTGATTTTTCCTCAAATCAAGAAAATCGAAAACATCGGCATGCCAGGGTTCCATATATATAGCAAAGGAACCTTTACGCTTTCCGCCGCCCTGGTCTACATAACGGGCTGTATCATTAAATACGCGAAGCATCGGCACAATACCGTTGGACATTCCATTGGTCCCTTTAATATAAGTACCGGTCGCACGTACATTATGTATGCTCAAACCAATACCGCCAGCCGACTGCGAGATCAGCGCACATTGTTTCAGTGTATCATAAATCCCATTGATGCTATCCTCTTTCATCGTTAATAAGAAACAGGAAGACATCTGTGGCTTGGGCGTACCCGCATTAAACAAGGTAGGCGTGGCATGGGTGAACCATTTCTCAGAAAGCAAATGGTACGTTTCAATAGCTGCCTGCACATCGTCCTGGTGGATACCGATCGCAACACGCATCAGCATTTGTTGCGGACGTTCTACAATTTTTCCATCAACTTTAAGTAGATAAGATTTTTCCAGGGTTTTGTAGCCAAAGTAATCATAGGCATAATCCCGGTCGTATATAATGGTAGAATCAAGCAAAGATGCATGCTGGCGGATCACCTCGTAAACTTCCTTGGAAATCAACGAAGCATTTTCGCCGGTTTTATCATCTATATAAGTATAAAGACGTTTCATTGTAGCCGAAAACGACTTCAATGTGTTTTTATGGAGATTTGAGATCGCAATCCGGGCCGCCAAAATCGCATAGTCGGGATGCTTGGTAGTCATCGAAGCGGCTGTTTCAGCAGCGAGGTTATCCAGTTCGGCGGTGGTTACACCATCATAAATACCGGATACTACCTTTTTGGCTACCTCTATGGGCTGAATGTAATTGTTATCAAGGCCATAGCTCAGTTTCTCAATACGGGCAGTCACTTTGTCGAATTTTACCGACTCACGGCGACCGTCACGCTTTATAACGTACATAGACATGTCAATTTTTTTTCTGAGGTGAAAGAGATTTAAAGTTGTTAATGATTCAAGGGAGGGAGAAATAAATTTCCATGAAATAACTGAAAATAAATCAAAAGTGCAACTGGTAATTTAACCTAAAAAATCGCTTTGTAAGGATAGTACAAATTATCAAATTGTTAATATTCTTAAAACAAGCCGGTTACCAATATGAAGGTATATTTGGTTTATAGAAAAATATTTTTCGTGTTTTTTCTATAAAATATTTGCACACTTTTTTTATATAAAATTATACAAATTCCAAAAATACATTATAATAATATCTGATATTCAATATATTACCGTAAAATAAATTATTGACAAAATTTTAAATTTGTAAACTTTTCTTTATTACGCCTATTTTTTATATACATATTATACCGATTCTTCCTTTCTAATAATACATATACTTTTAAAAAAATAACCGATATGGAGCAGCCATTTGAACCTCAGTCAAGAAGGACATTTTTGAAACAATCCGCCGGGATCTGCGCTGGTTTATCGCTGGGCACGGAAAGCCTTGTCAGGGCCGTTTCTCATGACGATTTCGGGGCCAGGTTTTCCCTGCCTCTGGGTGTCTATGCTTCCTACGAAAAAGCCGCGCTATTGAAAAATTATGGATGTTCCTATATTGAAGAATCTGTGGGTGGATTTCTGATTCCGAAAAACGGAGACATGCAATATGCCAAAAATCTCCAGCAGTTGCAATCGGACCAGTTCCCTATCCGTTCCTATGTGATCCTGCTGCCAGGCGAGCTGAAAACACTGGGCCCGGATGCTAACCATGAAGCCATTTTACAGCGCACCGACCTGGCGTTAAAAAGGGCAAAAGAGTGCGGTTCCAAGTATATCGTTTTTGGGAGCGGCACATCCCGGATTATCCCCGAAGGTTTTGATCGTGACAAAGCCAAGGAACAACATATAGCACTGAGTAAAAGAATGGCTCCGCTGGCAGAAAAACATGGTGTCACGATTGCACTGGAACCTTTAAACCGGGGTGAAACCAATTTTATTAACAGTTTATCGGAAGGCGTAGAAATTATCAATGCGGTGAATAGTCCGTCTTTTCAGCTGCTTTGTGATATATACCACATGCTAAAAGAAGATGAACCTGCCGACCAGATCGTCAGGTTTGGAAAACATATTGTGCATTGTCACATTGCCGAAAAACAAAACCGGACCCCGCCCGGCGTAGCAGGCGATGATTTCAGGCCATATCTGGCGGCTTTGAAAAAAATAAAATACAAGGGCGGGCTTTCCATTGAATGTTTCGTCTATCAGGATTTTGACAGCCAGTCCAAAAAAGGAATTGAAGTGCTTCAAAAACAGATCAGCGAAGTGTAACCGCTATCCGATTGTCGCCTTAACCAAAAAGCCCTTGTTTCCCGGATTAAATTCTCCGGGAAACAGGGGCTTTTCTGTCATTATCATTATTGCTCGGAAGGCGGCGCTGTCTTGCCCCAGTTTTCGTTGGGCTGATTGCCCATGGTCAGAATCAACTTTCCGCCTTTCATCAATTCATCACGATAAAGCCAGCAATTGTCTAAAACCTTATCATTAAATCGGGCCGACTGGATATATACATTTTCCTTCGAATTATGCTTCGTTTCAATGACCAGATTTTTACCATTACCCAACCGGATTGCTGCTTTATCAAAAACAGGGCTTCCCAGCTCGATAACCGGTCTTAGATCCGTCAGGCCTTTTACATCAAACAAACCCAGTGACGCCATGACATACCAGGCGCCCAGCTGGCCCTGATCCTCGTCCTGCCCGTAACCATAACCGTGAATACTTTCCGTGCCATAAAACTCGTCACAGATCGCCCGTGTCCACTTTTGCGTCAACCATGGTTTACCGGAAAAATTAAAAAGCCAGCTGACATGAAGATTGGGCTGGTTGCCATGATTGTACAACGACTTAATCCCAGCAAAGGCATCGATCTCCTTTCCTCCTCCGAAACCGCTTTTTTGAGCCGTTTCAAAAATACTGTTCAGTTTTTCATTAAAGACTGGTTTCCCCGTTGCTTCTATTAACCCGGCCGGATTGTGCGGAACATAAAAAGTATATTGTATCGCATTGCCTTCCTGAAATCCTCTCCAGGGCTCCGTAGCATCAAATTTATCGATGAAGTTGCCCTCGGCATCTTTCGGATGTATCACTTTTTCAATCGGATCGAAAAGCAATTTCCAGCCTTCTGAATATTTAATCAGTTTCTGATAATCGTCCTTTTTACCCAGCGATTTGGCCATTTGTGCAGCCGCAAACGAGCTAAAACTATATTCCAGGGTATGTGATGCCGAAAAATGCGACCCGGTTGAATCCGTTATATTCTTTACCAGATAGGGCGAATAGCCATATTTAATAAACGCCGACAGATCCATTTTCCCCGATCCTTCCAGCCTGTTTTTGTACGACAGTTCATTATTTTTCACCGCCTCATACGCAAGTTTTGTATCATAATCCCTGATTCCCGACGCATAAGCGCCCGCTATGGCTAGCCCAACCATGTTGGTACCAACGCCGGAAACAAAGCTGCCATTGACAACACCATCCGCAAACCATCCTCTTGCTTTGTAAATTTCCAACTGCGACTGGACATAATTGGTGTAATGCTGCGGATAAGAAAGCGCCCACAACTGGGTAATGTTCCAGTATGCGCCCCAGATCGCATCGGTATTATAAATGCTGTAACTGAAATTTCCGTTTTTATCCTTGGGCAGCTTCCCAATCGAGCCATCATGTTTTGGAAAAGAGCCATTGATATCACTGGCTGTGCCTCTTCCCAGGAGGGCGTGATACAAACCGGTATAAAATTTAATCTTATCTTTTTGAGTACTTCCCTCCACATACAACTTGCTCAATTCGGTTTCCCAGGTATTCCGGGCATCGGTTTGCGCCTGTTTAAAAGAAATATTTTTGGCCTCGGCCATCAGATTTTCTTTTGCATTGGCAACGGAAGTATAGGATAATCCCACCTTCATTTCGATTACTTCCCCGGCAGTTGTTTGATATTCAAGATACAACCCTGCCCCTTTTCCCTTCGCAGCGTTCGATTTGGGCTGAATACCGCTGGCCGTAAAAGATCCTACATGCACCGGCTTTTTGCTGATTTCCCCCGAGATATACATGGAAACCTGGCCCTGCGGATCATACGTTTTTACATATTTAGGGTAAGTGGTCACAAATCCTTCAAAATGCGTGGCGTCGGTCATCCTGATTTCCGCATCGCGTACCGCACCGCTTTCCCCCTGCTCATTTCCAATATCGAGCAGGATTCTGGATTCCTTATTTGCGGGGAAGGTATACCGGTGAAATCCCACATGTTTGGTTGCCGTAAGTTCAGCCGTGATCTGATAATCATCCAGCAAGACTTTGTAATAACCCGGCTCGGCTATTTCATTTTTTTTATCAAATCCCGACCGATAGCCCTCTTCCTTCCGTTCCAGATCACCCGGTTTTATCCTTAAAGGACCGGTTGCAGGCATAAAACTAATACCACCGACCTGCCATTCATGAAAATGGACAAAGCCTTCAATGGAGGTATGGCGGGTATCATAACCGACAGCTTCCCAACCGGATGGATTTCCATAGTGCCCATTCGTGGAAGGCGCGAGTTTGGCCATTCCATAGGGTACGGCAGCCGGTGTGTAGAAAAACCATCGGCTGTGTGCGGTGCCTAATTTAGGATCAACATATTTAAATACACTGTCTCTTGCACTGCCGGCAAAGACCGAAGTCAGGACAGACAGTCCAATAAGACCACCGCTGAACATCTTTCGTAATACGTTCATTTACAATTATTAAGATTGATTTATTTCCTTATTGCCAGCAGCTACTTATTGATTTTTATAATAAGCTATTAATCAGTCCAGTTACTGAGCTAATCGCATATAGCTAATTACCAGCAGCTATTTATGTTATAATGTACAAACATATTAATAATTAGAATATTCTGAAATATAATTTCATTATTTATTTAAAAAACATAAAGAATTACATTTACTACCCCGCTAAAACAATATGTATCAACAAATCAAACGGGAAAATTTCTTACTATTGTACCAATAACCGCTCGCAAAAGTTAGATGAAGTACTCTATTGACCACAAAAGTCCGATACCGTTGCATGCCCAGGCGGAAACGCTCCTGAGACAGTTAATCACTGAGGAGCAGTATCAAAACGGCATGGTATTACCCAATGAAGTTGATCTTGCAAAACAATTGGCCATATCCCGGACAACGTTAAGGCAAGCCATAAATAAATTAGTATTTGAAGGCCTTCTGATCCGGAAAAAGAGAACAGGCACCAGGGTTTCCAGTGCCGCTGTAAGTTCAAAATCGAATAACTGGCTTAGTTTTTCTCAGGAAATGAAGCTGAGAGGCGTACCCATCAAAAATTTTGAACTGCATGTAACCTGGGTACTGCCCGAGGAATCGCTTGCCAACTTTTTCGAAATAAAAACAGACCGGAAAGTATTAAAAATGGAAAGGGTCCGAGGAAAACCCGACGAACCATTTGTCTATTTTGCCTCTTATTTTCATCCCAGGGTTGGTTTAACAGGTGACGAAGATTTCAAACGGCCACTTTACGAGTTGCTGGAAAATGACTATTCTGTGATTGCGACGCTATCGAAAGAGGAAATCAGCGCAAAAGCAGCCGACGCTTTCATTGCCTCCAAGCTCAAAATACCCATCGGGAGCCCGGTTTTGCTCAGAAAAAGATTCGTTTTTGATCAGGGCGAAAGGCCGATCGAGTACAATGTGGGCTATTATAAGGCCGACAGCTTTATCTATACCGTAGAAAGTACGCGTTAATTTATCGTTTTGCGTGATTTTGGCGGATCCAAAAAAGATCTGACGCCGGGTCGCTGTTTTCTGCCAATAAGTCAAAAGTATTGCAACGTAAAACACATTGACAATCAATTTATTAAAATATTGTATAAGATTATTTGCTCCGTCGGTTTATAATAATTACTTTTGCAATCCTTTTTGAGAATTGTATCGAAACACATAATTGCATATACAAATGAAAAATGATATTCATCCCAATTACAGAGAAGTAGTATTCTGGGATTTATCCAGCGATTTTAAATTTATTACACGCTCGACAATCGAAACCAGCGAAAACATTACCTGGGAAGATGGAACGGTTTATCCTGTATACAAAGTCGAGGTTTCTTCTAAGTCTCACCCATTCTACACAGGTAAAAATGTACTTGTAGATACAGCAGGACGTGTTGATAAATTCAGAAAACGTTACGGTACAAAAGAAACTACTGAAGCTTAATTTTTACAAGTTAAGGTCTTCAAGAAAGCAGTCTCAAAGCGAAAGCGATCAGAGACTGCTTTCTTTTTTGTCCGAACCAAAAAAATGGCCGAACTTTGACGATACATACATAAACACGATATGCGTAGTATCATCTTATTCGACGATCCAAAACTTCGATTACAATTATTACCGTTTACATACACACGCCCCATCGCCGGAATCCGCTGCGGTATCCGGACCATCGCTGAAAAATGGAATGACTGGCTGCAATCCCCTGTTTCCTATCAAACGGATGATTATCTGAGCCTGCGGTTTCCAGCCCTGGCATCAGAAGATTCCATTTATATCAACGGAGCAATTTGCCCGGATGCTTTACTGGTAAACGCCATTGAAAATCTGCCCGGCGAATCGGCCCTGATCTCTCCTGAAAATGAAATCCTGGCAATAAGGAGCTCCGCCCGGGATTGGAAACCGGCGCATACGGCTGCACATTGCAAGCGTATTACGTACGCGGAACCGGTCGTTATGATCCGGCATAGCTGGGATATTTTCACCCAGAACGGCGCACAGATCAAGCTGGATTTCGAAAGAATAAAAAGTACACGGCAATCCGCCAAACTTACTGATCCATTCACCCACTGTTATAACCCTGAAAATATTTTTATTGAAGAAGGGGCAGTCATTAAAGCTTCGGTTTTAAATGCTGAGAACGGACCAATTTATATCGGACGCAATGCGTTGATACAGGAAGGCTCATTAATCCAGGGGCCTTTTGCCATTGGCGACAGTTCTGTCCTGGCGCAGGGCACAAAAATCAGGCCTAATACCACTGTCGGACCGTTTTGTAAACTGGGTGGCGAAGTCAGCAACAGTGTGTTATTTGGGTACAGCAACAAGGGCCACGACGGTTATCTGGGTAATTCGGTATTGGGTGAATGGTGTAACCTTGGCGCCAATACCAATAATTCAAACCTTAAAAACGACCATACACCGGTGAAACTGCATAGTTATGTGACAGGCCAACCGGAAAGTACGGGTTTGCTTTTTTGCGGGTTGTTCATGGGCGATTATTCCAAGGCGGGGATTTCAACCATGTTTAACACCGGTACAGTCGTCGGTGTTAATGTCAATGTTTTCGGCGCGGGTTTCCAATCCAAACACATCCCCTCCTATTCGTGGGGCGGCAATACTGAAGGATTTACGGAGTACCGGTTTGAAAAAGCCATGGCCGTTGCCAAAGACACGGTCAATCGCCGTGGTATGACCTTTGATGAAACCGACGAAAAAATACTGCGCGCGGTGTTTGAACAAACGCAAAGCCAGCGATAATTATCATACATTAAGAATATAGATTAACCCAAACCACTGTGCTTTTTAGAGATATCCCGGGACTGGAACATATAAAATCAACACTGAGACGATCGGTGCAAACGAGCCATCTGGCCCATGCACTGCTTTTCGACGGTGCCAGCGGAGGCGGAGGTCTTGCTTTGGCGCTCGCGTTTTCCACCTATATCAACTGTGAAAACCGAAGCGAGGAAGATGCATGCGGTGTTTGCGCCTCCTGTGCAAAAATGAGTAAATTAATCCACCCGGATTTTCATTCAATCTTTCCAATCGCAACGTCTAAAAAAGTAAGCGGTAATACCAGTGAAGCTTTTTTACCGCTTTGGCGTACTTTTTTACTGGACACACCATACCGGGTTCTTCCCGAGTGGCTGGACTTTATCAATGCAGAAAACAAGCAGGGCAACATTTCTGTGGAGGAAGCGCGGGGTATTCTAAAAAAACTTTCCGTTAAATCTTATGAGGGTGAATATAAAATTCTGTTAATATGGAAGCCCGAAATCATGAATGCCTCTTCCGCCAACGCGCTGTTGAAAATACTGGAAGAACCACCCTATAAAACGCTTTTCCTATTGGTTAGCGATCAGTCTGACCGGCTGTTGACTACCATCATCTCCCGTACGCAACGCGTGGCCGTCCCTGCTTTTTCCGATGACGAGGTGCGTTTGTTTTTGAAACAACAAGCTGTGAACGAGAGTATTGCAAATCAGGTTACCTACCTTTGCGACGGAAACCTGTCGGAAGCACTTCGGCTGATCCATGAAACATCGGATGACCGCTCGGCCTGGTTTGCAGAATGGATGCGTTATTGTTACAAATACGATGTGGCAAATCTGGTAAAACTGGCCGATTCCTTTGACGGGATGAACAAGGAAAAACAGAAAGGTCTATTTGAGTATGCGTTAAGACTTTTCCGTGACATGCTCGTCTGGAGCCAGGGCGCGGCAGAGCTGTTGCGGGTTCCCCAGGAAGAGCTTACATTCGTGCAAAATTTTTCCAAAGCAGTTAATTTCGATGCCTTGGAAAATATGGTTCAGGAAGTAAACGTTGCATATTACCATATCGAAAGAAACGTAAGAGCAAAAATGGTGTTTCTTGACCTTTCCTTAACTATTGCACCGTTTTTTCAACGTAGATGAAAAAAAAAATTGAGCTCATCGGGGCAACCGACATTGTGGATTTACCGGAACTTGCCTGGTACAACGTCCCGGTACGTGTTGACTCGGGCGCTACAACTTCTTCCATACATTGTGCCCGCGTCCGTCTCATCAAAGATGGAGATGCAACCAGGTTATGTTTTTACCTGGATGCAAAAAAAGGAGCACCACAGCAATCATTTTCCGTCAGCGAATTCAAGGAAACCATTGTCAGGAATTCTTCCGGTAAAGAAGAAAAAAGATATGTCATCAAGACACAGATCGTGCTTTTTGGCAGAAAAATACGTACAGAGTTTTCGCTGGCTAACCGTAAAAAAATGAGTTATCCGATCCTTTTGGGACGTAAATTACTGAAAGGCCGTTTCCTGATTGATGTGTCTCAAAAAGATCTTTCGGCCAGGCAAAGTGCTGAAAAAGCCAGACATAAAAGCCATGATCCGGAGGCCAACCCTACTCTTTTAATCCATTAGATTTATATGAAAATCGCCATATTATCCACCAATCCTGACCTTTACTCAACGAGGCGTCTGGTGGAGGCAATCAAACAGAAAGGTCACCAGGCCGTGGTTATCGACCACGTCAAGTGCTTTGTCATGATTGAAGGAGGAAAGCCAACTGTCATTTATAAAGGTAAACCTATAAAGGGTATTGATGCCGTAATCCCAAGAATTGGAACCTCGGTCAATGCTTTCGGCTGCGCAGTAGTGCGGCAGTTCGAACTAATGAAAATTTTCACGACTGTAAAGTCACAGGCGATATTACGTTCACGAGACAAACTGCGCAGTATGCAGGTGCTTGCGAAGTCTGGCGTGGATATTCCAAAAACCGTTTTTGCTAAAAACCCTGCACAGGTCAATGAGCTTATTCATATGGTTGGCGGTCCGCCCGTGATCATCAAATTACTGGAAGGTACGCAGGGTGTCGGTGTTGTGTTGGCGGAAACAACAAAAGCGGCAAAATCGACCATTGAAGCATTTTATGGGCTACGTGCCAATTTTCTTATCCAGGAATTTATCGCAGAATCCAAGGGAGCCGATATCCGCGCCTTTGTGATCGGCAATAAAGTGGTGGCGGCTATGAAACGCCAGGGCCACGAAGGTGATTTTCGCTCCAACCTGCATCGCGGCGGCGAAGGTTCCCTGGTAGAACTGACGCCCGAAGAAGAGCATACGGCCATTGCAGCCGCGAAAGCACTGGGCGTAAGAATCGCCGGTGTGGATCTTTTGCAATCGGAAAGAGGCCCCCTAGTCATGGAAGTAAATTCTTCCCCCGGATTGAAAGGAATTGAAGAAATCAGCGGGATCGATATTGCGTCCCTCATCGTTGCTTATATTGAGGAAAAAATCATTACGGATGAAGGTGACACCGTTGGGCTATAACCAAAAAAGTCTATGGACGATTGTACCCCGCGCTTGGTAACATTCCTTATCTTTGTAAATACAGATTCCGGCAGAAGTGCTTATTCAACCTTATTAATTTACAATCAACTCCCGAAGTCATTTCGGGCTAAAAATGCGCCTCATTTTTATTGAGCGCAATAGAAAACATGCATATTAAAATAGGAACACGTGGTAGTAAACTAGCCTTATGGCAGGCATATTATGTTGAAGAACTCCTTAAAAAAGGAGGCATTACCACGGAAATCGTCATTATAGAAACAAAGGGGGATAAAATCCTGGACCGTTCGTTATCCAAAATCGGCAGTAAAGGTGTATTTACGCAGGAGCTGGAAGATCAGCTAAGAAGCGGCGATATTGACATTGCCGTGCATAGTGCCAAAGATCTGCAATCACACCTGGACGATGATTTTGAAATTATCGCCTTTACCGAACGCGAGCGTGCCAATGACGTGCTCGTAAGCCATAACACAAATCTTTCTTTAACTAGCGGAGAGGCATTCGTTGTCGGCACTTCCTCGACGCGCAGGATTGCAGTGCTGAAACATTATTATCCGCACATCAGGACGGTGGATATGCGTGGTAATTTACAAACCCGTCTGCGTAAATTGGAAGAAGGCCAATGCGATGCATTACTGCTGGCCTATGCAGGCGTGCACCGCATGGAATATGACAATAAAATCGCTGAGCATTTATTGCTGGATGAATTTACACCGGCGGTAGGCCAGGGCAGTGTCGCCATTGAAAATGCAGTTTCCCTCGCTGACGAAAAGAAAGCCATCCTTAAAAAGCTGCTTAACCATGAGCCAACAGAAACCTGTCTGCGTGCTGAACGCGCTTTCCTGAAACGCCTTCAGGGCGGATGCAGTATTCCGGTATTTGCGCTGGCGATATTAAATCAGGAAGAAATAAATATTTCCGGAGGGATCATCAGCCTGGATGGCAAAGTACAGATCCGCCGCTCAGAAAGCGGCTCCACATCCTTTCCGGAAGAACTTGGTACTTTCCTGGCTGACGAACTGATATCGGATGGAGCCGACCAAATTCTCAAAGATATCCGCGCGCAGAACGCCACAGCCTAAAAGTTTGATTGATAAAAAGTAAAGAGGGTGTCTCAGAAAGGCATCCTCTTTTCTTGTTTTATATATTAATATATTTTACATTATGGTTCTAAAATTCTGACTTATTTTTTTGTCTATTTGCTTGATTTTTATATCTTTAGGTATAAATAATTATGAACAATGGCAGGAAAACAGCCTACTTTTAAACCATACAACTAGCAGCAAATCATGCTGTTACCACCCAGTTTGGAGGAGTTGGTTCCAAAATCTCACCCGGTTCGTGTTGTTAACGAGGTGATTAACAAAGTCAACCTGGGCCCTCTGAATTCAGCTTACAAAACAACAGGAGCTTCAAGTTATCACCCACAGATGCTGCTCAAAGTGTTGGTTTACGGGTATGTAAGTAATGTGTATTCCAGCCGAAAATTAGAAGCTGCCTGTAA
>NZ_JAVFVU010000070.1 GCF_030929615.1 Dyadobacter sp. LHD-138 | reverse complement strand
CTTCTGGCAAAAGGATACGGACTAAGGCTTGATAAGATTCGTTCAACACGCAAACGGGATTGGTTCGGGCTACAAAGCAAATAATTTATTTCATTCCCCCCAACTTTTCAGCTTGATCCCTAAGGAGTGGTATGTTGAGTATTATGCCTGGGATGAAGCCAGTGATGACCTCATTCGGAAGCGTATAAAAATTCCGATGTCTTTCCAGACGAAAAAGGCCCGTGTCCATGAGGCCAACAAAATTATCGCCGATACTAATCAAATCTTGGAGCAGGGGTACTACTTCAAAAAAGCTTCGGTTGACATCAGAACAAATATTGTTGCTGAATCAGATAACGATATCGTGCTTTCGCTTACAAAAGTACTTGAAGTTATCTCTTCAACTATGCGGCCAAAAACGGTAATTACTTACCAATCCGCAATCAATAAATTAAAAGAGTTTGCTAATCAGCAAACGTTATCAATTTACAGCTTCACGGACAAAGATTCGATTCTGTTTCGTGATCATTTGCTTACTACTACGGGGAATTCTGCCCGAACGGCCAATAATACGCTTATGCATCTGGCGACGGTTTATTCCCACTTAAAAAATCGCGTTGACGTACCAGAGAATCCTTTCAAGTTGAAAAAAATAAACAGGAAGCAACTAGGAAGAACATTGCTTTCAGTGACATTGATCGCGAAAAGGTGGAAAAGTATATGGCGGTCCACGAACCGGAGCTTTATGCATTTACCCGTTTTATATATTATGCCTTCATCCGCCCCGGGGAGTTGCGCGCTATTGAAATACAGGATGTCAGGTTTAACCAAAAATATATACTGGTACGTGGTGCAGTTTCAAAGAATGGCAAGACAGAAACTGTTCCTATTATATCGGCGTTGCTGGCCGTCATTAGTAAGTTAGAACTTTCGAAACAGAACCAATTTTTATATTTATTTGGAAAGGGGTTAATTCCGGGCAAAGAAGTTTCAGCTAAACAAGTCGCTTTTAGAAGGCATGAGAAAGTGTTAAAAGTGTTGAAGCTTGACAATAAAAACTACACACTTTATTCGTGGAAACATACGGGCGCGGTCAATGCGTATTTGTCTGGTGTGGGCATAAAGCAGTTGCAACAGATGCTACGTCACAGTACTGTGCAGATGACGGATATTTACCTGAAATCGCTGGGTTTAAGGACTGATCCGAATATTGAAAATTATAATTGGTGAGAACAAGGGGGCCGGACTTATTCTTTCGAGTTGAGCACTTTGAATTGCATGAAAATAAAAGCCTACCTACACGGATGTTGAAGGTAGGCTTTTGAATTAGTTGCTTAATAATGATACCCTCTCCATAATAAATTTTGCAATTTGATCCGGCGAATATTTCAGCCCGTCAACATAGCCATCAGTTTTAAAAACTCCTTCAACTTGACCATCGTCTATTTTTACAAACATGATGCGATCATGTTTCCTTTTCATCAGTATTTCGTTAATGGCTCTAAATTCAATACCGCACCACTCTTTTCTCTGATAATCTCCGGAAAGAAATACCACAATTAATTTTGATCTATTTCGATAAATATCTTGAAGGAGTAAATGGAGGGATGGTCTGGCGAGTTGGGCCACATAATTATTGTCATAGAAATATGTTTGAGGGCCTAAGTCAGCTTCAAGCCTGATAGCGATAGGTTCGACCACAGTTCGTGCTTCACCAGGGAATGATAGGCCAACATCAAATACATGATTTGTTATATCTACGGTTTTGGACATTTCATTTCCCCACGTAGGCAAATCAATATTTTTTTCCTTTAGTTCTTTTATCAGGTTTACATTCTTGACCGCCCAATGACTTCTATTTAATTCCCAAGTCTAATATCTAATTCAAATTTGAGATTTTCCAAATCAATAAAAGACAGAAAGGGTTCAACCTTTTTATCTCATATTCAATCCGAACAAGTTTTTGACGTCTTGTAATCTTTGTGATTAACCCAAATTTAGGCGGTTTCTTGCACGAGGATTCGTGAGCGAAAATACAAGGAAGACGTTGCAGTGTTGCAATAGATTTATTATCAAGTTTACCCAATTCGTCAGTGATTTCTTGGTCAGTATACTCTCGGATACAGCGAGATAATTCAATCTCATATGGTTCACCATTCCAAGCCTCATTACTTGCAGATACCAATAAATTGTACATGCCGTCTCTTTTGATTTAGGATCTTACAAAATTTTGCTACAAAATATAATCATGTTTGTCCGCTACGCGAAGCGACTTTATATATGTTTTTCTAACTTCGCTTTTTTGGGTAAATATTCACCTTCAGACCCCAGCGGCCGATCTCGGGCATGTACATCCGTGCGCCGTAGTCCAGGTACCCGCTGTCAATTTGCAACTCTTTTTCGTTATAAAGATAACGATTGAAACCGTTTCTCGCATTTTCTGGTAAAGTTTCATCACGCGGGACGGCTAGACCGTTGGGATAATAATCGGTTTGTTGTAAAGTTCTTCTTTGCTCATCAAAAACAACGCGGACATTCCCCAGGTGATCCTTGACAAAATAATCAAAACTTAAGGTATCTTTTCTGATTACGGCCTGGCCGTCAGAAATAGACAGCCTGCTGATTTACCATAAAAATCCTTCACGCCCCGAGCATTGTTGTCCGGGGCGTGAAGGATTTTTATGTTCAGTATTTCATATTAAGGTTTTTATCGTACAGATCACATTCAGGATTTAGCCGTTTCTATAACCTTTTTGATGTTTTCGTCTTTAGATAGATCCCAATACCACCATTTATGAGGATCGTTCTTTTCCAGTTGGAACCTTCGCTGATAAGAAACTTTGAATAAGCTTAAAAACAATTTCAGAACCTTTTCCTGCTCCCCAACCGGCAGCTCCACAATCTTTTTCAAATTATGATAAGCGACCCCCTTGCGCAAAAGAACGCAGGGCGTAAATGTTGGTTTTAGCCCACTTTCACTTATTGCAGCACCAACGTCGTCATCGTTGGGTTTTGATTGTAAGACCAAAAAGAGCAATTCATTTAAAAATTTGTTTCTGTCATCCAAGTCAAACGACTGAAATTTATCAAGCAAAACTTCATAGCTGGCCAAACCTTGACCAAACTTATTTAACAGTATCTCATCTTGCAATACCATATGTTATTTTGGAAAAATTGTAATAAATGGTTTCGTTGGATCGACAGTACCTTTGAAGATATCTTGTCATCCGCTCAGCACAATATGCGATATAACAGAACAGGCTCCTAAATCGGAGCCTGCTTTTAAGTTTTCTTATTCAATTTCGTTTTTGGATAACCTTTTATATTTCAAGAACTGCGATGACGTTAACATCTTGGCTTTTATCTGTTCTGAATTTAGAGGTATTGATTCGAGATCTTCTCCAACAATCACCAAACCTTTTAAAATCATAAAATTGATTAAGTAGTCCAAGATATGTCTGTATTGACTAGTTAAATCAATTCTGAATGAAACGGATGCGACAAGGTCTGCTTCAATAAATATCTCGAATACATTTGATTCAACGTTTCCGTAAATCAAAAGATC
This sequence comes from Dyadobacter sp. LHD-138, assembly GCF_030929615.1. Taxonomy (GTDB): domain Bacteria; phylum Bacteroidota; class Bacteroidia; order Cytophagales; family Spirosomataceae; genus Dyadobacter. The sequence goes on along the minus strand of NZ_JAVFVU010000070.1, from coordinate 12,071 downwards.
CTTACTCCATGATTTTGATCTCGAAAGTATTTCTTCTATTTCAGAGAAAAAATCTGAGCGAATACCTGTGTTTTTCCAAAATACAGAGTCATCGAACAAAGAATCCTTATCAACTTTCAATTTTTCCTGTCGCCAGAATTTATCGTAGCTACTAAGGGGAAGAATAAAAAAATTATATTGCCAAAGTGCCATAGGTTTTTATAATAAGTTTAGCTCTGACAATTGCTCTTCTCTAATCTCATTCACATCTACGCATTAAATTTTACATCGGCTAAAAGATAATCCCGTTAGAATTACGCATCTGGTTTTTGCTTAACAGGAAAATTCGGTGAAACTGTTGACCGATATTCCAAATAACAAAGCCACCTAAATCGGTGGTTTTGTTATTTTACCCAGCTAGATTAAAGTAACCCTTCAGATTAAATATAGAATATTCTATTTAATTGGAGGGGTTGTGATTACTTTTTCTAAACTCCCAATTAGCACATATTTACTATTGTCTTCTAAAAAGTTTTCATCATTGTTTTCAAAATCATCCAATAAGAATACTGCCCCTCCGACAGTACCCTCATAATTATTTTCTATTGTAAGCGCTTGCTTTTCATATCTTGGTTTTAAAATTAATATTTTTCCTGTTTGGCCTCCAAAGCTTAGTAAATGGTCCGATTTGAAAATTACCAACGAGGGAGAAAGAACTTTTACAATTTCTCCAATTATAAGATTTGAACCAGTAGCGTCTTCGAAGTCCCAAGGATCGCTTACTATTATTTTATACTTTGTCATCATTATACAATTTAACGGCCTAATGGTTGCCAATTAATTAATCGCACTTTTACAAGATCTGTTGTCAAAAATTCAGCACCTTTTCCAGGCATTCCAAAAGCAGGTTCTACTTTTGTTCCATTGCGGATTAAACTAGGATTATTTAAGATTTTGAATTCAACTCGATGTGTGGGTGTACTAGGTAATGCCAATCGTTGTTGAACTTTTAATGCAGACTTATATGAGTCTTTTGTGAAAAAAGTTTCTCCGGGTCTTCCGCCTCTTAGTAATCCTGTCTCTTGGATGGCTTTCAGTTCTCCTTCCGTCATGTATCGAAATGCGTTCCCACTTGTCTTTGAGGTCGAAAGCCAAGCTTTTACATTTTTTATAAGTCCCCCAATCTGCGCCATACTGGCAATATCAATACCAGTGTGAACCGCCTTTTCATATTCGGAAAATTGTGTTCCGTTCTGGTATTTTGCATCTGCATTGTAAAGAATCGACTGTTCCTGTTGTGGCAAGTTTACGCCTCCTGCTATTTGGGGCGTAACACTGTTCTGAGTCCGACTAGTCGCATCGACCCTTGCAACGCTCTGAGGGCAGTTGGGTGGACATCCACTACTTTCTCCAATCCCATATTCCTTTTTTACCTGATCAAATTCAACGTTTCCTCCGTGACTATTTTCATACCGACTTGTCTTCCAGTTGTAGGTTGTACGCATCCCGTCCGGGTCAATCATCAGGACCGGGTTCCCATTTGCGTACATAAAGGGTGATAGCCCTGCTGCAACTTCACTGAGCGGGTCGACCACGCCCCAACGGCCGATCTCGGGCATGTACATCCGTGCGCCGTAGTCCAGGTACCCGCTGCCAATTTGCAACTCTTTTTCGTTATAAAGATAACGATTGAAACCGTTTCTCGCATTTTCTGGTAAAGTTCCATCACGCGGGACGGCTAGACCGTTCGGATAATAGTCAGTTTGTTGTAAAGTCCTTCTCTGTTCATCAAAAACAACACGGACATTCCCCAAGTGGTCTTTGACAAAAAAATCGAAACGCAATGTGTCTTTTCTGATCACGGCCTGGCCATCAGAAATAGACAGCCTGCTGAACTTGTTAGTCGAACTTACCTCCCGGTATTCAAAGGCACCGGCGTATTTCAACGTAAGTGTATCGGCAACATATTTGTGTTTTGTTCCGGCTGCATCATAATCGTAGGCCAGGGTTTTGCCGCCAACCACAACGCTTGTGGGTAGGTTCAAATAGTTATAACTAAGCGTTGCCCCTCTGTTGCCATCACTGGTCATGTTGCCATTGGCATCGTAGGCGTAGCCGCTAGCACCATTTTTGACACCCTTGCCATTGGCCCCGGTATTGGTTACGGAGGACATGCGGTTGCCAGTTCCGTCATACTGGTATGTGAGGTTGTCCACCGCAAACCCGGCGCGGTTCAGCGAAAGCAGATTCCCGTTTTTGTCATAGTCGATCCCGCTTTCAGTATCGGAATAACCATGGAGGCCGGAAGAACCCGTGAGGCGGTTTACACCGTCATAGGTAAATGAAAGGCCTTTTGTAAAATTGGTTTGTGCTTTACCACTCCACTGGATCTCGCTGATATTGCCATTGGTATAGGTGGCACCATTGGCGTAAGCGATTTTATAAGTGAAAAAGGAGGAATCTGCGGGGTTGGATTTCCTTTTCCAGTAAGCCGTTCTCGCATCGGTCAGCCATCCACGGATGTTGTGGGTGTAGCTGGTGCGGCGCTGGAAGTTGACGCCATCACTGGAATGCTGTCCTTTTTGCAGTATTTGCCCCAGCTCATTATAGCGCTGGCCCAGGGTTGTTACTTCCTTTGCAGGCATACTGCCAATAGTCACCTTCTCCCTGACACTGAGCAGTCTGTCTGCATGGTCGTATTCAAAGGTTTTCAGATGGGTGCTGGTCGATGAAGGCAGCAGTTGTTCTGTTTTTTCTTCTGCAATGATGGCGGCCAGGTCATATTTGTATTTGTTGGAAACCCTTTGAACTGCTCCGCCCAGATCATAAAGTTCAGATGCAGTCTGGATCGTGCGGTATTCTGTGTCGTAATAAACAGCACTAACCAGCCATTGCGCACCGGCATTTAACATCTTCGTGCGAGATCCCGTGGCCTGGCCTTTAACGCTGGTACGGGCTGATATGGTGTAGGTATCAACGTAGTTCAGGCTGGTTGGTTTGGGGAAGCTGTAATCGTCAAAATACGAAACATTCAATACATGGGTTTCCTCGATATTGTGCGTTCCGTTTGGTAAAGTATAGGTGAATGTATAACCGATACCCGAACCTATTTTTTCTTCATGGTGTGTGGTAATTGTGTTGGACGTGGCTTGCCATACTTCCCGACTGGAAGCGGACGGCAATTCACCTGTGATGACCGGACGATTTAACGCGTCATATTTTGTAAAAGCCCACACACCGCGAGCAAGCTGGTTTGCATCCTGGGAAAGTGCCAGCCGGTCAAAAATGTCATACACCATATTGACGACACCTGCTCCGGGCATCTTTTTCGCGGTCACCCTTCCGCGATCATCGTACTGATAGAGAAACGCATAATTGGATGTACTTGCTTCATCTTCATATTTGGGCTGTAATACAGCACGGAGTTGGCTGAAATCATCATAGACATAATAGGTAGCCAGGGCTTCGCTTCCCTCTTTCTTGCAAATTACCCGGCCTTGCGTATCGGTGAATTCAATATGGGTTTTCCCGTTTTCATCGGTTGTCTGTATACGGCTTAGTTTTCCGGCCGGATAGTTTCCGTTTGCTGTTACCGTTAAAAGGATATTGGCATTGGCCGCATAGTCATACCGTTTAACTTCTGTGCCGCCATTGGAGCCGTAGCTGATGGAAGAACCTGCGCTTTTATTGCCGGGGCAAGCTGTGCGGTGGGACGGTTGAGTGGGGAACGTTCAAAGGTGGTTTCGGTGAATGGACGACCCAAGTCGGTTGATTCCAATGAAGGGGAGTTGGCCGTGTAAAAACCAGCGGCCAGACTGCTTGCCTGAAATGCCCCATTCGTACTGGTAGCGTATGGTAGGAACTGTTTCGCAGCCCGGCCATAAGCATCGTACTGCTGATGCACCACCAAATCTTTTCCGGAAGGACTTTGGCCTACGCCCACAGTTTGAAGTGGTCTTCCAAGTCCATCCAGATACTGTACCTGTATCTGCACCTGGCTAACATTGTTTACGGCAGCACCGGTCTGTTTGAAGGTGCGGGAAAGGATAAAATTCCTGGATGTTGTCTGGGCCTGGCAGACCGTTACCGTTAAAAGAAGAAATAAATATATAAGGCGTTTCATAGGATCTGTTGATTAGGAAAAGACCGTTACTGTTTGATAACCCTGTGGATGGTAGCCATACCATTGGCTTCGATGAGATGAACCATGTACACCCCTACGGAAAGACTATTGGTCTGAATGGTGTTGCCTACCGGCTCACCCGAGAAAACCAGTTTGCCCTGAATGTCGTAAATGCGTACATTTTTGACCGGGCCGGAAACACTGGTATCCAGGTGTAGTTTATCTCCCATCACGAGCGGATTTGGGTAAACGGCTACGCTGCCATCAAAGCGCAGGCTTTGAATGCGGCTGTATGCATAAGTACCATCCAGGTCTACCATTTTAAGTCGGTACAGGTTTTGACCGTGTATTGGAAAGCGGTCCCTGAAATCATAATGTTTCATGGAGCTACTTTCACCAGAAGCGCTAACGCTTCCCAACTTTGACCAGGTCTTGCCATCTTGTCCCCGTTCAATATCAAAACGTTCGCTGTTGGTTTCCGCTGTCGTACTCCAGCTCAAAAGAGCCACGGACGCAGGTCCTGATGAACCTTCACGTGTCGCTGTAAAATTCAGGAGTGTTACCGGTAGCGGACCGTCGTTTATTTCCGGGATCAGGGCAATGTTTTCAGGTGAAACTGTGCCGGTTACTGTAATTGCCGAGCATTCGGACAAGGTTTGGCCGTAGTAATTGTAACAGTAAGCGTTTCGAATGCCACCGCTTGCGCCATCATTACGGATGTTTTTTAGCCTGTTGAAAGCGTCATATTCGTAATAAAGAACTTTTCCGTCAGGACCGGTCGTAGTTTTGGAGCCAACCAACGGTTCATAGGTCCAGGATGATGTTTGCGCTAAGGCAGATCCTACACCCGTTGTCATCGAAGCGAGCTGGTTGATGCTGCCCGCAGCGGAAGACCAGTCCAGGATTGTACTTACGCCGTTTCTTTCCGTGTACTGCGTGGGATATCCCCTGTCATTGTAGCTGTTAAAAGCGATTTCCGGATAGAGCGTGCCTGATATACCACCGGCAATCCGCTGTGTACTCACCTGGGTGGGGACATAAATGCATGGACTAGACGTGCCCCAGCTTCCGGACGCGCAACCAAAATCGGTCTTGGTCAGCCTGGCCATCGTTCCTTCTTTGACAGTCTGGGTAACCACCGGGTTTACGATATTGGCCGTCACCATGGCTGAATAGGCCGGTACATCGAAAGGATAGGTATAAGTGGTTTCAAAACTTTGCCCTTCACTGTTGATGAAGGTGCTCAGGCTGGGCACATTGTAATTGGCCGGATACTGATACGTTTCGGTTGTCGTTACACCGTCACTGACAATCGTTTTATCGCTGAGCTGCACCACACCCGTGGTAATTTTGTAATCAAAAATCCTGAATGCATTCTGGCCATGGCCGCAGACTTGGTAAGCAAAGGATGGATCTCCGCTATCTGCGTCAATGGCAAATGGTTCTATATATTGGGAAGGGAGTGTATCACGTAGTACTTTATTATAATTGAAAGTTTCCTTTCGGATGGTTGCATAGCTACCCGCCCCGTACGCAAAGGTTTCTTTTTCTTTCAGGTTAGATCCTTTCCAGTAGTCGACCGTAGAAAGATAACGGGCATAGGGTGTGTCGGCAAAGACAAGGCTGGGTTGATCGAAAGTGTATATTGTTTTGCCTTGGTTGGCGGTGGTGCCGCTACCAATATGCTCAGTAACCGTAGAATACAGCACGGGGCTGGTTTCAAAATAAGACGAGCCATCCACGATATCGGATGAGACCTTAATCAGGTAATTGTTTTCAGGAACGCAGCCAGCAGTGAGTATTATTTCTTTATGCGTATAACCCATGGTAAAGAAGCTTTCAAGCTGGAAGGGATTGAGCCTGATGGATCCACACCCGGTGCATCCATCACCTCCATATTCATAGGTCTTGATTTCCTGTACGCCTTCCACGGTATTGATGATCCGTGCTACGCGTAGCCCCCCTGCATTGGTTGCGACAAAGGCCCAATTGGCTTTATTGCCTTCAAACTCAAACTCTGTGGTTCCTCCTGTTGGGAATGTGATCTTGCGGATTACATAGTAGTTGGTCGGGACGGGGTTTGCCGTTCTATCAGCGCTGCCCGTGCTGTAATAAGTAAATGCGCCGCCAGGGGCAAATGCCTGGATCTTGTAAAAGCCGGGTACCAGGGTTCCATTGGTGTTTTTTTCATTATAAAATCCCCAATAGTCTATGCCTTTTAAATCAACCGGGTTATTGGGTGCGGGCGTTGGTGGTTCGGTGTAATCAAAACTATGTGTTTCGTTGGCCGTACCGGCAGGTAAGCCAAAGCGTTCTAACCTGGTTAATTTATAACGTTTGGTATCGCCGGTATAATTGGCCTGGGTGAAGGAATGCTTTTGTATGAGTTTGTTGTCGCTGTTGTAGACCTCCACATTTTTTAGTTTGTAGCCATCGTAAACGGCAGGCATAGATCCGGATGTTTCGTATCCAAACAGCACCTTGCCATTGTTAAATTCGATGGACTCGATCAGTGCTACATAGTGTGTCGATGTGGTGATACCCTGTGAAACGGAAATGTGCGAATAACCCGTACTGGTGGGGTCGTATGTCACTGAATTGGGGATGGTTTGTAGGCCCATAATGTCAGTACTTTTAATGCTACCCACATCAGTACGGCTGCTACTGGTGTGGTAAATACCCGTTTTATATTTTAATTTGATATGCTCTTTTCCACCCTGCGAAATGATATCGGTCAAAAGCCAGCTGGTTTTAAAGGACCGTCCGGCATCATGCTGGTTTGGATAGGTCGTTTCGCTTACATCGACATTATCCATCGACAATCTGAAAATAATTGAAAACGGAATTGAATGTCGCGCTGTTGGAAGTGATCTTGATCGGTCGGTAGGGTACCGTAATGGGAGTATTGGAGCCTGTGTAGGCGCCTGATCCGTCAAACAGGTTTTTTAACAGGAACTTTCCCCCACCGGAAGGGAAACCATAATTGAAAATATCAGGTTGCATGTCAGTCCCCGAAGCATTTTCATTGGCAAAGAGTTGCAACTGGTAAAGCCGTTTGTCAGCATCCATCGGTTCGATCGTTGTTCCGCCCAAAGAGCTGCCACTCATAACGGGGCTTGGTGTTGCAGCAAGCTCGTCGGGGTCAGCTACAACCGTACGGGATATACGCCAGCCTGCTGTACTGATTGACCAGCCTAGCCCCACGGGGCCGCTGTTGTCACGAGGTTTAAATCCGCCTGCATGGTAGGAGATATTGATAGGCAGTTTGAGCTTTCCGGTGTTGATGGTGTAGATCGGAATGTTGATGTCAGGGACTCCGGTGGTATGCCCGACAGGAAAATCTCCATAGCGCTGAAAACCAACAGCCTGAGGGGAGGGTGGCGTTACGTTCGGTGCAAATTTGGTACCATCGGCGGCTAAGCCCGCCTCGACAGCGGTAACGATAGTACTGTCCTTTCTGGGTTTTTGGGCAAAAAGAGGGTGAATTCCGCAAAAGATCAATAAAATTAAAGAGGGTATCCTGTGTTTCATAAAACAAATTGAGATTAAATGAACATGATAATTTAAGGAGTGGACGCAGAAATAGACATCCATCTGGATAAGGGATGGTTAAAAGCTTTTACATTTCGTTGTCGGAAAGGTGATGCTAGTGTTCTAGAAAGTCTTCTTGAAATGCCAATTTCCTAAAATGAAAATTATAGTGTGTCTTCATGAAGTAGTTAGTGTTAGAAAGTAGAATGTTTATTACGAAAGTAACTTGATGCAAACTTAAAAAGACTTATCGAACGGCAAACGAAAACTTATTTAACGGTAAATATTTCATCTAATAAATCTGGAGTTCAATAAGATATGGATAATGAATGTTCATCTGAAAGCGCCATACTTCATACGAGACTAATTTTCTTGGCCGGGAAAAAAACATTCCCCTGAATCTCAGGGGAGGGTCCAAATAATTATGATGTCCCATTCTTACTGAAAATAATTCTAGTTCACGACAGGGTAGTTGAATCAATTGCCGAAGAACTAAATATTTGGAAGAAATGGGGAAATGGAGAGTCAGGATGGTGTAGTGAGGCCAGGAATAACTAACCGCAGCTTTTTTCTTTTGCAGGTTTTTTTTAAAACCTGCAAAAGAAAAAAGCTGCCCCACTGACATCAATTTTCCGGAACATTTCAGATAGCTATAGAATCGAGATAGCAACCGGCCCAGAGGGCCGATAGAACTCCAAACTCCTGATATACTTTTCGAAGCCAAAACTCGGCCCCGGCGGCATGCCCCCTGGGGGGCAGGAACGGAGCAGCACCTTAGTGCTGCGGAGTGGCCGCCGGGGGGATATGGGAAGGCAGTTGGCGAATCTTGTGAGCAACTGCCTGACGTGCGGAGAGCAGGGCTGCGCAACATATTCGATAGTCGAAGCCGATAAACTGACGCTGACGACCAACTCTTAAGAGCCCAGATAATGGGCGCGGCCCAAACAACGCACAACCGATTTTAAAAAGGAGGATGTCAACACAGCGTTGCTAAAAAAAATAAGTACTGCGTACAATGTACCGCTGACTTATTTTTTCAATAGTTATTTATGGGTAGATAAAAAATCATCGATTACGGACAATGGTGCCGTAAAACTGGTGGCTGCTGCCGTTCAAAATGATACCAGGTTAATGGTTTTGGAAGTAGAAAATAAAAGTCAGAAGGAACAAATTTCGCTATTGAGGGAGATGGTCGATATGTATAAAAGACAAGAAAATTTGGGACAAATAGCGGGACAAAATGATGACAAATAGTACGGGACAAGGTATGAAATTGGTAACTAATTGTGTGATAGGGGCGTGTATTGGATATATGGTATATTCTCTTCCTCTCTACAAATGGCTTATTTTAGACCGAAATTGCACTTGCAACCACATAGATAACTATGTGGTTGTTTTGGTTTTATGTCAAATTGACTACGATTTTTATTCAGGTTACGGATTAGTTTCGGCTAAAATTGGCCGATTACGGCATTTTCGCCGAAAACCAAACTCTCCTAATAAAAACTGTGATTTCTCAACTGCCCTCTATGAAAATTCTATTCTGGTTTAGACAATCAGAAGCTACCAGCAAAAACGAAAACGATCCATTTGGCACAATTCAATGCCGAATTAAAATTGATACGCAATCAATTGAGATCGGAGCAACACCGGTTTCTTGTAAGAAAAGTGCTTGGAATTCTGCCGATCAGATTGTGCTTGGAAGTAATTTAAGATCTACAAATTTTAATAAAGCTCTCCATGCTATATCAACAAACCTATCTCGTTTGTTTGATATTCTATCGACGAAATATGATTTCGTATCACCGGCGACGGTTAAAGAATATTATCTGAGTAAAAAGAAATTTATCTATACGATGGCTGAAATTTCCAAAGGTTACTTTGCTCATCGAGAAAAGGAAGTCGCAAAGAACATCATCACGCAAAGTACTTACGATGTTAATGAGAATTATGCTCGTCACATACTGGATTTCTGTGCTACTCAAAAGCTTGTCAAGCCTATCCAAATACCGCCTACATTTTTTACAGACCTTTTTAACTTTATGATTGATGACGGACGAACTGGCCAACGCATGGCAAGAAAAATTGCGAGCTTTGCAAAGCAGATGCTCAAATGGGCAAAAAAGAATGGTATGAGTCCAAAATTATCATGTTTTGATGAAACCCTACCTGGTAAGAATGATTCAGAAGACAACCTGGACACGACTCATCTTTCTATTCCACAGATTGAAAAACTCTATAATTTTGATTTTCACGCGCTGGTGGATCAAGGAATAATTACCAAACAAACAGCTACCATGCTCAGCCATGAGCGGTACGCGTTTATTTTCAACTGCTTCACTGGCATGCATCATGTAGATTACACTAAAAAAGATTTTCTTTTAGAGGAATTCTACGGAGCGCTATTTATCAGAGGCTCCCGTTACAAAACCAAAATACGGTTTTCAGTCAAGCTCTTGGAGCCGGCGGTGGAAATACTCAAGCTCTATAATAATAAACTGGAAAATCTGCCCATTAAAAGTAATCAGAAAAGAAATGAAACTTTAAAGATTGTGGCTATGTATGCCGGAATTCCCTTGAAACTCACAACTAAGGTTGCGAGAAAAACATTTTGTGATCTTGCTTTAAATGAAATGTTAATGTCCGCAGATGATGTGGCCGCTTGCCTGGGCCTAAAAAGTACAAGGCATCTTAAAAATTACGGAAGGATCCGAGAAAGAAGATTGATGAAGACAATGACAAGCTGGGGTGAGTTAAAACAGGCGTCGTAACAGAAAAGAGCCGCTCGTGAAGGCGGCTCTTTTTTTGAAAATTTAAAAAAAAATCTAATCAGATACTAATTAGGTTTTTTGTGAGATTTGACAAACGACCTCAATTGACCTAATAAAACCTCCACCCGGAGGTTAGTTTAATATAATTTCCATCTTTAAAATGGTTGCTTTCAGTTACGTATTGAAGACGGGTTTTGATTTCTTTCTCGAGTATTTCAAACTCAGGACCGGTAATATCGTCTTCAGGACTTTTCATGAAATCTACCTCCTGAATAATTCCGTCAGGCGTGCAATAGTAGGTTACAAAAATTGAGAGACTATCCATACGAAACTTTTCCAGTTTTCCTGACACAATAGCAGTCTGGTTGATTTTTTTAATAACATCATACGTAGCCATATGAGCATTGTATAATGCATAAGGCGGGAAACGCCTAGCAAAAGGATCACCGACAACATTACTGGTAATCGGTATCAGTTGATAATTGGGCATAACTGGGTAGCCCCCGACTTTTGGAAAATACATAGGGACTTTAAATAGTTCATTTTTCTTATTCCAGATTAGAGCTGTGTTATTTAACAACTGGTAAAAAAAAATACTATTCTTACCCTCGAGTTTACCTTCAATTATCCGACTGTCCTGGCCTTTGGACATCACGCACCCCATGATCAGGTATAAACCCAAAGCTATTACTGTCATTTGTATTTTTTTTATCTCGGACATGACGACGAGTTTAAGGCCGTTAAAAATGCATTCGGAGGCATATCATAGCGAATTGGAGAACTATATTGAGGGTATTTTTGTCTAAAACGATCCATCCAATAATAATATTGAGGTTGCAGTGTTGACCACGTTGGCCATTTAGTTCCACTATCGGTTACAACATCACGCAACCAGGCTGCGTAGGCCGGATCATCTGAAGCAAAACAACAGCCGGTAGAAGAGTTAACACCAGTCGTTCCCATAATATCTTTCATAATCCATGCTTCGAACTCAATGTTTACTCGGCCCGGGGTATCCTTCCCTAAATATTGCTCAGTTCCACCCGGATAGTAAGTATTTTGATAAGCATGGAAAATCTCTTCAGTGAATACATCGTTTACAATTGCTCCATCATCCTTAAACTTAAAATCATTATTGATTGGATTGTAGGCACCCATTCCAGGTATGCCAGGATCAACAGAGAAATTGAATCTCAGGCCAGCCGCTACAATATTCGCGTAGATAATAGAATTGAAGCAATTTTTTAAGTAAAAGAAAAGGATCTCATTGACCAGAAACTTCTGAGCCTGATCTAGTGTACTGGAGAATTTATAAATTTTATGTAAATTGTCTGGGTATTCTCCTATATAAGGCCTCGGAAAATTTCCACCTCCACCTCCATACGAATTGAACCCACCCATTACAATGGCCGAGTAGCCACCACCACCGCCGCCGCTTCCAGACGTGTAACATGAGTAGTCGTTATACATCCATTGGCACTCGGCGTATAACCCCATGCTGGGTACGGAAACGCAGGAATAATATTGTGCAATTATATAACAATCCAGGGTACTGGTTCGTCCTGATTGAGAAGATGGAATAAATTCCTGGACCTGCCTGCCTTCATCCAGTATAAATCCTTTTTTGAACTCACCATTGACATCTTCAACAATGACTTTTCCTGAAA
>NZ_JAVFVU010000069.1 GCF_030929615.1 Dyadobacter sp. LHD-138 | reverse complement strand
TCATCGATGGTAAATACATCGCTTTTCTAAGGCTTCGGTTTCCTTTTTTTGATATTCTTGGCTTGCCTTTCACCGAGGTTCCTGATTGTTTTTCGTTGACGTCAAAGCCTGCATAACTGGTGAGCTGCTTCTTATTTCGTATCAATTCAAAACCATTTGTTTCTCCCAAAATAATTGCAGCCGTCAATTCTCCTACCCCTGGAATACTACTGATAATTTCCACTTCTTTTTTGAGCTCAGCATCCCGATTAACAACCTGCTCTATATCTTCTTTAATTTCTCTTTCCTGTCTACTAAGAAACTCAATTCGCTCCTTCAAACGCTCTAAACTCCGCTCATGTGGCTCTGCTTCCTGAGATTCCGCATGCAGCTGATTTTTTACCATTGATCGCTCTAAAACGACCTGATCTCGCTCTCTGGTAAGTTGCTGAAGGCTTTTATAAGTTTTTTTAGGGCGTATCCAATTATCTAGCTTTCGCTCCAACCCAAACCTGGCTATGGCCTCCGAACAACTTTTGTCAGTAATGGTTTTAACCTCCAAAGTCCTGATATAATTGCTGATCTTGTTCGGTAAAACAATACTTAATCTGTATCCATGACCATCCAGAAAATAAGCAAACTTCTGGTGATACACACCCGTGCTTTCCATTACAAATAGAACTTCCATGGCCGGACCTATCAGCTTTTTAGTCCATGTCAGCAAGGATAAAAAGCCCTTTTCGTTGTTGGCGAAAACTTTATAAGCATACAACTCGATACTTAAATCTGCCAGCAATCTGCCCAGAGTAACCACGAGTTCCCTCTGGGCAACATCTACTCCTAATACTTGTTTTAAAACGTTCATCAGTCTAATGTTAATGGTTAACATAAAGTGATGAATCTCCCGGTTCGTCTTGTCTCCTGGCTGGATATTCTGAATATTGAGCAATGCTCAACTCCTTACATTCTGTTCAGACTCGAAAAGATAAAAAAGGATGAGGCAATTTCTAGAAAACAATATACTTCATGAGTTATTGAGGTTTGCATCCGCTCTCACCCTTTTATCACTTTATACTACAAATCTAACTTTTGGCTTGCGACTCAATTAGCTTTGTAAACATAGGAGATTCTCATATCCACCCTTGGGCATATTCAGCTCTGTGGAAATTCCGGCGTACTTGAGCCACTGTTCCGGAAAACTGAGCCGGATCGAGAATCGTATTGAAGCGTTATAAAATTAGCTATTTTTTGTTTTCCTCATAGAGTTACCTAAAAGATTTATTCTGTGGGAGTTGGCTGTCAATCTGTCACAGATCGCATCACTCAAGCTTGGATCATTGATGTAATCATGCCAATTGCTAACTGGCATTTGGGCTGTAATAATGGTTGAGCCGGAAGCATACCGGTCCTCCAATATTTGCAATAATGCCATTTTGATGTCGTGAGTAAGCGGCTGCAAGCCGAAGTCATCCAGGATCAGCAGGGGGACTTTTGCGATCTGATTAAGCCATTTCAGATAAGTGCCGTCGAGCCTGGCAAGTGCTAACTGTTCGATAAAACGATTCATGGGGTAATAAAGTACCTTATGTCCTTTAACACAGGCTTGCCTTCCAAGCGCACAAGCGAGGTAGGATTTGCCGCAGCCGGTAGCCCCTGTTATCAGGATATTTTCACCCTTTTGTACGAACGAACACTCACCCAAGCGTATTAACTGCTCTGAGGTGATGCCTCTCTCTGGTTTACAATTTACCTGCTCGAGGTATGCAGTATATCGCAGTTTAGCTAATTTTAAATAGAGCTGAGTCCGGTAAAGGATGCGCTGTTCATGTTCTGCTTCCACCAGCATCGCCACCATGGTGTGGGCCTCTGGCTGTTGATGAAGCGGCTGGTCTGTTACGGCTGCGTAGCGCGTGGCCATGCCCTGGAGTCTGAGCTCCTTTAATTGCTGATACGTTTGTTCTGTGTTCATACTGATCGGTTTATATAAGAATGGTTTTTACTCATAGGCGGCAGCACCGCGAATATTATCATGCTCAGGTGTTTGGAATAAAATAGTCTGGTCAGCCTGCGGAGCTTTATCCAGGTTGTTGGCAAGGATATTGGCCAGTGTTTTATAATTAAAAGCGCTGGCATTCATAGCACGCTGGCAAGCAGCTTCCAGCCGGTCTTTGCCGTAAACGGAGCTTAACCGTAATATGCCACGGCACGAGTTAAAAGTTTGTTCGGAGAACTGACGGCCTTTCAATACGCCATCGATGTAGGATACGGTTGCCGGGCCGACCTGATGCGCCTGTCTAAGAAAATAATCGCTGTCCCAACCCTTCTGTTGGTGATACGCCCGGTGATTTTCAGGCATATGTTCCTTGAGGGTGGTATAGCCATGCTGGTTGAAAAAGCGCTTATGAACCGCAATCCGACGATGCTCCAAATAAATTTCAACAGTCTGATGATCATAGATAATCGTAACCTGCTTACCAATGTGGTGGAATGGAACGCTGTAATGATGCCAGTCTTCGCCTAAAGTCACATGATAGTTCTTCTGAACCTTGGCCAAAGTGCTGTGCCTGACCGCAAAGGGTTGATCTGGCAGTGGTTGCAGTAAGTGCTGCTCATGCTGGGAAAACTGCTGCCAGCGGCTATACGTTTTCCCCTGAAAGTTCTTGTTGTTATGTACTTCAAGCTGCACCTGAATAGCTGCATTAAGTTCCTGAAGATTAAAAAAAATGTGGTTGCGCAGCGGGGCATAAATCCGCTGGTAGGCAATTTTTACATGCCCTTCGACTGGGGCCTTATCTTTTGGTTTGCCCGGCCTGGCTGCCAGCAGGGTAATGTTGTTATGCAGCGACCATTGCTGAATTAAGTCTGTAAAACTGGGTTCGTAGCGGTTGGTCTTTTTGACTACCTGCTTCATATTATCTGTTTTAAACGATAGAGGTACACCTCCAAAGTGCAGTAGACAATTGTTAAGCGCAGCGATCAGAGCAGATAAACGTGCATTGGGTAGAGCTTCTACATAAGTGTAATTACTAAATGGCAGCACGCATATCAATACGGGACAGCTCACCTGTTCACCAGTGACTTTGTCAAAGTAATGCATCATCTTTCCTGCAAAATCCACCATTATCATTTCCGCCACCTGATGACGAATATGATAGCTGGCTTGCATGACTTTACCAGATTCATTGAGGTGATGGCAAAACTGAGAATAACGGTACCCGTCTGGATATTGAGCTATGTATCGCCCGGCGACCCGGTCCTCCCATAGCAACTGACGCGTCATCCCCCTATCTTTTAGCTCCGAAAGAAAATAGCCCAGCTTCTCACGAAAGTCCTGCTTACGTTCGACTTCATGCTGAACAGACGGAGAGTCCTGATAAACTATCGATGATAACCCGGCATCATCCAGGTCCAGGAGCTGTTTGGAAGTATAGGCGCTTGTTTGCAGCCGCTCTCTGTAAAATTTTATCGTATTGCGGGAAATCTGAAATTGCCTAGCGATGTTTCGCTCTGACATATTCCGGTCCAGCATCTGTATGATCAATCGCAATGTTTGCATTGAAGTAACTTTGTTGGCCATCCTTTGCTTCTGTTTTTTGCAAAAGATGGATGATTAATTACTTCAATACCAATCTCGGGTGGCTCAGTTTGCCGGAATCGAGCTAAAAAATCCGGGTGGCTCAATATGCCGGAATGTCAGTAGTCCAAACTGGCTCAGTTTGCCGGAATCGCTACTAAGCTCCCACTTTTATTAAGTGGCTCAGTTTGCCGGAAAACTGGCTCAAGTTCCCGGAACGCTGGCTCTCATTGGTCCGGAATATCCAGCTCTGCCTTCAACCTGCTCCAAAATGATTCGGCCCAGGCATTATCGTAAGGATCATCAGCGCGGGACATGCTTTGTTTTAACTTGAAGGTCTTGATCAACTTCTTCATTTTGTGCGACAAATATTGGCCACCACGATCAGAATGCACGATCATTCCTGCCGTTACCCGACGCTTTAAAAGTGCTCTTTCCAACGGGTTCCCTAACAAGACTTTCCTGCATATTTTCAGCTAACTGCCAGCTAACTACCTGGCGAGAGAATAAATCAATCCAAACGCATAAGTAAGCCCATTTACCGCCTTTTAGAGGCATATACGTGATATCAGAAACCCAGACACTATTTGGTTTGGTCGGCTTGGGCTGATCCAGTAAAAGATTGGGCGACACTCGTTTCCCATGTCTGCTATCTGTGGTCCTTGGAATAAATTTTGGTGGTTGGATAGCTCTCAAACCCTCTTTTTGCATGATTTCAGCGATTTTCCTGCGACCGATTGTTATTCCTTTTTGTTTTAATGATTCCCTAATGCGCCTTCTACCGTATCGTTTCAGATTTTGGATAAATTCGATCCGTATCTCATGCTTTGGTCTATTGTATTTTTTATCTGCATTATGGCTTTTTCCTTGTCGGTAGCGATAGTAGGCTGTCCTGCTCACTTCGAAAAGCGTACATAAATAATTGACCTTTTGCGTCCGAGAGAGTGAATATATCAGCTCATAGACGTCCCTGAGTCGGACTGGCTCAAGAGACCTAATGCCTTTTTTAGAATTTCGCGATCAGTTTTTAAACGCTCATTTTCAGCACGTAGCTTAGCAACTTCAGCGGCCAGCTTTACTGACCTATCGTTGCTATTTTCCCCGGAAGTCGATTTTGTCTTTTTTGTTGCCATTCTTTTCCAATGATAAAGAACCGGGGTGGCGACCCACATTCTCGGCAATTCCAAATGCATCCGAGATATCTTTAGCACTTCTGCCAGAAGTCAGCATTCTGATCACTTCCTGCTTAAAATCAGCATCGTAGCTCCTTCGAACCATAACTGGTTTTTTGTCTTTCATTTTGCATCAAGATGTGCAAAAATGTGTGCCGCTTTTTGGAGCCACCTTGCCTGTTATATATTTGAATTTCAGATACTTAAATATATAAAGAGTGCTGAATCTTACCAATTTAAATCCTCCCTTTTTTCTCAATTATTAATCGAACTCAGGTTTATAATTAACTACTTAGAGGGGTAAAGGTCGCCCAATCTTAAATACCTCCTATCGCGCACAACACTTTGGCTTGCTTCGAAAAGAAAATCAAAATTTCTTTACAACACAGCAATTAAGATGAAAAAAGTTCGGTTTAAAAATTGCCATTAAAGCCAAATTAAAGCTTCTTGCTCCAGTCCCTTTTTATACTTATGCAAAAGCGCAATAGTTTGCAGAATTTCTGGATCCTCTACCGCTTCCAATGTAAAGTTGGCTTTCTGACTATCATATATTTTCTTATTTCCATGTCTGGCAATCAAAATTTCCAGGTCCGGGGGGATAAAAAATCTCGTGCGGACACCTAAATACCGTTTGTATTCTTGTAAATAAATATTGATACCCGCAAAGTCATAATCTCCAAAATGCAGATGGAGGTTTTGAATACCAGTGAGCCATTTGACCAAATCCTTACTTTTATTTTGGGGATAGCGACTTACGAATAATGTCCTAAGACCTTTGAACAAGTATTGCTGTTTGCCAATCAAGCTAAAGTTCTCGGCGTTTTCTACACTTACAACGGTGACATCCGGTTGGAGGATAAAACGCTCAAAATCATGGATGAATTGAAACGTTCCTGCCGGTGGATAAATTACTATTGGATTTCCACCAAGTTCGGCTTGAATAGGCTGATAGCAATTAACCAGAAACCCCTTAAATACTCTTACATTTTTAGTCTTAGAATCCGAGGCATGCTGTACCAAAAGGGCCCTGGAGAGTTCTTCTTGATTTAACGCATCAATATAAGCCCCCAAATTTGCTATGGCAAAGCGATTAAACAAAAAGTCATCAAGGCTCGCAGGTAAAGGAATGAATAACAAACTTTTGGAACGGCCATATCTGAGATCTATAATAACACCCTCAGCAATTAACTCGACGATCAAAGGGTGATTAAGCTTACTGGCAGGTATCCGCTCTCCATTGTACAGTTGCAGTAACTTCACTGCCAACGCTTTGCCAAGTCCCATAATTAGTAGTTAGTTAACAGCTTTACCACCTTGGTTATGTTCTTACTGTCTTTGGACAGTTTATAGGTGTGCCTATATTCTGATGCATTGTAAGATGTTGGTGAACTGTTGATCAATAAGATGTTCCTGTCATTTGCGAACTTTAAAATCCCCTTCACGTTGGTCGGGTGTAGTTTACCAATCTCGTCCATCATACAATGCAAACGAAAATCCTTAAACCTTTTTGAAGCGCTTTCTTTAAATACATTTAATAACATGATATTAATCATAGCCTTTACTAGGATATCAGTACCCTCGGAACCGAAATTTGTCAACTTTTCGACCCAACCGCTGTCATTGTCATTTTCAACAATCTTGAACTGCAATTCAAAAGTGTCGGAAAGATTAATCTCAGTCTGCTTTGATGAGGCAATCTCGTTTGCGAAGTTCTTCAGATACCCTACTGCTTTCTTATTGTTCTGCTCTGTATCGGTAGTACTAAATAAGTTTGAGGCTCCAAGGGTAATTAAGTGTTCATTGTTAAATGATCTAATTTCAGATAAAAGCATAACAACTCTATTTGCGCTGGATGACAGCCTAAGGTTAATACTTTTGATCACACCGGCAAAATTTCGTTCTTCGAAATCTTTGTTGATATCTGTTATCACTTTTTGAATAATAGCCTCTTTGGAGACTAGCTCTGTTGTCTCTTTACCTATCTGAGCTATTAAACTGGCAAAATGTTCATTGGTCCGTTTTTCATACTCGACTATCTTGTCCTCTTCCATAAACTCTTTCAAATTTTCAGCAAACAGGAAGTAATCCGCACTGTCAACTAAGTTTGTCTTAAATCCAAATACGTTTGAAGGTGAAAAATAGCTAAGGAAACGGCTTATTGCCCCACGCAATTCATCAGTCTTATTTCTGATGGAAAAGCTCTTGTCGTTCAAATCTGCCATAAGAGCCTTAAGTCGTCTATCGACTTTAAGCTGTTCGTTGATTTTAATGTCTTCGGGATCCAGTGTTAAAAATACTTCTGTCTGGCTAAACAGATTAAACTCCTCTATGTCCTCCTGCGTTTCCCGAAGCAATGCTTCCTGGTCATTAATCAGAGTATTTAGCTTGTCGACCACCTCTAGAAGTTTCACCCTGCCCATCACATGGCGCTGTTCCTCAGTAAGAAGGCGGGTTTCGCTAAGTTTCTTATTCGCCTTAAACTCGTCGACCAGATCGAATAACTCTCGCTTATCTTTTTGATAATCGGATACATGATTCCTGTTCTCCTCAATAAAACGGAGCTCAGCATTCACTTCCAGCAACTCACTTTCTATAATGGAAATTCGTTTGGTGTCTGCACCTTCGCGTTCCAACACCAGATTTTCCTGTGCTTTAATCTCAGCATTCCGATTTTGAATGACAATTGTTTCCTTTTCTATATCCCCGTCAAGGCCAGAGAGCGAATCTTGAAGATTGGCACTTCCCTCCGCAATTTTTTGATCTCTTTCCTTCTTTTTTCTTTCGATCCGGCTTTTGATCTGGTTATTAATTATCGTTAATTGGTCCTGAGCAATTTGCTTCTCCTCATTTGCAAACAAAAGTTCCTGCTTAATTTCAGCAATGGCATTTAACCGGGTCACCACTGCTTTTCGCTGCCACTCGTCAAGCTCGATAGTGGCTTTTTCTAAAGCTGCTGCCCCCTTTTGGGATGAATATTCCTGTACTTCGATAACGTTCTTAAAAACCTTGATTTGAGCCTGATATTTCTTTTTGTACTTTTCCTGCTCTTTTATCCTTTCTTCGGCAGTCGAACCAAGTAAAGATTGCGCCTTTTTAATTTCGCTACCGATCTGCTGGCATTCTTTTTCATAATCCGCTACGGTCTTTACCTCAACCGCGATTTCTTCCAGATTTATTTCTACGCCATAAAATGTTCCCTCAGCCTTAGCAAGTTTTGGCGATAAGCCTGGATGAAATAAAACCTGCTCCTGGTTGATAACCCTACCAATGGTCTGTTCCCACCCGGGCTTATTTTCATGTAGCCAATCGTATAAGGAGTCCTTACGCTGGTTGATGAGGTTGTTTATCTGTGCGATTTTAGCAGTAAAACTAGTGATTGAGTCGTTTGTAAGAGATGTTTTGTGATTATATTCAGTATCATATTTAGCTAGATCCAGATCCCACTGTTTCTGAAGGTATTCTATTTGGGCTTTGCCCCCTTTTATATCTGTATCCGAGGACAGTATGATTCGATTCGCCTGATCAATCGCCTGTTTATTTTCGTTAATCTCCTTTTCAAACCATCGCTTTAACTCGACTTCCTGTTTTTTCATGTTCAATTCATGAATAAGAGTGGTCTTTGTTAAAATGGACTCTTCTGCGTTGGCTTTTATCTCACTGTTTTCCTTCTCTGTCTCACTGATTATCTTCTCATAAGCCTGCAGAATCTCTTCTTTTGTCCTATAATAGGTATCTTTTAGGTTATTCTTCTCCGTGTTTTTCAGATTAACAAAATCATTTAACTGATTTTGGTTCTGAAAAACCAAAGCATCATATCTCGTCGTGATCTCTGTGAAACGGGCAGACAACAAATGCTCTTCCTTTTTCAAATGCTCCTTTTTGTTTTCCAGTTCCGCCCGTTTGTTCACCCTCGCTATGATATCACCAATATTTAACCGGGCATATCCATCGGATTTTTGCTTTGCCTCAGTTAATTTTCCGTCCGTCAAATTAATTTCCTTAACAATCTTGTCCTTCTTTTCCTGGAATTTCTGGTTTGCTTCGTCGACTTTTTTGCTTGCCAAAGCTAACTTTCCCTTCTCTTTTTCTAACTGCTTTAGCACTTCCGGCTGAGACTTTTCCAAATCCGCATGGGTTGCCAACAGTTGAAGGGCAACTGTTACCTTTTCTTTAACCAGGAAACGTATTTCCGAATAGACTTTAACTATAGTGGCTGCTATTGACCGTACAACAACATCTCCGCTCCGGTTTTTGTCGCTCCATTTACTGATATCGGCCAGTTGTTGTTCAAAATCCCGAAGATGAAATGCATACTGGTCGAGATCAATTTTAACATCCTCCTCATTTAAGGACATGATTATGGTTTGTTTAATAAACTCCGCTTCGAGCTTTGAATTCAAAAAGACATTCTGTATTGTCCGAGGTAGATTTTGATACTGCTTGCTTTCAATCAGGGCATATTTACGAAACTCTGCCGGCAATCCCATATTATTGCCATATAGGATGTCTCTGTATTCTTCATACCTTTCAATTTTTCTTGAATAGCTGACAGAGCCATTCAACGTCCCCCGTACCTGATCCCATCCTAGGGCTTTGTTTTCAGTACTTATAAAATTGTTCTTGTTATAAGGGCCATCAATAAAACGATAGGCGACGCGCCCCTGTGATTTGAAGGCCACCACGCAGAAAGGGCCATTTTCCCTGAATAATTCATAAACTAAATATGAATTACCATAAGGAAAATAGTAATCATCAAATGAGCGTTTTCCTTTCTCTATACCTAATTTAAGCTTGTCAGCGTTGTAAAAGAATAAAATAGCCCTTAAGGCCGTACTTTTCCCTACGCCCTGTGTGCCAATGAAATGAACGTTTCCATCCAGGTTTATTTCCGCATAAGCAACGCTGGCACTATTTATAAAAATAATCTTATTCAGGAATCTCATGCAGTATCTCTTCAGGAATATTGATATTCAATAATAATTTTTCTAGGTACGCAAATGACGCAAGTGTTTTATATTCATGCACAATCTCATTTTCCAATTCGATGAAGTTATCCTTTTCAAGATGGTCCAGCACCTTTTCAATAATATCTCCATGCTTGTCTTTACCCTGCGCATATTTCTTTAAGCCTTCCAGTTTGTTCTTTAAATCGGCATCAACACCCAGTCTTACAAGTATATCCTGCGGACGGAAACGAAACCCAGACCCAAAACTATTTTCAAAGGTTTTCAAAAAATCGACTATATCGATCCATTTCATTGCGGTATCAAGTTTGCGGTCTAGGTCAGCACGGCTGTCAACCCTTGTAAAATGATAATATTCGTCTCCTTCTTCCAGGATAAGATTAATGCCCTGAAAATAGCTATAGTAATTATCAAAATTCTGGTTTATTTCATTGTAAAGCTTACGAACAACATCCTTGCTACTATTAGAACAGATAAACTGGCCTTTACTCAATGTATCGTATACTTCGGCGGATTGCTTGGGATTTTCGTTCATATCATAATGGATAAATCAATAAGTATTCGGTCTTTCTCCTAGTCTGGTATTCATCTGTTAACCTAAAATGTTCATCATATTGAGAAATTAACTGGCAATAAACGGTCAGTAACTCTTCGAATGAAACGGGTTTCCCAAAATCATATGCTTGCAGAAAGTCAAAAAGGTTATTACTTCCGGCCAAGAAGCTATTTTTTACTTCTTCAAGATTAATCTGGGCGAGTTCTTCAACATCGTCTTGAAGGTAATCCTCTAAATTATTGTCAGAAAGCACTTGCCTCGTCCTGGGGCCGGACCGAACACGGCTGACAACCCTTTTTATGATCTCTAGTGTCTCATCATCGTTTTGTAGCTGGTCTATGGAAAGCTTTAAAGAGTATGCGGGATTTGGTTCAAAGACGAGCGCATGGTTGGATGACAGTACATGAACAATATTGGTCTTACTACGAAGTTCAAACTGATCCTTTAGGTACTTGAGTTGTCTGACTTTCTCTAATAGACCACTTTGATATTTGAGCCGATTGAGAAATTCTATGATCTGCATCTGAATGTCAATCAGATTATGCCTGCATGAATTTAGCTGACTCTTCAGGCCTATAATTATCCTCTGCAATTCTTCATCAGCTGCCGTTTTGAAAAATGTCTGCTCCTCCTCTCCGGATATCAGATGGTCCGTCAATGCAACTAATGCAGCAATATCATTTCGTTTGAGGTCAAGATGTTCAAGCTTGGCTTTTTTAATTTTATAATTCGGTTCGTTTTTAAAGGTGTTGTCTATATTTCTTTTCAGGTCAACTACATTCCGAATGGCGATGATTCCGGTTTTCCTCAATGCACTCTTCACCTGCCGTAAATAATTGTACTTCCTGTTTTCGCTATTTTCCTGTAGATAATAAAGGATATTCTGACGGATACTCTGAAGGTTTTCATTAATGTAAGAGACATTAATTTCTTCATTTACCTCAAGGATCTGCTCGAAGAACTGCAAGAATTGATCATCAAGCTCCAGATAAGCACCATTTTCCCTGATAACGGCAAATTCGATTAGGGCGCGGAGCTTGTCTTCATTATAATCCAGTACTTCCAGCGCATCATCAAACCTGTAAGACAACACCTTACGTTTTTCGAAAATCTCTGTGATAAGCTTCTGCTCACGACTGAGAACAGCCAGTAATTCTTTTATAGAGGAAAATGTTTTCAAGTCGCTAAAGAAATAAAAGTGATTGCCGGATAATTATCATTTTGAAAAAAGCAGGCCATACAACTTCTTAAGGTTGACATCGCTTAAATCTTTTAAAGATGAGATCGGATTTTTAAGTTTAAGTCTGCTACTTGCAAATTCATAAAGATCATCCTTATCCATGTTCCAATCATTCCTGGATTTGGCATAGATGCTTGCATACATGTCCCTTTTCCAGACAGGATTATTATGTTTACGAAGAACAGGACGGTGTTTAGCTGCAATTTGAGATTGCAGCCATTGCATACATTCGTCAAACTGATGCTTTTGCAGGAGCGTATATTTGGTTACACTAAAACGGTTTTTGATACCGCTCCAGGTCGTTGCGTAAAACTTCCCTTTTGTCGCCGAATCTTTGAACTTTCCAGCACTTTCGTATATTTCAACAATTTCATCGACTTTGTCTTTTATGAGTTTTGCCTGCTGATCGGTAATGTGCGCATCTTTATCGTACACGACTTCGGTAACATGCTGTATTTTTTTCGTGGTAATTATTTTTCCAAAGTTTTGGCCAATCTGTTGAATATTCTTGCCCCTGGCATGCTGCTTGATTCTTGGAGACGTTGATGCAGAGAGTTTATCATGTGCTTTGTACATAGCAGCAATATCAGATAGTTTGGCGGCAAACACAGAACTGCCCTTGCGAACGTAAGCTAGACTTTTTTTTTCTACTATCACGTAATAGGGTTTATCTGTGCCTTTAGCAATATTAAGTACAATAACCTTTCTGGCATCATCATCATTTACTGGAATTTGATGGATTTGATAGCTTAACGTTTTATCAACGAGATCGTTTAATACATTGCTGATCCAGTCTTCTATTTTTTGATTTCCAAACCTCACATCTACCCCGCAGATTTCTTGCTCCTTTTCATCGATTCCCAAAAAAATGACACCCACCTCAGCATTAGCCATCGCAGTTACATCTTTTGCAAACTCCCTATTTTCGGGCTTGCCGTTTTTGTCCAACGACAAATGCCGCTTGATTTCTATTGTCTGACTTTCAATAAGCGTTTTTCTGTAGAATAGTTCATTGATGTCCTTAAAGCTTAAGCTATATATATCCTGAGGGATCATGTAAATAAATAATGTTCTATATAAAATTCTAAATTAGCGAATATTCCTTAACTGTTTTTCATGTGAATTTAGGTTCTTGGGATTCAACCAAACTTCAATGTCAATCCGGATTTTACCTGCAAAGAGCAGGGCTATTCACTATCCCTACCTCTCAAAGTACTTTTAAATTGAACCTGCCCGGATTTTTTATCGAAATCATGTTCGAACAACAATTTTAATCCTTGAAAATTCATATTTGTTATTCTGACCACGAAATTACTCAAATGATGCTCATCAATTGGCTGGATATGCAGCTAGTTCTTCCCATTGTTCTCTGAATAAATAATTGAGAACTGATATTCCCTGCCTGTTTGTTTTGCCTTCCCCCTAGTCTTGATATTATTACAAGCTAAACGATTGGCTTCTTGCCTTAATGTACCAAGTACATCTCTGGCAACAGAATAACGCGTGCCAGGTCGCAACTCCGGACTAAATTCATCAAAAAGCACGATGTTATGTCTGACGAACCCAGCAATAGAGTCATTGACATTATAGATTATCTCCGTCTTTCTGGAAAGGAGGTACTCAATTAGTGGTTGTAATTTTCGCGCCATCGGATTGAGGTTCTAATTATCAAAAATAACCATGTAGTTACAAATTATCAATTAATAATGTCACAGTCAATAATTTTAAGAAAAAAATCTGCCAATGCCGGATTGATTGAGAATGTGTTTCTATATTAAAAGTAACCGGAAGGTTGTTTTTAATTGTTTAATTCTTCATTGTTGGGCAAAACGGAAGCATGCTCTGCGGGAGAACAACATGCCAGGGATAGCCTAACCTTAGAGATAAATAACAGGTCTGGCAATTGTCTGTGGAAGGTATACACGAGAATACAACGAGCTGAATGATATCAATAGCACCACACCCCTACAAACTAGTTCTTTGATAAGTGACTAATACAATAAAGTTATTTTTCTGCACTGCGAGTTTACTTTCCAAATCCAGCACGTCACTACTGATTTTACTATCGAGTGCTTTCGCATAGGTATGAGTTTAACGCATGAAATCAAGTTCTATCATTTTGGCGAATATCTCCATTCATACATTATTAGTAACTAACAGTGGCCGCACATGAATAATACGATTTGCGATTACATTTTTCAAAACTTCCTGTGGAACAAACTCAACTTGCTTACGAGCTAACAATTCTCCAAAGTCAAAACTGCAAATAAAGAATCCGCTTCCAACATTTCAGGATACAATTCACCATCGATCCCTGTGGGAGCAGTGGGTACTAAAAATCCATGCATCCAACTGTATACGGATACAGTTGGCAAACCGTTGGATGCCTACTGTAAATTCAGAGCAGACAAATTACGACATATAAAATACACGAAGAGCTACATTTAAAGTAGCTCTTTTGTTAATCATCAATACGATCTCTATCCGTTTTCTTAACCCACTGTTCCAGTTTATCCAAATCAGAAAATATCGGTGCGAGTATTTCTAAGAATTTAATTTGGGCTTCTTTTGAATCTGCGTAAGCGTAAAACCCTCCCCCTTCCGGGGCAAATTCGATATGGATAATAATCCCTCATCTATTTTTTCAAGAATTTGGGTTACATGCCCTTCCCAACAGTAGCCATTTCCTTCATATCCATGTTTTGCGAAAAAATCATAGTACTCAGGATATAACTCTACGTCCTCTAAAGGTGCGACAATCGTGTGGTTTTCATCTTTTTCCTCCCTAGAGAAAAGGGATAATATTTATTCATTGTTGATTATTTTAAGATTTACCAAATGTTTTAAATGGTATTGGTGAACTGCTTTTTTAGTCAAAATTGGTTTTGGATTTATTTGGGACGCCGTTATAAAAATCTTCAATTCTTTGACGTACTTGATCACGGCTCCACACGCTAAAATCAGAAAGACCTTCACCTTCTGATCTGGGACGCATACGTCTGATTTCTGCATTATCAAAGATTTCATATAAGGTAGCATGCCCTATCTCTGGAAGCCAGTATTTTGAGTTTTGAAGCGTCTCTTCCTAAGGCAAACAACCGACAATAGCGGGATTCTGGTTTTAGTGTTTTACAGCTTTGCTTCTGCAAAAACCAGGATTATTATAAACCCAGCAAAGATCATTCTGGCTGTGTATGTTTTTGCGATAATAAATTGATTTACAGGAATTTATATTGTTTGTGTTGACGTTGACGATTTGGTTATCCTATCAAAATGATAATCTGTTTTTTTGATGGGTACAAACAATGAAGTTAGTTTTTGACTTCTTTTTTATCTTGAATCTACCGCAATTGACAAGCAGAGCCTATCAATTTGATAAAAGTTAAAATAGGTGATATTAAGCCTATTTAAATAGTAAATATATTGTAATAGCCTTGTTTTTAAGTGATTATGTATTTATGTGAGTCTCTGACATACGTCTGGCTTTTATTTTGTAGGTATTATGGTAGTACGATTTAAACTGCATTTATCTTAAAATTAATTATTATGAAATATCGAAGTCCGATGCCAGTCACACCGTTTTCGGTTTTGATTCTGTTGCTGTCTTTTATATCCATTGAAGCGTTCATTTACCGGATCTTTTCAGATAAAAAATCATGGATATAAATAATGTTTCTGGGGCTTTATTGCTTTTTTCTTTTACAGTATTGATTTGCTGGCCTTTGGGCAATTACATGAGCCGGGTCTATTCCAAAGAAAGATCGCTACTAGACATTTTAGAGTCGGGCGAAGCAAAGGTTTTCAAATGGCTCGGTGTAAATCCGGGTATTGGAATGGGATTTAAGCAATATGTTTTGGCTTTTGCCAGTGTAAACGTGGTCTGGCTTATTTACGCGTTTTTCATACTGGTATTCCAATCAGATTTACTTTTGAATCCGGCCAATAATCCTTCTATGGACTGGACCCTTGCACTGCATTCGGCGGTAAGTTTTATCACCAGCACCAATTTACAGCATTATTCAGGAGAAACAGGTGCAACGTATTTTTCTCAGATCGCAGTCTTCACCTTTTTGCAATTTGTCAGCGCAGCCGCCAGTCTTGCCGTTGGTGTAGCAGTCGTGAGATGCTTAAAGACAAATGGTGCAGGGCTTGGCAACTTTTACTTTGATTTTGTCCGCTCGATGACAAGGATATTGATTCCGTTAAGTATCGTGGCCTCTGTATTTTTCCTGTTTCGGGGTATGCCGATGACATTTAATGTTCCTGAAGATATGGTTACGTTGCAAGGAGATACAATCTCAGTTGCTACTGGCCCGGTTGCTGCCATGATTTCGATCAAAGAACTGGGCTCCAACGGTGGGGGATATTTTGGGACTAACGATGCACATCCTTTTGAAAATCCGGATTTCGTGAGTTTTCTTATTCATTATATCATTGTTCTGCTTTTACCGGTTGCTTTTATTTTCTTCATTGCTTTTTTTCTGAAAAATAAGGCATTTAGCAGAATGATTTTTGGCGTTATGGCTTCGGGTTTCTTTTTTTGTCACAGTGCCTGTTATTTTACAGGAAGTGAATGGGAATCCCCTTGTTGAGTCCATGGGAATTGATACCAGGGCTGGCAACATGGAAGGAAAAGAGACCCGATTTGGAAGTTTTTACTCTGCGCTTTATAGTGGAGAAAATTCATGTGTTCCGGCTGGAACTGTTGTGGGTATGCATGACAGCTATATGCCATTATCGGGCGTTCTTATGTTCATAGGGATGCAGATTGATTGTTTTTTTGGAGGCTTGGGAACAGGATGGATCAATCTTTTTTTATACATGATCATTGCCGTGTTTCTGGGAAGTCTTATGATAGGCCGCACACCTGAACTACTGGGACGGAAAATTGGCATACGGGAAATGCAGACAGCGATAATCGCAAGTGTTTTACAATTACTTGTACCTATGGTATTAACCGGCGTAGCCTGTTATGTCTATAACACACAAGGAAATAATAGTTTGGGCTGGTTATCCAATACGGGCCCTCATGGACTGTCAACGATGTATTATGAGTTTGTTTCCGCAGTTGCAGGGAATGGGAGCGGTTTTGAGGGATTGGGCGACAACACACCTTTTTGGAACCTCTCTACTTCTTTGGCAATGCTGAGCGGCCGGTTTGTACCCATGTTGGCCGCTTTGTCGATCGCCTGTTTACTCAGCAAGCGTAAGGTTGTCGAGGGTTCTTTGGGTACGCTAAAAACAGAAACTGTTACCTTTGGGATATTTCTTTTCATTACCATTATTATACTCAATGCGCTCTCATCCTTTCCCATTTATGCTTTGGCACCTTTATCCGAGCATTTTGGCATGGCTATAAACCATTGAAACGGCTCAGGTCGAAATCAGAAGCAGAGCTTGAATTCCTTAGGCAATTACGCCTGCAAAATCAGTTGACTAAGTTGGGCGCTTCATTCACTTGTGCTGGTAAAAATCAAAAGATGAGGCTGTCTCAAAAGGGCAGTCTCTTTTTTTGCGTATATAGTGTTGTTTATTTTTTCAGAATTGATTATCTTTAGTTATAAGCAAATCAGGAAAAATGGGCCGCAGACAACCTACT
>NZ_JAVFVU010000068.1 GCF_030929615.1 Dyadobacter sp. LHD-138 | reverse complement strand
TCGTGCC
The DNA here is from genome assembly GCF_030929615.1 of Dyadobacter sp. LHD-138. Lineage (GTDB taxonomy): Bacteria > Bacteroidota > Bacteroidia > Cytophagales > Spirosomataceae > Dyadobacter. The sequence continues at coordinate 19,756 of NZ_JAVFVU010000068.1, read as the reverse complement.
TCAGCCGCCCTTGACAAACTCAATAGCAAGCAAAAAAAACATTTGAAATCGAAAAGAAAAATTAAATTTGAATCAACTTTGACGACCAGACAGAGTTTAGATTACACTCCCTTTTATTAGCTGCCGCCTGTCTTTGCCCGCAGGAAACACTGGCACGCAGACATACTACTTCTTTAACCACAACCACTTTTGCATCAAAAAAATATTTCGAAAAAACGATCTCAGGTAAGGTCTTAGATGAAAACAACCATCCCTTGCCGGGTGTCAGTATTGTCGTGAAAGGCACTCAGGTAGGAACAAGCAGCAGTGCCGACGGAACATTTTCTCTTAACATAGCCAATGATGCTCAAACACTGACCTTTTCGTTCATTGGTTATACCTCTCAAGACGTCGCGATTGGCAACCAGACTTCCGTTAACGTGATTCTCCTGCCAAGCAACGAGGAATTGCGCGAAGTCATTGTGGTAGGCTATGGTACCCAGTCCGCTGCGACTGTAACCGGCGCCGTAAGTAATATTCAGGCAAAAGATTTGGTCAGAACACCGTCCATCGGTACCTCCGATGCATTGGTTGGTCGTGTTCAGGGTATTACGGCCCGTAAAGCGGATGCCCGGCCGGGAAATGCCACATCCATCCAGATCCGGAACATGGGCACACCCCTTTACGTCATTGACGGGATACCTTCCGACGCTGCCAACTTTAACAACCTTGGACAAAATGATATTGAGAGCATTTCAATTCTGAAAGATGCTTCGGCAGCTATTTATGGATTGCGCGCTGCCAACGGGGTTATTCTGGTCACGACAAAAAGAGGAAAAGCAGGAGACGGACCGGCCAAGATCAGCCTTTCCGGTTACTATGGTTTGCAGAACTTTACACGTTATCCCAAGCCGGCGAATGCCTACCAGCACATGCGAGGCCTTGTGGAATCTGACGTGAACCAGGGCCGTACGCCTTCTATCACACCGGAAGAACTGGCGAAATGGAAAACCGGAACCGAAAAAGGATATCAGAGTTTTGATTATTACAAAATGGTGATGCGTCCGAATGTGCCGCAATACTATGGCAGTGCCAACGTATCCGGAGGAACGGAGAAAATCAGCTATTATCTTTCCTTCGGACATTTGAATCAGGACGCGTTAATCAAGGATTATAACTTTAAACGAAGCAATATCCAGGCCAATATCGAATCTCACGTTACGAAAAGACTGAAAGTAGGCTCTCAGATCAGCGGACGTATTGAGAAACGTTTTCAGGTGGGTGTACCCGGTCTGGATGATTATTTCAATCCTTTCCTGAGTATTTTCACGATGTGGCCTACCGAACGCCCCTACGCAAACGACAATCCGAAATACATTAACCAAACGCACAATGTAAATGTCAATCCGGCTACTTATAAAAAGGATATTACCGGATACATCGATGAACTGACGCGCGTTGTCAAAGGTAATTTTTATGCGGAATATGACTTTGATTTCGGTCTGAAAGCAAAAGGAACCTACTCATATGGTTTTACAAATTTCGATTTTGACGGTTTTGAATATACTTACGACGCGTACAAATACAATGCTGAAAAAGACACCTATGATGTCGTAGTAGGAGGCGGGAATCAAAATCCGTGGAGAGAACGCCGCAAACGTAATATCGTTGACCGTTTTGCCCAGTTTCAGTTGAGCTACAACAAGCAGTTTGGCAATCATGATATTGCCGCAGTGGCCGCGTATGAGCAGTCGGATAACGTCAACACCTACATGATTGTGCATACCGTGCCGCCTAACAACTACATCCCGTTGATGTCGTTTGCCAACCAAGATTACCTTTTAGATGAATGGAGCACCGAAGCACGCGCGGGATACATTGGCCGGGTGAACTACGCATACAAGCAAAAATACCTGGTTGAAGCCGTTGGTCGTTATGATGGCTCGTTCTTATATGCGCCTGGAAAACGTTTCGGATTTTTCCCGGGTGTATCGGCCGGATGGCGTATTTCTGAGGAAGATTTCTTCAAAGGAAAGCTGGAAAATGTTTTTAGTAACTTAAAAATAAGAGCTTCTTATGGCCGCACCGGTAGTGATCGTTTGACCCACCTGCCTAATGATCCCTTTGTTGTTGCTCCGTTCAGTTATTTGTCGGGATACAATTTCTTACAGGGAAGCGCCATTTTTGACGGAACCTATAACATCGGTGTCCGTCCCCGTGGATTACCTGTTACGACTTTATCCTGGATCACAAACGTTTCGACCAACATCGGTATTGATTTCGGCTTAATGGGCGGAAAACTAACCGGACAGGTTGATCTTTTCCAACGTAAACGTGAAGGACTTCCCGCTGCCCGTTATGACGTTTTGCTTCCTTCCGAGGTTGGTTATTCGTTACCTAACGAAAACCTCAATTCGGATGTAAACAAAGGTATCGAGGCCGTATTGACTTACAAAAGTTCGGTTGGTCAGGTTGATTATACGTTCAGCGCTAACGCCACTTTATCACGTCGCAAAGACCTTGATTTTTACAAACCGCGTTTCGGAAATTCTTACAACGAATACCGCGATTCCTTTGTGGATCGTTGGGGAAATATCAACTGGGGTTATCAGGTGGAAGGCCAGTTCCAGTCGCAGCAGGAAATTGAAAACCATAAAATTGACAACGACGGACAAGGTAACAGAACACATTTGCCTGGTGACTTTATTTACAAGGATATCAACGGCGATGGAATTATCAACAACCTGGATGAAAGACCGATCGGTTTTGCAGAAGGCGCGAACCCTTATATGAGTTTTGCCTTTAACGGGAGTTTGGCTTACAAAGGATTTTCGTTGTTTTTTGATTTCGCAGGCGCGTCAATGCAGAGTTTTCAGCGGAACTGGGAGTTAAAAATCCCTTATCAGAACAACGGGACCTCGCCGCATTTTATGCTGGAAGACCGCTGGCATCGTGAAGATCCGTTTGACCCGAACAGCAAATGGATTTCTGGAACTTATCCTGCTTTGAGAAAGGACAATACCAGCCACGTTAATTTCCGTAAAAGTGATTTCTGGATCACCAACGTGCGCTACATCCGTCTTCGTAACATCGAACTTGGTTACAATTTTGATCCGAAACTTTCTAAAAAAATCGGATTGTCAGCACTGCGGGTTTACGTCAATGCAACCAATTTATTCTCCATCGACAACGTGAAAAAATATGAAATCGACCCGGAAATTTCGTCGGGAAATGCTTTGGTATACCCACAGCAGCGCCTGCTGAATATCGGTTTCAATCTTACCTTTTAATCTGAATTCCCATGCAACGATTATCAAAACATATCTTTTTTGTTCTTGCACTGTTATTCCTTTCGGGATGTGCAGAGAACTGGCTCGACAGACAGCCGCAGAATTTAATCCTCGAAGAACAGATCTGGAATGACCCAAAACTGATCACGGGTTTACTTGCCAATTATTATGATCGTTTGCCGCATCATAATGATTTAAATCATGGATCAACTTCCGACGCCGCAGCGCCTATTAAAGAAGGCTGGCAGGATTTTGCCGCCTACGACGAAGCGATGTGGTCAAACAATGACGACGCAAGAAACAACATCATCTCATATTCTTTTAACCGCTGGCAATATTGGGATTATGGTCTTGTCCGCGATATCAATCTGGCGATCGAAAATATTGAGAAGTTCAGCACGAAGCTCTCAGCTACGCAAAAAACACAATTTGCCGCCGAGCTTCGTTTTGTCAGAGCCTTTGTCTACTTCGATCTGGTTAAAAGAATGGGTGGCGTACCGATCGTGACCAAACAGTTGATCTATGATTTTAACGGTGATCCGTCCTATTTACAACAGCCACGCAACAAGGAAGAGGAAGTATATGACTTCATCGGCGCTGAACTGGATGCGATAAAAGACCTGCTCGGAAATGCCGGAAGCAATACCCGTGCCAACAAATTTACCGCCATGGCGCTGAAAAGCCGGGCGATGCTTTATGCTGCTTCCATTGCAAAATACAACGGCAAAATGGCTTCTCCGATCTCCACACCGGGCGGCGAAGTGGGAATTCCAGCGGCACGCGCGAACGACTATTATGCCAAAGCGCTTGCTGCTTCGGAAGAAGTAATCCATAGCGGTAATTACCGGCTTTATAAAACCAACCCGAACCTGGGTGAAAATTTCTATGATGCGGTCACGAAAAAATCAGCAAACCAGGAAGTCATTCTTGCACAGGATTTCCTCGTTAGCAAAGATAAGAGACACGGTTTTACCTACGACAACATTGCCCGGAACGTCAGAGAAGATAACCTTTCGTCCTCCTCTATCACGCCTTCCCTGAATCTGGTGGAAGATTATGAATACTTGGACGGGACTTCCGGCGAACTTCGCACGAAAAATGCAGGCGGGTCTGATTATGTCTATTACGACAATCCCCAGGATATTTTTGCCAACAAAGACGCCCGTCTTTACGGCACCGTTATTTATCCCGGAACGTCGTTCAGAGGAACTCCCGTACAAATTCAGGCTGGTGTGAAGTTATGGAATGCAACGACCAACAGTTTCCAGAATGTTGAATCCAATACGCTTGGCTCAACTTATGAAGACGGTGGTTTGCTAACGGGCTCATCAGGCCCGCAGCGTTCGCAGACGGAAGTAACCAATTCCGGCTTTTATTTAAGGAAGTACGTCGATCAAACCGCCATGTCCAGCACCCGTGGTATCCGCAGTGACATGTGGTGGGTGCGTTTCCGTTTGGGTGAAATTTATTTAAATGCCAGTGAAGCTGCACTCGAATTAGGAAAATCAGCCGATGCCCTGAAATATGTAAATGAGGTACGTGAAAGAGCCGGTTTCGGTGTAAGCAGCCTGAAAACGCTTACCCTGGAAAAACTACAAAACGAACGCCGTGTTGAGCTGGCTTTTGAAGATCACCGCGTTTGGGATCTGAAAAGATGGAGAATCGCGCATGAAGTGTGGAATGGAAATACCGCAAATCCTGATGCCATGATTTATGCACTTTATCCATACCGTGTCGTCCGCCCGGGGCATGCGACACATGGCAAATATGTTTTTGACAAGATCGTCGCACCACGTTTCCGTGCGCCGCGTTTCTTCCAGATGGGTAATTATTACTCCGCTATCGGCCAGTCCGTTATTGACAATAATCCAAAAATCGTCCGTAATCCATTCCATTGATACACTATGAAAACCAAAATATTAGCTTTTTTAGTGATGACCAGCTGGGTCATGCTAACCGGCTGCGAAAAAGATAACCATCAGCAGCCAAAATCTGTTTTAAAAGGACGCATTGTCCACGACGGGCAGGCAATCGGACTGAGGTCCAATGGTGTACAGCTGGAATTGTGGCAGCACGGTTATCAGTTATTTACCAAAATACCGGTTTACATTCAGCAGGACGGTACTTTTTCCGCCAGTCTTTTTGACGGAAATTACAAATTGGTAAGACTGAGAGGAAACGGACCATGGACCGACAATTCCGACTCGATCGATATCCAGCTCAAAGGATCGATGGAACTGGATGTACCTGTGAACCCTTATTTTGTTTTCAAAAATGATACGTATCAAAAAGGTGAAAAAGCAGTTTCGGCCACCTTCAATTTGCAGCAGGTGAATACTTCCCGCCAGATTGAACGGGTAAATTTATACATTGGCACCACCACCATTGTTGATGCAAACAACAATGCCGGAAATGTGCAAAAGATAGCAGCAGACCTGACAGACCTGACCAAACCCTTGACACTTACCGCTCCGCTTTCAGCAGCCCTCGCGAGCCGGGAATATGTCTTTGTCAGGCTGGGTGTAAAAACGGCCGGTGTAGGAGAAATGCTTTTCGGTGCGCCGCAAAAAATCCAACTGAAATAACAACATGAAAAGGCACATTGCTTTTTTCTTCATGCTAATCCTGAGCACCGGTATCTGCGGTGCTCAGGATTTCTTGCAACAGAACATTCCGGTACATGATTCCGTAATGACCCGGCAACACGGGATCGATTACCTTTTTGCCACCGGAAAATCTCTCCGGGTTCAATTGAAATAAATCATTCTGCGACTGGACATTTCATTGCTTCACACATAAAAAAACCTGTCTTTAAGAAAATCGTGTCCGACCATTTGCTAAATTTACCCTTGACACTGAGATAATCCCACCTGCATGAAAGTAGTACAGTTCACCATTCCCGTTGCAAAAGAAAGTACCATTGTGGTTCAGGATAACATTATTCCACATTTTTACAATCACCTGCACAGGCACCCGGAAATTCAGATTACCTGGATCAGGGAAGGTGAAGGCATGCTTATTGCCGGCAATTACATGCAGCGTTTTAAGGCGGGCGATGTTTACATCATCGGCGCAAACCAGTCACATGTTTTTAAGAGTGATGAAGCCTATTACGATCCCGAGCAGAATAAGGGCGTTCACGAAATTTCCTTTTTCTTTAATCCTGACCACCTTTTTCAAAACATTTTGCGGCTGCCTGAAATGGGCGTTATCCGAAAATTTGTGGAAGGGGTCCATAACGGTTTGCAGCTTCCCGAAAGCGCTTATGATATGATCACAAAAATTATGACGGATATCATGAGCAGCGCGGACAGTTTGCGAATTGCTTCATTTATCCATTTGTTGCATTCGTTTTCAACACTTAAAAACGTCAAACCTTTATCGACAAATAACAACGAACAGATTATTTCCGATGTGGAAGGGATCCGGATGGACCAGATTTTCCAGTATGTTGTGGGCAATTACAAAAATCACATCACACTAACCGAAATCGCATCGGTAGCCAGTCTTACACCACAGGCTTTTTGCCGCTATTTCAAAAAACATACCGACAAAACATTCGTCAGTTTCCTCAACGAAGTCCGCGTGAATGAAGCCTGCAAGATTGTCGTATCGGGCAAATTCGACAGTTTTTCCGATGTGTCCTATCAAACGGGATTTGACAATGTTACCAATTTTAATCGCGTCTTTAAAAAAACAATTGGCAAATCCCCCCGCGAATATCACCGCGATTTCTTCAAGAAGCTTCTTTAATTTTCTTGTTTTATTATAAATATCTTTACCGATATTCCTGCTTTTTTACTTTTATTCAAAAGGTCACATCCCAGCTAAAAGCCAGTGTTTGTGGCTTTTTTCTTCTTTACAGAATATCCACTCAGATATATTTAGCGATACTAACAACAAACTATACACTATAATTTGCCATTCGGTTAAATATTCCAAATAAATCACTTCATAATACACACATCGCAAAATAAACAATAACACTAAGTTAATATCGGTAAATAATTCAACAATTACCAAGAAGAATTTGCAAACTGCCAGGGGTAATTTTACAAACCGTTATTCATTCAGGATTATATTTGCCATAACCTATCTAATAAAGCATGAAACAACCTATCTTCATTTTACCCATGCGCGTCTGTTTGGTCGCGCTTCTTGCATTTTTTTGCCTCCCGGCAGATCTGGTCAGGGCAGCACCGGCAAAGCAATTTTCAAAAACTGCCGACATTGAAATCTCCGGGACCATTACTTCAAAAGACGATGGCAGTGCGCTACCGGGTGCTTCTATTTTAGTAAAAGGAAGCTCCAACAATGGCACGACTACGGATGCCGAAGGTAAGTTTCGCCTTAGCGTTCCTGAAAACAGCGTATTGGTTGTCAGTTTTATTGGTTTTACCTCACAGGAAGTACCGGTAAACGGACGTAGGCTTCTGGACATTACTTTGGTTTCGGATTTGAAACAGCTTAACGAAGTGGTTGTGACGGCCCTGGGGATGACAAGACAGAAAAAATCGCTCGGGTATGCTATTCAGGAAGTGAAGGGAAATGACCTGATTCAAAGCAATGAGCAAAACGTACTGAACTCACTTTCAGGGAAAGTAGCGGGAGTCCAGATCACCTCCGCCAGTGGTGCCGTAGGATCCGGTTCACGTATAGTCCTGAGAGGTAATAACTCGTTTGGCAATAACCAGCCTCTGTTCGTCGTCGACGGTGTTCCTGTCAGCAATTTCTCAACAGATGTTGGCCCTGTCGGTTCAGTCGATTATGGTAGTGCAATCTCAGAAATTGATCCGAATAACATCGCCTCGATGTCGGTTTTGAAAGGTGCAAATGCTGCGGCTTTGTACGGTTATCAGGCTGCGAACGGGGTCATTTTGATCACGACAAAAAATGGAAAAAGTTCTGGCAATAAAATGTCCATTTCTTATTCTGGTGGATTTTCGACCGAAAAACCTTATATCCTGCCTAAATACCAGAACGCATACGGACAGGGAAAATACGGCGAGGAATACATGTGGAAACAGTATCAATCGGGCGCGATCAGCCTGAGCGATATCGGCGCCGATGAATCTTTGAAGCCGGGCAGTTATCAGGACTGGGCGCAACAAATTGGTTTTTCTTACAAAGACGGACTTGGAAACGGTGTCAATGACGGTGTGGACGAAAGCTGGGGACCACGTTTGGACGTCGGCCTGAATATCCCGCAATACAACAGTCCGCTTGATGCCAATGGAAACCGCATTGCGACACCATGGGCATCACAGCCCAATAACGTGAAAGGCTTTTTCAGAACAGGTTATACGCTTGATAACTCCATTGCGGTTACCAACGCAACCGATCATGGCGATACCCGTTTGTCTTTCAGTAATCAGAAACAGGTTGGAACCATACCTAACACGAATCAGAAACGATATACCATCCAGCTAAACACGACACAGCAACTAACAAAACGACTAAAAACCAATGCGTTGATCAACTACGTTCGTACAGAAAATGATAACCTGGTTGGACAAGGTTATACCAGCAATAACCCGCTGCAGTCGATCGGAGGATGGTTTGGACGCCAGGTTGATATGAATGATTTGAAAGCAAATTATGAAAAAACATTTGCGAACGGAATGCCTTACAACTGGAACAACAACTTCCATGACAACCCGTTTTTTAACATAAACAAGAATACGCACACCCGTAAAAAGGACAGAATGTATGGAAATGTAAGCGCGACTTACAAGTTCCACGACTGGCTGACGGCGATGGTGCGCGTTGGTCAGGATTGGTCGAGCGAGCGTCGTAAGGAGTTAACGTATAACAAATCGAATTCGACACTTACCAGCATGGCCGACAAAACCTGGGGTGGTGGAAAATTCAAGGAATGGCAATACAGCCTGAGCGAATTCAACGCTGACCTTATCTTAACCGGCGGCGGAAATTTAACTAAAGACCTTTCTTTACATTATACCGCCGGTGCCAACTATCGTAACAGCCAACAGATCAATAGTTCTCTTGGCGCTGACCAGCTTACCGTGCCAAACCTTTTCACGATCAGCAATACTAAAGGTTCTATCGTTTCGAGTATGAAAACGACGGAGTTACGCTCAAACAGTATCTTCGGGCAAGCTTCACTTGGCTATAAAGAATCCCTTTTCCTGGATCTGACCGCACGTAACGACTGGAATTCAACATTACCGAGCGACAACTGGTCTTACTTCTATCCATCCGCCAGTGCGAGCTGGGTGTTCAACAACATGCTGGATATCAACCCACAAATCCTCCGCTTTGGTAAGTTGAGAGCAAGCTGGGCAAGTGTAGGAAACGGCGGAAGCCCGTATTTATTGCAAGCTCCTTACGTAGCCAATGCTTCCGGATTTAACGGAACAACGTTATACAGCATTTCAAGCACATTACCTCCGCTAAACCTGAAACCGGAAAAAGCAAACAGTACGGAAATCGGAACGGAATTGCAGTTCTTAAACGGTCGTCTTGGATTGGATGCGACTTATTACAAAAAAGTAACCACCAACCAGATCATGCAGGTTAACATTTCAAACTCCACAGGATTTGAAAAACTACAACTGAACGCCGGTGAAATTGAAAACAAAGGTGTGGAGATTCAGCTGAACCTGGGCATTATCCACAAGCCAGAAGGCTTCAACTGGGACATGAACGTGAACTGGGCAAAAAACAGCAGCAAGGTTAACAAACTATACGAAGATCCTGTCACGAAACAAAAACTGGAAGCTTACAACATTACAAGCGCATGGAGCTTAACGGTGGACGCCATTCCCGGACAGGCTTATGGCGTAATGCGCGGCAATGCGTTTTTACGTGACGAGGCTACCAACGCAATCATCATCGGAAGTGACGGTTTACCAAAATATACCTCAGCACCGAAAGTGGTTGGGAATGTAATGCCAGACTGGGTTGGCGGTATTACCAACAGTTTTTCTTACAAAAATGTAAGACTGAACTTCTTGCTGGATATGCGCAAAGGCGGCGACGTTTTCAGTGTAACACAGTGGTTCGGTCTTCAGTCCGGTGTATTGGCGCCAACGGTTGCCGGTGGCATTCGTGAAAACGGACTTGTCGTTGGACAGGATGTTTTGAAAGGTGAGAAAGTAATGCTTGAAAATGGTGAGCCTAACAACATTCGTGTTGGTGCGAGAGATTATTTCCAGAGCCTTTGGGGCGGTAAAGAAACCGGTATCATCGACGGAAGCTTTATCAAACTTCGCCAGATTGAACTTGGGTATACGTTGCCATCATCCCTGACAAATAAAGTAACCTGGTTAAAAGGAGCAGGCCTATCGTTTTTTGCACACAACGTGGCTTTGCTTTACACCCACAAAAGTAACGTGGCTCACATTGATCCTGAAACAGGGTTCGGCGTTGGTAATGACGGATTGGGTATTGAACAATATCAAATCCCTTCCAACAGAAGCATCGGTGTGAAACTTAATGTTAAATTCTAATAGCGACATGAAAAAAATAACATCCTATATAGTATGCATCGGACTTTTGGGTTTTTCCGCCCAGTCGTGCACCAACGAGTTTGAGGATATCAATACAAACCCGAACAGCCCTGTTGAAGCACCGATTACCAACGTGCTGGCCTACGTTCTTCAGGATTTTGCAGCGAATTATTTTGATGCATGGGGTAACATGAACGAACCGGAAACATACAGCGGTCATCTTGGTAAAATTCAATATGTCGACGAAGCCAGATACATGTATCGCAGCGGTACCATCAGCGACCTTTGGAAAAAGGCATATCGTGACCTGAAAAATGCACAGGCCATTATCGCTCAGGCCGACAAAACAGAGGCAACCAACATGAAAGCGACCGCCATGACGATCCAGGCGTACATTGGCCAGATCGCAACGGATCGGTGGAGAGATATGCCGTACTCGGAAGCGATCAAAGGTGATGAAGGATTTATTACGCCAAAATATGATAAGCAGGAAGATATTTACCCTTTGCTGATCAATCAATTGAAAACGGCGGCAGATCTTTTCGCTGCGGGTGGAACGGATCCGCTTGGAGAAGGCGATTTGTTGTATGCAGGAAAAGTGGCGAAATGGCAAAAATTCTGTAACTCGTTACGTCTTCGTGTAGCCATCCGTATTTCTGGTATCAACCCGGCTTTATCGAAATCAATTATCGAGGAAATTGCAGCAAATCCGGCAAAGTATCCTGTTTTCAGCAGTAATGAGGACAATGCGTTTTTCAATTGGGTAGGGACAACGCCATACATCGAACCGTGGAACAGCGACTTCCGCTCACGTGACGACCACGGACCAAGTGCCCCGTTGGTTAATACTTTGACGCAGTTGAATGACCCTCGTTTGCCTGTGTATGCAAAACCTGCACCAAGCGACGGTGCTTACCGAGGTGTTGAAATTGGTCCGATAAGTTCACCAACAATTTCTCAGTTTTCAAGAATCGGTGTACGGTTCCGTGAAAACGCGGCAGGATTTTCTCCGTTCATGCGTTACTCGGAAGTTCTTTTCATCCTGTCCGAAGCAGCCTTAAAAGGTTGGAATGTAGGTAGCCTAACTGCCGAAAAGCTTTATGAAAATGCAATCACTGCCTCGTTGCAGGAAAACGGGATCACCGACGCCGCCGTAATTACCAAATATCTGAGCGGCACAGGTGTAAAATGGGATGGCGCAACGACAAAATTGTATACACAAAAATGGCTTTCCCTGTTTAAAGATGGCCATGAAGCCTGGGCCGAGTCGAGAAGAACGGATGTTCCTTTACTGCCCGCGGCGAGTGGCTCTCCTTTCCCAGGTCACACGCGTCCACCGTTCCGTTACCCATATCCGGCGGAAGAAACTACTCTTAACGGTGCAAACAGCGCCGCTTCCATAGCCGATGTAAAAGACAATTTGTGGGGTAAGAAAATGTGGTGGGATACGAGAACGGGAGTTAATTAATTATTAATTGTTAAGGGTTAATTATTGAGACAAAAAAAGGCGCTTGCATCGGATCGATGCAGGCGCTTTTTTTGTCAGCTTGTCCATTACTAACTTTTTATCTGCCCCAGTCTTTCAGGATTGCTGCCTGTAATTTATCCGGATTAGCTATCGGTTTTATGTCAAACGACCTTTCCGATTTCGTTCCCAGCACCACGGGAATGGATATTTTTGTATCATTTTTGATGAGATTCAAGTGCAATTTATCGCCGACTTTCTTCTCTGCGAACAGGTAGGAAATATTTTGGTTAGTCGCTGTTACCCCGTCAACATCCAGCACAACATTTCCCCTGCGAACACCCGCCTTCCAGGCTGGTGAGTCCCAGTCAACACTGGTAACGATCAGACTGTCATTTTGCAGCTTTGTCTTTACGCCCAGGTAGCCACCCGACACCTGTTTTGGTTTCACATCAATATCAAGTCCGGCGTAGTTAAAATATTTTACGTAATCCAGTTCCTTAGTAGTATATACGTAGTGAAAAATTTCATCCAGTGAAGTACCTGCTATTTTTTCACAAACCTTCCGAAACTCCGCTTCGGTAAACCCGCGTTGCTGCTTTTGATAAAACTCCTGGTATAAAGTACGCATGACATCATCCAGCGATTTCTTATTTTTCGTTTCATGCCTGATCTTAAAATCAAGGAACAAACCGACGATCGGGCCTTTAATGTAGTAGGAAATCGTTTTATTAAATTCGTCATTAACCCGTCCGCTCGGTCCGTCCGACCAGGTCTCCGCACTGGCCTGTGCCAGAGACTGGTACAATCTGCCGGGCTGTGTTTCCAAAGACAGAATGAGGGATTTAAACGCATCCAGCATTTCTGTCTCCGTCATAAGTCCCGCACGATCCAGAATCGGATATTCATAATAAACCGTCAAACCCTCTGATACCCAAAGCAAATTGGTTTTACTCCCACGGTCATAATTAAAAGGTCCGAGCTCAACCGGACGAATCCGTTTCACATTATAATGATGAAAATATTCGTGGGTCAAGAAACTTAACAGTCTTATTTTACCGGCCGGATTTCCCAATTCAGCGCCTCCAAAACTTACCGCCGTTGAGTTAAGATGCTCAATACCGCCTCTCCCCGGCCCTATCGCCAGAAATGTATAATGTTTGTAAGGAATGTCACCGATAACGGCAGAAGCTTCTTCCACCATTTTTTTCAGATCCTGCATGAACCCAACCCGGTCAAAATCGCCCATTTTATAACCAATGAAACGATGTGGAATCCCCTTCACTTCAAAAGCAGGCAATTCTTCCAGATTCCCAATCAGTATGGGGCTGTCGTACAAAATATCAAAATCCGGGGCGGTATACGTAAAATCTTTTCCCGGAATCAAATCAAGACCGGTTGCCACATTTTTCCAATTATCAAATGGTTTTATCGTGATTTCTGCCGGTCTTTTAATCTCATTCTCAGGATAAAGGCACACACTCGCCGGAATAATATAACCATGTTCCGCATCCAGAAAACTCGTTCCCACAAATTCACGGGAGGTTATTACCTCATATGCTACTTTCACAACCTTGGCCTTACCTTTTTCGATGTGCCAGGCATTTTTACCTTTTTTCTTAAATTCAAGTGTTTTTCCTTCCTCATCTTTGGCCACGAAATTGGCAACACCATCTGCAAAATCCATGATCTGATAATATCCCGGCGACCATGCCGGCATTTTCAATACGGATGTTTCATGTGGCCCGGTTTTATATTCCATGACAACATGAAAGGTGTGATTTCCGGGATTGGCCATCGTCACAGAAAACCTGACCGGATCCTGGGTTTGTCCAAAACTTACGACCGATTTAAATAAAAGAATAGCGATGAAAAGCCGGTAGAAAGGAGCGTTTCTCTTCATGATTAGCGTAAAAAGATGATAATAAATTCAACGGGGAAAAGCGAAAAAATACAATTGTTAAGATAGCAATAAAAAACAAAAAGCTCCCTAAGGAGCCTTGATTTTTTCGGGTGTGTATACAATAATTTTACTTTAAAGTTTAGAAAATTGGCTATTTCGACAATAGTAAATCGGTTGACTGAAAGCAGGTTTTCACCAACCTCTATTTTACCCCGATTCCTAAAATATTCTCCTTTATGCTAAAATTTGCTTACATCTGTTCCACTGAATGGTTTTATGTAAAATACCGTGTAATTTGGCAATCATTATTTTGCGCTAAACCGATCATTTTGAATACTCCAAAAACGCCAGTCTGGAAAATCAGTATTGATACCGGCGGTACATTTACCGACTGCCTTGCCATTAGCCCGGAAGGAATAAAGGCCAGAATAAAAGTGCTTAGTTCCTCCCGTTTAAGGGGCCGAATCAATCGAAAAGTCACTGACCATACGTATGAATTTTCGTCTCCGTGGGAATATGCCGAGCACTTACTCGAAGGTTATACGCTCAGGATTGGCAATACAGAAAAAACAGGCCGGGTTGTTTCCCTAAATCATACAACCGGAACACTCCTGCTGGATACCGATCTGTCAATACCCGACAATACCGATTTTGAATTATTCAGTAACGAAGAAGCTCCTATTCTGGCAGCTCGATTGCTGACAAAAACCGCTTTAAAAGATCCGTTACCTCCGATTGACATGCGGTTGGGAACAACCAAAGGCACCAATGCACTATTGGAGCGAAAGGGGGCGAAAACATTACTTGTCGTCACCAAAGGTTTTAAAGATTTGCTCTATATCGGCAACCAGCAGCGTCCGTCGCTTTTTCAGCTTAACATTCCCGAACCGGATTTACTGTATTCGGATGTGATTGAGCTGCATGAACGGATCGATGCAGAAGGAAACATAATCAAAGAGTTGAACAGTACCGATTTTAGCCTTTTTCCGGGAATACATTTTGAATCCATCGCCATTTCCCTGCTCCATTCTTATCAAAATGACGAGCATGAAAGGGCCATAACCACCGCTTTTGAACAGAACGGCGCAAAGTACGTTTCGGCATCATCGGCACTTTTCCCTTTTTCACATTACCTGAGACGCACCCAGACGGCTGTCGTCAATGCATACCTCGCTCCCATTCTGGATCAGTATCTTTCCAATATTAAAAACGTCCTCAACGAAGGAAGTCTGAAAATTATGACCAGTACCGGCAGTCTTTCCGAACTGAACGGTTTCCGGGCGAAGGACAGTTTGTTGAGCGGCCCCGCGGGCGGTATGGTCGCTGCTACCAACGCAGCCCGACAAATGGGTTTCCCCAAAGTGCTGACGTTTGATATGGGGGGTACCAGCACGGATGTGGCAAGAATTGACGGATTTCCCGAACTAAAATATATCACAGAAATTGACGGAATCGAGTTCCATAACCCCACGCTGGCCATTGAGACCGTTGCGGCGGGTGGCGGTTCGGTGTGCTGGTTTGACGGTTTCACATTGCAGGTCGGTCCGGAAAGTGCAGGCGCTTCGCCAGGTCCGGCCTGTTATGGAGCAGGCGGACCACTGACAATCACGGACGTAAATTTGCTCCTGGGAAAACTCGACCCGGCAAAATTCGGAATTCCAATCAGGCAGGAAGCGGCGCTGGCTGCTATTGATAAACTGCGTGAAACTATTTTTGAACGGAATGGAAATACGCTTTCCAATGCGGAAATTTTAACCGGACTGGAACGTATTGCCAACGAAAAAATGGCGGATGCGATCCGGAAAATTTCTGTTGAAAAAGGTATCAATCCCGCAGATTATGCGCTGATGACCTTTGGCGGCGCAGGCGGACTGCATAGCTGCCAATTGGCCGATCTTCTGGAAATTGAAAACGTCATTATTCCGTATGACGCCGGACTTTTCAGTGCCGTCGGGATTGGCGAAGCCCTGATCAGCACCATCGTTTCAAAACAGATATTACTGCCTTGGGAAACGGCCAAAGCAAAAATCGATTTCTGGAAAAACGAGCTTTTGAGGAAAGCCGGGAGTGAGCTAAAAGTACAGGGAGTAAATGCTTTCGATGTATCTTTCTGCTCGGTTTTTCTCCGTTTCGCCGGACAGGAAAATACGATCGAAGTTCCCCTGGACGAGCATAACACGATTGACCATTTTCAAAAAATATACATCGCACAATTTGGTTATTACCCGGAAAACATCACCATTGAACTCGAAAGTATCAAACTGAAAGTTCAGGAAAAAACCGAACCCGCCGTTACCAAAACCGTTCAAAAAGAAGGAAAATATGCGCCTCCTTTGCGACAGGTTCCATCGTTATTTACCCCAAAAAACGCGCTTACAAGTCTCTACGAATGGGATTCACTAAACGCGGGTGATGAAATTTCCGGCCCTTCAATTTTACTTAATCATACTTCGACAGCCTATATTCCCAAAGGCTGGAAACTGGTTATTCAGGAAAATAAAGATGCAGTTGCCTTCAAAACGGCTGGCGAAAATATTGCCTCGGAGGCTCATAGCGAAGAAGTGGCCTTGCAGCTTTTCACCAACCGCTTCAAAGCCATTGCAGAAGAAATGGGTGTCCAGCTTCAACGGACGGCATTTTCCGTAAATGTCAAGGAGCGACTGGATTTCTCTTGCGCCCTGCTTGATCCCGATGGCGATTTACTCGTTAATGCCCAACATATCCCCGTGCATCTGGGTAGTATGGGAATTTGCGGCAGACTGGTCAGGGATGCGGTAAAAATTGGCCCCGGCGATGTGATTATTACCAATCATCCCCGATATGGTGGCTCACACCTGCCGGATATCACGTTGTTAGCCGGCGTTTTTACAGATTCAGGAGCATGTCTCGGGTATGTGATCAACCGGGCGCACCATGCCGAGATCGGTGGGAAAACACCAGGCTCCATGCCCCCGGATGCCACTTGTCTGGTGGAAGAAGGTGTCGTTATCCTTCCTCAATATCTGGTAAAGAATGGCGTATTTCAATGGGAAACCATACACAAACTTTTCACAGCCTGCGCGTATCCGACACGCAATTTCCTGTCCAACGAAGCTGACATTGCCGCTGCTTTGTCGGCTCTTCGGAAAGGAAGCCAGCAACTGCTTAAACTGGTTGAGATCCACGGTGCCGCAACGGTCAGAAAATACATGAATTTATTAAAAGAAAGTGCCGTTTCTCAATTAAAAAATGCCTTACAGCCGCTTGAAGGCAATACATTTGAAGCCACAGAATATCTCGATGATGACCATCGCATCCAGGTCTCTGTTTCAATATCTGCAGAAAAACAAACTTTTGACTTCACAGGTACTTCTGACGTACATCCAAACAATCTGAACGCCAATATATCCATCCTTTACAGCGCGATTTTGTACGTTTTAAGATTGCTGGTAAACAAAGAAATTCCTTTGAATGATGGTTTAATGAAAAATGTTGACATCATTTTACCTGAAAACAGCTTCCTCAATCCGGATTTTTCCGATGATCCTTTCCAGTGCCCGGCCGTTGTTGGCGGTAACACGGAGGTAAGCCAGCGGTTGGTTGATACCTTGTTGAAAGCATTTGGTCTGGCCGCGTGCAGCCAGGGTACGATGAACAACTTTTTATTCGGAAACAAGAAATTCGGGTACTATGAAACCATCGGAGGTGGCGTTGGGGCCGGTCCGGGCTTCAAAGGGAGAGCAGCTGTACATCAGCACATGACCAACACCCGGATCACCGATCCCGAGCAACTCGAGAGAAAATATCCTGTACGTTTACTCGAATTTGGCATTCGTAAAAATTCTGGCGGCGACGGGAAATTTGATGGCGGCGATGGCATTGTCAGGAAGGTTGAATTTCTTGAACCCTTACAGGTTACTATTCTGGGGCAACACCGCAAGTATGCACCGTACGGCTTAAACGCCGGCCAGGATGGAAAACCGGGCGAACATACCTTAACCACGGCCAGTCATGTTGTCACCAAATTACCGGGAATATGTAGTTTCGAAGTTCATAAAGGTGATATATTGACCATCGAAACCCCCGGCGGCGGCGGATATGGTGTTATGGAATAATATGATTAGTTTAAATTACACAGAGGTTCACAGAGCGGACGCCTCGCGGTTAAAAAGAGGTACACAGAGTCTTTCTTATCTCAAAATAAAACAAACTCCGCACCCCTCTTTTTTACCCTGTGAACCTCTGTGTAACCTTCTTTTTTACGCCAAAAAATTAGAAATAAATGGCTTCGTCCAAAACCTCCAAAGCACTCCTGGGTGCTGCATTTTTAATGGCAACATCAGCCGTCGGCCCCGGTTTTTTGACCCAGACCACGGTTTTTACGCAGCAGCTCGCGACCAGCTTTGGCTTTATCATTTTAATCTCGGTAGTCATCGACCTTTGCGTTCAGTTTAACATCTGGCAGATCGTCACCGTTTCCGGAAAACACGCACAGGACCTCGCCAATGTGCTTTTTCCCGGACTGGGTTATTTGCTCGCTCTTTTGATTGTTGTTGGCGGACTTGCGTTTAACATTGGAAATGTAGCGGGTGCAGGACTTGGCATAGAAGCCATGACGGGTATTCCGGTGGCAACCGGTGCTGTAATCAGTGCAGCCATGGCCATAGGCATTTTCCTGTTTAAAGAAGCCGGAAAAGCCATGGATAGTTTTTCTAAAATACTGGGATTAATTATGATCGGGCTGATACTGTACATCGCCTTCACCTCAAATCCTCCGTTTGCTGAGGCTATTCGTCATACTTTTATTCCTGAAAAATTTGATCCGGTTTCTACCCTGACGCTCGTTGGCGGGACTGTTGGCGGTTATATTTCATTTGCGGGTGCACACCGTCTGCTCGATTCCGGATTTAAAGGGAAAACTGCCTTACCACAGGTCAACCGCGGTGCTGCCACGGGTATTTTGTTAACCGCCGTGATCCGTTACTTTTTATTTCTGGCAACTTTGGGAATCATTCTGACAGGTGCAAAAATCAATCCTGAAAACCCCACAGCTTCGGTTTTCGAAAACGCAGGCGGGCAACTCGGCCGACAAATGTTTGGACTTATGATCTGGGCGGCGGCAATTACTTCGGTCGTCGGAGCAGCCTACACATCGATATCATTTTTGAAATCTTTTCATCCGCTGCTGGAAAAATATCAGACTTACCTCACCATTCTGTTCATTCTCATATCGACAAGTATTTTTCTGATCGTCGGCAAACCTGTAAAAGTGCTGATTTTTGTTGGGACCTTAAACGGATTTGTTTTACCGGTTGCGTTAATCATTTTATTAATTGCAAGCCGGAAATCCCGCTTAATGGGGAGTTACAAACATCCGCTTTTACTGCAGATAGCAGGCTGGCTGGTGGTGTTGGTTTTACTCGGATTGGGTATGAAGTTATTTTAATAGGCGTGGTGAGGTCCGAAGAAAGATGATAAAAAAAGACAGCATTGACAAAAGCAAAATCCTTGCTATTGTCAATGCTGCCCAATCCTGTTTTCTGGTTAACTAGGGTGTCCAAACCACGGGTAACTATTTGACTTTTAGTTTTTTGTAACAAAAATTAACCCCGAAAATGTCCATTGCTGAGATATTTCGGGGTTTTTGTTTATCTTAAGGTTACCAAGC
>NZ_JAVFVU010000067.1 GCF_030929615.1 Dyadobacter sp. LHD-138 | reverse complement strand
CCATGCCTCGTTTGAGAGAAAAGCTCAATTTATTCAATCATTAAAAGTGTAAGAAAATGACGACGAAGGGAAAGGAAAGTGAGAAAAGAGATGTCATGTTCAAAGACCAGCTTGTCACAACAGCCGACCTTGAAAATTTCAAGACCGACATGCTCGAAGCGCTTCGAGAGATGATTAAAAGTGACCAGGGGCTTCCTGCTAAAAAATGGCTTAAATCCAGCGAGGTCAGAAAAATGTTGGATATCTCCCCTGGTAAACTGCACATGCTTCGCGCAAGTCGTAAGCTTGCTTTCATGCGGCTTGGCGGAGTCATCTATTACGACCGGGAGGACATCATCAAGATGTTTGAAAGTAACAAGACACCGGCTACTAAAAATTTAGTCAACAGATGAAGTCAGCTTTGACTGGCTTGGGTGCACAGGTTCCGCCAAGCCGAAAACACGTGGAGATCTATTTTATCCAGGCCGGTCACCGTGAGAAGACCGCTCGGGAATTTTTCCAGCACTACGCAGAAAAACGCTGGCTCAATCCTGGCGGCAAATTAATCGCAGACTGGAAACGGTGCGCCTGGCATTGGATCTGGAACAGGTGAAAAGATTTATAGCCTTGCATTTTTGCTGCTTTTAATTAACCTGTCTCATTGTTTGTAACCCACCACTGCCGATTTAGCAGTGGTGGGTTCTTTTAAGCCACGGCTTTCAGTTTCCCTCTCACTTTGGCTATATTTTCACTGATCCGATTTTTACGGACCCTGGCATACCGCTGTGTTGTTCGGATATTACGGTGCCCCAGCATTTTGCTCACGTCTTCGAGCGGCACACCGCTATTCAGCATGATATCTGCAAACGTATGACGGGCCAAATGCGTGTTGAGCTCCCTGCGGATTCCGCAGATCACCGTCAGTTCTTTCAAATACACATTGTAACGGTAATTGCTGTTCACCGGGATAGCCGGTTGCTGATTTTACAGTACGAGTGGTTCTTATATTTGCCCATCAGCTCCTGAACGATCGGAAGGATCGGCACCAAAATCGGACATCCCATGTTCATTTTCGGACAACGCACACCTATAAAAAATATATAACTATCTAATTATGAGATATATTTACAAAACTGTTTCTTTGGCAGGATATTTGATCAGCAAAAATAGAATTAATGGCGATATGAAGCGTAACTATCTGGGAGAATTCGAAGAGATTGTACTATTAACGGTCGCGGTGATAGATGGTGACGCGTATGGCGTTGTAATAACACACGAAATCATTGCCCAGACTGGCCGAGACTTGCGGTTAAACCAGGTCCACGCTGCTTTGGCGCGTCTGGAAGAAAAAGGAATGGTGAAATCGACAATGGGCCAGCCCACGGCTGAACGTGGAGGCAGGCGCAAAAAGCTATTCAGTGTGACTGCACTAGGTCAGCGCACTTTGCAGGAGATTCAGCAGGTAAGAGAGAGCTTCTGGAGCAGGTTGTTGAATCCGTTTAAACTTTCCGTAAAATGATGAACCCATCTGAAAAAAACGGCCCAAAACCGCCGCGCTGGGCTGACTGGTTGCTCGGCCGCCTCTGCACTCCGGACATGCTTGAAACTATTCAAGGTGACCTACTCGAAGAATTTCACTATCGGCTCAAACTCTATGGTTTGCGTAAAGCACGGTGGCGATATGGTCTTGAAGTCCTGGGCTTTATAAAGCCTCAGTTTATTAGAAAGAGTTCTTCTGAATTTTCGTCACACCCATATTTTAGCTTTGATATGCTTAACAACTATTTTAAAATTGCTTTTAGGAACCTTCGTAACAGCAAAGTATATTCGGCCATCAATATTTTTGGTCTGGCACTCGGACTGGCTACTGGCCTGATGATTATCCTTTATATGGCAGACGAGTGGCGCGTAGACAAGCACCATGCAGATTCCGACCGACTGTTCAGAGTTTGCTTGGCTACCCCAACAGAAAAATGGTCAGCGTTGGCCGGGCCAGTAGCTTCCGGCTTGAAACAAGATTTTCCAGAAGTAGCGGTATCGGCACGCATATTAAAGTTTTCCGGATTTGAAGAGGTTCTTTTAAAATACGGCGAAGGCAGTAGCAGAAAGGAATTTTTTGAACAAAATGCCTACTATGCAGATTCAACCCTATTCGAGGTATTCAACTATGATTTCAAGTTCGGATCCGCCAACAGGGCACTTAATCTTCCAAACACGGTAGTGCTCTCTGAAAAAGTCGCTGAAAAAATGTTTGGCAATGAAAATCCAGTTGGAAAAGTTGTTAAAATAGGCTTGGCATTTGGCACTTTCGATTATAACGTCACCGGCGTTTTTAGGGATAACAATAAGTCGCATATCAATGCGCATTTACTGCTTTCTATGCAAAATACGGATATTGGCGGCTGGGTTACTGAGCAGAGGAATTGGGCGGTCAATAATCTGTTTCACACGTATATAAAACTCCTGCCAGGAGCAGATGTCAAAAGTTTTGAGGCTAAGTTACCTGAATTCCTATCGCGCAGGGGAGGAAACGATTTGAAAGCAATGGGGATTTCGAAAAGCCTGTTTCTGCAACCTGTGACTGATATTTATCTCAAATCCAACATTGGGAATGAACTCTCTCCCAATGGAAGCATTACTTATCTATATATTTTTGGCTCTATTGGTATCTTTATCCTGCTGATTGCTTGCATCAATTTCATGAACCTGAGCACTGCCCGGTCCGAAAAAAGAGCAAGGGAAGTGGGGATCCGCAAAGCAATGGGCGCTTATCGGGAGTCACTCATATTGCAATTTTTGGGAGAATCAATGATTATGTCCTTGCTAGCCTTACTTATGGCGCTGGGATTGACGGTGATCTTACTTCCGTCATTAAACAATTTGATAGGCAAACAGCTGCAACTTTTTAATGATCCTCTGCTATTGATTTGGATGTCAGTGGTGACTTTACTAACTGGCCTGTTTGCGGGCCTTTATCCCGCGTTTTATTTGTCTTCATTCAGGCCGGTGAGCGTGTTGAAAGGAAAAGTCCTGAGAAGTTTGGCGGCAATCGCATTACGCAAAGGGCTGGTTGTTTTTCAGTTCACGATTTCAATTATCCTGATCCTGGGAGCAGTGGTTGCCTGGCAGCAGCTATCATTTATCCAAAACCAGAATCTCGGATTTGACAAAGGTCAGAAATTGATCATTCCCTTGAAGAGCGCCAAGACTTCGGCTAACTATTCTGTTTTAAAGAATGAACTTCTTCGAGATCCGCGTGTTGTATCGGTCTCGGCTGGCTCGGTTCATCCAGGAGTTGAAACGATGGAAGACTTGCTTTTCTATAAAGAAAACCAAACTGTACAGCAGGCCATTGACATTCACTTTGCAACTGTGGAAACGGAATATATTGAAACCTTGGGATTCAGCATGGTAGCAGGGAGGCCTTTTTCAAAAGAATTCGGAGGGGATTCGAGTAGTATAATTCTGAATGAAGCGGCCGTGAAAAAATTGGGATTTGATGCCGCAACGGCTATCGGGAAGCGATTATATTATGAGTTTGGGAATGCCCGCCGCGAAGCTCAGATAATTGGTGTAGTGAAAGATTTTAATTTTGAAAGCTTACACACGGCAATCCGACCTTATGCCCTTACCACCTTCATTACACAAAAGCATCAATACCTGATCGCAGATGTGCGCCAGGGAGACTATCCCAAGTTAATTTCGGACTTTGAAAAATTGTGGAAAAAAATAGGCTCTGACACACCTTTTACTTATTCGTTTCTTGATCAGGATTTTCAAAGGCGATATGAGAAAGACCAGCGTACTGCTAACATCATTGCCTATTTTACATTCATTGCAATTGTGATCGCTTGCCTGGGACTGTTCGGCCTGGCGACTTTTTCAGCTGCGCAGCGGACAAGAGAAATTGGCGTACGAAAAGTCTTGGGCGCCTCTGTAGCAGAAATTGCGGGAATGCTCTCAAAAGAGTTTCTAGTTTTAATTTTACTAGCTATTTTGATTGCTTCACCGATCGCCTGGTTTGGCATGCACCGCTGGCTTCAGGATTTTGCTTATAAGACCGAAATTAAATGGTGGATCTTCGCTTTATCCGGATTACTGACAACTGTGTTGGCAATCCTAACTGTATCGTGGCAAAGCATTAAAGCAGCTTTGATGGATCCGGTTATAAGTTTGAGAAGTGATTAAAAATTAACGAAGGCGCATCTTGTTCAAGTTTCTTTGCATGGTACTGTGTATCTACTATTTTTCGCTCCAAAGCTGCTAGCTCATTCGTATTTTTCTAACCAATAAACCGTGGAAAAATGACAAAGCCATAGTTTTGTTTTGGAAGCTAGTTGCCGACTGGGAAAGGTGCACCGACAATGAATCTAAAACAGATTAAGTTTAGGTAATTACAATTCTGAACGGTAGTAGCACAAATATTTGGGAAACCCACCGTTGCCGCTTGGGCAGCGGTGGGTTTCTTTTTAAGCGACAGCTTTCAGCTTACCTGATTTGGTAAACAGTTTCCCTTTCACCTTGGCCATATTTTCACTGATCCGGTTTTTACGGACACGCGCATACCGCTGTGTCGTCCGGATATTACGATGGCCCAGCATTTTGCCCACGTCTTCCAGCGGGACACCACTGTTCAGCATGATATCCGCAAACGTGTGACGGGCCAAGTGCGTGTTGAGCTCTCTACGGACTCCACAGATCACCGCCAGTTCTTTCAAATACACATTGTAGCGGTAATTACTGTTCACCGGAATTAGTCGGTTGTTGATTTTGCAGTAAGAATGGTTTTTGTATTTATCGATCAATTCCTGAACGATCGGAAGGATCGGCACCATTTCAGTCACATCCGTTTTTCCCCGGTCTTTGATCAGCCATTTCTCACCTGCCCTACCCACCCGGATGATATTGTCCGGGCTCAGATTATACATATCCTGATAGGCAAAGCCTGTAAAACATTGAAAAATAAAAGCATCCCTCACTTCGGCAATACGGTCAATGGATATCTCTTTCTGATAAATCGACTCTACTTCGAGCAGCTCCAGGGGCTGTACTTCCTTGTTTCCACCTGAGCAGATGAAACCTTCCAGCGGGTTACTGGCGATCACTTTTTTCTTCACACCGATCTTGACAATCTGGCGCGTCCACTTGACCTGTTTCTTTGCTGTAACTTCTGAAAGCGGCTGCTGTTGATGCAAGGTGAGATAGTCGTAGAACTCGTCAGCAAACAAATGATCAATCTCAGAAAATTCCAGATCACGTCGGTGGTACCGGTAGGCGATGAAGGCCTCTACCTTTTTTCGGGTCGAGCGCCAGTGCCTGAGCGTCCCACTGGAACGTAGCCCCTTCTCTGCCTTCTTCTCAAAGGTGGCGATAAACTCATCAAAAGCATTCAGCAGTGTGCTGCCCGGTTGAGGGGTTTGCCCCGAGGTCCTCTTTTCTTGCATGGCAGGCACGCCCAGGTAAACATTTTTTAGCATCGCTGGTGTAACCCGGTCAAACTGGACTTGCAGCATCATGAAGTGCCTTTGAAGGTCTGTCTGCGCCTGCATGATCTTTTGGTTGATCATTTTCGCTTCCAGCCCGGTGCTTCTGACCTGTTTGGCCTCCCCATCCCAGAAATCCGGGTGGACTTTCTGGCCCAGCGAAATGTCCGTGTCAAGTCCGTCAATGGTAATACGCAAATAGATCGGAGCTTTTCCGTCTTTGGATGCTTTTCCCCGGTAGAGCCACAGCAGCAGGGATAAATTTTGTTTGAATTTCATCTTCAACACATTTTAAGGTTAGAAATAAATGTTCCGGGAGAACCTTAAATCAAATCGCCTCAATCAAACATTCATTCGGTCACCTAATTTACCAAATCCAAGTGGTGACCGAATAGGTGACCGAATGGTTTGATTTATCTTGATTCAGAATAACCTGCTTTTTTGTTAAATGTGCTGAAAATCAATGCATTTTAAACAAGAAAGGCACACTTTCGTGTGCCTTTTGTGATCCCGCTGGGATTCGAACCCAGGACCCATACATTAAAAGTGTATTGCTCTACCAGCTGAGCTACGGAATCAAACAATTTTTTGAGTTGGAATAGCCGAAGTGTTTTCCGTAATTGCGATGCAAAAGTAGAATTCTTAAAAGTCAAATGCAAGCCCACTTAAATAATAAAGTAATATTATGGATCATTTTGGATCTAATATTACCCAAATATGAAGCGTTTTCTGCCGATCGAAATGAGTTAAAAATGGCTGATTCTCTGTTCGCTATGGCGAGGTACACGGAGGCTTCTATGCTCTACAAAAAAAATTTCGGAAATGATGAAAAAAATAATCAAAGTCTGCTTTTGAAGCTCGCCTTTTTATCCGAAAAGACAAATGACTACACCAATTGCCTCTATTATCTTAGTAAATTAGCTTTGATTACACCATCCAGAAAACTATTTGAAAAGATGGATAAGCTCGCTTCGGAGCAAAATCTGAAAGGATATGAATTCGACGACTACAATTATTTTATCATTTTCTACCGAAGATATGGCGATTACATCCCCATTTTACTTCTCAGCCTGGGCGCATATATTGTCTTCATCATGCTATTGAAAGTCCACCGGAAGGAAGCAATTTTAAGAATCCATAAAATTTCCATTATCCTTTATCTCATTGCACTGCTCGGGCTATTAAATGTACCGTCTCTCTATAAAACCTGTATCGTTATTAACGAAAACACATTTTTGAGGGGTGAGCCGTCTTCCGCCTCTCCGGTCATCGAAAAGGTCGGGAAGGGTCATAAACTCATCATAGTGGGCTCAATTGACCACTGGGATCGTGTCATATGGGACAATAAGATCGTCTACATCCGCCAAAACGACCTCTGGCACATATAAACCCCAACAAAAAGCCTGCGAAATATTCAATTTCGCAGGCTTTTTGTTGGAGAAACGGTCGATCTATTTTTTCTTTTTCTTCTTCTTTTTAGACTCAAAATCTTCCACCTCTTTCATCAGTGATTTTAAGTCATCCTTGGGTTCGGCGCTGAAATCGATCGTTTCGGTATAATCATTGACGCTGATCTTCAAAACTTCGATCGGTTTGCCCAAAAACGTCTGAATTTCATCAAGCATTGGTTTTTCCTCCGGGCTGCAAAAAGAAACCGCGAGGCCTTTCTGAGTACCGCGGCCCGTACGCCCCACTCTGTGCACGTAATTTTCTGCCTGATCAGGCAAATCATAATTTACTACAAAATCTACATTGGCAATATCAATCCCCCGCGCACTTACGTCTGTGGCAATCAATATTTTAATATCCCCTTTTCTAAACTGACTCATCGCCTCAAGCCTGTCCTCCTGCTCCTTGTCGCCGTGGATGGTTATACTTTTGATGCCCATCCTCTCCAATGCCTTAAAAACCCTTTCCGCACGAACTTTGGTCCTGACAAAAACCAATATCTTACTTTCAGGATTCTCCGATACCACCCGTTCCAGGAAAAAACGTTTATCATCCATACCAATAAAGGCAACGGAATGCGTAATGTTTTTGGCAACTTTATCATTCGGCGAAATTTGGATACGAATCGCGTTACGTACCAGCGAATAAGCAAGTTTTTTAATTTTCTCGTTAATCGTTGCAGAAAAAAACAGCGTCTGCCGGGTATTGGGAAGAAACTTTATCAAATCCTGAATATCTTTAATAAATCCTAAATCCAGCATATGATCGGCCTCGTCTAAAACAAGTACTTCGACCCGATTGAGCTTAATATACCCCTGGCTTACCAGGTCAAACATACGTCCCGGAGTTGCCACAAGTATATCTATACCTTTTTCAAGCTGCGCTATTTGAGGACCCTGTTCTACCCCCCCGAAAACGCTGAAAGCTTTAACCTTCGTGTATTGTCCAATTCTGTCGAAAACCTCGGTAATCTGTATAGCCAGCTCTCTGGTAGGAACCATGACAACACATTTAATACCATCCGGCCGGCTGCCTGATTTTCTGCGATGTAAAATATCTATAACGGGAATGGCGAAAGCCGCCGTTTTCCCTGTCCCTGTCTGCGCAATCGCAAGCACATCTTCACCTTTCATGATGGGCTGGATGGCTTTAAACTGTATATCTGTCGGCTTTTTAAAACCAGCCTTTTCCAGGCTTCGCTTTATTTCAGGGACAATGTGATAATCTTCAAATTTCATAAATACGGGTATGATCAGGCAGCGAATTGTTCAATTGCCTTCATGTAACATATCGCAAAGATACGCCCTTATTTCGCATTCGTTATTTTTTGATGAAATGGTATGCTGCAAAAATGATTTCCGCACGCCTAAAACCGTATTATTTAACACAGGTATCTTATTTTCCAGATAGAAAAACGTTCACTACACAAGATTTGCAGCCAATGCATTTTAATCATTTGACTCAAAAAACCGAAGCCTGTTTTTAAGTAATACAATTTCATTTTGCATACTTTCGACCCGCCTTAACAAATGATGAACCACTTCAATACCTTCCAGATTGACATCCAGATCCTCGTGAAGCCTGATGATGCTTTCCAGTTTTTGCAATTGGGGAATATAAATATACCGGGTTTCCTGAATCACCACGGTATCGATCAAACCCGCCTCTCCCAAAGACTGAACAAACGAATATTCAACATTGTATTGATTACAAAATATTTCGATTGAAATCAGTTGCTCGGTTTCCATACCATCAAAGATTAGGATTTTGCTAATTCAGCGAACAGTTCTTTTTGTCTTTCCGTAAGATTTGTCGGGATTTTCACGTTGAACGTAACGTATAAATCACCAAACTTCCCCTCCTGTTTATACACGGGAAATCCCTTGCCTTTCAAACGCACAACACTGCCATTTTGTGTTTCCGGCTTCACGGGAAGTTTTACTTTTCCGCTCAACGTTTCCAGAATAAATTCTCCACCCAAAACGGTCGTGTACAAATCCAGATCAGCTGTCACATATAGGTCATTATTAAGGCGTTTGTACTTTTCGTCTTTTGCTACGGTAAAAGTGATAAACAAATCGCCGTTGGGCCCGCCATTACTACCCGGACCGCCATGTCCCGGAATTTTTATATTTTGTCCATTCTCAACACCGGCCGGAACGGTAATACGAATATTTTTGCCGTTGACCGTTAACGTCTGCTTGTGTGTCTCGTACGCATCGGCTAATGTCAAATGAAGTTCTGCCTGATAATCCTGCCCTCTGAAACGTGTTTGCCTGCCCCGGCCGCCGCCAAATCCAGTACTGCTTCCAAACATCGACTCAAAAAAATCAGAGAAATTATCGCCGCCATACTGACCTCCCTGATTTGCCGATGCACGGGCCTTTCTGGCTTTTTCATATTCTGCCCCCTGTTCCCAATCTTTTCCATACTGATCGTATTTCTTTCTCTTTTCAGGGTCACTGAGCACTTCATTCGCCTCATTTAACTCCTGAAATTTCTTCTGTGCCTCTTTGTCATTGGGATTGACATCAGGGTGATATTTACGGGCTAATTTTCTGTATGCGGTTTTAATATCCTTGTCGGTGGCACTTTTATCTACACCCAGTATTTGGTAATAATCAACGAAAGCCATGATTTATTTGATGAAGTTATTCGATAGTAACTTACCTAAATTCGTTTTAAGGTTGTATATTTTAAAAAAATAAATTGGTCAAATCTCTGCACGTTAACATCTTATCCCGGTAAGAAATTCCAGTCTTTTATGTATAAAAGCATTGTATGTCTATATCAAGACGACTGCAAAAATCCGAGTATCAGCCCACAAAAACATTTTATACTTTAATAGTACATGAGCAAAACATATAAAAAGTCCTATTTCCTGTCCAGCATTTTTATGTAAAGATCTTCAACTTTTTTTCTGGCCCAGGGTGTTTTCCTCAGAAATTTAAGGCTCGACTTAACACTGGGCTCATGCTGAAAACTATTAATATTGATATGATATCCGAGTTGCTCCCATCCATAATAATCAACCAGTTCGTTCAAAATTACTTCAAGTGTTTTTCCGTGCAGCGGATTATTGGGTTGGCCTTCCATGCGTAAAATTTAATAAATCTTCAAAGGTAAAAGGAAATTTGATTAGAATAGATACTTATTCCGCTTACTTATAAGTTCAACGTAAAATCAGATGTTATGGATCAAATAAAATGGGGAATAATAGGCTGCGGTAACGTGACCGAAGTAAAGAGCGGGCCGGCTTTTAACAAAGTACCAAACTCACAACTGGTTGCTGTCATGCGCCGCGACGCCACGCTGGCGGAAGATTATGCCAAACGCCACGGTGTTCCCAAATGGTACAGTGACGTGGACGACCTGATCAATGACCCCGAAGTTAATGCTGTTTACATTGCAACACCTCCCAATGTCCACGAAGCCTACGCAGAAAAAGCAATGCGTGCGGGAAAACCAGTTTATGTTGAAAAACCCATGGCAATGGATGCTGCCGAGTGCGACCGGATGAATGCCGTGAGTGAAGAAACGGGTGTTCCGCTTTTTGTTGCCTATTACCGCCGCTCGCTCCCCTATTTCACAAAACTTAAAGAACTTATTTACAGCAATGTTATTGGCGATATCCGCTACGTGAACATCACCTTGCAATGGCAGCCTTACGATGAAGAAGTGGGAGAACTCCGAAAACCAAGGTGGCGCGTCCAGCCTGAAATTTCAGGTGGCGGACATTTTCATGACCTGGCTTCTCATCAGTTTAATTATCTGGAATATGTTTTGGGGCCGATCAAACAAGCCCGTGGCATTGCCCGCAACCAGGCCGGACTGTATGAAGCTGATGATATTACCGTGGCCAACTTTGAATTTGAATCCGGCGTGCTTGGCAATGGCGTATGGTGTTATACCATTAATAAAGAACAACGGGAAGACCACGCGCAAATTATTGGCTCCAGAGGACGGATCAGTTTTTCTTTTTTTGAGAAATGTGATATCATTGTTGAAACAGAATCAGGCACGGAAGTTTATAACATCCCCTACCCTGAACATGTCCAGCAACCGCTCATTGACCTTATTGTAAAAGAATTGCGGGGAGAAGGAAAAAGCCCGAGTTCCGGCCTTACAGGGGCAAGGGCCAACCTTATCATGGATTGGATCACCAAAGGGAAATGAAAATGGATTAGTGAAATCTTTAAAATTTTAGGTAGCTTGCGATACAAAAACTGCTGTTATTTCAGTTATTCAAATATCATAAACTCTAAATCTTAATAGTCATGGCAAAGGGTAAAAATCTTGACAAGGGCAGCACAAAAAAAGAGCCTGAAAAGAATTTAAAAGAAAAACGCGCTGAAAAAAAGGCGAAAAAAGACAGCAAAAAAGAATATTGATTTTTGCCTCCCAATCCTATATTTACGAAAAGAGCTCCGCAGCATAAACCCTGCGGAGCTCTTTTCGTTCTTTCAATGTTTCAGTAGTCTTGTTCCTTCAACGGGTGCTTATTCGTATCCCTTTCCCTTCAATTCCAGTTCCTTTTCGTTTTCCAATACCGCAATAAATTCGGTATGCGCCATAGGCTGACTGAACATCGGGAAGTCACTTTTCAGGGCGTTGTCATGCTCGGCCTGGCTTAGCGTCGCACAGCAGTCTGTCAGTGTAATTACATTATAACCTTTGTCATACGCCGTACGCATGGTCGATTCCACACAGCAGTTGGTCAAGTAACCAGCCAATACAACGTTTTTCACACCGGTACTGCGCAGGATATAATCCAGGTTGGTGCTGGCAAATCCGCAGAAACTGCGTTTTCCTTCAATAATAACATCCCCTTTTTCAGGTGTCAAAACGTCAACAATTTCTATACCCCAGGTATTTTTCTTGAAAGCGCCGTTATCAATAACGCCTTTCATAATGCCATACGGTTTTGTAGTAATTTCATGATAATCTTCCGTAAAAGAGATCGGCACGTACACAACATTCACCCCGGCTTCTCTTGCTGCCTTTACCGTGTCGACGGTATTTTGAAGCATGTTATTATTATCCATTACGCCTTTCACAGCGCCATAAAATATACCTCCTTCTGACGTGAAATCGTTTTGAAATTCAATCAAAACAAGAGCGGTTTCTTTCGGGTTTAATTCCATTGTGGTTTCTTTATTGAATAATTAATACTTACCTGTGAATATAACTACAATCCGTCAGGTTTCCGTATTTCAGTTTTGGGTATTTTTGAAAATAAACAGCAAGTTTTGGGTTGAGCTCCCGGCTTTTTCAGAGCACCTTTGCCTAACAAATTAACAATCACATGGATCAGGAAACTTATAATTATGAAAAAATTGCAAAGGCAATTGCGTTCATATCTGAAAATGCAAAAAAGCAGCCCTCGCTGTTTGAAGTAGCCGAAGAAGTCAGCATAAGTCAGTTTCATTTTCAACGGATGTTTACGGAATGGGCGGGTGTAAGCCCCAAGAAATTTTTGCAATACATTACGGCCGATTATCTCAAAGAAAAAATCAAGGAATCAACGAATCTGGTGGAGCTCGCAGAAGCCGCAGGACTTTCCAGCCAAAGCCGGGTTTATGACCTTTTTACCGGAATTGAAGCCGTTACCCCGCAGGAATATAAAACAGGCGGGAAAGGTTTGCAGATCCATTATGGGTTTCATTCAACGCCTTTTGGTGAATGTTTTATCGCCGTAACCGAACGCGGAATATGCGCGATGGCCTTCGTGGATGAGCAAACCAAAGATCATCAGCTGATACTCCTTGGCAAAAAATGGCATTTCGCATCCATTGAGGCGAATCAGGTGGTCACTGAAAATTATGTCAACCGAATCTTTGCACCTCATCTGAGCTCGCTGGACCGGTTACCGCTTCTGGTACAGGGAACAAATTTCCAGCTGAAAGTCTGGGAGGCTTTGTTGACGATCCCGCAGGGTGCCGTCACGACTTATCAGCAAATTGCCAACAGCATCGGAAATCCCAAAGCAGTTCGGGCGGTGGGCACTGCTGTCGGCGACAATCCGATTGCGTTCCTGATTCCCTGCCACCGTGTGATCAGAAAAGAAGGGATTCTGGGTGAATATCGTTGGGGAAGTTTGAGAAAAAAGGCTTTGATTGGCTGGGAGGCTGCCAAATCCGACAACGATTTGGTATACTAAAAACACTTCCATCTGCGCTGATTCGCCCCATTTTGGTGATAATATG
This sequence comes from Dyadobacter sp. LHD-138, assembly GCF_030929615.1. Taxonomy (GTDB): domain Bacteria; phylum Bacteroidota; class Bacteroidia; order Cytophagales; family Spirosomataceae; genus Dyadobacter. Next base: position 8,591 of record NZ_JAVFVU010000067.1, on the reverse strand, counting down.
CACCGAATCTCCGCTGCCGACTTGAAAATAAATTCCTTTTAAAACCTGCTCCGGACCAATACAATTCTGATAATCAGCGCAGGAAGCTGTTTTGGGAACAAATCTGTTTTCGCTGGTTCAATATTGGTGATTGATCTTACAATCGTCCACCTAACTAAAAACGGAAACCATGAAAACCTTTTTAATTCGCTTAACAGGCGTAACGGCGTTGCTGCTGTTATTACATTCAGCCGGATTCGCCCAGCTTTCCCTGGGTTTGCAGGGAGGCGTAGCCAAATCTGACCTGAGTGACTCCAAAACAATCGCCGGTGGCGGTGTAAATTTGCGTGTATTCGCATCACCGAATTTTGCCATTGGTGTTGCGGGGAAAATTTATACCGACGGCACGGATTATCGGGTAGCAGGCCAAACATTGAGTTACAACGGAACATTGATCCCGGTAACGGGAACCCTGGATTATTTCTTTCTGACGGGCGCAATCCGTCCCTATCTTGGAGGTGATGCCGGTGTATACCTTTCCAAATATGATGCCAAATTTAACGGAGAGAAGATTGCAGCGTCAAAGAACCATACCAACTTTGGCGCAGCGCCAAGAATTGGGGTAGTCTTCGCGCTAAGCGATAACATAGGGCTTCAGGTGGAAGGTATTTACCATTTTATCTTCGGAAACAAGGATAACAGCGCCAACACCGGTAATGCTGGAAATGTTGATTTTGAATCAACCAAGCAATTTGGCGGTATAAACGTCGGACTGATTTTTGGAATTGGTAAAAAATAAATTCCGAAACTGAACAAATAACAAAATCAGTACATTAATACCTTAATCCGATAAGACGTGCCGCGAAAGTCACGTCTTATTTTTTGTTCCAACCATGCTACTGGTTACCTTGCCGTTTATTTGATAAATTGCAAAATCAACATTGATTCCCGTACCCGCATTTACAGAAGAAGTTTTAAATTGGCTTTCGTCAATAAATAAGGACTGCTCAATCAAACGGGACACGGACGGACTTTTTGATTTCCTGACCATACAGTCGGCAGAGCAAACCCTTCTGGTGATCATCTTAATCAATCTAAAAACCTGGATTGGGCGAAAAGACGAGTCGGCGGCTCAATTTTCAAAACTGATTTCAAAACAGGAAAACATCAGAAAACAGGGAATTTCCTGTCTGACGCTTTGGGAAGATATTTGGCTAACGGAAAAAGAAATCGTTCAGTCGCGGATCAGCGCCCTGCTCGGCATTTCCCAACGAATCCCGGGAAGAATGACAAAAGCCAGGCGAATCGACAAACCGACTGCGGCAGCCTTTCTGAACCGAAACCATTTGCAGCGTTCCGTTTCTTCCAAATTACGTTACGGTCTATTCCTCCCAAACCACTACTTTCGAATCCTTAAAACTGATAGTCAATTCGATACATCCCAAGAGGAAATACTTGTCTGCGTGGCAACGTTTGGAGCCCCGCGTATTTTCGAACGAAACGGCAGGCCTTTTCGCTCCTATGAGCTCATCAGGTTCGCCAATTTATTGCACACCACGGTAGTCGGAGGTTTTGACAAATTGCTTAACGAATTTATCAAAGATTGTCAGCCAGACGACCTCATGACCTATGCAGACCTGGAATGGTCGGACGGGGCAAGCTACAAAAGGCTCAGATTTGAAGCTGTTTCCGACAAACCACCGATGACTTTTTGGCTCGACACCGCATCCAACATACGATATCCAGGTGTTAAAAAACCCGATCAGGGTAATTTGGTTGAAGTTTATAATGCAGGAAGTCGTAAATTTGTCCGGGAGATTTTGGCTTCTTATAACGCGCGTTAAACTCTACTTTACCTTTTATTCTTTTGAATCCATTACCCATCATTTTAGGCCCGACAGCCTCCGGAAAGACACATTTGGCAACCCGTATTGCAAGTCGGATCAATGGCGCCATTTTAAGTGCAGACTCACGCCAGGTATATAAGGGCATGAATATCGGCACAGGGAAGGATCTGGACGAATATGTTGTGGACGGACAGCCTGTTCCCTATCACCTCATCGATATCCTCGATGCCGGTGAAAAATATAACATCAGTCTTTTTAAACATGATTTTCAGGAAGCCTACCAACAGGTTGTAAATCAAAATCAGACACCGATTGCCTGCGGCGGGACGGGTTTTTATCTCTACGCCTTGTTAAACAGTCAGGGTTACACAGAAATTCCGGTTGATGAGAACTTACGCGAAATCCTGGAAGACAAGACGTATGAAGCATTGCGCACCATTTTTACGGAACTCGAAAGTTCATACCTTGACCGGGCCGACACCTCTACGCGAAAAAGACTGATCCGCGCCATTGAAATTTCTACATTTCTCATTCAAAACCCGGAGATTGAAAAACAAATCGAAGACACAGCTTCTTTTGAATACAATCCTGTTATTTTTGGTTTGAACCCTGCCGCAGAAATACGCCGTGAACGTATCAGCCAACGTCTTAGTTATAGGTTAGAACATGGTTTGATTCAGGAGGTCGAAGCGCTTTTGGCCTCCGGACTTTCTGCCGAGCAACTGATTTATTATGGACTCGAATATAAATACATAACCGAATACCTTACCGGCGCGCTGACCTATGATCAGATGTCGAAAAAACTCGAAACAGAAATCCACCGGTTTGCGAAGCGACAAATGACCTTTTTCCGAAAAATGGAAAAGGATGGAATGAAAATCCACTGGCTGGATCAGTCAAAAACCGAGGAAGAGAACATCTCGTTCGTTATCAGCGAACTCGAAAAATTCAAACAAAACCAATGAATAACGCACGGGAAACTTCCAACAGATTTCCGTGATACAAATCCGATTACTTTTATGAATATCAAGTTAAGCAGCGTTTTACTCCTGCTCGTTTTAAGTGTTACAGACGCTTATCTGCTCGCACATCCGAATTTAATAGGGAAAATTGGTGTGCTCGTTTACAAACATTCCTATATACAAACATTTCCGAAAGCACTGCTTACCGTTGTTATCGTCGTCGGTCTTTCACTCGCTATCAGTGAGCTGCTATACCGTTTCGTCGGTTATAAAAAAGCGACATTGTGTTATGGATTGCTGTTGGCTGTCAGCACTTTCTGGTTTGGCTATGTGTTTATCACCTTCTCGTCTTTTGCATACCGGATCACCGGGAAAGCATTCATTTATGGAGCCCATCTGCTGCCGATCATTTTGATTGGCCTTTTTGGAAGATATTTAGTGAAAGCACAATTGCATCTTCGTAAAAAAAAGAATCCCCTTCCGGACCAAGGCAGTGAAGTATCCCGCTTGTAAGCGTAAAACACGTTTTTACTACTTAAGTATCCGAAACAGGTTCAAAATTCCGGAAACAATAGAATATTCTAATTAATACTTAAAATTGTCAAATAATATACCCCTTACCTTGAATTTTCACAAATTAAACACAGATAATAATAGAAAGTACAAGGTTTTTTAGGATATTGCGCCCCTTGTTTTCCGATGGTTAATCTGAGTTTTAAATTTAATTTTAAATTAACACATCGTCACAGTATATCAGAGGCAGGAAGGGACTTTGAACTAACTAACCGCCATCAACATATATTTAGTAACTAACCTTTTAATTTTATTCTTAATTTATATGTCCGAAATAGCTGAATTAATCATTGAAGGTAAAAATTATCAATTTCCAATAATAGAAGGGAGTGAACAAGAAAAGGCCATTGATATTGCAAAATTGCGTGACCAGACTGGATTCATAACGATTGATGCAGGTTATAAAAATACGGGTGCAACAAAAAGTGCAATAACATTTTTAGATGGCGAGGAAGGAATCCTGAATTACCGTGGATATTCAATTGAAGAGCTTGCGGAAAAATCTTCTTTTCTTGAAGTTGCTTATCTGCTTATATATGGTGAATTGCCTACTCAGGAGGAATTTAAGACTTTTGAACATGAGATCAGAACGCATACCCTTGTCAACGAGGACATGCGTAAAATTTTTGAAGGTTTCCCGGTAAATGCGCATCCAATGGGTGTTTTGTCATCACTGGTAAGCGCTATGAGTGCATTTTATCCTGAAACGGTTGATTTGGACGGTCCTGAAACGACGCAACTTCATATCATTCGTTTGCTATCAAAATTGCCTACAATCGCGACCTGGTCTTACAAAAAATCACAGGGGCATCCGGTAAATTACCCAAAAAACAGCCTTGATTATTGTTCAAATTTCCTAAGCATGATGTTTTCTCTGCCCGTTGCAGAATATCAGGTTGACCCTGTTGTTTCATCGGCATTGAACAAGTTACTTATTCTGCATGCTGACCACGAACAAAACTGCTCTACTTCAACAGTAAGACTGGTTGGTTCTTCCCATGCTAATATTTATTCTTCCATTTCTTCGGGTATCAGTGCATTATGGGGACCTCTCCACGGCGGTGCGAACCAGGAAGTGATTGAAATGCTTGAAGCAATCAAAAATGATGGTGGGGACGTTCAGAAATATATTGATATGGCGAAAGACAAAGCAAGCGGTTTCCGTTTGTTTGGTTTCGGTCACCGTGTTTACAAAAACTTTGACCCGCGTGCGAAGATCATCAAAAAGGCAGCTGACGATGTTTTGAACAAACTGGGTATTAATGATCCTGTTCTTGAAATCGCTCAGAAACTTGAAAAAGCGGCTTTGGAAGATCCATATTTCGTTTCACGCAAACTGTATCCGAACGTAGATTTTTACTCAGGAATTATTTACCGTGCATTGGGTATCCCTACGAATATGTTCACCGTCATGTTCGCGATCGGGCGTCTTCCGGGATGGATTGCGCAATGGAAAGAAATGCGTACCAACAAAGAGCCAATCGGACGTCCGCGTCAGGTTTACGTTGGTGCTCCGCTTCGTAATTACGTGGTGATGAACGAAAGAAAATAATCTGTCGGTGATAGAAAAAGGGCTGTATCAAAAATTTGATACAGCCCTTTTTCATTAAAGAATAACTGTTGCAACGATCAGGGTGAAAGTCTTTCAATTTCCCACACGCCGCCCTCTGACAAAACATAGGCCAGCCTGTCGTGCAAACGGCTTGGTCTTCCCTGCCAGAACTCTACATAATCGGGAATAACCCTGTACCCACCCCAGTGCGGCGGACGCGGCACTACCCCACCCTCAAATCTGGCTTCAAAGTCTTTTTGCTTTTGTTCGAGAAATTCACGATTTTCAATGACTTCGCTCTGATGCGAAACCCAGGCGCCCAGCTGGCTTCCCCGTGGACGAATTGCGAAATAATCGTCAGAATCCTTTGCCGAGGTTTTTTCTATTTTCCCTTCAATTCGCACCTGCCGTTCCAGCTCTTTCCAAAAAAAAGTCAGGGCAACCTGTGGGTTTGCTTCGATCTCCTTTCCCTTTTTGCTTTCGTAATTGGTATAGAAAGAAAAACCAGCTTGGTCAACGCCCTTCAACAACACAATCCGTCCTGTCGGTCTTCCGTTCGCGACCGTGCTCAGGAGCATTGCATTGGGTTCAGAAAGCTCTGATTCCAAGACTTCATCAAACCATTTCCTGAACTGATTTAAGGGGTTTGCGTCCAATTCCGACTCATGCAAGCCCTTCAACGTGTAGTCGCACCTGATATTTGCTATTTTATGATTCATTGTTTTGTAATATATCAATGTTAGGAGCCCAAAATTAGCCAATTCAAAGGAAAGATTGTTAGATTTGTATTCTATAACAGGACGTACTTACGAAACATTAATCACGATGGCACAAGAACAACAAGAAGGGGTCGAAAGCAACGCGCAGGAAGACCTGACACAAAAAACGATTGATACCCTTGAAATTGATCTTAACAATGAGTTGACGGAAGAACTGGAAGAAGAAGCGCCAGATGTAGATTATAATCAATTATCTAAGGAACAACTCGTTAACTTATTAGAGAACGAATTATCACTGATCAACAGCGAAGGTGTTAAGCCGTCACTTTTGAAAAAGGCAGAGGCATTGGCTCGTGAAATCCGTCCTGTTCTGGATCATATCAAGCACACAGATCGTGAAACAGCTTTAAAGGCTTTTATAGCTGATTCGGGAAGCGAAGATGGATTTGAATTTAAATATGACGCGGAAACGCAAAAAATTGACGCCCTGAGCAGAGAAATCCGCGGGCTGAAAAATACTTATTACCAAAGTGTCGAAAAAGAGAAAGAGAAAAATTTCAATGTAAAAACGTCTCTTTTACAACGTCTGCGTACACTTTTGGAAGACGAAGGAACGCGTGAAACCGACGCTTCCGGAATGAAAACAAGCTGGGAGGAATTTAAGAAGATCCAGGAGGAATGGAAGGCGGCCGGCAATATCTCGTCTCCGCATAACGGAACGCTTTGGGCTACTTACAATGCCCTGATCGACCGTTATTTCAGCAATCGTAATATCTATTTCGAACTGAAAGAACTGGATCGCCGCCGCAACGCCGAGCTGAAAGCTGAGTTGTGCGAAAGAGTTGAAGACCTGGCCAAATCGCTTGAATCACGTCCGATGACACGTGAAATTCTGGCGGAAGCAAACCATATTTTCGAAGATTACAAACACCTTGGCCCGGCTCCAAAAGAAGATCAGGAGAAACTTTGGCAGCGTTTTAAAGTTGCCCTGGATCATTTGTATGATGCACAGCGTGGACAATTTGCTGAGCAGAAAAAATCGATGCAGGAAAATTACGATCAAAAACTCAAAATTTATGAGTCGATCGTCCCTTTCACAGCTTATAATTCCGGCAGCATAAAAGAATGGAATGCAAAAACCAAAGAGGTGATGGCGTTCCAGGACCAGTGGGTTGCTTTGAAAGGCATTATGCCGCGTGAAGAAGGAAAAGAGCTGAGCAAGAAATTCTGGGCTACGCTAAAAACATTCTTCCATAATAAAGGTGAGTTCTTCCGCCAGCTGGAATCAAAACGTGAGCAAAATCTGGAATTGAAAAACCAGCTTTGCGCAGATGCAGAGTCAATCCTGGCAACAGGCGAAGACAATGCCACCAATACGCAGAAGATCATTGAGCTTCAGAAAAAATGGAAAGCGATCGGTCAGGTCCCTGAAAAATATAAGGATACGATCTACGACCGCTTCAAAAAGGCATGTGACTCTTATTTCGACCAGAAACGTGCGAAGAATAAAGAGGTCGAAGCCGAATTCGAGGAGAATCTGAGACGTAAAATTGATCTGATCGAACGCGTTGAAATTGCTGCGGCTAACAAAGATGAATCTTCGCTTGATCTTTTAAGCGCTTTCAAGAGCGAATGGAGCTCCATTGGCTTCGTACCGAAAAAAGATATGCAGGCAACGCAGAAGCGTTATATAGCGGCTGTAAATACGTATGTAAGCGCTATCGGCAAGTTGTCGACGAAAGAAAAGGAACAGGCTGTACTGGAAAGTGAAGTAGAACTTATTCGTGATGGCGAAAGCAGCCGCGGACTTTTCCGTAAAGAAAACGATATCAAACGCAGAGTTTCACAGCTTGAAAACGATATTTCGCTATGGCAAAATAATATTGAGTTCTTCGCGAAGTCAAAAACTTCGGATCGTTTGAAAGCAGAATTCGAAAGAAAGATAAGTAATGCTCAGGCGCAGCTAGAAGAGCTAAAACACCAACTATCTATCATTCAGGAGGCTATCTGATTCAGCAAAAAAAGTTAAAAAATAATTACCTGAAAAGTTATGAAGTAAAAATAATTTTTCTACTTTTGCACCACGATTACGGAATAACAAACGGCATCGCAGTGTAAAAGAGGCCTCCATAGCTCAGCTGGTAGAGCAACTGACTTGTAATCAGTAGGTCGTTGGTTCGATCCCGACTGGAGGCTCTTAGTTCTGAAACCACCTATCAAAATTTGATAGGTGGTTTTTGTTTTTCCATGGGTTGAAATCCATGGTTACAAAATCGGGATCAGTCCGAAAATTTGGGATCAAGTCAAAAACTTGTGGAGTGCATAGGATTTTTCCGATCAAGTCGGAAAGTTGTGAACTGTATAGGATCTTTGTCAACAGATGCCGTGGCCAGCAAAAAAAGTTTCAAAAAAATTCCTTTCCAATTCCCTAAAAATCAATACAGTTATCAAATCAAGCAGAAAAATAACTAAAAAAATTAAAAAATAATCGTCCTGAAACTTGCGTTATATAGTCCATTCTTCTACTTTTGCACCATGATAACGGAATAACAAACGGCATCATAAAAAAAGGCCTCCATAGCTCAGCTGGTAGAGCAACTGACTTGTAATCAGTAGGTCGTTGGTTCGATCCCGACTGGAGGCTCTTAACTCAAAAGGACTTATCGGATTTGATAAGTCCTTTTTGCTTATTACAGCTTTTCCCACCATTTAATCGCCACGACAATGCCGAATGAAAACGCTTACAACGATGGTTACTCGTACGAAACCTTCATTCGTCGTGCATTTAAAAATGTGACCTCAGAAGGGAAAAATGGTGAGCATAGCATCCAGATGACTACGGATCAAGCTGAAAAGTTGGGGGGAATGAAATAAATTATTTGCTTTGTAGCCCGAACCAATCCCGTTTGCGTGTTGAACGAATCTTATCAAGCCTTAGTCCGTATCCTTTTGCCAGAAG
>NZ_JAVFVU010000066.1 GCF_030929615.1 Dyadobacter sp. LHD-138 | reverse complement strand
AGAGAACAGGCCTTGTTTAGTAGTAATCAGTGGCGTTTTGCAAGGACAGGTTTGGATATGCTGGTTTTTACGGTTTGTCGGTGTGATTCTATATGATGTAAAACGCGGGTGGTTTTGCAAAAGTATTCCTTTACGCATCTGAATCCGGCATTGAAGAATTACTATCGCCTAAAAATGGTTGATAAGGGTCAAAGTTTCGAGTATCGTCGTGTTATCGCTATTTCGCTAAAAAATGATTCTATGGCTTCGTCAGTTAATGCCGAGAGCAAAAGCTATGTGTATCCTAATCCTGTGTACGGGACAAATTATTAATTATAATAACGGATTCAATATAAAGGTAATTAGGCTATTTGACCTTCCGGGTAGAAAATTGTTTGGGGGGACCTACGATAATCGAAGTGGTTTGGACTTTTCTAAATATTCCTCAGGACACTTTATACTAACCATTGAGACCGGAGACTGATCAAAATCACACCATAAGATAATTAAGGAGTGAAACATTGGAAATATGGGACTTTTTGACTTGATCCGGAATATCCCGAAAAGCAAAAATGCCCGCAAATCATTGATTTACAGGCATTTTAAAAACTTCTAAATGGGAGGGAGACGGGTCTCGAACCCGCGACCTCTAGAACCACAATCTAGCGCTCTAACCGACTGAGCTACAACCTCCGTTTGAGGACACAAAATTAGTAAAAGGTTTACAGCTTCCAAGAGAAATTTAAGATTTTTTTTCAAAAGCTGTAAACCTTTTCTTATCGCCTATTGCTTATTTCGATGCAACATAAAGAGCGTCAGCGGCTTTCCAGTCCACTACGTTCCAGTATGCGTCGATATAATCAGGACGTTTATTTTGATATTTCAGGTAATACGCGTGCTCCCACACGTCTAAACCAATGACAGGCGTACCTTTTGTTTCAGCAATATCCATTAATGGATTGTCCTGGTTTGGAGAAGATGTGATCGCAATTTCGCCATCGGCTTTCACGATTAACCATGCCCAACCCGAACCAAAACGACCGATTGAAGCCTTTTTGAACTCATCTTTGAAAGCTGCAAAAGAACCGAATTTAGCCGTGATCGCTTTTCCCAGTTCGCCTGTTGGTTCTCCACCGCCAGTTGCAGAAAGAGATTTCCAGAAGAAAGTATGGTTCCAGTGTCCGCCGCCGTTGTTGCGAACCGGTGCCGGTGCTTTGCTGATGTTCGCAATAATTTCTTCTATTGTCTTACCTTCCAACTCAGTGCCTGCTACTGCTGCATTCAAATTGGTAACATATGCCTGGTGGTGGCGATCGTGGTGAATCTCCATGGTAAGCGCGTCAAAATGCGGTTCTAACGCATTGTTTGCGTAGGGTAAAGGAGCAAGTGTAAAAGCCATTATGAATAAGGTTTATTGGTTATTAAATATGATTTATAACTTGATTAACAGCAGAACACTTCTTTATGTTCTTAATCGCTTAAAAAACTTCAGTATCAGCTCCTGGCTTTCATCGGCCAAAATACCGTTTTTTAGCTGCGTTTTAGGGTGCAAAACGTTTTTACCCAATCTTGAAAACCCTCTCTTGTCATCGGAGGCTCCATAAACAACACGTTTCATTTGTGTCCAGTACAAAGCGCCCGCGCACATCACGCAGGGTTCCAGGGTTACGTACAAGGTGCAATCCTGCAAATACTTTCCACCCAAATATTCCGATGCCGCGGTTATCGCCAGCATTTCGGCATGAGCCGTCACATCGTGCAGCCTTTCGGTTTGATTATATCCCTTCCCGATTATTCTTTCTCCTGCTACAACAATCGCGCCAACGGGGATTTCTCCTTCTTCGTAGGCCAACTGCGCCATCCGTAAAGCCTCAGCCATGAAATAATTGTCCAGAAAATCAGCAGTCATGTGGTAAATCAAAAGAGAAAACAACAGCCAAAACAAAAGCGGGAAGCAATATACTCCCCGCTTTTCAATATTTCACTAATAATATCAGGGTTTAAAAATTCGTTGCACCGAAGTCCGGTCGCCATTTTGAACCTTTAACAGATACATTCCGGATGGTTTTTGCGAAAAATCAACCTCCGTAATTTTCTGCCGGATTGCTTTTTTCGACAAAGAGCGACCACCCAGATCAAAGATTTCAACGACTGCCTCTTTCGCAGAAAGTGTCGACGTAATCTCAACGGTACATTTATTTTCAATCATCGTCGGATAAATTTTCAGCCAGTCAGCCGCAGCAACAGGCGGTTCCGTACCCAATACCGGATCAACCTGTACCCGGAAGGTTCCCGTCGCTCTACCGACACCGCAGGCATTGGAAATTGTCGTAATTTTATAAATACTGGTTGTTTTAGGCGAAATTTTAACAGTCAATGGCGTGCTGCTGGTTGAAATCAGCGTATCCTTTGCCCCGTCATTCAGGTTCAGCGTCCAGGGTCCATCGCCTGTCAGCGCAATTTTCAGCGAGGCAATTTCACCCATATAAATATTCGCAGGCCCACTGATCGTCGCCACCGGTAAAGGAGCAACCATCACTTTTACAGCGCTCACACTACCGGGTACAACTTCCCCTTTTCCCTCGCTAACAACCCGGATAAAATAACTACCGCCTTTAGTCGTATCAGGCAAAGTAGCTGTCATTATATTTCCACTGACAGTCGATGGAATGGATACAAATTTGGTCACATCATTGACCGTCGATATTTGTGCGACAAAGGCATTTCCTACCGGGAAATTACCCGATTGCTGGAATTCAACCGTAAACGCCTTTCCGCCGCACAACTGTGATACCGAAGGAATACCGGTGGTGATCGTCGGGATCAATACTGTGACCAGCGCAACACCATTCTGAATTCCTTTTCCGCAGGTATTGGAAACCTCGGTAACCACATAATTGGTCGTAACCGTAGGACTGACCTGTAATTTCAAATTCGCATTGCTGGTAGAGGCGGTTTGACCATCAGACAAAATGTATTTCCAGGGTGCATCACCTGTAAAATCAACGTTGATTGTCGCTGTTTGCCCAAGGGCGATAGAACTATTTCCCGATATGGTCGCAGACGGAAGCGGTTTGATGTGTATTTTGATTTCCGCTTTTGCACTCTCACAGGTATTCGCTCCTGTTTGGGTAACATAAAACGAATAATCATCAACCTTCTCCGTAAACGGCGTCAATGGCGAGGTACGTGGGTTGGTATCATTTAAAGTTAAATACCATTTAAGCTTATCACCAGTGGCTGACAATGGAGATGCGGTTGCCCCCAAACAGTATTCAACCGAAGATGTTGAAACCGTTGGTTTTGGAGTAACGTTGATTTTAACATCAATTTTCGCCCTGTCGCTCGCACAACCGTCTAGTGTTTGTCCAACGTAATACGAAGTTGTTCCTTCGTTATCGGTTGAGGGTGTTGGTGCGCTTGGCGAAGCATTGCCACCGGTTGCATTTGTTCCGTACCAGTTTAAAGTACCCGTTGCAGATGGCGTTGCGGATAAAGGCGAAGCAGTTACGCTCTGGCAATATTCTACCAATGATTTCGCAATGGTTGGCGCAGCTGGTACCGGCTTGATGGTTACATCCAATTTAGCTCTTGGCCCTTCACAGCCACTTGCGTCAGTCTGAGAAACATAATAGGCAGTCGTTGTAGCAGTTGGTGGTACAGGTGCGGTAGCAGACGCCGTTCCACCCGTTGCGGCAGTACCATACCAATTTAATTTTGATCCAACAGCAGGCGTGGCAACCAGAGCTACGGCCGTAACATCCTTGCAATAACTAACGTCAACAACTGCGGGAGCAGCAGGAAGCGCCTTTACAGTAACAACGATGGCAACTCTTGGGCCTTCACAGCCATTTGCATTCGTTTGGCTCACATAATAGGATACGGCTCCAACAGCGGTTGTCGGCGGAACAGGAGCTGTTAAGGAGGCAGTCCCTCCCGTTGCGTTTGTTCCATACCAGTTTAAAGTATTTCCGGTTAAAGCAGTCGCTGTTAACGCCACAGCAGTAGCGTCTTTGCAATAGCTCAAAGCAGTAACAACCGGAGCAACTGGCAACGCCTCGGTTACTACATCTATTTTTGCACGTGGGCCTTCACAGCCATTTAATGTCTGACTAACATAATAAGAAACAGTTCCAGCTGCGGCAGTTGAAGGAATTGGTGCAGTAGCAAGCGCCGTACCATTCGTCGCAACGGTATACCATTTTAAGGCTGTACCCGTTGCCGTTAAAGCAACCGCAGTTTCTCCTATACAATATTTTACAGGCGTAACCACCGTAGGAGCAGCGGTAGCGCAGGTAACCACAACATCAATTTTTGCACGAGGGCCTTCGCAGCCTCCAACCGTCTGGCTAACATAATAAGAAATTGTCCCAACAGCAGCAGTCGAGGGAACTGGCGCCGAGGCAAGTGCTGTGCCATTCGTTTCAACCGTATACCATTTTAAAGCGGTACCGGTAGCCGTTAAAGCAACGGCTGTCGCGCCCACTGTATAATTGACAGGGGTTGTTACTGTCGGTGCTAACGTAGTACAAGCGCCAACGACAACATCAATCTTCGCACGGGGGCCTTCACAGCCGTTTAATGTCTGGCTAACATAATAAGAAGTGGTGCCCACGGCAGCCGTCGAGGGAACTGGTACAGAAGCAAGTGCTGTGCCGTTCGTTTCAACCGTATACCATTTTAA
>NZ_JAVFVU010000065.1 GCF_030929615.1 Dyadobacter sp. LHD-138 | reverse complement strand
ACATAATAAGAAGTGGTGCCCACGGCAGCCGTCGAGGGAACTGGTGCAGAAGCAAGTGCTGTGCCATTCGTTTCAACCGTATACCATTTTAAAGCGGTACCGGTAGCCGTTAAAGCAACAGCTGTCGCGCCTACTACATAGTTTACTGGTGTGGTTACAGTCGGTGCTACCGTAGTACAAGCACCAACCACCACATCGATTTTAGCACGGGGACCTTCACAGCCGCTTAATGTCTGGCTAACATAATAAGAAGTGGTGCCCACGGCAGCCGTCGAGGGAACTGGTGCAGAAGCAAGTGCTGTGCCATTCGTTTCAACCGTATACCATTTTAAAGCGGTACCGGTAGCCGCTAAAGCAACAGCTGTCGCACCCACTGTATAGTTTACTGGTGTAATTACTGTCGGCGCTACCGTAGTACAAGGTGCAGCGCCAACCACCACATCGATTTTCGCACGGGGACCTTCACAGCCGCTTAATGTCTGGCTAACATAATAAGAAGTGGTGCCCACGGCAGCCGTCAAGGGAACTGGTGCAGAAGCAAGTGCTGTGCCGTTCGTTTCAACCGTATACCATTTTAAAGCGGTACCGGTAGCCGTTAAAGCAACAGCTGTGGTACCTACTGTATAATTGACAGGTGTTGTTACGGTTGGTGCGACTGTTGCACAAGTAACTATAACATCAACTTTCGCACGTGGACTTTCACAACTACCAACTGCCTGACTGACATAATAAGAAGTGGTACCCACGGCAGCCGTCGAGGGAACTGGTGCAGAAGCAAGTGCTGTACCATTCGTTTCAACTGTATACCACTTCAAAGCAGTACCAGTCGCTGTCAAAGCAACTGCAGTAGCACCAACCGCATAGTTTACTGGAGATACAACCGCGGGAGCCGCTGGCACCGCATTGACAGTAAAATCAGCACTTGCAGTCCCAAGCGTTAACGGCGTAGGCGTAGATACCCTAACCTTATATCCTGCACCCGCCGCAGAACCTGCGGGAATAACGGCAGTTAAAGGACTCGCAGTGCCGCTTCCAATCACATTAGGAGTAGCCGGAAAAACGCCGGTAGCATTGGATAATTCAACGGAGAAAGTGGTTCCCGCAGTAACAGTTCCAACGGTGGTGTACGCAACTGTTACAGATCCTCCGGCGCAGACAGAGGCCGGGTTAACAGCTCCTGTGTTTATGACGGTTTGAGCAAATGAAGAAGCTATGCCAATAATAGCGGCGATGCATGTAAAAATTCCTTTTTTAATAAATGTTTTTTTCATGTATATCTCTAAATATCTTTTCACTAACCTTTTATTGAAAGGTAAAGTTAGAGATATTTTTCAAATACACTTGTAACTACTTAATGAAGAATACTTTTCCTTTCCGTAAGTGACGTATACACCACATCATGAATTTTCCGGCGGGTGCGTTGGGTTGTAATAGCCGTATTTTCAGCGTCAGGGTTGATTCGATTGGATAAAAACACAAAAATTAGATCTTCATCCGGATCCACCCAGACGATCGCGCCGGTAAACCCTGTATGCCCAAAAGAGTTAACTGAAGCCTGCGGCGACACATAAGAGCTATTGCCATCGGTCGGAGCTTTATCCCAGCCCAGGCCTCGGTGATGCGCTTCGTCATACATCCTTGAAAACAACGGAACCGTGCCCGGCTGAAAGAATTGTTTGCCGCCGTATTTCCCTTTCCAGAGATCCATTTGAAACAAAACCGCCAGATCTGTGGCCGTAGAAAACAGACCGGCATGTCCGGAAACGCCTCCGACCACAGCCGCCATCTGGTCGTGAACGGTTCCCTGAATGAGCTGGCTCCGGAAGCGGTAATCCTGTTCTGTCGGGGCAATTTGTTTTTCCGGGAAACGACGCAACGGGTTAAAACCCGTATAACTCAATCCCAGCGGCTCATAAATATTGGCAGTAATAAAGTTATCAAGCGACTGCCCTGATATTCTTTCAATAACCTTTTGCAGCGTCAAAAAGCCCAGATCGCTGTATAAATATCCGTATTTCCCGGACTTATCACGCGTATTATTCATCGGCGA
Source organism: Dyadobacter sp. LHD-138 (assembly GCF_030929615.1). Classification (GTDB taxonomy): domain Bacteria; phylum Bacteroidota; class Bacteroidia; order Cytophagales; family Spirosomataceae; genus Dyadobacter. Next base: position 15,557 of record NZ_JAVFVU010000065.1, on the reverse strand, counting down.
TTTCACAATCCATTTCCACACAGAATCCCGCAAAGCAGGTTTGGCAAACAAACGGGGTGCGACCTGAAGATTATAGAGACTATCCGATTTTGAACTGTAATATTCCGGCAGCAAACCACCTGCACTGGTTTTGGTCCTGTCCCACAACGTCGGATAAAAAGAAACCAGCCCGGAGCGATGCATCAGCAGATCGCGGATGGTAAAATTTTGCTTATTGGTTGCCTGAAGTTCCGGCAAATAATGCGACGCACGTTCATCCAGATCAATCAGTTTTCTGTCGTATAGCAACATCACCGATTGCAGTGTGGCAGCAACCTTGGTGACCGACGCAACATCATATATCGTTTCGGAGTTGACCCGATCAACTGTTTTGTAACTCAGGCCACCGAAAGATTTATCATAAATAATCTTGCCTCTTCGGGCTACCACAACCTGACATCCCGGAAAAACATGGTCATTAACCGCAGCATTGGCAATTTCGTCGATCTTTTTCAACATCGTACCATTGACACCAACACTTTCGGGCGTACCGAAACTGATGCGGTCCATCGGCTCAGTCATGATCCCATCTCCTGCCTTGTACGCAAGCACCGACACCGGCAATCTGCCTTGCGAAGCAATAGCACCGAAAATAATCTGCGGCACAATTTCCTGCTGATCCGTTCCATCCTGATTTGCACAAATCAGCGCGTCCGTTTCCGGAAAAAACTGAATACTGTAAGGTGTTCCGAACAGACAAAGAATAACTTTTTTACCCTGCTGTTTCAGCTGTCTGACAAAATCCGCACTTCCGGTGGATACGCCATAACTGCGTTTTGGATTTGATGCTATTCCATGAATACCCACCACGACCGTTTCATAAGGCTGAAGGTAGTTAAGCATTTCTGTGATCTGCTCCTGGGAAGTCGGTTCTTCATAAAAAGTAAAAGGACGTATCGGCTTGTAATTCGCCAACATTTTTTGAAACGCCGAGCTCGTCCCCTCTCCTATCGTGACAGCCGCCATATTGGAACCCGTCACAGAGGCTACCGGCAAAATATTATTCTCATTTCTGACAACGGTAACCGAAGCTTCACAAAGTTCACGGTAAAGCTCTTTGCTGTCCTCACGATTTAAATCGTTGTACAGATTATTAATATCGATCGGTTTATACTGATTCAAGCCAGACCAGTATTTCGCCTGCAAAATCCGTTTCACCTTATCATCAAGAAATTTCTGACTGATCGTTCCCTGCCTTAAAGCATCCTTTATTTTTGTTATCGTTTCCGCAACATTTTCAGGATAAAGCAGCACATCATTCCCAGCCATCAATGCTTTCAGATTAACCTCCGCCGCGCGACCGGTTTTTAACACGCCGCGCATATTCATCGCATCGGTAAATACGAGCCCGCGGAAACCCATCTGGCTTCTCAGCAAACCGTTTATTACCTTGTCCGAAAGTGAACTGGCAAGTTGCGGTGTATTATCCAGCGCCGGAATAAATAAGTGTCCGCTTAAAACGCCCATTAAACTATCCGCGATCAACTGACGGTAGGGATACAGATCCACATCGGTCAGCTGCGCAACAGAGTGGGTTAAAACGGGTAATGTATAATGGGAGTCAGTGTCGGTATCGCCATGACCCGGGAAATGTTTTGCAGTCGCAATGATGCCGTTATGCTGCAAACCCTTCATATAAGCCACTGCCTTGCGGGTGACGTTTTCACGGTCTTCACCAAACGAACGGACACCTATAACGGGGTTATTGGCATTGCTGTTGATATCCGAAACAGGGGCAAAATTAATCTGTATGCCCAGGCGCCGGCATTGTCTGCCAATATCGCTTCCCATGCGATAAATCAGCTCATCGTCCTGAATTGCCCCCAAAACCATTTGTTTGGGAAAAGAAATGGTGCTGTCCAGGCGCATACCCAAACCCCATTCGCCATCTATACCAATAAAAAGAGGAACCTTTGAACGGGCCTGATAATGATTTGTCAGCTGGGCCTGACGCACCGGCCCTCCCTGAAAGAAGATCAGACCGCCTAAATGGAAATCATCGATGAGCCGGTCAATAAATCGCGTTGTGGATTCTTCACGATTTGAAAAAGTGGCCACCATGAACAACTGACCTATTTTTTCTTCCAGCGTAAGCGAAGCAAGCGTGCTGTCAACCCACTGATGTTCCGGTAAAACAACAACAGGCCCCTGACGCTTTTTGGGAGCATGCTGAACTTTTTTTTCTACAACAGGCTGAACAACAACCTCAGCTTGTGGCTCACTGGATTTAATCAATTTCCAGGCAACCGCAGCCGTACTTAAAACCACAAGAATTACTACACCCGCAACAACACGAAGATGGCTTCCCAACCTTTTTTCCATTTCTATTTTCTCTGACTTTAAGAGGAAGTACTATTCAAGATGATCCGGTCGTTGAGCCAAAATATTTTTTAATAATTACAATAATAACATTTTTTAACAATAAAAAATCCGGTTTAAACAGGTTTTAAGGCAATTCTAATAACTGATGAGAAATTCCTCTGCCTTCGGAAAATTTCTACCAACGACCTGCGCCAATGGCACAAAAGATGCGAACACTTAGCTAATCGTCAGACTTCTGAAGATCTCTTCGAGTGATTGACCTGTTTTTCTCAATTCTTCCAATGAACTGTCACGTACTACACATCCCTTGTTGATGATGATCACCCGGTCGCACAACGTCTCCACTTCCTGCATGATATGCGTCGAAAAAAGTATGGTTTTGTTATGTCCGGCAGTTCTGATCAACTCACGGATTTCCTGAATCTGGTTCGGGTCGAGTCCGGTGGTAGGCTCATCCAGAATCAATACGGAAGGATCATGCAAAAAAGACTGCGCTAACCCTACACGCTGGCGATATCCTTTCGACAACTGACCTATTTTTTTCTTTTTCTCGACTTCCAACCCGCAAAGGGCTATCATTTCTTCCACCTTTGCTTTCAAGGTTGTACCGCCCATACCGTACAGTTTTCCTGAAAACAACAAAAATTCACGCACGTACATATCCAGATAAAGGGGATTATGCTCAGGCAAATAACCAATTGCTCTGCGTGCGGGCATGGGCTGCTCGGTTACGTCAAAATCGGCAACGGTTGCTGTTCCGGACGACGGGTTCAGATAACCCGTTAGCATCTTCATCGTGGTTGACTTCCCGGCTCCGTTTGGCCCCAGAAAACCGACGATCTCACCTGGTTTTAGTGAAAAAGTAATCCCGTCGACCGCCCGCTGCGATCCGTATATCTTGGTAAGATTCGTAACCTGAATTGACATGTATGCTTTTGTAGGTGATAACTTTCCTGCAAAATTAATGATTTATTGGGGAAATATTGTGGGGCAACCTTTTGGGGTTGCCCTTGGATCTGGGGTGGCTGTGGCGGTTTTTGGGTCACCACGAGGGTGGCCCCTACACTTTTAAAAACAATTTGTTTTTGTATAACAAATACATAAACGACCATTGGATCATGATGAAGGCCAATACGCCTCCTACGGCTTGCACGGGTTCGGGGAAAAACTCCAGTGCTCCGCCAAATAACGCCTCGGCGGTATATTCAAAATTGATATAACTGCCCACCATGTAAATTACAATGGAATTCATTCCGATGACAACAAAAAACAAGGTCCAGCGGCGGTAGTTCATTACGTCAACGATCCAGTAGAACAATGCAAGCAGCAATACGCTGAACCCGCCTGCACAAAGTACGAACGAGCTCGTCCATAAGTTTTTGTTAACCGGAAACACGATATCCCAAAGTTGGGATATGATCAGGCTGACAACTCCTCCGCCAATCAGGTAAAGCACTTTTTTATTTTGAGATAGTTTTGAGGCATCCGTACGCAGGATCTCGCCGGAAAATATTCCCATCAACCCTGTTGCGATGGCGGGAATCGTGGAAACCAGTCCTTCCGGATCATGAATTTTAAGATGCAGCCTGCCCGGTAAGATCATCTGGTCAAAATAACTGGCTGGATTACACTCCATGGTCATCAAACCTGCCTCGCAGCCCGGTACCGGAAACCACATCATAAATGCCCAGTAACCCAATAACAAGCCCGCAAACCATATCCACCGGCTGGTTTTTCCGCTGTACAAATAAATGATCTGTGCAAACATACCCGCAAGCCCGATACGCCCCAAAACACTTGGATAACGCATATCATGCCATTCCGTATGGAAAATTCCGTTGTTGTATATGATACCCAGGAAGACCAGGATCAGTCCGCGCTGGATAACTTTGCGGATTAAATCCGACGCCGGCACACCTTTTTCCAGTCGGCTTCCCAGTGAAAATGGCGTGGATACGCCCGCCATAAACAGGAATGTTGGAAAAATAAGATCGTAGGCGCGGAAGCCATTCCAATCAGGATGCGTAAGCTGATGCGCGATCAGTACAGCCCACGACCAGCCGGTAACTTTGGCCAAAACAGCAAAGATATCTTCGCCGCCGGAAATCCAAAACATGTCGAAGCCACGCAGCGTATCCAGAGATAACAGCCGGTGCGAAGTAGAACTTTCTTTCATTGAGAATCAGAGTATAGGAAAATTAAATTTGGCAAATACAGTGCAGCCTGAAACATTATTGCACATGACGGAAAACACAACTACAATTACTGGATTCTAACTAAAAAATACTATTGACGGGATTCAGCGGGTGTGATTTTATTTGAATAAACATATTTGACTGGCAGATAATGTAAAATTACACCCCCGGAACTGATTTTTCTTTCAGTCTTTATATGCTTTCCAAAACAATCTTCGTTAGTAGCATCAACATGCCATCCCAACAAAATACCATCCATGAAAAAACTTATCTTTTTGTTTCTGACTGTCGCCGGATTACTTTTTACAGGCTGTGCAATATCAAATTCTTCCGCATCGAAAGATACGGACGACTACGAAGAAACGACCACGATCAACAACAAACTGAATAACAAGCGGCTTGAAAAAAATCTGGAAAAGTTTGCTGCCGATCTCGACCTCTCGAAAAGACAGGTGAAACAAATCAAAAAGATCGAAAGACGTTATGCGCGAAAGGATAGAAAACTATCGAGAAATGATGAAGCCAAGCGCCGTGACCACAAACAGCTGGCCACCCAGAAACGGGAAGAAATTCTATATGTTCTCACCAACGATCAGCAGCAAAAACTAGAAACCTTATTGAAGAAAAACAGGTTTAGTTTTGATCGGATTTTTGGGAAATAAAGTCAGAACATATTGGATTTACCATGGCTACAAATCAGACTACAACACATTAGTAAATAACATATTAAGCTCATAAAACTTTGAATTACGGAGCTAATTATTTAATATTGATATAATAGAAATTACATTTCAATCCAGGTACAGATTTCTGAACTAAAGATCATGATTGATATTCATCCCCAATATATTGTTGACCCCACAGGAAAAAAACTCGTTGTTCTTCCCCAAAACGAATTTGAAAACCTTATGAAGGCACTTGACGATCAGGAAGACGTCAGACTATACGACGAGGCGAAAAAAGAAGATGATGGCACGAGGATATTACTGGCAGACTATCTAGAAAACCGGCTGCGTAAAAATGCCTGATTACGCCGTCTATATTTCCAGAAAAGCTCAAAAACAACTGGATGATCTTCCCGACAAAATTGTGTCAACACTCATTCGCCCTATCACCAATCTTGGAAGTAATCCCCGCCCAAATGGATGTAAGAAGCTGAAAGGCCGGAATGGTTATCGCATCAGAATCGGCAATTATCGTGTTATTTATGAAATATTTGACAGCGAACTTATAATCGATGTTATAACGCTTGGCCACAGAAAGGGCATCTACGAATAATGATAAGGGGAGCATATTTCAAAAAATGAAATATGCTCCCCTTATCATTAATAATTCAAGAAACTTAACGAATCTCTAGAGATATCTAAGAAAAGTTATATTACTGCAACCTCTCCAGCCAGGCCTGTACCGTAGGACCCGTGATATTAAAAAGCAGCCCCGGTAAAATCCCTAATAAAATAGAAAGAATCGCGAGCGGAAGCAGCAGTCCTGTTTCACGGGCCGTTAAATCTTCGAGAACGATAGCACTGTCTTTCTTATACCAGAACGACCCGAAAAACATACGCTGGTAGGTCCAGAGCAAATAAGCGGCGGCCAGTACAATACCCAGCGTGGAAAGTGCCGGGATCCAGACAGGCAAAGCGCCAGCCTGAAAAGCGCCCATCAGTGTGAACAACTCGCCTACAAATCCTGAAAAACCAGGCAAACCAAGCGATGCAAAGAATGCGATCCCGGTTAAAATCGTATAACGCGGCATCGGCCCAATCAATCCGCGGTAATTGTCGATATTCCGGTCGTGGGTACGGTCGTAGAGCACACCAGCCAAAAGGAACAACATGGCTGAAAGTATACCGTGACTTACCATCTGATAAATAGCACCGTTAATTCCTTCCGCGGTAAAAGCAGCAATACCCAAAAGGACAAAACCCATGTGTGATACAGAAGAATAAGCGATCATCTTTTTCAGATCCGTTTGTCCCAATGCATTGAAACCTCCGTAAACGATCGAAATCATCCCCAATACCGCTAGCGGCACCATACTGTATTGCGCCTCATGTGGGAAAAATCCGTCAACGATACGGATAAAACCATATCCTCCGATCTTCAAAAGGATTCCCGCCAGTACCACCGAAATCGGCGTTGGTGCTTCTACGTGGGCATCAGGCAACCAGGTATGCACCGGCACAACCGGTAATTTCACGGCAAAACCAATAAACAAAAACCAGAAAGCAAGCAAACGCACCGGTAATCCCAACAAAGAAAACTCGGTTTCAGGACTTAAAATTGAATTCGGAATGTAATTTCCAGCATCAGTCAGGTATGCAAAACGGAACGTATGAACCAGCTGATCTGCTCCGATTCTTCCTTCTGCCAGCCATTGCTGAATTTGTAATACCACATCGGTTTGCACCACATCTTCCGGCCCCATAATACCAACGGCACGGGCTGTTTCCACCGGATCAATAACAGATAAATACAACCCGATCATGACGATCAGGATTAATAAAGAACCAAAAAATGTATAAATGAAAAATTTAAGCGCGGCATACTCTCTCCTTGGCCCTCCCCATAAACCGATCAGGAAATACATCGGCAATAGCATAAATTCAAAAAAGAGGTAAAAAAGGAAAAAATCCTGAGCAAGGAAACAACCGATCACGCTGCCGCTCAGGATCAGATACAAGGCAAAATAGGCTCTTGTTTTCTGGTTTATGCTCCACGAACTAACCATCCCGACAAACAGTACCACGACGGCCAATAATACCAACGGAAAACTGATTCCATCCACGGCAAGGGCATAATCAATAGAAACGGTACCTAAAGAACCGACAGGAAGCGTGATCCAGTCAACCGTTTCACTCAGCTGATAGCCTGTGTTTTGATTTTCAAACAGCAGAAGCAAGGTCATTCCGACCAGAAATTCCAGAAGCAGTACCGAGAGCGCGATTAATCTGAAATCACCCGGGCGCTGGGAAGGCCATACAGCAACGGCTACGGCTCCGAATAATGGAATGGCTATCAGTAAAGAAAGTATATGGTCAATCATTAGTATAAAAACTGAGACAAAATATATGAGATAATAGAGCCAAACGGGCTCCGAAATTATTTTCCTACAAAACAGTCAGCCACAATATCAGGAGGAATACACCCAACGCAGTGACCAGATAATAGGATTGTATTTTTCCATTTTGAAAACCACGGACACCTTGTCCGGCCGATTTAATTGTAAAAACCGTCAGCTTCACTCCTCCGTCTACAATATTCCTGTCTCCCCAGCTAACAATATGCGCGAGCACTACGCTCCATTTGGCAACACCGCCCACAAAGGCATCGATAAAACGTACTTCCAGTTGTTTCAATCCTTTTGAAACGGACGCAAATGATTTGATAAAAAACACATCTCTTGAAAATTCATTAAGTCCGGCCAGCTTCTGCAATAAAGGAATCGAATTTTTAGAATTACCCGCATAAATTGAAAAAGGATCCTCTGCCTTCGTTTCTCTGAATGCAAGAAAAATGGCAGTAACCGTCACACCTGTTGCCACGAAAGGCACCCAAATGATATGACCGAATTCTTCGGCACCAACGAGCTCTAAAAACCAGCCATAAGACGCATCGAAAGGATTCCAGGAAAACCAGATGAAAACAGAAAGTGCCGCGAGCAAAGCCATCGGCCCCCACATCATGACAGGTGACTCATGCGGATGAACGGATTGGAAAATCTGATATCTTTTTTCTCCCAAAAATATAAGCCAAACCTGACGCGTCATGTAATAAGCTGTTAACCCGGCCGACAACATGATCACAATCGGAAATAAATAGGCCCAGGTCCCGTGTGCCTCCGCCCAGAAAAATGCTTCCACGATGATCGCATCTTTTGACAAAAATCCTGAAAAAAACGGAAGGCCGGCCAAAGCCGCCGAACAGATCACGAAGCAAATAAATGTGATCGGCAGGTATATTCTTAGTCCGCCCATGGTACGCATATCCTGCGGATCGAAGGTGTCATCCGTATCAGCCGGGGTTACCGCATGAATGACGGAACCCGCCGAAAGGAATAACCCTGCTTTAAAAAATGCGTGGGTTGCCAGATGAAAAAGGGCAGTACGCCAGCTTCCGAGGCCGACCGCTATCACCATTAAGCCCAACTGGGACATGGTTGAATAAGCCAGCACCCTTTTGATATCCCAAACCTGTGTGGCTTTGACTGCGCCAATGACCATGGTTATGGTGCCGATACAGGCAATTACGATTTGGGCTTCGGGGGTTAAAAGAAATGAAATACGTGCAATAAGAAAAATTCCTGCTGCCACCATCGTTGCGGCATGAATCAATGCTGATACCGGAGTGGGGCCTTCCATGGCGTCTGGCAGCCAGCCGGATAATGGAAACTGGGCCGATTTCCCCATACATCCTCCGAAAAGGCATAAACCAATTGCCGTGACAATACCGGGATCCAGCGCAGTGATGGAAACGGCAAGCACCTCAAAGTCGGTAGAACCAATATAGTAAAACAGCATTAAAATTCCGGAGAGGAAGGCTGCGTCTCCAATTCTGTTTAAAACAAATGCCTTTTGCGCCGCCCAGACAGCCCGTGGCTTGAAATACCAGAAGCCAATGAGCAGATAAGACGAAAGGCCAACCAGTTCCCAGAAAATGTACATTACCAACAGACTTCCGGCTAGTACAATCCCCACCATTGAGAACAGGAAAAGCTGTATGAAAGCAAAATAACGGTGTAAATTCTGATCATCATGCAGATACGACATGGAGTAAATCTGGACCAGCAGCGCGACAAAATGCACGACAACCAGCATGATCGCTGTCAGTTCATCAAACCGGAAAGAAAGTATAATTTTCGTATTCCCAATAACCAGCCAGTCGAATTGGACAATATGAAGGGTTTCAAGATCTGCATAGATAATACTAACGGCCAGCCCGATGGCCGTGACAAAAGCACCTATCCAACCTGCCGGCTTATTCAGTTTTTTCCCGCCAAGCCACAAAATAAAAAATGCCAGAATCGGTAAACCCAGAAGAAGTGAAGCAGGTACAGTATAAGCAGTTTCTGACATTGAGGTGAGTATTCGTTAAGTCCGGCAAATATCCTGAATTAGTCGCCGATTTCAAACTATGCTAAAGGTCTTTCTCGATATCTTCCAATGTACCACTGTCGCCACCGTGCAGCACCTGCAGTAATTCTTTGATATCGTAAATATTTCTGTTGTATGAATTTCCCAAAATAATAATAACGGCCTCATCTTCCGGACAGATCCAGAACATGGAATTGTACCCTTTCCACCAGCCGCCGTGATAAATAAATCTCGTGGAATGATCCGGTTTCACGTGCATTCTGAATCCGTAACCATAGTTCCTGATGCCTTCTCGTTCAAAACTTCTTGGTGTCCAGGCTTCGGTTAACAGATTTTTATTCAGCAATAACCCTGACGTCAGGCCGGAATAAAACCGATAAATATCCCCTGCGGTCGCATACAAGCCTTTATCACCGACTACTTCATCATAATAATCCTTGGCAACAAATCGTCCGTACTGATGGCCGACCGTGCGGTATGACATTGCCGCTTCAGATGTATCGGTCACCAAAAACGTATTTTTCATCCCGAGCGGCGTGAAAATTTCATCGTGCAGGTACCGATCAAACGAACTGCCGCTTACCTTTTCCACAATCGCAGCCAGCACACAATAGTTGGTATTACAATAGTTAAAAGAACGTCCCGGACGGTTATAGGCCTGAGGCGTCGGAACCACCTTGGCATACCAGTCCATAATCGTCATGTTGGTCGGATATTTCCGACCATGGCGCACACTGTCAGGAAAAGAGTAAATATAGTTTGGCAAACCACTTCTGTGACTCAACAGCATATTCACCTTGACACCATGGTATGGAAAATCAGGAAAAAACCGTTGTATCGAATCTTCCAGACTTACCTTTCCGTCCTGAACCAATTTTAGCACAGCAACCGCTGTAAACGGTTTGGACAAGGAAGCCAGCTGGAATTTGGAATTACTTTGAAGCGAATCCTTGTCTTTCAGATGTGCGTAACCAAAAGAATTCTGATAAAGTATCTGGCCTTTCTGAACGACAAGTACATTTCCGTTAAATCCGGCATTCCTTTTTCTTCTAAATATATCTTCTATTTGTGCTATTTTAAGCAGCGTTTTGGCATCAGGATTTTTAATTTCCGCAGGATCAAGATTTGGATTCGACCTGGCATTTCTTTTGAAATTAACAAGATCGTCAGAACTATTCCTCCTTACCAACCCCCACGAGATCACTATTACGAATACGGCCAGCAACGCCGCCCACCACATTTTCGGCTGCACTTTTTTCAACATAGGCTTTTGGCCATTAAGTTTTCAAACGTAAGATACCAACGATGATCTGTCAGTATTTTTATAATTTATCTAATGTATTTCAATATAGTCGCAACCCTGGAATCTGTTATCTTCGTACTTCATTGTAAATAAAAACAATATACAAATCCGAATTACCCGGGCTTACAAAGATATAAATTAGAAAGTAATGACCCTAACGCTCATTTAGATTGATTCCAAAATAACTTCGTATCCTACACAATTAGTACAGCAATATGATGACACCATTGGACAAAAAATCATCGACCAAAGAAATTCAGGCCAGGTTTGATCATGATGTAGAGCGGTTCAGCCAACTTGAAACAGGCCAGCAGGCAACTATTGATGCCCCGTTGGTTCTTGATCTGGTTGCGCAAACGGCTGCGTTACATTTAAGGCGGAATGACGTAATCCTTGATCTGGGCTGCGGGGCAGGGAATTTTACCTTACGTATTTTACAGGAAGTACATCCGCTCGAATGCCATTTGGCAGATCTTAGCCAGCCTATGCTGACGCGCGCCAGTCAGCGGGTAGAAGCAGCCGGTGTGAAGTATATACAAACGTATCATTCAGATCTTCGCGATCTTGATTTTGAGGAAAATTCGTTTGACTGTATTTTGGCAGGAGCCGTTTTGCATCACCTGCGGGATGACGAAGACTGGGAAGAAACCTTTGAAAAGCTGTATAAGTGGCTGAAACCGGAAGGACGGATTTATGTTTCTGACCTGGTCTCTTTCGACGAACGCGGCGTGCATGACCTGATGTGGAAACGTTATGGCGACTACCTTGAATCCATCGGCGGACCCGAATATAAAGAAAAAGTCTTCGCTTATATCGATAAGGAAGACTCTCCAAGATCACTGCCATTTCAGCTTGGTCTGCTGCGATATGCAGGTTTTTCGCATTATGACATTCTTCACCGCAACAGCGTTTTTGCCTGCTATTACGGTGAAAAATAGTTATCAAAAGCGCTGATTAAAACTCAGCGCTTTTTGGATATCTTGGGAAAGGAATCACGTCGCGGATGTTGCTCATACCCGTTACAAACAATACCAGACGCTCAAAACCAAGTCCAAACCCGGAGTGAGGCGCCGTACCGAATTTACGTGTGTCCAGGTACCACCAGATCGTTTCCGGATCGATGCCTACCTCATGGACGCGTTCCAATAATTTTTCATAGTTGTCTTCACGCTGGCTTCCACCGATAATTTCACCAATGCCCGGGAAAAGAACGTCCATCGCACGCACCGTTTTTCCATCGTCATCCAGTTTCATATAAAACGACTTGATCTCCCGCGGATAGTTGGTCAGAATTACCGGCTTTTTGAAATGTTTTTCAACCAGATAACGCTCGTGTTCGCTCGATAAGTCGATTCCCCAACCCACCGGATACTGGAATTTCTTTTCTTTATGTGGTTTTGATTTCAATAGAATATCGATCGCTTCCGTATAAGTCAGGCGCTCAAAAGGATTATCAACAACAAAACTTAATTTTTCCAAAAGCGGAATAGAACGTTCGTTTTGCGGTTTGTTTTTATCTTCTTCTGACAAACGGTTTTCCAGGAATGCCAGGTCATCTTTGCAGTTCTCCAACGCATAACGGATCACGTATTTAACAAAATCCTCCGCCAGATCCATGTTATCTTCCAGCTCGAAAAACGCCATTTCAGGCTCAATCATCCAAAACTCGGCCAAATGGCGGGTTGTGTTTGAATTCTCAGCACGGAAAGTAGGACCGAAAGTATATATTTTAGAAAGTGCCATCGCACCCAACTCCCCTTCCAGCTGTCCGGAAACAGTCAGGTTTGCTTCTCTTCCAAAAAAGTCTTCTTTGAAGTTAATAGCGCCCTCCTCTGTTCTTGGCAGTTTGTCAAGATCCAAAGTCGTTACGCGGAACATTTCGCCGGCACCTTCCGCATCCGAAGCTGTGATGATCGGTGTATGTAAGTAAAAAAATCTTTTTTCGTTAAAATACTGATGCACTGCAAAAGCCAGGGAATGGCGGATACGCAGGATTGCACCGAAAGTATTGGTACGTGGGCGCAAATGCGCGATTTCACGCAAAAATTCCAGTGAATGTCTTTTGGGTTGCAATGGATAAGCCTCAGGATCAGCCGTTCCATAAACATGCAAATCCTCAATTTTCACTTCCACAGCCTGTCCCGAACCCTGAGATTCCACAAGCTGACCCGTGATCTTAAGACAAGAACCTGTTGTAACCGTAAGTAAAAGTTCAGCAGAGAATTGGCCCGGTGCGGCAACCGCCTGTATATTATGGATGGTCGACCCGTCATTAAGTGCTATGAAAATAGCATTTTTACTTTCACGTTTCGTACGTACCCAACCTTTCAGGGTAACGGATTTTGCATCCGGAGTCTGTTGTAATAATTCTTTGATCTGCAAAGGTCCCATCTTAATATAAATTCAATCCTTATATAAAACTCAATTGTAAACTTCCTTTTCATTCTAATGAGGCGCAAAATTACAAAATACCCTACGAAAACCTATTCTAAAAAGCCAACTTACTTTTATGTACCGAAAGACTATTGTCTGAACTGGTTTATGGCTTAATTTTGTTTCTTGCAAACTATGACTAACACAATTCCCGTTTTGAATAACCGCATCGCCACATTCTTATCCGTAGTGTTCCACCCATTGCTCATCACTACGTATCTTTTTGGACTTCTGTTTTTTATAGTGCCTGATCTTATGGGGGTTAGCGCCTTAGAATTACCGGCCATTGGCAGTTTATTACTTCTGATATTTCTGAACACATTTATAGCGCCTACCATTGTCATCTATTATTTTTACCGGCTCGGTATTATCAGCACTTTACACGTCGATTCTTTGCGGGAAAGGCGTCTCCCCTACCTGGCCTGCGCGATCATTTATGCCATCGCGACGTACTTGTTTGGCTGGCAATTACGACCCATCGGAGAACTGGCACCGCAAATAGCCATCCTGCTCGGCAGTGTAACCGTATCCATGATCCTTATCGCCGTAATCAGCTTGTCCTGGAAAATCAGCGCACATGCAACCGGAATGGGCGGCGCTTTGGGCATACTGACCGGAATGCTTATCCGTTTTGACGAACCTTTGTTACTGGCTCCGTTATTGATTGTTGTTTTGATCACCGGATTTTTATTAAGCGCCCGTCTTTATCTGAATGCACATACACCAGCTCAAATAATCGCAGGAGTCGCCTGCGGAGTGACGGTCAGCAGTGCAACCGTGTATTTTTTATTTTAAAAGTTAATAGCCTTGGACTGAGCATTGGTGACTTATTTTTCCCTATATTAAGTCTCTGATTGCACAGCTTCATCCATCGCTATAACCATGTACCAACATCTTCTTTTTCAAAACAACGACGGCGTCGTCAGGATAAACCTGAACCGTACGAACGTACATCATTCCCTGAATTCAGAACTGATCCGGGAAATCACCCTGGCAATTACCGAAGCTAAAAATGATCCGTCAGCCCGTGTCATCGTTTTGACGGGTGAAGGCGACAAAGCATTTTGCTCCGGTTCCGACTTAAAAGCCGCCATGGAATCCGGAAAGAGCGCAGGAGCAATGCTGCGCGAGGATTTCAATCCCATGATCCAGGCCATCAGAAATATTCCCAAACCGGTTATTTGCAGACTCAACGGCCTGGCCGCCGGCGCAGGCTGCTCGCTGGCATTGGCCTGTGATCTTATCATAGCCACCGAAGAAGCTTACCTCAGCCAGATTTTTGTGCAAATCGGTTTAATGCCCGATGCCGGTTCCTGCTTCTTTTTGCCAAGACTGATCGGTATGGCTAAGGCCTTTGAGCTGGCTTCTACCGGTCGTAAGGTGTATGCGCCAGAAGCCGCGCAGATCGGTTTGATTAACAAAGCTGTTCCCAAAGACAAACTGGATGAGGCGATCGAAGAGGCTGTGGCTTATTATCGCCAGGCTCCAACGCTGGCCGTTGGCCTAATGAAACAGGTTTTCAACAAATCGTACGAATCAAATCTTACTGAAGTCCTGCACCTTGAAGCTGAAAGTCAGGAAATACTGTATCATAGCCAGGATGCAGCCCAAGGTATCTCATCTTTTTTACAAAAGAAAAAGCCTGATTATCAGGGTAAATAACAAATAATTTAAAAAAATATAGAAATTTTTTCCTTAATTACTTGCATACAAAAAATCCATCATCTACCTTTGCAGTCCAATTCAAGGTATGGATTTGTAGCTCAATTGGATAGAGCACCTCACTACGGATGAGGAGGTTTGGGGTTCGAATCCCTACAAGTCCACAAAAAAGCACTTATCGAACCGATAAGTGCTTTTTACTGAAAAGAAAAAATCTTGATTCGGGGAGTGGCGCAGCCCGGTAGCGCATCTGGTTTGGGACCAGAGGGTCGCAGGTTCGAATCCTGTCTCCCCGACGAAAATAAAGCACTTAACATTGATTTGTTAGGTGCTTTTTGCTTAAAAGGGTTACCGGACCGGCAATACCCTGATCAAATTCAAAGTGTAAGGTGGAACAAGCCAAATTCTTGGGGGGAATTGAATCGGGACTTCATGCGTAGAGTTTGGATAGTCTGAAAAGGAAGAATGAAATATCCCTGACACCCCGTGAGGTGGAACGGAACGCTTTTA
>NZ_JAVFVU010000064.1 GCF_030929615.1 Dyadobacter sp. LHD-138 | reverse complement strand
TTCTTTTTCACTTTACAAGTCAAATTTATTGGTATTTACAAAATATTAAACCAATATTTATCACTACCGTAAACATAGGAGAAGTCAAGTTTTGAAAACGGGGACGCCCAGTCTTGACTATCTTAAAACCAAAAACCTGAACCTATGAAATATCTTAAAATAACCTCTTTCGTCTTTTGTTTATTCTTTCAGCTTCTGACTTTACACACAGTTTTTGCTCAAAAACAGCCCCGCAAGCCCAACATTATTTACATCTACGCCGATGACATGGGTTATGGAGAATTGGGTAGTTACGGACAGAAGAAAATCAAAACGCCGAATCTGGATAAGCTGGCCCAGGAGGGCATCCGTTTTACAAAACATTATACCAGCACACCCGTTTGTGCGCCTGCGCGCTGTATGTTGCTGACCGGTCGTCATGGCGGGCATTCCTTTATTCGGGGTAATTATGAAATGGGCGGTTTTCCGGACGATAAGGAAGGTGGACAAATGCCTTTACCGGAAGGCACGGTGACCATTGCCAAAGTGCTGAAAAACGCGGGTTATGTCACCGGCGCTTTTGGGAAATGGGGTTTGGGCATGAACAATACCACAGGAGATCCCAACAAACAGGGGTTTGATTATTTCTACGGTTATCTGGACCAGAAACAGGCCCACAACTATTAGCCGACGCATTTATGGGAGAATGGAACGCGGGATCAGCTGAATAACCCGGTCATGGATGTCCATAGAAAATTAGCACCCGATGCTCCTGACAGTGCGTTTAATTACTTTAAAGGAAAAGATTACGCGATTGATAAAATAGCAGACAAAGCGCAAAAATTCATTGCTGACCACCAGAAGGAGTCGTTTTTTCTATACCTCCCGATGACGATCCCGCATGTTTCGCTGCAAGTGCCGGATGAAGCGGTGAAGGAATACATCGGTCAGTTTGACGAAAAACCTTATTATGGTGCAAAAGGTTATGCGTCTGTGCGGTACCCGCTTTCCACCTATGCAGCCATGATCACTTATCTCGACAAGCAGGTAGGCAAGATCATGCAGCAGATTAAGGCGCTCGGACTGGACGAAAATACCATCATCATGTTTTCAAGTGATAACGGTGCTACGTTCAACGGAGGAGCTGATGCTAATTTTTTCAACAGTGTAGCCGGATTGCGGGGACTGAAAATGGATATTTATGAAGGCGGCATCCGCGAGCCGTTCATTGCCAGGTGGCCGGGAAAAATTAAAGCAGGTACCACGACAGACTTCGTTTCTGCGCAGTTTGATATGTTTGCCACATTCTCAGCCATCGCGGGCGTGCAGGCACCGGTTTCTGACGGGATTTCGCTGCTGCCTGTTTTTACGGGAAAGGGAAGACCAGAGGCAAGAGAGTATCTGTATTTTGAATATGGCGAAAAATCAGGGCAGATTGCGATCCGTTTTGAAAAATTCAAAGCCGTCAAAAGTGATGTGAAGAACAATAAAAATGCGCCTTGGGAATTGTATGACATGGTTTCAGATGAAAAGGAAACCCAGGACATCGCTTCAAAACATCCTGAAATTATTGCCAGGCTGGATGAGATTGTGAGGAAAGAACATTTGCATGCAACCGTAAAGGACTGGGAATTTATTGATCCTAAATTTTAAGATTTTGTTTAATCGTAATGGACACAAAGAGAAGTCATTGTGTCCATTGCGAAACCCGTTGCGTCTATTGCGCCGGGCCGGTTAAAGAAACAAAATAATTATTTTCAGAATCCCCTTGTTCGTATCAAAATAATATCATTACTTTATCTATCAATTAAGTAGAATAAAAGAGAGGCCCTTACTATTTATGACATTCAATGTTTGAAAAATATTTGATGCAATAAATATTTCCACGCCTGATACCCGAGAGACAGCGCAAACCGGACTTGCCGGATTTTCGGTGGTTGTCAATTCAAGCTAGCCCGGTCAGGCTGTCGCGGGGTATCAGGTGTGTTAATTTTGTAATCTGATATTATCTGACTGCGGAAATTGCTTCCTTTATACATCGTAACGATTTTCTTGATGGCGATAGTCTTGAAAGAGCGACTTTTTTGATCCAAGCAAAGTATAAATGTACTGCATACCGGGATAATTTTCTTGCTTAAAACCTGAAATATTGACCCGGTTTACCAAGAATTCGTATTAAGATGAAGAAATACCTACTCATTGCCTGTATCCTGACGGCTATTTCCCTGCACGATCTTTTTGCCCAAAACAAGAATACCAAACGCCCCAATATCATTTTCATTCTGGCCGATGACCTGGGTTACGGCGATGTCGGATTCAATGGACAAAAATTAATCAAAACACCCAACATTGACCGGCTAGCCGCTGAGGGTGTCAAATTTCCGCAGTTTTATGCCGGAACTTCTGTTTGTGCCCCGTCGCGGTCTTCATTGATGAGTGGAAAACATACCGGGCATACCTACATCCGGGGGAATAAGGGGGTAGATCCGGAAGGCCAGGAGCCAATCGCTGATTCGGTGGTTACCATTGCGGAAGTTTTAAAAAAAGCCGGATATGTCACGGGTGCTTTTGGCAAATGGGGCTTGGGACCGGTTGGTTCTTACGGAGACCCAAACAAACAGGGTTTTGACCAATTTTATGGCTATAACTGCCAAAGTCTGGCGCATCGTTATTATCCTGATCATTTGTGGGATAATCAGAAAAAAGTAGTGCTGGAAGAAAATCAAAACCTGATCCATAACAAACAATACGCGCCTGATCTCATCCAGAAACAGGCGTTGGCATTCGTTGATTCAAAAGATGGAAAGCAGCCGTTCTTTTTATTTTTGCCATACATTCTGCCCCATGCGGAGCTGATCGTACCGGAGGACAGTATTTTTCAATATTATAAGGGGAAGTTTGATGAACAGCCTTTCAAAGGAGCAGATTACGGACCGAAGGCAACCAACGGAGGTTATGCTTCACAGCAATATCCACACGCCGCTTTTGCAGCGATGGTTGCACGGCTTGATCTTTATGTCGGCCAGATTCTGGATAAATTGAAAGAAAAAGGTCTTGATAAAAACACGCTGGTGATTTTTACAAGCGACAACGGGCCGCATATTGAAGGAGGTGCAGATCCTCAATTTTTTCACAGCGGCGCAGGTTTTAAAGGTGTAAAACGTGATTTGTACGAAGGTGGAATCCGTGAGCCGTTTGCAGCGCGCTGGCCCGGTGTGATTATGCCGGGAGCCCAAAATGATTTTATCGGCGCATTCTGGGATATTCTGCCCACATTTGCAGAACTGGCAGGAGCAAAAATCCCTCCACATATTGATGGGATTTCCTTTGCTTCCGCCATTACCGGAAAAGGGATTCAGAAAAAACACGATCACCTGTATTGGGAATTTCATGAACAAGGCGGTCGACAGGCAGTTCGGCAGGGAAACTGGAAAGCTGTGAGGCTGAAAGTGGCAGAAAACCCGGATTCGCCGGTGGAGTTATATGATTTATCGAAGGATTCAGGGGAGAGGCGCAACGTAGCGTCACAATTTCCCGGCAAAGCAAAAGAGCTCAGCCGGATTATGAAACAGGCACACACGCCATCGATGCTGTTTCCTTTTGGAAAAGAAGGAAAGTAACTAAATTAATCCCAGCGTGGCAGAAACTTTAATCAGCGAGGCTGTATTTCCCACATCAAACTTCATGAGCAAATTGGCCCGGTGACTGTTTACCGTCGTTACGCTGACGAATAGTTTTTCCGCGATCTGTGGGTTTGTCATGCCTTCGGCAATTAAAGCCAATACTTCTTTTTCCCTACGGGTTAAAAAAGGGATTGCTCTTGGGGTAATATCGGCAGCCGGATTCTGGTCAAAATTGACGTTCATAAAATAACCGCCCTGCTGCACCTGTTTGATCGCTTCCAGAATATCTTCCTTGGAAGAACTTTTGATCAGATAACCGCAGGCACCGTTCTGGATCATTCGGGAAACATAAGCTCTTTCGTTGAACGTACTTAATGCGACGGATTTTACGTTCGGGAATTGTTCCTTTATTTTTTTACAAAGATCAATCCCATTGATATCCGGCAGGTTAATGTCCAGGAAGGCAATGTCAACTTCATTGTTTTTCAGAAACGAAATTGCGTCAAAAGCATTGGTGGCTGTACCGGCCACGACGATCCCGTCACTATCTGATAACAGTGATTTTAAGCCTTCGAGGACTAGAAGATGGTCGTCTACGATTAATATTCTTACAGCCATTGTTTACTTTTTTGGCAAAAATATGTGTTCATTCCTTAAAATTTTGAAAATGAACACCCTTGTAACCGAAAAAGATATTAAACGGTAATTTCGATCAAAACGGAGGTGCCTTCGTCTGGTTTTGACTGAATATCCAGCTTTCCGTTCAGATAATCTACCCGCGCCTGTACATTCTGTAAACCTGCGCCTTTGTTGGTTTTTAGTATCGCAACGTCAAATCCTTTGCCATTGTCTTCCACGGTGACACTCACTTCATTCCCGACACGCGTAAGCTGCACCTGCGCCTCGGTGGCTTCCGCATACTTAATCACATTGTTCAATAACTCCTGAACGATGCGGTAAAGCGTAATTTCTACGGAAGATTCCAGTCTTTCCGAAAATCCAAAGGCCTGAATTTTTACTTTCAGCTGTCCTGAATCACTTATGCCGTTGCAGAAATCACCAAGGGCATCGACAAGGCCGAACCTGACCAGCGTTTCGGGCATCATACTGTGTGCAACACGGCGCATTTCGTTAATGGCACCGTCGAGCTGACCGAGCGCCCGGGTGAATGCAATGGCACTCGATTCGGGCAAAATAACATTTCCTTTCACAGAATTTAGCGTAAATTTTATGCCGGACAATAATCCCCCCAGACCGTCGTGCAGGTCGCGCGCTACCCGGGTTCGTTCTTCTTCCTGGCCTTTTAAAATTGAGTTTGTTGCTACCAATTGTTTTTCCTGTTGCAATTGTTTTACCTCATTTTCCGCGATTCTCTTGCGGATCATGATGTTTCTGTAAACCAATGCGGCGATGATAATGCTGACCAGTAAACCGGCCAAAAGGCCATAGATCATCGTATTTCTTGCTTCTTTGTCTTTTTCAAGCGACAGGATCTGTTTTTCTTTTTGAGCGGTCTGATATTTTGCGTCCAGTTCCTGTAACTGATTTTGTACGTCTTTTCCCTGAACAGAATCATTCAGCATCTTGTATTTCATCAAATAATCATAGGCCCCTTTGTAATTGTTTTGTCTGGCCAGATCGGCCGCATAGTCCTCGTACAATTCCACCAGATGATCCTGCATTTCATTCTCCTCTGCAATTTTTAAAGCCTGTGCCGTATATTTTGCCGATTCTTCGGGCCGGTTTTGATCTTCCGCGATAAACATCAACGCCCTGAGGCAAGACATTTCCAGAAAGACGTTATTACTTTTTCTTGCTAGTGCCAATCCTTTTTCACCGAAGTCCCTTGCCTTGTCCATTTGCTTTAATTTCCGGTACGAACTGCATAAACCACTGTACGCCTGCGTGATGAAAATATCCGATTTAATCGCTTTCGCTATGGCAAGGCCTTCGTTAAAATGGGGTATGCTTTGTTCGTATTTTTTTAAATTATACAGGCATAAACCGAGTGTTGTCAAAAGATCGGCAAGTTGTAAACTGTCGCCCAATGGTCTGGCCAGCGCCAATGCTTTTTGTTTGTACACATAGGATTTACCGAAAAGATTAGCATGTTCGAAGGCCGTCCCAATGTTGGAATACAGCTGTGGAATGTATTCTTTTCTCCCCTCTTTCTCGAAAATGTCCGCAGCCTGCTGATAATATTTGATAGACTCGGTAAACTTTCCAAGATAAGAGTAGCTGGCCCCGATATTGGCAAGGCTCTTCCCGATGTAAATCTGATCCTTAATGCTTTTTGAAATATCCAGGCATTCTTCATTGAGTTTCAGGGCCTGTGCAAATTTTCCCTGTAAATTTAAAATGTAGGTATAGTTCGTTCTAAACTTGATTTTGCCGGGAGCATAATTGATCTTGTCACTCAATGCACCCGCCTTTAAATAATATTTTCCGGCACTGTCCAGGTTTTCGCCTTCCAGAAGCTGGCCGTATTTGATGTAAGCCAAAACCCGGTTGGTATCCTCCTTGCTCCCCTGAATCTGCCTGAAAACGGTTGCCCGGTCTACGTTGGGCAAGGTCGTTTGCGCACGGATATCAATACCAATAAAAAGTAATAAAATGCTGCTTAAAACTGATTTCATCGAACCGGTTTGAATTTGTTCAGCTGGTAAATTACGAGTGTAAAGGTCTGAAACAAAACCTTTAAATAATATCCTCTAAAAGCATGATTTTTCAAAAATCGTGCTTTCGTATGATTGATTGCCGTTGGTTGGTGTAGCTACCTTTGTAAGGTCGAAAGACAAGTTAGTAATCTCATTTTTAAATATTTACAATTAACACAATAACTTTTAACAGCCATGAAAAAATTACTTTTATTGTTGACGCTTACCACTTTTATCTTTTCGTGCAAAGACAAAGACAAGAAGGATCCGGAGCCTGCACCTGAGCTGAGTACCCGTGTAGAAGGTTCCTACAAAGCGACCAAGCTTACCATGGACGGAGAAGATCAACCACTTATCAACGGACGTTCCATCACGATGGTTTTTTCAAAATCAACAGCAAGCGAAGTTACCGGTATCATGAAGTACACGACCGAAGACGGGGACAGCGGCGCAGAGGATTTGGGTAAGGTGATTCTGAAAGACAAGGGTGATAAGGGCATCGACTTGTACGACGGATCGGAAAAGGTGGGGAATGTCAGCAATGCGAATATCCTGACCGTTTCCGTCTTCTCCGATGGTTCACAGATTGATATTATCGCTACAAAAAAATAGGCACTTCTCAACATAACTGATCATTTTGTTTGCCATCGGCTTTCGGCAATCGGCTAAAAAGTTGTTTTCCGGACCGACCTGACAGCCGATTGCTGAAAGCCGATGGCAATCGGACTTACCATATATTCCCCGAATACATGAAAACGATATTTGAAAATTTTAGAATTGTTGCCCTTTTCGTTGCTATGGGCCTGATATTTAGCTGTACAAAATCCGATCCCATTGTCGGTACATCCTGCGAAAGAAACGCGGAAAAAGTATCGGAAGCGGCTTTGGCTTATACCTCAGATCCAACGAGTACCGCCAGATGCGAAGCCTATAAAACAGCGGTCAGTAACTTTTTCAAGTCCTGCCCAACGTATTATTCGGGCGCTTCGAAAGATGCCCTGGACGAATTTTTGAAAACACCTTGTAATTAAAGGTCGTAAAGGCGGCCTGCTTTGATAAAAATCTATTAGCCATTGCCATGAAAAACTTAAT
The DNA here is from genome assembly GCF_030929615.1 of Dyadobacter sp. LHD-138. GTDB lineage: Bacteria > Bacteroidota > Bacteroidia > Cytophagales > Spirosomataceae > Dyadobacter. The sequence continues at coordinate 15,284 of NZ_JAVFVU010000064.1, read as the reverse complement.
TTCTTCTTTATTTATCTATTGCCTCGCGCTTACATTCCTGAATTTCAGGTTTGCCGATGATTTCTCCGCATTTGAAACGACTTCCCGGGATGTGCACGAGCGGTTGTGGAGTGTTCTGCAACACAACGGACTTCATGTTCCTTATCTTAGTAACAATGTAAAAACTGCCTGCCGTGCTTTTGCCGGGGAAGAACAGGCGGCTGCCGTCAAAAAAATTGGCGGTCTTTGCAAAGCCTATTATGCTTCTGATGATTTTAAAAAGCGTTATCAGGATTGGCTGGCGAAAACATTTACACAAACGGCCATTCAACTTCCGGAGCGCCGGATCAAGGAAATCCGTGACGACCGGCAGAAGAATGTGGATATGATGAAAGAACAGGATGTCGCTCCGGTCATCGATATGCAGATTCAGGCCAATCAGAGTTTTGCAGAAATGGGGAGCATGGTAAATAGTCTGCCAGCCGAGCAACGGGCTGAATTTAAAAAACAGGTCGACAACGGAAAACGAAATGTTCTGGAGTATAAAAAATTGAAACAGCTTCTGAAAACAGATTATGCGGCGTTCAAAAAGCAATATGCGGAGCTTCAGGCGCAGGAACAAATCAATCAGGAACTCGATCAGCTGACGAGAAACAATAAATCGAACGCTGCGGAATTTGAAAAATGGAAAGATCCTAAAAAAGTGCTTTCGGCTAAGCTGGGTGAATTTTTGGCAAAAACTCAGGGTGTCGATTTTGCTGCGCAGACGAAACTGGTTAATGGCAGGAAAAAATTTGTGAACGGAAGCTATGAAGGAAAAAATGACCTCTGGAAATTTTGTTACCGGATGGGACAGGCTCCGACCAATGCGGCACGCAATTTCGCCCAGCAATGGCAGACAGAGTTGAAAAATAATATATAGTGTGGGATTAACAGGTTAGGTAGTTAGATATTAAATAGGTCAGTTTCCCAGAAGCTGACCTATTTTGTTTTGAAAGCGATTTGCTGTTATCTTGTGTACAACTACACACTATAATATAAAATGATGATGAATTTCGATTTATTGGTACACACCATTCAGGATACGCATACCACGCTTCAGCAAAGTGCGATCAAGGCCATCAACAAACATTTGACGATCAGAAACTGGCTCATCGGCTTTTACATTGTTGAGTTTGAACAAAAGGGGGAGGATCGGGCGAGGTATGGGGAGAAACTACTTCAGAATCTGGCAGATTCATTGAATCAGAATAGCTTGTCTTATAGGAATTTGCGTCTTTTTAGACAGTTTTATTTGTTGTATCCCCAAATCTCGGAAACGATTAAAGAGCAATTTTATCAATTAAATTTGCAGTCCTTAAATTGGCAATCATCGATTGCCAAATCTTTATCTGTTGAGAAACAGCGCGATATAAATTGGCAATCGATTGCCAATTTGAAAAATGTCCCGCGCAATGCTTATGAAATTTCTCCGGATAAGCTACTTGCCAAATTGTCTTATACGCATCTGGTGCAATTGTTTCCGATAGATGATCCGTTAAAACGCACTTTCTACGAAATTGCCTGCATCAAAGGCAACTGGAGTGTCAGTGAATTGAAGCGCCAGATTAATACTTTGTATTTCGAGCGGTCGGGAATGAGTCTGAACCCGGAGAAATTAAGTCTGGATGTTCAGGAAAATGCTGAGAAAGTCAGGGTGGCAGATATCATCAAATCTCCTTTTACCTTTGAATTTTTAGGACTTAAATCCAAAGATACAGTCTATGAAAATGAGCTGGAACAAGCGCTTGTAGATCATCTGGAAGAATTTTTGATTGAACTGGGTCATGGTTTTTGCTTTGAATCGAAACAAAAACGTATAACCATTGGGGATGAATACTTTTTTATCGACCTCGTTTTTTATCACAGGATTTTAAAATGCCATGTCCTCGTTGAACTCAAAACCAATGAAGTAAAACATGAGCATATCGGGCAGCTAAAAACCTATATCAATTACTATAAAAAAGAAATCATGCTGGAAGGAGATAACCCTCCCGTTGGCATTCTCCTGGTAACAGATCAGAACAAAGCATTGGTCGAATATGCGGTGGCAGACAGTGATATGGCCTTATTTGTCAGCAAATACATCCTCGAATTACCCAGCAAAGAGCAACTGGAAGTATTTATCAAAAGCGAATTAAATCAGCTTTGAGGCTTAGGAAACCCGTTTGTAGATAGTTTCCGTTGCTTTGTCTTCCTGCCCTTCCGGGGAGATATTGTACGCCGTGATGATCAGATTATTTTCATCGGTTAATTCGAAAACGGTTCGCCAGCCCCAGGGTTCGGGAATATCAGGGCCACCATAACTTCCCAAAACAGAAAAGCCATGATCAGTCATGTTCCCTTCGGACAGCAATATTCCGGTGCCCATGTGAAAGCTGTCGATCCAAGAGCACTGGATTTTGTTGTTTGCGATATCAAAACCAAAGGTAGCTACACCTTCAAAAGAATTCCCGTTGAGGCTTCCCTGATATTCATAAATCAGAAAACGACCTTCCAGGATCGGACGTATCCTTCCTTTCATGGGAGATTCATCGGCGAGCACATTCGGTTCGAACCAGGTTTTGGTCGCTCCTTCCCAGTTACCGGCCAACGCCCCCAGTTTTTTATGAATACCTGATTTTAATGAAATTTCAAACTGACTTTCGCTCATGGTTATTTGCCGGATTTTAATTTGCCTTTTTCAAACGCTCATCCTCTTTGAGCAGGAGCACCACACCAGCAGGATCCGACATCCAGTTGCCTTTCATCCCGGCGGGTAGTTTTTCGAGCTCTGGTCTGAAATTTACTCCATTTTCTGATAAATAGGTTCTTGCCTGCTGAACATCATCCGTATTTAACTCAAACCATATATCCGTCTGGCTAAAATGATCAACGCGGTCAAACCATAGCGTAAGAGTCCCAAAACGGCAATAATGACTTTGACCAGTATATTCATGAAAATAGGGTGTCAGTTCGAAACCAAGAACATCCCGATAAAACGCGATGGTTTTATCATATCTGTCGAGCGGAATTTTGACGGCGACGTTGGCACCGCCATCAAACACAGGTTTGCTATTCATATATTAGTATTGATTATCGTGGATGACTTCTCCATAGTTTCTCAGAGAGGTCGGAAATAGGATGAATTTAATAGTATTTATTTATCTTGTTACAGGACAAAATTAAGTATATTGGCGAGCGCAAATGCAGGCATAAAAAGTCATTCGCAAGGGGTATTTGAGACAAAAATTGATACATTAGCCATGATTTTAACGATAATAAGATGGTACAACTAGCTCTTTTAATTACGAACAGGCACCGTTTATTAAGCGTAGCCGCGATTCTGGATGTTTTTGAATCAGTAAACCGCTTTTATGAATCAAATGGAGAATCACATTTTTTTGATATAAAATTGTTCACTCTGGCAACTGAATCTCCGGGCGTGATGACTTTCGGGAGCTATGAGCTTCAGCCGGTTCGTACAGCCGCTCAGCAAGACCTGATATTGATTCCTGCATTTTCTGCCACCGATACGAATGAGGCCGTGCAGGAAAATAGGCCACTGATCCCATGGTTACAGCAGCAATACCAGCAAGGAGCCGAAATTGCGAGTTTTTGTACAGGCGCTTTTTTACTGGCCGCCACCGGACTTTTAAATGGAAAGAGTGCCACCACGCACGTGAACGCAACAGCCAGTTTTGCGGCTACGTTTCCCGCCGTTCGTCTCTATGGAGATGCGATTGTGACGGATGAGGCTGGGATATATACCAGCGGAGGGGCCACGAGCAGCTTTCACCTGATGCTGCATCTGATCAAATTGTATTGCGGACGGGAGGTCACGATCCATATTGCCAAGTTGTTTGCCATTGATATGGACCGTGAGCAGCAGGCTTATTTCGGTACTTTTCAGCCTCCGCAGCATCATGGCGATAATCTGGTAACAATGGCCCAGAGAAGGATTGAGGATGCTTACCAGGACGTCAGTACGATCGAAGAAATGATACAGGATATTCCTGCGAGCCGCCGGAATGTGGTGCGCAGGTTTAAACTTGCTACCGGGGTTACACCCATCGAATATCTTCAGAAAACCAGGATTGAAGCGGCAAAAAAACTCCTGGAACAAACAGACCAGAGTGTTCTGGAAGTGATGCTGAATTCGGGATATAATGATTTGAAAGCTTTCAGGCAGTTATTTAAAAAAAGTGCGGGCATGACTCCTAAATCTTACCGTGAGAAATTTAATGCGGGTAGGATGGAAAGTGTCGGATATGCACGGAAGTAATAAAATGTTGCTATTTTGATTTACTACTTTGAACCATGATCAATTCATCTCAACTATGTTAGCCACTTCAAGATCATTAAAGATTATCGTCATACTCTTGGGCGCTCTGCTGGGCCAGCAGGGTTATGCTCAGGATACATGGCCAAAAGAAGTCTCGTTTTCGGGCGGGGGAGTAATTACCATTTATCAGCCCCAGCCTGAAAAACTATCTGGAGATAACCTCGATTTTCGTGCGGCGGTATCGGTCAGGAAGAAATCCGGAGACGACCCGGTTTTCGGAGCCATGTGGGTTCAGGCACAACTGGATAGCCGTGGGAGCAATGCAACGGTAAAACAGGTTACCGTCAGGCAGTCTAAATTTGCAGATCAGGAAACGATATCGGTTGCTGATTTTAAAAGGTCGGTAGAACAGGGCTTCCCCGGTCTTCGTGTGCAGTTTTCCAGGGAAAGTCTTCAGGCTTCCATTAATCAGGAACGCAGCGAAGGGAATTTAAAAAATGATCCTCCGTTGATCATGTACCGTGACAAACCTACGACCCTGATCGTGCTGGATGGTGAGCCTATGGAAGAAACAGACGACGATCTGAAAATGACACGGGTCGTGAACACTCCTTATCTGATTGTTAAGAATCCTGATGATAAAAAATATTATTTGTACGGAGGGAGTTTCTGGTATAGCTCTACACGGATAAAAGATGGCTGGGTAAATGTAAAACAGTTGCCGTCGCGGATAAAAAAGGTGAATGCCAAGATGAAGGAAGAAGAAAAGAAGGCATCTCGTGAAAATGATCCGATCAGTAAGTTTACCACACCGACAGCCATTTTGGTTGTAACAGAACCTGCCGAGCTTATTCAGACAGAAGGAAAACCGACCTATCAGTCAGTGGAAGGTTCAACACTTTTGTATGTCAACAACTCGCTTGATGAGATTTTTAAAGATATCAATAGCCAGAAAAATTACATCCTTATAGCCGGTCGCTGGTACCGGAGTTCATCTTTAAACGGTCCCTGGGAATATGTTTCGCAGGATGCGCTGCCAAGCGCTTTTGCCGATATTCCGGCCGGATCTGAAAAGGATGGTGTGCTGGCGAGCATAGCCGGAACCGACGAGGCCTATGAAGCGGTCATGGATGCGCAAATTCCGCAAACTGCCAAAGTGAACCGTTCTACGGCTACCGTAGAGGTTAATTATGACGGAAATCCAAGTTTTGCGCCAATTGAAAATACAAATCTGTCTATTGCTGAAAACAGTAATATCACGGTGATGCGTGCGGCCAACAACCGGTTTTATGCGCTCGATAACGGGATATGGTTTGTTAGTAATGATCCATACGGTCCGTGGCAGGTAGCCAACGAGCGTCCTGCCGATGTTGACAGGATTCCCCCGAGCAGCAGTGCCTACAATGCACGGTATGTGCAGATTTATGAAACAACTCCGCAATATGTTTATGTAGGATATACGCAAGGATACATGGGTAACTACATTTACGGCCCGACCGTGGTGTGGGGAACCGGCTGGCATTACAGGCCCTGGAGAGGCAGATACTATCGTCCGCGGCCCATTACCTGGGGATTTGGCATGCACTATAATCCCTGGACAGGCTGGTCAATGAGTTTTGGCCTGGGCTTTAACGTGGGCTGGTACCACTACGCTTACAGTCGTCCTTATTATGGGGGAGGCTGGTTTGGACCGCCTGCTTACCGGCCTCCGCATCGTCCATGGGGATGGAATGGAGGTTATTATGGAGACCGACCAGGCTATAATCGTCCGGGAGGGAACAGCAATAATAATCGTCCAAGACCAAATGTTGTCATTAACAGACCGGGAGGTGGATATACCAAGCCGGGAGGAGGTTATAACAGACCCGGCAGCAGTAATAACAATTTATATCGTGATCGGAAGTACGTAGTTTCGACGCGGGATAATGTTTTCAGACCGGTCACACGCCCGTCGACAGGCAGACCATCGACAGGAGATAATTCATCGGGCAGACCTTCTGTGACAAGACCGGGCACAGGGAATAATGATAATGGCAGACCTAATACCGGCAGACCGTCAACCGGCGCGGGGGGGGTTACCGTTCCGGATAGAAGGCCAGCGCCAGGTGACAATTCGTCGGGCAGACCTTCTGTGACAAGACCGGGCACAGGGGATAATGACAATGGCAGGCCGAATACCGGAAGACCATCAACAGGCTCGGGAGGCGTTACTGTTCCGGACAGAACAAGGCCGTCAACAGGTGGCGGGCAAGTCACGCGTCCAGAAGTCACCCGACCGGAGGTTACGCGTCCTGTAACAAGGCCGATAGAATCCGGCCGCCAGCCAGCCGTGCAGCAGCCTACCCGTGACCGTCAGCCGGCAAACCCTCGTCCATCGATTAATCCGGGACAGAACAACCGTCCTGCGCAGAGCAGACAGCCGGTAGTGAACCAGCCAAGACCGGCGCCAAAGTCTGGCGGAGAGCAGTCGAGGCAGCCGTCGCAGCGATCAAATCCAAGAGGACAGGAATAAAGAGGAAAATAAAGTGGGTGAATTTCAAACTGAGATTCACCCACTTTTCAGACAAAGTAGTTCAATATACTTCATTCAAGACGGACCAGGCACATCACCTCATTGTCGTTTGTATAACACTCCAGACAGTAACCGTCATGTGCGATGCTTGGATTTTCAAGGAGTTTCATGAAAGTGCTGCCGATGATCTGTGGATTTTTCATCCAGTCTTTAATTGTTTCACTGATATATTTCCCTTTGACGATCGTGAACGGCATATAACCTGCTTTTTCAGCCTCTCCGTCATGAAGTTCGGTGACTGCAGCCTTATAAATGATCACCCCCTTCTCATTGGGATTGGACATTCCGTACCAGGTTCTTTTATCACAATCGGGCAGCGAAGCCTGTAATATGTCAAATGCTTCCTTGATACCGTCAGGGAAAGATTTTGCAGTATTGCAAATGACTTTCAGATCTTCCTTTAATTCGAATGTTTCCATAGCTTTCGGTTGTTTATGCTTTGATTAACAGGATACAAATTAATAAGAATTTCAGGAAGTTATACGCCGGGGTTTGGGACAAAGGGAAGGGGAAGGCAGGACAAGTTTTTGCAGGGCGGCGTTCGTTTTTTAGGTTAACCGGGAAGTTTTACCAGTTAATTCGACGGATGCTTTTTTTACCATTTGACATTACCCGATTTTTTGAAAAGTCGTGAAAAATAGGATCTATTGGCAAAGCCCGGGGATATAGCAGGAAAGACGTTTAATGTTAGTCGGAAGACTTTGCCGAGAGAAAGCTTAGGCCTTTTGCAGGGGATGGTTAACGTGGTTTTATGGGAATAATTATAAAATATTTAAGATCAATTATCTGTCAGAGAATATAATTCACTATTTTCGGTCTCTCGTAATCCCGAACTAATTCTTACCCATGATTAAAAAAATCCTACAAGCTGTTTTGGGCATTTTCCTCTGCGCCGAAGCATCTTTTGCTCAGAATGCAGTCAAGTCTGCAATTGACGCCTTCGCAGTTACAACAGGCTCCACCAGTACCATCGATAAAGCCACCAATTCAATAAGTTTTATGCGCTTCTCCACGGGGCGGGCTTATCAGATCAACGGTGTTGATGTACAGCAAAAATCGTCTAATTTTATGTCTGTTAATCCTAAAATATTTGGTTTAAGAGCTAATGAGGACAGTTTCAGGTTTAGAGCACAAAGGACGGACAAGCATGGACTGGAACATGTTACCCTTCAGCAAACGTATAAAGGTGTTCCGGTGTTTGATGGGATGTACAGGTTTCATTACAATAAAAATAGAGAACTAACCGCCCTGAACGGCAATTTCATTTCAGAAATAAAGGTAAATCCCGTACCGACCCTTGCCCAGCATGAGGCAGAGGCACTGGCTATTAAATATGTACAAAAAGGAGTCCTGGAAAAAACGGAGAAACAACTGAGAGTCCATAAAAGTACGATATACATTTTTCAGAAAGGACTGGCGCAAGGTTATAACGGAAGCAAGTCCCTGGTATATGAGGTCGAGGTCAGAAATGACGTGGACATCCGGGAGTTTTTATACATCGATGCGCACAGCGGCGTTTTGGTTGAGCAATTTACCGGTATGCATAGCGCTTTACACCGTACTTTGTATGAAACCGCTATTTCGAATGACAATAAGAAATGGGACGAGGGCGATGCCTTGCCCGGGACATTGGATGAATGGCAGGAATCAGAAGTTGAAACATCCGGATTTATATACAATCTGATGAAAAATGCATTTGGGCAAGTGTCCTATGATGGGTTCGATGCGCCCATGATCACGGTCAATAATGATCCAAATATTTTTTGTCCAAATGCAAGCTGGAATGGCATGAGCGCTAATTATTGTACGGGGATCGCCACAGACGATGTGGTTGCACATGAATGGGGACACGCTTATACGGAATATACCAGCAACCTGATATACGGCTGGCAGGCAGGCGCGTTGAATGAAGCTTACTCTGATATCTGGGGAGAGACGGTTGATATGCTGGATAATTACATGGATGACGGAGAAAGTAACGCACTCAGAACCGCATGCGGTAGTTCAACACGCTGGCTGGTGGGGGAAAAGGCTATAAGCATGGGAGGAGCTTTACGGGATATGTGGGATCCGACTTGTAAGGGATCGCCGGGTAAAGTCTCCGATCCGCAGTATTGGTGTGCCTCCAATGATGGAGGTGGGGTACATACCAATTCGGGCGTCTTAAACCATGCATATGCTTTATTGGTAGACGGTGGTACATACAACGGGCAAGTGATCAGCGGTTTAGGTCTGGTTAAGGCCGCACATATTTTCTGGCGCGCGCAGTCGGAGTATATGACTGCAACTACGGATTTCGCCGCGCAGGCTGATTATCTCGAATCGGCTTTGGCAGATTTGATTGGTACAGATCTTCAGGGATTAACTACTTCGACAAATCCGGTTGGAAGTTCGGGAGAGATTATAACCGCGGCCGACGCTTTGGAACTTAAAAAAGTACTGTTGGCCGTGGAGCTCAGAAGGGAAGTACCCTGTACTTTTCAGGTAATTTTACAGCCGGTGCCGACACTTTGTGAGGGCGCCACGGCAAACTTCGCTTTATTTAGCGAAGATTTCGAATCAGGACTGATTGAGCGTGGATTTAATATGACTGCTGAAACGCTTTCGGGTACATGGATTGCGCGAAACTGGATAACCTCAACTGCGCCAGGGGGAAGAGCAGGAAAAGTAGCATTTGGAGTAGATTTCGGAGGGGACTGCGTCTCTGATCAATCCGGTATACTTCGTTTGGAAAGTCCCTTAATTCCAATTCCTGCGGGGACTGCCGGAAATCTGAATATGGTTTTTGATCATTATATCAATACCGAAGAAGGATATGATGGCGGCAATATTAAATACTCCATCGACGGAGGAGATTGGACGTTGCTGCCGGCAACTGCCTTCACCGCGAACGGTTACAATAAATTACTGTATTCAGCAGTTGCGGGGAATAGCAATCTGTTAGAAAGCCAGCCTGCGTTTACGGGTTCGGATAAAGGCGGTTTCAAAGGTTCATGGGGGCAAAGCCAGATTGATCTTACAGCCATAGGCCTGACACCCGGCAGTACTATTCAATTTCGGTGGGAGTTAGGAACTGACTACTGTGGCGGACTTGACGGCTGGTATCTTGATGATATCAGGGTATATAGCTGTGCGGTAACACCGGCTGTTCACTTCGTTACGGATCAATCAGCAGTCAATGAAGGGGAAGCCACTACTGTTTCAGGCTGTATGAAATATATTGATAAAACCGTGACCGTACAAATTGATAAGGCTCCTACGAATCCGGTGATCGTGCATTTTAATACACCAACGGGCACTGCAAAAATGGGTAGTACCGGCGATTATACGATAACACCTTCATCGGTGACACTGCAAGCCGGTGCATTGACACAAAATGTTACGGTGCGGATTTTTAATGATGCCTATATAGAAGGAAATGAAACGATTAACCTTTCGTATAGCCTTGATGTCAACGGTGGGAATGGATTCGCGGGTTCTTTATTTCAGTCTCACGAGCTGACCATTGTTGATGATGACCTGGCTACGGGAAATTATACGGAAGTATTAATGAACAGCGGTTTTAACTATGGTTCGTCTGGCTGGATTGTTAAAAATGGGGGGAATAGCAACCATACCTGGCAGGATATAGAATATAGTGGCGTTGCTTTGGACACAGGCGGTCGTCCGTTCTTTTTGGTAGATAGCGATGCAACCGGAGATCCCGCGATCACAATGGATGAAATTATAGAATCGCCTCCGATCAATACTTTGGGTAAAAAGAATCTTGTACTAACTTTTGCTCAGGATTGGTTTCCCTACGACGGCGGGTTTGCCGAACAGGGTTTGGTCGATGTCTGGGATGGAAATAACTGGTATAATGTACTTACGCAAACCGAGACTTCGGGTCGGTTGGGATCCCTTTTGGGGGCTGCCAATGTACAAACCATTCACATTCCGGATGCCTATGCCAATGTCAATATGAAGATCCGGTTCCGCTATAAGGCTAGTTATGATAATTACTGGGCTGTGGATAACGTGAAACTCACTAGTTCTCATTCCACAGATATCCTGACGGCCATTAATACGGGTAATGCTGCTCAGCAATATTTGGGGCCAAACGAAACCGCGGCTTTCTATGATCCGGCCACGGGAAATCTTATGGCGAAGATCAAAAACCTGACGGCACATGATTACGGCTGTACTTCGGTTGAAATTGATCGGGCGGGCGTGGATGAAACTTCGTGGGTAGGCACTTATAAAATAACCAATAAGACGTTCAAAGTTACGCCGACCCATAACAATCCGGCCGGAAAGTATGAAATAACGTTGTATTATAAGGCCGCAGAATTACCAAACTTTAATGGTAGCGACATTACTTCCATGGGTAAAAGCGCAGGCAGTATCGGTGTGGGAAATGTAGCTTCTTCATCCTTTGCGGAAATTCAGGCAAGTGCGGCCTTTAATACGGATCTGGCTTATACGGCCACTTTTAATTCCGGCTTCTCAGGTTTTGGTTTATCGAATGCCCCGCCTGTTGGACCGCTTCCTGTTACATTAACGACATTTGAAGGAAAAAATACCGTGGAAGGAAACCTGTTAAACTGGGCGACCACGATGGAAGTGAACAACGAGTATTTTGCGGTTGAAAGAACGATAGACGGAAAGAATTTCGCAGAAATTGGCAAAGTATCCGGGTTTGGCAACTCATCTGTACTGAATCGTTACAAGTTTCTGGATAGCGCTAATCCAAAGGGAATAAGTTATTATCGTCTGAAACAGGTAGACAAAGGCGGTAAATATGCATACAGCCGGATTATCGACGTCAATGCGCTTAACACAAAAGAGATTAAGTTTTTCCCAAACCCGGTTCAGTCCATGCTGACTTTGGAATTGCCTGATCCTGAAATCAAATCCGTTCAGGTGCAGATCATCAATTCTGCCGGACAAAAGGTGTTTGTAAAAGATGCGGTGAAGATTGTCAGTGGTAATTTTAATCTTGATGTTTCAAAATTACCAGCAGGTGTATATCAGGTAATTTTATCTGGAGACAAGAAAACTTACAACATATCCGTACTTAAACTTTAATTAGAAACCGATCTATAACAACAACAGGCTGTCCTTACACAAGGGCAGCCTGTTGTTGTTATAAGAAATCGAAGAGCGGAATAATCTAAAAAAAGATCAAAGCAACCCGTTTCTGCATGGTTTATGTGACTGAAATCACGGAAGTGAATAGCCGATCACCGACGGTCGAAAGCCCATCTAATAGACCTGAGCAAGAACCGTTGACAGCCAGGTTGAAACTTCGATGGCAGATTTATCTTTATTAAATGTTTCGATATCACCAGTCTGGTTAATCAAAACGGACTTATAGACCTGCGTTTCTTTGTCGTAATGGTATACATAAAAGCTGGTTATTCCCCGGTCTGCGCCTCCGCTGACGGGTTTGGAAAAAGCAGAGTCGTCGATGGCTGCACTTTTTGAAATATAGTTTTTTAAATCCGCAGCAGGAATGGATGTGGCAGCGCGTGTTGTGTTCAAAAGATTTTCTTTGATCTGATCCAAGGTAATCCCGGTTTTTCCATTTACGAGGGTCCATTTAGCCGGATTTTCGTAAAGCCTAATCTGGCCGTCCCGGTCAATAATAAAACCTTTAAACTGTTTCCCCCAGGCGTTGTTGGTATAACTGACTTCGAAAAAGATCTGCTGTTCTGTCGACCCTTCCACAGTTCCTTCATCACAGCCCACAAAGGCGAAAAATGAAAGAAGTAAAACCGCAGCACATTTTTTTAATAATTTGGTTTTCATGAAAATAGTCAGCTTGGATTATTAAAATTAGCGAAATTCGCTGAATTTTTATAGCAGTTAAAAACGTACTGATTTCATTTTGTGTTTACAAATTTCCCTTTTTCATTTCCCGAACGGCGTAGTCGACCGCTCTGGCAGTTAATGCCATATAAGTCAGGGAAGGGTTTTGCGTGGCAGTGGAAGTCATCGACGCACCGTCGGTAACGAATACATTGGCGCAATGATGCATTTGATTCCATTTGTTGAGCATGGAGGTTTTTGGATCTTTCCCCATGCGTACCCCACCCATTTCATGGTTTTCACTTCCGGGATTACGTTTCGTGTCCGATGTTTTGATATTGGTAAAGCCGGCCTTATCCAGCATTTCAGACAACTGAACATAAAAATCCTGGACCATTTTCATATCATTGTCGTCGAAATCGACCGACATGCGTAGTTTCGGTATCCCCCAGTTATCTTTTTGTTCGGAGTCCAGTTTTATAAAATTACTTTCTTTCATTAATGTTTCGCCCATCATTTGCGCACCGGCAGTCCAGCCACCCGATTCAGGTTTAAACAGGTTTGCTTTCAGTGATTCCCCTAATCCATCCGTAGGGTTGCCCATTTTTGAAGTAGAGAAAGAGGCCGCATAACCGCGCAGGAAATCAGTTTCCTGTTTGAAAACATTACGGAAACGTGGTATGTAGGCGGCATTGGGTCGTTTTCCATCGGTAGTAGAATCATGAAACCCATCAAATTCGGCACTAACCCTTCCTCGATAATTATGAAAACCAATGAATTTACCCAAAACGCCACTGTCATTTCCCAGGCCATTGGGGAAACGACTGGATATCGAATTAAGTAAAATCAGGTTGGAGTTGATGGCAGAAGCATTTACAAAAATGATTTTTGCATAATATTCCGTCATTTCTTTGGTCAGCGTATCGACTACCCTGACACCGGTTGCCTTATTTTTCTTTTCGTCATATATAATGGAATGCACCACGGAGTTTGGGCGTAAAGTCATATTGCCCGTGCGTTCAGCCCAGGGAATGGTGGATGCGTTGCTGCTAAAATATCCGCCAAACGGACAACCGCGCTGACAAATATTGCGATGCTGGCATTTTGCCCGGCCTTGTTGTGTGTGGATAGGCTGTGGATCGGTGATATGGGCCACTCTTCCGATAATGACAGGCCGCGCGTTTTTGTAATTTTTTGCGGTTTTTTGGCTGAAATGTTTTTCGACACAGGTTAATTCATGCGGTGGTAAAAATTCTCCATCCGGCAGCTGAGGCAAACCATCTTTGTTTCCTGAAATGCCGGCAAATTTTTCAACATAGCTATACCAAGGAGCGATGTCTTTATAACGAATCGGCCAATCGACGGCAAAACCATCCCGTGCGGGACCTTCAAAATCATAATCCGACCAGCGCTGGGTTTGCCTCGCCCATAATAAAGAACGTCCGCCGACCTGATATCCGCGCATCCAGTCGAAAGGTTTATCCTGGATGTAAGGGTGCTCGGCGTCTTTCACGACAAAGTGCATTGCGTCTTCCTTAAATATATAATGTTTGCTGGCAATGGGATTTTGTTCACGGATTGCCAGAGAGGGTTGTCCCAGATGTGGAAACTCCCATGGCTGCATGTTCGTCGTCGGATAGTCTTTGATGTGTTTGACATCTTTCCCCCGATCCAACACGAGCGTTTTTAATCCTTTTTCAGTAAGTTCCTTGGCCGCCCAGCCGCCACTTATTCCCGTTCCGATTACAATTGCATCAAAAGTCCGGGCTTTGATTGAATCTATATTAAGGTTCGACATGTCAAGAATGGTTCCTGGTGTTAGTAATCGGAAAATCAGTTTTCCGTTATTTATTGTAAAAGTCCAGGAATAGCGGAGTTACTGTATGATCTTGCTAAAAGTGTTTGATCAGAATATGGCGCTTTCCTTCGGTTTTAGATGTACAAGTCGGAGGATACGCTTTTATCATAACGTAAATGCCTATCCTTTCCTTAGCTCCTTTGGGGTAATTGTTTTTCCAGCGTTTGAATCACTTGGGCTTCCCGAGCTCGTTAAGCGCTCCCTGTTTCTAGCTTTGGAAATTGACGCTATTTTTTCTGCGGCTCCTTAGGAGCCTTCTATGCATGATCCGGGAACACCCGGCTGGATGCAGTCATTATTCTTCTTATATATAGGTATAGAAAAGCAAAGGCCTGCGTGCTGGCAGCCGTAGCCTCCCGATCAGGTCCTGTTGCGATGGGTCTTTGACCGGATTCAGCGCTTCGCTCCTGATATAAGACTTCCGATTTCACCAAAGCGGCAGCCATTCCCCAGCATTCTGCTGATTCAACGAGGGGCTTGGGCGTTTCAAAACAGGCATCCTGCGCAAACCCGGTTGAGCAGCCCCCTCCGCAGGAGCCTTTTAAGGCTGATTCACACGATCCAAGCAAGCCTACTCAAAAACTTAGAAAAAACTTTCACAAAAACCTTATTGAAGTTCAGGTGTTTAGCAAAAGAATCAAAAATAATTCACAATTATTTTCACTACGTGCTTGCGTAGTAAAAAAAAAGCTGCCACTTTTGCACTCCCAATCGGGTAATACGGCGCTGAAAACGATCACTGCCACAAGTTCCGGAAGTGATGGAGCACAGTTCTTTGACAT
>NZ_JAVFVU010000063.1 GCF_030929615.1 Dyadobacter sp. LHD-138 | reverse complement strand
TACATAATTCAATCTGATAACGCTCTGAGCTTTTGATAGAAGCATAAAAAAGATAAAACATCACGAAAGCCTATACAAAACAAAGAGGGCGCCTCAATTCGAATTTGAGACGCCCTCATTTTTTTGTGAAAAACCAGTGTCATAGGCACGACCGATTTTGTAGCCATGGATTTCAATCCATGGAAAATGATTTTTATTCCCAGCC
The DNA here is from genome assembly GCF_030929615.1 of Dyadobacter sp. LHD-138. Lineage (GTDB taxonomy): Bacteria > Bacteroidota > Bacteroidia > Cytophagales > Spirosomataceae > Dyadobacter. The sequence continues at coordinate 24,362 of NZ_JAVFVU010000063.1, read as the reverse complement.
TCCGCCCAGCGATCGGTACAATTCAATCAATGCAAGATGCTGATCTTTCTGAACCTCCGTTAGTGACAATTCCGCTTCCAGAACGCTTTTTTGCGCCATGATAATTTCCAGATATGTGGCATAACCGGTCAGGAAAAGATCACGCGAAGTAGCAACAGCCTGTTGTAAAACATCCACTTCCTGCTTTTTGAAATCAGATAGTTTCTTTGTATTGTCTATTTTTTTTAGGCTCGTACTTACTTCCTGAAAACCGGTGAGAATTGCTTTGTTATAGGCGTACAACGATTCGATGCTTGCCGCTTCCAGACGTTTTTGTCCTGCCTTAAGCACTTTTCTGTTAAAGATAGGCGCAGCCAATCCGCCTAAAGCACTGTAAGCGATGGAACCTGAGTTGAACAATAACGAACCTTTAAACGCATTGAAACCCAACATGGCGGTAATGTTCAAAGACGGAAGGAAAGCAAGCCTGGCCGCCTGCAAATCCGCGTGATTGGCTAACAGTTCAAGTTCGGCCTGTTGGATATCCGGACGTCTGGTAAGCATTTTAGAGGGTATTCCAGCCTGAACCCGTTCAGACAAGTTATCGTCCAGCCTAACGCCTCTTTGTATCTTTTGAGGAAAACGCCCCAGTAAAAGATTCAGGGTGTTTTCGGCTTCCACAATCCGCTGGTTAATCTGTATTTCCAGACTTTGGGTATTCAACAACTGCGCCGTGAATTGACGTACACCAAGTTCATTGGCCCTGCCGCCTTCTTTTTGTATTTTGATATTTTCAACCGCGGATTGTTGCAGGGTTATATTCTTTTGAATAATAAGCAATTCTGCGTCCATAGCCAGCAGCTCATAATAAAGCCTGGCAACTTGCGCGATCAGGCTCGTTGTTACAAGATGTTTTCCTTTTTCAGAAGCCAGGAAACGGGTATAGGCTGCCTTTTTCTGCGTTTTCAATTTACCCCAGATATCAATTTCCCAGGAGCTCCTCAACCCGGTAAAATAATCCGGCATAAAGGGGGCTGGTAACCTTCTGTTTGCATCGATGTTTTCTGAAAAATTGGTATCATAATTGCCGACACCATCCATCGTGTAATCGCCAAACTTCCTGCCGCCGCCTGAAACCTCGGCATTCACCGATGGCAACATGGCTCCTTTCGCGATCATGATATTGGCTCTGGCCATTTCAATCCGCTGAACAGCCATTTTTAGATCGGGATTGTTTAACAAAGCCGTATCAATCAGTGCAACCAGATTGGGATCTTTGAAGAAATCCTTCCACCGTACTGCCCCGATCCCCGTGGAGTCTGTCTGACTTTCAAAAGTTTCAGGCGCTTTTATCGATGAAGCATGCTTTACAGGCTGCATTACTTTACACCCGCTCAGGCCTACAATTGCGGTGGCAAGAAGGGTGCTATAAATTCTCTTATTTGTTTTCATCCAATGAATGCAGTTAATATAAATTGGCAGTTATGATTACATAATCATAACTGCCTGAATAAGCTGGTCTGAATTAATGGAGCAAAGCTTCCTCTTTTTCCAGTTTTGGGGAAGAAGGTTTTTTAGGGAGTGCCAGCGTTGCAAAAAGCACGTACAGTCCAGGGATAATAATGACTCCGAACAACGTTCCGATTAACATCCCTCCGGCTGCCGCTGTACCAATAGACCTGTTACCCAGCGCACCCGCGCCAGACGCGATACAGAGCGGAATAAGACCGGCAATGAATGCGAAAGAGGTCATCAGGATAGGACGTAACCTTTCCGTTGCTCCTTCGAGCGCAGCTTCCAATACGGTGCGCCCTTCTTTTTGCCGGAGTATGGCGTACTCGACAATCAAAATCGCATTTTTCCCGAGTAGCCCAATCAGCATGACCAGCGAAACCTGTGCGTAAATATTGTTTTCCAGTCCCAGCAATTTCAAGGCCAGGAAGGCTCCGAAAATACCTGTCGGCAAGGAAAGAATTACCGGAAGTGGCAATAGGAAGCTCTCATACTGCGCAGCCAGGAGAAGATATACGAACAGCAGACAGATCATGAAAATATAAACCGCCTGATTTCCTGAAAGGATTTCCTCTCTTGTCATCCCGGACCAGTCATAGGTATAACCTTTTGGCAGGGTTTCTTTGGCTATTCTTTCAACGGCTTTAATCGCGTCCCCGCTACTGTAACCCGCTGCTGCGTCCCCATTGATCATCGCAGAGGTAAACATGTTGTATCGTGTCAGCTGCTCCGGCCCGTAAACCCTTTCCAGTTTGATGAAAGTTGAAAAAGGTACCATTTCACCGCGGTTATTTTTAACATAAAGTTTTAAAATATCCTCCGGATTTTTACGCGCACTCGGCTCGGCCTGCACCATCACCTTGTACATCTGCCCGAAACGGATAAAGTTTGAGGCATAAAAACTACCGACAAGCGTTTGTAAAGTACTCATTGCATTATCAACGCTCACCCCTTTTTTTGCAGCCATATCCGCGTCCACGTGGATCATGTATTGTGGGAAGCTGGCGTCAAAACTTGTAAAGGCGGCATTGATCTCGGGGGAGTCTGCCAGTGCTTTTATGAAATCATTGGTAACTTTTGCCGTTTGCTGTAAATCGCCTTTTCCCGTGCGGTCCTGTAAACGAAGCTCAAAACCACTGGAATTACCGAAGCCTGGTACGGTCGGTGGAGGGAAAAACTGTATATCGGCGTCGGTAACATGCTTGGTTTTTTCCTTCATCCGGGTAATAATATCCTGCACAGAAGCGGTGCGGTTTTCCCAGGGTTTCAGGTTAATCATTCCCATACCGTAGGAAGCCCCGGCCGATTCGGTCATTAAACTGTAACCAGCCAAAGTCGCAACGGATTCAACCTCTTCAAAACTTTCCGCTACTTTCTGGATTTCATCCAAAACTACTTCGGTCCGTTCAACGGTCGCGCCAACAGGTGTGGTTACGTTGACATACAACATCCCCTGGTCTTCAGTTGGGATAAATCCGGTAGGCAAAACACTATTGACTCCCCAGGTTCCTACACAGAAAGCAATAAGGAGGCCAATCGTAACGGTACGACGGTTGACAATGGCTCCGAGCAATCCGCGGTATTTATTTGAAATAGAATCATAGCCCCGGTTAAAACCATTGAAGAACTTTTGCAGGGGCGTATTTTTCTGGGGGATACCGTGGGTATTTTTGAGCATCAGCGCACACAAGGCCGGCGTTAATGTTAACGCATTGATACCGGAAATAACAATGGAAATCGCCAGTGTAACTGAAAACTGCCGGTAGAAAATACCAACCGGACCCGACATAAATGCCACCGGAACAAACACGGCCGACATGACCAGGGTGATCGCAATAATCGCACCCGTCATTTCCCGCATCGCTTCAATGGTGGCGTCCATGGCGTTGAGATGTTTCTCAGCCATTTTTGCATGGACGGCCTCGACGACGACAATCGCATTATCGACGACTATACCAATGGCCAGTACCAATGCAAACAGTGTCAGCAAATTGATTGAAAAGCCGAACATCTGCATAAAGAAAAACGTCCCGATCAATGCCACAGGTACGGCCAGCGCCGGGATAAGGGTTGACCGGAAATCCTGAAGGAATATATAAACAATGATAATAACCAGAATAAAGGCCTCAATCAGGGTCCTGATTACCTCATCGATTGATGCATCCAAAAATCTTGACACGTCATAGGAGATCGTGTAATCCATGCTTGGCGGAAAAGAAGTTTCCTTCAGTTCGGCAACACGTTTTTTTACATTGGCAATAACGTCACGCGCATTGGAGCCCGGACGCTGTTTCAGCATGATCGAAGCCGACGGGCGTCCGTCAGACTTGGAAGTCATGTTATAATCCAGTGAACCAAATTCGATCTCTGCGACATCTTTCAGCTTTAAAACAGAACCGTCGGCATTGGCTCTGACCACAATATCTTCATATTGTTTTGGCTCAAACATTTTACCTGTATAGCGCAAAACATATTGCAGCATCTGGGTTTCCTTCCCAGAACTTACACCCGTTTTTCCGGGAGCTGCTTCCACATTCTGACCACGAATGGCCTCAATTACTTCATCTGCTGACACATCGTAACCAACCATACGATCCGGTTTTAGCCAGATACGCATGGAATAATCCTTGCTTCCCATGATCTCGGCAAAACCGACACCATCAATTCTTTTTAGTTCGGCAAGTACGTTGATATCGGAAAAATTATAAACAAAACGCTCGTCAACGGCGGTGTCTGAGCTCATGATATCCAGATACATGAGCATACTGTTTACCTCCTTTTCAGTCGTTACACCAGCCTTGATTACTTCCTCAGGAAGTTCGTCAATAACGGTTTGCACACGGTTTTGAACGTTCACCGCGGCAAGATCGGGATCGGTTCCTACTTTAAAGGAGATAGAGATAAGCGTAACCCCGTTATTACTTGAAACGGATGACATATAGGTCATTCCCGGCACACCATTGATCGCTCTTTCGAGTGGTGTGGCCACGGCTTTGGCGCAAACTTCGGCATTGGCGCCGGTGTACTTTGCAGTAACTACCACCGAAGGCGGAACGATGTCGGGGAACTGGGTTATTGGCAATTCGGTAAGTGCCAAAATTCCCAACAGGGTAATAAAGATCGATATGACCAGTGACAGCACTGGCCGTTTTATGAAAGTTTCAAACATAAGATTTAATTCAGATAAGACTCGGGAAATTATTAACGCGCACTAAGCTCAATTCCCTTTGCTGCTACGTTCAGGGTGTCCATGGAAACCGTTTTTGGGTTGATGGTCACGCCGTCTTTTAATCCCTGAATTCCTTCATAAACAATTTTATCGCCGGCTTCAAGCCCCGATTTTACTACGTAATAAGTTGATGTTCTTGATTTTGGTACGAAACTTCTGGTTTTTACTTTATTGTTTTTGTCAACAACATAAACAAAACTCTTGTCCTGAATTTCAAAAGCAGCCTTCTGAGGTATCAAAATCGCATTATCGAGCGTGTTGGTCAGGCGGATTGTGCCCGTAGAACCATGCTTAAGCAACTTTTCAGGATTGGCAAACTTTGCACGGAAGGCAATGGAACCAGTACCTTCGTCAAACTCACCTTCCATTGTTTCGATGGTTCCTTTGTGGCGGAAATAAGAACCGTCGGCAAGTTCCAGTTCAACAACGGCGTCTTTGCCGGTCGTTTTTCCTCTTGCTTTTACATATTCAAGGTATTCGTTTTCCGACACGTTGAAATAGGCATAGATATTCCTCGTGTCAGAAAGTGAAGTCAGTAACGTTCCTTCGTTGATCAAACTGCCTATTTTGAAAGGAAGACGGTCTATCATCCCATCAAAAGGTGCTTTGATCTGGGTTTGGGCCAGTTGTATGGCCGCGTTGGATTTCATGGAACGCGCTTCCTCAATTTTTGCCGTTACCGCTGCGTATTTAGCCTTGGCAACTTCCAGTTCGGTTTTGGAAACTACATTTTTTTCTACGAGCATTTTTACCCGGCCGACTTCAAGTTCTGCACCTTTGGCTTCCGCTATGGCACTTTGCAGGCTGGCATTTGCCTTGGCAAGTTCGGCGGCATATTCTTCACTATTAATACGGAAAAGTATCTGTCCCTTTTTTACTTCTTTTCCTTCATCTACATAAACCTCTTCAAGATATCCTTTTACACGGGCATAAATTTCAACATTTTTGACCGCATGGATATCACTCACATATTCCCTGTGAAGATCTGTTTTTTGCTCCTTCAATTCCGTCACAGGGATCGTCGGTATGGAGTCTTTAAGTTCTGAAGCGTCTTGGCTTTGTGTAGCGCACCCGGTTGCGAACAAGCTGATACCTAACAAAAAAGACCAATTGTAATTTTTCATGATGCGTAGTAAGTAATTGAAAATTAATAGGATAAAAGGGCTTTGGATTTGTTTTAGCGCATGGTTTTAGTTCCGTGAATGGTCACGGAATAAATGACGGGTCCAGGCAAAATGAAATATGCCTTGTTACGCAGACATTTTCATGTCTGTTAAGTCCCTGAAAGAAAATTTGCGGCTAAAAAATAAATGATTGCAGCAAGAGGTTATCCTGCGGCATCGTTTTGCGGCTGGGTGTTAGAACGGGCAAAGACGATGGAGGAAACTGTAATAGTCCGGCAAGGTAAGTAATCCCTTAATGGAACCGATAACCTGCGTGGTGTAATGCCTTACGAATGATTTAGACGAAAAATGAAAGTATTCAGAAGGAACGGATTCAAAGGAAATAAAACGGTAGCTCGAAGTCCGGTGCCGTAATAAATCCGTGATGCTCTCTTTCCATTCAAATTCATCCGCCTTAACAAAGGTCTGTTTCAGGCAAATGGAGTCATCAATTTCAATCGTATCTTCCTGTACTTTTGGGAAGACGGAAAAAGAAGAAAGACGTTTTATTCTTAATGTAGATCTGCATGACGCTTCTGCCTGTTCGGAGAACAGCACAGAGGCAAGAATCTGCCCAATACAAAAAAACAATACAAAAGTTCTTTTTAACATGGTGCTGACTGCTATCAGTACATTGAAAAATTCATATTTTTATAATGAATTCAAGAATGGTTGGCACTAATTAGTTGGAAATACAATAATGGAATCCAATTGTTCAAATATAATAATTCAAATGGTATAACCAAATTTTTTGAGTTGTTAACGACTGTTAATAGAATTTAATATTTTTCTAATAACGAGCAATTGTACGGTGCAGATGCCAGGGGGCTGTGATTTTTTAGTGAGAGGTAACAGGTTGATTATCTTTCTATTCGTAAATATTTATTGTCTTTAATTTTCTGAAAAATCGTATCGTCAGTAAAAGTGCGGAAACAGTAAGTCCTGCAGATAGCCCCAGCCAGACTCCTGTGACGTTCATATCGGCATGAAAAGCCAGGATGTAACTTAGCGGAAGGGCCAATACCCAATAAGCGAAAAGTGTAATAATTGTAGGAATGTTTACGTCGGCAATGCCGCGAAGAGAGCCAAGCGCAGTGACTTGTATGCCGTCAGAAAATTGGAAAAATCCGGCAATGATCACAAGACCAGTGGCGATGTTGGTAACGTCAGCATTATCGCGGATGTATAAACTTACAAGCCACTCATTGGCAGAGAGGAATAGCAGGCAGCTTAATCCCATCAGCAAGATGGTTGTAACAAATGCGGCGGATCCGGCACGTCTGACGGCGTCAAGACTTTTTTGCCCTAACGCCAGGCCAACCCGGATACTGCCAGCCGAGGCAATGCCTGTTGCCATCATATAGGTGGTAGACGCGAGATTGATTGCAATTTGATGGGCCGCAAGCGGGGCTTCCCCCAGCCAGCCAATCATCACGACAGCGGAGGCAAAAGCTGCGATTTCAAAGAAAAACTGGAATCCACCCGGGACGCCCAGGCGTAGAATTTTTTTGATCAGTTCATTTCCTGAATCCTTAAAGTTTTGGAAATTAAAATAAGGTTTAAAAAATTCCGAGCGTTTTATATAAATCCAAATCGCGATTGCCATGAAAATCCGGGCAAATAATGTGGCAATAGCTGCACCGTTGAGTCCTATCCATTTGATGAAAATATAGTTGAGTATCAGATTGATGATGAGTGCAGAAACCGTGATGTACATCGCTACTTTCGGATTTGCCAGGCCGTCACAAAGTTGTCTTTGTGCTATAAAGAGAAACAACGGAATATTTGAAATAACCAGAATAATCATAAACGGCTTTGCCAGCATGGTAATCTGGGCTGTTTGTTGGAAAATATCGAATTGCCAGGCAACCATTAAACTAACCGTTCCTAAAATCAGCCCTAAAAGCAAAGCAGCTTTGATACCAGCATTGTAAAGTTTATTGATCTCTGCTTTATCGTCCCGTCCGTTCGATTGCGCGACAAGAGCCGAAACAATGGAAAGTGAGCCAATGCCGATCGAGCAGATCATGTGGGTGATGGAGTTGGCCAGACCGGCGGCGCCAAGAGGAACAGCGCCAAGCATCCTGCCAACCATGATATTGTCGGTCATACCCATAAGGACGACGCCAAGCTGGGCAACAACAATGGGAATACTTAACCGGATCGTATCTTTTAAATCCTGTTGATATAGTTTGAAAGGAAACATTTAGAGATATTTAAGCAAAATTGCCCATTCTGTAATCGAAAATCTACCCGAAAGTAATATTTAATTACCTGCCTGTTACTTTTAGATTTGTGTACGTTTTGTCCTGGTTATGTAACTTAAAAATAAAAAGAGTGCATCTAATGAATTTTTTGATTACAAAATGTATATTTCGTAATCTATAATGAGGTTGTTTAATCGTTTGAAAATCTGAACGTTACTTTTTGGTTTACGTGGCGTTTTTGTATGTATGAAAGTATTTAGGATAAAGACACGGCGGTTTGTTTTAACAAAAATGACGGCCGCCGATGGAGACAAATATTTCAGATTAAGTAATAATGCAAGGGTAATGAAATTTGTGACGGGTTTCGCATTGAGCCGTCATGAATCCGACGAAATGTTAAAGCTTATTCTTAAAGAGAATGAAACGGACACGTATTTTGGAAGGTATTTAATTGAGGATCGGAAAACGGGAGAATTGGTTGGAGCGGCTAAACTGGAAGCTTATGGTGAGGAGGTAGAAATTGGTTACCGCATCATGGAAGCATATTGGGGGCGGGGCGTAGCCACCGAAATCGCGAAATACCTGATCGGTTTTTCCGTTCGCAAATTTAGGGTACCAGCGGTTATTGCTTTTGTAAATGTGGAAAATAAGGCCTCAATCCGGGTTCTTGAAAAAGCGGGCATGTGCAATATGGAAAGGATTGAAGATATTGATGAGGTAAAATATAAATTCAGTTATTCACCTAAAACTAATCCAATTATGAAAAAAGCGCTCTACATTATCCTTGGGTTACTCGCCATTTTTATCATTGCAGCCGTTTTAATGCCTAAAGACTACGCGGTCGAGCGGGAGATATTGATTGATAAACCGAAACCTGAGGTCTTTGCCTATTTGAAATCCCTGAAAAATCAGGATAACTGGAGTGTGTGGATGGCCAAGGATCCCAATGTCAAAAAAACCTTTAAAGGTACGGATGGAACGGTTGGCTATACGTCCAGATGGGAAGGGAATGACGAGATCGGAACTGGAGAACAGGAAATCAAGAAAATTACCGAGGGAGAACGGATTGACACGGAACTGCGATTTATCAAACCTTTTGAATCCACAAATGACGCGTATATGACGACCGAAATGGTTGGTCCGGAACAGACGCGGGTGAAGTGGGGATTTTCAGGGAAAATGCCTATCCCAATGAATGTGTTTTTGCCATTTATGGGCATGGAAGATTCGGTTGGAAAGGATTTTTCCGACGGGTTGAAAAATCTGAAGAAGATTCTTGAAAATTAGCATCAGAGCGTTTTGCAGCGATACTTGAAATCGCCCGTTTTCTTAATCAGAATTTTAACTGACACATGGGTACGAAAGATCCGAGAATTGATACTTACATTGTAAAATCAGCCGATTTTGCTATTCCGATACTGGATTATTTAAGAGAAATCGTGCACGAGGCCTGTCCCGATGTGCATGAAACTATGAAATGGAGTATGCCTTTTTTTGAGTACAAAAAATATAATTTGTGCAACATGGCATCCTTCAAAAAGCATTGCGCATTTGGTTTCTGGCTGGGCTCGCTGTTAACAGATCCGGATCATGTACTGGCAAGCGGTGCCGAGAAAAATGCCATGGGACAGCTGGGCAGGATAACGAAAATTGAAGATCTGCCTTCGGAGGAAAAACTTGCTGGTTTTATTCACGAAGCGATGACGTTGATTGATAAGGGTGTTAAACCGACAAAGGAACCTGCTTCAAGAGAGCCAAAGGAACTGATCGTTCCGGAAGATATCACGGAAGCCGTTGCGGCCAATCCGCTTGCTTCGGAGACATTCGGGCGTTTCAGTTATTCGCAGAAAAAGGAATACGTGGATTGGATCACGGAAGCAAAAAGCGAAGCGACCCGGAATAAAAGGATGGAGCAGGCAATCGACTGGATGGAGGAGGGGAAGCAGCGTAACTGGAAGTATCAGAAATAATTATCTTGTTGATAGCCGTTCATGACTGATCAGGTTATGAACGGCTATTTTAGTTTGGCTCACAGGTATCAGAATTTACCGTTTTCGTCAGCCAGAACATATCTGAACGTATAGTACTTGGATTCCTCGGTGGGTACTTCTTCGGGAGCACCTTTGTAATAACTGATAAATTCAATTTTGGCAAACTTGCCTTCTGCTGTTTTAACAACGATAGTCCGGCCAACAATCGGAAGAATGGCATGAACGCTCATATCATATTTATACCATGAGCTCCCGCTGCCGCTCGCAATCGCATTGCCGGAGGCGCCGTCGGTTTTATAGCCCTCTTTTGGCGCTTCGGAAAGTGAATCGAAAGGTTTTTCAAGAATAACTGCGCCGCCTTGTCCGGGGCCACTTGTTCCGCCGTTTACCAAAATCGTAGTTCCGCTGAATGCAAGATCCCATTTGCTGGTTTTTGCGTCATCTTCAGATACTGTCAACCCTGTGCCCAGGCTGAAATAGTTATAGGTATTTGGTTTGGCAGCTGCACTGAAATCTTTGATCACACGGATCTCGGATTTTGTTGTTGCGGCTGTGAAGATTTCTGTTCGGGCTTTTTTTTGATAACCTGAAAGAGCCTCTGCGTGAGCCGGATTGATGATGGCTGAAACCGAAAGAATGAGTGAAGTAAGCATTTTTATCGTTTTAAATCCAGAAATCAGAGAGAAAGGTACGAAACCTTATCTCTCTGATGAGTCGGAATAGTTGAAAATGATCAGGCTCCTTTTTTAACCAGTTTGTATTCCAGTTTTGGCTTGCCTCTTTCACCGCCGTCGCTGGCGTGGAAGTTGATAAATCTAAGTTTGTATACATTCCCGGAAGCGTCTTTGATGACATAAAAACGATCCGTTTTTACACCCACCGTGCCGCCGGAAGTTACTCTCCATTTCGAGCCGATCACATCGCGGTCAGCGACGAAAGTGGTTGTGCTGATATTGCTTTCCGCATAAGCATCGTATGTGGCGGTTGATGTCAGTACTTCTGCTGCCGTTACACCCGCGTGATGGTTGATAAACACAAGGTCAGAGAATGCATAGGGCGTGGTTCCGGTTAAATACAGACTGTAACCCCAAACGATATCCCAACGTGCTTTTGCTGGCTCAACGTTGACCGCTGTACCTTTTTCCAGGGAAGCAAACTGGAAATTATAAGTCGCATCTTTCGTAACATCAAGTGTTTTAAAAGTTGTCTCATTCAGTTTGGCATACTGAAGTGTATAACCGGTTCCTTTACGCAAAATACGTACCTTGTAAATTTTGTCAACCGCAAGTACGGAGCCAGATCCGCCAGCGCGGTTGATCACATATACCTTGTTTTCTGCCTCCGTTGCTGAAATTTCTTTAATAGCCGTTTTTGTAAGGGCGCCTGTTACGTCGTCATACAAAGCAAAAGTTCCTACACCCTGACCAACGGCCAATGTGGTAATGTCGATATCTTTATCGGAAACCGCGTTGATATCGGATTTGTTGATCTGAACCGCCGTAGCGCCATTGGCATTGTTAAGAATAACACGGAAATCAGTTCCGCTATTGAAACCGAGATCCCAGCTGTCGCGTAAAACCGGTGTTTGTGTATTACCGCTCAAATCAAGATAAACAGAGTTTCCTGCCGCTGAACCTGCCTCACCCGCAGCGATTCCGTTAAGCTGGATAGAAGTTCCTTCCGATATGATGGCTTTAAAACTTAATTTAAGCGCTGTGTTGGTGCCCACGAGAACAGGCGAAGCAACAGAAGCTATTTTGAACTGAATGGTTTCATCCCCGTTTAAAAGTACGCCTGTTTTTTTGAGAACCTTGAAAGTAGCACTGGTCTGTCCCGCCGGAACCGTCAAAGCCAATGTGTTGTTGGTTGCAGCCGGTTCGGTTGTAAATTGGGTGCCGTACGTTAACAGCGTAGGCGTAAGTGCAACGGAAATAGAGACAGCCGATTCGGCAGCTCTGCTTAAATTGACTTTTACATCAACACTTTCGCCTTCAAAACCTTTTGCAGTGGATTCAAACGAAGCAAGGTTGTCCGGTAGTGGCGGATCATCATCGCTGCATGCGCTGAATATTCCCAAGAATGCAATGACGAGTAGAGGTTTGATTAATCTGTTCATAATTGTTTGATTGATTTAAAAAAGGGTAATGAGATTAGTGTCTGAACCATTGAATATTCAGACCAAGAAAATAGGAACGACCGGTGAAACCCGGGCCGGAAGCATCGTGTCCGGTACCGATTGTGGTATTCTTAATGGAAGTAAGGTCAAAGAGATTTTTCGCACCACCGATCAGGCTGACGTATTTGCCAATTGTTTTGGTAAGGGTTAGGTCGGCCATATTATAGCCGCTGATTTTCCTCAGACTTGCCGTGACCGGAGTTGTGTTAAGAATAGCATAAGCAGGTTTTTTGCCGCTGTATTTATAGAAAAGGTTAACGGTAGCTCCGATCTTAGGAAAGCTGTAAAGGAAGTTGGCATTGATTTCAGGAGACCAGACAAATTCGGGAAGGCTCTCATCCAGTTCAGCATCTTCACTGAATTCATTGTAGCTGCCAATGTAAGTGGCACCCAGGCTGGTGGTAAGGTTTTTCCAATAGAATTTATTGTCCAGACTGACACCCGTTGTTTTGAACAAACTGATGTTTAGATAAGTCGTTTGCGTTGGATTGTTTGGATCAAATCCGGTATCAATACGGTCGTGAAAAACATTGTAAAAACCGCCAAGGGTTGAGGTTACCCTCAATTTCGAATCCTCAATTGCCCGCCACGTCAGGAATGTATTGAAACTGTTGGAGTATTCCGCTTTCAGGTTTACGTTACCATTAATCGAGTGTGAAGCGTCGTGAAAATCAAAATACAATTCACGCAAGGCAGGTGAGCGGAAACCTCTCGCATAACCCATACGCAGGTCAAAGGATTTGTTCAGGTCAATTTTGGCGTTCAGGGACGGGATTACCGGAGGCGCATCATAAACGGAGTTTTTGATCAAACGGACACCTGGACTCAGCTTGATGGATGGTGTGATTTTCAGTTCTGATGAAAGGAAAAAGGCATATTCATTGATGGTTGGGGAACCCAAAATACGCTGCCCGCTGCTATTGTTGTTGCTGATTTCTATACCCGGAAGCAGGGAAACTTTGGGATTGACTTTGTAAAGCGCGGTCCCCCTGAAAAATAAAGTCGTGAAAATGGATTTGTCCTGACTGGCGGCGTCAGTCGAAAGTGTGCGTTTGCCCGTACTCAGGTTAATATTGGTGCCTAAAGTGCGACGGCTATAATCTGTGAAAGAGAGAGCGCCGCTGAATCCCAGTTTGTCATTTACCTGATATTGTCCTTGTGCCTGATGAAACCATCGTTTGGTAATATAGTCTTTGTCGGAAGCTGCCTGACTCCCGTCCGTATTATTTCTGATTTGGCCCAAATATTTTATTGTTTCGTCCGTTCCATTGAAGCGATACCAAAGGTTCCATTTTTCTTTTGAGTATCCGATTCCAGCCATGTAAAGCATTTGTTCTTTGGGCATCCAGGCTTTTATTCTGCCCGTAGAATCGCCCTGCCAGCCACCGAAATTATTGCGGGTAACATTTCCTGATACATGAAACCCCTGCTTCTGCCAGGTTATTCCCAGATTCTGATTGTGCGCGCCGTTTTTGCTAAAAGCATTGTATTCATCACCGACGGTTTCTTCCTGCGCTCTTGCCGAAATCGTAAGATTATCTTTTCCATCACTCTTTTTCGTGATCAGATTGATCACACCCGCCAGGGCATCCGTACCATAAATAACCGACATCGGGCCTTCTACGATCTCTATACGTTCGATGGTATTGATATCAATCTGTCCAAGACTTTCACGTGTGGCGCCACGGTCTACCAATGGAATTCCGTCCAGTAAAATTTTTACGCTTTGGCCTGTCATACCCATAAGCTGGATATCGGTGGTGCCTAAAGTCGGGTCATTGGAAAAGCGTATGCCAAGTTCTGTATTCAGGATCGTTTGAATATTGGTTGCGCCTCTGAGCTTGATATGTTCGCTGTCAATCGTTCTGACCTGGAATACGGAATTGCGCAGCGACTGTTTTCCAAATTGACCGGTAATTACGGCGTCTTCCAGCACGATACCGGATTCATTCAGCTGTATAGCATCCAGAATCGCCGGGGTGTTTTCGGAAATTTGCACCGGGATTTCCTTTTTTTTATTACCCAATATGCTTACGAGCAGCGTATAAGTTCCTATTGGCGCCTTTATTGCAAATTTCCCGCTGGCGTTTGTCGTAGTTCCGTATTTGGTATCTTTTAGGGAAACAGGTACTCCTTCAAAAGATTTTCCGTCCTGTGTCAGGATCGTCCCTCTGATCTCTCCAGTCTGTGCAAAAACGTCTTGCGCATAGGATAAAATGAACATACACAAAAGTGCACAAGAATATTTCATTGGAAATTTATATCTATTTAGACCAGTTATATTTTACAAATGAAAGGTTAATTAGACTAATTACAAAATAATGTACCGATAAATATTTGTCAATTTTTTCTGAATTGAAATCTTGCGAGGATTGTGAATGAAATCCCTTGCTCCGGGATTAAAATCCCGGGCTACAAAATCGGTCGTGCCGATGGTACTGGAAGGTTTACGAGAATATGTTGGAAATGAAAAGAGATGTATTTGTCGCTGATCTAGTCAGTTCACAAATGCATCTCTTCCTTTTTGTTGGCTGTTATTTATTTGATAACGGCTTTAATCGTCACGGTTACTACGTCTTTCAATTTCCAGTTGCTTTCGCCTACTTTATAGTCAAGCCGGTTGATATCAAAAGTACTGGACAGGGCATAACTTCCATCTGCATTTTTCTTGGCTTCAAATGGCAAAGTTACCGTTTTGGAAACATCTTTGATCGTCAGCGTCCCGATGGCCTGATAATTGGCATCTTTCTTTTCAACCTTGGAAGACTTGAAATGAATTTCAGGATATTTGGCAACGTCAAAATATTTACCACTTTTCATATCCTTATCCCTGGTGTTGTTGCCTGTTTTAAAAGTAGCAGCAGCCACCGTCAGGTTAAATGCGGATGCATTCAGATTATTTGGATCAAAAATGGCACCGCCTTTGGGCGCGTCAAATGTGCCGTTGCAAGTCCCCAGAATAAACTTTACACTAAAATTAGTAGACCCGGAAATCACTTTGGAAGTCTGAGCCTGTGCTGCATAAACAAGCAGGGCGAAGAAAAATGTTAAGATTTTGACCTTCATGATACGTTCGATAAGATTGTCTTCGTAAAAATGAACTGCTTAGTTTCCGGCAGTTAGCTCTTCCAGAATAGAATTCCCGTCAGACAGATCCCCGGAAGTCCACTGCCATTTTTCATGTAAACGAATTTTTTCGTTTGGTAATATTTCAGGTGTTGATTTACAAATGCCCGTTGTGATTTCACCACGGTCGTTCACCTGATGATAACGCATATCCAGACAACCGTTTTCATCCACAAGCGCAATCAAATGTCCCTGTCTTATATTTTTACCTAAGTAGTCGGAAGTCAGGAGATTGCCCGTTTGCTTGTATTTAAATTGCATTTTAAGATCAACTTCACCATTTTCAGAATTGGATAAGGGAATGAAAATCTTGCCGTCGTAATTAATCATGATGGTAATGCATGTGGGTTATAAATTATTTTTGGCGCAAAGGCTGTCGACACGTTCCGTCAGCTTTTTGAGTAATTCAAGCTGTTTTGCCTGTACTTCAAATAACGTTTTTACCTGCTCTTCTAGCAAGAGATCCATTTTCTGATGCAGGCTGCGGACTTCCAGCTCGGCTTTCATATTGATCAGATAATCATTTTCAGCCCTGATTCTGTCTTTTTCCTCCTGCCTGTTCTGGCTCATCATAATGATTGGCGCTTGCATGGCGGCCACGCACGAAAGTATCAGATTCATCAGAATAAAGGGATAGGGGTCAAACTGTTCGGCTTTCGGAAGAGTCGAATTGCAGATGATCCAAACGATCAGAATAGCGCTGAATATGATAATAAATGCCCAGCTTCCTCCAAATCGTGCAACTTTGTCCGAAACACGCTGGCCCTGTGTTAATATTTCCTGAGGCGGATGCGCGAGATTGTCAATAATGAGTGCTTCTTCCCGAAAAGCCTTGGTTGCAATGCTGTGTAATTTTTTGAGCTGCTCGTTTTGATTGTCGAGAATATCATCGACTTCTTTTAATGTTTCAGCCATCTTTAATTCGAAAATTTTATTTTAAAAGTACGAATTAAAGATGGCTTGAGGGTTATTTTACGGAAGTTATCCACCAAACATTTTCGCAGGGATCGGTTACGCCGCAGCTGCGTCCGTAGTCCTGGTTTGCGGGTTCCATGATGGTTGTGGCGCCTTCGGAAAGGGCCTTTTTGTAAGTTTCGTCAGCATTATCCACGTAAATAAAAAGATTGGAAGTTGCTGTTTTCCATTGGTCGGTGCTGTCGCAAAACATGATCGTGCTGTCATTGATCCGGATTTCGGAATGCATCACGACATCGGTATTGTCACGCATTTTCGTGAATGTTACTTCCGCGCCAAATACATTTTTCGTGAAATCGATGAATTTAGCCGCCGATTTTAGCATTAAATACGGCATAATCGTCTGGTGGCCGTTAGGCATTTTTGCAGTGCTCATTGTTTTTTTGTTTTAAAGTTTATGCAAATCTATCATGGCCCGACAGCCGGAAATTGGAAAAACGCGACATTAAGCCTCCCGGTATTCCGCTCCTTCTGCTTTGCCGGAAAAGAAAGATTTTGGATGCTGACCCGAAAATTCCTTGAAATCATGTATGAAATGCGATTGGTCGTAATAACCGCAGTCATATGCTATTTCGGTAAGTGATTTTTCCTGATCGCCATACATTTCCAGCGCCGACTGGAACCGTACAATCCGGGAGTATAACTTGGGGCTGAAACCCGAAAATGCCTTAAATTTCCGCTCAAACTGCCTTGTTGACAAGAAACTCTGATCCGCGAGCTGCCGAACGTTGGCAATTCCCTTGGTGCGGATGATATAACTGATCGTGGAGAAAACGGCTGGTTCTTCACGATAATTTTGGGTGATCCGCTTTTCCAGGAAATCGGAAATGATGACGACACGTTCTTCATTATTTTTCGCCAGCATCATTTTTTCTTCCAGAAATTTTCCTTCATCGCCCAACAGCGTTTGTAAATCAGGCATTTCGTTGCTCAGTTCATCAGACGGCATTGAAAATAGGAGCGGCAAGGCAAAAGGGTAAAGATAAACACCGAAAATACCGAAGTTTTGCCGGACGATAAACCGCCGGAAATGCTGGGCCTGGCCGTGAAGCCCGGAATGAAAGGAGGTTTCTGTTTTATTTGTTGAAAAGATTTCGTCAAATGGAGTTTGGTAGTGGAATATCATTTCAGCGCAGCCGTCTGCCATAACCCGATGAATGTAGGGTTTGTCAGGATTTACATCGTCTTCTAATATCCAGAAGGATCTTACAAAACGGGCAAGTTTTGGAGACGGCGGTATGGTTAAATATTTCATCGGACAGTGAGCAAACCGTTAACGAAACCATTCAATATTTGCCAGTGAAGATACGTTTATTGATTGGTAGCCTGTGTGATTATTGTCATTTTTTTTATTTCAATTTGGGTATAACTTGCAGGGATGTACCGGAGGTAGTTGTCTGGCATGCAGGTGATCCGGTAAGGTTTATCTGAAATAATTTTGGGTATATTTCCAATTTCCTTTAATACATTTGGTGTAGTTTTTAGTGTAACGGTATAAATTTGTCAAAACAAAATCTCTGCGAACGGTGCCAAATCGGACCAGTTGTTTTTGAAATGTTGATTTTTTAGAACTATTACCCGAATTTGAATTGTTATTGATAACAATTGGTAAGATGGTCGGAAGACTATAATATAATTTTTCTTACACAGTCGATTACTCATTATACTCAGTTTCTGTCATGAAATTAGTGCCAATAGAAAAACGTACCGGACTTACCCGCGAAGAATTTATTGAGAATTATTTAAAACCAAGCCGTCCTGTTGTTTTTACTGATTTAGCAAAAGACTGGCCGGCCATGCAAAAATGGACTTTCGAATGGCTTCGTGACAATCATGGACAAATCGATGTGCCTTTGGTGGATAACCACATGCATGATGCGGATAAGTATTTTCAGATTGCCAAAACGATGAAGTTTGGCGAGTATCTTTCGCTGATCGAGAAGGGGCCTACGGATTTGAGACTTTTCCTTTTTGATATATTTAAAAAAGCGCCTTCGCTGACAGACGATATCCGTTTTCCAACGATCATGGACGGATTTTTAAAGTACTATAAATTTGTATTTTTCGGAGGTGAGGGGTCGATTACCAACCTGCACTATGACATGGATTGCTCCAATGTATTTTTGACGCAGTTCCATACCCGCAAGCAGGTTATTTTATTCTCTCCGGAAGAAAGCACAAGACTTTATCAGCATCCGTTTACGGTAATGAGCAAAGTGGATCCGATTAACCCGGACTACGAACGTTTCCCTGCTATGAAAGGTGCAACCGGTTTTGAAACAACTTTGTTACACGGCGAAACGATTTTTATTCCTTCGCTTTGGTGGCACTATATCCGTTATATCGACGGCGGTTTCAGCCTTGCATTGCGGGCGAATAACTCTGTTTTTACGGCTGTACGCGGTGGCATGAACCTGGTTCGTCACACTTTTGTAGATAAAGGAATGGCGTCACTGCTGGGAATTGGATGGCAGCATTGGAAAGAGAAAAAAGCGGTAGAAAAAGCGCAACAGCTTATTGCGCAGGAAGCATAGAAGGAATTCTGACGCATTCCAAAGAAACTATTTTATCTTTGGAATGCGTTATGAACTGTATTCCTTTTATGTTTAGCTATGAATTTTGAGCTCATTTCAGATTACCAGCCTACGGGGGATCAGCCTGAGGCTATCAGACAACTTTTACAGGGAATTGCCGCAGGGGAACCTGCTCAAACGTTACTTGGGGTAACAGGTTCCGGAAAGACTTTTACAGTCGCCAACGTGGTGTCGGAAATAAACCGGCCGACTTTGGTGCTGAGCCACAACAAAACATTGGCTGCCCAGCTTTATGGTGAGTTCAAGCAATTTTTTCCGAATAACGCGGTTGAGTATTTTATTAGTTACTATGACTACTATCAGCCGGAAGCGTTTATTTCCAGCACGAATACGTACATTGAAAAGGACCTGATGATCAATCAGGAAATTGAAAAGCTCAGGCTTCATACGGTGTCCTCGCTCATGAGCGGGCGTCGGGATGTGCTTGTGGTGGCTTCGGTTTCCTGTATTTATGGCGCAGGAAATCCTAATGAATATAAGAAAAGCATTGTTCGGGCCGCGGTGGGGGATATTGTCAGCCGGAATCAGTTTTTATTCCGTCTGGTAGAAATTCTTTATAGCCGAACCGAGGTTGAATTTAGCCGTGGAACGTTCAGGGTGAAAGGTGATACAGTCGATATCTTTCCAGGTTATGCGGATTTTGCATACCGGATTATCTTTTTTGGAGATGAAATTGAAGAGATTCAGCGCATTGAGCCGGAAAGCGGGAAAAAGATTTCTTCTGAGAAAATCATAGCGATTTTTCCTGCGAATCTTTTCGTGACGGGAAGGGATGTTCTTACCCAGTCCATGAAGGAAATTCAGGATGATCTGGTAAAACAGATTAACTATTTTACTAGTAACGGGCGATTGTCTGAAGCGGAAAGGGTTAAAGAACGTACGGAATTTGATATGGAAATGATGCGGGAACTGGGTTATTGTTCCGGCATTGAAAACTATTCGCGCTATTTTGACAGACGTATACCGGGTCAGCGCCCCTTTTGTTTGCTGGATTATTTCCCGGAAGATTTTCTGATGGTTGTGGACGAAAGTCATGCTACCATGCCGCAGATTAAAGCGATGTGGGGTGGTGACCGGTCGAGGAAAGAGGCGCTGGTGGAGTATGGTTTCCGTTTGCCGTCTGCTCTGGATAACCGCCCGCTGACGTTCCAGGAGTTTGAAGACCTGACGCCGCAGACAATTTACGTGAGCGCGACACCTGCTGACTATGAACTTCGCCGTTCTGACGGGATTGTGGTTGAGCAGATTATTCGTCCAACTGGATTGCTGGATCCTGAAATTGAAGTGCGTCCAAGTCTCAACCAGATTGACGATTTACTGGAAGAAATAAACATACGTATCAAGCAGGGCGACCGGGTTTTGATCACGACTTTAACCAAACGTATGGCGGAGGAGCTGAGCAAATATCTGGATCGGGTTGGTATCAAATGCCGGTATATCCACTCAGAGGTAAAATCGCTGGATCGGGTTGAGATTCTGCGTGAACTGCGCCTCGGTATTTTTGATGTGCTGGTTGGTGTAAACTTGTTACGGGAAGGTCTGGATTTGCCGGAAGTATCACTGGTGGCGATCATGGATGCGGATAAGGAAGGATTTTTGAGGGATATCCGTTCATTGATTCAAACGATTGGACGGGCGGCGCGTAATGAAAATGGCAAAGTGTTAATGTATGCGGATGTCATAACGGGTTCCATGGAAACTGCGATTAGCGAAACCAATCGGAGACGGAGTATTCAGCTCGCCTATAATGAGGAGCATGGCATTACGCCAAAAACAATTCTGAAATCGAAAGAGGCTATTATGACTCAAACCTCGGTTGCTGATTCGAAACCAAGGAAAATATATGTTGAGCCATCCGAAATACGAATTGCCGCTGATCCGGTGGTACAGTATATGGGTAAAAATGACCTTCAAAAGCTGATTATTGAAACCCAGAAAAAAATGGAAAGTGCGGCAAAAGATATGGACTTCCTGGAAGCGGCAAGGCTAAGGGACGAACTGCTGCAATTGAAAGAGCGGGTGAAAGAGAAAGTTTAGGTATTTAAATTTTGATTTTTTTCTACAAGTATTTCGGTGCTCTGCACCTGAAAACTTGTAGAAAAAATGGCTAAACAACCCCAACATGCTCCCGCAATAAATTAACCGCTTCAACCCAGTTGTTAACCCTTGTGTGTTTGGTGACATTGATATTATGTCCGGCAGTGAAAAGAATCGGCATTCCTTTGTGAAAATCCAGATTTTTTAAATGGTCATCTATTAAAAAATCGGTCCCAATCACACTTTTATCTCCGCAGAAAATTATATTCTTCCATGTAATAAATGGGAAATGTTCGGCCAGCCAGTCGTATTTTTCAGGCAATGAATTTGGGAATTCCATGGCTGCCGAAACGATATAAACTTCAAAATCTTCCTGTAATTCTTTCAATGCCTCAATGGCTCCTTCAATAACCGGTGCATCACGGAAAAAACCGGGCTTGTAAATAAGGCTTCGCGCGGCGGCAGGATCAGGGAATGCAAAGTCTTCCGGTTTTCCCAGTAATTCCTCCTTCTCAACCCGAACGCCATATTCCTGTTCGTATAAATTAATCCAGTTTGTCTCAATATCTGCGATGACATTGTCCATGTCAATGGCTACTGTTTTTTTCATGTTTATGTTTTTTATTAAATTTCTGATCAAAGAATGAAACAATATGTTGCTGTTATTTGCAATTTAATGCTGCAAATATAAGTATATATTGCAATAATTCGCAATATTAAATCGAGATAAATATTTATATTTGCAAAAAGTAGAACGAATAACGATGTTAAAAGAGGAGCGGTTTCAGGTTATACTGAATCAATTGGGACAGGATCAAAAGGTTCTTTTATCCGGGTTAAGTAATATTTTAAAGGTTTCCGAGGATACGGTACGAAGAGATATCAAGGAACTGGCGGATCAGGGATTGTTAAAATCCGTGCGTGGCGGGGCTGTGCCGCATGCGCCGGGTCCGCACAATTTTAAGGAAAGGGTGGAATATGGCAATGAACAGAAAAGAGTGATCGCCAATAAAGCATTGAAATTTTTGAGAGATGGGCAAGTTGTCATTTTCGATGGAGGAACTTCGGCGATGCTGATTGCACAGGCTTTACCGAAAGATATCCGTTTGACGGTCGTAACCAATAGTTTTCCTATCGCCAGTATTTTGGAAGAGCATGATAAAGTGGAAGTGCTGTTTGCAGGGGGAAGACTTTTGAAAAGTTCGTTCGTAACGATCGGGCATGAGACGATTCAGTATTTTAAAAAATTCAGAGCGGATATATGTTTTTTTGGAATTTGCAGCATCCATGCAGAACTGGGAGTGACCGGTCCCGACTATGAGGAAAGTGAAGTGAAAAGAGCGATGGTTGAATCTTCGCGAGAGGTTATTGCGCTTTCGACCATGGAGAAACTGGGAACGGCGGAGGCTTATTATATTTGTCCGACCAACCAGTTAACGACCATTGTAACCGATCAGCCGGACGATATGATTGACTTTAAAATTTACAAAGAAATGGGGATCAGGATGGCTTGACCCTATTCCTGATCTTCTGAGGTTTGCTCGATTTTGGTGAAAGTGTCATCCATCGTTTTCGTTTCCTGATTTAAAACGTTGGCAAAACCCAGCATATAGGCAATGGTGAAATACCTGACCCACTTGATGGTCTGGAGAATTATTTTATTGATTTTCATGATTCCTGAATTGACTAAATAAAACATACCGAGAGCCTGTCTCCATCGAAAATAGGATATGGTAAACCGTTTACTTTCGGAATAAAGAATTTTAGATAAGGGACAGAAGAATTGTCTGCTTACGAAATGAAATCATCGTCGCCGGAACATAAAGTTCTGCGTTGGAAGTAGAGAAATGAATTCGGAAGTGAAAATGAAGAGACCGTTGCTTGTTTAATAAAAGCAACTTTAAACAGGCTATTCAGCGTCCGGGATAAGATATTTATTTTAAGTGATTGTGTGCTGTGGTTTTGGAGCGTAATACGCTTTTGGAAAGAAACAGGATATTTGGCAATCTGTTTTGTGTTCCCAAAAATTCTAGTGTCCGAGTGGACAAACGCAACAACATATGGTTTACCGATTGACGGGCCTTCCTGAAAATGAGAAAATCCTGTTGACAGCAACAGGAAAAACAGCCAATGAAACATCGGTGTTTTAAATCTGGTCTGCTGGATGGAAATCATAGTCAATGCGTTATTTCATAGCAAGATACGCCAATTTACTATTAGTTTCAATTTTTACTTCGGTCCCATTCTTATAGCACCGTCCAAACGAATCACCTCACCATTTAACATCGGATTTTCAACGATCGATTTTGCCAGCAAAGCGTATTCAGAAGGTCGGCCGAGGCGTGACGGGAAAGGAACCTGTTGTCCTAATGATAATCTGGCTTCTTCGGGTAAATCCATCAGCAACGGCGTTTCAAATAATCCTGGTGCTATGGTCATAACCCGGATTCCTGTCTTGGAAAATTCACGTGCTATGGGTAAGGTCATGCTTACAATACCGCCTTTACTAGCTGCATAGGCTGCTTGCCCGATTTGTCCGTCGTAGGCTGCAACGGAAGCCGTGTTGATGATGACACCGCGTTCGCCTTCTTCATTGGGGGCGTTTTTCTCCATTACAAATCCGACAAGTCGTATCACATTAAATGTGCCTATTAGGTTTACTCGGATTGTTTTTTCAAAGACATCCAAAGCATGCGGGCCATAAACGCCATCAACTTTTCCAATGGTTTTACGCGCAAGGGCGATGCCTGCACAATTCACCGCGATTTGGATTGAGCCAAATGTTTCCAAAGCGGCGCCAAGCGCCAGCCTTACCTCGACTTCATCGGAAACATTAGTTTTAAAGAATCTCAGTTGACCGGAAAACTCCTTTTCAAGCGCCTCTCCGGAAGTTTCATTTAGATCAAGGATAATCACCCGTGCACCATGCGACAGGAACAAACGTGCGGTGGCTTCGCCAAGGCCGGAAGCACCGCCGGTGATGAGCGCTGTGGAATTTTGTAGTTGCATGAAGTGTAAGAAGCTTATTTGGTTTGCTAAGTTACACAGAGCTTCACAGAGAAAAAAGGAGGGCCACAGGGAAAAACTTTCATGGTCATCCTTTTAAATTGTACCGAATCTGAGACCTTGTATCTAATACGTAAGAGATCAACATAAGTTACACAAGCACAAGAAAAAGGAGTTTCACAAAGACAAAACCATCTCTGAAAAACTCCTTTTTACTCTTCTAACACTGCGTTTCCTTTATGATTTATGGGAGTGTAATCTAAACTCTGTCTGGTCGTCAAAGTTGATTCAAATTTAATTTTTCTTTTCGATTTCAAATGTTTTTTTTGCTTGCTATTGAGTTTGTCAAGGGCGGCTGAGGCACGAA
>NZ_JAVFVU010000062.1 GCF_030929615.1 Dyadobacter sp. LHD-138 | reverse complement strand
CCTTCTGGCAAAAGGATACGGACTAAGGCTTGATAGGATTCGTTCAACACAAACGGGATTGGTTCGGGCTACAAAGCAAATAATTTATTTCATTCCCCCCAACTTTTCAGCTTGATCCTAAATTAGCGTAGCAAAATCAAATGGGTAACTGAATGGGTAACCGATTTCTTTGGTTTACCTTGATCGTGAATGAACTGCTTTTTTGTATAAAATACTGATTACCAGTACAGTTTAAACAAAAAAAGCGCACATTAGTGCGCTTTTCGTGATCCCGCTGGAATCACAATTTATGCACAAATGCGATTGATTATCAATTAATTACAATTTAAATTTTAACAGGTGACTGAATTGGTGACTGATCAGAATAGCTTAGTTCGATCAGGTTTGACTCAGAATCCAGCAGTAATATAATCATTACAATATAAAAAGCAATGTAAAAATGCCAGTTTTGTTCATGGATTTTAAATAAGGGTTGTTAATTGAACAAAATAGAGAACCTACGATTCGACCTTAGGAGATATTGATATTTAGTGTTGTAATCTTTCAATTCTAAGTTAGTAATCCTTCTCACCACGTGGAGTCCTGCCAAATGGTGAGACTCAAATAGGACACTTGAATATTCCCAGCCCTTACTTTTAGCAATATTCCACCTGGTTTTCAGACGATTGGTTACATAATTTTTTATAGAGAAAGGTCATTCTAGGATGGCAATTGTTATTAGGCGGTGCTTTCTCATAGGACCACTGTTCACCTCCGAATTTTCAGAATCTTTCTAATTGATCTCGACACAGAATATATTTGATGATATTTATAACCTACTAATACCATTCTTTCTATCCTGAGTATCCGATGAGCCAAATAGCCAAATATATAAAAGCAGGGAGACTTTTTACGTTTGAATCAATTAAGAGCTGTAAAAAAATATATCTCGATATAAATTTCTGGATTAGGCTCAGGGATGCTTCCAATAGTGGTTCAGATACTGATCAAGCTTTGCTTAACACAATTGAGGAAGCAGTTGAAAAGAATAAATGCATACTTCCAATCAGTGAAGTTACTTTCCGCGAAATTTTGAAACAAAAGGAAATGTCCTCGTTAAAGCGATCCTGCAGCCTCATTGATAGATTATCGAAGGGGGTTTGCCTCATAAATGATGACGAACTCCGTCAACTAGAATATATACATTTTATACGAATCAAGACAGCAAAGGAAGTGCATCCACTTGACGAATTAGTTTGGAGCAAGTTACCTCTTGTAGTCATGTACCCCAAGTTACCTTCGGTGCCAAATGACTATGATCTTCATACTGAAATGATAAAGCAACTTTCCGACCTTTCATTTTTGGATATGGTCTCCTCCATAATCAATTCAGGAAAATTTGAGGCATTTTCCTATAAAGATGATGTTGAGCTTTTTAATAAAAATAAAGAGAAGCACAAAAATGAAAATAAATCCTTTGAACAAATGTTTTTGTCGGAACTTGGGGGCTTTATCGATCTATTTCAGGAATCACTCGCAGAAGCTAACAGGCAGTCGTTTCATTGGGATTATGGAATTGGGTCTGAGGATGTTCAATTTTCTGATATAGAGTTGAAGTTGCCAGGAAATATGATTTATAATCTGTTTAAACTGAAGAAAGTCACCAATGAGTTTCCATCTTTTAGTATTTTTCCAGAACTCAACGCAGCCGTAATATGGAATAAGAATCGTAAGTATAGAGATGGAAATGATACAATGGACTTTTTTCACGCGGCCGCCGCGTTACCCTATTTTGATTATTTTTTTACAGAACGAGAATTGGCTACGATTATCAAACAAAGGAAACTTGACGTTACCTTTAAATGTACTGTCGAGAGTGATGTAAGAAATGTCCTTGAAGCTATTAAGCTGCTTTAGTATTTTTTCCATCATTTTTTATCGTTCTGGTCATTACTATCCATGCAATTATTGGCTTTGCGACGGACTTAACGACGATTAATTCTTTTTTTTTAGCTTCCTACGTCGATATTTGCACACACCTAGGCAAGCTCTGGACTTGAAAATTAATTCACATAAGTACTAAATAAATTCAATTTGAAATTTTTACCCCAAACTTGAATGTATAAATATCAGCAAATCGAGACAATCCTTCAGAAAATTGACGGCGCGCTGTTTCAAAATATTTGCGATGCAATTTTGTTCCAAATATTGCCTCCTGGATCAAATATAACAAGAACCGGTAGTCAGATCGGTAAGATCAAAACCATTAAGGGTACACCTGATTCCTTTTTTACGCTTCCTGGCGGTAAATTTATACTTGTTGAATGTACAACGCAGTCCGCGAAAAATAAGAAGGCATTTATAAGAAAGGTTAAGGCTGATATTAATAAATGTCTCGATGAAGCGATTACTGGCCTGATGTCCTGGGAGATTGAGAAAATTGTCTATTGTTGTAATTCTTCAATCAGTATTAAAGAGTTAAAAGATTTACAAAATCATTGCAAAGAGCAGAATGTCGAACTTGATTTTACAGGAATTCATACTCTTGCTAGGTTGCTTTCAGGCAAATGTGCGGCAGTTGCCCGCGATTTGTTAAATGTTGCATTTGATACCGGCCAGATTCTAGAGCCTAAACATTTTATTGAAGAATATGAGACTTCTGCGTTGGCAACTCCATTATCGAATGAGTTTCAGCACCGGAAAAAAGAGCTTGCATGCCTCAATGAGTATATTTTGTCAGGAACAAAAGTGATTGTACTTGCAGGGGCCTCGGGTGTAGGAAAGTCTAAACTTGCCTTGCAATGTATTCAAAATGTTCACAAAGGCGGCCTCCCCTTTAAAGCGTTATGTATTTCAAACAAGAATGCATCCATTCATGACGATTTAAGAAGTTATCTCATCGGTGATTACAGTTATTTGATTCTAGTCGATGATGCCAACAGGCAAACCAGTCATTTTGAAAGTCTTATTGCTTTGCTTTCGGAAAAGCGGACTGGTACTATACAAATAATTGTGACAGTCAGGGATTATGCGTTGGAGGAAACCCTTTCAATTGCCATGAATCACGCCCCCCAGGTTATTAAGATTGAAAAGCTATCTGACCTAGAGCTGAAAATTATACTTTGTGGCAAGGATTTTAACCTTACTGATCAGGCAGCCGAACGCGTTTTAACTGTGTCTGACGGGAATCCTAGATTAGCCATTATGGCGGCAAGGGCTGCATTGGCTGCAAATGATCTTGCTGCTTTGTCAGACGTTTCTTCAATTTATGACCATTACTTTAAATTGGCGATTGGTGACCATAAAGTTTTTAATGATAAGGCATTGCAGAAAACTCTTGGGCTCCTTTCATTTTTTTTCACACTTGACTATGAGGATATAGACTTTTTTGACAAACTGGCGGCAAATTTCAAGATGGAAAGTGTTCAGCTACGTGCTGGGCTATTGGAATTGGAAAGATTGGAATTAGCAGAGACTCGCCTGGATGGATCAGTAATTAAGATTTCCGACCAGGTACTGGCAACTTATTTTTTCCATAAGACTTTCATCGTAGACCAAATTCTTGACTTCGCTATTATTCTTAGACATTACCTTCACACGCATTTAAAACGTATCAAAGATTCCGTTATTTCCGCCAATAACACTTTCAGCTACCAAAAAGTCTTCCCTGCCCTTGATCCCATCCTTAGCGAGTCCTGGAAGGCTATCTCGTTGGACCCAGAATTAGCCGAACGATTTCTAAATTCTTTTTGGTTCTACATGCCTAATGATGTTTTTGATTTTGTAGCTGGACAAATTACCGCGGGCTCAGAAGAAGAAACTGATAGAATATATAAGTATGGTGAAGCCGCTCACATAGCGGCCTCCAACCGGGACAAGAATTTAGATTTTCTTTCCAAATTTTACATGTATTCACTGCCGGAGTTGGACACCGCTTTGGAGCTTTCCTTTCGGTATGTCGAAAGTTATCCAGAGCATTATACACAGCTAATTGACGACATCAACTCGTCTTTTAAATTCAGAGAAGAAGACGAACCTATGTTAAATGTGAGGCAGTTGAAACTTCTAAGTTTTCTTTGTGAAAATCGAAACCATTTTTCAATATTTCACCAAAGTTTCTATGATATCGCAGTTTCACTGATGAAGTGGTCTTATAATATAACTTCTTCCGGCAGAAAAGCTCATTCCTTTACGATATACAACTATTTATTACCCCTCAGCAATGAAGTGAGCACCTTTCGGGAAAAAGTATGGCTTTTTATTTTTGATAATTTTGAAATCTACCCCAATCTGTCGATTGATTTTTTGCACAAATATTTGGAAAGAACTCCTGATATAAACATTGAGATAGCAAGATTCGACGCCAAATTCCTGATCAGTATATTTAGGAATTATTTGGATGGGTCTTCATTTGAACACTGTTTTATTGTTCGGGATACCATTTATTGGCTGGGTAGAGCTGGCCTTACTTGTCCGGAATTATCAGCGTTAAGAGACGCTTTTAACTGTATAGCTTACCAGCATTTTTTACGTATCTCTTGGGACAGGTTAAGAGATCGGTTTGATTATGACTATGAATATATTGATTTCGAAAAGTACGACCGAATTAAAAAAATTGAGTTGTCACGTAATTTTACTTTCGAAAATATCGGAACCTTTCAACACTTCTATTCAATTTACTTGTCGATTCGTGAATTTGGAAAGATTCCGCATTACGACATTTCTAGGGCTTTCAATATTGTTATAGCACTAAATTTCAAATCTGATCCTGTTTTAGGCCTTAAAATAATCGATCATATTTTGATTCATCGAAATGAAATAAAGGCGTCTCTGTATGAAATATATAAAGAAGTGGAATTGCAGTCGACATCTTGGGATGAAATATATAAAAGAATTACCTCTTGCGAGTTTGACGAAAAGCCAAATTGGGTGATCAATTATTTGCGTTTTATTCCTCCGGATTTATTGCATCAGCGCCATGCGGACTTATTTCTGAATTTACTGAAAACTTCTGATGAGCGGATCGCGCTTGATTCTTTTCTTATGGAGAAGCTAGGGACAAAATGTGGAAATATTTATGACACTGCTTTGGAAATTTCCGTTTCTAAGACAGGCACAGGAAATGGTAATATTTTTCTTAATGACAGTTTTTTCAAGGGGCGAATTTTAGAATTTACTGATCTTGGCCTGGTTAAGACAGCCTATTTTCAACAGAAATCCCTTGCTCGATACTTTGATCCTAAATTTGAAATATTTCTTGAAATTCTTTGGCTTGATAAGGGATTTCTTTTCGAATATTATCAGCACGAAACAAACACCCGTCTCAGCTACGGATATGCCAACCGGGCAATACTCTTTGAAATTTGGAGTCTTCCGGATACAGCCTCAATGGTTCAACGCATTTTGGATGATATTTTCGGGAGTGACCAGTGGTATTCGAAAGGAGAATTTGCAAAAGTCTTTTTCAAGCGCATCCCTTCAAATCATCGAAGCAATGCGGTATCATTTTTAAAAGATTACATCAGTTCGGATCCGTCAAATATTGAGAAGATAAATTATATAATGAAAATTGTAAGAGAATGCCTTGGCGAATCGGAGAATGAGTTCATTTTGCACTTTCTACATTGTAATCAGTCTTTTGATGATTTTAGTCAGATAGACTGGCTAAGTAATTCTTTTTCTGGCAGTGGAGAAGTAGTATGGTCTGAGGTGAAGTCAAAACGGTTATCTGAGATTGTCTCAATCTTCGACGCATTTGGTAGCGAGAAATATTTATTTGTAAAGCATCTGCACTTTTTAAAAGGGCGTATTACTCTTGAAGATAAATCCGCTAGACAAGAGAGACGGCGGAAATTAATGTATGGGTATTGAATCCCGATACTAAATATGGGATAAAGAGAACGCCATCTAATTGGGGGTAGGACACGAGTTTTTTGCAGCAAATGGAATTACAGAACATGTCGGGTTTCAAGAAACGATCAAATACGATCAAGGAACTTTTATTCCATGATCGTATTTCGTCCTTCTGATGAACTTAACAACGGTAAAATTCTCTTTCAAAAACTATAAATTGGCGGCTTGTTCAGATAAAGTATATTCGAACATTTAACAAGTAGGAGTTGTTGAAGTGAAAAGTCAAGATGTCTAAACTTTCCTTTCACTTATGTTCACAATCCTTCTAGTGGGCCGATTTGCAAAAATTGCGCAAGGCTACTTTTGACTTTTTTGGATTCCTTACTTTACATATTTAATCAAAGAAAGCCCAATCATTCGCGGTTTTGGGAGCTATTTCGTTCCCCTTTGCTTTTTCACGCACATTCAATTGGAATTTTCGACTCAGAACTTCACAGATTATTTTGATATGGCCAACAGACCGGAACATCAACATTTTATTCCCAAAAGCTACCTTAAAAAATTTGCAATAAAGAAAGGAAAAAGCAAATTCTTTCTTGAAGCTAAACAGCTTGGAAGTGATCGAATTTATAGGGATATGAGCACACGGGATATATGTGTGCAATCTAATCTATATACGGTTCCAGATGAGGATATTGAGAAACGCTACGTACTAGAAAATTACTATGCTCACAACGTTGATGCCGCATATCCAGAAATATATGACATTCTAACAGACGAAAAAAGAAACTACATTTCGACAGATCAGAAATATAAAATTCTGTATACTGTCATAAGCTTGTATTTTCGCACTCCAAAATTCCTAAATGCCATTTCATTTGCTGACGATCTCGAGTTAGAAAAATCCGTTGAAAGACAAGATGGACGTGGGTTAATAAAAATTGAATGGAACGATGGATACAAGTCGCTCTTTCACGTTGACGATCTTAATGAAGAAAAACTCAGACGTCGAGAATTCAACAGGATCAAATTTCTAAGAACCCATTTAGAGGAGTGGCATAATTTCGTTTATAACAAAAATCACGGTGTCATTAACGTCTTCAAAGTTCCGCATTCAGTGCCTCTAATTACCTCCGATAACCCTATTCAAATCGGTTCAGATCATGCTGATGTAAACCTCTTTTCACCTGACAACTTCATTCAGCTTCCCTTAGGCCCACATTTGTTGCTGTGGATAGCACCTTACTCTATAAACAATGACAGGTCACAGTTAAACAAAATTTACAGACAATATAGGGATGAATCATTTGCAGTTACTTCTAATTCCACAGTGGAGCGATTAGCAGAGAGATGGATTTTTGGACAACCAGGATCGATTTCGCAACATATCAGTGATCAAATACGATTCAATAAACCAGAGGTAGCTGAGCCCCTAGTCGAAGGTCTTATAAAAAAGACATATGAACTCATGCAACTGGTGTCACTGATGGAACGTCATGGGCTTGCAAGTATTATCGTGGCAAATAAAGTCAAAGAAATGAGAAGGTTGGCTATCTTCAAAGATTCTCTTGAACTACAAGGCATTATTGAAGCCTTGGCGAAGCGAGGATTTTTGACTGTCTGAAGTTCGCAGGTATTGATATACCTGATTGGATAATTCGGAAGATGACGTTGACCAGTAGATTCCGTGGCAATGGACTGTCATCACAGCGACCTTTGAGAGCGATAAAAAGTTTGGCTTTTGATCACAAACTACTTGGTCTATTCAACAGCCAGTACATTTGTAACAAAGCGTTTGCCGTAGTTACGGGCCAGATTACTCATTGCTAGGTAAATGACAAGAACCCTGCAAGAAAACACTTGCAGGGCGTTTGTATAAATGGTTTGTGATTCCGCTGATTTATAGCGAGGCATTAACGCTTTGTTTAAGAAAATCAGACGCATAAGAAGAAGAAACAACTTTCTCGGCAAAGGCTTTTCGAGTGCTGATATCGGAAAAATAAGTTGCAGTTTCATCATTTTCAAAATCCAGTTCTTCTGCGTAAGACATCAATTCGGGGTCGATATGAATTAGTTGCAATAATTCCAACGATATCATTTCCTTTATGTTCTCATAGTCTACCATATCTAAGACTGTCTTGGAGTCTTGCGTAGACTTGCTCCGGAACCAGCCGCTGAAGAAATCGCCTAACCCTAGAAAACCCACCTTCGCCTTTTCGGACATGACGAGCTCATGGACTTTATTGAAATCAAATGCTTCCAGGGCATCAAGGGCCCGTACAATGCCATTCCCATAATATTTTCTAAATGCGGGAAAACTCTTGTCTGCGCTTGAAAATAACGCCGACCTAGCCGCTTCAACCTTTTTCCAGTTATTCTGAATGCCAGCCTTTTGAATTTTCTCACGGTTATGAGCAATCCAAAGTGCGGCCGCTGCGGCTACTTGCGGAGTAGCGCATGACGTTCCACCCCCAGAACGTCTGAATTTAAATTGACCACTAGATGCCCAAGCTACATTCGGAGTATATCCTGCAAGCGCTTTCTTCATTGCGCTCTGAGGTCCCCAATTTCCCTGCATGTGTTCACCACCAGCGGAGCGTAAGCGGAACAAGGAATTAGCGTCGAAATCATAAGGCTGGTCATTGTAGCAGGCTCCTGTTGCTGCAATGACCCGGCTGAAGCGCGCAGGGTACAAAACTGCCTTAGGTGCTAATTTCCCTAATCCTTTTGTGAAATTATTACCAGCCGCAGTAACCACAATCACACCATTATCGTATGCCCTGTTAATAGCTTCTGCTACACGCCTTGTGGGATAGCCAGCCATAGACATAGTTATCACTTCACAACCATAGTCCACAGCGTAATCAATTCCTCTCGCGACATCATTTGCACTAAATGTGTTAAAAACGGTTTCGCAAATTCGGATGGGAATTACCTCAGCAAATGGTATCGCTCCAAAATCGCCGGTGTTTTTTGGATATGTACCGTCCGCCTCTATCTTTTTCCCCGCAAGGATTGCGAGAGTGGCGCAACCATGCCCATCCTGTTCTCCTATTGATCCCGTCTTCATTTTGTCAATACCGGGATTTTTCAGATATTCGTCTTTTACAAAGCTTACTGCCCAATCTTTCTTAACATTTACGGGAGTGCTGGGGTGATCGGGTAAGTATCCCGTATCAATGTGTCCAATTCGAACGATAGCATTGGCATTACTTTCCGTCACTCTTAATTGCGCACTCCGAAGTTGACTGTGCTTATCGTCAAGATGCCAAATAAATTCGGTCTCGTTTGATTCCGGCTGCGGCCAATTTTGCAGGTATTCATTTTGATTTTCCGAACGGGCCAACTCTCTTTTAAGGTACGGAGACTTGACGTTGGGCTCCACAAATCTTAATCTGTTGTCTTTCAAGACGGATTCGTAAGCTTTGTCCCAAGACTTGATCCCCGACGAAACCTCTTCAATAACAAATCTGTCTCCATTGTCCTTAGATTGGACTCCCTTCTCAACTACCGATCTTGTTGGCGCACTTCTTGAAATCTCAGATTCATTCTTCGTAGATGAATGATAGAGCTCTAATATTAATTCGTCATTTGAGTCAGCAATGGAATTTTCTTCAATGGATTTCAAAAGCGGTTCGTTGGCAGTTATAGTGCCGTCAAGAACAAACGGAGGAAAAGTTGTGAAATCATGTTGCTTGTTTCCATATTTGAAAAGATTTGGGTTCTGATTATTGCTGAATCCGGTCTTTATTTTTTTAAAGAAATCAGAATAGTCTTTTACCGGACTTTGCAGCACTTCTACCACTTTCGACGTAAATAGGCCATTACCCCATACTTCAAATGCTACCTCATTATCTTGACACGCCCCAAATTGCAGTACAAAAGCTGGAATGTCATCATGAGTGGTAGGTTTTTCCTTCTGCAAGCTAGAGTATAAGCCGACATTATTGTTGTATGTCTTAAACAAAACACCGAGTGGGGTCATTCGACTTTTTTTATACAACGCTGGGTTGGTAGTATCCGGGTGTTCGTTTTCATCATTTGCTACCTTCGCAATGCTTCCAGAGTGGCAACTGTCTGAGAAAATTAGAATACGTACTCCTTCCGCAAATTTTGCGAAGCATTCATATAATTCATCGTCAAGAAATTGCCTATCGTATAGGCACCAAGTTTCATCGAATCCGTCTAGTTCACCGCTACCATTAACCTCATCTTTATTTACGTCAATAACAGATCCACCATGCCCCGAATACGACAAAAAAAGTGTCTGACCTCCTGTAAGCTTTGCTGACGCCTCCGTTAGAAATTCTACTAGTGCCTCACTTGTCGCATCTTTGGTAAGCATCGTCTTATGTTCATAACCGGCTTTTATCGCGATTTCTTGATATGATTTAGCATCATTTTCCGCGGCGTGCAGTTCTCCGGCCCAGCCTGCGTAATGTAACGGTGAAACCGCATTGAGCCCAATGTGAAGGGAAATCCCATTTGTTTTCATATTTCCAGGTTTGGTATTTAAGAAATTATCTTTTTGAGAGTTTCAATATTTTCCAGACTAAAAACCTCTGACAGCTTGTCCGGCATCTTGCCTTCTTCCATTAGCTGGGAAATACTTTTTTGCTGGAGCTCAAACGACTTAATCGTTTGCTCGATTACATTAGGAGTAACCTGGAGCCTCTGCGCAGCATCTTGTATAGTCATCAAGGGCTCGTCTGTCTTGGTTGATCTACTATCGCTTAACTGTTTAATTTTTTCCATGTAGCCGGCATAGTTGAGTAAATTAGTTGCTACTTTGGAAGATAATAGATCTTTTAATCCATCATTGATCCATTCTTGAGTAAGGATTCCTGGAGGAAACGTAAAGGGAGGTTTATTCCCCTTTTTTTTCAAGACGCCTTTGCCGACTGGAAAATTAAAATCATCGATACCTTTTGTGAGATCATCCATTGTCGAGGGATGGCCTGGATATCTGTGCAACGCACTTCCGATAACTCCGGATAGAAGTTCTGATAAGACTGCCTGCCGCTTCCCATGAACAATGGGCATTGGATCATAAGAAGTGTAAATGAGGTCGTTGTATAAGCGTCCTCCGATTTGTTCAAGTATACTACCGGGCTCCACTATTTGTTTTGTTACGGAGAGCCTTATCGCTGCCTTTACGCCACTCAAGAACATAGGAGGTGAATTAAAGACAAAAGTCGGCAATGCGGTCTTGTAGTAGTCGGCAGCGAGTAGTTTAATCGCATTTGCATCCGGCGAATCATCCGACAAAATATCGGATAGATTACTACTAACTGATTGAAATAAACCATCCAGCGCTTCAGTCTTTGGACTGGAGTTTAATGGATCTGTCCCGTTGAAATATATGTAGGCAGATAGAATTCCCTGCATCGGCAATTTCCACTTTCCAAAAGCTAATTCCCTTAGTTGTCCCTCTGGTATGTAGGAAATACCGTTTTGAAATTTTTGAACAATGCCATCAGTAACATAATTTTTAGCGTCAGACGCCTTAAATCCTTCCCTTCCAGATGTGATATTGATTCTGCCCGAGGTGAAGACAGGTCCCGATGTAAAAAGGAGGAATAATTGCGTCTGCCAATTATCAGATAAATCTAATCGGGAGTTAACTTTTCGGGCCGGAATATTCAGAGGTATTTCCCGTGCCTGGGTTCCAAAATCCTTTTTATTTTTGGGTTTTCTGCCTTTATAATTGAGATAATAATTTCCTGAAGGTAATTCACAATTGAAGGCGAGCCAACCTGATTCGCGGTCTTCACGGACATTTTTCCCAGATAAGTAGCAAAGTCTTTTACGATTCGAATCAAGAATACTGAAGCCGCGTCCAAGACTTGCTTTTCTCCGGTTGAATGCCTGACGACTTTGCCCGTCTGCGTATCTAAAAAATAAGAATAAGGACCCGACCTTATTTTTAAGTTTGGTAAACGTAGCTGTTGGTACGAGGCTGTAATGTTCGGCGTTGTTCGTGTAATACTCGTGCGAAGTCTTATACCCAAGGGCAGTAACAGACGAAAAAATTTCGGGAGTTTCGAATTGGACCTTCGTATCCTCCGCCAGCCTGATCATTTTCTGTTCGATGGTATCGTTAAATGCCATTTGGACACAATAGATTCCTTTGGGTAGATCGACGTTAAGGCAGTGATATGCCTTGCTAATCTCGGCCATATCATTGTTATACAGGGTGAAATGGGCAAATTCCACCATCATCCCAACTGCTGAAATCTCCAATTTGTAACGTATTTGTTCAGCAT
Organism: Dyadobacter sp. LHD-138; assembly: GCF_030929615.1. Lineage (GTDB taxonomy): Bacteria > Bacteroidota > Bacteroidia > Cytophagales > Spirosomataceae > Dyadobacter. The sequence continues at coordinate 13,577 of NZ_JAVFVU010000062.1, read as the reverse complement.
TCATAATTGAAAGGATTTTTGGTGCCGTCTACACGTAAATATTTTGTATCATTTGTCACTAAATTTAGGATGCAATAAGTACCCTTTTTTAATGAATGTGTCCAAGTGTCCCCTTCGGCTACTTCGCCGGATTGGATAACATTCAGCGAAGGGTCTTCAAGTTGATAACTCCCGTTTTGTAAGAACCTAATTAGAACATCGGGCCGTACTACTACGCCTGGTTTTATGACAAAGTTATTGTCAAGCTCACCAATAGCCAACCTAGCTTCCTGTGAATGATTGTTGGCAGCCGCCAACTCACGGGTACGCTGTTGAACATAATTATGGAGTGTGGACATAGTAATGTTACCGGTGTCAGGGTCGGCGGCCGCGCCATTTAGACCTTCGATGAGCGCTTCAGTAAAATACCCCGTAACTGTAAGGACATCTCCTTTCACCATAAGCGACTCCCTTGCTGGATTCTCAAAATCTGTCGCCAGAAATGTCATGCTTCTCAGACACTGATTCCCGCCTTCTCTTGCCCAGCCAGCCATAGGAGGCATTGGCATGGCATTTACCTTCCGTGAACGGCAACAGTCCAGAAAAAAAATCACTTCTTCGAACAAGTCAGAGGAGACGAAAAAGCTCAGATACTCACTAGAAGAAAGTGCCGCATTAAGATAGTCGTTTGAATAAATGGGAAGGCACATACCCGTATCTTTCCAGCTACTTCCAATCCCATGGCCAGAAAAGTAGAAGTACAGTCTTCTGAATCCTGTTTCAAGGCCGGCACGCTTTATATCTACTAGTGCACTATCAACCTGGTGTTGCAAAGGCGAATAAGGATTTACAGTTTCATCAGAGGGAATTAAGTGACAGTTTTCAGGCGGAATACTACCGCCGTTCGTGTCGATTAGCCAGTTATAGAATCTTGTTGCGTCATTAATAGGCCCCTCCAGACTGTTTAACGACATGTAGTGTTTTATACCAATAACAACAGCATAATCTAATTTATTTGTATAGCTCATATTTTGAGGAGGTATTAATTGGCTAACATGTAAATAACGCTGTCCATTGCCGGTTCACCTTCATCGTCGAACGCGCCGTGCTTTCGTGCGAGGCTCTGAAATCCTGGCTCTGCATTTTCATGCGTCTCTGAAAAAATCATGCTATTGGGCACGCTTGACAAGTAGCCAATGATGCTTTCAAGCTCATCATCGTTGTCGTAAGGATTTCTTCCTAAGAAATAACGTTGCATTCCTAAGATACAGGCGTCATCCTCATCTTCTAATAAGCCTGATACCAGATACAATAACGATCTTGTATATATGAACGGAATTAGATGATCCTGGCACTCCAGATCGTCGCTCATTGAAAAGATTCTAACAGCGGTCCTGTCCGTGGAGTTTTTTACAATGCTTTCATGGAACAAATCAGTTCGGCAAGCAGGGGCAAGAAAAATGATCTTACCTAATTTAACCGGAAGCTGCCTGCGTACTATTTCATTGACTACATGACAAATAGCTATTGAACCCGCGGAATGTCCTACGAAATGAATTTTAAAGTCTGGGTTACTTAGAGAATAGTCCCGTAGGCGGTTGAGAAAATAGTTGCCTACTCGTATATCTTTTTTATCAACATCGTGGGCATCTTCATTCCACATTGTTTCCGCTTTACTCTTCATTAGATTCCATATGAAGGTCCCTGCTTCCGCCACGAACAGCTCTCTCAGTAACTCTTCAACAACTGTGGGATAAAAGCCATGGTCTCGCTTGTCCAAATGGCGTTTGACTACTCTGAAGGTTACCATGCCAATAGTCTTCAGAATCTTTATCATTGAAAACAATCCCTTGGAACTATCACTATTGTTACTGTCAACTAACTTATGTGTATGCAAAAGTGTCCTTTGTTGTTCATCTAAATCGCTAACTAGCAATTCATTAATTTCTGGGTCGGCAGCAATGTCAATTTCAAGTTCTGCTTCAATGAAATTTTTAAGGGTGTGATCGTCCATTCCAGCCGCTTCTATTGCAGACTTTTTGCTACCATCCACAAAATATTCTTCAAATGGGGCCGGCTTTTCAAGTTCTTTTTCAATCTCCGAATTTGTCATGTTACCGATTCCCTTTACTCCTTGCCAGGTTGAAAGATCTATGCCGATCTTGTCACCACCAACTTTCAAAACTTTAATAAGTAATTTCTTAAAAAGTTTGGTACTACTTGCAATAGAGATGTTCTGTGTTAACGTTTCCCAAATTCCGGTTTCCCAGATAAACGAAATCGGGTGCAGGGCTGTTTTTGTAAGTATCTGGGGAGTAAAATATCGGGCGGTTTTCATTCCGGCCTTCTGCGGAACAAGACCACCATGGAAATAAAGAACTATATCTTTCCTTTCATCTTGAGAATGCAAATGCTCAAAAAGCACATCTACATCCTCTGATGACGAGTTGAATTCGACATGTCCTGATGATGGAAATGTCCCAGCTCTCCCGACATTAATGTAATGTAGCTTGGATATGTCTTCCATAAGGTTATGAAATTAAATTGCTCCTGATCAGGTTCATCTAAGCCTTTGGACATAGACATCAATGCTCCCTTTATTGTTCTTATAATATCCTTTGGAATCGTTCGCAAAAAAATAGAGTTTAGTGTAGTCTGGCACCTCTAAAATTAGATAATCTCCTATTTTGAAGGCGGTTTCATCTTTTTTATCAAATGCTGCGCAGAGGCAAAGACATTTAACACCTTTAACTCGCAAGCCAACTATTGACGCTAAGAAATTGAAAAAGCCCTTCGGCGTAGTTGTAATAAACCAATCCGTCCACCTTTGACCAGGTTCGCACCAAACCTTGTATAACTCACCCTTCTTTACATCAAGGAAATTAGAAGAATATTCCTCGTGAGCAAGAATAGCCAACTTTATTTGTTGATTATCCACAAGTGAAAAGTTCATGTTATGAAGGATGGGTTTAAAATTAGATTAAAAATATAAAAAAATATCACTGATATTCAACTAAATAAGAATTCTTATTTAACGGTAGGATATTTGATACTTAGAGCACTTCCTTTACTTAGCCGCGTTGCTTCACGACGTAGAAAAGCGCAGCACGACCCACCAGGAAACAGATGGAAGCATAGTATCGCCTGGTCATGCCAAAAAGGGGGCATTGACAGCGCGGCAAATCCTTTTTACACAATTAAATGTTCCGTTCGAAATCAGGGAACAGATTGTCGGGTTGGTGCGACACCATGGTCTGCCGCTTTGGCTGTTTCACAAACCGGACCCTCAAAAGGCACTTTTAAAAGCTTCCTTTGAAGTAAATACAAAACTGGTCGCTATCCTTCATAGTGAAGGCGAAGTTGCTCATTTTATCCCTCTCACAACCAAATCCGCACATTCATCAGCATCCCTTTTATTATCGCAAAAATAAAACCGTAAGGGCTGTTCATAACACAGGTATTCAGGATTTGATTTTTGAAAGGTTAACCAATAATTCTTCATTTCTTTGCTAGAAGCTAGAATCTTCCATGCGAGCAAGATTGTGTGATCAAAACGGATAATAACGATTCGTTTTTTTAGACTGCTATCTCATTTCAGTATGATATTAATCCTTAATCAATTTAACCATTTCCTGCCTACTCCATGAACGGAATATCTCTAATTCCGCAGATCTTTCAGGTAAAATAGTAGAAAGGTATGTTTCGAGTATTGAAGTAGAAAACATAAAAATATAATGAAACACACTTTGTAGGTCACTAAACGATCTTAACTGAACCATTTCAGCAGAGTACTCTCCCGAAGATACCATCTTCCCTAAAAACGACTCGTTACCGTGCGCCGCTTTCGAGTACTTGGAATAGAAAAAAGTATACGCATCATCCGCACCGAGTTCCGCAGATAAACCTCTCAGGTTTCTGGGCCCGTCATAATAAGAATACCAATTTTCAAGTTTCCTGTTATTTTTTATCCGCTTTCTTCTTTCTGTTTCTGTACAATAGTATTTGTACGCATCTTCATAGCCAGGCATATCAAAAAGTGATTCTTTTCCCCAAATTAATTCCTTTATCTCGAGGATCTGTTCTTCGCTCAATGGCATTTTTACTTTCCCATTTTTTTGAGAATATGTCTGCAATACGGAATTATGATATTTAATATCATCTAAAATTGACGAAACCATATATGCGTAACTACGCTGCTTGGTGTCTGCTTTACACAGATACCCAATAGATAAAAAAAGCTCAAAGAGAGATCTGGTAAGGATTTTGGCCGAGTCGGCAGCTCCTTTGCTTAAAAGAATTGCACATGAATCCGTTAAGTCTAAAGATTCTCTTAATAAAGTAAGGGGTGTGCTAATATACTCTTCATTTTTAAGTTGTTGTACTTCCCAAGTTAACACCTGAGATCCAAAATTTACGACGTCATCAAGTTTGGTCGCATATTTATTAAAGTGCTCCACCAACCTTAGCTCAGCTTCTCTCGGAATCAACTGCTTACAAGGTTTGAAAAAGTAATTAACCTCTGTATTTGATGACATCTGTTCGTTTTTTGAGATAGAAACAACCAATGATTCGGTGTAAATTATATTAAATGTAATTATCCTATTCAGCCTGTTTTTTTTTTAGATCCCCATGAGCTACCACCAGGTATCCTATCAATTCCGGAATTTTTTCCAGTGGGATACTTGGGTTAGTACGGCTACGTTTTCCATTGAGAAAGTGTGCAATACAAATTTCTGCCCCCCCGACCATAAACCTTCTTCGCGTGATTCTACCTTAAACTGGGTATTTCCGATACATTGAACCGTTAATTCATTTTCCATTTTGAACATCTATTTTTTATATTTAATCCTTCATCATTCATCCAGGTCCCTTATTGCAAAGTGACGTTCAAGGTCTTTAATTTTTGTAAAATCATTATCGAATTTTTCCTTTGGAACACGGTTAGAGTACTCTTTTACGGTAGAGATAAAATCTATTAACCTAGAAAGCTCAAAAGCTGTAATATCTTCTTTAGGACTAAATTTTACGAAATAAGCATTATTACCTCCAAAGCTTGTGATTGTATTTTGCATATCGTTGTTCATTTTTTGAGATTACTTCAAGTTTAATTGTAGTGCTTCTATATCCTGTTTGCTCCCGGAAACTCTCAATGTGTTACCGATACAGTCAAGAACGCTCCCTCTTTGTTTAGGTTTCGGATAACTTCCCCAATTTTAACCTTTTCATCCTCATTTAATCGAATTTCTGCTTTCATGGGGTTCGCTTTTTTGAGGCTGGAGTTCATTGATCTTCAATTCGATGCCAGCACTCTGAATGTTGCCCCAATACTTCCATTCGAGTGAACAAATTTTACCTGCGAAGGATTGATAATATAATGCGGTTTATCTTCTGGAAATTCGTCATATATCTCTCTGAATGAGCCATCTGATTCTGGTACAAGTTTATGTTGGAAAGTGGTCCCGTCATCAAAATACGTAATTTTTGACGCTGACTTTTTCTTTGCATCATTGTAAATGATGGCTTCCGGACAATCTTCAACTTCGTTATAGAAGGCAACAACAAAGAGATCCTTATCAACATCCTCAGGAATCCGGAAAAAAGTTTTTCGATTGTCTCGTATAGAGTCTACTCCTATCTGGGTTCGACTCACAGCAGCGTTACTGTCCACTGATTTAGTTTGACTTTCAGCCACCAGAGAAGGATGTTGTTCTTCATCGTTGCTTTTTTTCCAGCATCCCAACATAGCCAACGTTGCAAAGACAGCTATAACAACACTTTTAAGCTTCATAAGGCATGTTCCTATTTTGAGACAGAATTAGACAAAGTATCACTGTTACAAGCTCCAACTTCACTCGATTACTGCCTTAATGTTTTGTAAAATTGATATATGCTGCTCTACCGTTGTCTGGCAATAAGCGATGATTCTAGGTATTTCTTCCTTGCTTGTTTCGACGCCTCCATCTTCATGGAGCGTTGTTTGTCCACAGTGAATTTCTTCCATTTTTTCAAGATAAATTAAGAGATTCGATTCCGATGTTTCTTTTATTGGAGAATTCGGACGCATTGATCATATGATTCCGTGGCAGATTGACCATCAACAAACTATTACAAGCCATGTGCTAAGTAAGTATCAATCATTTACTTAAACTGGCTAATTTCAACCGAAACGACCTGTCTTCAATTTCTGAATTGGGGTGATCAATGGCTCCGAATTATCCAGTAAAACCCCTTGAAGTCGGTATAGGATATGTCAATTTGATTTTTCGGAGATATATAAGATAAAACTATTTGTCAAATCTTTTATCTTATTGCTCTCAAAGAATATTTGGTCGCTGCCAGGTCGATGGGCCGTTTAGGACTGACTTTTTTAAAAGTGGGATTCAGTGTTGGATTCTAGTCATCTGTAGGTTTTCGAAGTTCAAAACTGATTGCATCTAACAATTTATTAATATCATATCTGAATCCAGCTGCCTTGCTATTTTTCCAAATTCGATTGACTACATTAATATCTGTTCCACGACTTTCTAATAATTCGTAAATACCAGAGCTATGGAGGAGGGAGGCAGTATAGAAAATCGCATTCTGATATGCAATTTTGGCCGCGTCACGCTGATTTTTATCACGGCCAAAAGGCCCATGGCTTCCATGGTCATAATTAGTTTCAAACTGCTTCTTATAATCCGATAGCTGTCTCTCTAACTGAACTAATTTGTTTCTATCCATAATGTTAAATTTTGTCTCCTACATGCAATAGAAAAACTAAACTACCAATAACTGTCGATCTTTTAAGCCCATCGTCCGTTCGTAAAGAGCAGCGACGTCAGATCGAGCAAAATTTCTCAATTATCAATCTTCGTAAAAAACCTACCTAATTATTTTATTCAGGCCTATCCGATGCCCCTTGGTTTTGTACTGGGGACTTCTGCAACATTGGGTAATATGCTGAAACAAGCATTTTAGCTAATATAGAGCATGAGCTTTCTTGCCATTGTCACTAATTCTCTCATACCCTTGTTTAGCTACCATTAATCCCTTTGCCCAGATCAAGCTCCGGATGCTGATGGGTAGTCCGGTGTTTAAATAAATTAACCACCATCAGTTATCGCTTTCTTAATGTCACAATCGTTGTTGCTATTCCAGTTTCGTAAACTAAAGTAAGGTAATCTCCAGAAGCCCTTGAGGATAATAGGTCTATTGTGTCAACGATTCTTTCAGAGAAGTTTTCCATGATATCAGAAAATTTGTTCAGACTAGACTCTGTAAGATATCCGTCAGCGCCAAATCTCAATGGATATTCACCCTGTTCAAGATAAAATTGATTCAAAAGTAATCTCCAAACAGATCTTTCGTAATGGTAATTATTGTTAAAGTACTTGGAAAATTTTACATTTTTCTTATTTAGACTATCGTTTTTATGTACGGGACATTGCAGAAGCATTTTATCGGGTTTTATTAAAAATGGTGTTGGTAAAGAAATATTACAATATAGTCCAAGTTATATATTTTAAATTTACTTTAACCCATTCAAAAAGATAATTATCCAAAACGCACCAGAATATTTAAGATGCTGCTATCTCTATACCATTATCACCGTTTGGCCTTTTTGATCACCAAATGGTCCAAAGCCGGATCGTTTAAAATCCGTTCAATTTCATTGGTAACGATATCTTTTATATTTTCCTTGATTTAGAGACAGTTACACTGAACCATGAAACTATCGAGCGCTCGAAAAACAGGCATCTCCTGGTATGCTTCCTGCTCTTGCTGCAAAGCTTTGTTATAGTTTATAATCTCGCAATAAAATGTCTTCAATTCAATTTTATGCTGAGGATTGTCAGCGACCATACCAACAAACTCCCCAGAGCTGAGTGCGGAAATTTTCGACGCAGAAATTGCGGTGTCAAACTGTTTGGATCTGTCGATGGATGTATCTGTTCGGTTAATCGAGTAACTCGCGCGATCCTGCATGATTTTACCGAAGCGTTCACTGAGCTTGCTTGGCGGTATCACAAGTAACCTTACCTGAAATGACATTGCCCATAATGTTCATGATTACATCGGCCCGTTCTTTTCCGTAGTCTTTTCTCAATTGGGAAGCACCTTGAATCCCAAGTGCAGTGGCAGCCTTGTTCGATCTTGCTGTGGCAATCAGACTGTACATGCCCCCCAGATATATGGCTGGAAATTCATCGAAGATCAGGCTGCTTTTAAGTCTACCTTTCTGGTTTACAAGTTTGATAAGACACGTAACATACGGTGAAAGCCTAGTCCGTGCCGTGCTTTTTCTTTGGCCAAAAGAAACTGTGTTGCCCGTTATGCTGTCGAAATGAAGGTTATGTGTGCCATGTTTTTGATAATTAATGTTTGAAAAAACATGTGATGATCGATCAGAAAGGCTTCTCCTTGCCCGCACCAGCCATGTCCATAGACACGGACAGGTTAGCAGCCCCGACCGCTCGAAGTTTGGCCGTTTGACTTAGTAATGTACAACTTATTGCGGCTCACCAGATTTATTGGTATAGCCCCCCAAAAAACGCCTGTACAACTCAACCAGAACGCCTTTAAGCAGATGGGGCGCTATCGCTTCGGAAAGCCAATATGCTCACCGAATGAAGATGGTAATATGCACGCCTTCGCCATTTTTGGGGTTTGTAATAGTCGTTGATGGCTGTCGGAAAATTGACTACTATTTACCTAATTTTGTTTCTGAGACTTGTGAGTCCGAGACAATACCCGCTACGATTTCCATAATTCCAAGGATTGTTATTGAAAAAATAAGTTTCGTTTTCCCCCTTCCTGTCTCTGCCTGCTGAAAAACGCAATTGTTTTTCCCAAAAAGAAAAAACAAGAAAAAATTTCCATATCTACAAGAGGATTCATGTTAAAAAATTGCAAAAATTCCGGCCAGGTTTACAGCTTGACTCGTGATTTTCTTGTAAATCCTGTTTAAAGTATTTGGTCACTGATTGTCAGGCAAATAAAATCTCATTCGCTTTCTAACTTTACTTTTTACAATTGCAAAATCATCTGAGCCATTTTCAACATTTATTCGGTTCATAAGTATCGGTTGAACAATTTCCGTCACCATGATGCCTAAACTAAACCTTTCACCAAACAATGTTACCTCTTCGGTCTTTATCGAATGAAGTTGAATATTATTCCTTCCGAAATTAAGCATAATGTGTTTCTCCCGATTCCCTTCATCAAGGGTTTCGTCAAAGGTGATCTTCATCTGTTCAAATTCTTCATGGATTGATTCTCTCTTTCCAGCAAGACAGATTTCATTTATAGTAGCTATTGTGTCCTCATTAATCGCCCCAAAAGGGACATCGCGAAAGGTTCGTTCATACGCTATTTCAATGAATCTGCAGGCTTCAAAAACCTGTCGGTATAAATTAATCAGTTTGAACAATGGTCTCATCAATAGATTGCCTGTATGTACAGGGATACCTTCGTGAAATACAGTGAATACTTTCTCATCAGACAGTTTAGCAAGGAAGGTAAAATCTTTTATTTGCTCAGTCATTCTGCTGCATTTATCGGGATGAGTATGAGAGAACTTTGTCTCCCATCCCTTATCATTTGTCCTTCCTAAATCAATTTTAATCTCAACGAACGCAGTTTTCAAATGTAAGTGTATCAAAAGACTTCCTTCGTTGCGGAATACCTCAACCTTTGCATCTTGATATTCAAAGCCGTCCTTGAAACGTATATCGACTTGCCAGGAGCCAGCTGGGACCCTGGATATAGTAAAAGAGCCCAAGCCCTTGGAGATTTTCGTCTTCCCAAGCCAAAATCCACCGCCTTTGATCTTCTCAGCGGGAATGGTAATGGTACCGACTTTCTCACCTTTTATATAGTCCAGCAGCGTCTTTGCAATCGCATCATTTTGCGAAAGAGTAAAGCTCAATCGTCCAATAAGGTTTTTGTTGATCGGATAGACCTGCGAAATCACTGGCTTGCCATCCGCGATAGTCAGCTTTGAGCCAATATTTTGCTGCCTAAGGAATTTTCCGGTTGTTTTGATTGAAACCTTTTCGCTTTTAAAGTCATCGGTAATGTTTTCACGAAGGATAGTTATAATCTCTTTAAATAACCTTTCGGCCGTACAGTCAATGTATTGAATGTTTTTACCGTCGAGAGCCAACCTTTGAAACGATGAGATGCCCGGGGCGACAAAGAAAATCTGCTTTCGATTTGACCCTAGCTCTGAAATTAATTTATCGAGTACAACTGACACATTTGCATCCTCCAAAGAATACCCGACAAAAAGTATTGAATGCCTAGAAATTCTATCCCTTATCGCATTCCAAAGCAAGTTGCGCCCGGTATCCCTACTAAAGAAATGGTCATAATCACCTCGTGTAATTATTATGCTGTTTAGATCGGAAAGGTCTCCGTGGGCTTTGAATATTTCAACGTCAGCTTGTCCTAGGCCGGCAACTTGATCTGGCCTATACACGCTCCTGGCGTCAGCACCGTACACCTTCTCAAAAAGACAATCGTAGTTGGTTGTTACGATCGTCTTGATATGTGGAATTTTAGTTAGAAGATTGTGTACACTAGTTTTCTGAGGCTCCTTTCGAAATATTTTAAAAAGAAGGTTATTTAGCTCATTTCGGCTTCCACGCTGCAAAAGAACTAGGTTCTCTGCCGCCTCCATCAATGACAACGCCTTCGGGCTTGATGAACCCATTGATTCCTCAATCCTATCGTTTATTAGTTTCGTTAACTCCTTACCTGACGGATATCCGGCGTAGATTGACATCCCAGCCCCAGCCCACAAAACCACATCCTCGCTGCGGATGAGTCTGAATAAATTTTCTCTAACCATATTCTTAAAAAAGGGTTCGGCGGCAATTAAGCTTGATTTTCCCCAAAACGCAAACTCGGCGGGCCTTGGCCTAATCCTGATCCGCCGGTTCACACCTTTAATATTCAAGAACAGAATTAGTTAGCAAATTTATGTACATCTAGCAAATTTTTGTTCATTTCAAGGCGTCTTACCAAGCCCATCAATGCCGAGCCCGCATTTTCTACTCGTTTACGGCTTTTGCTCAAGTATAGCTTCGTAATCTCAGCATTCGTTCCCAAAAGTCCTGCAAGATAAGGCCACCGATTATAAGCAAAGCCGCGGGTAGATCCGTGTCTTTGCTGAGGACTTCTTTGATAGCGCTTTGGATAGAAAGTCTTCACTTAGATTAAAGTAATGACCATTAGCGATTGACTAAATACATCAGCAGTGCCTGTTACATAAGCTGCTGTAATCGTATCCGTGTAGAAAGCCTTTACGACATTTTTTGGATTGGGTCAGACTTTAAATCCAAAGTTTTTCACCTATTTAGAATTTGCATAGGTAAAGTAATTTTCAATCTACTTTTCTACATTAGCAGCTCAAAGCCAGTCAAAATGGCTTTGTTCAGGTCTTATGTGAAACGTAAACAGAGAAAATGATGAACCTGCATGCTAACCAAAAGTACCCCCTACTTAAATATTTATCCGAGGAATTTCAAGGAAGCTTTTACCAAAACGAGCTTGCTTTTCTAAACAGGATGCTGATCCTTTACCACAACCGGTATAGCTGCTCAATTGATGACAGCACGGCGGACTATCTGGATGATTTTGAAAGCTACCTTCAAAGACCTTTAAACTTTTGGTATCTACCTGCCGCAAAAAGACGTCAGATCAACCTGATACGCAGCAGAATGCTATATCTGCTAAAAAACAGCCGTCCAATTTTTGAGCAGCTACTGGCCCGAAAAGATTACAGTTCTTTCGAAGCTAAACAGGAAACGATTCTCAAAATCTACCAATGGCTTCAAATCGTGCCACATGAGCCGGCAGTGAAAAATGGAATCGATATCAACCAATGGAAGCTGGACCTGAAATCAAAGTTCGGACATTTGTTATTCGAATCTGAATCCGCTGCACCGGAATTAAAAAAGGTATTAAAGAAACTGCCTCCCTTTCATTTTCATCAGATTCTGACCGGAACGGATGAAACAGCGCGGAAGCAAAAACTTGAGCGCCTTATTGCTATACTGCTTAAAGAGCAGTGGATCTCTCCCTGTAAAACCGATGGAATCTACTTGTTCAGAAATACCGGTAATGGCGGAAGGCTCCAATTGGCAGCGCTATACTTCACCCTCAACAAGCAGGGGCATATCCAGCAGCGTCTTACCGCTCCCAAAGTAGCAGCCCTTTTTAACAACTGGCTCTCCCATAGCATCCCGCGCGATTCGTTCATTAAAGCCTTTCAAACAGAGCAACAGGACACTTTCAACTGTACTCCCAACAAACCCCGCTATAAATATGTACAGGACTGCAGCCTTCTGCTCCGGGATCTTTAAGGAAGTTTAGGTCTCAAATTTTTCTTTTTTGTTCTTTTTCTTCCTACCGGAATAACGGGAACATTATTGTCAACTCCCCGCCTGAAATTTGCAGCATGTTCCATTAAAACATGCTACCGATGCTATTTCAAGCCGAAGATTCGGATCCGCTGGTAACCGGTCCTAACACAAAAGTATCCCCGGTGCGTGCTGCAAATACGCACCGTGCTTTAAGAAAGCAGCTCATTTCCCGGGGAGTGATTTTCGAGATCGACTCCCCTGCACTTGTGAAGATCCTTGACTTGTGAGCTGGCCCTTGCGTATCAGGCCTTTGCCAAAGGAATGGCCCGTTAGCTCTTTGAGCTTCAATTCTTATTAAATCATTTAAACCAACACCGTCATGAACGAGATTAAACAGCAGCTCATCGGACTCTTTGTGAGCCGTGATGTGAAAAGAAGAAAGAAACTGTATCAGTACTATGAAAGCTACTTTAAGCAGCAGCATTCGGTCCGTTTTACACTCCTTTTGATCAATGCCGATCTGGGAAGTACGCTAGTCACACGGCTGGACATCAAATACATCCGTGCGCATTGCCATCGTTGGCAAACTTCCCAGCCAGATCAGACGGATAATTTACAGCAGGTCGCTGAAAGCAGTAACGTAGAGCAATCCGGGAGCTCCGGTTAAAAATTACATCCATTTCAAACAGAAATAAAATCTAATTCCATCATGAAAAAACTTCATGCTTTCTACCCGACCAGGGCAGGTCCGGAACTCCGTATATACCTAACCGGAGAATGCAATTACTTTAACTTCACTAGCCGATGGACAAAAAAACACTGATCGATCTTTTTGAGCGGAGAGATAAGAAAAGAAAGCGGATCCTTTACGAGCTGTATTTCGATCTGATCACTTCCAGACTATCGGCGCGCTACATTGCCGAAATGATTTGCAAGGATGTGGGCCATGCGGATATGGTCAGCGCCACAGACATCAAGTTTTGCCGGTTCCAGTTTAAAGGCAAAGTCACTAGTACTGCATTCAGACAGGGTTTCAGATCAAAACCTGTTTCTGCTTCACCGGTTCAGCCAGAACCGGATAGCCAAAGCCCCGGTCCTACCGCCTTTTGGGCGGATCCGAACACCATGAGTACACAAGAGAACATTATTGTTGAATCTAAATTTTCTAAAAAATGAAACGCAAATTCCATTATGTGCTGCAAGCCAAGGGCGGTGTAGGCAAAAGTCTTTTTACCTATCTAAGGGCCC
>NZ_JAVFVU010000061.1 GCF_030929615.1 Dyadobacter sp. LHD-138 | reverse complement strand
CCTCGCCTTGCATGTATTAAGCCTGCCGCTAGCGTTCATCCTGAGCCAGGATCAAACTCTCCATTGTAAATTTTTGTTTGTGATCATCCCGAAGAATGTCACGGTATCTTCTTAAACGAGTTTTTCTTACTCTTTTAGTTTATCTCATCATGTCAAAGAACAGTACCAATCCCGACTTTCTTACTCTCTTTTCGTTTCCTCTGTCTGCGATTGGGATTGCAAAGGTAGAAAAACTTTTTGTGGATGCAAATCCATAGCAAGAAATATTTTCATTTTTTTGAAAGTTCTTTAAGTATTCAAACTATTCAAAATAATTATCCAATTATTCAGCCAAAAGGAAGGGATATTTATAGTTTTCAGGCGAAACCAATGTTTCCTTTATTACCCGCGGAGAAACCCAGCGAAGTAAGTTTAACACAGATCCCGCCTTATCATTGGTACCGGAAGCACGCGCTCCGCCAAAAGGCTGCTGCCCCACTACCGCGCCCGTTGGCTTATCATTGATATAAAAATTACCCGCAGCATTCACCAGATGTTCCGTTGCGTATTGAATCGCGTAACGATCCTGCGCGAACACGGCACCCGTCAATGCATAGGGAGAGGTAGAATCAACAATCGGGATAATTTCCTCGAACTTATCGGCATCATATATATACACGGTAAGAACCGGTCCGAATATTTCATCACACATCGTTACATAATCCGGCTTTGCAGCCTTAATAATCGTTGGCTGGACAAAATACCCTTTGCTCTTGTCAAACGTTCCCCCTGCAACAATTTCAGCATCTCCCGGATTGCTTTTTACACCTTCTATATAGGAAGCAATTTTATCAAAGGATTTTTCGTCGATAACCGCATTAACAAAATTGGAAAAATCTTCAACGCCTCCCATTTTGATTTCCGCCAGATCAGTCAACATATATCCTTTTACCTCTTCCCACAAATTGGAAGGAATGTAAGCACGGGAAGCAGCGGAGCATTTTTGTCCCTGGTACTCAAAGGCACCCCGGATCAATCCCGTTGCCAAAGCTTTTGCATTCGCCGACTTATGCGCCAAAACAAAGTCTTTTCCGCCTGTCTCGCCGACAATCCGGGGAAAGGTCTTATAACCTGCTATATTTTCGCCGATCTCTTTCCAGATGGTCTGAAATACCTTTGTACTTCCCGTAAAGTGAATCCCGGCAAAATCCGAATTTTTGAAGACGATATCGCCAGCAACAGGCCCATCCGCCAAAATCATATTAATAACGCCATCGGGAAGGCCGGCTTCTTTAAACACTTTCATAATCACATTGGCTGCGTATACCTGCGTAAATGCGGGTTTCCAAAGCACAACGTTACCCATCAGCGCGGGTGCTGCCGGAAGATTCCCCGCAATGGCCGTAAAATTGAAAGGCGTAATAGCAAAAACAAATCCCTCCAAAGGACGATATTCCATACGATTCCAAACACCGTCCGAAGAAACCGGCTGCTGCTTATAGATATCTGTCAGGAAATTAACATTCAAACGAAGGAAATCGATAATCTCACAAGCTGAATCGATCTCTGCCTGGTAGGCGTTCTTTGACTGCCCCAACATGGTCGCAGCGTTCATTTCAGCCCGGTAAGGTCCAGCGATCAAATCAGCTGCCTTTAAGAAAATAGCTGCACGCTGTTCCCAATGCATCAACGACCATGTTTTGCGCGCTTCCAGTGCCTCTCCGATCGCCTTTTTTACATCTTCGGCACTGCCTTCATGCAAATACCCAAGTGTATGCTGGTGATCATGTGGCGGCGAGACACGGTGTTTTTTTTGAGAAAAGATCTCTTTACCACCAATATATTGCGGAATTTCAATCTGTTTTGATCTCGCTTCTTCAAGCGCTATTTTCAACTCGCTTCTTTCGGGGCTTCCCGGAGCGTAGTTTTTCACAGGCTCATTTCTTAAAGCCGGGACACTAAAAATACCTTGCGACATACTCTTTTATATAAATTTTTAAATAAATCAACCTGCACTCAGAAAACAGCGAACTTTTATGAAATTCCGGCATATCCCGGACCGATTTTACTGAAAATTATCCATTAAAATAATTTCACTGCAAAATTACGCCGTAACCGCAGAACGGCAAATCCACAAAAAATATGTTGTTTGAGTAATACTTGTTTTGACAAGGCAAGTTATATACTTTTCTCAAATTACATCTGCAATTTGCCTCACACGCAGGTATTTTAGTTAAATTTGTGCTTTTACTGCGCGAACATATTTCACCTATATAATGATATTTTACAGTACCAAGACAAATTCCCTGAAAGCATCCCTGGAAGAAGCCGTATTCAGGAGCCTGCCACCGGATAACGGCCTTTACATGCCTGAATTCATTCCGAAAATTTCAGAAGATTTTCTACATACGATTGAAAACAGAACGTTCAAAGAGATTGCTGTCGAAGTAACAGCGACACTTCTAGGCGAGGATATTCCCCGGAAGGATATTGAAAAAATTATAGAAAGTGCTTATGATTTTGAAGCCCCTGTTTTAAAAATTACGCCAAAAGACTACGTTTTAGAGCTATTCCATGGCCCATCCATGGCGTTTAAAGATTTCGGCGCACGTTTCATGGCGGCTGTCATGTCATATTTTTTGGTAAAATCTCAAAAGGAAATTCAAATCCTTGTGGCAACATCGGGAGATACCGGAGGCGCTGTTGCTCAGGGCTTTTACAAAGTTCCGGGCATTTCTGTTACCATCCTCTACCCAAGCGGAAAGGTGAGTGAAATTCAGGAAAAGCAACTGACAACGCTCGGACATAATGTAACCGCTCTGGAAATCGACGGAACTTTTGATGACTGCCAAAAATTGGTCAAGGAAGCATTTCTTGACAGCGAGTTAACAGAAAAGTTCAATTTGGCTTCTGCCAACTCGATCAACATTGCCAGGCTTATCCCGCAATCGTTTTACTTTTTCTCTGCCTACGCGCAGCTAAAACATCTGGGTAAACCTCTTGTTTTCTCTGTGCCAAGCGGAAATTTCGGGAATTTGAGTGCAGGACTTCTGGCCTATCGCATGGGACTGCCGGTAGAACATTTTATCGCTTCGACCAATCTTAACAATGCCGTACCGAGATATTTGACAAATGGAGTCTTCGAACCTCACGCTTCCATCGAAACAATTTCCAATGCGATGGATGTAGGCAACCCGAGCAACTTCGTAAGAATGACACGGTTCTTTGGTGACGACTGGAATCTTGTCCGCGAAAAAATTTCCGGATATTTTTTCAACGACGCGCAAACGCAGAAATCGATGCGCGAAGTTTATGGAAATGCAAATTATGTCCTTTGTCCTCATACCGCCATCGCTTACCGCGGGCTTCAGGAGTACCGCCAAAATTCAGATGGGAATTTTACCGGCGTTTTTCTTTCAACAGCACATCCGGCCAAATTTATCGATCTGGTGGAAGAAACTTTAGGAAAATCCGTCGAAATTCCTGAAAGACTTCAATTGTTGCTTTCCATTGAAAAAAGTTCGATAAAAATGAAACCATCATTTTTAGACTTTAAGTCGCTACTAATGAATCGATTGAAGTAATATTCCAGCGAATTTTACCGCCTGAGGTTTAAACAGATGAGATCAATCAGGCAACAGATCGCAAATTTTAAAACGTAAAAAGGAAAAGGGAAGCCAAAATGACTTCCCTTTTCCTTTTTTAATTTTCTTAAATCAATTTACAACATCGCCTCGCAAAATCCTGAATCGTTTTCGGGACTCCGCGACAAAAATGCTTCCGGGATATTTTTCCATTAACTCCTGGTACAACTTCATCGCCTCATCTTTGTTGTTCAGTTTTTCCTGATTCAGTCTTGCCATCTCAAACAACGCATCATCCCCAAGAATGTCAACGCCGAATTTTGAATAAAGCAATTTCAAAGAGGCCATCGCCTGTTGGTTACTGTCAAGCTTGACATAAGTGTTTGCCATCAACCACAAAATTTCGTCTGACAAACTATGCTCCGGATATTTTTCGTAAAGGTATTTGAGTGAATCAATCGCCTGGTATTTTTTATTTTGGAAAAGCAAAAGCTCAATATTCGAATATTCCTTCATCGCAGTTTCCGAACTATCCAATCCCGTATTGTCCATAATAAGCAGGCTCAACTCGTTGGCATCGTTGGCAATTTCCCTGGAAGTAGCCTTCTTCAAAATATCAAGGACCTCTTTGGCCAGGGCAAAATCTCCTTTAAAGTAATGGAGTTTCGCATTACGCAATTTGGCTTCATAACCCAGTTGATCATCCTTTTGCGACTTCTCAACCTGCGAGTAAAGCAATGACGCTTCCCAGGGCTCTCCCTGCAAAAGATAAATATCGCCCAGATCCAGCTTGCATTTATCGACAAACATTTTCTCTTGCCTGCCTGCATCAATAGCCATTTGCATGATCTGGATGGCCTTCTTGAAATCGTCGAGATAAAAAGCATTCAGGGTTGCCATATTCCGCAGCGCTTCAATAGTCCTGAGGCCGACCCCCAACTCATCGACAAGCTGCTGATATTGTCCCAGCAACTTCTGAACCTCTTCACGTTTTATCGGATACGTATTTTTCACCTGCTCTTCGCGCGAAAATATAGCCATACGACGAGCAACAGGATACAGCTGTCCCTTTGGATATTCCTTCACCAGATAGTCGAATATGGCTCCCGCATTCACATAATCCTCATTCTGAAGCGCCAGCATGGCCAGGTTATAAAGCCTCGCCCCGTTATGTTTAAATCGTTTGTCCAGCGCCCTTTCCTGAATAAATGCCTTGTAAAAGTCTTTCTTTTGAACCTGATACCAGATCAGCAGCTCATTATAAAAACCCTCATTCGGAAACTTTTGGATCTTATCGTACAATACTTTTTCCAAAAGTGCCTGCTCCTTTTCATCCTTTGTGAAATCCTGAAGCATGTTTTGTACCACTTCGATATTCTGATAGCGCGTACCATACGACAACAACTCATCGATCATTTTTTCAGGCTCATTCAAATCCCGGTAGACACTGGCCAGCTCAAGTTGAAACAGATCATTCCTTTTGGAAACTTCCCGACCATTCATCAATGCCTTTTTGGCCCATTCAGGTTGTCCCGCTGATCTGAATTCATCGGCCATATCTCTCTTCAGATCAATCCTTAAGCCAGAAGCACTCAATGCTTGTTCATTCTTTTTCTCGGCCTCCTGCGCCTTTCCTTGCGCGTTCATCAACACTCCCCAGTATATATAGTACCAGGCCGAATTGAATGCGTCATTCTTAATCTGCTTCTTGAAGAACTGTTCTGCCTCGTTCCAGCTTTTTGTTTTGGTGATGCAGCCGGTGTAATTTTTAAGATAACCCTTGTCAAAACCGGCTTTAAGAAGCGTCGTATAATAAGTCAGCGCTTTGGAGCAGTCATTCTTTTTATAATACTCCTCAGCCATTTCTTTTTCGGTCTGGGCCTGTGCCGTCACCCCGGCCCCGGAAAGAATTATGTAGATCAATAACCTCTTAAAACCTTTTTTCATAATAGATAAAAAAAATTTCTTTTTTAGTTATTACTACTCTCTAGCACTGTGGATATGTCTATAAGTATCTTTTCCACTATAGATTAACACAGTTATCCACAATTTGTGGATAACTGTTAGGGTTTATCCACTGGAGTTTTTATTTTTGTCCACAATTAAGTTGTTGAGTCACAAGGTAAGAAATTATTTATATACATCGGACTGTTGGTAACTCGACTTAAGGTGCTTAAAAAGTTATACACATTCTCTACAGTGTATTAACGTACTGTTAACTTCTATTTAGATGTGGATTGTCCACTTTAGATTTGAAACTTGAAATTTATCCACACGAAACAGGGGTTATCCACATAATTGTTAACAAAATTCTGTTATTTACCCACAGATTTTCGGACATATCCACATAGTTATCCACATAAAGTGTATAAGAAAATACTAGTCCTTGAGTGTGGACAAGTCAAAATTGGTGTCATTGATCTCAAAATTCGCTTTGATCAGGAGCTTTTCCGGTAAGTATATGATTTTCTCCGGCTGTCTATTCTCTACAGGCAAACCTGTGTCCCATCTTTTGTTGTTATTGGTGTCGAGAATCAGCCGTAGGAAATAATTTCCTTGAGGAATGTGCCGGAATGTATAGGGTGAGGTGTAAAGCGACTGAAGTGTTTTATATTCCTGGTCGACCAATTCGATGATGAAATGGGCTGAACTGTCGGCGTTGTTTACAGCACCTCTTAAAATTCCATAGTCGTCTTCATTAAGAACCGGGTGTTTGATCAGCATTTTAGCCAAGGTATCCCCCTCTACACTAATGAAACTTCCCTTGGGGAATTCCCATTTGATACTGTCTTTAGCGGCCGATTTGCCGCTTATTTTGATCTGATTATGAAACTTATTCCAGGTCCACTTGAAGTTGCTTAAGGGCTCTTTAGTCAGACTGTCGGTAATCAACTGGATCTTTTTATCATCGATAAAACTTACAGGTTTGCTTAACTGAAGCTCATATTCGAAGATTTTTGACAGCGGTTTGTTTTGCTGTGGAAGCGAAGTCATGGTAAATGCATCGCGCTGCCGTTCCTTTCCTCTTTGCTGCTGAAACGTGATTTTAATGGTATCCTGAGCCGTGATTCCGAGCGAATCTGTCACGGACATCCGTATATAAGTCGTGTCCGGATGGGGCTGTACATTAAAGAATTTGAGCTGAATATTGTTTTCCAACACGTACGGAATGGTGTCTTTATTCATAAAATGGACGTCTACTTTCTCCACTCCTTTGTTAAAAACGACCGTGTAATTGTTGACTTTAGGGATGGTTCGCTGTACGCGGAAAGGCGTGTTATCAGATAAAAACAGACTCAGGTTATAGTTCAAAGAGTCAGAGCCTGCGTTAACAGGTTTGCTCAAAAAGCCTATTCTTTCGTCTTTGGCGTTGTACAAAAGGTTACGGTTTTTGTCGTCCAATGCGAATAATTTATAGTCTTTTACCTGGGCATTTTCTATTGTAAACCGTCCGCTGCTGTCTGTTCTTGAGAAATAGAACGGCTTTTGTTTGACGATATTCAGCGTGTCGCTGATATTATAAAGTCCCACCAGGGCATCGAAAATTGGCTTGTTGGAGCGTAGGTCTTTAACGGTTCCGTAGATGCGCCCGGAGTCCAGGGAGCTGCCTGTACTGAAAACCAGCTTGAGGTTTTTTGCCGGATTTTTCTCGGCATAATCCTTGATCGCGTCTCCGAAATTGAGCGTATAAGTGGTACTATCCTGGAATTTTTTCTTAAAATTTAGCTCTACAGAAGTGCCTTTTTGCTTGAAGCTATAAGGGTTGTCAGCCTCCGGGGTGATGATCAGTTTTTGAGTAATATTGTCGATTATCACGTACTCGTCAAAGAACAGGGATATCTTGTTATCCTTAAAATTCAGCGTGCGGTTTGGTGGGATGCTTTCAATTAAATTGGGAGGAATAATATCCTTTTTCCCTCCTGTTGGTGCTACCACCTGGGCGCATTTGGAGAGTAGAAAAATACAAGCGATGAGCAGAAAATACTTCTTAAGCATATGGTAAATAATTAAACAAAAGCCCTCAATACGGCATACTGTATTGAGGGCTTTCAGTGGTTTAGCGGATCATTAAATTTTGGAAATGATGTAGATCAGACTGGACGTATTTAAGCCTTCTGACGTGCTCGAATTGCCCTTGATATTGGACATCAGACCAGTCTTGATGCTGTCGAACAGGTTGACCTTTTTTGCCTTGTATTTCGTACTTAGCATGCTGACATAAAATGAATCGAACCACATCGGATGGATCTTATCAACCTTCAAACTATGTTTTTTCATCAGCAGAGCCATTGAATCTTTCGTGAAATGATAAAGGTGCCTTGGGACATCATAAGCGGCCCAGAAGCGGCTATATCGCGTGGCATCCGGCGACTGCGGGTTGGGCACGGCAATGATAATCTTTCCATTTGGATTGAGGTGTTCAGCTAGCCAGTCAATGGTTTCATTCAGCAAATGAACGTGCTCCAGCACGTGCCACATGGTGATAACATCATATTTCTGAGCGGTCAGTTCGTTGGCATAGATGCTTTCAAATACGTTCTCTCCTATCCTTTTTGCCGCAATTTCCCGTGCACCGCCGTCGGGTTCAGCACCAGCTGTGAGCCAGCCTGTCTCCTTAACCGCCTGTAAAAAATTGCCTGTTCCGCAACCGATATCGAGCAGAGATCCTTTTCCGGCGTGAAGACCCGTGATCAGTTTTATCTTCTGTCCGATCGTATAATTGCGCACAGCGGTGTAGATTCTACTCATGAGATCTTTCGCTTCATCATGGTGAGAAATGTAATCCTGGGACTGATAATAGGCCCCTATTTCTTCCA
Source organism: Dyadobacter sp. LHD-138 (assembly GCF_030929615.1). Classification (GTDB taxonomy): domain Bacteria; phylum Bacteroidota; class Bacteroidia; order Cytophagales; family Spirosomataceae; genus Dyadobacter. The sequence goes on along the minus strand of NZ_JAVFVU010000061.1, from coordinate 17,669 downwards.
TGGGAGGTCTTGGATTCGTGAAAAGAAAGTAGCACGCATTGCACTGCTGGATTGTGAATTCTTTCTTTGAAACGGTGTAATCTTCAACATTCAGATAATTACTGAAGCTGGTACTTTGACAAACCGGGCACTGAGTTAAAGTTTCTAAAGACATTTATCTTCCAATGAATAGCATGAGCACAGAGATATCTGAAGGACTGACACCGCTGATCCGCGATGCCTGGCCAATGGTCGAAGGCCTGGTTCTCTTCAGTTTTTCACGACCTTCAAATGAAAGGGAAGTGACGATATCGTAGTTGAAATTGTCAACGATACTGAGGTCCTCGAGCCGGTTCATTTTTTCGACCAATAGTTTTTCCTTTTCTATATAGCTGTCATATTTGATATGAATTTCAGCTTGCTTAATGGTGTCCTCGCCATACTTTTCGAGAAGCGCATAAATGACAGGAACTGATCCGGTGATTTCACTGATAGAAAGCTGCGGCCTCTTAAGAAGTTGGGTTACTGAAGTCTTTTCGCGAATCGGTGCGGAGCCAAGTTCCTCGAGTGTCGGATTGATTTCTTCGGGTTGCAATTTGTGACCTGTCAATTCCGAAATGATCTCTTCAACCTGCCGAATTTTTTGACGGACATTGTCGAGACGTTCCTGATCGGCAAGCCCGATTTCAAATCCTTTTTCGGTTAGGCGTATGTCGGCATTGTCCTGGCGCAGCAACGTTCGGTACTCGGCACGGGACGTAAACATGCGGTAAGGTTCTTCGGTCCCTTTATTGATCAGGTCGTCGATAAGTACGCCAATATAAGCCTCGGATCTTTTGAGTACAAAAGGCTCCAGCTGGTGAACATTTCTGTGCGCGTTTATCCCGGCCATCAATCCCTGACAGGCGGCTTCCTCATATCCTGTAGTACCATTGATTTGTCCTGCGAAAAACAGATTTTTGATCCGGTGTGTTTCGAGGGTTGATTTCAATTGTGTCGGTGGAAAATAGTCGTATTCGATCGCGTAACCCGGACGGAACATCTTGACATTTTCGAATCCCGGGATTTTCTTTAGCGCGGCGTACTGAACATCTTCCGGAAGTGAAGTGGAGAAACCATTCACGTATACCTCGACAGTGTCCCACCCTTCCGGCTCTACGAAAATCTGGTGGCGATCTTTATCGGCAAAACGATTGATCTTGTCTTCCACTGAAGGACAGTATCTTGGGCCGAGCCCTTTTATCCTTCCGGAGAACATCGGAGACTTTTCGAAACCGGTCCTGAGAATTTCGTGTACTTCGTTATTCGTGTACGTGATCCAGCAGCTTCTTTGCTTGCTGAGTTTCGTCGTATTTTTGTAGGAGAATTTTGAGGGGTTTTCGTCACCTGGTTGTTCTTCCATTTTTGAGTAATCTAGAGAACGCCCATCGACTCTTGGTGGTGTTCCGGTTTTCATGCGGCCAGCCTCGAAGCCAAGACTCTTAAGTTGCTCGGTAATTCCGGTCGCTGCTTTTTCACCGGTTCTTCCTCCCCCGAAATTTTTTTCACCGATGTGGATCAGTCCGTTCAGGAAGGTTCCGTTGGTGAGTACTACAGACTTCGATTTGATCTCGATACCGAGGCTTGTCTTAACACCGGTAACCTGATCGCCGTCAAGCAAAATTTCCTTGACGGTGTCCTGCCAAAAATCTACGTTTGGATTATTCTCCAGAACGCTCCTCCATTCTAGCGCGAACATCATCCGGTCGCTTTGGCAGCGCGGGCTCCACATGGCCGGACCCTTCGATAGGTTCAGCATCCGAAACTGGATCATGGTCTTATCGCTCACAATTCCTGACTGTCCTCCGAGCGCGTCAATCTCTCTCACAATTTGACCCTTGGCAACACCACCCATGGCCGGGTTACACGACATCTGTGCTATGGTGTGCATATTCATTGTAATGAGTAAAACGGAGGAGCCCATCGTCGCAGCTGCGGCAGCTGCTTCGCAACCGGCGTGACCGGCTCCTACTACGATTACATCATATTCTTGAAACATAGAATTTTAAGTTTTACTTATTTTGCTGTGAAACGTATTTTTGAAATATTTCAAAAGTGTTCCACGTGGAAATATTTTTAAAAAAGCAAAAGGCATTCATCTTCTTTCGCTCGCATTTGCGTCTTCAGTTCTTCACTGGTATCTGTGTAATCCATTAAGTGCAAGAGCCCGTGAATTAAAACCCGGCGCATTTCAGTTTCGAAATCAACGCCAAACTCCTCGGCATTTTCTTTTACACGATCCACGCTCACATAAATATCACCCTCGATTTTTCCTTCTTCTTCACTGTTGTCGAAGGTGATGATGTCGGTGTAATAGTCGTGATCCAGGTATTGTTTGTTGATCTCCAGAAGATATTCATCGGAACAAAAAATATAATTCAAATCACCCAAATCATAACCCTCTGATTTAGAGATTGTTTTAATCCATTTTGATGTTTTTAATGGAAAAGGAAGTTTGAAATCGATCTCTTCCGAGAAGAATTTTAGCATACTATTAATTCAGAATGGACTGTGTTTTAATGAGTTATATCAAATTTTCCATCCAGTTTAATCCTAAACCGAAAAGAAAATTTGGTATAAAGGTAGTAAGTATCTAATTACGATTTAATTAACCGTCAATTTCGTCTGCGATTTAACCTATTTTAAGGATTGTTACGTTTCTTAAAACAGGCTAAATCAAAACAAAATGTATTAGTAATCAGTTCTTTGACTGGTATTTACGGAAGTAAGTGTCCACTTCCCGCTTGTAGAAAGGCGAAAAAGTCGGTGGTATGGTGCGCAGTAGCTCGGTTTGTTTTTCCTTTTCCTGAATGTATTTCTCGAAGGCTGCCGGCGGTTGACGCGGTGTTTGTTTGGCGGTTTGCGCTTTACGCTCCTCGTCTTCATCCTGCTCTTTCATCGCTTTTTCCGATTCCAGCAACCGGGTTGTTATTTCCTGGTTACGTTTTATCAGTTCCGGCGTAATGCGCTTGTTGACAAGATCGGTCTCATTCTCGTCCATTTTATCCATGATTTCCTGAAGCTCTTCACCCATCGCTTTTCCGGCCTCGGTGCCTTTCTGCGAATCCATCAATTCCTGAATCATCTTACGGATCATCGCCTGCTCAGCAGCCATTCTCACAAGCTGTTCGGACGAGTTGCCCTGCCCTTCCTTACCTGATCCCAACTGCTTGATTTTTCCGTTCAGCTTTTCCTGCATCTCGCCCATGCCCTGCTGCTGTCCTTTTTGTTTTCCCTTTTTGCCTTTACCCTGCCCCGGCATGGCCATCGCCATTTGCTGCTGCATTTGCTTGAAAACGTCGCTGAGCATCAGCGCCAGGTTATTCATAGACGTCATCGAGAATTGCTGTTTCGATGTGGCGATACTGATGTTACGGTCTTTAATGCTTTTGACACTTTCGTCCATGTACTGCTTCATGTCATTCAGTTCCCGTGTAATAAATGACTGAATCTGTACCACACGATTGGCCAAAGCATACAGGCTATCCTCAACCACTTTTGCATCGTCTTTTAATTTCAGCTGTTGCTGCCCAAGTTTTATAAAACGTGGATCCTGTAAATTGACACCTCTGAAATCTTTCATCAGCTTCTCCTGATCGAAAGACAAGGTGATCAGGTTTTCCAGAATATCACGCAATGCATCCATATCCTCCTCCATTTGATCCATCTCGGCAGCTTCCATGGCTTCGGACATTGACTCAGACATTTCACGCATCGATTTCGCGGCCTTTTTCTGTGCCTGTGAAGCTTTGGAATTTTGTTGCTTACCAAGTTGCTCCTTGCTTTCTTTCATTTGCTCAGAAGCGTTTTTTTGCTCCTCTTGCTTGGTGTCTACCGGCTTTTCGAGCTCTTTACTTAACTCCTCAATCTCTTTTGCGTTTTCTTTCGCCTTGTCGAATTCTTCCTGGATTTTCTCCTGTTCATTTTTCAGGTCTTCATTCTTCCCTTTTTTCTCATCGGCATTTTTATTCTTATCGTTTTCCTGCGTTTTATCGGCCAGTTTCTCCTCTTTCTCGGCTAAATTGTCAAGCTTATCGACTAGATTTTCCATTTTCTGTTCCATCTGCATTTGCTTGAAGAGCTTCAAGGTGCGTTCCAGTTCCTTTTCAAGATTATGTTCCTTGTTTTTAAGCTTGTCGAGCATATTGGACATGCGCTCGCTCTTTTTCTGATCAAGCAATTTCTGGAGTTCCTTGTAAAGTTTGTCCGTCTCCTTATCTGTCAGCTCAGCCATCAGTTTCTGAAGCTGATTCAGTTTTTGCTGTAATTCGGGACTTTGCTGGCTGAACTGTTTCGCCTTTTCATTCATGCTCTGGTTCTTGTCCTGAAGCGCCTGCAATTCTTTGATCAGTTCCTCCCGTTTTTTAAGTACTTCTTCGATCTGTTTTTTCTCTTTGAAATCAAGATCTTTATTACTTTTCAGGCGATCATCCAATGCGTGCAGGTCTTTTTCCAGACTCTGTGCCTTTTTCATCGCAGACTCGATCTGGTTTTCCGTATTCTGCTCAGATTTCCTGATTTCTGCTTCCAGCTGATCTTTTGATGGCACTGTGAATTGAATAGATCTTGAACGGGCACTTTTTGCGCCGTTCACGCCATCGTTATCCCATACCTGGGCATAATATTCGATCTTATCGCCTGGGGCGAGTTTAAGGCTGTCGACATACCACTGGAAGTAAAAACTTTGTGTGTTGACGGTTTTATTAAAGGGAATCGGGATGGATTTTGGTACCGATTCTTTCTTTTCATTTTCGCGCTGAACGGAATAGAACAGCTTCAGTTGAGAGAAACCGTAATCATCGCTGATGGAACCGCCCAAAACCAGATAATTATACAAGGTCGTATCCTGGAAGTTTTCCAGCGACATAACCGGAAATTTATCCGGGATGACGTTGATATAATAACCGATCTTATCTGCATTGGCTGCCTCATCATTTTTCAGCTGAATCTGGTATTGCGACGAACGACGGACGGAACGCTTTGTAACCTGAAAACCTTTATCATCGTTTTCTGTGGCCTTGTATAAAAGCGAATCGCCTTCAAAGCGGATACCCAGCGATTTCGTGGAAGAAGTATTAAAATTCCACTCAATGGTCGTCCCTTCCGGAACGGACAAATTCCCCACGTTATTCAATCCCTCAGACGGCTTGTGCAGATAAGCCGGATAGTGCAGGTTCACGTCAAACGAGAGCAGAGAAGGCCGCTCCATTACGTTAAGTTTATATTCATCAGAAACGAAACCGGCCGCTTCAAAAGAAAATGCCGCCTCGCGCTGAATGTTTTTAAAGATATATGAATAATGCTGATTTCCTTCAGGGGTCAGTTTAAACCGCGTACCGTTCTGGATCAGGTAAACGTCCTGGGGCAAGGCTTCGCCCTTTAAGGTTAATTTTAGCGTAAAATCTTCATTACGGAATGCCTTCAGGCTTTTATTTTCGAGCTGAAATGAAAATGGTGCGTAGGTATAATTCTTTCTGAAATGAATGATCCTGTCAGAACTGGAAGTAAAAAATGAAGGATTGAAAAGCAAAATAACGCCGATGGCTGCTAACGGATAAATGGCATATTTGAGCCATTTTTTGTTTTCATTGAAACGTATGGCATCCGAAAATTTGACAATCAGTAATTGCCCTGATTTTTGCCGGATACTGGCCTCAATAAGGTCCGACTGCGTACCGGAAAGATTTCTGAGCTGTAACGTATTTAACAACTTATCACCCACTTCCGGAAAATACTGCCCGATCTGTAACGCCGCATCTTCATCAGAAAGAGGTCTTTTAAGGCCTAATAAATGAATGAGTGGCTGAACTACCCACTGAAAGAACGAAAACAGCAGGATGGCTAAAAAACCGAAGAACAACGTGCCGCGTACAGCAGAACTGAAACGACCGAAATATTCAAGTGTGTTGAATAACAGATACACACTCAGAAGCAATGCCGCTGAAAAGATAATTCCTTTCAAAAGTTTATTCTGGTAATACTTTTGCCGGTATTCCTGAATACGAAGGAGTAATCCTTCCATTACTGGTGTAAAAGCCGCCATAGGGTCAGGGATTGTATGGATTACTATGGTAACGATTTAACAAAGTAAAAAGTACGATTTCCCCCGCTGACCATAGAGCCGACTAATATACTATTTTTTACGCGATTTTGAAAGATTCCAGAGGGAAAGCGCTATTCGGCGCCGATGCCGGACCGGGTACTTGAAGACGTGCTGAAACAGCTAAGGATTAGCAGCAGGAAGATGCTAATCGTGATTTTCATAGGCCTGAAACAAAAAACAAACAACCCGTTTACCGGATTGTTTGTTAAAAATTGATACCAGATGTTTTAGAAACCGGCTTATGCGTTTATGACCGCAGAAGCAGGGTTTTTTATTTCCTGAACAAAATGGCGTATATCGTTTTCAAGATCCTTGCTTTCTTCCAGAACCCTGATAAATGCGCTTCCAATAATGGCGCCGCTGGCATAATTGCAGGCCTTGACGTAGGTTGCGTTGTCCTTGATCCCAAAACCGATCAGACGCGGATTACGCAAATTCATGGCATTGATCCGGTTGAAATAAGATTCCATGTCGGTACTTACCCCACTTTTTGAACCCGTAACGCTGGCCGAGGAAACCGTATAAATAAACCCTTCACTGGCCTGGTCTATCTGACGAATGCGGGCTTCCGAGGTTTGTGGCGTCACAAGGAAAATATTCAGAATACCGTACGAATCGAAAATGGATTTGTATTCATTCAGATAAACATCCATAGGCATATCAGGTAAAATAAGCCCGTCTACCCCTACTTCCGCGCATTTTTTGCAGAAATTTTCAATACCATACTGCATCACCGGGTTAACGTAACCCATCAATAACACGGGAATTGAAACGGTTTTACGCATATCCTGCAATTGATCAAAAAGCAGTTTCACGGACATACCATTTTCCAAAGCCTTCTCATTGCTTTTTTGAATCGTCTCTCCGTCAGCCACAGGATCGGAATAAGGCATGCCTATTTCAACGAGGTCTGCGCCGCCTTCCTGTAAGGCTGTGAGTATTTTTTTTGTATCATTCAGCGCAGGAAATCCGGCCGTAAAATATACGTTCAGAAGCCCCTGACCTGGCTGATCTGTTGGGTTTGTATCAAAAAGATTTACTATTCTGTTCATTCCTGTGTCCAGTAATCAAGCACTAAAACTTTGTCTAAATGTGGTTCCAAAACTTTCACAAACGCCTTATGCTCTGGATGAGGCAGGTAAGCTGCACGTCCTGCTTCGCTATCAAAAGAAACGAAAAACATATGGGTGAAACCTTGATTAAGTCCTTCAGGGCTGTTGTTTGTGCCCCATTCAAAACCCTTAACCTCTTTCACTTTGGAAGGAAGCTTGCGGAAAGCATCTTCAACTTCTTTTACTTGAGCCGGTGTGGCAGAATCTTTAAATTTGAATAATACGGCGTGACGTAGCATTTTTTTAGCGGCAGGTTTTTTATCCGAATTAGCGTAAGCGATGGTTCCAAAAAGTAGAAAACCGGCCAAAAATAAAGAAATGTATTTCATTTTGAATAGGTTTATTTTAGGTTTGATTTAAAAGTTGGGCAATTTATCATTAATAATCCAAATTAGGATGAGTCAGAAATAATTCCGGCGACAAGCTTATAATACCAGTCATTGAAGTTTATACCTATCGAAATACATAAATAAAGATTTTTTATTCCCGTTAAAATGTCTGCATTGTTCGTGTAAAGCTGTGTAAAAACAGGATCGGTTATCGGAAAATCATAGTGCGTTTCATTGTACTGAAAATGTAAACGAAGGTGTTTTTTATCCGGAGAGATCTTCTCAGTTATGTTGAACTGACTAACATGCAGCAACAAAAGTGAATGGTTCAGCGGAATGATTTCCTCTGTGGAAAGTGTCTTTCCCCAATTTCCGAAAATGTAATAGTGATTGTCGCATAAATCATGCAGCCGACGACGGTCAAACCGCCCGACGACTTTTAAATATTCATCCTTAAAGAAAACATTTTCAGACTGATAAGATGGTTTGGCCGGAAAACCGGCCGGTTCTATTTCAACGATATCCAGCAGTTTTATATGGGTTACCCAATGCGTATAAATTTTGCCATGCTGGGTTTTACATATCGGGCGTATCCATTTCGGGCCATTTATTCCAATGATCGGCTCATTGCTATTGTTTAGCTCGATGCCTGCCAGGCACCTTCCCCCTTCTTTGATAGAATTGGCTAAACAGACAAAACGAATTGTCATGTAACCGAAATCAGGTCAAATGGATGATCCGGACATCATTTCTTACAAGACGCAAATATTCAGCTAATAACCTTCGGTGACAATGGTCGGGTTGGTGTTCGCTGCATAACAGGCAGTTTTCGTGCAGCTTCTCAATATCGGTTTTCTGCGCGATTTTCCGCATGTCCAGCAGGTTCAGATACTCCGTTTCATACGCAGCCCAGCTCAATTTTTTGGCCCTGTACAGCGATAAAAGCGCCTTTGTCGGTGCGAAATCGAGGTTGTGTTCGTAGGAGATATTGCCGATTGTTCTGGCAAAGTATTGCAGGTCCGTTCCTTTTGCGAAACCGGCTAATTGGGAAGCATTATTTATTCTGGTGTCGATGATTTGTTTGACGCCTGAACTCTTTAAAAGATTAAAAAATGCTTCCGCTGGTTTTTCGGTAAAACCAATGGTGTATAGCTTAATCATATTTTTTCTTCTGAATCGTGTGTGTAGGGAGAAAATGCGATCTCCTGATTTTTTAAGTGATAGGCAACCGTAATTTGATCCTGAATGGAGACATCAGGATCAAATACAGTGGGAACCGGTAATTTTTTATGAAATTTCTTTAATAACGCCTTTTCAAGCTGCACATTCGTCAATAAGGTACTATCCTTAAGAATATGCTGAACATCGAATCCGAGTCGCTGAAGCGCCACAGAAACCATCGAAAAACGGTGGCAGTCGATCGGTTCGGCTTCGGAGCACATCAGGGCAATGACAAAACCTTTTTTAAAACCCTGAATAACCCTTTTGACACCGCTTTTAAAATCATCCGAATTGCGGACTTTTTCAAAATCCACTTTTGAATTTTCGTCTAAAAGTGTGGGATCCGTATGTCTGGCGCCGAATTCTTTGGCGAAATGCAGATAGGTAATCCCGTTTTTTTTCAAAAAAGCGGATAACGGTTCTTTATTGAATTGAGGGTTATAGGCGCTGGCCGCAACGCTTCTGACGTCAATAAGGCAGGTAATCCCGTGTTTTTTTAAAAGGTCGAGAAAATAATCCGGTGGATGAGTGGAGTGCCCAACCGTAAATAGTGTGTGTGTGTTCATCGTACAATCAATGGTAATGGTTACAATACGATCATGATTGCGTTGAGTAAAAGGGAAATCTTTATGCGGAACAGTTCAGGCATTCGCCTTCATCGCTGACTTTCAGGCGGTCAAACTCGCCCAGTTGTTCTTTCAATTCAAGAATTTCGTCTTCAATTTCACATCTTTCAAACAAAGATAATTCTCCTGAATTTACTTTCTTTTCCAGCTCCTGAACTTTCAGGCGCATTTCAAATACTTCCGGTAATGCCAGTGTAGCCATCGTAAATCATGTTTAAATCAGATATTAATACGAAAAAAATGATAAAAGTAACAACAGTCGGCTATTGGTTAAAGACGGGGTGCTTCGTTCAAAAGCAGACAGTCAAAAACCGATAGCCGACGGCTATTATTTAATGTATTTCATATAAGTCGCCATATCCTTATCGCCCCTTCCGGAAAGATTGATCACGACAGTTTCATTTGCCGTTGCGCCCAAACGCCCCAAAACCGCCAGTGCATGTGACGATTCAAGCGCTGGAATGATTCCTTCCATGCGGGTAAGCTCAAAGGCCGCCGTTACAGCTTCTTCGTCCGTAGCGGATAAAAACGTGCCTCTTCCGCTATCGTAGAGGTATGCGTGCTGAGGACCTATTCCCGGATAATCCAAACCAGCCGAAATCGAATAAGGTTCCACCACCTGACCGTCTTCTGTTTGCATCAGAATCGTGCGGCTTCCGTGTAAAACTCCAGGTGTTCCCAAAGCCGTTGTGGCTGCCGAGTGACCGGAAGTTATACCCTGTCCTGCCGCTTCCACAGCAACCAGTTTCGTTTCCAGATCGTCAAGATAATGGTAAAATGCACCGGCTGCATTGCTTCCGCCGCCTACACAGGCCACCACATAATCGGGATTTTCTTTCCCCGTCTGTTCTTTCAGCTGCCATTTTATTTCCTCGGAAATGATGGACTGGAAGCGCGCAACCATATCCGGATAAGGATGCGGTCCCACAACCGAGCCAATGATATAATGCGTATCAACCGGATTGTTGATCCAGTGACGCATGGCTTCATTGGTAGCATCTTTCAGTGTTCTGGACCCGCAGGTTGCCGCTCTGACTTCTGCACCCAGCATTTTCATACGGGCCACATTGGGCGCCTGGCGTTCGATATCCAGCTCGCCCATGTACACAATACACTCGATATTCATCAAAGCGCAAACCGTGGCAGTAGCCACACCGTGCTGTCCGGCACCGGTTTCGGCTACAACGCGTTTTTTACCAAGTTTTTGAGCAAGTAAAATCTGCCCGATGGTATTGTTGACCTTGTGTGCTCCGGTATGGCAAAGGTCTTCCCTTTTCAGAAATATATTGGTTCCGTATTTTTCAGAAAGCCTGTTGGCACGGTAAAGCGGCGTAGGACGGCCCACATAGTTTTTAAGCAAGTCGTCGTATGCTGCCTTGAATGAAGGTTCTGAAATAATCTGAAGATAATTTTCGCGCAATTCTTCCACATTTGGATAAAGCATTTCAGGTATAAATGCGCCTCCGAATGTTCCGTAATATCCCTGGCTGTTGGCCTGGTAAGAATTTTTTTCTTGTACTGCTTCCATAAGTTTATGCTTCTGCCTGCTCTTCTTTTTTTACTCTGACCTTATCGAAAAGCGCTCTCAGTTTTGAAATATCTTTAACGCCGGGTTCGGTTTCAAACATGCTGTTTACGTCTATTCCGTAAATAGGCATGGTTTTCGACAGGGCGATCACTTCATCTATATTGTCCAAACCTACCCCTCCGCTGAGGAAGAAAGGTTTTTCGTTATCGTATTTTTTCAAAAGACTCCAGTCAAAAGCCTTTCCGTTTCCACCCGGATTGTCTCCTTTGGTATCAAACAAAAACATATCGCAGAACGATTTGTAATTGTTCAGCATGGCAAAGTTAAACTGGTCGTGCATGGAGAACGCCTTGATGATATTTACACCTTTCTGACGAATGCTGCGACACATATCCGGCAATTCATTGCCATGCAGCTGTGCATATTGCAGGTCATATTTTTTGACCGTATCCAGGATATAGCCCGGACTTGCGTTCACAAAAACACCTACTTTTTTGATGGTGTTCGGTATACTTTTGACAAATTCCGGATCCAGTTCGTTGCCGACGAAACGCGGAGACTTCTCAGAAAATATAAATCCGATAAAATTTGGCTGTAATTCTATTAAGGCTTCGATGTTGCCTTGCTGGCGCATTCCACAAACTTTAACTTTCATATAACGTGAGGGTTTCTGTTGGCTAATTGTGACAAATTATTTTGCAGGGCCACCAGCGCTGCTCCCGGATTGGTTGTTTTCATGAATGTTTCTCCGATCAAAAATCCTTTATATCCGTAAGAAAATAATTCGATAATGGTCTCAGCGTCGCTTAATCCGCTTTCGGATATTTTTACAAAGGAATCAGGAATTTGAGCACTGAGGTCGATGGATGTCTGAATGGAAGTCTCAAATGTTTTGAGGTTCCGGTTATTGACACCAACGATATCAACCGTGTCGCACAAACTTTGTGCCAGCTCTTCGGCATTATGCACTTCGAGAAGCACTTCCAGACCAAGATCCTTAGCCTTTTCGCTGAGTGATTTTACCTCGGAAGGTTCAAGGCAGGCTGCTATTAAAAGAATGATATCTGCACCGATCGATTTTGCTTCAAAAAGCTGGTACTCATCCACGATGAAGTCTTTTCTCAGCATGGGGATCTGTGGATTTGCTTTTCTGGCTCTTAAAAAATCATCGAAAGAACCGCCGAAAAAGTCGATATCGGTTAAAACGGAAAGTGCTGCTGCCCCTGCCGCAACATAATCCGCGGTAACGACCTCCGGTGTCACAGCCCCGTTAATAACCCCCTTGGAAGGAGATTTTCTTTTGAATTCTGAAATAATGCGAGGCGAAGAGGTGCTTCTCAAAACATCAGTCAGGGAAGTTGAGGTACGTGAAAACAATTCCTCTTTTTCCAGGTCTGCAATGCTTTTGAGCTGTTTGGCTAACGCAATTTCGACTCTTTTACGCGCAACAATTTTTTCTAATATATTCATTTAGCTTCCCTTTTATGCTTTAACATCCACTCGTAGATGTCGTATGTATCGTTTTTCTCGTAAAGCCACTGGATTCCATGTCCGTCGTTTTCCAGCACCGTAAAGGTTGTATTTCCTTTACAATCCCGCAGTTTTTTTACCTTTTCTTCGGTTTCTGCGATTGGCACAATGTCGTCCAGTTTCCCATGAAACGTCCAGGTGGGTATGTGACGGATATTGCAAATATTTGTAATAGCACTGTTCCATGCACACAAAGGCACCAATGCGGCAAATTTATCAGGATATTTTTTGGCAATTTCAAAAGTTCCGCCGCCCCCCATGCTTATGCCCGTGAGATATACCCTGTCAGGATCGATCCGGTATTTGGTATTTAAATAAACAAATAAAGAATCAAACCAGTTTTCGGAGGACCAGTCGGTGACGCCATCAGGGCATTGGGGTGAGGCAATAATGAATTCAAAATTCCTTCCTTTTTCAATTAGCTGAGGTAGTCCATAGGCTTTCAGCTTGTTTAGATCATTACCACGCTGTGAGCTTCCGTGGAGGTAAATGACCAGCGGATATTTCTTTTTTGCAACGTTATACTCCTTTGGGAGATACAGTAGGTAGTTATATTTTTTCTTTTCCGTGCGCGTATTTTCAGATGGGTCGGAGCCGATGTTTTTTGCACTTGACTTTGAAAAAAAGCAAGCAGTTAAAAGTGCAAAAAAACAAATCAGTCCAAAACGTCTTATCATCTTTTTTAATCTTTGAAAATATCGGCAACGTTTAGTTTAAAATCAGGAAGGATGTAGCTTGTGAGAACATCAGCCGTTGTGAACGGATGTAATCCAATGTATTTTCCTTCCTCGTTTAAGACATACACAAAAATCGTTTCAGTGGTTGGCTCTGCCAGCCAATATTCTTTAACGCCATTCTCCTGATATACCTCGAATTTATTTTTCATTTCCACCTGAGAATTACCAGGAGAAAGAATTTCTATAATCCAGTCCGGGGCCCCTATGCAGCCCTTATCATCCAGCTTAGTCGTGTCACAAATCACACAAATATCAGGTTGCACAACCGTATAAATTCTATTTGTGGTATCGCTTTTCCTTAGTGTAAGACGCACATCAAACGGGGCGTGATAAACCTGGCAAGTCGCATTGTCCAGAAAGTTGAATAAAGCAGCGTGAAAACGGCCGGAAATGCGCTGGTGCCTACGGGCCGGGGCCGGTGACATCTTAAATATTTTTCCCTTGATCAACTCCACGCGCTCTTCGAACTGCCATTTTAGATAATCGGCATAGCTGTATGTTGCGTTCAAATCGAGTTGATCCAGGTTTGTTATCATGCTGCTGTCAGTTTTTTGAAACTCGCCAAGGCCTTTTTGCTTTCCAGCGATTCACGGGCAGTTTCAACGGCATCAAGTAAGGATAATTTTGGATTGGCACAGTGAAGCGCCAATGCTGAATTAGCCAGTACAGCCTGTTTTTGGGCTGATGTAGCTTCATTATTCAATACATTCATGAAAATTTTGGCGGAAGCTTCAACAGTTTCTCCGCCGGAAAGTTCGGAGGCGCGCAACGTGTCCAACCCGAGGAGGGAAGGAGTCAGAACTTGCTCTGTATGAGCTGTTATGATTTTGAATGCACCTGTTAATGACACTTCATCGTAACCGTCTAGGGCGTGAACAACCAGAAACTGTTTATCAGTCTGTTGGTAAAGATAAGCAAAAAGTCGGGCTAATTCAAGACTAAAAACACCAACCAGCTGCTTTCCCGGTGAGGCCGGATTGACCATAGGCCCGAGCATATTGAAGAATGTTTTTATACCCAGTTCCCTGCGGACCGGTGCAACGTTTTTCATAGCCGGATGAAAAAGCGGCGCATGCAGGAAACAAACCCCGGCTTCGTCGATCTGACGTTCCAGAATCGATTTATCATTGGTGAATTTAGCACCCAGAAACTCTAAAACGGTTGAAGAACCACACAGCGACGATACGCCATGATTACCATGTTTGGCCACACGCTGACCGGCGCCGGCAACCACAAAACAGGATAACGTCGAAATATTGAAGGTATCCTTGCCGTCCCCGCCCGTTCCGCAGACGTCGATGGGATCGTAGGCCGAAAGATCCACTTTCAGGCACATTTCCAGCATGGCGTCACGGAAACCTTCAAGTTCTTCAACGGTGATGCTGCGCATGGCGAAAACCGTCAGAAAAGAGGCTATTTCCGAATTGGAATATTGACCGGAACTGATACCGATCAGAATTTCCTTGGCTTGTTCCTTACTTAATACTTTGTATTCAAATAAATGTCCGAGAATGTTTTTCATGGTGCTAAAAATCCATAGGTGGCGTTTGCCTTTTTATTTAGAGAAAGATTAAGTGGATTACAGGTTTAACCAGTTTCGCAGCATTGCTTTTCCGTGGTCGGTCAATACCGACTCCGGATGGAATTGAACGCCTTTTACGTCATAGGTTTTATGCGAAAGCGCCATCACTCTGCCCGCTTCGTCCAGGGCTGTTATCCGCAGGTCATCGGTAAAAGTTTCCGGAACAACGGTCCAGGAGTGATACCTTCCCACCTGAATTTCGGACGGAAGACCCTGAAAAATACGCTCAGTAGGGTCGGTAATAATGGCTTTATCGCTGATTCCGTGCAGTACGTCCGTCATATTTTCCAGACTGGCGCCGTAAACTTCGCCGATAGCCTGATGGCCAAGGCAAATTCCTAAGATGCTTTTCGTAGGGCCATACTGACGGATGAGGTCCTGCATAATACCAGCTTCCGATGGAATACCGGGCCCGGGCGAAAGAAGGATTTTATCATATTGATCAACTTCTTCCAGCGTAATTTTATCATTCCTGAAAATGTCTACATGGCCGTGAAGTTCGCGGAGGATGTAAACCAGGTTATAGGTAAAAGAATCGTAGTTATCTAAAACAAGTATTTTCATGTTCGTATAGCGATCGGCTTCCGGCAGTTGGCTTTGGCCGTATTCTGGTTAATGTAAGAGGTTATCTAAAAAGTACTCCGAATCTTAATTAAACGCTGATGCTGTAATCGAGCAAAAGCTCGTCGGCTGGTTTGCCCCGGATACCCCAGTTATGCAGCGGTGTTTCGGTCAGGGTTATTTCAATATCGTTGGGAGAGATGCCTAATTCGCGCTCAAAACGGTCGAAAATGAATTGGTACAATCTTTTCTTGGCAGCAACCGAACGGCCTTCAAACAATGAAATTTCGATGATCGTATACTGGCTGCTCCTTCCTGCCGGATAGAAAAAATCTTCCTGATCCAGATAGAAAAAACGGTGTGCACGTTTGTTTTCGGGATACTGGAAAGCATCGACGACACAACCATGCAAGGTGTTGGAAACCTGCGCGCGGATCGGTATCAGATGTTCCTTCAAACCATAAATTTTTATCTGTCCCATAGCCCTGGTGATTTTGTCCGTCAGATTTCTTCAGCTACGTCAATTGCTTTACGTAACGCAGCCAGCTTGCTATTAATTTCCTGTAACTCGCTTTCTACATTTGATTTGGCTACAACGCCCATGCCGGCACGATAAAACAGCGTATTATCCTTGCTTAAAAAAGTACGGATGGCGATGGCGTGGTTGAAATCTCCGTTGAAATCCATAAACCCGATGGCCCCGCCGTAAATGCTGCGGTTGCTGGTTTCCATCTGATCGATCAGTTTCATCGCGTTGTGTTTCGGAGCTCCTGAAAGTGTACCGGCCGGGAAGGTATCGGCGACAAGCTGTAACGGATTAACGCCATCGTTCATCTTGCCAACCACTTTTGAAACCAGGTGGATCACATGGGAATAATACTGGACCTCTTTGTAATTCGTGACCTTTACAGCATCGCAGCTGCGGCTCAGGTCATTTCTTGCCAGATCCACCAGCATCACGTGCTCAGCGGTCTCTTTTGGGTCATTAAGGAGTTGTTGTGCCGCCTCTGCGTCGGCCTGATCGTCTCCAGTCCTGCGGAAAGTCCCTGCGATCGGATGAATCTCTGCCTGACCATTTTTAATAAAAATCTGCTTTTCCGGTGAAGAACCGAATATTTTATAATTGCCGTAATCGAAGTAGAAAAGATATGGGGAAGGGTTGATCGAACGGAGCGCACGGTATACATTGAATTCGTCGCCCTGGAAATCTCTGCTGAAACGACGGGAAGGTACGATCTGGAATACATCGCCACGCAAACAGTGATCAATACCTTTTTGAATAACACCCCTCATTTCGTCGTCGGTCACGTTTGAGCTTTCGTCGGATGTTATTTTAAAATCGTACTGCGGGAAATTTCTGTTTTTGATGAGCGCTTCAATCTGGTCCAGCCCGCTTTCCTGGCTAGTCTCCCCGTATTGATGTTCAAAAATGTATAATTCGTTTTTGAAATGGTTAATGGCGATCACGTAGCGGTAAACCTGGTAAAAAATCTGGTCGATTTCGGTCTCAGCGTTTGTTGGCTGGATTTCGATATCCTCAAAATAGGTTACGGCATCGTAAGTCATGTGGCCAAAAAGCCCGTTGGTTATAAAGGGGAATCCGTTTTTCTCCGAAACAAAGCTCTGTGCATAGCCATAGAGGGCTTGTACGGCGTCTTTGCGTTTATTGAGGGTAAATGTCTCATCGGTACCGTCAGGGTATTTCTGCGTGACAATATTGTTATTTAGTTTAAATGAAGAAACAGGATCACAGCAGATGTATGTAAAGGAGTTCTCATTACCATGATAATCCGAACTTTCGAGCAGTATGGTATTGACAAAACGGTCGCGAAGTTTCAGATAGATGGAAACAGGTGTTAAGGTGTCGGCCAGCAGTTTTTTGTGCCGGGTGGTGATGGAGTAAGTTTTGGTTAAAGAGGACATATTTTTCATTGGAATAGAGATATAACAAAAAAGCGGCTAGCTGTCAGATGAACAGCTAGCCGCTTGGAAAGTATATAATAGATCTTATACTACACAATAGAGCTTACTCGTCCATCTTATTAAGACGTGCGCGCCACCACCATGTAATATTTGAAGTAATTGTCATGTTTTAAATTGCGACAGATTTAAGTCTATTACAAATATATTAAAAAGGAGTCGAGTCTTGCAATAGTTATATAAAATAAACTTTGTTGCGGATCGAATTTTTTTATCATAAAATCTCCTAAACGCAAAAAGCCACCCTTATTCAGAGTGGCTTTTGCATTGCAATGGTATTGTGGCGACTACCTACTTTACCAGGTTTGACCCAAGTATCATCGGCGGTTCTGGGCTTAACTT
>NZ_JAVFVU010000060.1 GCF_030929615.1 Dyadobacter sp. LHD-138 | reverse complement strand
ACTTTAAAAAGTTAGAGGCAGTCCCGATGGACCACCCCTAAACAGGCTGACATAGTGCCGCCTAAAACATAAATTTATAAAAATAAATTAACAAGTGATTGGTTATTAACACAGAATCTTTCATTCTCTCACCCTCTTCTCGGGGCACAAATCCGTACTTCAAATGTATAGGTCCAGACAATTTCCTGGGCAAATTTTTCGCCAAACAGCTCGGATGTTTTTTTATCGACAGCCGCTTTAAGGTCAAAATTGACACCCAGGTTTTTGAAAGGTTCAACAAAATACGGTTCATTGGTAACGATATAGGAAACCGGAACTTTGTCTTTTGGTCCTTCAAAATCCTCAATCAAGGACTCGCCATCTTTTTTCTCAATCAGCCAGGCGTAAAACGAATCATAAAGTTTTTCTGCAAGATCTTCCACCGGATCACCAACGGCTGCTTTACAGGTTAAAATTTCAAAAGTTTTGCTAACGACATGATCAGGCATTTCTGATAGCTCGTAGCCCACAGGTCCGTCTGAGACCTTTCCGTTTGACTCAGCACCTGCACTTTTGTTATATAAAATTCCAACTGCCTGATCAAGAACTTCAATGAGTTCGGAGTTCCATGTATTACTTTCAAAACCTCTTAAATAGCGACTCATGATATTTTAGTAATTTTTATTGAAGAATCTCTTCCGAAATTGAAATAGCCAACACTTTACAATCCAAAAGTAACTGGCTTATCGGTACTGTGCAACCCGATTTGAGATAATTAGATAAAAACGGGCAACATGCATTGCTAACCTGGATTTGTATGCTTGGGTTCCTGTTTTTGACATAAAAGAAGGATACTGAGGAATCTTGTTGTCAATTGAATAAAAAATTTGGCGTTGCGTGCTGAAAATTAACAAGATGGCATGCATCCTTGTTAGATTAATATTTGTTATTTTTACTTCATTAAGATCTCTCAGTAAAATATCGAAATCAATCGTGGGAAGGCTATTGTTCCTGCAAACCAGAAGTTTTTTGTAAAAGAAGAACGTCTGAAAGAACCTGTATTTCATATTTTACAAAGAAAAAATGGACCAAAACATAAAAATAGCCGTGCTTGGCGGCGGTGGGAGAACGGGAAAATATCTTGTGAACCACTTATTGAACAAAGGTTATCGTTTAAAACTTTTGCTGAGAAACCTGCCCGAGGTTACCGAAACGCCCGATCAATTTTCCCGGAACCTGAAAAACCCATTGGTTGAAATAATGAAAGGCGACGCCGTCAATTTCAGCGACATTCATACTTTGCTTAAAGATTGTCAGGCCGTTGTCAGTACCATTGGTCAGAGGCCCGGTGAGCCGATGGTAGCCAGTATGGCTACTGAAAATGTGATTAAGGCTATGGATGGGTTTGATATCCGGCGTTACATTCTGGTTGCGGGTGTGAATGTGGAAACACCTTTTGACAAAAAAAGTGAACAAACAAAGGTAGCGACGCAGTGGATGAAAACGACTTTTCCGGCGATTCACGCAGACCGGGCGAAAGCTTATGATTTGCTGGTGCAGAGTAGCATAGACTGGACGCTCGTCAGGCTTCCGGTTATTGTTTACACGGATCAGCATTATCCGGTCGCGGGTGATCTGGAAGATTGTCGTGGAGAAAAAATAAGCACGGCCGATATCGCTGTTTTTTGTCGAAGAGCAGTTAAAGGATAAATGTTATATTAAAAAGGCACCTTTTTTGTATAACATTTAGGTAACAGGCTGCGGCGGGACTGTTCTGGTTTTATGATTTCAAATCAGGATGGTTCCGCTTTTTTACTATTAGAAGTAGTTTTTGTATTTATTCGCTGTAAAAATGGAGTTACCGGTAAAATTTCTAACTTTGAAAATTCGTAGAACAAGTATAATCTTAAAGTTACCTTGACACGTCTCTTCGCCTGTTTATTGGGTTTTCATATTTTGCTTGGCAGTTTTCTTCCATCGATGGAATGCTGGGAGGAATTGAACCGCCTGCCGCAGCTGATGAAGCATTACGAAAAACACAAAGAGGAAAGTCAGGGGCAGATTTCTTTCTGGGCGTTTATGCAGATGCACTATGCAACGGCTTCGCAGCATGCACAAAACGCGCCTGATTCGGAAAAACATCAGCATGAATCGCTGCCTTCTTTAAGCGGACATTCACTGCACTCCTACATCATTACCGACTTTCATTTTATTGCTTTCTCAGAGCCTCTGGTGACTGAATTCCGGGAAGAAAACAGCTTCTGGTGGAATAATCTTTACTCATTTCAGCATCATTCTTCATTGCTGAACCCGCCAAACTTCGGCTGATCGCACTCCTTTTTTTTCTATTTTTTTTACTTCACTGCTTGTTGATAGTCTTGACTACCACGGAATCTGGCATTGTAAAATAGTTGTTCTCAAAATGTTTCAGGAAGGGCATGATTGCCTTTTTTGATAAACACGACTTCTGAGAACACCTGTTTTTTTGCCTTTTTCTTCTGGTGTTCATACTTTGTCACCATCAGACAATTGATATATAATTTATGTTTTTTGACTCAATAATCCGTTTTAGCATACGGAACAAATTGATTGTGGGCCTGATGGTTGCAGGTCTGATCAGCTGGGGGATCTATGCGCTTTCCCGGCTTCCGATTGATGCAGTTCCGGATATTACCACCAACCAGGTTGTGGTTTTGACACAGACACCTGCGCTTGCCGCCCAGGAAGTGGAGCAATACATCACGGCACCCGTTGAGCTTAGCCTTACCAATGTGCAGGGCGTGGAGGAAATTCGCTCGGTTTCCCGTCTTGGGCTCTCCGTAATAACCGTCGTTTTCGATGATGACATGGATATTCTCAAAGCCCGTCAGCTGGTGGGTGAGCAGATTTCACTCGCCGCACAGGATATCCCAAAGGAATTTGGTACGCCGTATTTGGCCCCAATCACGACCGGACTGGGTGAAATTTATCAGTACACGCTCGTTCCACAGCCGGGTTATGAAAAACGATATGACCTTTCTGAACTTCGAACCATGCAGGACTGGATCGTGAAACGACAGCTTACCGGTATCCCTGGCGTCGTCGAAGTCAGCAGTTTTGGGGGATTTGTAAAAGAATACGAGGTTAGTATCAATCCTGAAAAGCTTCGCGCTGCTGGTGTGACGATTGGCGAAGTTTTTACGGCCGTTGAAAAAAATAACAGCAACACAGGTGGCAGTTATCTTGAAAAGGACAGCCAGTCTTATTTTATCAGGGGAGAGGGAACAGTCAAAAATCTGGATGATATTGGTGATATCGTGATTAAAATGGTCAACGGTGTTCCGTTGAAAGTCAGTAACGTGGCGACCGTGCAATTTGGCCATGCTGTTCGTTATGGCGCCATGACGCGTGACGGAAAAAGTGAAGCGGTTGGTGCTGTGGTGTTAATGCTGAAAGGTGCCGATGCGGACCGGACTGTAAAAGCCATCAAGGAACGGATGGGCAGAATCCAGAAATCGCTGCCTGAGGGGGTTAAAATTGAATCCTTTATTGACCGCGCTAAGCTGATCGACAAGGCCATTAAAACGGTGAGGAATAACCTGATTGAAGGTGGTCTGATCGTTGTTTTTGTTCTGGTTCTGCTGCTGGGGAGTCTGAGGGCCGGCCTGATCGTGGCTTCGGTTATTCCCCTTTCCATGCTTTTCACTTTTGGGATGATGCATACTTTTGGCGTTTCTGCAAACCTGATGAGCCTTGGGGCGATCGATTTTGGACTTTTAGTTGATGGTTCGGTGATTGTGGTGGAAGGTGTCATGCACTTTTTACAGCACCATTTTAAAACAGGAGACAGGCTGACGCAAAAGCAAATGGATGATACCGTCCAGGTGAATGCATCGAAAATCCTGACATCTGCTGTTTTTGGACAAATCATTATTCTGATTGTTTATCTCCCCATTCTTTCACTTTCCGGGATCGAAGGGAAAATGTTTCAACCGATGGCTCTGGCCGTGAGTTTTGCCATTCTTGGTGCGTTGATCCTCTCTTTTACCTATGTCCCGATGGCTACGGCGCTTTTTCTTTCGCCTAAAATCAATAACGAAAGGAACTTTTCGGATAGGCTTGTCAACAAACTTTACAGCTTTTATCAGCCATTGATTCAGGGCGCTTTGTCTTTCCGGAAAGTGATCGTAGGTGCTTCGCTGGCTTTACTGATTGGCAGTTTTGTGCTTTTCAATACCCTTGGCGGGGAATTTATCCCGCAACTTGATGAAGGAGACATTGCCATCGACTTGCGTATGCCGACCGGGACTTCATTGACAGAAACCATACAAGCATCGTTGAAAGCAGAGCGCGCACTGCTCAAAAATTTTCCTGAAATCCGTCATATTGTTGGCCGTATTGGTGCTTCCGAAGTGCCAACGGACCCAATGCCCGTGGAAATGACGGACCAGATGATCAATTTAAAGGATCGTTCGGAATGGACTTCTGCACATACGCGGGAAGAACTGTCCGAAAAAATGAATAAGGTGTTGGAAAGGGAGGTTCCGGGTGTAATGACAGAATTTACCCAGCCTATTCAGATGCGCTCCAACGAAATGATTACGGGCGCTCGCTCGGATGTGGTGGTGAAAATTTACGGCGATGATTTGAACAAATTATTTGAGCATGCCAACGATTGCGCCGCATTAATTCAACCGATTGCCGGTGTGGCCAGCTGTCGTGTCGAGCCGATTGTCGGGCTGCCGCAAATCAAAGCTTCTTATCACCGCGACCGTCTGGCGCAGTATGGTCTGGATGTTGCCTCAATCAATCAACTGATAAAAACGTCATTTGCAGGTGAAACGGCCGGGGTTGTTTTTGAAGGGGAACGCCGTTTTGATCTGGTCATTCGTCTGGATTCGCTGCATCGGACGGATTTGAAAGATATCCGAAACCTATATGTGAATATTCCGGGAGGAGGATCGATACCGCTCGGCGAACTCGCAGAGATCACTTATGAAGAAGCACCGGCTCAAATCTCGCGGGACAACACAAAACGCCGGATTACAATCGGGATTAACGTGCTGAACCGTGACGTCGAAAGTGTTGTCAATGATATCCGGGCGAAGATTGAAAAAGGTGTGGTGCTGACACCGGGTTACTATTATTCTTATGGTGGACAATTTGAAAACCTGCAACAGGCGCGCCAGCGGTTGTCTGTGGCGGTACCGATATCGCTGCTGCTGATTTTTGCATTGCTTTATTTTACATTCAACCGGCTTACGGAGGCACTGATCATTTTTACGGCAGTTCCACTTTCGGCTATCGGGGGAATCTGGGCTTTGTGGGTCCGGGATATGCCTTTCAGTATATCTGCCGGAGTTGGTTTTATTGCGTTGTTCGGGGTAGCGGTTTTGAACGGAATTGTATTAATCAGTTATTTTGATCAGCTGGAAACGGAGGGTGCCGGTACGCTTGGCGAACGCATTATGGCAGGTGTCAAAGCCCGGTTCCGCCCTGTCATTATGACGGCCGGCGTAGCTTCACTCGGGTTTTTACCCATGGCCTTATCCACTTCGGCAGGAGCGGAGGTGCAGCGGCCACTGGCAACCGTCGTGATTGGGGGATTAATTTCTGCTACTTTATTGACACTTATTGTACTTCCGGTTTTGTATAGCCTGGTTAAAGAACGAAGCGAAAAAAGGAGCGGGGGGAAGCAGAAAATTGTGTTGGGAATGCTGGTTTTGGGGTTGCTGATAACATGGTCGCCATCGACGCGGGCTCAGCGTGTCATTTCTTTGGATCAGGCTGTGAAGGAGGCAACAAGTCAGAACTTGCTGGTCAAAACCGGGGAGCTGGTCGTGGGCAGGCAGGAGGCTTTGACAGGTGCTTCTTTCAATCCTGCCAAGACCGATGTTGACGTGCAATACGGGCAAACGCAGGCCAATAACACGGATTACACCGCCACGGCGATCCAGTCTTTTGCTCCTTTAAGTGTATACAAAACACAGAAAAAGCTTTCAGAAGCCAGTGTCCAGGGAGCCCGATATCAGCTGGATGCGGATAAATGGCGTTTGACAAATGAAGTGAAACGGGCTTACTATCAGCTGCTGTACGATGAAAAATTACTGAGTTTTCTTCGGGAGCAAAGTGAACTTTACAAACAATCAGCACGAGCGGCAGATGTTCGTTTTAAAACCGGGGAAACCAACCGGCTCGAACAGGTAACTGCCGAAAGCAGATATCAGCATTTATTGCAGCGCATCAGAAGTTCGCAAAGGGAGCAACAAATCCATTATGCTTCATTGCGACTCTTGCTTCACACCCAAGATAGTGTCCGCATTGATTCCGGTACGGTTTTCAAACGGATTTCCGGTAATCTGGTCAGGCGCGATCTCAATCCGGACCTTAATCCCGTGCTCAGTGTTTTACAGCAAAACGTCACCAGCAGTCAGATTCAAACCCGGCTTGAACAGAAAAATACCTTGCCCGACTGGCGGATCGGTTTTGTCAATCAGTCGATTGCGCGGGTGAGTAATTATAACGTGCTTCATGCAGGCTTATCGTTTCACATTTTCACGAAAGCGCAAAAAGCAAAAATTCAGTCTGCCAAAATTCAGGAGCAGGTGCAGGAAACCCAGTTGGCATCGGCGAAAGAGCAACTCGATACGGAGCTTGATATGATGAAAACCAGGCAGCGGAATCTGGCGGCCTCATTAACCTATTACGAAGAACACGCGCTCCCGCAAGCCGATCTGATCCGGCAAACGGCATTGTCGACCTTTAAAGGGGGTGAAATCGGGTATCTGGAATTCTTCGCGGCGATCCAGCAAGCCTATCAGTTGCAGGAAGAATATCTTCTCAATGTGCTTGATTATGATTTCAACCTGATCAGGATCGAGGAAATTGTCGGAGCAGATCAATAAGTTAGAAAATTTTGCCGGTTTAAAATCAGCAGCCCATTATTCACCATTGATATGAAAACATTTAAAAATATTTCGCGAAAAGGCCTGCTGTACACGGGCTTGATTTCTGTGTGTTGCTTTGTAGGAATTTCCTGCGAATCAAAACCGGAAGATACAGAAGTTGCTAAAAAACAGGCGACGGCCGACAGTACCGCTATTGACCGTATCACTTTGACTTCACAGCAATACGAGTCTATCGGGATTGAACTGGGTAAAGTTAAAAATGAGACGGTAAGTGACGAAATTAAGGCCAATGGAATTGTTGAACTCCCGCCGGAAAATCAGGCTACGCTTAGTTTGCCGGTCAGCGGGAAAATTAATTATATGAAAGGAATTCCCGGGCAGGCTGTGCACAAGGGCGAATTGCTGGCGACGCTGGAAAGTTTTGAATTTATCCAGTTGCAGCAGGATTATCTGCAAAATGCCAGTCAACTTGTTTTTCAGGAAAAGGAGCTGGAACGTCAGCGGACGTTGAGCACAGAAAATGTTGGGGCGCGTAAAAACTTTGAGCAGGCGCAGGCCAACCAGCATTCTACCAAAGCATTGTTACAATCGCTTGAAGCGAAATTAAAAATCCTGGGCCTTTCGGCGGCCACGCTCAACAGCAAGGGAATCACACCGGCGGTCCGGGTGGTTTCGTCCGTCAATGGTTACATTACGGCAGCCAATGTGAATTTGGGCAAGGAAGTTGCTGCGGGCCAGTCAATTTTTGAAGTGGTCGACAAGACGGATATGCATATGTCGCTGACGGTTTTTGAACAGGATGCGTCCAAAATAAAGGTCAGCCAAAGTGTGATGGTGCAGTTTAATAACGGCCAGAAGCCGGTTGAAGGAAGCGTGATCATGGTGGGCAAAGTACTGGAAGGAGAGGCCAGGACGTTGAATGTCCATGCCCATTTAACCGATAAAAAGCAGGAAACCCAGCTTGTGCCGGGCGCTTATGTAAGTGCCAGAATCAGGACAGGAAATCGTCCGGCCGTGATGGTCCCGGCGGCTTCCGTTGTGCGAAAAGGGGCGACAGGATTTATTTATGTCGAAGAAAAATCGAAAGAATTTCACCGGATCCCGGTGGAGATCGGAAAGGCTTTAAAGGACGATCTGGTTGAG
This sequence comes from Dyadobacter sp. LHD-138, assembly GCF_030929615.1. Lineage (GTDB taxonomy): Bacteria > Bacteroidota > Bacteroidia > Cytophagales > Spirosomataceae > Dyadobacter. Next base: position 18,194 of record NZ_JAVFVU010000060.1, on the reverse strand, counting down.
ATTGTTACGCCGGAAAATATAGAAAACCAGCCGTTGGTTGTGAAGGGTGCTTATTTAATTGATGCAGAATTCGGGAAAAGGAGCGAGCCGGCTGAGTGATGGATGGTTACCTGATTTTATTGCGATCTGCTGTTTGATAAAATAATGTCACTAACTGGTTATAACAATATACTAAACTGTGATTCAAGGCGTTTCGGATTTGTAAACCAACGTTCGAAATCCTATGAAAAAACTCGTATTAGTATCGCTCATTCTGATTCAGTCTGCTCAGGTTTTTGCCCAGTTCAATTCAGGCAATGTTTCTTTTGAAGTGAGATATCCCACCCCGATTGGGTATAATTTCATTAATAAAGGTGCGGACAAAGGTTATACCGGTCTGATTGATTTAGGCATTGATTACACGGTTTACAAAATTCAGAAGCTGAACGTTGGCGTGTTGTTGAATGCGTCATTTTTCAGATTCAAGCCGGGTGATGTTAATTTAAGGACCATTGCCCCAAAGTTGAAGGCAGACTATGAGATAAGCCTTTCCAAGGTAAGTATTGTTCCGCAGATAGCCGTTGGTTATTCCAGTTTTCATTTTAGCGAAGCCTATAAAAAGAATGGCGGCGGCCCGGCTGTTAAGGCAGCGACTAAAATCGTTTTTAACAGGGATAAGCAAATCAACTGGTATTTTTTGATTGCTTATGAATTTACAAAGCTTAAAAAACTGGACGATTTTGTGCCGCATACCAGTTTCAACAATAATATTCAAACACTTTATCCGGGCGTTGGAATCACCTGGAATTTTAAAAAGGATTAAATAATAGCAATACAAAAGGCTTTATCTGATTATCGACAGATGAAGCCTTTTGTACTTAAACCCTACTCAATAACCATCATGCTGTTTCCGGAAACCAGGATTAATCAGCATTTCATTCAGTGGAATCGGGAACAATAAATCGCGTGGGGTGATACCGTTGGCAAGCGGAATATCATGCGATTTGATAATCTCGTTCATAGCCGGGATCGCGCGCTCGGTATGGACAAGGTCAAACCAGCGAAGTCCTTCTCCGGCAAATTCCCAGCAATCCTCATTTTTCAGCTCCAGACGCATGGCTTCTTTTGTGCGGGCGTCACCGTTGCCACTTTTGCATTGGCACGAACCTGGTTAAATAACTGCACGGCTTCTTTTGGTGGTGTTCCGGCCTGTTCATTAAGGATTTCGGCGTACATCAGCATAGCGGATGATGGGGAAATTACGGTAGTAATCCGAGCGGACGGAAACAGAATACCGGAAAAAAGGAAACAAATTACTGATCGGGGTGTTTTTTAGTCGTCTGTTTCTGGTTGACATGATCGGTGGCATGGCAAGGTTCTTTGCGTTTGTAAAATATTTAATTCATAAACTTTGTTAACTAATACTTAACATTTGCTTAATTGCAGCCTAATTTTAATGCTTTAATTTTACGTAGGACAGTCATCGGGATTTATAGCATTATATTTTACCGTAACCGATAGGGTGTTATAGCGCTTATTGTTTTAATGTTAGCGCTCCCCTTAAAACTAAACGCTCAAAAATGAAAAGAAGAAATTTCCTGGAAAAGACAGCATTGTTAAGCGGACTGGCAGCATTGCCGACTGCTGAAACGCTCGCAGCGTCAAAAAAGCCGAAACCTGTCTTGACGATTGCGCACATCACGGATGTACATATCCGGGGAAATGACGAGGTGCCTGCAAGAGCCAAAAAGTGCCTTGATGAAGTACTGAAACATAAAGTAGATTTTATTCTAAACGGCGGTGATTCGATACATGACGCCTCTTACGACAACGTGGTGCGTGAACAGGTCACGGAGCAGTGGGCCGTTTGGGATAAGTTTATCGCCGGAACAGATCTGGATGTTTACAGTTGCATCGGCAACCATGATCCCTGGTGGAAAGCGCCAGCGAAAACCGATGAAATGTACGGGGTTTCATATGTGGCGAAAAGACTTAAAATACCAAATCGTTATCACAGTTTTAGCAAAAACGGCTGGCATTTCATCATTTTGGATGGAAATAACAGCGGTATTAAGTTGGATGCCGAACAAATGGAGTGGTTTCGTAAAGAGCTGGATAATCTAAAGGCCGGGACGCCGGTATTGATCATGTCGCATTATCCGATCCTGACGGTTACCGGTAGCTGGGAAGGCGGTCAGCATGGGGACCACAAGGAATTAAAAGCCTTATTTTATAAACACAAGGATAAGGTTAAAGTCTGTTTGAGCGGACACCAGCATCTTCTGGACAGGGCCTGGTACAACGGTGTTCATTATTTCTGCAACGGGTCTATGAGCGGTTTCTGGTGGGGCAAAGGAGATGCAAAATCGGCAGCGGCCTATTACTACCAGGAAACACCTCCCGGATATGCTATCCTGCGCTTGTATGGAGATGGAACGGTTGAAAACGAATACATTCCGTTTCAGTTTGATATTTAGGCATTATTCAGGATGATGTTCTTGCATGTTGACCAGGATTTGAACATTTGAAGGAGTGTCATTTTCCCTAAACGTTTTTTAGTGCGTGTTTGTCAGTACATTTTACTTACGCTGCAGAAAATGTTCTTTGGGCAGGTGTTAAATGAAAAATGCCTTACGGCCTCAGGTAAACTGGGCTGTAAGGCATTTTGGTAATTAATTGAGCTATTGTTATTGATATCCCGGATTTTGTACGATTTCCTTATTCTGATCCCGCACGGACTGTGGAATCGGGTTCATGTACATTTTTTTATGAAACACGTGCGGGTGATTCAGCCCTACGACCTCATAAACCCATTTTCCTTTGTTATCGGCCGGAGACGCATTGGTGATTTTCATACCGTGAAGATCTTTGTTCATCACGTCTTCGGCAATTACCCAGCGAATGATATCGTAGAACCTTTTTGCTTCAAAACAAAGTTCGACCCGGCGCTCCCTGCGAATGGCCGTGCGCATATCTTCCTTGCTTAGTCCTGCCGGAAGTTCAGGCAGTCCGGAGCGTTTGCGGATGGCGTTAATGGCCGAGTAGACCGAGGCATCTGCACCTGCCGCTTCGTTTTGCGCTTCGGCGTAGTTTAAAAGAACCTCTGCATAGCGGTAGTACACATAATTTTGTCCGCTGGATGCACCGCCTCTTGGTTTCAGCGGGTTAATTTTCTTTTTGAAATAATAACCTGTATTCCCGACATCATCGGTACCAAAATCGATCTGGTTTTTCGAAGGTCGTACTTTGTCGATACGTGTGAAAATCGTGTCTGTTTTAGCCATCCAGTCCTGTTTGTACGGCGCACCGTCATAAACGATGAAATCGTAGAAGCGTTTTTCGCGGTTTACATAAGGATTCTGCGGATCATATCCCGACGTAGGATCGGAAATAGGTTTTCCGTTGGCCATGCAAAACTGATCAACAAGTTCCTGCGTCGGGTCGTAGTTTCCCCAGGTGTAATAAACACCGTCAATCCATACCGGGCCACCATATTGCTCATAATTTGAACCCATGATCACGGCTACAATCTGGCGGTCCCAGATTACCTCCTGGTTGTATTCATTTTTCTCCCACCAAAAAGCGGAAATATCCGGAAACAAACCATAGGTGCCGCCATACAGATCCATGAATTGTTTGTTGGTTGCAGCCGCTTTTTTCCAGCGTTCCGGGTCATTATTGCCAAAACTGATCATCTTGTTAGGATCAGCACCGGCCGGAGGATTTGCTGTGTTGAAAGCCGGACTTGCCGCGTACAGTTCGAGCCAGCCTTTCAGAGCCAATGCGGCTCCCAGGGTAGAACGTCCCGCGTTTGCATCGCCATTATTATATTTTACCGGCAACGCTTTGTTTTTCACGATGGCGTCCAGCTCGGAAGTGATAAAGTTGAAGGTTTCTTCAAACGTGTTACGCTTGTTGTAAAGCTCTTCCTTTGACATCGTATTGCGGTCAAGCGTTTTGGTCAGGATCGGCAGACCGCCCATGTGCATAAACAGTTCGCTGTACAGATAAGCCCTTAAAAAGCGTACTTCATCAATTTTCTGTTTGACGTATATCTCCGAGAAATTCTTGGCATTTTCCGTCACACGTTCAATGAACAGATTACACTTCCGGATTTTGTAATAACCTGCCGACCAGGTCGCATAATCTGTTGCGTGGTTGGTTGTGTTAGTGACGGTCGCTGCGGTGTTGTATTCATTATCCATGGGCGAGCCCTGATTAACCGACGGGTCAACAATACCCTGTTTCCAACTGTACGAACGCCAGTAAAAACCGGCATCGTTGTCATCTGTGAAGTTATCCAGGTTTTCAGGTGAGTTCCATTTATTGGAAAGATCATGGTAAATGTCGTTCAGGAAAATGTCCGCGTTTCCTTCGGTTGCCCACTGTGTTTCGTCAGTCAGCCGGCTTTTGATTTCGTTATCCAGAAAATCTTCGTTACAGGAAATCGTGCTCAGACAAAGGCCAAGCATGGCTGCAAGAATGATTTGTTTCTTATTTTTCATATCAGATTAATATTAGATTGGTCAAAAATCAGAAAGTAACATTCAGACCGAACACGTAAACTTTCTGGTTCGGATAAGCCGTTTCACGATCGGTGTAGCCAACTTCCGGGTCCATAAAATTGAGCTTGCTCAATGTGAACAGATTTTGTCCTGATGCATAAATTCTTACCGACTGGATCTTCAAGGCCTGGATTACACTTTTTGGAAGTGTATAACCAATGATCGCAGTTTTCAGACGTACGTGCGCCGTGCTCGACCACCAGAAATCGGATGCCTGCGTGTTATTGGCATACGGTGCTTGTGTCGCTCGCGGATAACGGGCTCCCTGGTTGTCGGGCGTCCAGCGGTTGTCGTAATATTCGTAACTCGAATTACTGTTATTGTTGTTGAAAGGAATGGTCTGGAACTGACGGATGTCAAGACTTGCCAGGGCAGATCCCTGAAAAAACAAAGTGGCATCAAATCCTTTCCAGCTGGCCGTTGGTGTGATACCGTAACTCAAAAATGGCGAGACTGGTTTGCCAATAACCGTTTCATCATTCGCGTCAATTTTTCCGTCTGGTTTTCCATCAGGGCCACTCAAATCTGCGTAACGGATATCGCCCGGATGTAACACACCGAATTGCGCAACGTTATAGCCATCTTTTGAATCGATCACGCCATCGTCATTTTTGTCATCCGCGGTACCGAAAATCCCCAGCGCTTTGTATCCGAATGGAGTACCAAACGGGCGGTCAGTGCGGCTGCGGTTCGGGTTATTACGTGTTGCAGCAGTTTCGAAGATCTGTACCATTTTGTTCTTTGCATAACTCATGTTTCCGTTGATGCCAAGTTTAAGGCCATTCGAAAATTTATACTGCGTACCAAGACTGAATTCAAACCCGGTATTGGTCATAATTCCGGCATTTTCATCGGCAAGGCCAAGTCCGTATTCGATGGGTACGCTCACAGCAGGAGGCAGAAGCATACCCGTTCTTTTTTCGTGGAAATAATCAGCTTCGATATTCAGCAAACCTCTCCATAAAGTAGCTTCAAAACCAATATCGGTTTTGGTAGCGATTTCCCAAGTGATGTTTTTGTTGGCTTCATTCGGAAGATACGAACCCTGCACCATGGAGCCAGCGCCCAGCGCGTAAGCGTTGCCGTACAGATTATAACCCGTCAGATATTGAAAAGCGGTACCGGCAAGATTTCCCGATTTTCCCCATGAGCCTCTGATTTTTAGGTTATCAACCATCGAAAGATTTCTTTTGATAAAATCTTCTTCCGACATAACCCAACCCACCGAAAACGCGGGGAAGTAACCATATCTTTTTCCCGGTGCAAAATAGTAGTGTCCGTCATAGCGGCCCGATGCTTCGAAAAGATATTTACCTGCATAGGCATAACCAACGCGGTACACATAACCGATCTGGCTGCCGGTCGACGAAGTTCCCGAGTTGTCAAAATCATTTTTATTGGAACTGCCCATGTCGAGCTCATCGACGTTGATCGCGAAGTTGTTACGACGTGCCGAGAAAATTTCGTAGGTATTGTTTCTTGCTTCTGCTACCAGTAACCCTGTGAAATCGTGTTTGCCAAACGAATTGTGGTAATTCAGATAAGCCTGGTAACTGAATGTCTGGGTTTTGCGGTATTCCTGTCTCAGATACGTAAAGGCAGGCGCGCCGCCTTCGGACGTTGAAATCTCACGTTTGTACGTGTAAGGCGTTACGTTGGTGTTTTGGGTATAATAATAAAAAGGTGTGTGCCATCCTTTTTCTGTCCGCTGATTGGGGTCATAACTGAAAGTTCCTTTGATACTTAATCCTTTAACCGGGAGTTTCTGTTCAATGGCAACGGTGGTCAGCAACGTGTTGTTCGTATTTTTTCTGTAACCTGCGTTCAAAATACCCACCGGCGAGTTTCCGGCAAATTCACCCCATAAACGGTTGCTGTAAAACAGACTTTTGATCGGAACATATTTAAACCCGTTTCTGAAAAGGTTGGTAGCATTGACCGCATCATCGACAGATTTTGTGTTTTCAATGGATCCGATTAAGGCCAGCGTTACCGTCGTGGTTTTGGTCGCCTGTGCTTCTAGGTTCAGATTATAGTTGTAACGCGTGTATTTTACAGGGTCAAACATTCCTTTTTGTTGCAGGAAACCTAATCCTGCATAATACTTGATCTTTTCAGTCCCGCCGCTCAGTTGCAGGTTATAGTTCTGCATCGGAGCATGCATGTTGACCAACTTTTTGGTGTTGCTGATCGGGTAGAGATCCGGATCTTTTGCATTTAAACTGGCGTAATTGTCGATCAGGTCTTTGGCAAAAGGAAGCTGGGTCCCGGTCGGATTTTCGTTGGAATATGCTTCATTTTTAAGGCGCATGTAATCCTGTGCACTCAATAATTTCGGATAATAGGTTGGTGTCTGTGTTCCGTAATAGCTGCTGAAACTCAAAGACGGAGCGCCCGTTTTTCCTCTTTTTGTTGTGATCAAAACCACGCCATTCGCACCGCCCAACCCGTAAGGAGCAACCGCCGCCGCATCTTTCAGAATTGAAATGGTTTCGATGGCTGTCGGGTCGATCTGGTTAATGTTATCCCGGATAATTCCATCGACAACAATAAGCGGTTTATTATTTCCAGTCGTACCGATCCCGCGGATGTGAATCTCCGGCGAATCGGCACCAGGCTGGCCACCGTTCGGACGCATACTTACACCGGCCACTTTTCCGGCCATGGAATTTGAAATATTGGGAACCGGCGTTTCAGAAATTTCACTTCCTTTAACCGAAGCTACCGAGCCTGTCAGCGTTGATTTCTTTTGCGTACCATAACCCACGACGATCACTTCATCCAGTGCTTTTGTATCCGCTTTCAGTAAAATATCGACCGCTGACCGGTTAGCCACCGCGACTTCCTGGGAAACAAATCCTACAAATGAAAATATCAGCACAGCGTTTCCGTCAGGGACATCCAGCTGGTATTTTCCGTTGATATCGGTTGTCGTGCCGCGCTGCGTTCCTTTCAGAATGATGCTGACGCCGGGCAGTCCGTCGCCGCTTTCCGCTTTCACGACACCGGAAATACTGATGTCAGCAGGCGTTAATGCCGTTTGGGCTGGTGAAGTTTCCGTTATTTTTGCGGCCGATTTCGACAGCAGAATCTGATCATTGCTAACCCGGTAGGCGATACCCATCGGATAAAATAACTTATCCAGCACGAAGGACAATTTTTCCTGTTCGGCTGTAATGCTGACCTGTCTTTGTGTGCCAACAAGGTCGCTGCTGTACGCAAACCGTATTTTTGCCCGTTGTTCGATCTTACCCAATGCCTCCTGAAGAGTCACATTTTTCAGCTCCAGCGTGATTCCCCGGTTGAGAAGATCCTGCGCTGGTGTGTTGTGCGCATAGGCCATTGCCGATAGCAAACCTATGCAGACGAGTTGGTAGAATGTTAATCGCATGATTTTGAATAGCAATCCATGCCTTGGATGAAAATGTTTTTTCATAATTTTACTGTGAATTGATTAAATGTTGGAAACAACGATCCTGTGAAATCGCCTCAGGGCGATCATTGCTGAACTGCACGTTCGTGGATACCTGATCAGTTTATCATCAGGAGTGTTGCAACCACTCCTGATTTTTTTGCCAGGCATTTACGCTCATTTTTTGGTAGCCTGTCTATGTCATAAGTCTTTCATTTAAATGGAATATTTATTTTATAACTAACCATTAATTTTTACATCCTTCTCCTTTGAGTGTCACCTTGTCGCCTTCAATTTCATAAGTCGTTCCCAAAAGCGTTTCGATCATTTCGAGAATTTCAGGAAGGCGCTGATTGTTGAAATCGACTTTTAACCGGCACTTTTTTATGTGCGGATTGGCAAATTCAATCTTGATCCGAAAGGTTTGCTGCAAACGGTTAGCGACTTCGGCCATAGGCGTTTCGTTGAAAACCAGTGATACGGACTGCCAGTTTTCGTTATTGATTTTGTTGCTTTTGACCGTATTCACCGTCATGTTATTGGTGGCCTTTTCAAAAACCGCCTGCTGTTCGGGTTTGAGCACCACCTGCTGAATTTTGTTTTTGGCATTCGGCGTACTTACAGCCACACTGCCCGTTACCACCGAAACTTTGTAAGTCGATTCGTTTTTGTTGGCTTTCACATTAAAACTTGTGCCCAAAACCCGCGTTTTCAGGTTGCCGCAATAGATGATGAAAGGATGTTTGACATCGCGCGTTACGTCAAAAAAACCTTCGCCGTGAAACCGGATTTCACGGTTTGTTCTGCTCTGGAAAGAAAGTGGATGAGACACGGCAGCGCCGGGCTGAAGCCAAACCAAACTGTGATCGGGCAGGGCGTACCGTATAATTTTTTTCTTATCGTTGCTGAATGTGATCCAGGCCGAGTCGGCGGTCATTTTGCCGACTAAGTTGGTTTGCGGTTTTCTCGAAAAGGTATAAACAAACCCAAGACACAGCACCACCACCGCCGCCGCCGCATAGATCCTGAATTTTCGAAGTGGTAAAACCTGTGGCTCGTGAATAATTTCTGTTTCGGAGATCTGTAACTGAATGCGTTCATAAAGATTCTCTTCATCGGATGAAGAAAACGTTTCGCCAGCCTCGCTGTTCAGCTGCTGGTACCAGGCATCCACCATGGCGCGTTCCTGTTCATTACACTGATCGGCCAGGTATTTTTTTAGTATTTCGGAAGAAGGGAGTTTAGGATTCATTTTTAGGTGTATGATTTACACTTATAGAAATAGCTTTACTTATACAGTCTGCTATTTCGATGAATATCCCTTAGTTAAATATGAATTTATTTTTAAAAAATTGAATTGGTCAAACAAAAGTGATAGTAATCAGTACCAAAGCGATGTAATCTTTCATTTCAATACGAAGAATTTTTAAGGCTTTGCTGATATGCGCTTCCACCGTTTTTTCAGAAATTTCAAGTGAAATGGCAATTTCTTTCAGGCTGTAACCTTTGCGGCTGAGGATAAAAACCTGCCGGCATTTTTCAGGTAGTTTTAGGAGCGACTGCTCGTAAAGTTCGCTCAGTAAATTGTAGTCCAGGTGCTCCCGGGTTTCGTCATCAACCGGTGATTCCACATCGTCAATGGAAAAAAGCTGCTTTTTCTGTTCCTGGTAATAATGGTTGACAATGTTGTTTTTCAACATGCCCTGAAGGTATGCCTGGGCGTTTTTCTGGATATCAAATTTGTGCCGGCCCATCCAGAACTTAAAGAAAACTTCCTGTACAAGGTCTTCCGCAGTTGTTTTTGCACCGGTTTTTCGGATTGCCGTATGTACAAGAAGTCGCACGTGTCTGCTGTACAACTCGCTGAAAGCAAGTTCGTTGTTTTGTTGGCAAATGAGCTTTGTCAACTCTTCATCCGAGAAAAAGTTGTATGCCGTGGTCAAATTTGTTAGGGTATAATAAAGTTTGTGTGCGAAATTTTTTAAAATTCATCAGTACCGGCGCCGTCAGGTTGTGATGTTTATGGATAAGCAGGATGAAAGCATTTTATACCTGTCATTTTAACACTAAAAAAATTAACGGATTATCAGAGCAATCCTGAATGGTAACTATTTAATCACGGAATCCTTAAAATTTGCGGATAAATGAATAATTGTAAATATTTTTAGTAAAAATTGAATGTAAATTATTTCAAACACATGCGTAAAGAATTGAGCATACCCGGCGAAAATTTTTTGAATTATAATCCCGTAGTCATAGAAAATATTTTACCGCAGATTGACTCTGGTAAATTTCCGGTAAAAGTTATTGAAGGGGAAGTTTTTGTCATTCAGGCCGATGTATTTTCCAATGGAAATGCAAACCTTGCCGCGCGGATTGTATACAAACATGAAAGTGAGGAAAACTGGAACCAGACTTACCTGAAACCCGTTGGAAATGACCGCTGGGAAGGACAGTTTTTGGTTGACAAAACGGGAGGATACCGCTATTTTATCAAAGGGTGGGTCGATCCGATCGCCACCTGGCAAGCAGAAATAAGTCGTCGCGTTCAAAAATATATTGCCGTGAACGAAATGTTACCGGAAGGCTTGCGCCTTTTGGAAAACATGCTCATGAAGGCGTCCAAAGAAGATAAATCTTTGATAAAGGAAGCGGTAAGACTTTTTAAGGATATCAAACGGGCCGAAGAAGCTGCACAGTTGGCGATCAGTTTTCGTTTTACGGAATGGCTTAACCGTTACCCCAATACAGATTTGTCAACAGAAAGTCCGGAATTGTTTGTGCTGGCTTACGGGAAAAAACTGACGTTTAGTAGCTGGTATACCATGTTTCCAAGGTCCGCTGGTGATAAGGAAGGGCGTCACGGGACTTTTCAGGATGTTGCGAAACTGTTGCCAAGGATTGCGGATATGGGCTTTGACGTGCTTCACTTTCCACCCATTCATCCGATTGGGTTTGAAAACAGAAAGGGGAAAAATGGAGCCAAAAAAATGGATAAAAAAGATCCGGGTTCACCGTTTGCAGTGGGGGATTTATCGGGCGGGCATGACACCATTCATTCGGAACTGGGGTCAGAGGTTGATTTTAAAAAGCTGATAAAGGAGGCGGATAGCTTAGGCATCGAAATTGCGCTGGATCTTGCCTTGCAGTTTTCGCCTGATCATCCGTGGGTGATTCAATATCCAGATTGGTTTGAAAGGCAAAACGACGATCCTATTGCTTCGCCTGCCGTAACAACGGTGGTTCCGGCGGATTTTAGTCGGCTGAAAGTCCATACAGATAACTGGGAAGCAGCGAAAAAAGCAGTTAAGGATATCGTGCTGTTGTGGGCGGAATGGGGCGTGCGTATGATTCGTGTTATCCAGCCTGATTTACAACCGTTTGATTGGTGGAAACAAATCATTGATGAGGCAAGAAAAGTATGCCCGGAAATGATCTTTTATGCGGGAACCGTTACGCGGCCAAAGGTTATGAACTATCTGGCGAAGTCCGGTTTTGCGTTGTCGGATTCCTATTTTATGTGGCGAAATTCCAGATATGAGCTGGAACAGTATATCAATGAACTGGCTTATTCTGAGCAAAAGGACTTCTTTAAGCCTATTTTCAGGGTTAACACGCCGGATATTAACCCGTACAATTTACAATCCGGACACGAACCGCAGCAGCTCATCCGGTTTTTTCTGGCGGCTACTTTATCCGGATCTTATGGGATTTACGGCCCTGTTTTTGAACAACTGGTGTATGAGGCTTTTCCGGGAAAGGAGGAATACTGGAATGCCGAAAAATATGAACTGAAACACTGGGATTGGGAAAAGGAAACCAAGATCACTTACCTGATCCGGATGATCAACCGATTCCGGAAAGAAAATACGGCTTTGCAGCAAACGCTGAGTATTCAAATTTGTGCCGTACAAAATGACCAGATTATGGCCTATTTGAAAACCCATTACGACGGCAACAAAATTTTGTGTGTGGTTAACCTCGATGCTTATCATCGGCAGGCGGGCATGGTCCGGGTTCCGATGGATCTGATTAACAAAAATCAGGATGAAATGTATATCGCCCATGATCTGATTACGGATGCGAAGTACGAGTGGAAAGGGGAGTGGAACTATGTTGAGCTGGATCCGCATATTTTACCTTTCCATTTATTACGAATCGGGGAATATCGTGGAGTATATCATTAATGCGTCGGTAAATTGTGTTATATGGCAAATAACCATTGGTTTTTTAGTAAAAAAAAGATGAATTTGGAAGTTGCAGAGAGTTTCTGCCAAATTTTTACTCTTATTCATTTTTCTTTTTTATGAAAAAGTTATTACTGCTCCTGACACTTCCATTAGTCACCCATGCCCAGACTAATTCGGATGTAATCAAAGAAAAGGCTGCAAAAATTCACGCAAAAGCGCTGACGATTGACACGCATGCCGATGTGCCGATCAATATGATGAAAGAGGGATTTGACGTAGCTATTGCGCATGATTATGCAAAAGACGGATCGCAGATTGATTTTCCAAGAATGAAAAAAGGCGGAATGGACGGGATGTTTTTTGCCGTTTATCTGGGGCAGGGAAAACGTTCACCGGAAGCAAATGCAGACGCAAAGAAAAAAGCGCTGGCGATTTTTGACAAAATCCACGAAGCCGTGAAGAAAAACCCTGACGTTGCAGGCATTGCCACTACACCGGCTGATGCTTACAGGCTGCAAAAGGAGGGTAAAAGAGCTGTTTTTATTGGAATGGAAAACGGATGGCCGGTTGATAATGACCTGGCCAATTTGAAATTGTACTACGATCTGGGACTTCGTTACATCACCTTATCGCATTCGGCGAACAACGATATTGCAGATTCTTCTACCGACCCTGATGGACCGGAATGGAACGGTTTGAGCCCGTTTGGTGAAAAAGTCGTTAAGGAAATGAACCGCCTGGGCATGATGGTGGATATTTCGCACGTTTCGGACTCTACTTTTTATGATGTGATCAAATTGACGAAAGTACCGGTGATCGCTTCGCATTCTTCCTGCCGCGCCCTTTGTGATGTGCCAAGAAACATGACGGATGATATGATTAAAGCGCTTGCTAAAAACGGCGGTGTTATTCAGATCAATTTTGTTCCGGGTTTTGTGAAAAAGCCATCGATACAGCAGGAATTATCAATGAAAGCGCTTCGGTTAAAACTTCGTCAGACGGATTTGTCAGCAGACGATAAAAAGACGCTTTTTGAAGAAATGAAAGCCAACAGTAAAAAATACGAATCGGATATGCCGACGATCAAGGATGCGGTAGATCATATTGAACATGTGATTAAGCTGACAAGTGTTGATCACGTAGGTATTGGGATGGACCTGGATGGTGGCGGCAGGGTAATCGGGCTCGATGACGTAAGCCAGATCGGCGTGATTACCGAAGAGCTGGTACGCCGTGGTTATTCTGCAAAAGACATCGAGAAAATCTGGGGCGGAAACATTATGCGGGTGTTGGCAGCTGTTGAGAAAGGAAAAACGATATGATGAAAGTACTTTGGCATTGGTTTTTTAGATGAGATATGAAATAATAGATACATTTTAAGAAATAGTTTAATAAAATTGTAAATTGAAACGATTACAGGTCCAGACCCATAAAAGTCCGGTTCCCGATATGCTCATCCGATTATTGTAAATTGAATATTAACCAATGACTAAGTCAACAAGTAAAAATAAAAAGAATGCGTCCCAAGCGTCTTCGGAGGATCAGGACTTGGTTTCGGTGCAAAAGCATGATTTAAAACCGGTAGAAACGGTTTCACGTTTTACTGATTTTGATATTCACCTCTTTAAGCAGGGGAAACATTTTAAACTTTATGAAAAGTTAGGTTCCCACGTCATGGAAGTGGGGGGCGTTACAGGGACATATTTTGCAGTATGGGCCCCCAATGCCTCATCGATTGCTGTGATCGGAAATTTCAATGGATGGAATCGCAGCACCCATGCCCTTGCTCCCCGCTGGGATAGTTCCGGCATTTGGGAGGGTTGGATTCCTAACATTGGTGTCGGAGAAGTATATAAATATTTTATCGTTTCGAACGACGGTCAGCATCTTGAAAAAGCGGATCCATTTGCACTCTGGTGTGAAGTAGCACCCAAAACAGCTTCCATTGTATGGGATACCTGGTATGAGTGGGGAGATGCAGACTGGATGAAAGTCAGAAAGGAAAAGAATAAACTGAATGCACCTATATCTGTATACGAAGTGCATTTGGGTTCCTGGAAACGGGATCCATCGGATCCTGAACGCCATATCACCTATAAGGAAATTGCAGATTCCCTTGTTCCGTATGTTAAGGAAATGGGCTTTACGCACGTTGAGCTGATGCCAATTATGGAGCATCCGTATACGCCTTCATGGGGGTATCAGATCACAGGCTATTTCTCTTGTGCATCCCGGATGGGGACACCGCAGGAGCTTATGTACCTGATTGATCGCTTGCACCAGGAAGGTATTGGCGTGTATGTGGACTGGGTGCCATCACACTTTCCTGGTGACGCACACGGACTTTTCCGTTTCGATGGGACTGCACTTTACGAACATGAAGATCCAAGAAAAGGGTACCACCCTGATTGGAAAAGTTATATTTTTAACTACGGTCGAAATGAAGTTAGGTCGTTTTTGATCAGTAACGCCATTTTCTGGATGGACCGTTATCATACAGACGGTTTGCGGGTTGACGCCGTGGCATCGATGCTTTATCTAGATTATTCGAGAAAACATGGGGAATGGATTCCGAATGAATTTGGCGGAAGAGAAAACCTCGAAGCGATTTCACTGCTGCGTGAAATGAATATTGCCGCTTATACCGAATTTCCGGATATACAAAGTGTGGCTGAGGAGTCGACTGCATTTCCAGGCGTTTCCCGTCCTGTTTTCGTGGGAGGACTGGGTTTCGGGATGAAATGGATGATGGGCTGGATGAACGACACGCTTAAATATTTCGAAAAAGATCCGGCATTCCGCAAATGGCATCAGGACCAGCTTACATTCAGTTTGGTGTATGCATTTTCGGAAAACTTTATGCTGCCGCTTTCTCATGACGAAGTGGTGTATGGTAAAAAGTCGCTCATTAACAAAATGCCCGGTGACGAATGGCAGCGTTTTGCCAATTTAAGGTTAATGTTTGCCTATATGTTCACGCATCCTGGAACGAAACTCATTTTTATGGGTGGAGAATTCGGGCAGACTTCCGAGTGGAATTTTAAACAAAGTCTGGACTGGCATTTGCTTGAATTTGCACCACATCAGGGTATGAAGGAGTGTATGAAGGCGCTTAATAAGCTCTATAAAACAGAAATTGCCTTGTCGGAATACTCTTTTGCGCATGAAGGTTTTGAGTGGATTGATACGCAGGACCGGGAAAATTCGATTCTGGTTTATGCCCGTAAAGCTTCTGATTCAAGTCAAAATGTAGTGATTGTGCTTAACCTCACCACGGTACCAAGGCCGGATTACCGGGTAGGTGTTTTGTCGGGCGGTTCCTGGCAAGAGATTTTTAACTCGGATGATACACGGTATTACGGGAGCGGCCAGCTAAACAAAAAACCGGTTAAAGCTGAAAATCAGCTCTGGCACGGGAAGGATTTTTCGGTACAGTTGAATCTTCCGCCAATGGCTGCGATCGTTTTGAAGAAGAAATCATAAAAGACAAATTACTTTTGTACAAATTATGAAATTTTTAACCGTTGGATAAAAATTTCATAATTTTAAGAAGTGATTTTTAAAAATCGTTGATAAGTATAAGGCGGAGACATTTCCGCCTTATTTTTTTAGGCTATATTTGGAAATGTATCGGTTTACTCGGAGAGTAACCGTAAATTATTGGATAGCAGATCAAAAAAAGAACGATCATGACAAAGGAAACCGAAGATGCGCTCTTGTTATTCCTCACCGCGGATGACAGAAATTTTATAGAATTCCCGACCGAAAGCCAGGATCTGTTCCAGGAAGCAACGGAACTGCTCAGGAAGCTGGGGCTGGTAACGGTGACAAAAATGGAAGGGGAAGGTTACAATATGACCGCCAGCCTGACAGAAGCAGGGTTGGTGGAAATTCATAAATTACGGGAGAAAAGAATTTTTTGATGGGTTCAAAATTGTGACAACTCTTGTTTTTTTGTACATTTTTTTACCTTTACGCGAGCATAATTTAATTACAAATGAAAATCATCCGTTTAGTTGTAGCATTATTTTTACTTAGTACAATTGCTAGTCAGGCACAATATGTATCACGGGTTACATCCGGTGTAGATTTAGGCACAGGCTATGACGATAAAGCATGGGCTCCTTCTGTGATGTATCATCAGAATTTGAGTATCAATGGATTCTCCTGGTTTAATTTGAGTTGGGGCGTGAGAACTTCGGCGTTTTATACGGGGGCGAAAACCTTGCTGCCACCCAATAGTATTGCCGGTGGAGACTCCCTTAAATTCGGGAAGCTGACTTCAAATTCTTTGAGTGTTTTGGCTGGTATAACGCTGCGTTTTGGGAAATTTGATATCGGCGCCAACACCGATTTGTTTGGTATCGCCATTGGTTTGAAACGTAAGGGTTATTATGTGAAAAATTCTTTCCCTCAGGGAGAAGATTCAGAGTATTATAATACACATGTAACGAGCTCACCCAACTTTTTTAACGTTGTGCCGCTAGCCGCGGATAAAAACAGCGGGCAGTCCGAAATATTTCTGCGTTATTGGTTTACACAGCGGATTGGCGTAAAAGTGGGTTATGTTCACGGTCGTCAGACTTACAAAACAGATGTGAAACTCGCCAACCAGGATCGTTTTTCGACGACCTATGATATGCCTTATGTTGCAATCTCTTTCCCGTTATATAATTAATAAGTTTTCCCTTAGCAGTTTAATATTTTCCAATGAGCGAAAAACTTATTGATTCCCATAAATTTAATCTTTGGAAGGGGCGGCTCGAAAAGAGCGGTCTGGATGTCCATCGTGTTGACGAATTGTATTCCCGGAGAAACGGCAAAGGAGAAGTTCTTTTTTCACTTTTGTATACCGATGCAACCACACCTGAGGGAGATAAAATCCCACCGATTTGCTTTTTGAAAGGTGAGGTTGTTTGCGTATTAATTTGTTTTATAGAGATAGAGACGAGAGAAAAATACTTGCTGCTGGTTCGCCAGCGCCGTATTTGTGACGGATCACTTACCTATGAACATCCCGCCGGAATGCTCGATAGCGAGAGCGATGCGGCCTCGGTAGCCGCGCGTGAAGTGTTTGAGGAAACAGGAATAAGCATTTCCAAAGAACAGCTGGTTGCGTTAAATAAGGATCCATATTTTCCTTCAACAGGCACGAGCGACGAGGCGATGTATCTTTTTTATAGTGAACTTGAATTGACTTCCGGGCAAATTGCGTCATATCACAACCAGAGTCAGGGGCTTCTTTCTGACCATGAGCATATTACGACACACGTTGTTCCTTTTCTTGAAGGTCACCAATTGATAACCAATGTCAACGGTATTCTGTTGGATTTCATGTATTTGAAAGATGTGGAAGATTGGACGTTATTGAAGCAATTGTAGCCGGTGAAAAAAAGCGATCAGTTATTCTATTTTTTTTATTGAATAATTGACATTAAATCAAAATAGGGGCTATATTTGCACCCCGTTAGAGGCTCTAAGCCTCCAAAAAGCACCCGTAGTTCAATGGATAGAATTTCGGTTTCCGGTACCGACGATATGAGTTCGAATCTCGTCGGGTGCACTGAATAAGGTATTTAAAAACATTAAAACCCTGTAAGTTAATTGTTTACAGGGTTTTGTTTTTTTGAGATATGCCAAAATACACAAATATTCACAATATCCTGGTGAGTAAATCGAGAGTTATCGTCATCTAAAAAAATGACTCGCCAGGATGCTTGTCATTTATTGTATCAGCTTATTTACTTCATTGATATCTTGTTTTTTTAGAGCTGTAAACCTACTTTATTCGCTTAAATAGAGTACGTTATGCTTGGTAAAAGATTCACATTACTGTTCTATCTAAAAAAGAGGAATACCTATTCAGATGGGAAATTGCCAATCTAAATGCGGTTTACAACCGACAGAAAACCGATACTCCTTCAAGGATGAGACTGTAAACTAAACTGTGTCACCTCTTAATTTATTTAAGGGGAAAAATAAGTAAATTAGTTTAACTTATAGACACAATGAAGACAAACGAATCGTTCGATTTTCAACGCTTCAAAG
>NZ_JAVFVU010000059.1 GCF_030929615.1 Dyadobacter sp. LHD-138 | reverse complement strand
TAAAAGCGTTCCGTTCCACCTCACGGGGTGTCAGGGATATTTCATTCTTCCTTTTCAGACTATCCAAACTCTACGCATGAAGTCCCGATTCAATTCCCCCCAAGAATTTGGCTTGATCCCTCCTTAGTTAAATCACCATTCCGGTCACGCAAGACAGCGCGCCTGAACGGCTTTTCGCCGTTGTGATCCTTTATCATTTTCTTGTGTGTGTTTGTCCCGGCTATTGTCCCGAATAACAAAAAAGCCCCTCCTGTTACCAGGAAGGGCATGTTGCAGAGAGGAAGAGACTTTTCTATTTTTTGTATGTTTCTAAAAATCAATGAATTATAATTTAATTCATTGGCTATGTATTCTTATATGTAACCTCAGTAAGTTTATGTTACTTTTTTAAAATTTTACATACAATTGATTATCAGGTACTTATATATGTACCCTCACTATTCATATTGTATGCTATTCTGATTTACCATTATCGATTAATCGTCTTCATTCATAAATTCAAAAGTACTTTTGATATAATTGATTGCCTCAGTAGCTGATGCTTTATTGCCCTTTTTTCGTTGGCTTCTTTTATATGCGTCGATCAACCACTTATCACCCACGAATCCAGATTCTACAAGGAACTGCATTAGAAATTGGGTTAAATCAGACTCAAACAAATTGTCACCTACTCTTTTTAGCTCTTCTTTTGGCAGAGCTTGAAATTTCTTCTCATATATTTCCTGCCAGTCCTCAGTAAATTCAATTTCTAAAAAGCCGGCTGCGATAAACTTCATTGATGAAAATTCTTGCTCAAATTTGTCCTTAATCCATAATAATACTTGTTGATAGAACTTGATTTCCTTCCTTTTGGATTTAAGGAGTTCTTCTGTTGTTTTTACACGTTCTTGAAGTTTGTGAATTAACTCAGATTGATCTGGGGTAAAATCCGATTCTTTAGGTGTATCCAATATTTCAAAAATAGATACACCTAAGGCAGATGCTATTTCTTCTACTTGTTTTATCGTCAGATTTAAATCTCTACTTTCTAGTCTAGCGTAATTACTCCTCTCTGTATTTAATCTGTTAGCTAGGTCTTGCTGGGTTAGACCCAATCTCTCTCTTATCGTTCGTATATTTTTTGATACCTCCATGACATTGATTTTTAGAATGTTGCAAAGTTATGTAAAATATTTTATACATTTTATGTATAAATAATTAGGATTTAAATTCATAATATATGTAGATTTGTTCTAACAATATGTGGAATTATATCTTAAAATATTTATCATTATGGAAAAGACAAAGTCATTTAATGGTCTCGAGTTAGCTATCGAAAAGTATGAAGTGAAAATTAAAACCAAGTTCAAACCAACAAGGGAATTTTACAATCACGTGGGTATTAATCAAAAGAGGTTTGGCGAAGTGGTACGAAATAATGAAAAGCTTATTGTTAGCGAACTGATATCATTAGCAAGTTTCTTCGAAGTTCCAGTGGTCGATTTACTGCCAAAGTCAAACGCGGGACACTTCTCCAAATAGAGTATTTTTCTTCCAACTCGTTCAAATCTAATATTTACCACATCATGGCGATCAAATCTGACATCCATCTTTCTCAAGTGGCAAAACCAATCAAACAGCATTTTGTAATGAGCGTTCGATTCATCCTCCGCTATTCTTTACCGACTGTAAAACATAGCACTTTATACGTCCGAACCACTGTTAACGGCGTAAGAGCTCCGGAAAAATCCCTTAACCTAAAAATACTAAAGTCTGAATGGGACAGCGCAAGGCAGAAAGTTATTTCACTGGGAGACGATGCCAAAATTGTAAATGCAAGGCTTACTCAGATTAAAACTTCCTTTGACGAAGCCTTCTACCATTTACTACAAACGAAAGATGTTATAACTGCTAAAAAGTTACAGGATCAAGCATTTGGAGAAAAAAAGGGATACAGAACCTTCCAGGAAGCATTTGAAAAGTTTATTTCAGAGAAAAAAATAACCTCCAATGTAAGCGACTCTACTATTAGAGCCTATAATAATTATAATAGAAATATTGGGATGTTTTTCGAGCAAACCGGTAGAAAAAACATTCTACTGCACGATGTAAATGAAAGCATTTTTTTAAACATGATCAGCTGGTTTAAATCTAAATATTCAAATGATTTCGCAGTAAAAATAACACAATTTTTTAGGTCTATTTTTAGTTATGCGGTCTCCAAAGGAATGGTTAGCATAAATCCTCTGACCAATATTAGATTAGAGAAATCTGGGGAATACGACACAACACACCTAACGCAATCTCAAGTAAAGACAATTGCATGTTTTGATTTCAACTCCCTTCCTATTCCTGTTGACTTTATCTCCATCCTAACGGAAGAGCGGGATGCTTTCATATTTACTTGCTTTACTGGTCAGCACCATTCGGATTACAAAAGGGGAAACTTTCGGATCCAGGAGTTTAACGGCCGAACATGGCTATATGGCTATCGCGTCAAATCAAAGGGGGGAAAGAAGGACAAACCGTATTCAATTCCATTGCATCCCTTTGCAACAGCTATAATTGCAAAATACGGGGGAATCGAAAATCTACCACGACGTCATAATGCAAAACGAAATCTTCTTCTCAAAAATATCGCAGCCTATACAGGAGTTAATGTGCACTTAACTACAAAAGTAGCCAGAAAGACTCTTGCAGATTACTGTTTGAATACTCTAAGAATGAGACAGGAAGTTGTTGCATCAATTTTGGGGCATTCGTCAACAAAATACGTAAAGCACTACGCTACGATCAACAACCACTCCATTGATGAAGAAATGCAATTCACCGCTTGATCAATTCATTCATATGCTTATCAAATTAACAACGGATCAGGGCTTTGAATTTGAACTTCCAGTGAGTTGTTTAAAATACTCTCGAATTACCAAAACTTGGGTATTCTATTCTAAGTCTATTACAAAACGACGCCCAATGTCATTGCCAAATGACTTAGCAGAATCTCTATTAAAACAGTCACTTTTTACCAGGCACGACAAAGGACATTACATTCTTTTTCAATTTAATGCAAATCAACTTTTCGCAGATCGCGCTTTAAAGTTCGATCCTGAAAAACATCTTTAAACCCGTATTAATAAGTAAAATCATGGCAAAAACACAATGTATAACAGGCGAAATATTTGAAAGCTTATATCTCCTTGTTGAAGAAAGACTTAAAGGAAATGAGGATTTAGTTCAAGAGTTATCTTGTAAAATTTATGAAGTTGAACGAAAAGTGATGCTGGAGCTCATCAAAAGAGATTACGTAGAAAAAGGTCTCACGGAGCGCGTTTTATTGTATTCCGATCACTCCAACGGGTACGACGAGCTTACGGGTGCTGCTTAATTAATTTCTAACGATTAAATCTATTTTATCATGCCACTACCAAAAGACAAACTTAAAATTCATTTCCGGCCTAAGCTCAATAAAAGTGGAAGCTCTTATCTGTATTGCCGACTTAGAATGGGCGGAGTTACTGCGACTGATTTTTCGACATTTATTAAAGTAAATGGAAACTGGGATGCCAATAGCCAATCCTTCATTGAAAGCGATCTTGAAACGATGGAATTCAATCAATTGCTTACAGTAATGAGACTAGATTTAGAGTATAAACTTCGTGAAATATCCAAGATTAAAGTTCCTCATGTAAGGGATTTGCGAAAGGAATTTATCAACCATACTCATAGATTAACTTTAATTCAACTCTCACAAAAGTCCTTAAATAAAATAAAATCCAGGATCGGTGAGCCAGGTTTTAGTAAAGGCACTTTTAAGGCACACTCGACATTGCATATGCATATTGTCAACTTTATGGCTTACAAGAAAAGAAATGACATTGCCATAAATGAAATTACAAGGGACTTCGGATTTGAATACATTGATTATCTGAGATTTAATAAAAAGTATACCCAGAATTTTATTAAGAAAAGTATAGATCGAATAAAGCTGCTTCTTTCTGATGCAGTAAACTCTGGGAAAATCGATAAAAATCCATTAGTGATAATTAAAGAAAGAAAAGTATCGCCCGGTGAAATATGCTTTCTACGGGACTGGGAAATGAATCTTTTAAAAAACAATCCATTACTGTCCGATAATTTGCAGAGAGTTGCTGATGCCTTCTTATTCCAGTGTTACACTGGATTATCTTATAGTGATTTAACCAAGTTCTCAGCAAAAAAGCACATAACGGAAATCAGAGGAAGGCGGGTTATTCAATTCCATAGAACCAAAAATGGAATCCCTTTTACAATCCCCATTTTGGAATACACAGATTACTTGTTAAAAAAATATGACAATGTGATTCCTGTTTTAAGCAATCAAAAAATGAATCAGTATATCAAGGTAATTGCCAAAACTGTGGGAATAGACAAAGATCTCACAACCCATGTTGGAAGAAAAACGGCTGGTACCTACTTGCTCAATAAAGACGTTCCAATGATAGTTGTTTCTAAAATATTGGGTCACGACTCGATCAAAACAACCGAAAAATTCTACGCGCATTTAATGCCAGAAACGATTCTAAGACATACTTCCCACCTCGTATAACCAATATAATTTATGAATAGGACAGAAAAAATTATCAAAGAGTTAGTTTCGGAGGCTAACAATTTTGTACAAAGTAACCCACAATTCAGAGAGTCGGATCGAATAAAAATCCAGGATTTCATTACCAAAATATGGAGTTTGATGACTGTCGAGTTAGTCAAACGAGACCTTATTGAAGAACAGCTAATGGAGAAGGTGGTCTTGCATTTCAACAAAATGGTCTCCGATATCGAACCATCGGATAACTAATAAAAAATGGCGTCGACCCATCATGGCAAGTGAGGTAGACGCCATCGAAAATTCTAATCGAAGTTATACAACGTATTAATAGTCAGCAGCAAATATGGAAATAAATGAGGAATTAAAGAAACCCACACCTGTAAAAGCCGAAAAAATAATAACCGACCTTAATGGGGAAATCGAGAATATAAAGGTCGATGACCTAAACGGTGTAATTGAGGAAGTTGCAGATACACAAGGTGAGCAAAAGGCAAAAGAGGAGCGCGAACGAAAACTCAAAGAGACTATCCAAAAACAATTTGTCCGAGTCGGAGACAAATACTACAAACTGGTTCACAGACCAGATAAGCATGGAAGAACTCAACGTTTATACGTAGAGCGTCAGAAAAGCACGATTGTTGATGATTTCGGCAGAAAGTCATTAAAATGGGTGATGAAATACGAGGGCTTTTGCTGTGTAGCTTCTCATACAAACTTTAAGCAGGTGATTGACGGTTTTTTCAATGAGTATAATCCTTTGAGCCATAAACCGACTAGCGGCAATTTTGACACCATAATAAGTATCTTAAACCACATTTTTAAAGATAAAATCGAGTTTGCCCTTGACTACTTGAAATTGTTGTATACTAATCCAACTCAACGCCTTCCAATTATTCTATTAGAATCAAAGGAAAAAAACACAGGAAAAAGTACGTTTGGTAATTTACTGAAGCTGATTTTTCAAGACAATGCTATTAAGTTAGGAAACAGCGATTTTGAAAGTGATTTCAATGCAATATGGATTAAAAGCCTTTGTATAATAGTTGACGAAACTTCGCTTGACAAAAAAAGTATTATGCCGATGTTGAAACGGTTAAGTACGGAGACAAATAAAGTAACGTCTAACGAAAAAAATAAGGCACAAACCCAAATTGATTTTATCGGAAAGTTTCTATTCATGAGCAATGATGAGGGTAAGGCACTACTTATTGAAAGGGGCGATACCCGGTTTGCGGTTTTTAAAGTCTCAACTTTAATCGAATCGGGATTAAAAGATAATCCTAATATCGAAGACAGTATACAAAATGAAATTCCGGCGTTCCTTGATTATTTACTTAACAGGAAATTACATCATAGTGAAAGCGGAAGAATGTACTTCTCGACAGACGTCTATTTCACCAAACAGCTGGAAATCTATTTCGACGGCAGTCAGTCATATGTTGCCAAAGCTATTCAAGAATACGTTAAAGATGTCTTTGTCGCCTACCCAGAAGTACACACACTACATTTCGCTGTTAGTGACCTTATCGAACAATTGAGTGTACTCAATTACGCAAAAAAGACTGATCGTCAACAGATGAAAAGAGCGCTAGAAGTTGACCTCTCTATAAAGCCAAATCCCAGGCAGCGGTACGAGTTATACAGCCTTTACGAAGCAGAGAATAATTTGAATAGTTATACTTCAGTAAGTAAGAATAATGTAGTTTATGAGTTTAAGAGAGATAATTTCAATTGACAGTTTCATCTATTAGAGAGTCAACTGGAACAATTCTGAACGCTTTTTGAACGGCAATTATGATTTTCGGAACAACCAAAAGCCATGTTTTATTCTTTAATATTCATTTTAATTTTTATTTTTTTTATTTGGAACATTGGAACAAAGTGAATTAAGTAGTAGATATTGAAATAGATAAATTGTTCCAAACCTGTTCCAAACTTGTTCCCATGTTCCAGAAATAACGTTTCTGTTCCATTGTTCCTGATTTCAACTCAAATTTCCCGAAACACACATATTCTCGATTATCAAGATAGCCGCTGAAAGAAAAGATACAGTTTAGGATCTAAGAAGACGACTAAAAAAAATACAATTATGATTAATAATGAACAAATAGCCTTAGCGAAAAATAAATCGATTGTTGAATATTTGAAAAGCAAAAATATTGAACCTATAAATCTAATTGGAGGAGAATTGGTTTATTTATCTCCACTCCGTTCAGAAAAAACGCCATCCTTTTATGTAAATATCACGAAAAATAACTTTAATGATTTTGGTGGTACAGATGAAATGAAAGGTGATAGCATAAGGTTGGTTCAGCTCATGGAAAAATGTAGTTTCCTGGAAGCAATTAACCGACTATCAGAGACATTAGACAACTCAACTGGCTTCTTTTCTTTTAGCGGCAATCGTTTTTCTATGCCAGGAACAAGCAGTATTGAAATAAAAAGAATTCAAAGACTTCAAAATAGTGCATTGATTAGATATGTCACCTCCAGAGGTATCTTATTAAATAATGCCTTCTCGTATTTAAAAGAGGTTCATTATGTAATTGACAACAGGCCTTATTTTGCGATTGGTTTTGAAAATGACAATGGTGGATTTGACCTCCGAAATGGATTGGGATTTAAAGGTAAAACTGAGAATGGAATTACAACAATCGATAGAGGCACAGAGACTATAAGCGTCTTCGAAGGTTTTTTCGATTTCTTATCAGCATTGAGATATTATAGAAAGGATGCTCCAACAGTTACAACAATAGTTTTAAACACTACAAATAATTTGAAACTAGCATTGCCAAAGCTTTCCGAATCCCGAGTAATAAATTGCTTTCTGGACAATGATGAAGCCGGTAAAAGATCGGTAAAAAGGATCGAAGCACTCGGTCATAGAGTAATTGATCATTCCAGTTTGATTTATCCAACGTACAAGGATTTCAATGATTTTTTGATTCAGAGATATAACACCACTCTGAAAAGTGATTTTTGAGTGATTTTAAGCGCTTTTTGATGCACAGGGAGCATCGTTCCAAGTGATATTTGAGTGATTTCAGAGTGATTTCAGAGTGATTTTAATGCGATTATTGCAGTGAATTTCTAACCGTAAATTTTATAACTATGAAAAAAATGGCCATTTTATTAATCTTAGCAATAGCATCAATCAGCTGCTCTAAAAAGCCAGTGCAAGTGGGACATATTAATATGATTTCTAATAGAAATGTTTCCAGCGGGTTCAATTATGAATTGCTGCAACGATTTTCCAATTCCAGTATAAAGCAAATTAGGCGTAACAAGGCGCGGACAATAAATGATGCGATTGATATTGTTGTGAAGACGGTGCCAGGCGGTGAATATTTGATGAATGCTAAAGTATACAGGGTAGGTTTCTTTTTCTCAGTAGAAGGCGATGTTTGGGGAGTTAAAAGCCAGAACGATATGAATGGGTTAAAGTCTGGTGATACTGTGTTTTACAAAAAGGGAAGGAAATCACAAACTGCAAAAATAATTTCATTTAAAGATCTGGATAACGTCAATATTCAATTAGGTAACGGACGATTGAAAATAGTTAGTCGCGATAATCTTATCTTAAAGATAGACTAGGCATTTGATTTTAAAATACCAATAAAATCATATCAATAAAATTATAAATAACTGTAAAAGAACATAATAAACACTTAAAATACTTGATTATTACAATTAATTTAGTTAAATTTAGTAATATTAATAACTATATTTAACTAAATATTTTATGTCAACTTACACAAGCAACTTGCGATATGCTAATGAATCTAGGGGTTATTCGTCCGAAACTAATTCCGCTGATGAAACAGGTAAGCATGTATATACTGATCCAGGTCGCGATACCAGTGATAGACCTAGGGAATATACTAGCGATCCTATTGTTGTTATAGCGCACCCGGGGGCTGAAACCCATTCTGGTGATGGGTACGTAAATGGATCAGGTGTGGATATCGTGAGAGGAGATTATGTATATGCGAAAAGTGGAAACACTGTTTTCTTCTTTGACGATAATGCAGGAAAGAAACAAGTAGGTCCAGCAGGAGGTAAAGGCGGTCAAGCTAATTCACCTAGTCGATCAGGAACAGGCGATGTTAATGAATTTGTTGGAGTATTTACGGGAAACGCTACAAAGCAATTTATTCAAGTTGATTGGGTTAATCAGTGGTGGCAAAATGGTTCATTGTTCAAAAAAGGAACTACAAAGTCGGAAAGCAAAACAAGTTGGGTTAAGATTTCTGCCGTATCCTGGCAAAAAGAGTTTATCAGCCCGTCGACGCCAAATATAGCACCACCACCAGACGATAATTTACCCGGAAAGACTTCTAGCGGAATCGACCCGATGACCCTTGGAGTCGCAGCAATTGGCGCAGCGCTCATTTTCAAAAAAAAGAAAAAGGGTAAGAAATAATTCTTTAAATGTCCCCCCCCTCAATTGACATTGTGGGGTTTTTCTATTTTAAATAAATTCATCATGAGTTACACAACAAGAATTATATTAAGCAATCCATCTTATACTCCTGAGCTATTCAGGAAGCGTGAAGCATCTTTCAATGCAGAAACAATGGATAGAAAACAATGGCTCAAAGCCCAAGTTATAAATATCGAATATGGTATTTTCGAATATAATAGGTCAATAAGTCTCTTAGCAAATGAGGCGGCTCAACTTGATGGAAAAAGTGATGCTGCAGCCTGGATGCAATCGGCTGGCTTACTCATCACTGCAATTGATTTCAAAGGAGCAGGCATTGAAAATGGTGCAGAAATTAATAAATATTCAAAGCTTGCCGGAGCTGCGTTAATTACAGCAAGTATTGTCATCAATATCTTTGAAAAAAAGAAAGACAATAAGCGATTAAAGGAGCTCTATGACAACGTAATTTCACTCCGAGCTGACCTAAAGTTACTCGAACAGTATCGACAACGTTTTCAGTCCGAGTTAACAAAACTGAATCTTATACCGATTGCTTTGATTGGAACTGCAATTTACCTTATGAATAATTAGTCAGATGGGGGAACAAAATCTAAAAACAGGAAGTATCATAATTGGCACGTCTGAAATATTGCCTTTTATTCAGCATGTTGGCGTAATTCTGGTAAACTCGCCCAACAATATCCTTGTCTATCACAACTCCCCAACAAAAACTAACCCTTTTGGCGGCTCCGTTATTGCCGAACCATTAAAGGAGTGGATTGCTGTTAGAAGTGTAATTGAAGTTAAAGAAACCATGCTTTCTAAAGCGGAAATTGAGCAAGGTTATGAAAATATGAAGTACTTAAAATTCAATCTTTTAAATTTTAACTGCGAGCACTTTGTCACTGGATTAGTCTATCATGAACCAAGTAGCAAACAATTACAGTTTTGGGGAATTATTGGTGCATTGTTTTTACTGAATACGAATTAGTAAATGAATTGCTGGCCAACATAGACAATTACGACTATAGCGAATACAGAATTTTAGGTGGCTTAATATAATTTCGGATACAGTTCGCGTACACCAATAACTTAAAAACCCTCAATACGCAATGTATTAAGGGTTTCAAACTTGTTTTGCAGAGAGGAAGAGACTTGAACCTATATATTTTCTAGCACTAACAAGTATTATTAAAGCATTGATTATTAAATCATTAAATATTTTAAGGCTAGTAAATACTAATTTATACTATTAGAAAATCTATAAATTTGTGTGTATTTTTGTGTGTAGTTAAATTTAACATGCAAGATGAGCGCAACGGTATTTGAAATAAAGCGATCTATAAGCTTCTTTCTTGAAAAACGTAAAGATAAAAATGGAGCATTGATTTTGATAAATGTTCCTATCCGTATGGCGGTTAGTTTTGCCGGAAATCGTTTAATGCTTTACGCGGGGTATCGGATCGACTCCGTTAAGTGGGATGGAAAGAAGCAGCGGGCTAAAAACAACACTACGCACGGGAACGGTGTAACGCATTCGGACATCAACGACAAGTTGGATAGGTGCAGTTCAGGTATAAATAGTTATTTTAAATCCTGTGAGGTAAAAGGTGTGCTACCTACCTTGTCTGACGTCAAAGAAGAATTCTCAAGGCTTGTCAGTGATCGAACAAAGCGAGTAGATACTTTCTTTACTGCTTTCGATGATTTTGTTAAGACTGTGGGTAGAGAAAACGATTGGGGGCCTGATACTTTTGAAAAGTTTAGTACCTTAAAAAATCACATCATAGGATTCAATCCAAAACTAACATTCGAAAAACTTAATTCGGATTCTTTGATTAACTATGTCGAGTACTTGCGGAAAGAAAAAGGGAACAGGAATACTACCATTGCCAAAAACATAGATTTTGTGAAATGGTTTCTAAAATGGGCTGCGAACAACAATCACCCGGTGAGTAAGTCGGCACTTGATTTCAAGCTAAAGTTAAAGGGTACCGACGGATCCTTAAAGAAAGTGATCTTTCTATCGATCGACGAGCTAAAACATCTTAACTCCTTAGGAATACCAGAATCGAAAGGTTATTTGCAAAGGGTACGTGACGTATTCGTTTTTTGCTGCTTTACAGGCCTGCGATACTCGGACGTCTACAATCTCAAAAAGTCAGATATTAAAGGCGACAGTGTTGAGTTTGTCACCCAAAAGACCTCTGACCGGTTGCGGGTTGAGCTCAACAAATATTCACGTGCGATACTCGAACGCTACAAAGATGTACCTTTTGAAGGAAATAAAGCTTTGCCAGTTATCACCAACCAAAAGATGAACGAATATCTGAAGGAGCTCGGAAAGCTTGCAGAGTTTAATTCAACTGAAACTATCGTCTATTTTAGAGGAAACGAACGTATAGAAGAAACATATGCAAAACACGAACTCCTTTCCACCCATTGCGCTCGGAAGACCTTTGTTACTAACCTGATCTATATGGGTGTGTCAGACCACGTTATCAGACAGTGGACTGGGCACAAAGATTCTAAAAGTTTTGACGTGTACCATAAGATGGTGGACGAAATTAAAGAACGTGAAATGTCTAAATTTGATAACATATGAACTTCGATAAGTACAAAGAGAGCGTACCCGGATTGCCCACTATTCTAAAACCCAACTTTTGGTCGGAGCTAGTTGAAGATACGTATTGGAATACCCCAAGATTCGATGATAGGGGTCAAATAGTTTGGTCTCCTGCATCTAAAGCCCATCAATATTATGATAAAGTTGCTTATCTAACTCACGGGCAAATTATGACGGGTTTCAAAAATGAGATTGCACGGGAACTGAGTACTTTACCGGACAAGCAATCTAAGCGCGAGTACCTAGATAAATTGATTAGCTACTTAAAGTTAGATCGTACTAGAATTTATTTAAGTGAAGATGCGGAAAATCTAAATGATTTTGGCAGAATTAGTGGTGCCAGCGAAGAAGACATAGAGCTTGCAAACGCTCATGAAAATCTCGTGTCTGAATTGCAAAAAATGCTTAATACTGCCTATTTCGCAAGCCCTGATCTTGCGAAACCGAAGAAGCCTAGCACTGTTACCAACCACCGGGAATACGCCACCTATTATTGTTTAAGGATAACAGACGATAAATTTACACATAATAAGGCTGCAGGGGCTACACGTAGGAGATATAAAATAAGTGATAAAACTATTTCCAGAGCCTTGAAAAACAACCCGGATATATTAGACAGTTACAAAGTAGAAAAAGACTTTTAGATATCTGAAAATCAAATCATTACAAGGACAAATACAGACATATAGACAATCTAAAAATAAAAAAAGCATTCGTTAGACCTTTGAGGAAACAAAACCAAAAAGGATATGGATACTATACCGAGTGCTGAGCTTGTTCGTTTTTTCTCCGGTTTATTCAGGCCTATAATTGCCGCGGAATTCGACAGAAAACTGGAAGAACTCTATGCTACGGGCAAACCTGTAAGCACCACCGCCCAACAACCCTCAAAACAGTATGTCTACGGCCTTGCCGGACTGCAAGAGTTACTTGGATGCTCTAAGGCAACCGCTCTCAAATTAAAGCAGTCGGGTAAGATCCCGTTCAAACAAATCGGACGAAAGTTAATCTTTGAGGTCGATGCTGTATTATCAGCTCTTAACTGTCCAGTCCAAAAGAAACCTCACCGTTACGCCAAATCTAGCGTATAGGCGCCATCGTAAACAGGCGATTCCTTAACAACAAAGAATCCCAGCCTGAGGAGAGCCGGGAATCTAACACACTAGAATATTTTTGGAATGAACGAGGCAAATATACAAAAAATAGACATAGCTATCGGCAAGAATCGACGGGCGGCAACTTGGCAAAACAAACAAATTTCTTGGCGAGAGCTGGTAGAAAGGTGTAGCACCACACACCGTACGCACGAATCGTACGCGGAGTTCCTGGCTTCCACCAAGCAGCGGCAAGACGAGATTAAGGACGTGGGGGCTTTTGTGGGCGGATACCTGGTAAATGGCAGCAGGCTTATCAATTCAGTGATGCACCGACAGGTTATTACGTTGGACGCTGACTTTGCGAGTCCAGATCTGTGGGAGAACTTTACCGCTATATTCGGACTGAAAGCGTTTATGTACTCCACTCATAAACATTGCCCTGGAAAACCACGTCTAAGAATCGTTATTCTCGCAGACAGGCCAATGTCGCCTGACGAGTACGAACCGGTCTGCCGAGGTATCACTGGACAGTTAGGTATAGACCAATTCGACCACACAACTTATGATGTTAACCGTTTGATGTACTGGCCGTCGACGTCACGTGACGGGGAATTCCTGTTCGAGGAGTCGGAAGGGGAGCCGTTGAACGTGGATCAGAGTCTGGCAGCGTATCGCAACTGGCGTGATAGTTCTGAGTGGCCGGTGGGTGAGGCTGAGAAAGCAAAAGTAAAGACGGGAATTGCCGTACTTGGAAACCCGCACGAAAAACCCGGAGCGATCGGGCTCTTCTGCCGGACATACACTGTAACCGAGGGTTTGGAGAAGTTTCTTACCGATGTATACGCCCCGACATCGGACGATAATAGGTACACTTTCATAAATGGTTCGACAGCCGGAGGACTTATAATTTACGACGACATACATACGCACAGCCATCACGGGAGTGATCCTACTGGTGGCCGGTCGCACAATATATTCGATCTTGTTCGGATACATAAGTTCGGTAGCATGGACGAGAACACGAAGCCAGACACGCCGGTAAATAAGAAGCCCTCTTTTGTGGCGATGTCTGACTTCGCCATGAAGGACGGTGAGGTTCGTAAACTGCACGCCGCCGAGAAACTTGCGGATGCTGGAGAGGATTTTAAAGATGTTATAGACGAATACCATGATTCCGAATGGCTTTGTAAATTGGAAAGTGATAGAAAGGGTAACTACCTAGCCGTTCCGGAAAACACCGACCTAATTTTCAAATATGACCCAAGGATTGCCGGAAAATTTGCCCAGAACGAATTTTCAGGTATGATCGATGTGCGAGGGGCACTTGTTTGGGATAATCGAAATGAAACCAGGGGTTTCGAGGATCGCGACATGGCCGGACTTAGGAATCTTTTCGGAAAAGCTCCTTATCAGATAAAAGCCCCTAGCGTCATAAAAGATTCTTTTGAGCTTATTGTATTGGCTAATAAATATCATCCAGTACGTGACTACCTGGCAAGCCTGGTATGGGACGGGGCTAAACGGCTTGAAACCCTTTTTATCGACTATCTCGGAGCCGAAGACACTCGATTGAACCGGGCCTTTGCGGTCAAAACATTTGTGGCGGCGGTTGCGCGTATCAAAGATCCTGGATGCAAGTTCGATTATATCCTAACGCTGATCGGTAAGGAAGGAATACAAAAGAGCACAATTTTCAAAAAACTTGCTGGTAAATGGTTTTCCGACACATTCAATTTCAGCATGATGGTTGGGGGAAATGGTATCAGGGCCATAGAACAAATTCAGGCTAAGTGGATTATTGAAATACCCGAAGTGTCAGGTTTAAAAAAGGTTGAGATTGAAGCCTCTAAAAGTTTCATTACCAGTCGATCAGATTACTACCGGCCGTCTCACAAAGAACATAATGTAGAAAGACCCCGCCAAAACATTTTCGTCGCTTCTTCCAATAACCGCGACTTTCTTGTCAGTCAAACCGGTAACAGAAGGTTTTGGCCCGTGGACGTCCATGTGAATACGCCTAAGAAAAAAGTCGGCGTCGAAATCGACGAGGGATTGATGCAATGGGAGGTCGATCAGATTTGGGCTGAGGCTGTTTATTTGTATGATTCCGGGGAAAAACTCTACTTAGATCCTGAACTGGAAGATATGGCGAGAGCAGAGCAATCCAGTCATACCGAAAGTGACCCGTGGGCAGAGATCATCACCCAATACCTTGACACCCCTATTCCTAATAATTGGGCAGATTTGGACGCAAACACTCGAAGCGTTTATTACCAAGGCGTAACTGTAACGGGCGGTGGAATGCAGAGAGATCGTACTTGCGTGGGAATGATATGGCGAGAGGCATTAGGAGGGCAAGATTCTAGGATCGACCGGACCATCTCAAATCGGATTAAGTTGATAATGCGTAATAAGTCGGGTTGGGAGGAAGTCAAGGGGCAAATTCGGATATACGGAAGCAGTCCTATGCCTGGATTTTTGCGAAAGCTAAAAGCCAAAACTGATACTGAGAGCACTGCAATTTAATGTAGGTGAAAGAGTGGAGGTCTTGTAGGTGATGTAGGTGATTGTAGGTAACATAATATTAAGTCTACCTACACGAAAAACTGACTTTGAAGTCAAATAAGTGGGTTTTTATATGAATGTAGGTGATGTAGGTGAAAAAATAAGGTATAGACATAAAATTGCAATTAGGCTGAATTAGGCATTTTGTAAAATAAATATCCTGCCTAATCAACGTTTTTTACCGCTATGGGAATTTTCACCTACATCACCTACACAGATTTAAACACGTATACAGAAATTTTATTAACCATTTTAAATAACACACTATGAAAATTGACCCACAATCCCCCGCGTCAGAGATGACGGTACGATCCGAAATCGCATTACGCATTTTCCTGGCAAGTACGGCCAAAGAAAACACAACCGAAGTTCAAATAGTCGAGGCCATTATGGCGCGCTCAATCATCCTAGCAGATAAGTTTATTGATATGCTGAACCAAGAACCTGATGATGATACCGAAGAGGAATCAGACGAATTCTTCAGGAAACACTATCTGTAAAAGTATCAAACCACAACACACACTTAGATTTAAATGGAAAATACACGACCACTAACCGCTTCAACCCTTACGTGCCACACATTGGCCAAAAGAAGCCCGCAGAGAAGTCACCCACAAGGCGACCCAACCGCCGCTGACAAATATCAAGCTTTTCGATTAGCGGAAAAGATGCTGACGTATTTACGGAACAAGTCCCAAAATAAATAATCCCTATGGACGAAAAACTAACCAAATTGAGCTTAAAACAGCAACGGTTCGTAGAGGAGTACTGTATTGATTTTAACGCTACAGCAGCGGCCAAAAGGGCGGGATATTCCGAGAAAACCGCATACTCTATCGGATCTGAAAACCTGATAAAACCTGAAATCAAAAAGGCCGTAGCAGAATTGACGGAACGCATGACCATGTCTGCGGAAGAAGCGATGATCCGGATGTCTCAGTTCGCCCGCGGCTCCCTTGCCTCATTTTTATCGATCGATGAGCGCGGTCGTGTACTGGTTGACCTGAGCACTCCTGAGGCACAAAGCAACTTGCAGCTACTAAAAAAGATCAAGCAGACCCAGACCACGATCGTGGAAGATATCACATCCGTTTACACCGAGATAGAGCTGGTTGATTCAATGGGGGCGGTCGCCAAAATGCTGCAAATTCATGGCAAAGGAGTTGATCGCACAGTCACTCTGAAAAGCAAAATAGACAATCTGTCCGATCAGGAATTGAATTCTGTCATAGATCAAGTATTGCAAACAAACACACTTAAATAATGAAAACAACAGACCAATACGTCACTAACGACCTCAATGCCTTAAAACGGCAGGCTTTGGGGAATAAGGATCTGGACACCTTGCAGAGCATAAGGACGTATGATGAACACCGTAAATCACGCCTATACTTTTACGTAAAGGAGGACGAGGAAGTGATTAGAGATACTCAAGGCCGTGAAATCGCTCAAAGTGAATTGCCTTTCCCGAAAGACGAGAACTCCCTTCATTTCGCCCGCATACCCTTCGCACCTGTGTTTGAGAAGGATATAGCCAAACCCGGGGATCTTATGAGGGAAATTGCATTTGTTATAAATAGGCGAGAAAAATTCAGTGCTTGGATTCTCGAAGTTCCTTCATACATAGTCTTTCCCGTACCCGGCGGCTTTGGGTGGTGGGTACAAATATGCCTGGACTATATCGCATCAGGCAGATATGTACCCAATAAATCATCAATCCATGATCGTCGATTAAACGGCTATTCTGATCATGATAAAAAGATGCGCCTTCTCTGGGTAAACCATGTGAATAAGCTGAATGGAAGGACAGTTTTAGAACCTTAAACAATACGCATACCAATTCAATTTTTAACCAATAAACGATAATAATCATGTCGCAAGAAAAAGAACAGTTCACTCACGCCGAATACAAAGCTTGGCAAAAGGTGTCACAGATCATGGCGAAGGGTTCTGCCGAAAAAGAAGATCCGATAGATGAGCTAGACCCGTCAGATCCAGATTACATGTATAAAAAGTATCAGAAGGATCAGAAGAAATTAGAAGATAAGCGTTCGCGTACACTCGCCAGCCTCACACCTGAGAAGATTAAGGAAGTGGATTCTATCCTTGATAGCATGTACATAAACTGGTAAGCAACACTTAATAAACACTGGAATAAAATGTCAAAGCAAAAAATATTGATTATCGAGGATCGGAGCGTACTGAACGTCATAAACATAGACCTGTACGGCTACATCCGTCACTTAAACACTGTTAAATCCAAATATGAGGATTTAGAATTGGGAGCATTTACCGCCGAGATTTTTGACAAAGTCGTAAAATCGGACCAGGCTAAGATCGAAATCACACGGGACTACTGGGATGCCCAGAAACAGCAACTGAAGGCTTCGGGAATCACTAATGCCGTACTGGTTGAAACTGTATTGGCAGGATCCAATGGACCTATTGACGCCTTCGCCGCTAGTCTCCGTCAGCTTTATAAATCAAGGATGACATACCCGGAGTCTGTAGAATACATCCGATTCGACGATGATCGTTTCGGGATACAAAAAGACTATGAGCATTTGGCGATTGAAAAGTACTGCCGAGAATGGACAAAGAGTGATGAGGAAGTAGAATTCATTGAAGCCCTTGAGGGAATTCATAAGGCTTACGAAACGTACTTGGTTGCCGCAGGGAAAGTAAACGCCACTTATCATATTTCCCGAAGTTTCGGAACCTTAGACGCGCTATTCGATAGCAGTGATGGTAAATGGCAGGTATCCCCTCTTAGGGCCATCAACTACCACCGTGAAGCTTGTCGAAATATGAGACGCCAACAGTATCGCCTATAAACATCAAACAACGGGTAGGCTAGCTCAAAGTTGGCCTACCTAACCTGAAATATTATGACACTAACACAAACGCAGTGCCTATATCTTCGAGAAATGTATTCCTACGGAGGAGTACATATAGGTCTTTTTGCACAACTAGGCCACCGCATCGGTTTGGTCGATGAGGAAATTTATGATAAAGCCCTTGACCGGATTTATAAAACAGATCCGGAATTCCCTGGAACCCACCTTGTAAATGAATACCTAATCGAGCGACCTGTTTGTCTTAACTAACACATTATAAAAATTTACCTTATGGAAGAGGATTTCGATTACAAAGCAGCGGAACATCGCGAACAACAAGTACTATTGGACAAAGGGCTGGAATTCACAGCCGACGGCAAAACCTACACAATCGGGCAGCCTTACCTTGGCACACTTGACAGCCTGGCCGAAGAGTTCCTGAAACTGGATATGAACAGTGATCTACTGGACTCCACCGATGTAATTGGTGTATTCGGAGAACAAAAACGTATGATCAAACCAAACGCACGACGTTGCGCCCGGATAGTAGCTATTTCTGTTCTGAACTCATTCTGGAAAATTAAGCTCCTTACCTGGTACTACACCTTTAAATTCTATTGGACTGTCAAGCCGGATGACTTAATGAAGCTCACCAACATCATTCTCCGCGCAAGCAACTTACAGGATTTTACCAACTCTATCGCATTGATGTCGGTGAACCGGACGACAGCTCCGCAAGCGATAGAGGATTAAGGAGTCCGTACGGCTCACGCGGAGCGATCCTTGCCCATTTCCATTGGACGTGGCATTATCTGCTATGGGGTATCAAATGGCCCATAGTCCAACGACTGTTGGCTGATCAACCCAACTACGGTGGTAAGTCAAGCAAGGAATCCGACCATGATAATATGCAGGAAAAGATAAACGCTATCAAACG
Organism: Dyadobacter sp. LHD-138; assembly: GCF_030929615.1. Classification (GTDB taxonomy): domain Bacteria; phylum Bacteroidota; class Bacteroidia; order Cytophagales; family Spirosomataceae; genus Dyadobacter. The sequence goes on along the minus strand of NZ_JAVFVU010000059.1, from coordinate 8,252 downwards.
CGGTTAATTAACCATTTACTAAACGGTATACACACAGATATGGAACCATTAAATTTCAAAACGGCTCATAAAAGTACCTCAATTAGCTTCGAAGTCCCGAAAAGTCGGTTTTTCGCTATGCTTTCAAAAAGCAAGACACGAACTTTTTACTTGACGGCACCGGCACCAATAGCCGATCGCATGATCTGCGGAAGCGCAAGCACTGACCGGATAGTCAATGATGAAGAAACCAGCAAAATCGAACTTGCCCGTATTCTTGCAATAGCGCTATCAAATCGGTACCTCCTCCTACTTGTCCCTGGCTACGTTTGGGCATTCTCTAAGTACCTGGAAGCTAAACTTGATTTCGACACTTTGGCTAATCTCGCAAAGATCGCAATTACTCTTTCCAGCTATTCCGAGATCATAAAGCCCTTCCCGAGTGAGCACACTCTTCAAATCATCACCCGTATAAACCGCTACTACCTATGAACGAATCGGAACAATGGGCGGAACACTTGATGAGAGTTGAGAGGTATTCACGCCAAATTGAGATCATCTACCGGAAGACAGTTCGGGAATTCCTCGCGATGTGGCCCTCGTACGAAATAATGATGGAGAGCCGACCGGAAAATACACCGTTTAGTTTCGATTTCGTGCCCGGGTTACGCCAGCGGAGGCAGCAGCTCCTTAAAAAGATGCATAAGGACTTGACCGTCCTTATCTCTACGGGAGTTCAAAGGGAGTGGGCAGCTGCACAAGCAAAGCAGGATAGTTTGATTAACAATATTCTGAAAGGCTATACAGTGCCGAAGGAGAACTTGGAGAACTTGAAGCATCGAAACCTCGAAGCACTTAACGCTTTTCAAGAAAGGAAAATCGGAGGTATGAACCTTAGCAACCGTGTGTGGAAAATAACAGAAAGATTCGAGGCTGAAATGGAATTGATTATTGACATAGGACTGGCAGAGGGTAAAACCTCTACCAAGATGGCACAAGAAACGCAGCCGCTACTAAATGAACCTGACAGGTTGTATAGAAGGGTCCGCGACGCGCGTGGCCAATTGCAATTAAGCAAAGCCGCCAAGGCATACAATCCCGGGCAAGGCATATATCGGTCAAGTTTTAAAAATGCTCACCGGATGGCCAGAACTGAGATAAATATGGCTTATCGTGTTTCAGATCACGAACGCCGGATGCAGAATCCGTTCGTTGTCGGGTATGAGGTAAAACGCAGTAATCACCCCTACCCCTGCCCGCGTTGTGAGGCGTTCAAAGGACTTTATCCGAAGTCTTATATTTTCCGATCAAATCACCCCCAATGCCGCTGTTATGCTGTGGCTGTAATGGGAACACCACAGGAAATTGAGAAGTGGATCGAAGCAGGAGCCGACGGGCCTTTCCAATCAATCAATGAAGTGAAACAAATGTCTCCAAGCTGGCGGGAATATGTGGCTAAGAATAAAAAACGTTTTCTAACTCAGAAAGAGCCTGACTACTGGATACGTGATAATTTTAAGCAATGGGATATTTCAAAAGGCCTTAAAATCGGTATACCATGGGAATAAAACCTTCTTTTAAGAAGTCCGACATTGACGCTCATATCAAAAAGAAGCTCGTCGAAATAGACCGGAAGATCATTGCGCGGCTTAGAGTTCTGGGTGAAATGTGTGTAAACCGGTCCCGTTCTGAGGGAGGCAATGACCCAAGCGCATTCCCCATCACCTATGGGAATAGCAAAAACAAAAAGCCGCTTAGTCAAAGAGTTATCACTAGGCGCGATACTGACAAAAATCCAGGAGTAAAAGCCCCAGCCTTCGGAGATTTTCTCAGCCAGACCGGTAATGCTAAAAATAGTATCAGCTACTTTATTCTAAGGGACGGTGCGATAGTGGACCAGAACTTAGGATCAGAAGAAACGTCGACCGCGTTGAATATTGCAAAACAGCGTGCTAAAAATGTCCGTCGCGGATATGCTCTCGTAGTAGTGGCAGGCGTCCAATATGCAGAGTACTTGGAGGCTATGGGTTACGACGTGATTTCATCCGCTGAGGTATTCGCAAAGAAAGAAATGTCCAAGATCATGACAAAACTCAATTCTAAATTATGAAGACAGTACTTGATATGGGCGTCGAGGTTTACAAACTGGTCAATGTTCCGGTCCTAACAAACACGATCAGCGGCGGAATTTACAGAAATACGCGCCCGGCAGATTCAGACCGAGAGGACATTGTCGTCAATACCGTGACATTGGGTGACGGCACCCGGCAGCACGGTATAGCAAATATCAATATCTACGCAAAAGATATCTGTGTTGCAAGGAGCAATATATTACTCGCTGACACAAGCAGGCTCAAAACTTTAACCGAACTGGTTAAACCTCTAGTCGAAGAAATAGACGGCGATGGCTTCGCTCTCTGGTTGATTTCCACAAAACTCTTTTCCGAACCATTAATCAATCAACATTTTATGAATTTGAGGATTGAGGTTCAAATGTACAATTTCACATAACACACACTTTAATTACTATACACATGCAAAGCACTAATGGTAGTATTGACTTTGATAGCTACATCAAAACAGACCGTTTTGAGACCGACATAAAATTTATTAAGAAGCAAATTTCCGGGGTAACATCCCACGCCTCGAAGGAAGCAGAACAATTAAATGCGACGTTCTCCAATTTGGGGAGGTTAGCAGCCGGCGCCTTTGCTTTTGATCAATTAGCCAGTCTTCCCAAAAAACTCATTGATGTAAGAGGTGAATTCCAAAATCTGGAAATCTCTTACAAAACAATGCTTGGCAGCAAAGAAAAGGCTGATCAATTAATGAAGGACGTCGTTCAGTTTGCCGCTACTACCCCATTTGACCTGAAAGGCGTTGCAAGTGCCTCGAAACAACTACTTGCATACGGGTTTGCAAGCGAGCAGGTGACAGCCCAGTTAACACGATTAGGGGACATATCAGCTGGATTAAATATTCCCTTAGGAGAACTTACAGAACTCTACGGAAAAACCAAAGTAGAAGGCCGGGTAATGGCCGAGGACTTAAATCAGTATGTTGGGCGAGGAATTCCTTTGATAAAACTACTTGCCGAGCAGTTCGGAGTGGCGGAATCCGAAGTTCGTAAGTTAGTAGAGCAGGGAAAAGTAGGTTTCCCACAGGTGGAAAAAGCGATCAACAAATTAACAGATTCTGGCGGTATGTTCGCCGGATTGATGGCGGAACAAAGCAAGGGACTGATCGGCCTCTATTCCAACTTTGAGGATACGATTTCCCAGGCGTTTAACAACATCGGCAAAGAGCAGGAAGGTTTACTTGCTGACGGCATAAGATTCGCAACCCTAATCGTAGAGAATTACGAACCGATTATTGACAGCCTTAAAGTTATAGTGGCTGGATACGGCTCATACAAAGCCGCGTTGCTCTTGGTTGCAGCAGCCCAAAAGAGTGCAGCCATGGTAACCTTCGTTCAGGAATATTTCGCGATGGGCAAGGCTCTCGGGTTCGCTACTGCAAACCAAATCGCTTTTAACCGTGCTACGTTGGCTAATCCTTATGTTTTAGCCGCCTCTTCTTTGATAGCGTTGGCAACGGCAGTTGCGTTATTTTCGGACGAAACAACAGAGGCTACTAAGGCCCAGGACAGGGCACTAGAAATCACAGAACGCCTCAATCAAAAACACGCAGAAGAGACGACCAAAATTCAGCTTCTTACAAAACAGATTGGCGACGAGAGCCTTAGCCGTGAGCAAAGAAATGCCAAACTCAAAGAGCTTATTGCAATTAGCCCGGAACACTTCAATGCGTTGACGCTCGATAATATAGCTACTTCCAAAGGGGCTGACGCTATCCGGGATTACACCAAGGCCCTGGAAGCAAAATTAAAGTTGCAGGCCAACGAAGAGCAGATACTCGCAAATAACAAGCGAGCACGAGACATACGTACCGGTGTGCTGGACGATGAATTTGAACCGGGTTTGGGCAAAAGGGCTCTACTTTTCTTAGAAGATAGCGGCTTTGACGAAAAGAAATTCAAAGCGGAAACTGAAAAAAGGAAGAAAGTAGCACTGCAGGAGCTCGATAAGGAAAATACCGCACTTTTGAAAGAAGCGGCTGATGGATTGGCAAAACGGAATGAGGTTACAGCCAATCCTAACACCCCGGCTCCCGGAAAACCTACTAAAAGTAAAGCGGTTAAGGATTCTGCCGCTGAGGAAAAGGAAGTCCGGATTAAAACTTTTGCGGAAGAGCTGCAAGAGAAACAGCAAATGTACGCCATATATGAGCGTTGGATTGCCGCCTACGGACAACAATCCGCAGACGACCAATTTAAGGGTTTGTTGCAAAACGGAAATAATTACTTGGCTTACCTGAACAAGGAGATTGCAAGGCTGGAGGCTATGAAAGATGTGGGCTATTCCGGCAAACTGTCTGATACTGACTTGGTGGATCTGGACAATCTTCTTGCACAACGCACCCAGGCAACCGGCGGAAAATCGGCTATCGATCAATTCAGAGAGAAACTCGACGAGGCCCGGGATGCTTCCACGTCGTTGACCGAAGAAATCGAAAAGCTGAAGGCCATTCAATCGGAGTTAAACCCGAACGATATGAGTTCCGACGGAGTTGCCAAGCGACAACAAACGGCAGAACAGTTGATAGAAGCTACCAAGGAAAGAAAACGGCTCTTACAGGATTTCTTAGTCTCAGTTGCGGGCTCCGAAGAACGACATTTGTCCATCCAGAAAAAGTACTCAGATATGAGGAATGATTTGGATGAACGATCAGCCGATAAAAAAGCTGCGAATTATTTAAAGGTTCTAGCGGCCATTGACGCAGCAGAGAAAAAGGAGTTTGATAACGATAAAGATGAACTGGCTAAACAATCAAAGGAATATAAGGCTTTTGAAAAAATAGTTCAGAAATCGCAGGATGATCTTACAAAAATAGATGTAGAGGCAGCGCGAGCAGATTTCGAGCGGCTAACCAAAGGTCTCGACAAAGAATCGGAAGCCTACAAAAAACACTTTGAGGATCTTCTAAAAGTTGAGAACTCGTATCAGCAAAAGAGGATTGCTCTAATTGGTGTCGTGGGGAACTTTGCGGGGCAACTTGGCGAGATTATGTCAGGTATGGGTGGCGGCTTTGCCGAGATGGGGAATATCTTGTCGGGAGTTGCTGGACAAGTTAACAATCTAACCACTGCCCTGAGTAGCTTAAAGAAAGGGGAAGACGGTAAAGTGACAATGGGGGCGCAAGGCTGGGTCGCAGCTCTTCAATCAGTCCTGAATCTTATAGGGATGATTACTGAGGCTTCAAGAAAGAGGAAAGAGGCTGAGAAGCAGTTTCAGATTGACTCGATGCGCTTTGAAAGCGAGTATTCTCAGGCGTTGACCCAAAAGAAAGGAGACGATCATAGTCGTAATCCGTTTCTTACCGACTATGACGGTAAAATTAAAGCCGGATTAGCCCAATACGATGATGCACTTAAAAAGTATCAGGATTCAGTAGCAAAATTAGAAGAAGGTAGGGCGAAAGTAGGGCAGAAGAATGCAGTAGACGGTAAGAGCGTAGCTACCGGCGCAGCAGCGGGGCTCACCATAGGATTAGCCGGTGCTAAGATAGGTGCTCTGGTCGGTACGGCCGTGGGGCCAGTCGGGACGGTTATTGGTGCGGCGGCGGGTTTTATAATTGGCGGAGCTCTTGGCTTCTTCAAAGGCAAGAAAAAGAAGGACCTTTATGGCGGGTTATTGGATGTTTACCCGGAATTGGTCGATGAATCTGGAAACTTGAATAAGGAGCTAGCCCAAACCTTGATCAGTACCAATCAAGTCGATGACGCTACTAAGGTACTGCTACAAGATACAATAGCTTGGACCGATCAGCTGGAAGAAGCTAAAAACCAAGTTCGAGACACTTTCGTTGAAATGGCCGGTCAGATTGGTGATAAGCTACGGGATGCGCTCGTAGATGCTTTTAAAGCCGGAGAAACCGCAGCAGATGCGTTTAGAAAAACAATGGGCGCTGTCATTGCTGATATCGTTACGAAAATGGTTTTTTCTAAAATTATGATGCCACATATCGAAAGAATGGCAGGTGAGCTGGTTGACGCCGCTCCATATGGATCTGGGGCGATTGCTGAGGCTCTTGACAAATCAGGAGAGTATATTATCCCAGCGATGGATAGTGTGATGACTATCTTTGATCAATTGGATAAGTGGGGAAGTGGTAAAGGGTATGACATCTTCGGTCGTAGCAAAGGTGCTACTGACCAAGCTATGCAAGGCGTGATTAAAGGGGTTTCAGAGGAGACGGTTTCAGTACTGATAGGGCAGAACAACGCGATTAGGATTTATACGGCCGAGATGAACAATAACATGAGGATCTCAGTGGGCCACTTGGCTAGCATTGCTCAAAATACATCATTTAATAGGCATTTAGTAAGACTGGAAGCAATTGAGAATAATTTAAATGCAATAAACAACTCGATAATTAAAGTCGGTGCAAATAGGCTTGTGTGAGAATATAAACCCGATAGTATGCAGATTGCCAATTGTTAAAAATTGGCAATTTGCATGAAGTTTTTAAATCAACTATCCTAAAACCCGCTATTGAATCGACGCCCGGAAAACAAATTGCAGCACAGTCGACCTCTCTTGATTAAATATATTAAGTTGAACTACCAACTGAGCTATCAAGAGGTTGTGTTTATCACTACTGCCTATATCATCCCAACTGTTACGGACCTCAATTATTTCTGACGTGATTTCGATAAGTTGAGTCCAGGATTCCAATAATGCCTCCCCATCAAAACCAACGAAGCCATCGAAGAGATGACGTTGAATTATGAAATAGTCAATAAATTCCTGCCGCAGCAAGATGGCGCTATCGGCTGAATCATTGTTCACAGGCAACACTAAACCTTGCACCTTACTGAGCATGTTTGCGAGCTCTTTATATGCGTCATTTTTAAGCGAGTATAATGCTATTTTCTTTTGAGTTGCTTGTTCAGCCTTGCCGCGCGACTTGTCCAATTCAGACAATTGATACGAAACGTATGCAAGAAAAATAAGGTTGGCAATTGCTGCCAATGGATTCAATATCCCTCCGATGTAATCTCCGAAAGCGCCCCACTCCGCTTTGCTATCGCTAAAAGTTCCATCAGCGAACTTCCATAAATATGCACTAGCAACCAGGAAAATAATTATAAAACTGACGTAAATTGTCCACATGGCTAAATCTTTCAGATTCATTGAGCAAGATTTGAAGGGTTAATACAGATCGCAATTAAATAAAATTCTTTAACCTACCTATGCAGTCGATCTGATTTCAGGTTCGGTTCGGGAATCTTTTATGATTAAATAGTGCTAGCTTTATATCTATCATTTTTATTATTCCTCCATGGAAGGGTATACCAAACTCACAATACCTGATAATACTTACATTCATGACTGCGCAGTAGAATGCCCAAATTGCGGAGTGTCGATCATACCGAAAATATCAGTCGGTGTGAAAGTTATGGAGAATAAACTTCTCACCATTTCTGAGTGCACTTTACATGAATGCGGGTTACCTTTTTTGGAAACTTTTAAAAAAGCCCAAGTACATAAACCCAGCGATCAAAACGCAATATACTATTATAACCGAAAGGTCTATGAGTATGTGACATCCTATAATGAGCCCGAGGAAATAGAAGTTTACGTAGAGCTTATTAAAGCAAGGCCCTTTTATCAATCTTTCTCAGAGATATATTCGCAAGCACATCACGCTGAATCTGAAAATTTGCACCAGATCGCAGGAATGGGATTTCGCAAATCGTTGGAGTTCCTAGTAAAAGACTACGTCATTTACTTACATCCGGAACATTCATCTTCAATAATCAAAAATGCTATAACGAAAGTTATTGAAGAATATTTAAGCCATGACCAAAGGCTGGTTGACATTTCAACCCGTGCTATATGGCTAGGCAACGATGAGGCCCATTACAAAAGGAAATGGGTAGAAAAGGATATCCATGATCTAAAAAAGTTAGTTCTGCTTGCGGCACAAACAATCGAGTATGAAGAAAGTATCAAGGGCTACTTATCAACAATGAAGGAGCCCAGAAAATAAGTCTGCCAATGTTTCGATAGTAACTAGGTTCACGACAAAAGAGACTGTAAAATGAACTCTGTCTAAAAGTTTTAACTTTAAGACAGAACATGGAAAAGACGGAATTCGAACAGATGCGCGATAAGGCGCTCGAACAGTTGATGAAAGGACAATCATTA
>NZ_JAVFVU010000058.1 GCF_030929615.1 Dyadobacter sp. LHD-138 | reverse complement strand
TTAAGTCGACACAATTGTACTTTCCCGATACGCCGCACCCAATCGTAAATTAAAACTCCCCAATCCAATCCTGGAAATATGAGCCAAGGAGATCGATTGGAGAATTTTCAAGGAAGGCCCAAGTAACAAAAAAACCACCGAAAGGTGGTTTTTTTGTTACTATACTGAATAATTTATCTCTTAAAGAGCAGATTTAACAGTTTTGATAATGCGTGCTGCTACTTTGTAAGGATCAGCCGCTGAATTAGGACGACGATCTTCAAGGTATCCGCTCCATCCTTTTTGAGGAACAAGAACAGGGATACGGATAGAAGCACCACGGTCAGAAACGCCGTAGCTGAAATCATGAATACTTGCTGTCTCATGCTTTCCTGTCAAACGAAGATGGTTGTCTGCACCATAAACGTCGATGTGTTCTTTCACAACAGGGCGGAATGATTCGCAAACTTTATCGAAAACTTCTTTGCTGCCAGCAGTTCTCAAAGCCGTGTTTGAGAAGTTAGCGTGCATACCACTTCCGTTCCAGTCAAGATCTCCCAATGGTTTACAATGCCAGTTGATAGAAACACCGTATTTCTCACCGATACGTTCAAGAAGGTAACGTGCCAACCAGATCTGGTCGCCAGCTTCTTGTGCGCCTTTTGCGAAAATCTGGAATTCCCACTGACCTGCTGCAACCTCGGCGTTGATACCTTCAACGTTAAGACCTGCATCAAGACATGCGTCAAGATGTTCTTCGATAATGTCACGACCAAATGCATTTTGTGCGCCTACTGAACAGTAGTATGGTCCTTGTGGTGCCGGGTAACCATTTGCTGGAAATCCCAGAGGTTTGTTCGTTTCAATATCCCAAAGGAAATACTCTTGCTCAAAACCGAACCAAAAATCGTTATCATCATCTTCGATAGTCGCTCTGCCGTTTGTTACGTGTGGTGTTCCATCAGCATTCAAAACCTCGCACATAACCAGGTAAGCATCTCTACGCTGTGGATCTGGAATAATGTAAACAGGCTTTAAAAGACAGTCAGAAGAACCTCCAAGTGCTTGTTCAGTAGATGAACCATCAAACGACCAATTGCTGCAATCTTCAAGTTTACCACTAAAGTCGCTTTCGATTTTGGTTTTGCTGCGTAAACCTTGGGTTGGCTTGTGGCCGTCCAGCCAAATGTATTCCAGCTTAGATTTTGACATAATAATACTAGATAAAGTGGTGACGAATTAATATTACGGCACAATATTAATGCTAAAATGTATTTCTAAAAAATAAAATCTAGGAAAATTTACGCGAATACAGAATAAAATTGTGTTTATGGTAGTATTGTCAGTAAATAATGTACTTTTTTAATAAAATCGACCAGGATTTAAAAGTAAACCTTTCAAAAGGCAATTTCAGATTTGGGTGAAAATTATGCTTTTATATTGAACACATTAATTAAAAAAATAGAAAAAATACAAAAAACAGGATTTTTTTGTGCGCTTACTAAATCTTGGTATTGTCACTTTTTGTATGGGAGCGAATACATAATTAATTCTTAATTTTGGGAAAAAGAATCGGGTGTCGATTACTGCCCGAAAATTAAATTATTTTTATGCATTTGTTTTATCAGCCGGATACCAGAATTTTTGAATTAGATGAAGAAGAGTCACGCCATTGCACAAAAGTGCTGCGCTTGTCGACGGGGGATGTTATCCATGTAACGGACGGAAGGGGGCTTTTGCAAAAATGCAGGTTGAATATTGGCAAACGAAATGTTACGTATGAAGTTGTTGGGTCAACAATGATCCAGAAGCGTCCCTACGCTGTGCATATTGCGGTTGCACCAACGCGTAAGGCAGAAAGAAATGAATGGATGGTGGAGAAAATGACTGAGATGGGTGTAGAGCGGATCGATTTTATTGTGACAGAAAACACACATAAGGAAACCATTTCGCGTGTTGTCAACTTAAGTCGGCTGAAACGGATCGCGGCATCAGCCATGAAACAGTCGCAACAATATTATATGCCGGAAATTTCGTTAATAACGGCATACGACACTTTTATAAAAGAGAATACGGATGATACGCGCCTGATTGCTTATGTGCCGGATAACCATTTGACGGAGCATGTAATTAAAAAGGTGGCCAAAAATTCGAAAACAACCTTGTTAATCGGGCCGGAGGGTGACTTTTCGCCGGAAGAGGTTATATTAGCAACGGCAAACGGTTTTGAAGCAGTGTCGCTTGGTGCAACGAGATTAAGAACAGAAACGGCCGCTGTGGCGGGTTGTCATGCGGTGAATCTGGCTCAGCTGATTTAGCAAGTATATATAATTAAGGATAGGATATGGCGCGAAGCATTTTCAGGAGTACATTGTATGTTGTAATCATGCTGCTTTCCGGGATGGCAGAAAGTCAGGCGCAGTCCTCACTTAAAATTGCCAAATTGAAATATGGCGGGGGAGGAGACTGGTATGCCAACAAAACTTCACTGCCTAATCTGATCAGTTTTTGCAATTCGGAATTGAAAATGAATATCAATCCGGTGGAGGATGTAGTGGAGGTAGGAAGTCCTGATCTGTTTACTTATCCGTTTGTGCACATGACCGGGCACGGAAATGTGGTTTTTACGGATGCAGAAGCCAGAAATCTTAGAAATTATCTATTGGCCGGAGGCTTTCTGCATATTGATGATAACTACGGGCTGGATCCTTTCATTCGCAGGGAAATGAAAAAAGTTTTCCCCGAATTATCCTTTGTTGAGCTGCCTTTCGATCATCAGATTTATCACCTCAAATATGACTTTACCAATGGCTTACCCAAAGTGCATGAACACGATGGAAAACAGCCTCAGGGTTTTGGTCTGATATGGCAGGGGCGTTTATTATGCTTTTATTCTTATGAAACGGATCTGGGTAATGGCTGGGAAGACCAGAGCGTTTATAAGGATCCGGAGGAATTACGTAGAAAAGCCTTGCAAATGGGAGCCAATCTGCTCGACTACGCATTTACAATTTTGTAGTTTTCCAAGTTTCGGATAGTATTTTATGGATATTGTAGAATGAATATAAATAAGTGGCGAAATTAACGGGAAATGATGGTGGGTTTTTGCCTTCTTACACTTAAATTTGTATGATAATCCGTTTTTAACCATTAAGCCTTTTCATGTATATAGTTCTTGCCGTATTTGTTATACACTGGTATCTGTCTCTTTTTTGCCAAACATTCTTTTTGCACCGTTATTCTGCTCATAAAATGTTTATCATGAGCAAGCCATGGGAGCGGTTTTTTTATCTCTTGACTTACCTGTCGCAAGGGTCTTCTTATTTGAGCCCCCGCGCCTATGCTATACTTCACCGGATGCACCATGCATTCAGTGACACTGAAAAAGATCCGCATTCTCCGCACCATACCAAAAACGTATTTACGATGATGTGGGAAACAAAAGATATCTATAACGCCGTTTTGAACCGTAAAAGAGCGATCGAGACACAATTTGAGCGTAACTACCCGGAGTGGAATTTTATTGAGAAACTGGGCGATTCATGGGTTTCAAGAACGGGATGGGCCATTCTTTACTCCGCCTTTTATATCCTTGCATACATTTACCTGGATATGCACTGGGCCTTCTTTTTCCTTTTGCCGATCCACTTTTTAATGGGGCCTATTCATGGCGCTATTGTTAACTGGAGTGGTCATAAATATGGATACCAGAATTTTGATAACGATGACAAGTCTAAGAATTCGTTAATTTTCGATTTCCTGATGATGGGCGAGTTGTTTCAGAACAACCACCACAAACGTCCGAACAGTATCAATTTCGGGTCAAAATGGTTTGAAGTAGATCCTACCTATCCCGTAATCAAGATGTTGAATAAGCTGAAAATTATCGAAATAAGAAAGAAGAACTAATTTCGAAGATATAAAACCAAAGTGAAGCAGTGGACAAGATTCGTTCACTGCTTTTTTTGTGCTGATAAAACAATGCCGTAGGTATGACCGATATTGTAGCCACGGATTTCAATCCATGGCAATTTTGTTACAGGCACAAAAAAACTTTGGCAGGTGTGAGAGACACCTGCCAAGTTTGCTTATTAACACCACAAAAAATGAAATCTAATTTTTTGACTCCTTCATGTATTAAGTCTGATACATAGAGAACATTACAAAAGAAAGGAACAATACTTAAGATGAGCTTAACAATAAATTAGAATTTGCTTAGAGACGTAAGAAATTCAGAATGAAGGTAGTTCCCTTAGGTTGATTGGCCTGAATAGACACATTTCCGTTGTGTAGTTTTACAATTCTATCTACCAGGGAGAGGCCGATGCCATAACCTTTTACACTCGCCGTGTTGTCGCTGCGGTAGAAAGGCTGAAAGACCAAACTCTGGTCTTGGATGGGAATTCCTTTTCCCTGGTCTGAAAATTGAAGAACGAGTTTTTTTGCGGACGCGCGCAGTGAAATGGTGACAGTTTGATCCTCAGAAAACTTGCAGGCGTTATCCATCAGATTCAAAAATGCAGTTTTGAGCAGTGTGGAATTTCCGGCAATTTCAAGCCATGTATCGTCATCCGGGAGTTCTTCCAGATCTACCTGGATATTGTAAGCCGGATTGGCCTGGCCCAGTCCCTGACGGCAATCCCACAATAAGTCATCGATCCGTACGATTTCAGTCAACAGGTCACGCTGGTCCTCGCTGACCTTTGCCAGCTCTAGCAATGTATTTGACAGCTGCGCGAGCTCCTGGATATCTTCCAGAACGGATTGTATCGTCACCTGATATTCCATGGTGCTGCGTTCCTTAAGCATGCTTACTTCCAGCTGCGACCGGATTTTGGTCAATGGGTTTTTAAGCTCGTGTGAAACATTGGCAACAAATATTTTTTGCATTTGAAAGGCGGTTTCAATGCGGTCCAGTAGCTTGTTGAAAGTCGTGGACAAGCGGCCGATTTCATCTTTTTGGTTCGGGATATCTAGCCTGGTATCGAGTCGTTGCGGTAAAATGCCCTCTACGGCATTCATAACCTTTGAAATGGGTCGTAACGCTCGTTTGGAAAAGACCCAACCGGCAAGTCCTACAATAACGGTCACGACCACGAAAAGAATGGTCAGCAGGGTGTTAAGGTTTGCCAGGTTAGCCTGACCGTATAAATCCTGCGCGCCGAGCATGACGACAGCCTTATTGAAGGGATATTTGTAATAAAGACCAACAACTTTATAATCGCCATCGATGTAACGTATTTCGTTGGCTTTCCGGATTTCATCCAGCCAGTAGTTGGAAACGTGAATGGATTTATTATTCGTATTGATGTTGGTGTAGATGAGCCTGTTTTTTTCGTCAAAAATCAGGATGTTCTCATTGTAAATCAGGTCGCGGTTTGCGGCCTCAAGTGCCCTGAAAACCTCTGCATTGACCTGCGGATCTTTGCTTAACAGTCCGGCTGTGGATTTTGCTTTGGATCTCAGTCGATCATAGAAATCCTCGGTTACATTGTAATAGGTGAAGTAATAAATAGCAATGAAAGTAACCAATAAAATACCGCTTACCAGCAATAAAAATTGAATCGTAAGTCGGGTACGGATCTGCATTGCTTACTCGATTTTAAGGACGTACCCCATGCCAAACTGGGTATGGATCAACTTGACCGGATAATCTTTGTCAATTTTTTTACGAAGATAATTTACATAAACTTCGATGACATTTGTACCGGTATCAAAACCAATATCCCAAACCTGTTCGGCGATTTCTACTTTGGAAATAACCCGGCCCTGGTTACGGATCAGGTAGACCAAAAGGTTGAATTCTCTGGCGGTAAGGTTAATTTTATTGCTGGAACGATGTACGGTTTTGGCATCCAAAGATACTTCCAGGTCCTCAAAACGAAGGATATTGGCTGTCTGGGAAATCGAAGAGCCGCGTTTGGTTAAGGCTCTTACCCGGGCTAGTAGCTCTTTAAATTCAAATGGTTTTACCAGATAATCGTCAGCACCGGCATCGAGTCCGGTTACTTTGTCGTCGGTCGAACCGAGTGCCGTGAGCATCAGAATCGGTGTTTCGTCACCGGAATTCCGTAGTTCCCGGCAAAGTTCGATCCCGTTGATTCCGGGAATGATGATATCACTGATGATCAACTGATAGCCGCCTTTTTTTGCCAATTGTTTGCCAATAAGGCCGTCGTAGGCGATGTCCACCTCATAACCATTTTCTTCCAGTCCCTGTTTAAGAGATTGCACGGTTTTGGGCTCGTCTTCTATCAGTAGTAATTTCATTTGTTCGGCAAAAATAATTCAGCAACATCTTTCCAGTTTGACACCCTGCGGTATGTTTTGTCCTGAAGATTATGCGCTGCTGTGAATAAGATCCCTTCTCCTTTAAAAGCATTCAGGTTCCTGACATGATCGTCAATCAGATAATCCGAATGAATGATGCTCTTATGTCCGCAAAAAACAATATTTGACCAGGGAATAAAATCAAAATGTTTGTGTAGCCAGTCGAATTTGTCCTTAAATGAATTAGGAAATTCCATAGCCGCGGTGGCCACATAAATTTCATAGAAACGGGATAATTTGTAAACCGTTTCTACGGCATCTTTTTTGACCTGAATATTGGCAAAAAAACCAGGTTCGTTCATGACTTTGTGAAGCCTGGTTAATTGCTTTGGATGAAGCAGTTCCCGAAGGGACTTTACCTCAAAATCTTTTTTATCTAACGTTGACTGAAAGTCATTCAAAACAATGCTGACCAGTTTCTCATGGGTATCGGCCATCACATCGTCCATGTCCAGCGTAAGTCTCAGCATTATAAAAGCGTTCTGTGAGCATCATAATTTTCGAGGTAATCAGAAACCCTTTTCAAAAACATACCGCCCAATGATCCATCCACAACACGGTGGTCATATGAATGAGAGATAAACATAAGACTTCTTATTCCCAGTAAATCACCCTGCGGCGTTTCTATCACGGCGGGTTTCTTTTTTATTGCACCAAAAGCCATAATCGCGACCTGCGGCTGAACGATGATCGGTGTTCCCATCAGGTTCCCGAATGCGCCAATGTTGGAAACGGTATAAGTTCCGCCAGCAAGATCGTCGGCTTTCAATTTGTTTTCACGGGCTTTTTTTGCCAGTTCATTCACTTTCCGGGCAAGTCCGGCCAAATCATACTGGTCGGCGTGGTGAATAACCGGGACGATCAGGTTGCCATCAGGCAAAGCCACAGCCATGCCAATATTGATGTCTTTTTTCTTGATGATGCTATCGCCTTCGACTGAAATATTGATCAGCGGATAATCCTTTATCGCCTTTACAACCGCTTCGATAAGAATTGGGGTAAAGGTGATACTGTCGCCTGATTTCTTCCTGAAATCATTCTTTACGGCCTCCCGCCATTTTACAACGGAGGTCATATCGGACTCTATAAAGGAAGTAACGTGGGCAGAAATGCGTTTTGACTCGATCATACGCGAAGAAATCATCTTCCGCATACGATCCATTTCAATGATTTCTGTCGACCCGTTTACGGACGAAGTTTTTATCGGAAGGATCTCTTTTTTGCTTCCACGATCACTCAGGTAAGCAATAATATCTTTTTTGGTTACCCGGTTTTCAAGACCAGTTCCGGGTATGCTGGCAAGCTCCTGCGCACTTAATTTTTCTTCACGTGCGATACTAAGCACCAGCGGCGAGTAAAATGCATTGGCGTCTCCGCTACTTTTCAGAACAGATTGTGCCGTTTCCAGTTCCGAAGTTCTGTGAACGGCTTTTTGTAAGTCATTTTCGAGGAAAGCGACTGCGTCAAATTCAGGGGTACCTGCTTCCAGAACCGGTTCAGGTGCGTTGCTTTCCTGATCAACACCATTTTCAACTTGAAATTTCGCCACAGGACTTCCAATAGCCACCACATCACCCTCTTTCACCAGCCATTCCGTTAACACACCGGAGTAGGGGGAGGGAACTTCGGTATCCACTTTGTCGGTAGCTACTTCCAGAACAGAATCATCAGCCGTAATTGAATCGCCGGCATTTTTAAGGTGCGTCAAAACGGTGCATTCCATGATACTCTCACCCATTGGGGGCATTAACATTTCAACTATTTTCATATTTTTCTATATTTCAACCCAAGCTTCCAGCCCCTCGATATTAACGTTGTATCTAAAATAATTTAAAAATATCAGATCTTCTCAGTAACCGTTTTTAGAATTGTTTTTCTCAACAGATTCAAAACGTAAGAGGAAGTCAGTTCAATGTTTATTTTCCTGTTGTTTCTTAGCGTAAGTAACTGTGTGACGGTTTCTGTCGGTGTGGCGCAGGCGATCCATACCGTACCAACCGGTTTTTCGGGTGTGCCTCCGTCTGGGCCTGCAATGCCGGTGGTTGCAATTGCATAAGTCGTTTTCAAGGCCCTGCGCGCTCCTTCTGCCATTTCTTTGGCAGTTTGCTCGCTTACGGCACCGTAGTCTTCGAGCGTTTCGCGGGAAACACCTAGGATATTTATTTTAACGGCATTGCTATAACTGACAACAGATCCTTCAAAATACTGTGAAGAACCCGGAATATTGACAATTTGATTGGCCACAAAACCACCAGTGCAGCTTTCAGCCGTCCCGATTGTCGCGTCACTATCAATTAGCAGTTTGCCGATAACCGATTCCAGTTCATCTGTATCATAACCGAAAACATAATCCTCGATGAGCGGTAAAAGCAGCTCAACCTGATTTCGTAATGCTGCATCCAGCGTTTTCTGGTTATCTCCGGTTGCCGTCAGTCGCAATTTTACCTGCCCGAAATGGGGAAGATAGGCCAGTTTGATATGTGACGGAAGCGCATTTTCCCAATCCTCAATGGTTTCTGCCAGGAAGGATTCGCCAATGCCGATTGTGCGGATTATTTTATGCTGGATAATATTGAAACTAAACCGTTCTTTAAGTTTTGGCAGAATGGCGTGCTCCATCAGACTTTTCATCTCATAAGGAACGCCAGGCAACGAAACATAAATTACTTCGTCTTTTTCAAACCACATACCTGGCGCCGTTCCCCAAAGATTGGGGATGTAAGTGCAATTTGTCGGCAGTGCGGCCTGTTGTATATTCAACTCCGTCATTGCCCGGCCTCTTTTTGCAAAGAACTCGGTAACCAATGCCAGTGCTTCTTCATTTATTTTTAATTCAGAGCCAAAATACTTGCAAAAAGTATGTTTTGTGATGTCATCTTTGGTTGGTCCAAGACCGCCGGTGACAATAATAACATCGGCTCTTTGGCTAGCTTCCGACAACGCTGACAAGATATCTTCCTGAATATCGCCCACCGATGTTTTACGAACGGGATAGATTCCTATGCCAGTAAGCTCAGCACCAATCCATTGTGTATTTGTATCCGTGATCTGTCCAAAAAGAATTTCATCACCGATGGTAATTATTTCGGCCCTTACTATGGGATTCATAAATGCGAATGTGGTTGAATTGAACCGTTTATTTTTTCAAAAATAAGTAAAATTAATCGTTATTGATTACGTTTGGAGCATAGTGTGAATTAAACAGAGTAACCCAAATGAATAGAAAAATCGTATTAGTAATCTTTTTATGGATTTCATGTAGCTGTGCTTCAATGGCTCAGTTCAATCTTGGAAAGGTATTAGACTCATTTAAAAAACCTCAGGGATCGGCATTGGCAGAAGGAGATATCGTAAAAGGCTTGAAAGAAGCATTGACTGTCGGGATCAGCAACGGCTCGGCGATGGCTTCGAAACAAGACGGATTTTTTAAAAATGAACTGATTAAAATCGTCGTTCCGCCGGAAGCGCAAAAAGTTGCGGAAACACTTCGGAAATTAGGCCTGGGAAAAGAAGTGGATAAATTTACACTTTCACTGAACCGTGCGGCCGAGGACGCGGCAAAAAAATCAAAACCGATCTTCGTAAAAGCAATTACGTCGATGACCATTACGGATGCAGTAAGTATCTTGAAGGGAGAGGATGATGCGGCGACGAAATACCTGCAAAAAACGACAAATCAGGATCTTTACAATACATTTTTCCCGGTTGTTGACAGCACTTTAAGGCTCAACAAGGCGACACAGTATTATGCCGATCTGGTAAAAACGTACAATGCGATCCCGCTGGTGAAAAAAGTAAATCCGGATCTGAAAGCGTATGCAACCCAAAAAACAATTGACGGACTTTATACCCTGATCGCGCAGGAAGAACGGAAAATCAGGAAGGATCCGGTTGCCCGTGTAAGTGATATTTTGAAAACTGTTTTCGGACAATCGGGAAAGTAACGAACCTGAAATTGTCAGGAGTTGTTACTTTGTCTTACTTTTGCGAAAAATATTAATCCTTTTATGAAAAATTCTGAGATACATTTCACCGTAGAACTTGATAATCAAAACATACCCGAAAAAATTCACTGGAATGCTACCGACAATCCAAACGAGGGAATTAATGATACCCGCGCCATTGCGATTGCTGTTTGGGACCATTACCACAGAGGCACGTTAAAAATTGACCTTTGGACAAAAGATATGGAGGTTTTCGAAATGAAACGTTTCTACATCGAGATCATGAGCGGTATTGCCGATACTTTGCTGACTGCAACGAACGACAAAGTGATGGCTGACGCGATCGAAGGGGTTTGCGAAACGCTTAGTAAAAAGCTGGATGAGGAAATGAAGGCGGCGAAGTAGTTATACAAAATGGTAAGAAATGAAAAAAGCGATCGGGAGATCGCTTTTTTCATTTGAAGGATTAAAATTTTAAATATCAAATCCAGCCAACTATTTTTTCAAATTGTTCAAGAGAAATACCTGGCATGTTTTTTCGGGATCTCATAATTGTCAAGAAGACAAAATCCTCTGAATTCTGTTTTCTTTGAGTCCGAATTATTACTCTAATTTTATTAGAATTGAGTTTCCTACCTTTCCTTTTCATATTTATAGTTCCTGCAAAGCAACCTTATCCTTCTTCGGTAAACTGGCTGCAACCAGGTCGTAAGAATCTTTTATCCAGCTGTATAAAAGTTCGCTGGAAATGCTGCCGGTGATATAAACCGTGTTCCAGTGTTTTTTATTCATGTGGTATCCGGGAACGACATCGGGATATTTTTCCCTTAACTCCTCCGCTTTTTCAGGGTCACATTTTGCATTAAACTGAGGCCTTCCGGACTCTATGGGTGTTAACAGAAATACTTTCCCCATGACCTTGAAAACGAGCGTGTCGGGGCCAAAAGGAAGTTCTTCGGTTACGCCGGGTAATTCCAGGCAAAAATCACGGAGTGTTTCTAAATTCATCTTGTAAAGGCCCGTACGATCATGATGATTAAACAGATCAGAAACATGACGATCGAAATTTTATTAATGCCATGCATCATCCGAAGGTTGAACGAGGTCGGATCGTTTGGATTTGGTTTTTTAAATACCCGGACGAAGTAATAAAATACATCTCCAAGCTGAAAATACTTTTTCATATCGGTTTATTTAAAATATGCGTACTGATTAGGAAAGATTGTAGGTTTCATCCTGTCCCGGTTCGATCCACCGGCCATCTTCACGTATCAGCTCTATTAATTCATCCACTGCTTTTGCGGCCGTTACAGAGCGTTTGATCACTTCCTGGCCACGGTACAAAGCGATTTTATCTTTGCCCATCCCTACATAACCATAATCGGCATCAGCCATTTCGCCCGGACCATTCACGATACAACCCATAATCCCGATCTTAATTCCTTTCAGGTGTTCGGTATGTTTACGGATCATGGCCGTCGTTTCCTGCAAATCGAATAATGTACGACCGCATGAAGGACAGGAGATATATTCGGTTTTCGACATCCGTGTTCTTGCTGCCTGTAAAATCCCAAAAGCAATGCTGTTATAACCCGCCGCAATGGAAAGTTTTTCTTTATGCGAAACGGGATAAATGAAATCCGGTGAAAGCAGGGTGCCGTCGCCAAAGCCGTCTACCAGTAAGCCTCCGATATCCGTCGCCGAATAAAGCGTTAAACTATCTCCCAGGTCGGTTTCATACGTACGATGAATAATCACCGGTGTTTTTATTTTCAATTCTATCAAACGGTAAAAGAACCTCCGCATTTCGGGCATGGCATGAGTGTTCTCCGAATTGAGGAGGAGCACAATGTTTTTTTCGCTGCATATTTTTTCAAGGAAATCAATCGTGAACGTGTGAATCGTCCCTTTGATGAAATTAATCGACGGGGAGATTTCGGATTGTTCCGCCGTTTCCCATTCCTGCACAGTAAGTAACGGAAATTTGTTGTCGCGGTCGCTGTGCGATAGCCACTGCTTATGGTCCATGATTTCCTTTAAGCCGTTTGGCAGCATGAAAGGAATAGGGGTTTTTCCTGAATAAATAAAATCGGCTCCCTGATCGTTCATGGCCCACTTATCGGGGACCGGCAGGAAGAAATGACCGATACTTTTCAAATGTTCGTGTTGTTCCACACTGATATCCGAATAATCAGCAATGACGCGGGGAACGTTGTGGCCACCAATATTATAAACCTCCTGTGCATCTCTCCGGAAATACTGGAAAGGATTGATCGGGCAGTTGTTAACGGCATCAATCGGTGCGTGTGGTGTGCGGTGATGGTAACGCTCTACCAATGCGCGTGCAACCGGCGCTTCCTTTTCCGGCGCTTCGGTTAGTGAAACCCGGACGGTATCACCGAGTCCGTCTTCCAGCAAGGTTCCAATGCCGACTGCCGATTTGATCCTGCCATCTTCCGCCTCACCGGCTTCTGTAACGCCCAAATGCAATGGATAAGGTTTCAGTCCTTCCTGGTCAAGCCGTTGCACAAGCAGACGGTAGGCTTCCACCATGACCTGCGTGTTGCTCGACTTCATGGAAAGCGCGATGTTGAAGTAGTTTAACTCTTCACAAATGCGCAAAAATTCAAGCGCGGATTCCACCATACCCAGCGGGGTGTCTCCGTAGCGGCTCAAAATACGATCCGATAAGGAACCGTGGTTGGTACCGATACGCATTGCCGTACCATACTCTTTACAGATTTTGATCAGCGGAATAAATTTTTCCCGGATACGTTCCAGTTCAGCAGCATAGGAAGCGTCGGTGTAATCAATGACTTCAAAACGCTTGCGGTCCGCGTAATTTCCGGGATTGATACGGACTTTCTCAACAATACGTGCTGCCATTTCAGCCGCGTTGGGCGTGAAATGTATATCGGCTATTAAGGGAACAAAAATGCCTTTTTTGTGCAAACCGTTCCTGATGTTTTCAAGATTTTGAGCTTCCTTAACACTCGGTGCGGTGATACGGACATATTCACAACCTGAATCAACCATGCGGATCACCTCGTCAATGGAGCCCTGTGTGTCCATCGTATCTACCGTTGTCATGGACTGAATTCTGATCGGATAATCAGAACCCATGGGAATGTCTCCTATTTTAATCGTTATGGTTTCCCTCCGTTTGTATTCCGTGAGGGAAGGGCAGTATATATTCAATTTATGTTCAGGTGCTGTCAGGATGGACATCTTAATGCGTTGTTTTCTCTCAGGTGGTTCAATATCCACCCAAATAATTAATTCTTGTACTCTTTGTAATCCGAAACCAAAGCACAAATTACACAAATCTAAAACACAAATGGAATTACAATCGTGCATTTAAATTAAACAGGACCGAATTCTTTTTAAATAAAACCGGCTCAGGAAAATTAATCCTGAGCCGGTTTTAAAAAATTCAATCTTGCTATGCTAGTAAATTATGCTTCAGTTCTCGTTCCGGAATCCACATGGATGATATAACTTTTACCACCCGCTTTTTCAATCGCTGCGGCAACTTCTGCGGCTTTTGTGGGCGCATAAACAAACATGCAGCCACCTCCGCCAGAACCGTTGATTTTTCCGCCCAAAGCACCTGCACCTAAGGCCGCATCCATCATCCGTTCAATTTTCGGTGTTGAAGTCCGCTTGTGGTCGCGCAGGTTTTTGTAGTGCTGATAAAGCAGATCACCCAGTTTTTTGTCAAATGCAGTAGCTCCTGCTTTATCAACATCTTGGGATAACAATGCTTTTCCTTTTAAAAGAATATCACGGTCATCGACATTGGCTTGTAGCAGGCTTAGTTCGTCCTGAGACAAAATTTTACTGTAATCGGCCGTCTGCTCCAATTGGGTTGTAAAAATGGAAAAACCAGGATCGTATTGTGTCACCTTTTTAACCAGATCTTCCATTCCATAGCGGCAGTGCGCCAAAATCCCGAGCGTGTCTTTGGGTTCGAGCGAATCGCCAAGAACAAAGGTTCCCAGGGTTGGCGTTAGCGTTTCCACATAAATCTGTGGCTGTGATTCCAGATAAATGACGTTTCCTATCGCGGTGGAGTAATGATCCATCATACCGCCTGGCTCCCCGAATTCAAGTACTTCGGCCGCATTGGCAATTTCCCCCAGTTCTTTCTGTGAAAAATTGACCGGATTATCACTCATCTTATCCAGGAAATGTGCCCAGGATACGATCAGTGCCGAGGAACTCGATGTACCCGAATTGATCGGTATATTTCCATGGATCACACAATCGAATCCTTTGGAAAAAACGAGCCCCTTTCTTTTTAAAACATTGACGGTACTTCTGAAATAATCTCTTTGAATAACGTAAGGGAATGTTTCTTTCAGAGAGAATTCTATCTTTTCATTTAAGTCAGGAAGATTAAGAACAATCCGGTCGTCATTTCTGTAACTGCCGTCAATGCTGATTCTTCTGGAAATGGCCGCTGCGATCACGGGAAGACCAAGATAGTCCTGGTGTTCTCCGAAAAAGCAGATACGGCCTGGCGTTGAAATTCTCATGAACTACCAGCTTTTCTTTTTGTGGCCGATCAGACCAAAGTATACAATAAACGCATAAAGTGGAAGTACCAGAATGTATGCTGTTTGGGTGTTGCCAATGGAGTCCGCAATACCTCCGTAAATCAAAGGCATAATGGCACCACCGGAAATACCCATTACCAAAAGCGCGGATGCAATTTTGGTGAATTTACCAAGTCCGCTAAGTGCAAGTGGCCACAACGCAGGCCAGATAACCGCATTGGCAAAACCTAACACGGCAATGCACATCACCGATGTGAAACCGGTTGTCAGAAGTGCTACGACAGTAACTACAAGTCCTAACGTAGCGGAGAAAATCATGTAAGCTTGCTGCGATACCAATTTAGGGATCAGCAGAATGCCAAGTACATAACCAAACATCATTCCGCCCAATGTATAGGCTCCAAAAACTCTAGCCTCACTTTCAGGAATGCCCAATGAAACACCATAGTTGATAATGGTATCAGCCGCGATCACTTCCACGCCCACGTAGCAAAATAATGCAACGACACCCAAAACAAGGTTTGGATATTGAAATACACTGGTTTTCTGTGGAGTGCTCTGATTGACTCCTTCGGAATCTTCTTCTTCGCTTACCTCAACAAGACCTTTGGTCATGCGTATTATTAGTGCCAGAACAACCAAAATCGCAGTTAAAATAAGATAAGGCACAACAACTTTGTCCAATTCGTCTTTTGGGTCTGTCGATTCGGCTCCTGCAAGCAATAACTTGCCAATGACGATCTGGCTGATGATGCCGGCGCCTTTGTTGGCAATACCCATGATACTGATCCTTTGCGCAGCACTTTCGCGTGGACCCAGAATCGTTGCATAAGGGTTAGAGGCAGTTTGAAGAACAGTAAGTCCGATCCCGATTGTAAAAAGGCCAACTAAAAATAACGGATAAGATGCCATTTCCGCGGCTGGAATAAAAATAAGCGTTCCGACGGCCATCACCAGGAGCGCCAGAGACATACCATTTTTAAATCCGGTTTTTTTAACAACCATCGAACATGGGATGGCCATTACCGTGTAGGATATAAAAAACGCGAAGGTCACGAGGTAAGAACTGGTGTTATCCAGGGAAAATGCTTTTTTGAAGAAGGTAATCAGGGTTCCGTTAACCCACGTGATGAAGCCCATCACAAAGAAAAGCACACCGATAATAACAAGGGGGCCCAGATAATTATTCTTTTTACTAGTCATTTAATTTAGTCAGTTAAAGTTTTTTAGGGTTATGATTGAACGGCTATTTATAAATATTTAAAATTCATCGTTTAATCCGAAAATAGGCTTGTTTGTTCTCCATTTTCCTCTTGTAAAGTCAGGGATTTCAACAGGAGAGCTGCCACGTGCCACGGACAATTCAGAAAGCGGACTGATGGCGCTCCATACGGCAGCATCATAAACGTCAATCGGAGGTGCTACTTTACGTTTTACGGCTTCAATGAAGCCCCTGAAAACGAAATAATCTATCCCGCCATGGCCCGCATTTTCGGCTTCTTTCTCAAATTTCTTCCAAAGCGGATGGTCATGTTTTTTCAAATAAGCAGCATCCGGTTCTGCGGTGTGTTGCTGTGGCGAAACGCCTTCAAGATAAATCGTATGTCCGTCGTTCATCCAGATCCCTTCCGTTCCCTGAGCCCTGAAACCAAGTGAATAGGGGCGGGGCGAGTTGGTATCGTGGATCAACACGATATTTTCGCCATTATGGCATTGGATAACGGTTGTCACGACATCACCTAATTTGAAATTCACCTTTGCATTCGGGTGATTTTCGCCGCCATGGTCTACAATATATTTATGCAGCCCGCGTGATTTTGTGGCGGTGGAAGTAAGATAGTTAAACTTATTCCCCCGGTTGATATTCAGCCAATGTGCCACGGGCCCCAAACCGTGCGTAGGGTAAATATCCCCGTTGCGGTCTACGGAATGCTGGGTACGCCATTTTGCTTCGGAGAAACCTTTTTCACCAAATTCAACACCATAACCTTCGTTGCTCTTGCCGTTATTGAGTTTGATCCCACGCAAATCGTGCTGATAGCCGCAATGCGCGTAGGTCATCTCACCGAACATCCCTTCCCGGATCATCTTCAAAATAGCCATCACATCACGGCGATAACATACATTTTCCAGGATCATGCAATGCGATCCCGTTTTTTCATACGTATCAACCAGATCCCATGATTCCTGTAAAGTCACCGTAGCCGAAACTTCAACGGCTGCATATTTTCCGGCTTTCATGGTGGCAATCGTCATGGGAACGTGCCAGTGCCAGGGCGTTGCGATCAACACGGCATCAAGATCGTCACGTTTCACCATGTTAAGAAAATCCTCGTCTCCTTTGCTGTAAACGGCGGGTTCTTTGCGGCCAGCCTTTTTGATCAACTCCAGGGTATGATTTACGGAAGACGAATCAATATCACAAATGGCATTAATTTCTACGTCGGAGCGAAATAAAGCTTGCTGCACATGGTTCCTTCCACGGAGACCTACACCGATAAAACCGATGCGAACTTTGTCTCTGGCCTGCGAAGTTTCTTTATCAAGCAGTATAGAAGGTAAAATCCCTGTGGCAGATCCGGCCAAAGTTGCTTTTTGAATAAAATTTCGTCTATCCATAGGAAAGCTTATGAAAAATATTAAAAGGTTTAGGTATTAGTACTGTAATCGCGCAATATACGACCAAATACCATATATTTTAAATTTTTTTATTAATTAAAAATCTTACGAATACCTCGCCAAGTTGGGATGTTTCTTAATAATAATCATGCAATGTGAACATTTTCCAGTAATATCGTGTTTAAAACAAACAAGTATACTCCGATGGGCAGAGCTAAACCCGCCCGACGGCTTTAAGTGTGTTGGACACATACTTTGTTACGACATTTAAGGCATTTTTAGTTTTAACGTTATCATTATTTATGGCTCACAAAGTGGCTGTGTTTCGTAAAGAACACTTTAATGCGGCTCATCGTCTTCATAATCCGGCCTGGTCGGATGAGAAAAACGAGGAGGTTTTTGGCAAGTGTAACAATCCGAATTTTCATGGTCATAATTATGAACTTATTATTCAGGTAATAGGTGAATTAAATCCGGAGACGGGTTTTGTGATGGATATGAAGGAATTAAGTATTCTGGTAAAGGAGCATATTCTGGATCGTTTCGATCACAAAAACCTCAATCTTGATGTTCAGGAATTTCACCATTTAAATCCATCGGCAGAGAATATCGCTATTGTGATCCATGATATCCTCAGACCCAAAATTGATGCAGAGCTTGCTCTGAAAATTAGATTATATGAAACAGAACGGAACTTTGTTGAATACCCAGTCGATTGAAAATTTTGATATTGAGGAGATTGGTGACGAGCATCTTTTTTCTTCTATTGAAACGCCCATGCGTCCGGATGCTTTTGCATTAGAGGACGAGGTGAAAATTGAGCTGATCGAGAAACATTTTCGCCATATCATGGAGATTATGGGACTGGATCTCACAGACGACAGTCTTAAAGGAACCCCGAAACGGGTTGCAAAAATGTACATCAAGGAAGTTTTTAGCGGACTTGATCCGAAAAACAAACCGAGTATTGCATTATTTGACAACAAATATAAATACAACCAGATGCTGGTGGAAAAGGATATTTCGGTATTCTCTAACTGCGAGCACCACTTCGTACCGATTTACGGAAAGGCGCATATCGCCTACATTTCGAGCGGCAAAGTGATTGGTTTATCCAAGCTAAACCGTATCGTTGAATATTTTTCGAAGCGTCCACAGGTGCAGGAAAGGTTAACGGTCCAGATCGCCAATGAGCTGAAACAGGCTTTGCAAACGGAAGATGTTGCGGTGGTGATCGACGCAAAACATATGTGCGTACAATCACGGGGTGTGCGTGATGCCGGAAGCTCAACCGTGACGGCCTATTACGGCGGGAAATTTGAGGAAGAAGCAACGAAAAATGAATTCCTGACTTATTTGGGGATGTAGTTTTTTAGTGGAGAGTTGAAAGTTGAGCGTTGAAAGTGTTCTCGGAATCTAAACTGGACAATAATTTCAATTCTCAACTTTTTCTTTTGAGCTGGATATAGAAACGAAAAAGTTGAAAGTGCCAGAATATCTCATTCTGAATCACTTTCAACGCTCCACTTTCAACCGCGCGGCGGCCGCTTTTAACTAAGGTTTAAACCAACGGTCCAAGTCGCTCTAAAAGCGCTTTTGTTGCTTTGATTCCTTCACGTTCCGAAAGTTTGCTTCCTTCGTATTCGATACCGGCGATGCCTCTAAATCCGCTGTCTTTTACGATTTTAAGGATTTTTGAATAATCCGTTTCGATACAATTTCCTTTTTCGTCGAAATCGTATGTTTTAGCACTTACCCCTTTTGCGAACGGCATAAGTTCTTTTGTTCCCTGATAACGGTCGTAAGATACCTCGCATTCAAAGCTGCCTGGTTTTCTTTTGATACAGAAATTACCAAAGTCAGGAAGCGTTCCTACGTTTTTCATATTCACCTGCTTCATCACGCCTGATAGCCATTGTCCGTTTGAAGAAGATCCGCCGTGATTTTCAACGATCACATTAATTCCGGTTTTTTTCGCGAATTCGCCCAGTTTACCCAGACCCTCAACGGCTGCTTTGGCAACTTCTTCGTCTGTTCCTTTTCCGAATGCGTTTACGCGGATCGTCTTACAACCCAGATATTTTGCACATTCAACCCATCTGTAGTGGTTTTCAACCGCTTTGTTACGCACGGCAGCGTCCAGCTCACCCAGGCCGCCTTCGCCGTCGATCATGATCAGGTTGTTTTTAACGCCGTTGTCTTTGCAACGCTGCAAAAGTTCATTCAGATAGGTTTTATCTTCCGCCTTATCTTTGAAAAACTGGTTTACGTATTCAACAATGCTGATTCCGAACTCTTTTTTGGCAAGTTCAGGGAAATCCATGTTGGTGATTTTTTTTGCAAATAATTCCTTGTGCAGCGACCATTCCGCCAGAGAAATTTCAAAGAACATTTTTTTAGCAGCCGATTCCGCCAAAAGGTCCGTTATTGTAGTTGCAGCCAATGCCGTCGCACCCGCTTTTTTTAGGAAATCACGTCTTGAAAAATGCATTTTGGTTAGAATTTAGATATTAGAATTGGTTATACTTTCAATTTGATCTGGGCTTCCTCGTACAGTTTCTGATTTTTAACAAGATTGACGGCTTGCCAGTCAATATCCTGCACAAAATCATGCTGACGCACGGGACAATCTCCCATTTTGCAAAAGAAACAGCATTGCGGAATACAGGGGTCGGCATGTACAAAGATCTCGGTTTCGCCCGTATGGTTTTCTTTCAGAACATTTTCAAACGCATGGATCGCTTCATGTGCCTTTTGCAATTCCCAATAATAGGGTAAAGTTAGGTGACAATCAATATGGAGGTCGGAACCGTATTGCTGCACACGTAGATTATGGACATCAATCCAATGATTTTTGCGGTTATCACGCAGAGATTGCACGACTTTTTCAAGAACGAGATCATCCGTCGCATCCATTAATCCCGCCACTGATTTACTGACGAGCTGGAATCCGCTGTATGCGAGGAATAATCCGAAAAATAGAGAAGCCACGCTGTCAATCCAAACCTGTCCCGTCAGCAGAATTAATCCAACGCTGACAATCAATACAATACTACTGATACTATCGGACATCAGATGGCGCCCATCGGCCGTTAATGCAAGGGAATTGGAGCGGCGTCCCTCTTCGACGAGCTTGTAACCGATCAGCATATTGATGATGATCGTAATAACAATAAAGACCGATCCCTGCGCCAGATTTTGAATGGGACTGGGCTCGATGATTCGCTTGACTGCTTCAATAACGATGAAGAGCGAGGCGATCATAATGAGTGCGCCTTCGAAGCCAGCAGAGAAAAATTCGATCTTTCCGTGTCCGTATGGGTGATTCCGGTCTTTGGGCTGGGCGGAAAGATAAATGCTGTAAAAGGCAAAACCGCTTGCGATCACATTGATGATCGATTCAAGTGCATCACTCAGAATTGCATTGGAGTCGGTAAGGTAATACGCAAAAAACTTTAACCCCGTCAACGCAATACTTGCCACAAAAGATAGCAGGATGAGACGTTGTTTACGCTTATTTTGGTTTATTTGCATCGGAGATTTAAAGATCAGAGACCAAAAATACTAAGAAAATGCGGGTTATAACCACAGAAAATAATTGGAAGACACTTTCTTCGGAAACAGTTTATGAAAATCCGTGGCTGGAAATCAGTCACCGTGAAGTAATTAACCCGGCGGGGAAAGACGGTATTTATGGTGTCGTTAAATTCAAAAATAAAGCACTTGGTATCATTCCGGTGGACGAAGACGGGAATATTTATCTGGTTGGGCAGTTCCGTTACACGCTGAATGAGTATTCCTGGGAGATTCCCGAGGGCGGCGGACCTTTCGATGAAGATGTATTGGATGCAGCCAAACGTGAGTTAAAAGAAGAAACCGGATTGATTGCTGCAAACTGGACGCGATTGTCGCGGATCCACACTTCCAATTCAGCGACTGACGAAGAGGGATTTCTTTTTATGGCCGAGGGGTTAAGTCAGAGTGAAGCCGAGCCGGAGGAGACCGAAGAGCTGCAGGTTAAAAAGATACACCTTTCCGAGGCGGTCGATATGGTGCTGCGTTCCGAAATAACGGATGCCATTTCAATGGTCGGAATTTTAATGGCTGCACGGCTGAAAGGAATTTAGCATGCTGGAGTCTCTGTTTTATGGTACTCTGACGGGTATAGCGTTGTCTCTGACTTTCGGCACGGTATTTTTTTCTTTGGTACAAAATAGTGTTGACAACGGTTACCGAACCGGTGTGAAAATTGCTTTCGGTGTATTTATTTCGGATGTGATTTTTGTTTTTTTTGCCATCTTCGGAACCTCTGTTTTACCTAACATTGATGGTTTTCAAAAATGGATGGCAGGCGCAGGCGTGTTATTTCTGTTGATTCTGGGGCTTTCCAACCTGATAAAAGGGCAGCCAAAAATCGCTTATCCGACAACACGGTTTGGAAATTTACTTTACTATTTTACGACGGGCTTCTTATTGAACGCGTTGAATCCGGTCAATTTTATCAGCTGGGTTACCATTGCGTCATACATTCGCTCCACACTGCATTATAATTTCAATCAGGTACTGATGTTCTTTGGCGCGAGCGTGATCGCTGTTTTTATCGTTGAATGCGCGATTGCTGTCTTCGCACATAAGTTAAAGCGGGTTTTTACACCCCGGGTTGTCACGATTTTTAACAAAGTAACCGGGATTGTTTTTATTTTAATCGCCTGCCAGATTGCTTATGCTAATTTTTGGACGTGATCCGGTTACGCCGGTGTACAATGAAATAGCCTATCGTTAACTACGATAGGCTATTTCATTGTATGGTTGTAGTCCAGTTTTGGGAATCTACTTTTCCGTCAAAACTTCGTTTTCAACAAAACCTGTGTTCTTCAGGTACTCTTTCCAATCCTGTATTAAAAAGTTTTTCAATACACGGGGGAATTTATTTTGTCCGCCCATTTTTCCTTTTGATTCCATCCAGCCGTAAAAGGCGCTGTTGGGAAGGACCGTCACAAAAACATCTTTTAACGCATGTTTCCGCTCTACGGCGTAATCATCATTAAGTTCCGATAATTTTGCATCGATTTTATTCCGTAAAATTTCCGGATCCACGTTGTCTTCTTCAACACCGATATACCATTGATGCGCGAAAAGAGAGTCGTGTTCAACGCCGCAAACCGTGAATTCTTTTACCGTGAGGCCCAGTTCATCGGAAATTAAATCGATCGCCTTATTCATATTATCCACGGAAAGGTGTTCCCCGCAAAGGCTCAGATAATGTTTGGTCCGCCCGGTAATTACAATTTCTGCTTTTGCCTTGTCGACAAATTTCAACGTGTCACCAATCAGATAACGCCATGCGCCCGAGCAGGTCGATAACAATAACGCATATTCCTTTCCTTCTTCCACCTGATCAACCATCAGCGTTTCAGGTGAGGGGAGAAGGGTTCCTTCCGAGTCGAAATTATCCTGGTTAAAAGGTACAAACTCAAAGAAAATGCCGTTGTCGAGAACCAGTTCCATGCCCTGTGCACCAGGACGGTTTTGGTAGGCGATAAATCCTTCCGAGGCCAGATAGGTGTTGATGTAAATCAACGGACGGGCAAGAAGTTTCTCAAAACCTTTCCGATAGGGCTCAAATGAAACCCCGCCGTGGGCAAATACCTGAAGATTCGGCCAGATATCGTGGATGGTGTTGACATTGTAATGTGCAATGATCTTTTCCATCAGCAACTGAATCCAGGCCGGTACGCCGACGATAAAACCAATATCCCATTCGTGGGCTTTCAGCGTTATTTCTTCAAGTTTTAATCCCCAGTCTTTCTGCGATGCAATTTTTTCACCGGGTTTATAATAGGGGCGGAACCAGGCCGGAATCTGACTTGCGGTGATTCCGCTTAAATCGCCCTCATAATGTGAGTCTTGATTGTTGAGGTTGGTACTTCCGCCAAGCATCAAAAATCCCTTTTCATACAAGTCGTCAGGAAGTTCTTTGTAATGTCCTAATGACAAGATTTGTCTGATACTGGTTTTTTGTATCGCTTTGGACATCGCTTTGGTAACCGGAATATGCTTTGTAGCAGCTTCCGAGGTCCCCGAACTTAATGCGTAATATTTGATTTGCCCCGGCCAGCAAATGTCTTTTTCACCGTCCAGTGAGCGGTGCCACCATTCTTTAAAAATGGCGTTATAGTCATATACCGGGACCGACTTTTTGTATTGTTCATAAAATAAACCTTTCTCGCCGAACAAAATCGTCGATAAAAGCTCATCAAAATTGTATTTTTCACCAAACTCAGTATACCTGGCTTTGGCTAACAGTTTTGCTAAAGTCTTCTTCTGCTGCTGATGAATAGTCGCCTTTCTCCGGTTGGCAACGATATTGCTTAACCGAATTCCTCTCTTGAGCAAACTTCCTACAAGGGCCATAGCTATTTTTTCTAACGTGGGTTATAAATCCCAAGTTTTCAGCTCTTTCAGAGCCTTATACTCGGTTAAATCATATTGACAGGGTACAACGGATATGTAATTATGATCCAGGGCCCATACATCGGTATCTTCTTTTTCTGTATCGAAATTAACGAACTGTCCGGCCATCCACAGATAACCCCGGCCATTTGGATCGACACGGTAGTCAAAT
The DNA here is from genome assembly GCF_030929615.1 of Dyadobacter sp. LHD-138. Taxonomy (GTDB): domain Bacteria; phylum Bacteroidota; class Bacteroidia; order Cytophagales; family Spirosomataceae; genus Dyadobacter. The sequence goes on along the minus strand of NZ_JAVFVU010000058.1, from coordinate 3,465 downwards.
TTTTCCTGCCATTTGGCATGTGCTTGCCTGCAAACCTTGATTCCTTTGATCGGTTCGTCGGATATCGCTGGAATATTGACGTTTAAAGCAATTCCTTTTGGTATACCATGCTTGAGTGCCGATTCTGTTATTGATTTTATAAACGGTACGCCATGACTAAAATCTGCGTCTTCCTTAAAATCGTTCAATGAAAAGCCGATCGCAGGAATTCCTTCAATTGCACCTTCAATAGCCGCCGACATGGTCCCTGAGTAAAGAACGCTGATGGAACTATTGCTGCCATGGTTTATACCGCTTACGATCAGGTCAGGTTTTCTATCGTGCAGCACATAACTTTTCGCCAATTTAACACAATCTGCCGGAGTTCCCGAACATTCGTACTCGACAATTCCGTCAAAAATATGTGTCTCATACAATCTCAAAGGCTCTCCGATCGTAATCGCATGTCCCATCCCAGACTGAGGGCTGTTGGGGGCTACAACGATAACGTCACCCAGCTCCTGCATGATGTTTACAAGCGTACGTATGCCTTTGGATGTTATCCCATCGTCATTTGTAACTAAAATAAGTGGTTTCATATATTATTTCAAAATTTACCCGGCTTTTGATCCGTAGTAGTTAGGGGTATTACGGAAGATATGTCGATGAAATTTATTTAGTTTGTGAATAAAAAATGTAATTACGGTTCTCAAAAGCCAAATTTAAACAATATGCCTTCATTCTCAATAAAGCATGGTACCCTCGCTGACATACCCACCGTGATCAGTATTCAGGAGAAAATATGGGAACCTACTTACCGTGAAATCCTTAGCGCAGAACAAATCGTTTATATGTTTGAAAAAATATATTCAGCCGAGGCACTGGAAAACCAAATGACCGAGGACGGGCAACATTTTTTGCTGTTATTTGACGCCGAAACAGCCGTTGGATTTGCAGCCGTATCACAGGAAGAACCGGACTATTTCAAGTTACATAAGATTTATGTACTTCCTGCTATGCAGGGCACCGGTGCCGGAAAATATTTACTGGGAGCGGTGGAACAGTATGTAAAATCGGTCGGTGGAAAAAAACTTGCCTTACATGTTAACCGGTACAACAAGGCCAGGTCTTTCTATGAAAAAATGAATTTTGTCACGGTTGAAGAAGTAGATATTCCAATTGGTCCATACTGGATGAATGATTTCATCATGCTGAAACAATTGGAATCCTGATTTCTACAACTGGGCTTTGGCAGCCAGCTTCATTTTTTTTAGATTCTTTTTAAGGCTTTTCATGCCTTGCAGCGGATTGTAGTGGTTACTGTTGCTTACATAGTAACCTGTTCCGTCATAAGTTCTTTTATTGGGGTGTGCCTTGCATTCAGGAGAGCAGGCACCCTCCATTTCTTCACCACATTTAAGGCAAACAGGCACGTGGGTGTTACATTCTGCGTTCGCACAGTTGATCATGCGGTCGCAATGTTCGTCGCAGATATAACATTTTGAAATGACGGTCGGGTTAACCTGGTTTATGTCAACCGTGATCCTGTTATCGAAAACATAACATTTTCCGTCAAAATCTTCTCCACCTTCTTCCAGTCCGTAACGAATGATACCGCCGTGAAGCTGGTAAACATCCGTAAAACCCTGGTCAAGAAGATAGGCACTGGCTTTTTCGCACTTGATACCACCGGTGCAATACGTGACGATTTTCTTGTCTTTCAAGTGCTCGATCTCATGTACGTGATCGGGAAGTTCGCGCAGGTTATGCATGTCAAAAGTGATGGCACCCTTGAATTTTCCAACTTCGTGCTCATAATCTGAACGCATATCGACAAGAACTACATCCGGATCCTGCATCATCTTTTTCAGGTCGGCTGGTTCTAAATGTTTGCCCGTGCGAACCCGTGGATTGACATTGAGATCAGAATTTACGATTTCATCCTTAACCCGTACATGCAATTTCTGAAATGCAATCTCATCGTGGTCATCCACTTTAAACTGCACATCCCTAAATCTTTCATCCGAACGGACATAGTTCATATAAGCCTCACAGTCTTCCGGAGTACCCGAAACGGTCCCGTTGAGGCCTTCTGGTGCAATAATGATGCGTCCCAGAAGATTATTTTGTACACAAAACAAATGATGCTCATCACGATACATTTCTGTATTGTCAATGGGAGCATAGTAATAATAGAGTAATACTCGGAAAGGCTTCATTATCTAATTTTCAATGACTGAATGGGAAAGGATTTGTGCATCAGGCACAGGTTCCCGTAAAATCAACTGCAAATATACGAATATCTAAAGTTTATCTGAAATCTAAAAAACTAACTTTCGTCAGTCTTAACTTTCTCGGGCAAATCCATTTTATTTGTAAATAAGGCAAAGCTTCACCTGTATTAATAAACTTACTTAAAGATTAGCTCCATGCACATCGCAGTTATTGGCAATATAGGGGCTGGCAAAACCACGCTCACACAAATGCTCGGCGAACATTACGGCTGGGAAGTGATGTACGAAGCCGTTGAGGGAAATCCATATCTTGTTGATTTTTATGAAGATATGGAGCGTTGGGCGTTTAATTTGCAAGTATTTTTTCTTAATAACCGTTTTGCCCAGGTGCAGACGATCCAGTCGACGACTTATTCAACCATTATTCAGGATCGGACGATTTATGAAGATGCTTTTGTTTTCGCTCGTAATCTTTACGAATCAAAGATTATGACCGAACGGGATTACAGGAGTTATCTGTTGCTTTTTGAGTCGATCATGAAAACGGTGTCGCAGCCGGATCTTTTAATTTACTTAAAAGCGGATATACCTAAGCTGGTTTCTCAGATTAAAAAGAGGGGGCGGGAATTTGAAGCCGATATTTCAGAAGATTATTTAAGAAGCCTAAACCGCTACTATGAAGATTTTACGGACAATTACGATCACGGCAAGCTGATCACGATTGATGTCAATACCATGGATTTTGCGTCGAATCAGGAAGATTTTGAAACGATCGTCAGACAATTGGATAAAGAACTGCTTTACATTTAGTTTAAGATACTGATACGAAAAGACGAGCGCATCAAAACAGTTTTTGGTGCGCTCGTCTTTTATAGTGGCAGTGTTTATGCTAAAAACGGTCGGTTATTATCAGGCCCCGTTCAATAACTGCGATGAGATCAGTAGAACAGGTAGCCTTTTCTGTATCGGATTTCATAGCCAGGAATTCAAACTTTTCCTTTTTATCCAGTTTCATTTTAAGAAATTTACCGATCGCTTTGGCGATGTACCCTTTTACTTTTTCCAGTTGTTTTACATTGGAAGAAACCAGTTTGCTCAAATCCTTGCCCTCTTCGATCTCGATCAGGGTAGTCATGGATCAAGCCAAATTCTTGGGGGGAATTGAATCGGGACTTCATGCGTAGAGTTTGGATAGTCTGAAAAGGAAGAATGAAATATCCCTGACACCCCGTGAGGTGGAACGGAACGCTTT
>NZ_JAVFVU010000057.1 GCF_030929615.1 Dyadobacter sp. LHD-138 | reverse complement strand
GCTTGGTAACCTTAAGATAAACAAAAACCCCGAAATATCTCAGCAATGGACATTTTCGGGGTTAATTTTTGTTACAAAAAACTAAAAGTCAAATAGTTACCCGTGGTTTGGACACCCTAATAATAAACAACAGCGAAACTCTGCGCTTACTTTTGCTCAGCGTTTAAACGTATTTGCTGTGTAGTTCTTTCGCCTGGGCTACAAATTCTTTTACCTTTTGTTCTTCGTCTTTTTTGCAGATTAGCAGCACGCCGTCATATTCTGCTACGATAAAACCTTCGAGACCATTTACCACCACGAGCTTATCCTGAGGGGTTTTGATGATGCAGTTTGTTGTGTTATGCAGGATAAGATTGCCTTCGGTAACATTTTGAAATTTATCTTTCTCCGAAACCTCATACAGAGATTTCCATGTCCCCAGGTCTGACCAGCCAAAACTGCTTAATACCACATGAACATTACTGGCCTTTTCCATAATGCCGTTGTCGATCGAAATGCTGCGGCACTGCGAATAAGCAACCTGGATAAAGGAATCTTCCGATTCTTTATAATAATGGGCATTTCCGCTTTCGAAAATTTCAGCAATATTAGGTTGGAATTCACGCAGCGCGCGTTTAAAAGCCCGAATATTCCATACAAAAATCCCTGCGTTCCATACAAAATCGCCGCTGTCCAGAAACTGTTCAGCCAATTCCAGATGGGGTTTCTCGGTAAATGACTTAACCCTTTTTACGGTCAGTTTGTCGGGGATATATTGGATGTACCCGTAACCCGTGTCAGGGCGGGTTGGCTGGATGCCGAGCGTTACCAGAATATCTTCATTTCTCGTTGCGCCAAGGGCGATCCGGATGGTATCCTTGAAAACCTCTTCCTTTAAAATAATATGGTCGGCAGGGGCTACGACAATATTTGCGTCAGGGTCACGCGATGCGATTTTGTAACAGGCATAGGCGATACAAGGCGCCGTATTTCTACGGTGTGGTTCGAGCAGGATCTGATCGTCGGACAGCGCCGGGACCTGCTCTTTGATGATATCCTTATATTCCAGGCTGCTTACGATATATATATTTTCGGTAGGACAAACGCCATCAAAGCGATCAACGGTTTGTTGAAGCAAGGTTCTGCCCGTGCCCAGTACATCATGAAATTGCTTTGGAAAATCAGTACGGCTAAAAGGCCAGAAACGTGTTCCAACTCCTCCCGCCATGATGATAACATATGTATTCTGCATTGTAGAAGTATAAATTTGATATAGTATGCACTGGGCGGTAAAGCTAAGAATAAACCCTTGATGATACCAACCGCGGGGTCATTATAAACTGGCAAGCTTTCAATATCATTCTCCTATTCGCTCATCAGAAACTATTCTGCGGCTATTTTCCGCCCGACAACGAGCAGTAATCGATACCCAAAAGCTTAAATGGCGTATTTTTTAAGAATCAACCCGACATACCCGCTGTAATGCATAGATTTTATTTATTTAATAATATGAAGAATAAATAGAATAAAAGTATTGTATTGCGTTTTATTATATAACTTGCTATAACAACAAACTATAACATCTGAAAGAATTATGTACTCACTATTTACCCCAAAAGCATCATGGCTGGCCATGATGTGGCTGCTTTGCAGTACACAGGTATTTTCCCAAACCACGGTTGGGGGGAAAGTTGTGGAAGCATCGACAGAGAATCCCCTGATAGGCGTTAGTATTCAGGTTAAAGGAAAGGTTATTGGCACGATAACCGACGCCAATGGCACTTTTAGCTTGCTCACCACGTCGGTTCCGCCTTTTACACTGGTAATTTCCTCTGTTGGTTTTGAAACACAGGAGGTTGATATTACCGGAGGTTTATCACATGTTGATATAAAATTAAAGGAACAGGCCGTTCTTGGAAAAGAACTCATCGTATCTGCTTCACGCGTGGAGGAAAGCGTTATGAAATCACCTGTATCGATTGAGAAAATCGATATCCGAACCATTCGGGAGACCCCTCAGGCTTCTTTTTATGACGCCCTTCAAAATCTGAAAGGGATTGAAATGAGCACGCAATCGCTGACTTTCAAGTCGGTAAGCACGCGCGGGTTTGGTGCCAACGGGAATACCCGCGTCGTTCAGCTGATTGATGGTATGGACAACCAGGCACCGGGATTGAATTTCGCGGTTGGTAATGTGGCCGGGATACCGGAGCTCGATGTTGAAAGTGTTGAAGTGCTTCCGGGAGCCGCCACTGCACTGTATGGACCGAATGCCATTAACGGAATTATTCTGATGAATAGCAAATCTCCCTTTACTTTTCAGGGACTGAGCGCCTATGGAAAAACAGGGATCATGAGTGCTTCCAACAGAACAAAAGAAAATACACCGTTTTATGATTTCGGGATCCGTTATGCCAAGGCTTTTAACAACCGCCTGGCTTTCAAGGTAAATGCCTCGTATCTGACGGCAAAGGACTGGCAGGCCACGGATTATCGTGATCAGAGCCTTATCAATGGCACAACACTGGAAAACAACAAGGACAACGTCCTTAAAAACCCTATGTATGATGGGGTTAACTGGTATGGCGATGGGGAGGTCGGAAAGGACTTTGGAGCTAGTATTTATTCATCATTGTATGGAAACGGGATGCCGGGAAACGGTTCAAATGGCACATCCCCTGTAATCGGATCTATTTTCTCAACGCCCATTCCACAAGCCGGAGGTGCAACACTTCCGCAATTACTGGGTGGACAGACGCAAGCGCAGCAAATAGCCATATCCCAGTCAATTTTTAATCAGATTATTCCGAAATCTTACTACGTTGGTGCGCCGGGATATGCAGAAAATCAGCTGACCAACTACCCGGCCAAGAGTCTCAAACTGAATGCTTCCCTGCATTACCGTATCAATGACAATGTGGAGGCAATTCTTCAGGCAAACTGGGGAAAAGGTTCTGCTGTGTATACCGCAGCCGACCGGTACAACATTCAAAATTTTACAATCGGACAATACAAGGCAGAACTCCGGGGAAGTAATTTTTTCGTGAGACTTTACACGACCCGCGAAAATTCGGGTGATGCACATGCACTGGGTGTACTCGGTAGTTTGATGGGCAAAAGTTATCTTGAATCCATTGGAAGCAAGGTGCCGGGTGCTCTGCCGGGGTATGTCCAAACGGCCGTTACTACTTATGCCGGCGCACTTTTACAGGCGTATAGCGCCGGGCTTCAGTCGGGTTTGTCGCAGGCTGAGGCCATGCAGGCGGCCTATGCGCTGGCAAATAGCTATGCATCCGCAAACAACAAAACCTGGCTGGGAAATGCCCTGGCACCGGGCATTACGGATGCGAACGGAAAATTTTTACCCGGCGGAACGCAGTTTGATTCGACGGCGGCAGACCTGAAAACCAAACCTATTCCAAACGGGGCCAAATTTTTGGATAAGTCGAATTTATACCATGGCGAATTCATGTATAATTTCAACAAACTGATTAATCCAAAACTGGTAGAGCTGATTGCAGGCGCAAGCTACCGGGTGTATGACCTGAATTCGGAAGGAACTTTGTTTGAAACGCAGGATGGCACGCCGACGGGAAAGGAATTTAATATAAGGGAATACGGGGCTTATGCGCAGGCATCCAAAACATTTTGGGATGTGTTTAAACTGACAGCGTCGGTTCGTTATGATAAAAATGAGAATTTTAAGGGACAGTTTAGTCCGCGGGTTTCCGGGGTTTATACGGTCGCTAAGAACCATAATTTCCGGGCGTCATTTCAACGTGGATTCAGGATCCCGACTACGCAAAACCAGTATATTAATTTGCTGACACCTAAGGCTCGTTTGATTGGTGGGCTGCCTTTGTTCCGTCAAAAATATAACATGGAAACAAATGCGGTTTATGAACAAACAGCGATCACGCAGCAGTCGTTGACGGACGGAAGCTTAAAACCCTATCAATTCCGGGAATGGCAGCCTGAACGTGTTGAAACGTATGAAGTGGGTTATAAGGGTGTTGTGGCAAATAAATTATACGTTGACGCATTTTATTATTACAACCGATTCATCACTTTTGATGGAATCACAGTGCTTTTGCAAAAGAAAGACCCGAACGGTCCGATTACCGATTTGCTGGATGCTTCGAAAAGAAATACATACAGCTTGCCGGTCAATGCGACACAAACGGTAAAAAATTCGGGATGGGGTGTTGGCCTGGATTATGTCATTGGAAAAGGTTATACCCTGAGTGGAAATGTTACCCAAAACATTTTGCTCAATGCAGCAGCAATGGAACGCGAAAATCCATCGTTCGTTACCTTTTTTAATTCTCCGGAATATCGCTATAATTTTGGATTTGCAAACCGGGATATCAACAGAAGCGGCTGGGGATTTGGCGTTACATTCCGTCACCAGACCAGTATGGTATGGCAGGCAACGGTGGCGAGCATTGCAGCAAATATTCAGCGTAAAACGGTTGTTCCTGCCTATTCGACGCTGGATGCACAAATCAGTCGGAAAGTTTCTTCGATTAAATCGATTATTAAGGTGGGCGGAACGAACCTGACGGGGAAACTTTACACAACAGGCTGGGCAAACCCGTCCGTGGGAGCGATGTATTACGTATCAATAACGTTTGATCAGTTATTGAATTGATTGTATTTTGCTATCAGCAGTCAGCTATCGGCACCCGCAAAGCGTGTCGATAGCTGACTAAATTATTCAAATCCGAAGTCTGAAAACCGATTGCCGACAGCCGAAGTGAATTTTACTTTGATCCGTAAGCAAGATCTCCGGCGTCGCCCAGACCGGGAACGATATAATATTGTTCATTTAAACGCTCATCCAGAACACCGATCCACAATCTGCATTGCGGAACTCTTTTTTGAAGAAAATCGACTCCTTCCGGGCTTGCAATAACGGATGCAATATGGGTTTGCGCCGGTATGCCAAAGCGCAAGAGCGCATGATAAACTTTTTCCAGCGAGCGGCCCGTGGCCAGCATCGGATCGATCAGGATTAGCGTTTTTCCACTAAGGTTAGGACTGGTTATGTAATCCATTTCCACCTCAAATTCATCGTCTTTGAGATTGTGGCCGCGGTATGCACCTACAAAGGCATTGTCCGCCTGATCGAATATGTTCAGAAACCCCTGATGCAGCGGAAGTCCTGCGCGCAGGATTGTTGCCAACACGATCGGCTGAAGCAGGGATCTCGAAGGTGCGGTGCCCAGGGGCGTCTCAACCGATTCTGTTCGGTAAGTCAGAGATTTTGAAATTTCGTAAGCAAGCACTTCGCCCACGCGCTCAATGTTGCGACGGAATCGCATACGGTCTTTCTGACCGTCGATATCACGTAACTCGGCGATGAAATGATCAACAATGGAAGGTTTCTGGGACAGTAAAAACATAACTTTGATCTTAATTTAACCTATTCGATAGAAGATATTACAATTTGATTGACGAAATTTGAAACTTTCGATAACATAGCCTGAAATAAGTACCAAAATAACCTGCATAGTAGAATCTATAATCTATGAATCAACGCTTCGACAAGTTCTTATTATATGTTTGTTTTATACTAATTACTTCATCATATGCACAAGCGCAAAGTGCTTTTGTTCCGATAAATGACGATTATTATCATCTGATCGACCGATTGGAAATTAAACGCGGAAAGTTCTCCGAAGGATTTCATTCAAATGTAAAACCATTTGAGAGAAAGGCAATCGTTGCGTTGACGGATTCTATATTAAAAGAAGGAAATGTTTCCCTGACGGACCGGGATTGGCAGACCATTGACTATTTGCGGGAAGATAGCTGGGAATGGACAAAAGGTTTTGCGGCAACGGACTCGGCAAAATACGCCAGGCTTTCGAGATTGGACCCGGGCAATAAATTTGGATTGTTTAAAGGCAGAAAACGCAACGGACAACGGAAATTCTGGCAGCACGCCGCTGACTTTTACAGTTACCACGACAAGGATTTTGACTTGCACTTAAACTTCACCACCAATGAATTTATAGGTAAAGACAATAATATAAGTTCCCCCTTATGGCTGACGGGCCGCGGGATTGAACTCCGTGGTATGATTAACGAAAAACTCGGATTTTATACTTTTGTATCGGATAACCAGGGTGTCTTTCCAAAATATGTGACGGATTACGCAGGTAAATATAATTTCCCGGGGGAGGGACTTGCGAAAAAAATACAAAATGACAAAGGAGTGGATTTCCTGTCAGCGAGGGGATATATTACGTTTCGCCCTTTAAAAAGTGTAAACGTGAAATTTGGTCACGATGTCAATGTGTTTGGCAGCGGATATCGTTCTCTTTTATTGTCTGATAACAGCAGCCCTTATTTATTTTTAAGAATTGATACCCAGCTTGGTCGTTTTAAATATACCAACTTATGGACGAGCATGGTTAATGAGCAGGAGAGCAAAGGCCTTTTACGGTCCAAAAAGTTTTCGGCTATTCACCATTTAAGTATAAATATTACGGATCGGATCAATATTGGTGTTTTCGAAGCAGAGGTTTTCAGCAGAGATTCTACCAGCGGGGGGTATGATCTTAATTATCTTAACCCGATCATTTTCTACCGGTATGTGGAATCGTATATCGGGAGTGAGGACAATGCGTTGTTGGGTTTCGATTTTAAATGGCTTGTGGGTAAAAAAGGATCGATTTACAGCCAGTTTGTTCTGGACGAATTTTTAACGAAACACATGTTTAATGGCGACCGCTCCTGGACCAACAAATATAGTTTCCAGCTTGGCGGAAAATATGTCGATGCTTTCGGGGTTCCTAATCTGGATTTGCAGCTGGAAACCAATATCGTGAGGCCTTACACGTACGCGCACAAGGATGGCGGGCGAAATTACGTGCATTACAATCAGTCGCTAGCGCATCCGCTTGGTGCCAATTTTAAAGAATATCTGGGTATTTTAAGATATAAAGTAACACCGCGCTTATCGATTTATGGTACCCAAACCTGGGCAAAACAAGGTTTGGATCCAACTGGTGTGGGGACGAATTACGGAAGCAACATTCTTTTGGATTATGATACCCGCACCGGTGTAAACCCAGAAGACAACGATTACGGACACAAAATCGGGCAGGGCATTGCTGCAAAAACATCATTTACGGATCTGCGCCTGACTTATTCTCTGGCCCACAATCTGTTTCTGGACGCACGCTATTTACACCGCAGCCTAAAATCGGTCGATGTGAATGTGGCTCAAAAAACCGACGTTTTCTCATTCGCAATCCGTTACAACATGGCTTACAGAAATCAAACCTTTTGATTTCTGTGACTTCGTTACAAAAACAACGTATTCATTAGGTATTCAGGAAAGTAAGCAGTTTCTGAGTGCAGATTATTCTAAAAATATGGAAACTAACCCCCACGAACTACGCGATTTAATTCATTTGGCTCTACTTGAAGACATAGGTGATGGAGACCATTCCTCGCTTTCAAGTGTACCTGCCGGCGCTATGAAAAAAGCCCGGTTGCTGGTAAAACAGGAGGGAATTTTGGCTGGTGTTGAAGTGGCGCTTGTTATTCTGAAAGAAACGGCGGCGTTGTACAATCACCCTGCGGCGAAAGTTGAGGTATTTATTCAGGATGGTGCCCGTGTAAAAGTGGGGGATATTGTACTGACGATTGAGGCAAGTGCCCAGCTGATTTTAAAGGCCGAGAGATTGCTGCTGAACATTATGCAGCGTATGAGCGGGATCGCAACGTATGCCCGTGAAATGGTTGATATCATCGGCGAATTGCCGGTAAAATTGCTGGATACGCGTAAAACGACACCTAATTTCCGCCTGTTTGAAAAAATGGCGACGAAGATTGGGGGCGCTGTTAATCATAGAATGGGCCTTTATGATATGATTATGCTAAAAGACAATCATGTGGACTATGCCGGTGGCATTGAAGCCGCGATAACGAATGCGCGCGCTTACCTGAAAGAGTATGGTAAGGATTTGAAAATTGAGGTGGAAACACGCAGTCTGGCGGAGGTTGATGAAGTTTTACGGGTTGGTCAGGTAGATATTATCATGCTTGATAATTTTTCACTGGACGATATGCGTGAAGCCGTGAAACGTATTAACGGACGTTTTGTAACGGAGGCTTCGGGAAATATTACGGAGAAAACCTTACGGTCCGTAGCAGAAACCGGAGTAGATTTAATTTCCAGCGGCGCTTTGACACACCAGATACAAAGTCTGGATTTAAGCCTGAAAGCCTTTTGACTTTCTTAAAATGATCCGTTGACGATGCATAGTAACGGGAAATCGCACATGTTTGTTAATAACGAAGCAGCATGTGCGATTTTTCGTTACTTTTTTTTACCACTTTTAGGCATATTTATTGGCTGTAAAAACCTGTTTGCGCAGGAACCACCACGTCCGGAAATGGATGTGCATCAATTAATTCAGGATTTTATTCCCATTGCTTCGGACGACAATAATAATTCCGGCTTGTATGAATTATTATTTCAATTGTATACCAATCCGCTTGATCTGAATGTGGTAACGGCTGATGAATTAACAGCCACTTTAATACTTTCACAAACGCAAATAAAATGCTTTTTTGACTATCGTCAGAAACTGGGCCCGTTTCTTTCGTTGTATGAATTGCAGGCGATACCGAATTTTGATTTGACTACGATCAGGAGATTATTGCCCTTTGTGATCGTACGCGCCAGGGCATTGGCTTTGAATGAATCTTTTCAAAATCCCAGCCAGCATTTTTTGCTGTTACGGTCCGGGCGGCTTTTGGAAAAACAGAAGGGTTTTTCCGCCATTGATACGTCAAGTCGTTCGACCTCGCGCTATCAGGGAAAACCGTTGTACGGAAACCTTCGCTATCGTTATGCCCGCGCCGGTCAGTATAGTTTCGGGCTGACGATGGAAAATGATGCGGGAGAAAAGTTGAGATGGAGGCCGGAAAAGCAGATTTTTGGAGCGGACTTCACCTCCTTTCATGGGCAGATTATGAATCGGGGCAGGCTGAAAAATTTAATCATTGGCGATTACCAGATGCAGGCCGGGCAAGGCCTGGTGATGGCGGGTGGGTTTTCGCTCGGAAAAGGATCTGAGGTGATCAGGACGACCTACCGAAGTACAACAGGGCTGAGACCATTTACGTCAGTACTTGAAGCCGGTTTTTTCCGTGGTGCCGCAGCGACCTATGCTTTGCGTAAACAACTGGATGTTACAATGTTTTATTCGTATACCCGGCGTGACGGAAATCCGGAAGCATTGCAGGATGAATTAACGGTTTCTTCTTTACAAATTTCGGGTTATCACCGGACGCAGACGGAGCGGGAAAATCACGGTGCTGTTGGGGAGCAAAATGTCGGTTTTCACGCCTTGTACAAACTGTTTTCACAACGCGGACAGATCGGGATAACCGTTTTAAACACCTTTTACAGCGCAGCTTTACACAAAAAAGACGACCTATACAATAAGTTTGAATTTCAGGGAAATCAGAATACCGTAATTGGTCTTCACGGGGACTATCGATGGCAGAATGTACATTTTTTTGGTGAAGGTGCCAGATCAAAAAATGGTGGTTTGGGTGGAGTCGGTGGTCTGATAGCGGGACTGGGAAGAACGATAGATTTTACGCTTTTGGTAAGACATTATGACCGGAGTTTTCACTCGTTATACGGAGGGGCAATAAGCGAAGCAACCCGACCGATTAATGAATCCGGCGTGTATTGGGGACTTAAGTATGCGCCAAACCGACGCTGGCAATTCAGTGGATTTTATGACCGCTTTTATTTTCCCTGGCTGAAATACCAGATTGATGCACCATCCGACGGTCATGATTATTTCCTGCACGCACTTTGGAAACCGAATAAAAAGCTGAACATGTATGCGGTTTTTCGTGAAAAGCATAAAGCGCATAATGAACCAGACTCCGAATTTCCGATACCCAGGGTACTGAAAACGATCCGCCGAACGGCTATGATTAATTTTGAATACGCAATGCCGCTTCGATTTTCAGTACGAACGAGGTTGCAGGGTGGAGATTTCCGGTATGAGGGGAAGGCAAAATCTTCCGGATTTACTATTGTTCAGGACATTTCTTACCGGCTTTCAAAAATGGAATTCAGCATGCGTATGGCTTTTTTTAAAACAGATGATTATGATAGCCGGCAGTATGTTTATGAAAAGGATATGTTGTACGCGTTTTCGCTTCCGGCTTATTATGATCAGGGGACGAGGCATTATGTAATGCTGCGTTATCCGCTTTCCAAAAAAATGAAGCTCTGGCTACGGTGGTCGCAAACGCGTTATTCAAAAATGGATGAAATCAGTTCGGGATTGAATGAGATTCAGGGAAAAAAGCGAAGTGAATTGAAGGCGCAGGTCATCTATCAGTTTTGAATCGTTACTTTTGCGGATATTTTCGTTTTACAATCAATACATACAGCATTTTGGATCGGGATTCATTTTCTGACGACAAACTGCGATGGCTTACCGCTTCGAACGCACTTCATCATGTCTATCAATAAAGAACAGGCTTTAAAACAGTATTTTGGTTACGATGCTTTCAGGCCGCAGCAGGCAGAAATTATCGATACCGTTATGGCGGGTCAGGATTGTCTGGTACTGATGCCAACGGGGGGAGGGAAGTCGGTCTGTTTCCAAATTCCGGCTATTCTTCGGGAAGGGTTAACCGTGGTCATTTCGCCGCTGATTGCGCTTATGAAAGATCAGGTGGAGGCGCTCAGGGTCAATGGAGTTAAAGCAGCATTCCTGAATTCGACTCTTTCCGCTGTTGAACAGGATCAGGTCATGTGGCAGGCCAAGGTTGGAGAATTAAAACTATTGTACATAGCACCGGAGCGGCTTTTTTCGGGCAATACTTTTGAATATTTAAGAGAATGGAAGGTCTCACTTTTTGCCATTGACGAGTCACACTGTATTTCTTCCTGGGGCCATGATTTCCGTCCGGAATACCGTCAGTTAAGTGCTCTGAAAAAATATTTTCCTGATGTTCCGGTAATCGCTTTAACGGCGACCGCAGACCGGGTAACGCGCAGGGATATCCTGAAACAAATCGGTATTGAGGAAGCACAAACTTTTGTTGCCAGTTTTGACCGCCCGAATCTTAGCCTAAATGTACTGCCGGGAAGGAAGAGAATACAGCAGATACAAAGCTTTTTAACGAAACATAACGGGCAAGCCGGGATTATTTACTGTCTGAGCCGAAAAGGAACCGAGACCGTTGCCGCCAGTTTGCAAAAGGCCGGGTTTCGGGCTGAATATTACCATGCGGGACTGGCCGCTGATAAAAGATCGCGCGTGCAGGATCTGTTTTTGAGGGACGATATCCAGATTATCGTGGCGACCATTGCCTTTGGCATGGGTATTGACAAGTCGAATGTGCGCTGGGTAATTCATTATAACCTGCCTTCCAATGTGGAGAGTTTTTACCAGGAAATCGGTAGGGCTGGTCGTGACGGTTCGCCTTCTGACACAGTGTTGTTTTACAGTTATATGGATATTATCACCCGGCAGGAAATGATCACAAATTCGGATCAGTCGGCGGAGCAAAAGGAGTTGCTGAATGCCAAACTCGACCGGATGAAACAATATGCTGAGGCAGATATTTGTCGCAGAAGAATTTTGCTGAGTTATTTTAACGAAGCCGTAGACCGCGATTGTGGGAACTGTGATGTATGCCGGAACCCGAGATCACGTTTTGATGCGACAGTTATCGCTCAAAAAGCGTTATCCGGTATAGCCCGGACAGATCAGAAGGTGGCGATGGGGATGCTGATTGATATTCTCCGCGGCAGTCGGAATAGAAATATTTTACAGCACGGATATGATCGGCTTCCGACTTTTGGCGTAGGCCATGATTTGCGTGGTGAGGAATGGGCGGAATACATCAGCCAATTGCTGAACTCCGGTGTGATGGACATTGCCTACGACGAAGCCCATTCTTTTAAATTAAATGCATTCAGTCGTCAGGTTTTATATGAAAAAAGGAAGGTGGAACTGGTAAGATTTATCCCGCTTTCTGAACGTAAGGCCAAAGAAGAGGCACAGCTTCCCAAAGAAAAACCAAAACAGGAAATTATCCGCGATGCATTGTTTGAGCGTTTACGTACGCTGCGTAAGCAAATTGCCGATCGGATGGGCGTTCCGCCATATGTCGTTTTTACGGATGCTACACTATCGGAAATGGCGCAGAAAAGACCGGTTTCGGAGGCGCAAATGAAGGCAATTTCTGGTATTGGTACGGAGCGTTATCGTAATTATGGCGATACTTTCATCAAGGAAATTGTGGCATTTGCCAGAGAAAACACCAAACCGGGTACGCGTATCGCACAGGGAATGACTTACATCGAAACCTGGGAGTTGTTTAAGGCTGGTTATTCTCTAAAAGTCATTGCCGAAAAACGAGATCTTAATCCGGTTACGATTATTTCACATCTGGTCAAATTAAAGGAAGACGGACACGAGATCAATCTAAAAGCATTAATCGATCCGAACATATATAAAATCATCGTAACTGCCGCCCGGGAGCTGAGCATCCGGAGAGACGAACCTTTAAAGCCGCTTTTTGAGCAGCTGAATGAAAAATACGATTACGGACAGATAAAACTGGCGCTGGCGGTTTGGGAAGAGGAGCGGGAGAATTAAGACTTCACCCGCAAGTAAACCGGACACTCCTCACTATGGGCACCAGGCAAATACCCGGTGCTCATTAAAAATTCATTGACAATCTCTCCTCCGACAAACTTGAAATTCTTCTTAAACAGTTTCAACCACTCGGTGATCGTTAATGGGTGATGTGCGTCGAGCCAGGCTTTGAAAGAACCATATTCTTTTTTCAGCTCCACTATTTTTTGCGCGTTAATGATCGCGGCGTTGATTTTTAACCGGTTCCTGATGATGCCGGGATCAAGCAGCAACCTTTCACGATCAGTCTCGTCATACTGAGCGATTTTCTCGATGGAAAAATTGCTGTACGCGTTACGAAAACTTTGCTGTTTCCGAAGCATCAGTGTCCAGCTTAGCCCGGCCTGATTGATTTCAAGGATTAACCTGCCAAACAGCTCGTCATCGTCGTCAATGGTAAAACCGTATTGATGGTCGTGATAATGTTTGTGCAATAAATAATCCGGAAGTTCGGACGGGTTGTTGTTTACGTAGTCGCAGTATGACATAAAAAATTAGTGCTCAGTGATCCCTATTTGAACTTCGGTGATATTGGCTTCCGGATTTTCAAAATCCATATTCAGATAAATCTCACGGTTTTGCCCGCTCATTTTGTGGCCCTCTGAAAGTATCGCCGGGATCAGGGAGCCATAGGTTTCCCCTAAGTTATTCCAGTCGCCCAGATGCTGTTCCGAGGCACAATTGAAAGTTTCCAGCTGTTTTAGCTTAAATTCGGATGTACTGAGCGTTTTATCCTTAAAAGAGATCGGGAGCGCAATGGTTAAAGAAAACACAGTTTCCGGATTTCCATCCATGCCTTCATACAGCCAGTAAACCGGGCCCGTTATTTCAAGCTCATTTTGTACGGCAACCTGATACATTTTATGGGCAACGACCCGGATGTACTGGAGTATTTCTTTTAATGTTGTTTGTGTTTCGAAACACAAAACCTGCATCGGATGTACTGTTTTTATTTTCATGGGAAGTTTATTGTGATAAATGATTTCCCAAAATAACCGGTCCGCAGTGACAACCCTATGTCAGTGTGATTTCAGAAATCCGGATTTATTTTCTGATAATAACTTTACCGCTTTCTGATGTGGCGAACTTTCTGTTTCAGCCAGGGATAGCTAATGTAGACAATTTTTGTGGCCGCGATGCCAATGGCCGCACCCATCAATACATCGGAAAGCCAGTGCTTGTTTTGTAGTACACGCATACCGCCGACTGCCGTGGCTGTGGTATATCCGCCTACACTGTACCAAACGTTTCTGTGCCCGTATTCTTCGTGCAGAATGGTCGCATTGGCGAAGGCGCTGCTGGCGTGCCCGGATGGGAATGAGCGGTTGTCCTCGCCGTTTGGGCGTGGATATTTCGATAATAGTTTTAAACTTCCGGTTGCTCCCTGGGAAATGATATTGGAGAGGACGGCCAGAATCAGCTGGTCTCCAAAAGAATGTTTTCCTTTTACGCCCGAAGCGCCGAGGCCCAGGCTGACAGCGCCCGGCAAATAGCGCAGGTAATCATCAGCGTGGGTATAAATATTAGGCTGCTGGCCAACAAGATTCGCCTGCAAACGTCTGCTGATAGAACCTTGTACAACAAAGGAAGCGAGCGCAAGGGTAACCGGCGGGACCACCTCAATCGGCCGTACCTGCCAGAGTTTTTCCTCTTTTTTTCCTACAAGAGAATCATGATAAACAGAATCGACTTCCTGTGCAGAAGCATGAAATGAAAATAAAATTTGACAGATCAAGGTTACGGCAAGTATGTAACAAGTAAACTGTTTTGTCATAAAGAGGTTTGATAAGCAGCTTGCGGCATCATGCCGCAAGCTCGAATTTATAAAGGCTTCACTTACAAAATTGATTCCCGCACACGCACGAGTTTTTCCAGTAATCCTTCCAGCTGATCTAGCGGGAGCATATTGGCGCCGTCTGATTTTGCCTCGGCTGGATTAAAGTGCGTTTCGATAAACAATCCGTCAGCGCCCACGGCAATCGCCGCTTTGGCTATGGTTTCGATCAATTTGGGTTTGCCGCCCGTCACACCCGATTCCTGGTTTGGCTGCTGCAATGAGTGCGTACAGTCCATAATAACCGGCACATCAAAGGCACGCATAGCCGGAAGGTTGCGGTAATCAACGATCAGTTCGCCGTATCCAAAGCTGTTTCCACGGTCCGTGAGTAAAACCTGACAAGCCGGATTGGTCTCATTGATTTTTTCAACGGCAAATTTCATGGAAGCTCCCGAAAGAAATTGCCCCTTTTTCACGTTCACTGCTTTTCCGGTACGTGCTGCTGCGGCAATTAGCTCAGTCTGGCGGCATAAAAATGCGGGGATCTGTAAGATGTCTACGTACTCGGCTGCGAAGGCGGCTTCGTGCGATTCGTGAATATCCGTTACGGTCGGGATGCCAAAGGTATCGCTGACCTCTTGTAAAATTTTCAAAGCTTTTTCGTCACCGATACCGGTGAATGAATCTACTTTGGTACGATTGGCTTTGCGGTAGGAGCCTTTGAAAATATAAGGAATTTTAAATTTGTCTGTCAGGGTTACGATGTGTTCTGCAATACGCAATGCCATGTCTCTGCCTTCAATAGCACAAGGGCCCGCCATGAGGAAAAACTGGGAAGAATCAGTGTTTTTTAATTTGGGAATTGACAGCATAAGACTAATAATCAAAGTTTAATAAAGTTCTGTAAAGGTACTGTTATCTGCAATCTTCTCTATGTGATTCCTTGTATTCGTGGAACTTATAGGGTTAAGCATTTGATATTCTGTTTCTTTTATTTCCTAGGCTTTTTGTATACTATTAAGGGTGGTATTAAAAAAATGTTGACAAAGTGAAGTAGAATATCTTTCTTTGTTGCGATTTTAACCAAAAAGTGTTTACAAAATGTCAGCAATTGCAGAAAGAGTTAAGCAAATTATCGTCGAAAAACTCGGCGTAGAAGAGTCGGAGGTAACGCCAGAAGCAAACTTCCAGAACGACTTGGGAGCGGACTCTCTAGATACCGTTGAGTTGATTATGGAATTTGAGAAAGAATTCAATCTTTCTATTCCTGATGATCAAGCCGAGAACATTGGTACAGTTGGTCAGGCTGTTGCATATCTGGAAGAAAACGTAAAATAGTTTTACGCGTTTCCAGTATCATCTTCTTTTTCTGTCCCTATTTTATGAGTTTTAAGCGAGTTGTAATTACCGGTATGGGCGCATTGACGCCTATTGGAAATGATGTTGCCACCTATTGGAAAAATTTAGTTGCAGGCGTCAGCGGTGCTGCGCCTATAACGAGGTTTGATGCCGAACGGTTTCGAACCCGATTTGCCTGTGAGGTAAAAGGGCTGGACATACATGATTACATTCCGCGTCAGGAAGCTCGTAAAATGGATCCATTTACCCAGTATGCCGTTATTGCAGCTGATGAGGCAATGAAGGACGCCGGCTTTGACGCAGATACACTTGATCTCGACAAAGCCGGTGTAATTTGGGGTTCTGGCATTGGTGGTCTGAAAACCTTTGAAGACGAAGTGTTAAACTTCTCTGAAGGTGGAAGAAACCCACGCTTTAACCCGTTCTTCATTCCTAAAATGATTGCCGACAGCGCGTCTGGAGTTATCTCCATCCGCTACGGTTTTCGTGGCCCTACTTTCATTACAGTTTCTGCCTGTGCTTCCGCAACCAATGCTTTGATCGATGCATACAATTATATCCGTCTGGGTATGATGAACGTGTGTATTTCAGGCGGTTCTGAGGCTGCGGTGACCAATGCAGGTGTAGGTGGATTTAATGCCCTGAAAGCATTATCAGAAAGAAACGATTCCCCGGAAACGGCCTCACGTCCTTATGATAAGGATCGTGACGGATTTGTTTTGGGAGAAGGTGGCGCAGCCATTATTCTTGAAGAGTACGAGCATGCCAAGGCGCGCGGTGCTAAAATTTATGCGGAAATGATTGGTGGCGGAATGTCTTCCGACGCTTATCACATTACCGCTCCGCATCCGGATGGACGTGGCGCCTACATGGTAATGAAAAATACGCTTGAAAACGCCGGTTTGCAGCCTGAAGATATCGACTACATCAATACCCACGGAACTTCCACCCCGATTGGTGACCCGCAGGAAATTAAAGCCATCGAGAAATTTTTCGGTGAACATGCATACAAGATGAATATCAGCTCCACAAAATCCATGACCGGACATTTGCTCGGTGGTGCAGGAGCGATTGAAGCAGCGGCTTGTATCATGGCGATTCAGGACCAGATTATTCCACCGACAATCAACCACTTTACGGATGATCCGGAGATTAATCCAAGGCTGAACCTTACTTTCAATACAGCGCAAAAACGCAAGGTCGATATAGCCCTAAGTAATACTTTTGGTTTTGGCGGTCATAATGCTTCCGTCATTTTCAAAAAGTACGAGGGATAATTAACTTATTGATTTTGGCAAAACGAATTCTTTTACCGATCCTCGCCCTATTCAGAACCGGAAGTCCTGAGGATAAGAAATTTAAGGAATCTATTGCGCATGTAATTGGCGACCGCCCGTCTAATTTGGGCGTGTACCAATTGGCATTCCGCCATACCTCAGCGTCTCGTGAAACGGCTATCAAGGGTTTTCGTGAATCCAATGAAAGGCTGGAATATCTGGGCGATGCTGTGTTGGGGATGGTCGTTGCTGAGTTTTTATTTACCAAGTATCCTTACAAAGACGAGGGATTCCTGACGGAAATCCGTTCCCGGATTGTTAACCGTGAATCCCTGAATCAAATTTCCCGCAAACTGGGTCTGGACAGGCTTATTGAATACGATGGCAACCGCCGTGGTATGTCGCCCCGTTCGTCCATGTATGGCGATGCGCTTGAAGCGTTTGTAGGAGCGATTTATCTGGATAAAGGATTTCGCTTTACCCGGAAATTTATCATCAGCAAATTGCTGACGCATTACGACCTGGACGATATCATCCAGAATAATATCAACTTCAAGAGCCTTATCATCGAATGGGCACAGCGTGAAGGAAAGGAAATCCGCTTCGAGATTTTGGAAGAACGCGGAACCCGCCATCACCGCGAATTTATTTCCCAGATACTTGTCAACGACGAGCCGTTTGCAGTCGGCAATGGATTTACCAAAAAGAAAGCCGAGCAATCTGCTTCTGAGAGGGCCTGTGAACAGCTGGAATTGAAATAAGCCAGCGTTAAATTCCGGCTTCCATTTTCAGTTTTTGTCTTATTTCGCTCATTTTTTCTTCGTAAGAAACACCCACGGAAAGGGACATTCCCGCTACGGTGATTTCCTGCCTGCTGATTTTTTCGATCTTGCTTAAAGCCACAATGTAGGACCGGTGGATTCTGATAAAATCATTTTCGGGCAAAATCGTCGCGATTTCATTTAAAGACTGGCGGCTCAGTAGTTTTTTATTTTTGAGGACAAAGGAAATGTAATTACCGTCCGCTTCCAGGTACAGAATGTCGTTCAGAAATACCTTCTCCTCCTCGTAACCTGTTTTTACAAAGATGAATTTTTCGGACTCCCCATTCCTGAGACTGCTGTTTTCCAGTGCCTTGTTGCAGGATTTGGTAAACCGTGCCAGTGAAAATGGTTTTAACAAATAGTCGACCGCATCCAGCTCAAAACCCTGCACCGCATAGTCTGAGTAAGCCGTGGTGAAAATAATCATAGGCGGATTTGTAAAACAATTGACAAACTCGATACCGGATATGTCGGGCATCTTAATGTCCAGAAATATCAAATCGATCTTGTTCTTTTTGATATAGGGAATGGCTTCAAAAGCATTGGTAAAACAGGCAGTCAGGTCGAGAAACGGGACCTTGGATGCGTGCATTTTTACAACTTCCAGGGCTTTGGGTTCATCATCAATGGCAATGGCTTTCAGCGGCATAGATTTTCCGGTTCGGAGTTTTGTAAAGTTATCCTCAATAAGTTAAAGTGAGGGCAACAAAAAAATCGCTTTCTGATTTTTGTATGTCAAGCACATGGTTATCGGGGTATATCAGGGCAAGACGTTTTCTTACATTTTCCAGCCCAATTCCGCCCATGCGTTCTTCTGGATCAATGCCCGTTTGCTTGTGAAATGAATTATGCACTTTGAAATAAATCTTGTTTGCGTCCATCGTCAGGGTGATATAGATCCAGCTTGGCTTTTTAAAACTGATCCCGTGTTTAAATGCATTTTCAATAAACGGATTTAATAACATGGGTGCAATAGAAATCTCCAGCTCAGGCTCCTGGATATTAACCCTGATCTCGATATCCTGACTTTCGTCAAGACGCATGCGTTGAATTTCAACATAATTGTGCAGATATTCCACTTCACTTTTTAAAGTAATGCGTTCGTGGTTGTTTTCATGAAGTATAAACCGCATCATATCACCAAGTTTTTGAATCCCATCGGCAGTTTGTTCACTGTTTTCTTTCAGTGCCAGCGCGTACAGGCTGTTCAGCGCATTAAATAAAAAGTGCGGGTTAATTTGAGAACGTAAACTGGATAACGCTGCCGATTTTGTAGAAACCTCCGTCTGTAAAATCTGGTGCTGCTTCTGCTGGTTTTTTCTAATGTAAGCAATCGCCATGGATGCCATGTACAAAGCCATGGCCGCAAAAATGATGAAAGGTGGCGTGTGGTGCTGAAAACGGGCATTGATCGCCCACATCAGGCAGGTACCCAGCAGGAGGCCTGCAATGTAAACCGTTAGCGGATACGATTGGATAAGCAGTGCTTTGGGATTGTGCATCACCACATATACCTTTCTGAAGTAATATTCCTGCAAAACATAAACCAGTATCAAAAACAAAAGAAGAGACCAAAATTGCCGCATGCCGATGGAATAAAAAAGCGATGGGATAATCCCCCAGATGATGGTGAAGAAAACAAACAGCGCAGTGACGCCGGTCAGCAAAATATATGTAAGTTTCCGCTCTTCAAATCGTGTGATGAGGGTATCGTAATATCTGTAAAAGCTTTGCGCCACCGCTTCATACACGCAGATGATTGCGATCAAAGTGGCTGCATCGGACAGGATATATAATTTCCTGAAATCGGAAAGGATTTTTAACCCGGCAATTTGCCCGAGGGGATCCATTTTATAATCGAGCCGGGTGACGTGACCCAGTGCTGCCGCCGCGAGGATTGTGACGGACACGGCGACGGTTAGCGGTATAACATCTTTCCAGTGAAAGGTTTCGGTTTCAATTTTTGGAAAAATCTTGAAGTGAAACAGGTACCAGGCAGCAAAGCTGAAAAGGGCTGCTCCCAGAAAAGGTATGTTGTAATCCGAGGTGTGGTTATAGAATTGCAGGTCGTCCAGTATCGAATTGACCTTTATTCCCTGTTGCCTCAGGTTGGAAATCATTTGCTCAAATTTCCAGGCAGACCACAGCAGTGTTCTGACCGTATAGGAAATAAATATGCTGAGAATAAACCAAAGTTCGAATCGGCGAATGATAGGTAGGTTCATAGTTTCATTTTTTTTCTTCAAAGCTAGTAAAGGCGGTCACGCTGGAAGAATAAATGGTGTGAACGCCGCGGATTATGGGGTGAACTCGCCAGGCAGGCTAAAAAATGGCATGAGATGAACAAATTTTAGAGATAAATAAGACATTTTGTCGGTCAATTTTCTGAAAAATTAATTTTAATGACATTTTGTCTTATTGTTTTTCGTTTTTTTGCTTCGGTCCGAAAGTTGTTAAATACCTAACATACCGCAACGGTACTAAACTTAAAATCAAAAACATTAAATCTTATAGCACAATGAGCACATTAGTAAAAACCCACTTTGCAAATCCTAAGTTGTATAACGGACTTTTTGGAAAAGAAGCCTTAAATGAATTTTTCGCACCTGCTTATGCAGGCAGTGTTCCGGCTGTTAACGTCGTGGAAAGCAAAGAAGGATTCAGGATTGAAGTGGCAGCACCGGGTTTACAAAAATCAGATTTCAAATTGAATCTTGAAAAGAACCAGTTGACAATTTCAGCGCAAAAGGAGCAGAAAGAGGAGGAAGCTACGGAGAGATATTCCCGCAGGGAATTTAAATATGGTTCTTTCCAAAGGACTTTCACCTTGCCTAACGCGGTTGACGGCGAAAAAATTGCGGCAACCTACGCAGACGGTATTTTGAATATCGTACTTCCGAAACGGGAGGAAGCTATTGAAAAGCCATTGCGTGAAATTGAAATTGCTTAAAATTTAATTTGGGAAAGGGCGTTATTTATCATGAATAACGCCCTTTTTTCTTGCGTAGCACATAATAATTCCCGGAAAAGATGTTTTAGTGAATTATCAGATTCATACCTTTGTTAAAATATGTTAAATGATCACAGGAAGGGAATAAATTCATAGCGCGTTTACGTTACACATTCATAAAATATAATCCCAACAAATGGATATGAAAACAAACTGGAAAGCTCTGGTATTGGTTGGGCTGCTTTCGAGCGCATCAACCCTCGCGGGCTTTAAACTTTTAAGTTCAAATGGTGACAGAGATGTCATTTTTAAGGAATCTCCCTCGGAATCACTGGCACGTTTTACTTCGACTGGTTCACCGACAGGTGCGCCTGGCGATTTCGTATATGCAGCGGAAGCGACAACACCAACGGTGGTGCACATTAAGTCGACGATGGCCAGGACTTCACGCGGAGGGCAGGGCGATATTCCGGATATATTCCGTGATTTTTTTGGAGATGATTTTGGTGGCGGCGGTTCTCGTGGGCCTCAGTCGTCAGAAGCATCGGGTTCGGGTGTGATCATTTCACAGGACGGTTATATTGTAACAAACAACCACGTAGTAGAAGGTGCTCAGGAATTAGAGATTACACTTTCTAATAAAAGCAAGCTTCGTGCGAAGGTAGTCGGTACGGATCCGTCGACGGACATTGCGGTCATTAAAGTGGAAAGCAAAAACCTTCCGGCTATAACTTTTGGAAACTCGGATGCTGTGAAAGTAGGAGAGTGGGTAGTTGCCGTTGGTAACCCATTTAACCTTGAATCCACCGTTACGGCGGGTATTGTAAGTGCAAAAGGACGTGGATTAGGCATTATTGGTCAGTCTCAGAACCGTCGCTATGGCAATGCCAAGCCGACTGCCGCGACAACCGGAGATTCTCCATTAGAATCTTTTATCCAGACAGACGCGGTAGTAAACCCGGGTAATAGCGGTGGTGCGCTGGTGAACCTGAAAGGGGAATTGATCGGTATCAATACGGCCATTGCAAGTCCAACCGGAAGTTTTGCAGGTTATGCTTTTGCCGTGCCTTCAAGTATTGTGAAAAAAGTTTCAGGTGATCTGATCAAATTCGGAAACGTTCAGCGTGGATATTTAGGTATCTCATTGGACGAGCTGGATAGCCGCAAAGCAGAGGAATATGGTGTGAAAGTTAACGATGGCGTTTATGTACGTGATTTCACAGAAAATAGTGCAGCGAAAGCGGGCGGAATCACAAAAGGTGACGTGATCGTTAAAGTAGATGGCCAGAACACCCATTCAATTCCTGAATTGCAGCAGTCTATCGGTTTGCATAAGCCTGGTGATAAGGTTGTGGTTACCGTCAACCGTAATGGTGCTGAAAAAGATCTTAATGTTACGTTGCGTAACCGTACAGGCGGGTCAGATATCCTGAAACGGGATGAATCTGCTGCGGTTATGAGTGTGTTAGGTGCTCAGTTTGGTAACCTTAACGATCAGGAAAAACAACGCCTGACCCGTTACAAGGTTGATGGCGGTGTGAAAGTGCTTTCTATTGACGGTGGTAAACTGGCGAGAACGGGTGTTGAAGAAGGATTTATCATCACCAAAGTAAATGGCAAACCTGTAAAGTCCGTGAAAGAACTGGAAGCTACGCTGGAAGGCAAAGCAGAATCCATGGTTCAGTTTGAAGGGTTGTATGCAGATGCACCTTATGACGTTTATTCATTCGGATTCAGATTATAGTTTGATCCGGTAAGTCCATAAAAAAATAGTCCTGGAATTTTCCAGGACTATTTTTTTATGGCTATTGAAACTATTAAAGCATAAATTTCAATCTGACCACTTCTTTTTCACTCAGGAAGCGCCATTTGCCACGTGGTAAATCTTTCTTGTTCAATCCGGCAAAAACGGTTCTGTCAAGCTTCTGAACTTCATAACCAAGGTGTTCGAACATACGACGAACAATCCTGTTTCTTCCGCTGTGAATTTCCAGACCAACAACCATTGCGTCAGCGGTAACGATTCCTACTTCGTCCGGCTTGATAAAACCATCTTCCAGTTCTAAACCAGCCTGAAGCAATTCGAAATCTTCCGTGGTGATCGGTTTATCCAGCTCAGCCTGATAAATTTTCTTGATACCGCCAGATGGGTGTGTCAGCTTTTCAGCAAGTTCACCATCATTGGTTAACAAAAGCAATCCGGTTGTGTTTCTGTCCAAACGCCCCACCGGGTAAATACGCTCGAAGCAGGCACCTTTGATCAAATCCAGAACTGTCTTACGCTCTTCCGGATCATCGGTCGTTGTGATGTAATCTTTTGGTTTGTTAATAAGCACGTAAACCAGTTTTTCAGGATTTAGTGCTTTTTTACCAAATTTTACCACATCTGAAACCATTACTTTATAACCCATTTCTGTAATGACTTTTCCATTCACAGAAATCTGGCCGCCTGCGATCAGGTCATCTGCTTCACGACGTGAACAAATTCCTGCATTGGCAATATATCGGTTCAAACGCATTTCAGAACTTTGTTCCTTGCGTTTCGCCCCTGGTTTTTTTTCGTAACCACTTAAATTATAACGGGGTGCAGTTTCAAATCTACCAACACGACGGTTGGCCGCTTCTTCACTGGCATGTTGTTCCGCTGACGGATCTTGGACTACCTCTTCAAAAACGTTTTTTTTTTTGAAGCCTGATTTTTCGTGCCGGCCATTTGATGGGCGATCCTCTCTTGGTTTGAAAGGACGTGGGACATCTCCTCCTCTTTCAAAACGCGGCTTATCGAAGCCTGGTTTGTCAAAACTTCTGCCTTCCGATCTTTCTCTTGGTGCAAACTCGCCTCTTGGCTTGAATTCACGGGAATCTCCGTCGCGGCCAGCACGTGGTTTGTCAAACGCAGGTCTTTCAGATCTTTCAAAACGTGGCTTATCGAAACCCGGTTTATCAAAACTTCTACCTTCTGATCTTTCTCTTGGTGCAAACTCGCCTCTTGGCTTGAATTCGCGGGAATCTCCGTCGCGGCCAGCACGTGGTTTGTCAAAAGCAGGTCTTTCAGATCTTTCAAAACGTGGCTTATCGAAACCCGGTTTATCAAAACTTCTACCTTCTGATCTTTCTCTTGGTGCAGATTCACCTCTTGGTTTAAATCCACGGGAATCTCCTCCACGATCAAAAGAACGTGGCTTATCGAAGCTTGGTCTGTCCGAGCCTTGTGGCGACCTGTCGAAACGAGGTTTATCAAAACGCGGTTTTTCGCTGCCGGATTGTCTGTCGTACGAAGGTTTTGGAGAATCTGCGTTTCTGTTAACTACTCTAAGACTGGATTTTTTGATGCTTGGCTTGCTGAAACGGCTTTCTGTTTCTACGCGTTTTTTACCAAATGGACGGCCTGCGCCATCATTGCTTCTTCCTGGAGGACGCGAAGAGCTCGCATCACTTGATTTCGTTATTCTTTTTCTCATTAGGAATGCAGTATCACTACTGGATTTGTTTTCCTCTCTACAAACTTGCTGTTACCTGGGTTAGTGGAATTGATGACCGTTGTCATAACAGAAAACCACTAAAACGCATTGACAAACGTATCTGATGTTCAGAGTACTATGTGTTATTTATATTTTTAAATGCAAAGATACATTAATTTTTATTACTAAATATTTTCGCTTCTTTTATCCGAAAAACAGCATTGCTGCGTTAGTAATAATCGTTACCCGTATTTTACTAAGGGGCAACAAACAAAACAGGAATAAGAGTTCCGGTTAAGGCAAAATGAATCCCTGCCGGTTCTTGAAAAAACCATGGACCATCAACGCGTTATTCATTCATTACTGCACAATCTATGCCTACGGATATACAGCTCTCACCTCTTTGGAAACCCGGTAAAAAACTCACCGAACAGTCGAACCTTAAAAAGTATATGGACTGGCTGTTTGTGAAAAAAGGACTGTATTTTCGGAGTTATCAGGATCTGTGGGATTGGTCGGTAACGGACATTGAAGACTTCTGGGAGAGCTTATGGCAGTATTTTAATATCAAGTCACACGATATTTATCTGGAAGTTTTACATCGTCCCAAAAAGGGGATGATCGGTACGCAGTGGTTCAGGCGGGCAAGGCTGAATTATGCGGAACATATTTTTAGAAATAAAACAAAGGACCATCCTGCCATTCTTTTCCAGTCAGAGCAGAATGGATTGACAAAAATTTCCTGGGATGAACTGGAATCAAAGGTGGCTGCCGTTTCTACCTGGCTGCGTCACCGGGGTGTTAAACCGGGGGATCGGGTGGCGGCGGTATTGCCTAATATTCCGCAGGCCGTGGTTGCATTTCTTGCGGCTAACGCAATCGGAGCGGTTTGGTCAAGCTGCTCACCGGATTTTGGAAAAGCAGGGATTGTCGACCGGTTTTCCCAGATAGAACCCAAGGTGCTTTTTGTGGCTGATGGCTATCATTACAATGGAAAAACTTACGATACAACTTCAGCTGCCATGGAATTGGGGGGCGCGTTGCCGTCTGTGAAAGATCTGGTGATGATCGCTAACATTGATTCAGAAACCAAGCCGGAGCGGGTCACTTCCTGGGAAGATATTTTGCACCTGCCCAATTTTGGGATCGATTTCGAAGCGGTTCCTTTTCACCATCCGATCTGGGTGCTTTATTCTTCCGGAACAACGGGAAAGCCCAAAGCGATCACCCACAGTGTAGGCGGCTGTTTGCTGGAACATCTGAAAATATTATCCATTCATCAGAATGTAAAACCTGGTGACCGTTATTTCTGGTATTCCACCACCGGCTGGATGATGTGGAATTATGCGATTGGGTCCATGCTTTGCGGTACTACGTTGGTATTGTACGACGGATCTCCGAATTATCCTTCCGCCCAGGTTTTATGGACGCTGGCCGAACGGGCAAAAATCAATCATTTTGGCAGCGGCGCAGCTTTTTTTATAGGGTGTATGAAATCAGACACCAGCATGCTGTCCGAGCGGCTTTCTCATTTGGAAACAATTGGTTCCACCGGTTCTCCACTTCCTCCGGAAGTATTCGAATGGATTTATCAGCATGTGAAAAAGGATGTTCAGCTGATATCTCTGAGCGGGGGAACAGATATTTGCAGTGCTTTTGTGGCGGGAAACCCTATGGAACCCGTTTATGCCGGCGAAATCCAATGTCGCGCGCTGGGTGCCAAAGTAGAAGCTTTTGATGAAAGCGGGAATCCGGTTATTGATCAGTTAGGCGAAATGGTAATCACCCAGCCGATGCCGTCCATGCCAATTTATTTTTGGAATGATGAAGATAATGAGCGCTATCACAGCAGTTATTTTGAAAACTATCCCAATGTCTGGCGTCATGGGGACTGGATTAAAATTACGTCCCGCGGATCCGTTGTTATTTATGGGAGGTCCGATGCAACATTAAACAGGGGCGGTGTGAGAATCGGGACCGCAGAAGTTTACCGTGCGGTTGAAAGTATTCCGGATATCAAGGATAGTTTGGTTGTATATCTTGAAAAAGAGGACGGAGGAGGATTTATGCCGCTTTTTGTTGTCCTGGAAGACAATAAAAAACTTACAGAAGCACTGAAAGCAAAAATCAAGGAAGTGTTGCGAACGCAGTACAGCCCGCGCCACGTCCCGGATACGATCGAAGCCGTTGCTGCCATTCCGTATACCATTAACGGCAAAAAAATGGAAGCGCCGATCAAAAAAATACTTATGGGTATGGATCCGGCAAAAGCCGTAAGCCGTGACACGATGCGGAATCCGGAAGCTTTGGATGGGTTTGTTTAAAATTGTTGCTGCATAAATGAAATAAAACAAAACAACCGCAGAATTTTTTAAGGTTATTGAGTATCTTGTTTTCTCAAGACAATTTAGATGAACACAGAAAATAAAAGTACGGGCGAAAACCTTCCAGCCGAAGAGCCCGTCCACAATTCAAAATCAATCATCCGTTTGCCCATTATCATCAGCATTACCCTGGCAGCGGGGATGCTGATTGGAAGTACTTTTTTCAGCGGGGGCAAAAAGCTGACGGATGTGGCAAAGGGATATGCAAAATTCCGGGAGGTTTTGCTTTTGGTAGAAAACAACTATGTCGATTCTGTGAATACTGAACAGCTGGTTGATTATTCTATTTCAAAAATGCTGGAAAAGCTGGACCCGCATACGGCGTATTTCAATACTGAAGAGGCAACCGCAGCGAGATCCCAGCTGGACTCCGGATTTGACGGCATTGGTGTTGAGTTTAACATTTACAACGATACGGTTTATGTGGTGACACCCCTGAGCGGCGGCCCATCGGAAGCGGCTGGTATTCAGAGTGGTGACCGTATTATTAAAGTGAATAAGGACGTTCTTTCAGCACCGGGTGTGACGAATGGCCAGGTTTACAAACTGCTTCGCGGCAAGCGCGGAACGAAGGTTACGCTGACGATAGAACGTCTCGGTTTAAAGGATAAGATGAATTTTGAAGTTGTCCGCGACCGCATTCCGACTTATTCTGTCGATGCAGCGTATATGGTTGATAAGGAAATAGGTTATATCAAGGTGAGCCGTTTCTCTGAAACAACTTTCGACGAGTTTAAATCGGCATTAACTACGCTTAAAGCCAACGGATTGAAAAAGCTCGTGCTGGATCTTCGCGGGAACCCCGGAGGATACATGGAAAGGGCGACGAGTATGGCGGATGAATTTATTTCGGGAGATAAACTATTGGTTTACACTGAAGGAAAGGACAGCCGTTTTAACAGAAAAACGCGCTCGCATGTGGAAGGCGGGTTTGAACAAGGCGCCGTTGTAGTACTGGTTGATGAAGGAAGCGCGTCGGCGTCTGAGATCCTGGCTGGTGCTTTGCAGGATCATGACCGTGCGCTGATTGTCGGACGCAGGTCATACGGAAAAGGATTGGTGCAAATGCCTATCAAACTTTCTGATGGCGCTGAATTACGCCTGACGATTTCGAGATATTATACGCCAAGCGGCCGCAGTATCCAGAAACCTTACGAAATGGGCAAAGGCGAAGATTATAACCAGGATCTGACGCATCGCTATGACAGTGGAGAATTCTTCAACGCAGACAGCATTAAGTTTGATAAAACGAAAGCATATAAGACGGATGGCGGAAGGACGGTTTACGGCGGCGGCGGAATTATGCCGGATGTGTTTGTACCGCGTGATACGGTGATGAACAGCAAGTATTTGTTTGAGCTTTATGCCAAAAATATTATCCGCGAATATGCGCTTCGTTATGCCAATGAAAACCAGAAAAGGCTAGAAAAACAAACGTTTAATGAATTCCTGAAAACTTTCGAAGTGTCGGATGCAATGGTTGGTGAGCTGGTTAAGGACGCTGCCCGGTCGGGGATCAAGTTAAATGAAAAAGAACTGAACCGCTCGAAACCCGTTGTGGTTTCACAAACCAAGGCGATTATCGGCCGTTATGTTTGGGGCCGTAAACGTAAGAACGGTTTGAACAATGAGGTTTATGAAGTGCTTAACCCAACGGACAATGTTTATCGGAGTGCATTAAAACTTTTTGATAAAGCCGCTGAACTTGAGCACGGAAATTTTAGTAGTTTAA
Organism: Dyadobacter sp. LHD-138; assembly: GCF_030929615.1. Lineage (GTDB taxonomy): Bacteria > Bacteroidota > Bacteroidia > Cytophagales > Spirosomataceae > Dyadobacter. The sequence goes on along the minus strand of NZ_JAVFVU010000057.1, from coordinate 958 downwards.
ATACAAAAAAGATTGATAAATAGTCGGCGGTTAACATTTTGTGATAGGCGTTGATAAATACAAAAATTATAATGTCCCGAATTGCATTAATCACCGGAGCAACCTCCGGCATAGGAAAAGCCACAGCAGAAGCGTTTGCCGAGGCAGGTATAAATCTCATTTTGTGTGGCCGTCGCCAGGAAAAACTGGAAGGTGTCGTTGCGGAATTGTCCGGTAAGGTAAAAACCACGACTTTGCTTTTTGACGTAAGAAATAAAAAAGCAGTCTTCGATGCGATCACTTCTTTGCCTGAGGAATGGAAAAATATTGATATACTCGTCAATAACGCAGGTAATGCACATGGACTTGGTACTTTGGACGAGGGGGATGTTCAGGATTGGGATGCCATGATCGATGGCAATGTAAAGGGGCTTCTTTATGTATCCAAGGCAATAATTCCGACACTAATTGCCAATGGGAAAGGGCATATTGTCAACATCAGTTCGGTGGCAGGCAAACAGACTTATATCAACGGCGCTGTGTATTGTGCTTCAAAGGCGGCTGTGGAAGTTTTGAGCGAAGGAATGCGCCTTGAATTAACACAGCATGGTATAAAAGTAACCAATGTTGCTCCGGGGGCGGTTGAAACCGACTTTTCGCTGGTGCGGTTTAAGGGTGACGAGGCACGGGCGGAAAAGGTTTATCAGGGTTTTGATCCTTTGCAGGCCAGTGATATTGCCGATACAATTTTGTACGCGGTCAATGCACCAGCACGTGTGACGATTGCCGATGTGACCATTTTAGCCGCCGCTCAATCCGCCGCTACGACGATTTACCGCAAATAATAAACAGGTCATCATTAAAGAGGCTGTCTCAAAAGGGCAGTCTCTTTTTTTGCGTATATAGTGTTGTTTATTTTTTCAGAATTGATTATCTTTAGTTATAAGCAAATCAGGAAAAATGGGCCGCAGACAACCTA
>NZ_JAVFVU010000056.1 GCF_030929615.1 Dyadobacter sp. LHD-138 | reverse complement strand
GCTTGGTAACCTTAAGATAAACAAAAACCCCGAAATATCTCAGCAATGGACATTTTCGGGGTTAATTTTTGTTACAAAAAACTAAAAGTCAAATAGTTACCCGTGGTTTGGACACCCTACTTCCTATCAGGAAAAAAACTACTCTTCGTCCTCATTCGAAAACGAATAAACGTTTGTATCGAGCTGCAAACGACCTGAATTGAAGCGGATGATAAAATCATTGATAATTTTCTCGTTGATTTCAGTTTTATTCAATCCAACTTCCAAGCCAACGCCGTAATCGAATTGGTCGTCCACCTCCACGTGTTCACGTACAGAGATTTCCTCGTTTTCTTCGATTTCCTCAATGAATTCCGTAAGCAAAATTTCTGCCTCTTCATCTTTTTCAGGATCACTCACATCACTTTCTTCTCTTTCATCCGGTGAAACGTAATCAGGCATCTGAACTTTCAGTCTTTCAAGTGCTTCGTCGTAAACCAGTGTCGAGTGATGCAGTCTTAATGTATAAATCAAAGCATCATAAACCACTTCTTTATCTTTGTAGTAACCTACAAACTGAACGTGGGCATGCTCGTTGTTCTCTTCTTCGTCTTCGAACTCGTCTGTTACGTACACAAAGTTCAATCGTTCAGCTTTACATTCCCGTTTAAGCTGTGCAATTTCTTCTGGATCGAATCCCGGATTCATAGTTTTTATTTGATTATTGTTCTTTAAGCAATCGGTAAAATTATTCTAAAAATAGCATTTCGCGGTATTTTGCCAAAGGCCAGTCTTCATCATCAATCAATAATTCAAGTTTATCCACGTGATATCTGATTTCATCGAAGTATCCTTTCACTTCCGATCCATAGATACGCGCACGCGACAGCAGATCTTCAACGTTATTGGCTACTTTTCTACTTTCAGTCATTTGATGCACCAGCTTTTTAATAACCACTACGTGCGACGAAATATCTCTGATGATTTCCTTGATCGGCTCCGCTTCTTCCAGCATTTCCAGGTCTGTCAGCGCTCTGGCTGTCTGTGCCAGCTTAAACTGATATTTTACAACCGTAGAAACGACGTGATTCAGCGCCAGGTCACTAATAACCCTTGATTCTATCTGTAATTTTTTTACATAGTTTTCAAGCTCTATCTCATAACGCGCATGCAGTTCTCTGGAACTCAGTACACCCGTCTTTTCAAAAGCCTGAATCGTACTTTCCGTCACATAAGCGCCAAGCGCGTCGTAGGTGGCGCTGATATTACTTAATCCTCTTCTTTTTGCTTCTTCAACCCATTCTTCTGAATAACCGTTTCCTTCAAACAGGATTTTTTTCGATTCTGTGAAATATCTTTTCAGAATTTCGACTGTCGCCACTTTCTTTTCCTCTCCCGCATTCAGCCTTTCATCCATTTCCTTTTTGAAATCCGCCAGCTGATTGGCAACAATCGTATTCAGAACGATCATAGGAGAAGCACTGTTTAACGCGCTTCCTACTGCACGGTATTCAAATTTATTGCCCGTAAAACAAAATGGTGAAGTTCTGTTGCGGTCTGTGTTGTCACGCTGAAGGTTCGGTATGCGCGTGATACCCAGTTTGTAATAAAAATTCTCCCCTTTTTCAAGTGTGATTTCACCCTTATTAACCAGTTCTTCAAGCATGCTCGTAAGCTCGCCTCCCAAAAACACAGAAACGATTGAAGGAGGCGCTTCATTTGCCCCCAGACGATGTTCGTTCCCCGCAGAAGAAATAGAAGCCCTCAGCAGATCTGCGTGATCATGCACCGCTTTGACCACATTCAGCAAAAACGTCAGAAAACGAAGATTTTCCTTTGGTTTGGTGGTCGGTGCCAATAAGTTGATACCAGTGTCCGTGGAAAGTGACCAGTTGTTATGTTTGCCGCTTCCGTTAATACCTGCAAATGGTTTTTCGTGAAACAACACCTGAAAATTATGCTTTTCGCCAATTTTCTGCATCAAATCCATCAGCAAAGCATTGTGGTCGATCGCCAGGTTTACTTCTTCAAATGTTGGCGCACACTCAAACTGTCCCGGAGCGACTTCATTATGTCTTGTCCGGACTGGAATTCCAAGCTTTAAGGCTTCGAATTCGAAATCGGCCATAAATGCATTAACCCGCGGAGAAATAGAGCCGAAATAATGATCGTCCAACTGCTGTCCACGTGCCGGGCTATGGCCAAAAACGGTACGTCCGGTCATTAACAAATCGGGACGGGCATAGTACAATGCTTTATCAACCAGGAAATATTCCTGCTCAATACCCAGCGTCGGCGTTACTTTATCGACATCACGGTTAAAAAACTGGCAAACGGAAGTAGCAGCCTTGTCCAGCATTACCAGCGAACGAAGCAACGGAGCCTTATAGTCCAGCGCTTCGCCGGTATATGAAATAAAGACAGAAGGAATACACAAAGTTTTTCCACCGGCGCCATTATCCATCAAAAATGCCGGAGAGCTCGGATCCCAGCCCGTATAACCTCTTGCTTCAAAAGTAGCGCGAAGGCCTCCGCTCGGAAACGATGAAGCATCAGGCTCCTGTTGAACCAGGGCACTTCCTTTAAACTTCTCAACCGCCTTCCCATCTAAAGTAAGATCGAAAAAAGAATCGTGTTTTTCAGCAGTACTTCCCGTCAAAGGTTGGAACCAATGTGTGTAGTGGCTCGCCCCCTTGGATATTGCCCAGGATTTCATCGCAGCCGAAACCTCCTCGGCAACTTCCCTGTCAATGGTGGAACCTGAACGAATTGCATTTGAAATTTTAATGTAAGCCTCAGGAGAAAGTAATGTTCGCATTACATCGTCACTGAAAGTATTACTTCCATACAAATCTGCTACCTTTTCCGTTGGTGGCGTTAACGAAGGTGCAACGCGATTTAGTGCGATCTCAAAAGCTTTGGAACGAAATGTCATAAGAATGCGGATTTATAGTATTTCTTGCCAAAATTATTTAATTCAGGATACTAAGCACCAAATCTGCACGAATTTTTCCGATTTTTCATTTTATAAGTTCATACACTAGCCAAATTCGATATATTTTTTTGATTTTTGCCAAGTATTTACCCCTGATCATGCTTAAAAGAATTCAATTTCTTGCACTGTACGGGTTAAGCTGGATTTTATTTTTTCAGCTTTTCCGTTTCCTATTCCTTGCTTATCATCTGCAAAAATCACTGGATTTAGGTGGCGCACTAGTCGTGCAAAGTGCCCTACACGGACTCCGGATGGACATATCTTTTACCGGATATATTTTAATGATACCCACGCTGCTGATCGGAGCCACCAGTATGCACTGGAAATGGTATAAAAAGATGATGGTATGGTTCAGTCTCATTGTTTCACTGACAATCGTGATGCTGACCATTTTTGACCTGGAATTATTTCGCGCCTGGGGATTCAGAATTGATGCGTCCTCATTAATTTATTTAAAAACGCCAAAGGAGGCGCTTGCCTCTATGGGTGCAGCACCTGTCATTCCGCTGCTGTTATTACTGATCGGACTTTTCGTTTTGGTAGTGAAAATTCTTCTTACGGTTCAAAAAAGAATCCTTCCTTTTTTGGGGAAGTCCTCTCCCATTTTCACCGGGCTGCTATTTATTTTTTTAGCAGCCACGCTGATCATTCCGATTCGCGGGGGTTTTCAGCTCGCTCCGATGAACGAAAGTGCCGTATTCTTTTCTGATAAAAGTTTTGCAAATTATGCGGCCGTTAATGTTCCCTGGAATTACAGCCGTTCGCTGTTGAATGAGGGTTATAGCAAAAAAAATCCCTTCGCTTATTTCGACGATCAGAAAGCAGAGGCAACGGTATCTTCATTTTATCAGCACAATCCCGGACACGAGCAGATCATCAGAACCGGAAAAGAACCGGTGAATGTTCTCGTTATTATCTGGGAAAGTTTCACGGCCAAGGTGGTAGAAAAACTGAATGGGGTACCGGGCATCACCCCGCAATTTGACGCACTTACCAAAGAAGGTATTCTTTTCACCGATATGTATGCAAGCGGGAATCGGAGCGACAAAGGCATGGTGGCTATTTTGAGCGGATATCCGGCCCAGCCAACAACCTCGATCATTAAAATTCCAAACAAAACCGTTTCGCTTCCATCCCTGCCCCGCACTTTCAAGAACGCGGGCTATTATACTTCCTTTTATTACGGGGGAGAAACGGAATTTGCCAACATGAAAACGTATTTCCTGCAACAGGGGTTTAATGCCATCGTGGATAAAAACGCGTTCAATGAAACCGATATGAACTCCAAATGGGGAGCGCACGACCATGTCGTTTTGAATAAATTACTGGATGACCTGGACAAACAAAAACAACCTTTTTTCACGACGCTTTTCACGCTGAGTAGCCACGAACCATTTGAAGTTCCCGTTAAAACGGTCATTCCGGGAACTGATCAGGAGCATTTGTTTCTGAACGCACATCATTATTCTGATGCTGCCATTGGTAAATTTATCAGAAAGGCAAAAACAAAATCCTGGTGGGCCAATACGCTCGTTGTCATTCTGGCTGATCACGGACACCCTCTTCCTGAAAAACCGGTTTCCAAGCCAAATGAATTCCATATTCCCATGTTATGGCTGGGCGGCGTATTAGAAAAAAAGAATATTACAATTGATTCGCTTTGTTCGCAAACTGATTTGGCTTCCACGTTGTTGAACCAGTTGAATCTTCCTGCAAAAGATTTTAGATGGAGCAATGATATATTTATGCCAAATCGTACCCCGTTCGCTTATTTCGCATTTATGAACGGATTTGGCTGGATACGTCCTAATGGTTTCGTCGTCCGGGATAACATTGGCGGAAATATCACAGAAAAATCCGGGGACCTGAAATCCAATGAAACGGACTATGGAAAGTCCTATTTACAAGCTTCTTTTGGTGATTATTTGAAGCGTTAACAGGAAAAGGTGTAATTTTGCACCCTTATTGTCAATACTATGAAAAAAGTTGCTTTTTATACGCTGGGTTGTAAATTGAATTACTCTGAAAGTTCTTCGATCGGAAGAATGTTTGAAGACAAGGGGTATTCCAAGGTAGAATTCAACGATAAGCCGGATATATTTATCATCAACACCTGTTCTGTTACGGAAAACGCGGATAAAAAATGCCGTAAAATCGTCCGTGAGGCGCAGAAAATTAATGCCGACGGGTATGTAGCGATCATCGGTTGTTACGCCCAGCTCAAACCTACTGAAATTTCTGAAATTCCGGGCGTAGATGCCGTTTTGGGCGCCGCTGAGAAATTTCGTCTGGTCGAACTACTGGATACTTTTGAAAAGGCACCGGTCAATCTACCTGCTAAAATTCTGGCTTCATCCATTGATGATGCCGTCGAATACCATACGTCTTATTCACTCAATGACCGCACCCGTACCTTCCTTAAAGTGCAGGATGGCTGTGATTATCCCTGTGCCTATTGCACGATTCCATTGGCGCGCGGAAAAAGCCGTTCGGATACCATCGCCAACATCGTAAAAGCCGCTGAGGATATTGCCGCCCGGGACGTAAAAGAAATCGTTCTGACGGGTGTTAACATCGGAGACTTCGGGATTCAAAATGGCGAACGCAAGGAAACTTTTCTTGATCTTGTCAAGGCCCTGGACGAAGTGGAAGGAATATCGAGATTCAGGATTTCCTCAATTGAACCGAATTTACTAACCGATGAAGTGATTGAATTTGTCGCGCAGTCCAAACGCTTTGTTCCGCATTTTCACATTCCGTTGCAATCTGGCTCCAATAAAGTGTTGTCGCTGATGCGCCGCAGATATCGCAGGGAATTGTATGTGGAGCGCGTTGCGAAGATCAAATCGCTGATGCCGGATTGCTGTATCGGTGTGGATGTTATCGTGGGTCATCCGGGAGAAACGCATGAATTGTTTCTGGAAAGCTATCAGTTCCTGAACGAACTTGACATTTCCTATTTGCATGTTTTCACCTATTCGGAGCGGGAAAATACTTTGGCGGTGACGATTAAGCCAGTCGTGCCAAAATCCGAGCGTGCTGAGCGCTCCAAGATGCTGCACATTTTATCAGAAAAGAAAAAGAGACATTTCTATAACGAACAGATTGGCAAAAAAGGAACCGTGTTGTTTGAAGATGAAATCCAGAACGGTCAAATGCTCGGGTTTACCGAAAACTACATACGCGTTGCAGTAAAATACGATCCATTGCTGATTAACGAAACCAAGGAAGTTCAGTATGTTCAACTGAATGAAGACGGTTTGATGGAAGTAATGGAATCGGAAAACTACGAGCCCGCGCATTAACCATCTTTTATTCTGACATTTTTCAGGATGTTATATAACAAAAATGACCGGCAGAATATTCTGCCGGTCATTTTTGTATGTAGTTAATATTAAGCTTCTACAAGAAACTCATCATGCTGACTTACATCCAATCCAGCTTTTTCATCCGATTCTGTCACGCGAAGTGGTAGGATAAGATCCGTGATTTTCAAAAGAAGGAAAGATCCAGCGAAAGCGAATGCTGACACACCAACCAAAGCAATCACGTGGTTAATGAAAAGTTTCGTTTCACCGAAAGCAAGACCCTGATCCGTAACCAATGGATTAACAGCGCTTGTTGCGAAAACGCCGGTCATAAGCATACCAACCATACCGCCAACACCATGGCAAGGGAACACATCCAGTGTATCATCCAAAGTTGAGCGTGTACGCAGGTGGGCTACGTAGTTACTGATACAGGCGGCAACAGCACCGATAAAAATTGATGAAGGAACCGTCACGAAACCAGCAGCAGGCGTGATAGCCACAAGACCTACAACCGCACCGATACAAAAACCAAGCGCAGATACTTTTTTACCTCTTGCTACATCAAACAATACCCAAGCCAAACCAGCAGCACCGGCAGCTGTGTTGGTAGCAGCGAAAGCTGAAACAGCCAAAGGAGAAGCAGTCAATGCAGAACCTGCGTTGAAACCGAACCAACCAAACCAAAGCAAACCAGTACCTAAAAGGACATAAGGAATGTTTGCAGGAGGCAACACATTAGCTTCAAGAACAGATTTACGTCTTTTCAGGTAAAGTGCACCGGCCAAAGCAGCCCAACCGGCAGACATGTGCACAACTGTTCCACCTGCAAAGTCAAGTACACCCATTTTGAAAAGAATTCCATCTGCATGCCATGTCATGTGTGCAAGCGGCGCATAAACGAATATGCAGAACAGGATCATGAAAAGTACGTAAGAGCGGAAGTTTACACGTTCAGCCATTGAACCTGTAACCAGTGCAGGCGTGATCACGGCGAACTTCATCTGGAACATTGCGAACAAAGCGAAAGGAATAGTTCCGAAAGCGGGTCCGTCCAAAACACCTTTGAACATAAAGTGGGTAGTCGGATTGCCAATAAACCCTCCGATGTCATCACCAAAAGCAAGACTAAACCCAACGACAACCCAAAGAACGCTGATCACCCCCATGGCGATGAAGCTTTGAAGCATCGTGGAGATAACGTTTTTGGTGTTAACCATCCCTCCGTAGAAATAAGCCAAACCAGGAGTCATTAATAGTACCAGTGCGGATGATACTAACATCCAGGCAATATCGCCTGAATTTAAGCCTTCTGTAACGATTTTGGTCGGAACACTGGGAACAAATGCTCCAAGCAGAGCAATGACCAGTAAGATAATCAGTGGGAAATAATTACGTTTTTCCATTGTTTTTTGTAGAGATTGTTATTGATTAAAGAAGGTATTATTAATTAGAATTTATAGATAAATGCCATTCCAAAAGTTGTTTGGCTGCTTTTTGAATATACGCCGTCAGAATCTTCGAATTGCTGCAATTTCCCGGCGCGTGCCTTAGGATAAGCATCCAGGCGGAATTCAGGTTTTAATAAGATATGACCATCTGCCAGTGAAATGTTACCCGTTAATGTTACCGAATTCACATGTGTTCCAATACCTGCGATAGGTGCGTCATCAGGACCTTTTCCATTCGGATAAGCCAAAAGACCTCTCACGCCATTGTCATTGTTAAAATACTCATAACGAGCGCCGATTGCAAAATTATCAGAAACGGCTACATTGGAATAAATTGCCGCCCCACCCCATGATTGCGTGTCAGATGGGCCGCCGGCTCCCTGATAATCCCCCTTTTGAGAACCGTAGGCTGCATTTACCCCTACCAGGAATTTTTCGGTAAGCTGATAACTGGTTGTAATGTCAAATACACGATAATGTGCTTTGGGCGAATCACCGTCTTCTCCCGCATTTGCCTCATTGCTATTGATAAAATTCAGGTAAACATTCCAGTTTTCAACCGGTGAGATAAATAGCTGCGATATAATCCCTTTTTTGCGGTTGTTATCTCCAAGTCCATCCACGTTATTGACAACACCGGCCATCAAAGAAACTTTATCCGAAAACGCATACGTTGCTTTTAAACCCGTGTGATAAAATGGTCCGTTATTAAATAAGTTTGAAAGCGAGTAGTTAAAGTTTGCAGGCGCATCGATCACTTCATATCCAATGTGGGTTCCGAATTGACCGGCAGTCATCGAAAACTTGTCTGTAAACTTATAAGTGAAATAAGCCTGTTTAATTGCAAGCGCCGTACTGAACGCTGCATTTCCATAATTACCCAAATTTGCATTGGGTCCAAATGTCAGATCAACAACTGCTTCCGACTTCGAATTCGTGTAAGCAACTTTCGCCTGAACCAATCCTAATTGAAACTGACCAGACTTCTGATCGAACACGCGAGCCGTCCCTGCCTGACCAAGATTAGACCGTGAAGCAGGCTTGTTAAAATTAGCCATGTAATAAGAATCCAGGTATCCTGAAAACGCAAAAGATCCTTTTCCTTCTTCACCTTCCTTCACCTCTTCGATTTTGCTAGTTTCAGTCGTTTTGGCTTTTTTCTCCTCATCCAATTCCGACTTACTAAAACCCAAAAAGGGGATCATTAAAGATAATACTGTACAATAGACCTTTTTCATAATTTTCTTCTGTTTACGTATTAATTAATTTACCGGATTAATTATGAATCAAATATTGTATTAAAATTATATTTATCAAATATAATAGTCATTTTTTATCATGAAAAACCAAATATTCATTTTATTTTACTCTTTTCTATAAAAATATAAACATATTTGACACTAAAATTATTTTTTAACATACTTCAATTTATTCTGTATTTAATCAGATATACGAAATATTATAAACATCATAATACATATTAATAATCGAATGTTTATTATTTTTTTACCATTTGAAAAAATATGGGCACAAAAAAGCCCGCTTTTCAGCGGGCTTTTCAATAACTTCAAGTGAGTACACATTAACTATTCACCATGCATCCATGCTTTTTTAGCAAATAATGTCTCTTCTTCTTCTTCGTTGTCCGGATCGGGTACACAGCAATCAACCGGACAAACAGCCGCGCATTGAGGTTCTTCATGGAAACCAACGCACTCTGTACATTTATCTGATACTATATAATAGAATTCGTCAGAAACCGGTGACTGCTTTTCTTTTCCGCTAATCACGGTGCCGTCTCCAAAATCTACCTCGTCCAAACTTGTTCCATCCCCCCAAGTCCATTCAACACCTCCCTCATAAATAGCCGTGTTGGGGCACTCTGGCTCGCACGCCCCACAATTTATGCATTCATCGGTTATCATTATAGCCATAGTCGCCGGATTGTTTATATTTGTTCCTATTTTTCTCCTTAATAGACTAACAAATATAACTATTTATAGTTTCCAGACAATCAGAAAAATAAAAACACATTTCCAGATTTAATTATTTTCAGTTCCATTGTAATGATATCAAGAAAAAAACGCATAAATGCCTTTATTAGCCTCGGAAAATTTCTGTCGGATCCTCAAAACGCGGAATATTCGCAGGAACTATCCATTGCTGCGCATAGAAAAAACAACTGGTTTACGCCGGAAAACACGCTTGAATCATTAGCTGCCATTGCAGAAAAGTTTCTTTCCGAAGAAAAACTTACCGCATGGGTCAATCAATATCCGGAATCAGGATCTTCGCTAAAAATCGGGGTTATCATGGCGGGCAATATTCCGGCAGTTGGCTTTCATGATGTTTTATGCGTATTGATAAGCGGACATATTTTACTGGCAAAACCCAGCTCAGACGACCCAGTCCTGATACCACGCCTTCTGGAAAAACTTGTTGAAATAGAACCGGAGTTTGCATCCTACATCTTTTTCGTTGACCGGCTTAATGATTCCGACGCCTACATCGCGACAGGAAGTGACAATACGGCGAGATATTTTCACTATTATTTTTCCAAAAAACCTAATATTATCCGTAAAAACCGGACTTCCCTTGCCGTCATTTCCGGCAATGAAACGAACGAAGAGTTATTTGCGCTCGGGAAAGATATGCTGCAATATTATGGCCTCGGCTGCCGCAATGTTTCCAAATTGTTTATACCGAAAGGATATGATTTTACCAAGTTCTTCGAGGCCATCCAATCCCTTGATCATCTATACCTTAATCATCATAAATACTTCAATAATTACGAGTACAATAAGTCGATTTTACTCGTAAACCGAACAGAACACTATGATAATGGTTTTTTAATGCTGACAGAAAGTACTGCGCCAGTTTCTCCGATCAGTGTCGTCCATTATGAAACTTATGAAAATATTGAGACTGTACAGGAATACCTGAACCTGAACGCCGAGAAAATTCAGTGTGTCGTAAGTCATGACAACCTGATTCCTGCTGCCGTACCTTTTGGAAAAACCCAGCAGCCCGGCCTTTCAGATTATGCCGATGAAGTGGATACAATGGCTTTTCTAGCCGGTTTTTAACCTTATTAATAATGAAGAGCAATTGTGATTCATTTAATAATCCCGATTGCTCTTCATTTTACTGACCAAATGCCCACTTCAAAAACACTGGGAAAGCACGTGACCAGGTTTCCGGGTTATGCTCTCCTGCCTCCATTTCATAATAATCAATATCTTTTTTCCAGACATATCCTTTCCGCTCCAATTCCGCTATGCATTCCAGCGTATCCTGAATGGAATCGATAATGCCATCTCCGTCTCGGTCGTCGGTTTCATCATTTTTACCGGTTTGAAACCAGAATTTCAAATCCGGTTTACCAGCACTATCCCTGATCTGTTCATGCATAATCCGGTCGGCATCACGATAACCGGCATCCAGTGCTTTTTGCCGCCACCACAACGCGCCTGAAAAAACACCCGCTTTTGAAAAAACGTCGGGATGATTCCACACCATATCAAGCGCCATAAGTCCGCCCAGAGAAAAACCTGCATAAACGCTATGGCCCTTTTGAACCGCATAATGCTGCACCATAAAAGGCAGTAATTCCTTCAAAACAAAATCCGTTGTAGCCTGCGCCTTACTTCCCCGATGTGCATAATCCGGCTTATGCGCCGTTCCATATTCCTGTAAACGATCCGCCCCGGCCTGAATACCCACCACAATAACCGGCGCAATAGCCTTAGTTTTTTGGAGATCCGTTAAAACCGAATTCATTCTCAAACGCCCGAAATCCTGTCCGTCATTGATCAGCAGCAATGGATAGGAAACCCCCTCCTGATAATGAAGCGGCAACCGCACAGAAATGCGGACCTCACGATGAAGATATAACGACGGAATGGCTTGCTCGATAGCGACGAGCTCTTGATCTGATGAAAGCAAAATGACCGTGGCAAAAGTTAAAACCGGAAAGGTAATAGATGAAAGGCTTTAATAAAAATATTCTCGAATCGGAAGTTTAGCGCAAATGAGCATCACCAAAACGCCCCGTTTTCAATTATTTGCATCTTATAATTTGTTTCGTATATTTCAAGAAGCAACTTAAAACACATCACATTGGAGGAGAAGCATATAAAATACTATTCGCACCACCTCGGACGCGATATCGAGATGCTGGTGTTTGGAAACTGGGGCTATCCTATTCTGCTATTCCCGACTACCCTGGGGAGGTATTATCAGGCCAAAGATATGGGACTGATTGAATCTGTTCGCGGGTTGGTTGAATCGGGAAAATACAAGATTTATTGTATCGATTCCGTCGATGCGGATTCCTGGTATGCAAAACATTTAAATCCGGAAGCGCGGGTTTTGAACCATATTCAATACGACAAATTTCTGGCCAGTGAGCTGGTTCCATATATCCGGCATGAATGCAATGTTGACAGAATCGGTGTGGCCGGTTGCAGTTTCGGAGGATTTCATTCGGCTAATTTCGCATTCCGCCATCCCGGAACTGTCGCCTATCTGGTAAGCATGAGTGGTGCTTTTGATATCAGAAATTTCATGGACGGTTTTTATGACGACAATGTCTATTTCAGCAATCCCGTGGATTTTATGCCCAACGAGCAAAGCTGGCGGTTCGGCCATATGAAAATTATCCTGGGAACTTCGGAATGGGATATTTGTCTGAACAGTAATATCAAAATGTCGGATATCCTGAATGAAAAAGGAATCGACCATTGGCTGGACATCCGTGGCTGGGAAAAACACGACTGGGCACTCTGGAACGGCATGTTCCCCGACTATTTAAGTAAAATGATGTAAAAGATTTTGTCAGGTACAACGCATTAACAACAAACAATCATGAAAAAAATCGGGATTCTTTATGGAATGGAAAATACCTTTCCGCAGGCATTTATAGACCGTGTCAACAGCAAAGGTGAAAAAGGAATTATTGCAGAGGCCGTCACCATTGAAAAAGTTATCCAGGCCGATCCGACCGAATACGCTGTAATCATCGACCGCATTTCTCAGGACGTTCCTTTTTACAGGGCTTATTTAAAAAATGCCGCTTTAAGTGGGACTGCAGTCATTAACAACCCCTTTTGGTGGAGTGCCGATGAGAAGTTTTTCAATAACGCGCTAGCCGAAAAAATAGGCATTCCGGTACCTAAAACAGTCCTTCTACCTTCAAAAGAACGCCCTACGGATACATCTGAAACCTCGTTCCGCAACCTCGCTTTCCCACTTGCCTGGGAAGAAATGTTCAAATACATCGGTTTTCCCGCATACATGAAACCGCACGACGGCGGTGGCTGGAAAAGTGTTTATCAGGTAACCGACCCGCACGATATGTGGCGAAAACATGAGGAAACCGGCCAGCTGATCATGATGCTTCAGGAAGAAATCCAGTTTGATGATTATTTCCGCTGTTATTGCATTGGACAAAAAGACGTCCTGATCATGCCTTATGAGCCTCGCAACCCGCACCACTTGCGCTATGCATCCGAAATAAAAGCCAAGGGAGAAGCGGCCAAAAAACTGCTGGCTACGGTCAAAGAATATACATTGAAACTAAATATAGCGCTGGGTTATGATTTCAATACCGTTGAATTTGCGGTACGTGACGGAATTCCAATTGCGATTGATTTCTGTAACCCTGCACCTGACGCGGACATCTATTCGGTGGGTCCTGAAAATTTCGAATGGGTCGTTGAAACTGCCGCGAAAATGGCTATTGATCGTGCAAAAAAACATAATCCGGGACAAACCAATCTAACCTGGGGTACTTTTATAAAAGACTCCGTTACCGTTGCTGCTGCTGTTCCTAAACTTGTGAAAGAAGTAAAAATTGCGGCTCCGGCAAAACCTGAAACACCTGCGCCAAAAAAAGCTGCTGAAAGTAAAGCAGCCCCTGTCGCACCGTCAAAAAATCCGGAAGTAAAAACAAAGGCAGCAGCCCCCGCACCGGTTCCATTTGAAGATGTTCCCAAGAAAAAAACAGAGGAAGTAAAAGTGGCGGCTCCTGCCAAAGCTGTTAAAAAGGCATCAGCCCCCACAAAAGCCGTTGCCAGTACGACGGCCAAAAAAGCTACGACACTGGAGCCTGCGAAAAAAGCGGGCGTAAAACCAGCGAAGAAAAAATAAAAGCCAACATATTATTTATCACAGTTTCATATTATGGCGACTTTCACACTCGGAATTGAAGAGGAATTTCAAACAATCGATCCCGTTACAAGAAACCTGCGTTCGCATATGTCCAAACTCGTTGAGGATGGCAAGATTACGCTGAAAGAGCGGGTAAAAGCTGAAATGCACCAGGCTGTGGTGGAAGTCGGTACCAACATCTGTCATAATATTCAGGAAGCGAGAGAGGAAGTAACTTATTTGCGAAAAATGATTCTGGACCTCGCCGCCAAGCAGGATTTGCAGGTGGCGGCAGCCGGAACACATCCTTTTGCGGACTGGGTCGAACAGCTGATAACGCCCGATCCGAGATATGACGAGATTATTGATGAAATGAGGGACGTTGCCCGCGGCAACCTGATCTTTGGACTGCACGTTCACGTAGGCATCGAAAATCGCAACGAAGCCATTGAGATTATGAATGCTGTCCGCTATTTTCTTCCTCACATTTATGCTTTGTCGACGAACTCGCCATTTTGGTGCGGTCGCAACACGGGTTTTAAATCTTACCGCTCCAAGGTTTTTGATAAATTCCCAAGGACAGGCATTCCGGATTATTTCGCGAGTGCTTCGGAATATGATGAGTACGTCAATCTGCTGATTAAAACGAAATGTATTGATAACGGTAAAAAAATCTGGTGGGATATCAGGCTTCATCCTTTCTTCAATACAATTGAGTTCAGGATGTGCGATGTGCCCATGCGCACGGACGAAACCATTTGTCTGGCGGCGATCATGCAGGCTTTGGTTGCTAAAATCCACAAGCTTCACCGAATGAACCTCAACTTCCGGCCTTATCACCGCATGCTGATCAATGAAAATAAGTGGCGGGCAGCACGTTATGGCATTCAGGGAAAACTGATTGATTTTGGCAAACAGGAGGAAGTCGAATATAAGTTGCTCGTTGCCGAACTCCTCGAATTCATCGACGACGTTGTGGATAAACTCGGAAGTCGGCACGAAATCGAATACATCCACCAGATTCTGGAAATGGGTACTGGCGCGGACAGACAACTGGCGGTTTTCGAAAAAACGAATGATATGAAAGCGGTGGTCGACTATATTGTTTCCGAAACCAGGGTCGGAATAGCCTGATCGCATTTCACAGACAGCAATTCCGGCTCTCTTTCAAACCGGAATTGCTGTCTGCAAAGGACAATTATCATGAATTTTTCTTTTTGTTGATTCAAATGAGGAACTTTGCAGTCTGAAGTAAATTAAGAAAACAAAACAGGCTCAGGAGATTATCAGACATAAACTTTTGACCAGACCAACAATGAACAACGATAAGAAACATTTCAGAATTGCCATTCTGGATATGTACAACGGCTTTGAAAACGAGGGGATGCGTTGTATTAAAAAAATTATTACTGAGTTTGGCGAGCTGGAATCGCTTGATTTAACCTACGAAATTTTTAACGTCCGCCAGCATCTGGAAGTACCGGGCATGGACTTCGACGCTTACATATCGACAGGAGGACCGGGAAATCCAGCCCCGGTCGGAGAAGCCTGGGAACGGAAATTTTTCCGGTTCCTTGACAAGGTAACCGAGTACAACGCCAACCGCCACAACCGCGTAAAAAAACATTTGTTCCTGATATGCCACTCCTTTCAAATGGCCTGTATCCACTGGCAGGTCGGGACAGTTGGCAAAAGAAGAAAAACCTCCTTTGGCACGTTTCCCGTTCATAAAACTTCCGGCGGCAGAAAAGACGCCTTATTGAACCCGCTACAAGACCCGTTCTGGATCGTTGACTCTCGTGATTTTCAGGTTATCCAACCAAATCAGTTTGTTATCGACAGGATGGGGGCTAAAATCCTGTGTCTGGAAAAAATTCGTCCGCATGTCAAACTCGAACGTGCCATGATGGCGATACGTTTCTCCAAAGAAATTGTCGGCACTCAGTTTCACCCGGAAGCTGATGCAGAGGGGATGCTGCGATATTTTTTGAGAGAGGAGAAAAAAACAAGTATCATTGCCAATCATGGAGAAGCGAAATACAATGACATGATTGAGCATCTGAACGATCCTGACAAGATCAGGATGACTGAATCGGTGATCATACCTACTTTTTTAAAGATCGCTTTTGACAAAATACAGAGCGTATCAACAGTACCGGCAATGTAACCAGGATATAATTAATGCGTAACCCATAAATTCAGGCAGATGCATCAGCAAGCACGGAAAACTTATAACCAGTCTTTTACAGAAGATAAATACCAGCAGTTTTTAAATTCAATTGCGTCAGATTATCCTGATACACTCGATTTCCGTGTTGCTGAAACACCTGTTTTTGTCCCAAAAGACCTGAAAGAGAAGCTGATTGAAGCCTGTGACGAAATTATCGAAACAATTATTTCAGATGATTTCAAAGCCCAAACGGACCGTGCCATTCCCACCGACCAGCATGTTCCAAATGAAAACGGCCATTCCTCGTTTCTGGCTATTGATTTTGCTGTTTGTAAAGATAATAACGGTGCGCTCATTCCTCAGCTGATCGAATTACAAGGGTTTGCCTCCTTGTATGCTTATCAGGGTTATATATCGGAAGTTTTCAAAAGGAATTTCCCTGTGCCAGACCGTTTCAACTACGCCTTTGGTGCTGAAAATTTTGACGATTATATTGAGAAATTGAAAGAACTGATTGTTGCGGACGAAAACCCCGAACAGGTTATACTGCTGGAAATTTTTCCGGAAAAACAAAAAACACGTATCGACTTTGCGATCACAGAAAAGCTGCTGAGCGTAAAAGCAGTTTGTTATACCAAATTAATAAAAGAAGGCCGGAAGCTTTTCTACGAAAAAGACGGTCGTAAAATTCAGGTAAAACGGATTTATAACCGGTTGATTTTTGACGATTTACAAAATTATCCGGATCCGCAAACCAGTTACCATGTTACGGACGACGTAGATGTAACCTGGGTTGGCCATCCCAACTGGTTCTTCCGGATCAGTAAATTTACGCTGCCCTTTCTCAATAGCCGCTATATTCCTGAAACAAAATTTGTATCCGATTACCAGGGTTCTTTTCCTGAGGATCTGGAAAATTTTGTGTTAAAACCGCTCTTTTCATTCGCCGGTGCAGGCGTTCAGTTGCATGTCACAACGGCTATTTTATCAAAAATTAAGGATCCTGAGAATTACATTTTACAAAAAAAGGTTGCCTATGAGCCGATCATCCAGGCTCCTGACGGTCTTGTTAAATGTGAGATCCGAATGATGTACAGCTGGCCAGACAATGCGGTCAGACCAGCATTGCTCACCAGTTTAAGCCGGTTGAGCCGGGGTGAAATGATTGGCGT
Source organism: Dyadobacter sp. LHD-138 (assembly GCF_030929615.1). Lineage (GTDB taxonomy): Bacteria > Bacteroidota > Bacteroidia > Cytophagales > Spirosomataceae > Dyadobacter. The sequence goes on along the minus strand of NZ_JAVFVU010000056.1, from coordinate 12,995 downwards.
AAGGTTTAATAAAGATTTCACCTGGGTGGGTGGAACGGCCTGTTTCTTTGAAAGCTAATCGAAAAAATGAACGCATTGACTTCAAAAAACATAACAAATAAAATATAATAAGTATTAAAAGTATAATTATTACTAAATGCACATTTCACATCGTCAACACTTTTTTGACCATATAGCCCAAACATCCGATTATCCGCTTGCCCTTGAAATTGAACGCGCAGAAGGCGTATACATGTACGGAACAGACGGAAAACGATATCTTGATCTTATTTCCGGCATCGGTGTCAGCAATGTCGGGCATCGCCATCCGGAAGTACTGGCCGCCTTGCATCAGCAGCTGGACAAGCATATGCATTTGCTGGTGTACGGTGAATTTGTCCAGAGTACACAGGTAGAACTTGCAAAAGAACTTACCGATACGCTGAATTTTGAATCCGAAAATCCCTCCCCTTTCGGAAAAATCAACAATGTATATTTCACCAACTCAGGCACAGAAGCGGTGGAAGGCGCGATGAAACTGGCGAAAAGGTTTACGGGCCGGACCGAATTCATTTCCTGCTTCAATGCCTACCACGGCTCTACGCAAGGTGCTTTAAGTCTTTCAGGCTCTGAATCTTTTAAGCGGAATTTCCGTCCACTTTTAACCGGAATCAGGAACATTGAGCATGGCAAAATGGAAGATTTGCAATACATCACCACCCATACCGCTGCTGTAATTATTGAAGTCATTGGCGGCGAGTCCGGTGTGCGTGTGCCTTCTTCCGAATATGTTAAGGCGTTGCGTAAAAGATGTACGGAAGTTGGCGCATTATTAATTTTGGATGAGGTGCAAACAGGTTTTGGCCGGACAGGATCATTCTGGGCTTTCGAGCCATTTGATATTTATCCGGACGTATTGCTAAGTGCCAAAGGGATGGGTGGCGGCATGCCGATTGGCGCTTTTATGGCTTCTCAGGAAATCATGAGTGTTTTCAAAACCAACCCGATCCTGGGCCACATCACCACTTTCGGAGGACATCCGGTGAGTTCTGCTGCTTCGTTAGCCACCCTTCGGGTTACGCTAAAAGAAGAGCTTGCAGAAAAAGCAATCGCTAAGGGGGCACTGTTCAAATCATTGTTAATACATCCCAAAATCAAAGAAATCCGTGGAAAAGGTTTGATGCTTGCCGCTGAGATGGAGTCATTTGAGGTACTTAAGCAAACCATCGACAAATGTATCGAAATGGGTGTGGTTACCGATTGGTTTCTTTTTTGCGATAATTCCATGCGGATCGCTCCTCCGCTGACAATAACAGAAGAGCAAATCCGGGAAGGCTGTAAGGTTATTCTGGACGTATTGTCTAGCAACTGATACAAATCATTTTGCTGCAAATTCACTGGAGAATGATGATATTCCTGTGAATTTATTTTTTATTTGATGCCCGGAACGGAATAACCCTATAAGATTTTGGCTTATCCGTTTCCAAAAATTGACATCACAAAAGATATTCCTGATTATTTAACACCATACATTATGCAAAGATTAGAAAATGAAAAATTCAGGATTGCCGTACAAACACTTGGTGCTGAACTTTGCCAGATTCAATCGAAGTCAACCGGAAAAGACTATATGTGGAACGCTGATCCGGATATATGGGGAAGTTATGCACCCGTTCTTTTTCCGGCAATCGGAGCGATAAAAGGTGGTTTTGTTTTGATCAAAGGGAAACCCTATAAAGTACCCAGACATGGATTTGTGCGTAATAACCCGCATGTCAAACTCGTTGATAAAACAGAAAACAGTCTCACTTTTGGTCTAACATATAGCGAGCAAACGCTGCAAATTTACCCTTATGCATTCGAATTTCTGATTACTTATACACTGGAAGAAAACAAAATCACGGTTGATCATCAAGTGGTCAACCATGGTGATGCGCCGATGTTATTCTCCCTGGGCGCACATCCGGCTTTTAAATGCCCGGTTAATGATGGTGAACAGTACGACGATTATTATCTAGAATTTGAAAAAGTTGAAACCGCACCGACATGGCTTTTAGAAAAAGAGGGCCTCGTAGGAAAAAATACGAAACCGGTACTGGAAAACACGAATGTACTTCCCCTAACCCCTCATTTATTCGACAATGATGCTTTGATTTTCAAAAATCTGGCCTCGCAAAGTGTAAGTCTGAAAAGTAAGAAATCGTCGCAAGTTGTGCGCGTGTCTTATGCAGGATTTCCATATTTGGGGATCTGGGCTAAACCTAACGCCAATTTCGTTTGTATAGAGCCTTGGCTCGGCATCGCAGATAATGCTGACAGCGACCATAATTTTGAAACCAAGGAAGGAATCCTCAGCCTGGCTGCACATAAAACTTTTAATGCTTCTTACTCGATTGAAATAGAGGAATAATTGATGAAAACCCTGTATCTCGTTGTTGTCTTGTTCTGTGCTTCCCAAATCTCTGTTTTCGCTCAGCCGAAACTGGATATGGAAGGATTGAAACTAAAAATTTCGAATGCGTTAAAAAAACATCATGGCACTTATGCCATCGCATTTAAGGATTTAACAACCGGAGAAGAACTCTCTATCAATGCACATGAGTCTTTTCACGCGGCCAGCACAATGAAAATGCCTGTGATGATTGAAGTTTTCAAGCAGGCGGCACAGGGAAAATTCGCATTGACGGACTCAATTGTCGTCAAAAATGAGTTCAGAAGTATCGTGGATGGGAGTCCTTACAGCCTGGATTCCCTTCGGGATGGTGATCATACACTTTACCGCCAGATCGGTCAGAAACGTGCGATCCGGGACCTTGTTTATGAAATGATTATTGTCAGCAGCAACTTCGCAACCAATATGATCATTGATCTTGTTGATGCAAAAAAGGTGACGCAAACCATGCGAAAACTGGGCGCAAGTAACATACAGGTGCTCAGGGGTGTGGAAGATACAAAAGCCTTTCAAAAGGGCTTGAACAATACTACAAACGCCTATGATTTACGATTAATTTTCGAAAAAATGGCGACTGGCAAAATTGTGAATGAAGAGACCTGTCAGGCAATGATCAAGATTCTGCTGGATCAAAAATTCAATGAAGTGATTCCGGGCAACTTACCTCGAGATATAAAAGTTGCCCATAAAACCGGGTCGATAGTCAAAGTTCAGCACGACAGCGGCATTGTGTTCCTTCCGGATGGGCGAAAGTATGTGCTGGTTATTTTATCAAAAGATTTTGACAATGACGAAGCCAACAAGAAAATGCTTGCTGGTATTTCAGAAATGATTTACTTGAATTTGAGATAGTATTTTCCCGGTTTAAAATCCATAATTATAAAATACAATCAGGGAACTCCGATGGAGTTAACTAACCTAATGAAAAATAATTACTATAAACAGGACACCCGAATCGGGTAATGATATAAACACGCCAGGATTATTTTCAATAAGTAGCAGCTCTATAGAGCTTCCTGTTTATAGAAAGACGTATCTTAGAAAAAATCCAGCTCCATTGGAGCTCCCTCTGTCACCATCGACCAACTCACAGGGAATTGACTAACATTATCCAAACAAAAAAATTGCTATCAACAGGGTGCCCGAATCGGGCAATGATGCAGACACATTTTTATATACGCGCCCAATAAAAAAGGCTCCTTTCGGAGCCTTTTTTATATAAATCCAAGACTGTTAAAATTAAACAGTTGCTTCGATTTGAGCATTTAATTTATCTTCCAAAGTAGTTTTAGGCACAACACCTACAACTTTATCTACCAATTGACCACCTTTAAAGATCATCAAAGTAGGGATACTGCGGATACCAAATTTAGCCGGGATTGCTGAATTCATATCTACATCCATTTTACCGATAATGGCTTTACCTTCATACTCTCCTGCCAATTGTTCAACAACCGGTCCGATCATTTTACAAGGGCCACACCATTCTGCCCAGAAATCAACGAGTACAGGCTGATCGCCCTGAATAAGTTCTTCAAAAGTGCTATCGGTAATTTCAAGTGCTTTTCCCATGTCAATAAGTGTCTATTTTGATATTAATTAGTTGAGGTAATAATGAAATAAGTGTTATAAAAGTTCCGGAATTCTTGAATTTCCATTCTAATTGAGAGAAAAGTCCACGCCCGGAAATCCCTTTAATGTTTTAAATAATTCGTTGGTTGGTGAAACACGGTAATTGCGCAACGCCATCTCTACCTCCAAATGAGTCTCAGGATCCTTAACGGTCATATTTACAGGACATTGACCCGGATTATTGCTAAATGTTTCACGCAACAAAGTAATAAACTCGGCGTCTATCTGATCCAGCGTAAGATTAACTTTTATTTTTCTGCACATTTTATCCCGGATTTCAGTCAGTAATTGAATAGAAGAAATTTTGAATTCGAACTGGTCTTCCTGTTTCCAGCGGTTCTGTATTTTCCCTTTAATATATAGAAATCTGCCAATTTCGAGGTAATTTTTAAACTTTACACAATCCTCGCCCCCCAGAAGCATTTCAATAGAACCTTTATAATCCTCTATTTTAAAAATGATAAACGGATTGCCATTTTTAGACATTCTTTCCATCACACTCGTGACAATCCCGCCTACACTAATATCCTTTCCAAAATGTTTGGGAGCACGTTCTCCTTCAGGAATCACCATCAGTTCATTCAGGGTACCATTGCAAAAATTATCCAGCTCTATCCTAAAAGTATCCAGCGGATGCCCCGAAATATAAAAACCGACCACTTCCTGCTCATAACGCAGCTTAGCAAGATCCTCCCAAGGTTCCATATCAACAGCCTTTGGTTTACTTATATCTCCTCCACCACCAGAATTACTAAATAAATTTGGAGCATTATCTGTATGATAATTATTCGCATAACGAATTAATTTTTCAATAAATGTCCCATTCCCACCTATTTCGGTAGCAAAATATTGCGCTCTATGATAATCTGTGAAACAATCAAATCCACCAGCATAAGCCAGACTTTCCAGTGTTTTCTTATTCACTGTCCTTAAATTTACCCGGGTAATGAAGTCGAAAATATCTTTAAACGGTCCGTTTGCGTCACGTTCTTCGATGATCGATTCCACCGCAGCGTCACCACTTCCTTTTACACCGGCCAACCCAAATCTGATCTCTCCGATACCGGTTGCATTAAACTGTCGGTCGGACTGGTTGATATCCGGACCCAAAACCCTAATACCCAGATTCTTACATTCCTCCATAAAGAAGGTTATTTTTTCAATGTTGCCCAGCGAGCTCGTTAAAACCGCCGACATATATTCAGCCGCATAATGTGCCTTTAAATAAGCAGTTTGGTAGGCTACAAAAGCATAACAGGTTGAGTGTGACTTATTAAAGGCATAAGACGCAAACGCCTCCCAGTCAGTCCAGATTTTTTCTAGCTTTTTCAGATCCAGGCCTTTTTCTTCTCCGCCTTTCATGAAATAACCCTTCATTTTATTCAGGGTTTCAATCTGCTTCTTACCCATTGCTTTACGCAATGTATCCGCTTGCCCTTTGGTAAAACCGCCCAGTTTCTGGGACAAAAGCATTACCTGCTCCTGATAAACCGTAATCCCATAGGTATCGGCCAGATATTCTTCCAGCTCTGGTAAATCGTATGTTATTTCTTCCTGTCCGTTTTTACGTCGGATAAAGTTTGGAATATAAGCAATGGGGCCTGGACGGTATAACGCGTTCATCGCAATTAAGTGCTCAAAACGGTCAGGAATAAGATCTCGCATGTGTTTTTTCATACCATCGGATTCAAACTGGAAAATCGCGTTGGTATCACCTCTCTGGAAAAGTTCGAAGACTTTTGGATCATCCAAAGGGATATCGTCAATGATGATTGTTACATCATGATTCCGTTTGATCAGACGAAGTGCTTCCTTTATAATGGTCAGGTTTCGCAGGCCTAAAAAGTCCATTTTAATTACACCCGCATCTTCAATGATCTTCCCCTGATACTGGGTAATCAAAAAGTCAGAATCTTTGGAGGTACTTACCGGAATAATCTCCGTTAAATCACTGGGTGCGATGATAATCCCGGCCGCGTGAATACCCGTGTTACGAACCGTTCCTTCCAGCCTTCGGGCTTCCTGCAAAACACTCGCCTGAAGATCATTTCCGGAAATGATCGCGCGCATCTTTTTCACGTTATCCAATTCCTCGGGCGCAATCCCTTCTTTCTTTGTCAAACTTCCTTCGCCTTCCAGGGGCGCAGAGAAAATTCTTGACAAAGTCATATTGTATGCAGGCTTATCCGGCACCAGTTTTGCCAGCATGTTGGCATCCTGCAAGGGCAGGTCCATCACCCGGGCAACGTCCTTGATCGCAGATTTTGCGGCCATGGTACCATAGGTTACAATTTGTGCAACCTGGTTATAGCCATATTTTTTCACTACATAATCGATCACTTTCTGCCGACCTTCATCATCGAAGTCCGTATCAATATCGGGAAGTGAGATACGGTCAGGATTAAGAAAACGCTCAAAAAGCAGATCGTATTTAATTGGATCAATGTTCGTAATCCCCGTACAATAAGCTACCACCGAACCCGCCGCGGAACCACGGCCCGGGCCAATGAAAACCCCCATTTTCCGACCGGCATCAATAAAATCAGCCACAATAAGAAAGTAACCGGGGAAACCCATGTTACGGATTGTGTTCAGTTCAAAGTTTAAACGGTCCTCAATTTCAGGTGTTATGGTCCCGTATTTAAACTTCGCTCCTTCAAAAGTCAGATGACGCAGATACTCCCACTGGTTCAAAACATCGGCTGTTAGCTCCTTGTTACCAACCATTTCAGACAAGGTGTGTGTCTTAAATTCTTCCGGAATCGGGAAGTTTGGCAGAAGGATATCTTTGTGGAGGTTCAGCGTTTTAATCTTGTCAACGATCTCGTTGGTATTGTCTATCGACTCAGGTAAGTCGTTAAACAATTTCATCATTTCGCTGGTATTTTTGAAATAGAACTGATCGTTGAAAAATGCAAAACGAGAGCCTTTCGGAATGCCTTTATCGTCATCAAAATCTTTCGCAGACGGGGTGCTTTGCTTATCTCCTGTGTTGATACAAAGTAAAATATCGTGGGCATTCCAGTCATCCCGATCCACGTAATGGGAATCATTGGAGGCGATAATTTTAACGTTATATTTTCTGGCAAAACGCACCAGCACTTCATTGACAATATACTGGTCCCTGATTTCGTGACGTTGCAACTCCACATAAAAATCATCCCCGAAAAGATCCAGCCACCATCTGAATTCTTTCTCAGCCTCAGCCTCTCCTTTTCTGATAATCGTTTTTGGGATAATTGCCCCGATACAACAGGTTGTTGCAATAAGCCCCTTGTGGTATTTGACAATCAGCTCTTTATCGATTCGCGGATACTTACCATACATCCCCTCAATAAAACCGAGCGAACACATTTTTACCAGATTTTTATATCCGATTTCATCCTTTGCCAAAAGCAACTGGTGATGACGAACATCCTTTTTTTCCTTTGTAAACTGGCGAATATGGCGGTCTTCCACCACATAAAATTCACAGCCGACAATTGGCTTTATACCTTGTTTATTACCTTCCGCCACAAATTCAAAAACCCCGAACATGTTTCCGTGATCGGTAATGGCAACGGCTGGCATGTTATCTTCTTTTGCCTTTTTGAAAAGCTTTTTGATATCAGCAGCACCATCAAGCAATGAAAATTGGGTATGGCAGTGTAAGTGGGAAAATTGCATATTATTATTTGGGAAATTCGCTCAATCAATCATTCTCTCATGCTCTCATTCAATCATTACAATCGAATATCCTCGGCTTCCGGATTTGCATCGTACAATATATAATTCATAAAATCGATATAAGGTTTCAACAATTTCATTCCTGCTACGATTGAATCGGCGAAGTCCTTTGCGGTCACATCCTTATCCGAAAAACGGTGCATAAAGAAAAGTTGCTTTCTTCTCAATAGCGCTATTTCCGGGTGGTCCTTGGGATATCCCTTTGGCGCGGTCTTTAAAGATTCACCCCATATTTCCGGGAAATACGTCCGGAATTCTTTATCGTGAATAATCCTTTTCAGCTCATCGGCATTGTAGTCAACTTCCTGACGATACTTACCCAATTGCTCGGCAGTGGCGTCCCACATTCCGCCGCCAAGGAAGGATTCCCCATCCGGCTGAATATGTAAATAATAATCCACCCTTCCTGAGCTTCTACCCCCATGGCCTATCCCGGCACTTAAATTACTTTTATAAGGATCTTTATTTTTAGAAAAACGAACATCCCGGTTGATCCTGAAAATGCAGTCTTTGACCTGTAAATTTCCCAGATCATGAAATTTACCTACTTCAATAATGAGTTTTCCGACCAGTTTTTCGAGGTCTGCCTTGGCGTCGTCGTATCTTTTTCTGTTTTCAAGAAACCATTCCCTGTTATTATTTTGAACTAAGTCTTTGAGAAATTTTAGTGTTGATGACTGAAGCATAAATATTTTCTGAGTTAAATATCAGGTTTTAACGTTTTGTAAACATTAGACCATTTACAAATATCAAATTTACCACGTTTTTCTGAATCAATTTAACGAATTTTACAAATTCAAAGAACTAAGTTTCTTTGCAACGCATAATCAACTGAAAATTATGAACGTTCAATTTTTGTCAAACGAAAAGGGGAAGAAGACGGGTGTTCTGCTAACCATGGAAGACTGGAAAGAAATCCAGAAAAAGCTGGAAAGAGAAAAAATGTTCGCCTCTTTGAGCAAATCCGTTGAAGAAATGAAATTGATGCGGGAAGGAAAACTACCTAGTCCCGATATTAACGGGTTATTTAATGACTAAAATAACTTACACGCCTGAATTCAAAAAAGAGTTTAAGAGGTTATCCAAAAAATTCGCATCACTCACCCAGGACATGAAGGATCTGGTGGCGGAACTAGACAAAAATCCGGCACTTGGCAAATCTATCGGCAAAAATATTTTTAAAATCAGGTTAGGAATAAAAAGTAAAGGAAAAGGCAAAAGAGGTGGCGCAAGAGTGATCACGTATCTGTACTCCTTTCATAACGAGTTATATCTGCTTTATTTATATGATAAATCAGAACAAGAATCCATATCAACAAAAGAAATTGAGTCAATAATCAATTCCATAACAGAGTAAAATCTTTTTCAATTCGCATACAATACAAAATGGCCAGAATTCTTACCGGGATACAAAGTAGCGGACTTCCACATTTGGGAAATCTTTTGGGCGCTATCCAGCCTGCTATCGAACTATCCAAAAATCCAGAAAACGAATCTTTTCTTTTCATTGCGGATCTTCATTCGCTGACCACCCTTAAAAACGGAGCCGAACGTGAGTTGTATGTGCGTTCTATTGCCTCAACATGGCTGGCCTTCGGTTTTGACACCGATAAAAATGTTTTCTGGAGACAATCCCGCGTGCAGGAACACGCTGAACTTTCCTGGTACCTGAGCTGCTTCACGCCTTTTCCGATGCTGGCCAATGCAACTTCTTTCAAAGATAAAGCTGAAAAATTGGCTGATGTGAACGCCGGGCTTTTTACTTATCCTGTGTTGATGGCGGCTGATATCTTACTTTACGACGCCAATATTATTCCGGTAGGAAAGGACCAGAAACAGCATCTTGAAATGGCCAGGGATATCGCCACACGCTTTAATCTGCTTGCCGGCGAAGACTTGCTGATTCTTCCGGAAGCAAGAATTGACGAGAAAATGATGACCATTCCCGGTATTGACGGCCAGAAAATGAGTAAGTCCTACAACAACTACATCAATATTTTCCTTCCGGAAAATGAATTGAAAAAGGTTGTGAAAAAGATTGTTTCTGATTCCACACCGCTGGAAGCACCAAAGGATCCGAATGCTGATATTACTTTCAAAATTTACTCCTTACTGGGTTCTGAAACGGAAGTTGAAACCATGCGTCAGAATTACCTTAACGGAGGTTACGGCTTCGGACATGCGAAACAGGCACTTTTAGAAATAATTTTGGAAAAATATGCCGAGCCACGCCGTATCTACAATTATTATATGGAAAATACGACGGAGCTTGAAGGTATCCTGCAAGTGGGTGAAGAAAAGGCGCGTGCAGTAGCCCGTCAGACGATTTCCAAAGTACGCCGGGTGCTCGGTTTCGGCAAATGACGTCGGCTGTTGACATATTTGTTCACGGCGATCAGCAGCTCTTTCTCTGGCTGAATGGCAAAAATGCGCCCTGGCTGGATGCCATCATGTATTGGATCACATTCAAATACACCTGGATTCCTATGTACCTGGCGTTGCTTTTTATAACCATTAAGGCGGAGAAGAAACGGGCAGCAGCTATTATTGTCACTATTCTGGTGGCAGTTATCCTGTCGGACAAAGTTGTTTCAGGCGTTATGAAGCCTTATTTCGGCCGTTTTCGTCCCTGTCATGAACCTTCGCTGGCCGGACTTGTTCATAACATCGGCGGGTGCGGCGGTATGTTTGGCTTTGCTTCCGCGCACGCGGCCACCAGTTTCTCCCTGGCGCTCGTCTGGTTTCAACTGACTAAGAATAAGATTGGTAATATAGGCTGGTTATTCGCCTGGGCGGCAGTTTACTCTTACAGCAGGGTCTATGTCGGCGTGCATTATCCTGGTGATATTTTCGTCGGGGCTGTGGTTGGCCTCCTCGTTGGCTGGGTATGTATTCAACTTTATTTAATTTTTTTGAAGAAATACCACTCTAATTAATTGATTTTTATTAATTTTGCGCAAATTTTAGTTTGGCCATGGGCTCTTTTAATACAGTAAAAATATTTTCAGGAAGTCAGTCAGAGTACCTGGCAAAAGACATTGCAAGGTACTACGGCAAGGAGTTGGGTGGATACACATTGCGCAAATTCAGCGACGGTGAACTATCCCCAAGCTTTGAAGAATCGGTACGCGGATGTGATGTATTTATCATCCAGTCCACCTTCCCTCCGGCTGACAATTTGCTCGAACTACTTTTGATGGTAGACGCAGCACGCCGTGCATCTGCACATTATGTTACTGTGGTAATCCCGTATTTCGGATATGCACGTCAGGACAGAAAGGATAAACCCCGCGTGGCCATTGCCGCCAAAGTGGTGGCAAATCTGTTAACATCCGTGGGTGTAGACCGTCTGATGACTGTGGATCTGCATGCCGGACAAATACAGGGCTTTTTTGATTTGCCTGTGGATCACCTGGAAGGGACTTCTATTTTTGTTCCCTACATCAAATCCCTGAACCTTAAAAATCTGCTTATTGCTTCGCCTGATATGGGTGGTGCAGCCAGAGCGCGCAATTTTGCCAAGTTCCTGAATGTGGATATGATCCTTTGTGACAAACACAGAAAAAGAGCGAACGAAATTGCGAGTATGCAGGTGATTGGTGAGGTTGAAGGAATGGATGTCGTGCTTGTAGATGACCTGATCGATACCGGCGGAACATTATGCAAGGCCGCTGAAATTATCATGGGCAAAGGAGCAAACTCGGTCAGAGCGGTTAGTACGCACCCGATTATGTCCGGAAAAGCACATGAAAACATTGCCAATTCTGTCCTTGAGGAATTAATTGTTACCGACACGATCCCTCTTAAGCAACAGAATGATAAAATACGCGTATTGTCAGTTGCGGAGCTGTTCGCAAAAGCAATCGGGCGTATCCGAGATCATGAATCTATTAGTTCATTGTTTATAAATTATCAGTAAATTTTTATTTTTTTTAACTTTAATTATTATTCTTATGAAAACGCATGAGATTGTAGGGTTTAAAAGAGCGAATCTCGGCAAGGTGGAAGCTCAAGAGTTACGTGCTCAGGGTTATGTTCCGTCTGTGCTGTATGGTGGAACTGAACAAGTGCATTTTTATGCACCGGCTATGTTGTTCCGCACACTGCTTTTCACTCCGGATGTATTTAACGTTACCTTGAACATCGAGGGAACTATATATAACGCGATTTTACAGGAAAAACAATTCCACCCTGTAAATGATATGTTGTTACACGCTGACTTCCTTCAGATCATTGATGGCAAGGAAATTAAGGTTGATGTACCTGTAAAATTAACAGGAGCATCTGCTGGTGTAATGAAAGGTGGTAAAATGAACCAAAAATTGCGTAAATTGCGCGTACAAGGTTTGGCAGATAATATTCCTGATTATGTAGAAGTTGATGTAACTGAACTTGATCTTGGAAAGTCTGTTAAAGTGGGTGCTGTTAATCCACAAGGATTTGTTATCCTTACAGCGATCAGCAACCCGATTGCCTCAGTTGAGATCCCACGTGCACTTCGTGGTACTTTGGGCAAATAATAAGTATTTTATTTTTCATGGCTAATAGATGCAAACGTGCCGACCTTTGGTCGGCATATTTGTTTTACAACCGTTTTGTTTTCATAACTTCACAGCAGAAAGATTCACGTTTCGGAATACTTGTTTTTGAAATAAAATGGATAAACTGTTTAGCGTTAACTGGCATGACATGATCATTCCCAGCCAGTCGCTACTGGAAGTATGTATCAGAGGAACCATCACTTACTGGATCATTTATCTCTGCATGAGGTTATTCAGGCGCGGAGCCGGTCAGTTAAGTATCAGCGACCTGTTGCTGATCACCATGATTTCCGACGCGGCGCAAAATGCCATGGCAGGTACCTACAATTCGATCAGCGAAGGCGCCGTCCTGATCCTGACCCTTGTTTTCTGGGATTACGCCATCGACTGGATGGGTTATAAAAAAGTGATCTTCGGAAAATTTGCAAAGCCTGAACCCATTCTCCTGGTGCGAAACGGCAGGCTGATCAGGCAAAATATGGAAAAGGAGCTCATTGACGAAGAAGAGCTCATGTCCCTGCTCCGGGAAAAAGATGTGGATGACTATAGGGTGTCCAAACCACGGGTAACTATTTGACTTTTAGTTTTTTGTAACAAAAATTAACCCCGAAAATGTCCATTGCTGAGATATTTCGGGGTTTTTGTTTATCTTAAGGTTACCAAGC
>NZ_JAVFVU010000055.1 GCF_030929615.1 Dyadobacter sp. LHD-138 | reverse complement strand
TGGTGTGCAGATAAACAGACACAACAGGAGAAAGTAAAGCGAAAGAAAGTTGTAGTGTTTCATGATGCATTGATTTTGAAGGGAGTATAGTTTTTCCTAACGGAGCCCCTACTTGAAGAACCCCGTTTTAAGTGATGCAAGTCTAGTCCTACGGCGTTAATGTAATGATAGCCTTATTGATCCAGACATCTGGAATCCTAACACCGTCACTGATTCCACCACCAAAATATCCAGACCTGGTTATTGTTTGGATTCCACCGGTAAAATTACCTTTCGTTCGAAGATAGGTAAGTAAATTGGGTCTTTCGTTTAAATAGGTTGTGTTGATCACACCACCACTAACCGGAGCATTGACATCGGTCCCGGTAAGTATTAAATTAATCATTGAAGTTCCGTAAAAACAATGAACCACGAATCCATTCTCAGGAAGTAAAACAGAACAATTTTTCACTAAGACGTCATTTGAACCATCATGAAGCCAAAACGGGCTGCTTGTTCCCTGTCCATAATCTTCCGTGTTCTTCACCCAATTGATATTTTCAGTACTTAGTTTCGCACTATGCAACTGTATTCTACCTAAATTAACATTGACAGTAGGCTTGGCTGAGGAATTTCCAACAATATTTAATGAGCCGTTGTATAAGAGATATGCCCCGGTTAAAGTATAACTGGAATCATCCAGAATATGTATCGTGAAATTCTCGCTGGTGGGTCGATTTATAGTATTGTCCCGGAAACTATAATTATCGGTTATCCTTAATAAAGCTTCGTTGATTGAGGATACCGGGTATCTATCACTGAATCCATGATTTGTTGCACTCGCGAGCGGATCAGTTGCCTTCACGTAGATATTGTTTTTTTCTATCCTGTGGTGTATTCCTTTCTGATAATATGCAACCTGTTGAGGAACGGAGATAAATGTGTTGTGCCTATGGATGTAAGACGAAAAAGGTGTTGTCTCTTGATCGATGCTACTAAAATAAACATCGGCATCTGAACCACAATAAAGCGAACAGCCATTACGAGCCCCGGTCAGGTGACCAATTTCGAGTTTACAACCATATGTGACAATTGAAGCTGTTGCATTTCCTTCGGCATATAATGATTCCAATCTAAAACTTGCGGACAAGGCAGCCACCCCAACATCCCAATGTTCAACGATAACCGAAGTGCCGGCTAAACCATAACTGTAATGGCTCCATACGCCGTAGGTTTTGGTTTTAAATGATTCGTCTATGCCAGAAAAAGTGCCGAATGCATCAAACAATTTTCCTTCTGTTTCTGGTAACGGTTCTAGTGAAGGAAATTTATCATAGTATCCATTAAGTATAATACCATTATTGTCATTTCTCATGAACACGCCACACTTGGCCGTTTCGGACCGCGAGTCTATCTCACTTCCCCAGGACGCCATAAAAGAGTAACCGATATCAGTCCCCCGAACGTAGCAATTCATGATCCGGCTTTGTTGCGCACAAGCCATCCTGATGCCACCAAATAATCTGGTGCCACTTTTTACCATAATACTGATATTCTCAATAATAATTCCAATCGTAGCGGATAACAAGCCTTCATCAAACTGTTCTCCTCTCACTATTTCGTCAAAAGCTAATGGTACACCCCCTGTGAGATATACGTCGGAATCAATGGCCCAGTTGAGCGGATTACTAAAATCTGGTATGATAACAGAGGCTCTTTTCCTTGTGTCGTTAAACCAAAATCCGCCTCCAACATCACCAAAAAGTTTGGTATATGCACCAATTTTTAACGTAGAGGTTATCCTGTATCCGACAGAAACCGGTTTTAAATAAACGGAGCTTCCGCTTGATCTTCTGGTATTGTCACCTACGGTTCCAGTCCAACCGACATACCCGGCAAAATTCAAAGCCGCCTGGATAGGAATTGTGTCGTCGGCAACACCATTGCCAATTGCACCAAACCATTGTGGTAAAACATGCCCTTCATAGCGCCGCTTGAAGCGCCTGGAGGATCCTTGTATGACAATCATTGCACTGTCATCAGCCGTTGCGGTGTCGGCACTATCTAAATCGAATAAACCTGATCTGCCGCCTTCTACAACATTGAAAGTGGTAATGGTTAGATCTGAATAAGATCTGAGGTCGGACATCGTGCCGAATGGAGTAAAGCTCATAATTTGTGAGGGTAATGTGAAAAAATAAACTCCTGTAAGTTATTAAAAGTTACAATATGTTGATTGAATAATTTAATTATTTGTTGAAATATTTCAATAAATAACACTTTTGATACTGCAAATTTCGAGATGCTGGGAAACTGTTCATATCAATTGTTGGCGGGGGGAGAACCAGATTAAGGGCCAACCTGATTGGAGACCAAA
The DNA here is from genome assembly GCF_030929615.1 of Dyadobacter sp. LHD-138. Taxonomy (GTDB): domain Bacteria; phylum Bacteroidota; class Bacteroidia; order Cytophagales; family Spirosomataceae; genus Dyadobacter. The sequence continues at coordinate 31,571 of NZ_JAVFVU010000055.1, read as the reverse complement.
GGGGAGGTAAAGTGCAATAATAGTTGCATTGCAGTTAAATAAATTAAATTCGCTAATTTTATACAACTACAAACGACACAATGAACTCGTCAGAACAAAAAGACTACGAAAATATTAGACCGACAGAAAATGAAATTGAAGTAACGATTCAACTTATCAACGATATCCTGGAACTGCCACAGATCGAGCTTTTGAAAAACTCGGATACGATGAAGCGGTTGATATATTGGTTGAAGATAGGCGGTCATACGGCCAGGTCTCAAATGCCTTAAAATCGGTTCAAGGGCGGGCAATAGCAGTGCTTGCTGTGGATTATTTGAACGGCGAATGTACCAGGGAGGTTTTGGTGGGAGTGCCAGTAAAAAAGTAGAAAACAAGAATGGGAATAGAAGTAACTAAAGTTGAATTAATAAAACTCATCTGTTCCTTAAGACCAGATGTGAAAGGCTGCGTTGAATACACTTCAAGAGGGATAATGAGATTCACTGGCAATCAGTGGTCAGAGGATTGGGAGTGGAATACCGCGGTATTAGAACTGTCAAATGAATTAGATTTACAGGTAATTTGGGATCAAATCCGGTCGACAGTAACTACCTGAATGATTTTTAGTGAAAAATAAAATGAAAGAAGAACTTACAACAAAAATGCATGCCGAATTTACCGTGTCAGAAGAGACAGATCGCAAACTGCGCGCGTTGTCTCTTCTGCAAATGGAGAGGGATGGTTTAAATCTGACGGATGAGCGCTTGGAAGATGAAGGTATCTCCCGCGAACAACTTGAAGAATACCGGAAAGAATATTCAACTCTACTTTCCAAATAGATATTTTTCGAAATATTCGGTTTCTCCATCATCTTCAAGATCAATTGATCCATACCAATCACTTTCAAGTAGTAGTTCTTTGCCATATGGGCGATTTGCAATGTGCCGGACTGGGAACGGAGCGATATCCTTATACAGGTCGTACACCTCCATGAAGTCTTTATATTTTTTGGCCGAAAGCTTGACTTTGGCGGCGGTTTTTAGCGCTTCCACATCGCGGTTCCTGATCATCGAGAATCCGTATTTAGCCCAGGCATAGCCACCGACGTCAATATTGGCATGCACGTTGATTCTTTGGACACCGGCGTTCTGATACTGCCTGTACAGCCTACGGAAAATTTGCTTTGATAATCCGGATCCTTGAAGTGAGCTCGGCATCATAAAAAGATCATGGTCAGCGACTTTCTTACCGTCTTTGATGGAAAAACTACGAATAAGCGTGACCCAGTTATTTTGGTATTGACCGGAATATTCGAAGTATACGCGGCGCTCATCAACATTATATGACTTGGTTTCCCACTCAAATCCTTTCTCAGCTGCGATCTCAGTCAATTCCGCATCAAATGACGGCAGGTCAAACCCTCGTAAGATATTATTGAAATTACTGGCTGTACCGTTGAAGGGAATGTTTCGTGTGCCAATCAGCGAAGCGATTATATCGTCAGTTAATTCAAAAGGTTGATTTCGCAGGATATCCGTTTTTGTTAATCCGGATTTTCGTAGCGGAATGTTTAACCCACCGGCGATGTTGCCGCCCCTGAAGTTATCCTGAATGAAATAGGGTTGTGATTTTGCGCGAAGTAATCGAGGTTTATTACCCTTAATCCAGCTGACAAAACCCGCCGGCATGCTATCGACCTCGTTAATGCTTTTAAATGGTGCGGGCTCGTCGTCGTTCAGGATGGATTCAGTCAATTTGTCGATTTCTGTTTTTGAAGTCAGGATTGCAACCATATAGCACCGGCATTGTGGATGCCAGGATCGCCATTTAAAAGCCTTTGGATATCTCCCTTTCAACGATTCGCAGACGACGCAAGGGTAGGGGTTATTGCTCCGGCGGACTTCATACCCGACAACAAAATCAAGCTGCGCCCAACGGGCCCAGTCCGATTCCCTATATGCCATATTGATTTCGGACCTGGTCAGACGCATAGCATTTTTATAGCTGCTGCGGTAAACACCCTGCCCCGGGCTGAATGCTTTTGCATTTTGAGATAGGTGTAGCACGCCCCGGGCATTTCGAACCCGGCGAAATAATTTATCCGGATCTTCCAGATATGACCTGACATCTGCGCTCAGCTGCTCAGCAGATCTTCCTTCTCCCAGACCAACATCGATCGCCATTTCCAATTCCTGACGAAACTGCTCACCGACTTTCCAGATGCGATCGGATAAGTGGATCCCGTCCGACTTTCTATTTTGAAAGGACCTGAGTGCTTCAAGATTTCGGTTGTGATACCTCGAAAGCGAGTCTGCTGAAAGCTTTGATGATGACAAAACCGTCTTTACCAGCTGATCATTCTTCTCGGCGGACAATAACCATTCGTGCTGGGTCCCGCTGTTCAGCGTTTCCAGCATTTTGTTTGTCAACGCTCCGAAAAGCTTTTTTACCCGGTTGTTCAGAGCGGGGAAGTTTGAAAACCTAAATGGTTTCTCTGGATTGTATTTGACTGTCGAAGCAATTTGTGTTGCTTCCCGACTTGCTGCATAATACAGCGATCGGATTCTCTTTACAAATGCTTCGACGTTATCAAAATGTTCATCTTGATAGTTACGCGGTTTTGCCATTTAGTGTGTGTGCGTTGGAATTCAAAGGGAGCAATTCTCAGTTACTTAATTTGCCAGAGTTGTTTATCCCCATGGCCAAACTCAAATCCCTTTCCCTGCTAATTTCAAAAGCATGGTGCTCGGAATGCTCGGTACCACAACCGACTTCGTAGGTGATTTCATCTTTGAAAACATAGAGAAATAGAATCTGTCTTCTAAGTTGGTCCGGATCCGTTACCAGGTAAACCGTTTCTCCGATTTCGAATTGGTTTTTAATAGTCATAGCAGGGTGATGTATTTATCATTCATTGTATCGCCCACCCGGATCTTTTTGTCCAGGTAAAGGCGATTCAAACTTTGTTTAATCGATCCGGTCAGATTTGACAATGTCACGTGATCGGGGGCAATACCAGCTGCTTTCTTTTCATCGCTGACCATGGTCAGGAGCTGCAATACGAGTTCGTCCATGGCTAAAAAACGGGTTGTAAAATATCAGATGTGTTACGTTCTTTCTCCTCCTTTTCGATTTGTTCAATCTCCGCATCCACATCGTCAACCATGTTTAACAGCGTGACAGCCTGTTTGCGGGACATGATGCCAGATTGAACAGCTGTTGAAAGCATCTCGATCAGATCTTTTATGTTGTTGATAATGAAAGGCTGAATCTCCGGGACAATGCGAAGTTTTGAAGCAACCGGTTTTAATTTCACGTCCAGTGTTCCGACAAACGTCTTGATTAGATTGACACGGCGTTGTAGGTATTCGTCGAAAATCTCACGTTTTTCAAGCACTTTCAAATGAGCATCCAGGAAAAGCATTTTTAGCGCTTCTCCGGAGATCTCGCTCAGGCCCTTAACCGCTTCAAAGCTGATATCGGGTGTTTGCGTGAAAGAATAAATGAAACGGAGCAGCGTTTCAATTTCAAGTTTGATAGATTCCGGTGCGTGATCCCAGCTTAGATATTGTGCTTTTGATTCTTTATCGCCTTCCAGAATAGTCCCGGATTCCCCTTTCTTTGAAAACCCTAAAATTTTGCCCGTAACAAATATCTTCGGCGCTGCGTGATAGTCATTCGTGTCAGCGAAATTTGAGAGAAGATATTCAAGCCGCTCGATCGACCATTGTACGTCAGACCATTCTACTTCGTCCTGTTTCGCGTAGATCACAGGGATCTTCTCTAAAATATTAGGCGTTGTGGTGATCTGCCAGACTGATTCTTTTTTTGAAAAAAGGATCGTTGATTTTTCCGTATAAGTTTCAAAAAATTCAAGCTTTTTTCCTTCGTCGTCATCCCTTGTAAATGCCCTACTGAAGGCGATCATATCGCCCGTTTCATCAAACAAAGGGTATAGTTCGTTCCCGTCCCACGGATTAAAGGCCATCACGCGCAAGCGAAAATTCGTTGATATCCCACCGTAATCCTCGTGTTTTTCGTCCTTGCTAACAGCAAACCAGCATTCAGCTACTTCCGTGCTTCGAAACGTTTCCCTTGCAATCTTACGGTTGAAACTGTTGCTTTTATTGTCGAACAGAATCTGGTCCACAGAATCAAGGACTTTCTTTTCGTTAAGCTGCTTGGTCTCATCCTCAATCTCGCAAAGAAGTTTTACCGGGCTTCCGAATAGGAATGATAGTGCCCGCTTAACAATGAGTTTTTGCATCGGAAATGCAAGTCGGTTGACCTTTACCCAGTCATCCTGATTGTCATTGTTCTTAATTTTCTTATCGGGTCGTTTGGCAGGCTCCAGCGTTTCATGCAGATGTACATCATATTGCTTTCGATATTTGGAGATATCCGGAAGCGTCCGCTTCGCTTTGAGTTTCTCCATTACCGCAGTTGGATCCAACTCATTGAGGCTACCGATCAGGGTAGCTAATTCTTTGGTGGTCATTTTTATAGTGTGTGTGTTGTGTACTATTTTTAAAAATATGCCTCTAAATTTTGAGGTTGAACGGAGTCTACTCCGAAAAATTCAGTCATGCCGGTCAATGCATCTTCTGCGTCGTCATGGGTATTGTCGCCGGCCGCCATGTAGGTCGTAACATGTTTGGCAAATTTGGGCCAACGTCTTTTCCAGTCGGTAGGAAAAATAACCAGGTTTTGCACTGAATTGGATTGGCTGAATATCCGGCTGTACTTGTTATTAGATTGATGAAACCACTCAATAATCGTGTCTTTGTTTCCGGCAAGCCTGGTCTGCGCTTCTACGCTTCGGGCAAAGCCACGACCACCGTTGTTACTTTCGAACCTGGCGAATTCTATCTGGTTTTCCAGCAACTGCCGTGCTGTCAGCGGCTCAGTCGTTTCCATGGCCGATTGCGTGTACAAGACATCTGTCACGTACATTGCGAGCTCCGTTTCTATGTACGCAATAGAGCAGAGGTAATCGGTTCCCAGGTCAGCAGTATCGGTATAAGATTTACGAACCCTTGTTTTTGAATAGGGGATCGTGTCGATCGACTCATAGGTCTTCCATTCACGACCATATAGATATCCCCCGGCTGGCTGTGGGTTCATCATGTACTGCCGGCCAAAAACCAAAGGGTTTTGATCTTCCAGCTTTCGGAGCTCTTCGAGCGTATGCTTAAATTCCCAAAGTGCCTGTTCAACGCCATCATCGTCAGTATAAATGCAGGGTAGACTCAGTACCGTCCATTCACCCGGCTCATTTTCCAGCAAATAGCCGCATAGATCATTCTCGTGCAGCCGCTGCATGATGATGATGATCGGAGTATTTCGGCTGTTTACGCGGTTTTTGATCGTCGAATCATAACGATTGTTGATTCGCTCCCGTCTGGTCTCTGAGTCGGCGTCTTCCGGCTTGATCGGGTCATCGATGATCAGCGCACCTCCAAAATTCACGTTGATTCCCGTATCAACCAGTAGCTCGTCGAGTGAGGCCTCGAATTCTGGTTCGGATCCCGGACGATAAAGATCTTCATCTTCTTCGTCAACACGGCCGGCTCCGAAACCGGTTACCTGACCAGCAGCTGACGTTGCATAAACTCCGCCGCCTGCCGTTGTATACCATTTCTTTTTTGAACGGGAATCCTTTTTAATCTGAACTTCCGGATAAAGCTCCCGATATTTTTCGTGCTCAACGATCGATTTCACACCCTCGGAGTTGTCAAGCGCCAAATCATCGGAGTAGGAGAGGTGGATGTATTTTGAGGCCGGATTCAGCGCCAAACCATGCGAAATGAAGTTTTTAACCGCTAATTCCGTTTTTCCATACCGAGGGGCGATGTTGATCATAACCTTCTTCAACTCGCCAGATAGTACTCTCCCAAGGATATTACAAATTGCTTCGTGGTGGTGATTGACAACAAACTTCCTATTCTGTGTTTCCTTGAAAAAATAGCAGGTATAATCAAGTATCGACCGTTGTGTTGCGAGCCGTGCCATTTTTATGAATTTATACCTTTCTATTTGTTCGTGGGTCATTTATATCTGGACGAAAATGCTTTGCTGAATGTCTCAACGTCCTTTTCTGTGATATCAACAGAGATCACCATTTTTCCGTCTGTCTTGTCCGGAGCGTACATACCAAGTAATTTCCGGCGCTCGATCAGTTGAAAACGGATTTCTGAAATATAGCGCGGGTCACCGAAATTGATTTCTTCCTTTTCGGACTGTTCGACATGTGTAGTCGTGATTCGTTTTTCAATCTCGTCAACATTCTTTGGGGCGCTGGTCGGCACGCTGGGCGGCAATTCGCCTTTTCGTTTGCTAGACTTTGCCTTGAAATCGGTTTTTGATTTCTCCCAGGCTTCCCATAGTTCCAGGATTGCGTCATCAATGCGCTGTAATTCGAGCTGGACAAGGTCGTCCATATCCTGAATTCTCTCAGCCCTCCATTCTTTCAATAGCGCGTGACGATCGTTAAAAATGGCTTTGACGCTTGGGAGTTTATCTAATCCCATACGCTTCATGACCACTTCGCAAGTTTGACGGATGGTCATGCCTTTTTTGTAACATTCTGCCACAATAACCCGTCGTCCTTCCGCCTTTTGCTTATCTTTTCTTCGAGGGTCCGTCATTTGTAATTTATTTCAATGTGCATAGAAAACCGCGTTTTTGCAGTTCTTCGTAAAGGCTGTCGAGGTCATTGGCTTCCGAGCATTCAACGAGAAGTTTTTTGCTGAGGACTTTGGGCTCTTCTTCTTTTTCATCGTCGTCGTCCACAACGTCACGGATATCAATTCCCCATTCTTTCAGTTCTTCTGTGTCCCATTCGTTCATGAGCATATCCCAGTCATGCTCCCCATAAGATATATTATCCTTTTGCGCGATTGCACGAAGCTTTTTAGGATCGGTATCTGACGGAATTATTTTACAGGGGAGATCGATGAATTCTAGATCAATTGCTGCCCTGAGACGCATATTCCCAGCTATAACTACGAATCTTTTGCCATGAGGAACAACTAATAATTCTCGTAGGTCCAGCATTTCAGGATCATCCGTCAAGCTTAACTTAAGCTTTTCAAACTTGTCATCCTTTATCAATCTCGGATTGGCTGGCAAACCTTCGATTTGGCCTTCATTGTTATCTAATAGCGAAATTTTAATGTTTTGTTTCATTCAATAGTGTGTGTTGTTAGTCCGAAAATTAATATAAAAATAGGTGCAAAGCAAGTATATTAAATGTCAAAGTCCGTCAACGGAATACACCTATTTAACGGACTTTGAAAGAAAGTGAGCGTTTTAATTCAGAAGCCTTCCCATTGGAAATGCATCCCATCTTTGCTTGTAGCTGACCAATCCGCTCCGCAAATCCAGCCATTTTTCCGCCAAGCGTCTAAAAATTCCTTAGACCAGGTTACTTTCCCTCGAAAGGGATTCCAGGTAGCATTTAAATCAATTGAGATTCCCCAGGCATGTGTAGAAATTCCGGAACTTCCACGTTTAGGACGGATGTTAAAACAACCGTCAAACGTCCTGATTTCCTTGTGAAGTCCTCTGGCAATTAATTCCCGAAAAGTAGATTCTAATACTGCGATCAATAAATAATTGACATAGATTTTATTCGGTAGCGCAGGAATTGCATCGTTGATCTCCTGCGGAATATCCCAAAGCTCCATCCATTTCTTTTCGAATTTTGCGCGGGCTGTGTAAGGATTGCCGAATTTAGCAATCAGTTGTGTTTGAGTTTTCATAGTGTGTGTTGTAATTGATTTCTAAAATATCCAGATCAAAAGCCTGAACAGTAAATAGAGTAGGGTGGTCGAGATAATCAGGAACGAAAAGGTGTAATACCACTTGATTGTTCCAGGCCAGCGTAATGAATGATAGTGTTCTCGACCACCTTCAATGGCTGTCCAGCAATGTCCTCCATTTTTCCAGTTTTTGAAGTCAATCAGGTTTAACGTACCAGTAAGCCCCAAGCCTAACGGTGTCAATTTTCCAAGAATCCAGTTTTTGCCAGCTGCCGAGCTGATTTTTTCTGTCCCCTGACCAAAATGATATCCGCCCTTTTTAATGAAAAGATCATTCAGCAATGTTCCATAAGCCACGTTGCCGAAAATGTCCAATGCCTTGGCGCCGCGCATGAAAGCCGAATCGATATAGGCAAACTTACTTTTGTAGCGGATTGAACCGGCAATCGTGTGAATCAGTGCCGGAATGCTGAGTAGTATATTCAACAGCACTGATACGATAAAAAGGATAATTCCCATTGCTACCAATTAATTTTGTTCAGAAATCTTGAAATTGGATCTTTCATACCCCTGCAAACGCGGTAGACAATCAGCCGCTCACAAACTAGGGCGGCAACTGCAAAACTAGCGGCGAACGGATTAAAGCCATACCAGAAGCTACTGACACAGAAAATAATGGTGCAGTAAAAAAATATTCGCCCACCCAGCGTTTCCTTTCCGGTCCTGCGCAGCATCTCTTTTGCCATCGCCATATTGTTGTTCTTAATTTGGATGTGGGATATCAGGGAGGTGATCAGGACAAATGCGCCGATCAATACGATAATAATCCGCTGCACCCATTGAATTTCAAAACTGTGAAGCAAGGAGTCTCCCAGATTACAAAGTGCTGATAATTTAGAATCAATGGTAATCAAAACCTCCTTTATCCATTGCCAAACCGACAAATCAAATTCCATCTTTTTCATCTTTAATTTTTTTGATTACTCTGTCTTTAATTGCTTGTGCGATAAGCTCAAAAGTCATTACGACCACTGCGGTTGCAAAGCCAGCAGCAAAAGGGTTATCTATGCCGAACCAGTATACGATCAGCCCGGGGACTAATAGCGCGGTAGCGATTCCGGAAAGGATAATGTAGATCACTTTTCTTTTTGTGGGAGGAATTTCGGGCTCGTAAATTTTCATTACGATAAATATCGAAGCGGCCATAAATGAGATAATCCACGACTCGACTTTTACCCCTAAGTTTCTAAGTATTTCTTCCATTATAAAGTGTGTGTATGTTAACGTTGTTAGTGGGTAGAAGCTGAAAGGGCAACTGAAATGGCAGCTCCAAGTATGGCTCCTTTTAAGAAGGCTTTTTTCTTTTCCCTTCGCCTGGCTTTAATTTCGGCAGCAAGTGCCTTCTTGGATTTGTCGAGTTGCAGAAGCAGGGCGGTTTCTTTGAACATCCATTCTTTTTGTGAGTTTTCATATTTCCGCTCTAACAGGTTGATGACGACTTTTTGCTGAGTGATGATCGGCCTAATGGCTTCCAGTACCAGCGCCGTGTCTTCCAAGGCTGTCACGTATTGTTCCTGCTTGGATATCGGCTTGGATTCTTGCCCGTAAGACGCTGCGCCGAACAGCCATAGCAAAACTATCGTCAGCCATAGCCTTCGATAGTGTATCGCGTTTATCTTCATAACCTTTCAATTTTTTTTTAGCTTCGATTAGGTTGATGCTATCAGTTATTACTTTATTCCGGTAGGCTGCGGCTGAATCGACGGCTTGTTCCCATTTTTCAAGAGGTGTTTGTTCCTTGTTGTTATTTTTGATGTGACGAACGATGAAAAAGGTGGTGATGATCATGATAAGGACACACGCACCTGCGATGATGTATTTTTTCATAAGCTTTCTACTTTTCGTAAAATACATTGAGGGTTGACCCTGCGCACTCTCCCAGGTAATAATCCTTTCCGTCGACATGAGCAGTTATCTCCTCTATCTCAGAAGGCATCTTGTAGGAGTTGATGTAAACAAATACTTTCTTCTTTGATGGCACAAAAGTCAATTCTCCAACCTTGTTATTGGCAACTTCATTGAAGTAACTATTGTAAAAGTGAGTGGTTCCTGAGTTAGAAACATGACGTTCAATTGTTGAGCTTCTGAATTCCTTTCCGCTTGAACTATAATCGCTAACGATGATTCGACGGCCAGCTTCATTTAGGTAAGGAACCATGTTTGCATACCAGCGCGTGCCTTCAATCCATCCATCAAACATAATTGAGCTATCATACCAAGCGTTTTTTTCTCTTGCTGGCTTGGTCCCCCACGCATCCCATAGATAGGCTGAGTTGTAAAATAGAAGCGATTTAAAAGAATTAATCTTTAACAATTCGGCTGGGGCTTCCGGATATTGATTTAAGTTCTCGGTTCCATCGGCCTTGGTTGTTCCGTCGTTCTTATACGGCACATCAGCCCCGTGCGCATTCGACTGCATGATGGGCGTTGTGAATCGCTGCTTTGGCTGATCTGGAAACATGTTATTGAATAACATTGCCTCATAAGTCATGGCTGGAATTAGATCAGGACTTTGTGCGGTAATCGCATAGTAAGCCCCTACGACCGTGCCCCGGTAATTACTCTGACCATTTTGCCAGTAATCATTTTTAACCGTCGTATGGCCGGAGCCGCCCACTTGCTCCAATTTTTCTTTTCCATCTGGGCCTAGAAGCCCTAGATAGTATTTGTCCATAGGTTTTTCGCCTACGGAACTATTTCTGAAATGGAGATTTTTTGATCCATATCCGTAATCGCCCAACAATTGAACCCCCACAAGACCCATTTCCTTAATTCGCTCGCCAACGCGCTTGTAGATGATATTTCTCCGGTCTGACATTTGAGGATACGAACCCTCTGACCATTCATCCGTTAGAATGAAATTATTGCCTAAATAGATATTATTGGCGAATTCGATACATTCATCGTCCGTTAATTGATCGCCTGGGTTAAGTCTTGGGAATCGAAGCTTAAATTCAGTCGATGACCAGTTAAAGCCAGGCGTCAATGGGTATTTATCAGTAGCTACCGCCTGTCTTCCATCTACGTAAATTCCTCCATTGTGTAGGTTTTGCCACCAAACATGCGTTACCCCGCCGTCGTACAAACCTTTTACTGTTTCATAGGGAGAGTCCAGGGTAGGGTAGCATTGAATCACAACCGGCTTATCCGATCTCTTTTTTGTCGGGTTGTAAATGAATTGCGGGACAAGATTACCAGCATCCATATAGGCCGAATTTTGCTGCCGAATGAAGTCATTGCCCGTTTTAAGATCTTTGCCTCCATTCGTGGTAAAGTTGGCCGTAACGGTGCGAAAAAGGTAGTCAGAAACGGCGTCTTTATTTTCGGTACTATGCAACCAGATATCCCAGCCGGAAGAGAGAAAAGATTCCTGATCAATGGAGCCGCGCCAAGGCATGGGCTTGCCAACAATGCTGCTATTCTTATTGTCGATTCCTGACCAGTCAAAGGCTGCATATTCTTTACGTACATAACCCAAAACTCCATTCGGAAAAACACGCTTGCCGAAATCAACAGGCCGGCCATCTTTAACTAATGCCAGTTCATTGATCCAGTACAGCGCCTTATAAATAATGCCGCCCTCTTTTCGATAGCGCGTACCGTCAGATCCGATGTAATCGCCGGGTGTGATATCCTCATAGGTTCCAGCTGAATTTTTTAGCTGAAATAATTTTTTAGGAGTTTGGCTAAATTTGGGGATGCCGGCATTTTCATCAGGCGGAGTAGCTTCTCCACTTTCATTTGCTTTTATAGTGAACGGCTCAACTGTGGGCTGTCCATTACACGAAACCGGAGTTAAACGTATTTTGTAATTTCCTGATGGCAAGATGGTGCTTGATCCAACATTGAAAGGGAAATACAATTCGTCCTGTTTTGGCTCATAAGTGATCGACTTGATCGGCGCATCGGAAGATGACAACAGCGTAAGCGTAAGTTTAGTAAGACCTGTTGCTGCGAATTTAACTGTTATACCTACATTCGAAATATTCTTAATCTCGGCAATCGAATAAGGCTTACAGTCGCTTGCGGGCGGACTTTCACCACCATCCGTTAAACGAAACTGTTTGACATCATTCTTCTTTTCGCTCTTACAGGAAATCGGGATTAATTCAACTTGATAGGTTCCGATAGGCTGTTTTGCGAAAGTAATCTGAACTGTATTGCTTTTCGGATCCTTGAAACGCTGATAAGTAATTTCCTTCCCGTCAGTTGCCTGAAAAGAAAGTTGAAATTCGGTGAGTCCAACTGCATCAAAACGAACTTTCGCGGTAGTTGCCGTGACATCAAAGATCGCATCAATCGTTGGATGCTTCTCGCATTTGGGAGCGCCTGGATCAACAATAACGCCACCGGGATTAAAAAACTTCCGCACCCATGATTGTGTCGCAAGGGTGTCCTTACCGGATGTTACTTGCGCCTGCACTCCTGCCGATAACAGCAGGAGCAATAAGAGTAATTTTTTCATTTGTGTGTATAATGGTAACAGGTTGAAAAATTAAATTGCTTCTACGGCCGCTTTCACAGCTATTTTGAATTCTTTTGCTTTGGCTGTGTCAGCATTTAGGCCTTTGATCAGCTGGTTAGCAATTAACGGGACTACCGATTGTAAGTATTCCTTCTCCGTTAGTATCCGGTTAAGTTCCACCTCATTTGAGAAATTCAGATTGACGTTCTCGTTGAAATTCCCAGGCTTCGGGTTGATTGGATCTGAGATGTCACGGTAGCTAAAACCAAAACTTAGGTTGATGGAATCGATTTCTATTTCTTGCACAGGGTTTTCCGGTGCAAGAGATTCCAGGGTTTCTAGGATCTCGTTTGTTTTTACTGACATGATTATTTTTGATTTAGAGATTTTACTTTGCTTTTTAGTAGCTGTGCGGGTGTGGCTTCAGGTTCTGTTTGCTCGAAGACAAAACCCTTGAAGTAGCGCAACAGTGACCGCGGGAAATCCTGAGGGATATCAACCAAAACAGGATCGATCTCGACATGTGTCCTATCCTCCATCATTTCTTCCAATTCATCTTCTGCTTTTTCCTCGCCATCCTTCGTGAATTTGTACCCTCCGTTTTCTTCGCGAAGAATGCAGCCGTGGCGATCTTCCGCTGCGTGTTTGCGCTTGATCCTTTTACTGAATTTCTCAAAATTTTCCTGTATGTCAGGAATTTGTTCAAGCACGTCCTCAAGCGCACTTTTGAGCTTTGTTTCATCTTTCTCGGTGCTTAAGTAATTTACCGCGGCACTTCTGAATTCAAATGTTCTTTTATAACTTGTGTGCATATCGTGTTTGTTAATTATAGTTATTCGATTAATTACTGCACTAAGGGGCTAGCGCAAATGATACCTTTAACCATCCGCCATAGTATAGATACAGACCTACGCCGTAGGTGCCCGCATCGCTTTGCCATACGGCTCCGCCGTCCTTGACCGAGGCAGATAGTCGCTGAGATTGCGTCATTGTGGGCCACGGCCTGGCTATTCTTGAGGTTGACGCAACTTCAAGCACGAACTCAGAGCTTGGCGAAGTACTCACATCAGCCGTAAATAGCCCGCCTCCGACCGTTACTTTGTGATAGCTAGAATGGAAGCTGCCAAAACCATATACATATCCGTTGTAGTAAAAATCGGTTGAACCTAAACTTCCAGAACTAGTCCAGACAGGGATGTACATAAACGATCCGCTGCCAGATATGCCGCCCGATACAGTGAACGACGGGTTGTCCTTTACATTCTTAGTACTTCCGTTAATCGTTATTTGGCGGTCGTCACGCATAGGGGCGTAGCCCAACGCCCCAGTAACGTTCCCTGAGCTAATGCTTGATAGGTAACCGGCTAATGCATGATTACCCCAGTTATAAGCCGTTTGACCGTTATTGATCCGACCATCATTATATAAGGCGAAATTTCCGTTAACCCAGTTCTCCGTAGCGAAACCTCTGGAGTTTACATAGCTTTCAGTCGCATATCCTCGGGAAGTCACGTAGCCCTCCGTAGCGTAGCCGATCGAGGTAACCCAAGATTGGGTAGCTACATTGATACCGTCCCACATCATAATCCCATCCCCACCGACCCTTAACGTCTTGAATGTATTGCCAGGCCCATTCCAAAAACGGAAATTTCCAATTGAGCTAACCGCCCCGTTTCCACCTGACCCGTAAAAATGGAAATACGAATTAGATCCATCATATGTGCTCTTAAAGAGACTGCCAGGTAACGTAATCTCTCCTGCGAAGATATGCGCCGCGGTAATTGTGTCGACAGTAGCCTTTCTAACATAGAGTCCCGCAGGATTACCCCACCCAAATGCGGTTTGACCGTTATTTATTCGAGAATCATCACCTCGGGGAACTTGATTAAATCCTGTGCCAAAGTCAACATATAGTGTTCTATCCGTCGATAGGTAACCTCCTCCGATCAACCCGGGGCCTGTCGCTACTTGCCGGTTTTCATCCAACAGCGGAACGTCGAATCGAGTTAAATTCAAAGCGAAATTTAACGCCCCGTTTGTCGCAACCCCGTCGTATGAGTAGTATTCCCATTTATTGGCCGTGAAACTTTTCGAAATAGCCAGATAGGGCTTTCCAGGTCCCCAATCGGTGGGCTTTAACTGTAAATAATCCGTAGGGGTCGTTGCTGGCCCCCTAGATATAATTGGCATCACCTGGGCTGTGGCATTTACGGTCAAAGCATCATTCCAAGAGCCCGATCCTGAAGTATTTATGGTTAAATTCCCAGCCCCGTAAAGCCTACCTACTCCTGAGCCTGAGAAGGTAATTCCAGTACCTTGAATTAAATCCCCTTTCAAAAAACTATTTTCTTTACCCGCCAAACCTGAATAAGCCGCATCCCAATTGTTTATCTGTGACTGCGTAAATTGCTTAGCTGTCCATAGCTGATAGGTGCTTCCCCAGTTACCCGCAGGGCCAGCAACACCACCACCTCTTCGAACAAACCAGTTCCCGGATGTACCGGATAGTATTTGACTTATCCAGCCGCCATCAATTATATTTCCCGTGTGCGATAGCCCGGCAAAAGTTAGGGCAGTGCCATATCCTTCCGGTCTGTTGGCGGTGGCGTCTGTCCAATATTTAACCCCGCCATTTATTACGTTATTTAGATCAGTTACCGCAGTTAAAGAGGATGTGAATCTATCTTGTGCAATAACCCATGTCTCGGTAGCAACGTTTTTGCCATCCCAAATAAATGTCCCATCGCCGCCAACTCTCAGTGTTTTTAAGGTATTGCCGGGGCCATTCCAAAAACGGAAATTTCCAAAAGTGGAAGTTGATCCGTTTCCCGCTGATGTTGGATAAAAATGCGTATAGACATTAGAGCCGTCATAAGTTCCGTGGAAATAATGTGGAGAAAGCCTCAGTCCAATTCCTGTAAAAATATGATCTGCGGAAACCGTGTTTGCTGTTCCTCTTTGCACGTACGCTGACAAATCGGATGTAGATGCTGCGTCAGTTATACCGTAGCCCAATAATGTATTGGGTTTCGAAGTTAACGAAGCAAAAGTATGAGCGTGGTTTCCTTCGGAAACAGTCCCTGCAGCAGATCCGAAGGAGACTGATAAAGTCCTGTTCGCGGATAAATCCCCACCGCCGGTCAACCCAGTTCCAGTCGCTACTTGTCTAGTTGCAAGAACTACATTTACTCCGCCCCACGTAAATGTATTATCCCCTCCAATCCTTAAAACCTTTTGAGTTCCAGCCGCGATATCCCAGACACGAAAATTGGCAAAAGTATTTACAGAAGCTCCTATAACGGGGTAATAGTTCAAAAAAACATTACTGGTTGATGGAAACAGATTATAAAATGTTTGGCCTGAAAGGCTAAGATTTGTACCGGTAAAGTTGTGGTCTGCAGTGATCACATTTGGCGTCGCTATGCTTACTTTCCCGTCGATAGATGTCTGTAATCCAGTAACTGTACTTATAGCTTGAAAACCGGTATGGTTTACCCGGTTCAAAAGATCAACGGCTTCATATCCATCTACCCGATCAGAATTAAGGCCGATAACAAGAAGCGAACTCGCAACAACCATAGGTGCAGCTGCC
This sequence comes from Dyadobacter sp. LHD-138, assembly GCF_030929615.1. Lineage (GTDB taxonomy): Bacteria > Bacteroidota > Bacteroidia > Cytophagales > Spirosomataceae > Dyadobacter. The sequence goes on along the minus strand of NZ_JAVFVU010000055.1, from coordinate 15,709 downwards.
ATCACCGAGCTAATAATTTGCCCCATGATAGACATGTCGCCGTCGGCCTGTATGTGGTTTTTTATCTCCATTCCTTATTTTTTCAGTATTGTAACCTCCCATGCACCCGCTGCTGGGGGCTTGATTGGTGTGATTACTAACGTTGTCAGGGATGCCGCCCGGTTGTCTACCATTATTTCAGATCCATCTGAGACCTTGCGAACAACAGCCAATACATTTTTCGAATTAAGACCGTGTGTGATGGTGAAGGACACCGCTGTACCGTCTCCGATTATCGCTGAATATCCACCGCCAGATATCTTTGACGCGACATAAACAGCCATTTTCAGCGGCGTAACGATGTCTGTGTCGTTAGCCCCAGCATCGGTTAGTGCCTGAGTTGCAATCTTTGCTAGTCCCGTGCGGATCTCCGTCGCCGTTCGGGAGCTTAGCCCAGCCGGAGTAACTGCCTTATTAGGATCAGAACCTGTCTGCACGTCCACGTTTGTAGCTAACATAAGCCAGCCCATTACCGTGGTAGTTGCTTGATCGGCATTGCCTTCAATGACAAACCAGTCTGCCGCTACGGTAGGAGATGGATTATCTTTATCCGCAAACAGAACATCGCCCGGCTTCATGATCAATCCCTGAACGGTTCCTGCTGTCGTGACCCGCCAAAACGATCCGTTTTTTACCAAAGCGGTTCCGGGTAGATTAGTTGCAGCAGCGGCGTCGAATGGCCCCATGGGTTTGCCCAGCCCCGCCAGTAGTCCATCGATATAGGCTTTAAGCGAACCCGCAGTTGCTAGATTAGATCCTGTTGCAGTTGCGAGAGTACTGTCGTTAATCAGTGAGATTTCCGAGACAACGCCCAATCCCGCTGCTGTGCGCCCCATAATGGTCATGCCATTAATGTTCTGCATCTTGGCGAACGAGACGGCCCCAGCTAAGATTTTAATAGCCGTTACCGAATCGGTCGCAAGCTTGGCGGCAGTTATACCACCATCTTTCACTCTGACAATGTCAGTAACTACTTCCAGCGTAGCACCGTCCACGTTTACCGAAAGTGTAACGATCCCGCCTGTTGTGGATTCAAGCAAACCATTTCCGCCGACAACAGTACCAGAACCGAGAGGTTTCCAAGCCGCAGCGACCGAATCATAATGATAGATGGTCTTCGTGCCTGTGTTATAGTACATCTGCCCGTCAACCGGACTACTCGGAGCCACAGCAGCCGAATGCAGAACTATGTTTAAGGCCTGGTTCTGTAAGAAGTCTACGTTATTATGAAATTCCATTTAAGTGCGTGCGTTTACTTGATAGTAACAATTCCTGTTCTTGGCTTGCTGTGAACAATTTTCAAAACATCGTTATCGATATATATTACATCTGACATCACCATTTTGCCGCCTATGATAATATTCGGCTTTGGCATTCTGTTCAGATTGTGGTTTACTATCCACTCTTCGGCCGGGGTTTCGAACAGATATTCAGATTCGCCAATGTTTGAGTCCTGCACCTGTGAGTCCACATACCCTTTATTGGCCGCATCTTGACCATTAACCGGCTCTGGAACTTGCGGCGATAAAGCAAAGGTTAATACCCCCGAAGATTTTGTCTGATTACCTGTTTTTTTTAGGACATCCGAATCGTTAGCTTTACTAAGTAATGCAGCTAAAACAGCATCACTGATTGGCATTTCTACGGGTGAATAATTTGCCACGTTTCCCAAACCGATCGCGGCTTTGTTGAAAACTCCGAAAGTGCCGTCGCCCTTTACATAGTCGGTGGGTGAGCCTGTGAGTTTATTTTGTTTCGTAGCAAGGGCCGTTGCTAATGCGGCACTGGTTATGGCATCAAGTGCATAAACTTCTCCCGGTGTGGTCCGGCTACCGACAAATAACTGAAATTTGCCAGCACTGGGAACTACGTAAATTGCTCCGGATGCAACCGGACTTGGTAAGGAACTTACTTCTTTCCATGCCAAGGCAGATAATGCTTCCGGTAATCCAGTAATGTCCTCAATCTCATGTGTGTGCTCGCCAATTGCTAATTCAGCTATTAGCGCGAGAACTTCGTCTTTGGTATAGACATCAAGTATTCCGGAGTCGGCAATATTGGTTGGTAAATCAAGTAGATTATTATAGCTGTATTGCTGGTCAGTATCTGCTTTTCCAGCTAATAGGGCAGTAATCTGTGTGATGGTATAAGCATCCGTAATACCGTAGCCACCAATTGTATCTGGCTTATTAAGGATGTCCGCAAAGCTCAATTGACCATTGCATAGATCCGCAAGCAAATCATATAGATTCTGCGCTTTTTGGATCAAATCGCCAATTCCGTAGTCTCCAACACCAATTAATAATCCCATTCAAATTTTAATTAACAAACAAATTTAATAAAAATAGTTGCAATGCAATTATAAATAATTAATTTTGTTTTGAGAATATTTACACACACTACTTATTTACATGAAGGAAAAAGTCATTACACGACTGAAGGAGCTATTCCCAGGAGTGAATCTTTCCAAAGCCAGGCTGGACTCAATCGGGGACGGACTAAACGACATCGAAGAAGCAGACATTGACGCTAGGTTAAAAGCTCTGGACAAAATCATGAATTTTACAGAAACAGCTAAATTTGACGATAAGATCAGGACGATAGCTGCAAAGGAGAAAAAAGATTCAGAGGACAAAGCAAAAGCCGAAGCCGACAAAAAATCTGCCGAAGAAAAGGAAGCTGCTGATAAAAAAGCCAAAGAAGATGCCGACAAGGGCGGAGGTGGTCAGCAACAACCAGACATTAAAGCAATGCTGGCCGAGGCAATTAAGGCTGTTGTAGATCCTTTAAAAGAGGAATTACAGGGACTTAAAGCGGGCAAGGTTGCCGAAACAAGACTTCAGGCCTTGCAAACGAAATTGAAAGACTTCAACCCAATTTTAAAGGATGCTTACATCGATAATTTCGATCCGGCAAAATTCGGAACCGAGGAAGCTTTTCAAGAGCATTTAACTGCTGTTGAGACTAAACTAACAACAGCCACACAGCTGCTTTCTGATCAAGGTTTGGGGCAAACCGGCCGGCCGTTTACACCAACTGGCGGTTCGGCTGCTAAGGAAGCTTCCAAGGAGGAGGCTAGCGCATTACTTAAAAGCATACTTCCAGCTTAAAATGGCAACTACAACTCTGAATGGGGCCGGATCACAAGTGAATACCGGCAAGGAGTCGATCGTAATCAAGCTTGCTCTTGATGGAATCGAAGGAGGTCGTTCTTTGAATGTTACTGGCTTTGGCCCCGCAGTTATCCAGGCGGGGCACGTCATCATTCAGGACACGGTTTCGAAAGATTACAAACCAATGCCTTTGGCGACAAATGATACAGTTTACGGCACATTGCCAACAGATCATGTTTACGTAGGCGTATTACGCTCATCAGTCCTTAAGGCTACACCAATGGCAGGGATACTTACCAATGGTACAGCGAATCCCGAAGCAACACCTTTCTCCATGACTACAATTTTGGCAGCGTTTAAAACCGCTGTGCCATTCATTGCATGGAGAGCTGACTAAGGTTCCATTATTAACACAACACACACACTAGAATATGGAACAGTCAATGTTCATCGAATGGGTTAAAAAACATTTTGGCCCCCTTGTTTCAGCGTATGTAGAATCAATCAATGGATCAAAAAATCCCTTGACCTACCGATTCAAGTCAATGCTGACAGTAGATTATTCCGTTACAGGTAAATGGGAAGCAGTTTCTGCTCAAAACTCTCTTGTAGCAGCGGATATTGTTGCTTTTGATTCTCCGCTGCCATTGAAAATGCGAGATTCGATCAGTAAGCAAAACGGTGAAATTCCTAAGATAGGAATGGAACTGGCTCTTAACGAGCGCCAATTAACCGAACTTGAAGTTTTGAGAGCGCAAAAAGGAACTGAGGTTCAGCTTTTGCGTAAACTATTCGCCGATACACCTCGTGTCATCGGTGGTGTTTATGAAACCCTTGAAGGCGCATTTTTACAGGCTCTTTCAACTGGGACAACTCTGATTCAGGAGGTTGACAACGTTGGAGTTGGAGTACGAATTGACTACGGGATCCCAATTGGCAATAAATTTGGCGTCGCTGTTTTGTGGTCAAATCCAACAACTGCCAAGCCGCTTGATGATATTCAGCGACTTCGGAAGAAAGTTAGTGCTGATGGCAATGCAATTGGAAAGGTAATGCTCGACAATACTGCGTTCGATAATATGGTTGCAACAACTCAGATTAAGGAGGCGTTCGCAAATTCCATAGGATATCTGGGTCAAAACCTGTTTGCTCCGGATTTCGACCAATTAAACACAATGCTTCAGAAGAAGTATAAGTTTGTTGTTGAAATCGTTGATCGGGTTATTATCCGCGAAAAGAACGGCGTTAAATCCCAGTACAAACCTTGGGCAGATGGGCAAATTTCATTTTTGCCTGGCGATAATGTAGGTACACTTACGTGGTCACCGCTCGCGGAACTGTCACATCCAGTTGCGGGTGTTGAATATCAGGTAGCTGACGAATATATCTTAGCTTCTAAGTATCGGACAAACAGACCTTCCCTTGCTGAATTTACTTCTTCGCAGGCACGAGTGCTACCGGTCTTGACAAATGTTGATCAAATCTATTTACTCGACACTAAAACGGTACAAGCGTAATGGCGAAGAAAAAAGAAACAGAAGGGTATAAAGTTACTTCGGAATTCAGAGACCGAAATAACTTTAATAAAATCCATGCGGTTGGCGATGATGTAAGTCATTTGGAGGATACGATTCTTGATAGTCTTTTATCAAGAGGCTTAATTGAAGCTCCCAAAGATGAAACTAAAGCAAAAGTAGCATCTGAAAAAGAAGCGGCGAAAGTTCAGGCTGAATTGGAAGCAAAAGCTGATGAAGATAAGAAAGCCAAGGAAGTAGCTACGACAAATCCAGAATGACAAACCTCACGGTCATAAAGCACTTAATCGGCAGCAATGCCAAACTTTCAGATGAGAGGTTGGAGGTTGCTGCCGAATTAGCCGGAATTGATCCGTCATCGGATTATGACCCGGCTAATAAGTGTGCTATCTATGGACTTGCGATATCCGAGATCCAGAAAGACAAAGGCATTAAAAGTGAGTCAGAAGATAATTATTCAGTCACATATACTGATTCTTCAATTCCTGATTCACTTTTGGCACTTGCGCAGGAAAGTGGTTGTCCTGATCTGATTGAAAAGTTTGACACACAACCCAAGGTACGTGACAGATCCAACTGCTGGTAATCGATGATCATACAATATCCATATGACCTATATACATCGACCGTTATCGGTGGAGGCAAGGATGAAGATGGTAATCCAATTCCAGCCGAAACAGCATGGTCTAAGGTTGGAATATGCCGGGATGAAACAGATTCCAAAGGCCAGGTCAAGATTGTTGTCGACGGAATTGCCTACGTTTCAAACTTCATTGTTCTGATTAAAAAAATGGAATTGATTATTGCTGTCGGTACCGAGATTGAAGTGCGTGAAGGCGGTGATATTCGTGTGAAAGGGAGTGTAAAACAATTTCGTAAAGGTCAGTTTCATTCAAAATTATGGGTATAAAGGCACGTTTCACAACGACTGATTTTCGCCGGGAGTTAGAAAAACGCATGGTCAGAATCGACAAGGCGATTATACTTAATCTTCAGGTACTGGGTGAGCAACTTGTAAATCATGCCCGGACGCTGGCTACATATAAAGATCAAACGGGTAATCTCCGTGCAAGTCTGGGCTATGTGCTGGTTGTAAATGGTAAGATTTATACTCATTATTTCCCGGATACAAAGATCGGTGCACAATCGGGGAAAAAACTTGCAGATGAATTGGCGAACCGAGCTGTCAAAGGTTATGCGCTCATCGTCGTTGCCGGAATGAATTATGCATCAGCTGTTGAATCAATGGGATATGATGTACTTGCCAGTGCTGAGCTGCTTGCATCCAGAGAACTTCCAAAGGTAAGACAGAAGTTGAAAAAGCAAATTGAACAAATGAAATGAAGACTGCCCTGGATCAAAATACGGAGCTCTACAAAATACTGAACGCTTCGACAGTCTTAAAATCAGCAATAACAGGTGATATATACAAAACGGTTCGTCCGGCCAATTCTGTACTGGAAGACATTGTTGTGAATACCATTGTACTTGATGAAGGGTCATTGCAAAGAGGAGTATCAAACGTAAACATTCATGTTGCTGATTTGCAGCAAACGATTGGAACATCAAGCACTAAGTATTATGCTCCAAATGAGGGCAGGCTAAAAGTCATCGCTGACCTGGTGAAACCACTGATAGAAGACACGTACAAAAATGACTTCAGTTTGTCAATTTCCGGCAGTTCATTGATTGGCCAGCCTGAAATTAATCAACACTACTTCAATTTTCGTGTCGATTTCATTTTTGAGAATCCGTAAGATAAAAAAGTATTAAAATTTAAAAACACACTATAATGGGACAAATAACCAGGGGTTTAGGTAAAATCGAAATTGGTGAAATTGCGGCCGATGGAGGAGTGGCTACTGTTTGGGAGCGCCTTGGGGATACTGACCGGGACTCAACAGCAGTTATTTCCGAAGAGGATCCAACCAGGGACGAGCTTCATGCGCTTGAATATGACGCAGCTGCCGATGTCGACATAACAGAAGGGGCAATAACTGTTTCCTGGACGTTGTTAAATGCAGACCTGGCTGCCCTTGCTGTATTATGGGGGGGAGCAGTTGAAGGAGTCGGAGCAGCACAAACATGGGAGAGATCCGGTGTAGCAAATTCACTGGAAAGGTCTATTAAAGTTACTCCTAAAAAAGGGTATGTGATCACAGTTGTAAGAGCGTCAATTGTCGCGAAAATCAACTATGATCTGACCAAGCCGGGGAAAATGGCGGTTGATATTGTAGCGACAATTATGCAGCCGACAAAGGCAGATACGAAGCCAGTGAAATTCGGGCCACTCGTAGCGTAATTATACCATTCCTTTTCAATAATCCCGAAAGGCTTCCATACGGGAGCCTTTTTGATTTAACAACACACACGCCCACATGCTGGAAGACAATAATTTTAATAGCTATGAAGCCGAGAAAATCGAGCTGGATACGCTACTCGACCGGGGAATCGAATTTACAATCGAGACAAAATCGATTTTCGGGAAGAAGAAAACAAAGAAATTTCTGATTCAACAACCTTACCTGGGAACGCTCGACCATCTGTCGGAGCAATTTATTGAGATGAATTTCTCAGAAGAGGCCATCAAAGAAGACTGGATGCAGGAAGGTAAAAGGATGATTGCAGCTGACGCAAAACGGTGTGCCCGGATCGCTGCGATCGCAGTGCTGAACAGCAAATGGAAGATCAAATTTCTGACTGGAATTTACGCCAATTATTTCCTGTGGCGTATGACACCCAAGAAATTAATGCAGCTCACTACCATCATATTCCAGATTTCGAACATAGCGGATTTTATAAACTCTATCAGATACCTCGCAATACAGACGAGGACGACGTCTCCGGCGCTGATGGAGAAGATTCCGGAGGAACAGCAACTGGATTAAAAAGCCCATACGGGTCACGAGGTTCTATCTGTGCACATTATCACTGGTCGTGGGAGTATTTGCACTGGGGCATTAAGTGGCCCGTGGTACAGCGAATACTGATTGATGCACCATCATACAGTTCCAAGAAAAAGACGGGTAAAAAATCAATCAGGGCGGATCATGACACCACGACGAAAATCCTGATGGCCAAATTCCTGAGAGACGGTATAAACGAAATTCAACGGTAGTAACACACACTAGATCAAATGAATAATAACAACGGTGCATTATCGTTCGAAGCCGACATTGAAAACCGGAACTTTAAAAGGGGGCTGGATGAAATGGAACGCAGGGTGTTGGGATTAACCAGAACGGTTAGCAAAGAATCCGACACCATAGATGGTCTTTTCAGAAAACTCGGGCAAGCCGCTGCCGGCGCATTTGCAGTTGGTGAGCTCGCGCAATTACCAAGCCAAATTGTCAAAGTTCGTGGCGAGTTCCAACAGCTGGAAATCGCGCTGAACACAATGCTCGGGAGTAAGGCAAAGGCAGATAAACTTTTGTCCGAAATTGTGCAGACAGCCGCTTCGACTCCTTTTGGATTAAAGGATCTGGCGGCAGGGACCAAGCAGCTGCTTGCGTACGGTTCCGAGTCCCAAAATGTAATTAAGGAGATCAGGATGCTTGGTGATGTTGCCAGTGGTGTTTCCGTGCCAATAGGTGAGCTGATCTACTTGTACGGAACCCTTCGTTCGCAAGGGCGCGCGTACGCTGTCGATATCCGTCAATTTGCCGGACGGGGTATTCCAATTTATGCCGAGCTAGCAAAAGTTCTTGGTGTTGGAAAGGATAAAGTAAACGAGCTTGTCGAAGCCGGTAAAGTAGGATTCCCCCAAGTCGAGCAAGCATTTAAAAACATGACATCCGGAAGCGGAATGTTTTCCGGACTCATGGAAGCTCAATCGAAATCTTTGACCGGTCTACTTGAACGGCTCAAAGATGGAGTAGATGTTGCCTTCAATGATATCGGAAAAGCCAATCAGGGACTGGCGGAAGATGTCATCAAAGGCACGACAGCAATTGTCGAAAATTACCGAACAGTCGCGGACATCCTAACCGTGTTGGTTGCAGCCTATGGTAGCTATAAAGCCGCGGTAATTGCAGTTAATGCCGTCGGGTTGGTTGATAAAGGAGCTACACTGGCAAATTCAGCGGCACAATCTGCACAATTGGCCAAATTGCTTACGGTAGAACAAGCAGCAATACTTTCAAAATCAAACCTGGTTAAAGGAAGTGCTGAATACATCACGGCCGTGCATGCGGAAATTGCAGCAAATGTCGAAAATGCGAATTCAAAAGTATTTGAGTTAAGGGCTGAGGTAAGTGCCGCTGCGGCTAAAAAGGTTGCGGCAAAGGAAGCTGTTGTGGCATCGGCACAGAAAACGGCAATGTTACGTCAAGAGTTGGCGACGGTGATTGCCACTGCTGGGAGCGAAAAGGCTGCTGCATTACAACGGCAGTTAAGCGCTGCGATCGATACGCAAACAATGACGCGAAGAAAAGCAATATCACTTCTCAGTCAGCAAACAGCAGCAATCGAGGCAGTAATTGCAACAAAATCTAATGGTCTTAGCGCGACCAAAGTGGCTGTTTTGGAAGCTGAGGTTTCAGCGATAAACAAAAAGCTTGTTGTCTCGAAGCTGGAAGCGCAGCAAGCCGTGGCCAATGTGAATGCAAAAAGAGCCGAAATCGCAGCTACGGGAAATAACATAGCTTCTAAGAATATTGAATCCCTTACAAAAAGAATCAATACGGCCGCTACGGCAGAAAATACGGCGATGGGTGTAAGAAATGCATCGCTGAAAGATTATCAGGCTACCAAGGGTAAATTGCTGACCGCGGTGATCAGCGCTGAGACACTTACGAAGAATGTGAGTGCAATTTCAGAACAGCGGCTAACTGTTGCCCAGACGATTCGGGGCAGTGTGATGACCAGGCTAGCGGCAATCGAGGCAGCGTATCAAAGTTCAATGCTTGCAAATCCTTATGTGGCGGTAACAGTGGCGGTGGTTGCGCTGTCAGCGGCTGTTTGGGCTTTGAGTGATAGTACCACGGCTGCGGAGCTATCGCAAAGGAGTTTAACGAAAATCAATGAGGATGCTAAAAAGGCGAAAGAAGATCTCATTGCTAAAACAAGTGAACTCACCGGGGTAATCAACAATGAAACGGCTACCCAATATTCCCAATTAAAAGCATTTCAAGAGTTACAAGCCCTGTACCCGAAATTGCTAGGTAACATAACCTTGCAGGAATTCAAAACACTTGGAGCGGAAGGTGCTCAAAAGAAGTTGAATGCCGCAATGGATGAAATGGATATCAGCTCATCTGCGATAAGCTTTCAAGCGGCAACTGCCAAGGTTGATGCATATCGTAAAAAGCTACAAAACCTGATTGATCAACAAAAATCAATGGGTAGCGAGGGTAGTGGGCTTGATACTTCAATCAAAAGAACCAAAAAGGATCTTGATGCTGCCATTGAAACCGCTCAAAAACTTGGAGCTGAGCAGGAAAGCATAGCACAACGGCAATTGGATTCGGCTCCGACTGATGTCCAGCTTAAACATTACGAAGGGTTAAAAACCAGTCTTGTCGAGCAGAGAAAGGGCGTTGAGGACAATATTAGCAAAATGCACAGTCTCGGTGGGGCTGTACAGGGCCTTAAACCTTTCTTTGATCAGTTAACCCTAACTAGTCTCAATCAGCAATTAGACCAAGTTGCTGGGAAAATTGGTGCACTTAAAGGCGAGAAAACGGCTGTTGTTGATGGTGGAAACAAAGCCTATTGGGAAAAACTGAAATCGGATGCAAATCAGAAACGTGATGATCTGGGAATTGGGAAAGCTGGATCCTCCGAGTGGAAAACCTTAACCAAGGAAATCGACAACGCCGATAAAAAGCTTCAGGCATATGCCGCTACCAAAAAAGTAACGGAGAAGAAAGTCGCAGAAAAAGACAAGCCGCAACCGTTTGGGTCCATTGCCTACTATGAACAAATTTCCAGGAAAGCCGATGAGATCATTAGCAAAACACCTGGGTCAAATACTGCCGAGATTACCAAGCAAAATGCGATCAAACTAGATGCAGAACAGAAAGCTGAAGCAATCAGAAAGCAGAACGTAATAAAGACCTTTGATGAAGAGCTGGAAGAAAAACGGAATAAATACGAGATGTATCAACGCTGGGTAGACAATTATTCAAAAGATGCAGCGAACTCACAATTTGCAGATCTTATAAAACAGGGAGATTCGTATGCGTCTTATTTGAACCAGAAGATTAAAGCTCTTGAAGCCCAAAGTACAACACCGGGCGTAGGACTTATCGGACCAGAGCAGGAGCAGCTGGTAAAACTAAAAGTGGAGTACTCGGAAGCGACTGGTGCCGAAAAGCCTCTCGAAGCCTTCCAGAAACGACTTGATAATATACGAACTTCTGCCAGCTCCTTGACGGAAGAAATCGAAGCACTGAAGAAAGTTCAGTCGGAGCTTAGCCCTACGGATATGTCGACTGATGGGATAGCCAAACGGCAAATCACCTCTCAACAGTTGGTTGACGCGCAGGCCGAAAGGAAGAAACAACTTCAACAGTATCTGGTTTCGGTTGTTGCTTCGGAGGAAAAGGAAAATGAGATCCGGAATAAGTATCGGGATTTGCGTACGGCATTAGACGAAAAAGCCGCGGATAAGAAGTCAGTTGCGTATCTGAAGGCGCTCAAAGCAATCAATAAAGGTGAGCAAGATGAATATAATGAGCAGCAAGGATTGTTGGCTGTCCAGTCAGAAGAGTACAAAGCTCTGACTAAACTTATGGAAGGCTCAACCCGGGATCAGACTAAAATCAGGGTAGATGCCGCTAAAAAGCAGCTGGGGATTATCTTAGAGTCATATGGCGAACAATCTGATGAATATCGACAGGCTCTTGCAAATCTGCGATCTGCGGAAGAAGATCATAAGCAGAAAAGTATACAAACGTGGGGTTTAGTTGCAGATGCGGTAGGTCAAATTGGTGATATTTTGCAGGAGATGGGCGGTACGGCCGGAGAGGTTGGCGGCGCATTAACTGGGTTGGTAGGACAGGTCGGAAATATTTCGACTGTGATAAACAGCATTGGTAAAGATGCTAATGGGAAGGGTACAATGTCAGCTCAGGGATATGCAGCGGCTATTCAGGGTGTCATTTCGATGATTGGCACGTTGGTGTCTGCCTCAAAAAAAAGAGCAGAGGCCGAAAAAGCATTTGCACTTGCAAGGCTCGGGTACGAAGATGATTACCAGCTGTCATTGACCAAAAGTCTCGGTCAGGCTTACAAATCGAAAGAAAATATCTTTGTTAAAGATATCGAAGCTCAAATCAAATCTGGTGTTGATCAATATCAAGCAGCACAGACAAAGTACCAGGAAGCTATTGATAAGCTTGACGAAGGCCGTGCCAAGGTTCGACAAAAGAATGTTGTCGACGGGAAGTCGGTAGGGCAGATGGCGGGAGTCGGTGCCGCAGCTGGCGCAGCTATCGGAACGATCGTTGGCGGATGGGCTCTTGGAGCCGGAACAGTAATCGGTGCAGCAATCGGTGGAATCGTCGGAGCAATTGGCGGCCTTTTTGCTAAAAAGAAAAAAGATGTTTTTGGCGGGTTGCTTGAGCAATATCCTGAACTCGTTAAAGAAGGTGCGGACGGCTGGAAGGAAATCAATGTTGAAGTTGCAAAGGCATTAATAGCAAACGGGCAAGTCGATGATAAGACAAAACAAATGCTCGAAACAGCCATTGCATACAATGAACAACTTCAAGAGGCCACTGAGCAAATAAAAGAGGGACTTTCCGAATTAACCGGCAGTCTTGGTGACAACATCCGGGAGGCGCTGATTACTGCTTTCAGAGACGGTACTGATGCCGCGTTGGCGTTCGGTAAAGCTGTTGGCAATGTTATTGCCGATATGACAAGTAAGCTTCTGTACACAGCACTTTTCAAGGATGCTTTTGATAAGCTTCAAAAAAATATGCTCGAGAGTTACGGAATCAATGGAGACGGAACTATTGTTGACGATCTTTCTGCCTTTTTTTCTGAAAACAAAGGTTTGGCTCAGCAATATGTCGACGGGCTTGAAGCGATCAACAAAGCTATGGAGGAACAAGGTTTTGTGAACCCATTTGGCAAAAAGGGTGACTCAAAGGATCCTTTAAAAGGCGCAATTCAGGGGATGACAGAAGAAACCGCCGGTCTGTTGGCCGGTCAGTTTAATGCGATCCGGATTTATTCGGCTGATACCGCACAATCCATGCGGCAAATGCTTTTATTCCAGGCTAATATTTCCCGGAATTCGGAATATCAGAAAAATTTGATCTTTCTGGCTGATGTGGTGGATGAGTTAAAAAACTTGAATAAAACGAGTTTGCGGGGGTTTGGGTTATAAAAAAAAGGTCACTCTGTTAAGGGTGACCTTTTTTAATCAAATTTGTCTTTTCTCAGATCGCTTAAAGTTATTTCTTCACACCGGTTATTTTTATAGTTTCAAGCGCTCCTCGTACAGCACTTTTGTATTGAATAAAGATACTATCTCCATCGACTTTACAATAAAGATCACTTGTGGCGGTTGGATGAAAGTAAATAGGGCTGCCATCAATAACTAGATCCGCCTCTCCAAACTCCCTAGTAGAAAATCCACTGAAATCTAATTCAATATTATAACTGGCCTTTTTATTATTTATTTTCTTAATGCTTATTCTGTCGATTGTATCTTTTGCGGGCATTTTAGTTTTAAATCCCTCCATTTCAACAAGTGTAGCTCTATATTCTCCGGCGACCTGTGAACCAAAGTCGGGGCCGGGTTCTGAATTCTTCTTCTTGCATGAAATTAACACATTTAGAAGTAACAAAAATGGTAAGAATTGTTTCATTTTTTAAGGAGGCTTTTTACAATAATAGCGGGTTTTAATTGAATAAAAAAAGCGATCACCAAGGGCAATCGCGTTTCAAAAACATACACACACTAAAATATGTTATTCTTTCAATAAGTAATGAAGCGCTACAGAGTTACTTTAAAATAATTAACTAGAATAATATTTGAATTTTGCTTGGTACTGGAAACGATTTTATTTTATTTGATAAAAGTTCAGATGGACGTGATATTAAATCATAATTTAAAGAAACGGTGCCAGTATTCCTTATTAATACTACCATTGTTCAATAAATCGTCATTATTACAAACATCATTCAATATATCGTCAGGTGTACACCAGAAACCTCCATCGCTGTCAATGTCTTCATCACCGTAATAGAAGTAACCATGCCAAATTAATAAGGAACAATAAGTCTCTTTGAATACCAAGTAGCTCCAATTAAGAGGTACTTGATTTTTCTCCGCATCTATTCGGTAGATTATCCCGTTGGTTAAAGCCTGGTACTTCCAAAATGCTCCAATATCCATCAACTTATCGCTATGTAATTTTGAAACAAGGACAAACATTGTTTCTTCATCATCAATCCAATTATGAGATAAGCTCTGATCAATAACTTGATCTTGTTCGGAATAGCCTTGAAAAGCCTTTCCTTGGGCTTCGATTACGAGCAATTCATTTGCGAATTGGGTAAACGTTTTTCCATCACCATAGTATCTCATCAAACTACCAGCGGAATGTCCTGGCCAGCTGTTTGATTCCCAATTAACAACCTTACTAGGGTTTAAATAAATTGTTCCTACATAACTGCTGTAATATGCTGAATCTTTCACGCATTTTATAAAATCCCCATTACCTAAAATATTTACCCGGCCAGATTTCGAAGGAGGCGTTAAGTTCGATACGAAGTGCTTTTGGTAACTGTCATACACCCAGACGCCCTTATTTGGTGTTAAAGGAAGCAACTTTGCATATTTCGGGTCAGCAGATTTTAAATGAGTTACCTTAGCAAAGGTTTCAAGATCGGTAAAATAAATCTGAGTTTCTAAGCGAATTTTTTTTGCGATTGCTTCATTATATTCTTTCCCACCAATCAGTTTGCCGTTCTTACCGACAACTAATGGAGTTAGCGATTTATAAGCATTTTGACCTACAAGCCCTTTTTCGACCTGGGACATGATTATTTCTTTGGGCCATACGGAACCAGAACTTTTGAAGTCTTCCAGGGAATACTTTTCCATTTCAGTATTCGGGGACTCAATGATATCCAAAATTACAGACTCTACTTTCTCCTCGATTATTGTGGAATCTACGGGTACAACGGCGACGGAGTCATCATTTTTTTTTTCGGTTTTAGGATCTGGATCATTTACATCCTTTTTACAATGAATGACCGAAATACAAATAAATACGAGGAGCAGATGAGTAAAGATTTTTCTCATTTTTATAACGTAGTGGCGGTTAAATGAATTACGTATAAATATGTAGAAAATAACCGAAAAATTCAAGATGTCGGTTACTTGTTTTCTGTTCGAAGTAGGTGAGGGATTTTAATTTTCGCATGTCAGCAAAACATAATTTTTGACAAGAAGTTGTAATAATTTTTAGGGAAAAGTTGTGTAGTCCTATGGTAACTATGACTTGTTTATAAAAAAAAGCGATTACCAAAGGGAATCGCTTTTCGAACAGAAACACACACTAAAATAAGATTTTAACACCCGCAGCCTTTACCAACTGTCCAAGAGCACTTACCGTAACAGTCCGCTTTTTTATACTTAGAACATCCGCACTTTGACGTCTTTGATGACGGAGAAACACTATCGCCACTACAACTTAACAGGGCCAATAAAAAAAGGAGATAAAGTTTACTTTTCATTACGAGAGGAGGTTTGTTAAATAAATCGTTAAATATAAATAACTTATAGTAACAACCATGTACTATTTATTTAAAACCACCTTTCGGTTCTCCTATGTCGATTGGTGTTTAATTAGATTTCCATTCTGATTCGGTCCCTTGATTCTTCAAAAAAACACCAATCGGACTATTCCTTCTTTTTATAATTGTACGCGGATTTTTTGTAACCATAAATTATTTATCTTACATAAAAAACTATACTCCCTTCAAAATCAATTTATCATGAAACACTACAACTTTCTTCCGCTTTACTTTTTCCTGTTGTGTCTGTTTATCTGCACACCG
>NZ_JAVFVU010000054.1 GCF_030929615.1 Dyadobacter sp. LHD-138 | reverse complement strand
ATAGTGAGAGAGTGAGTGAAACTAAGTACTTCCATGGTAATAAATTTCTCATGTTTTTTTAGTTTATAGTGTAAGTAACGGTAGTAAGACGATTAAATCGTAACTAAGTAACAAAATAGTGGATTAGTTTGATTTAAATTAGAAAATATATTAGTATCATCATTACTATGACATTTAAATAGCAATTATTTCATTGATGAAGTAGCAGGAGGAGAAGACTTGAACCTCTTTCTATTGACGAGTTTGGGTATAGATGGAAAAGAGATTTTGGTCGTTTGGAGTGATGCCGACTATAACTGGGATAGGCTATCCACTTGGAATCAGGTGAAAACAGTTGTATGGGGCGTCGGGTTTACAGGACTTGTTTTTAGCTCATTCTGGTTAGCAGCAGCTGCCGGTACAGCTTCAATTGGGATGGCCGTTTATGATGAGCTTGATTAATTTTCTTAAATTTATTACACGAATACAAAACCATGTTAATTTTTTTTATCAACCTAAGGAATTTTTTCTATACTCGAGCAAGCAAAAATTCGGGATCGAAAAACATTGATTATCGATTATCGATGTCAACAGTATTTGTGCTCCATTACATGGCCTTGTGGATAATTATTGACATAGTTTTGAAAAAGGTTATGCATGGTTTTTCATTGATAGGGTTACTGAGAGCGGATCATCTTTTGCCCAAAATATTGACCACAATAGCGTTTTTTTCTCCTTTGGCAATTGTTATGTTTTACCTATTTAAAGAACTTGAAAAGCACGAAGTAACAAGAATGGACAAAGTAGAGGAAAAGAGATGGCTGTTTGTTACAATCGCTATCGTCGCGACAGGTGTCATGGCGTTAATGATCTTACCTCGTTTTCTAATGAAAATTTTGAACTGATAAAAATTGGGTATTGAATCAGTTATCAAACAAAGAGCCTGATCCAAAACGGTCAGGCTTTTTGTATTTCTAGAAATTACTATCCTTTTATCAAAAGTCTAAACCTTCATCTTCACAAGATTACCATAACTGATTGCAATGGCTTCCAAAGGAGGTCTTTTACAAACATCCTGCTCCACGAAGAAATGCGTCATGCCAGCCGTTTTTCTTGCAGCAAATATTTTTGCAAAATCAATCGCGCCCGTTCCAACTTCAGCAAACGCTTTACCCGGCCCTTTCTCCATGTCTTTAACGTGCCATAAAGGGAAACGGCCCGGATGCTGCTTGAATAGCGCCACAGGATCCAAACCGGCTCTTACAGCCCAGTATAAATCCAGCTCAAGTTTCACAAGAGAAGCATCCGTATCCTTTGTGATAATATCGTAGGGAAGCTGTCCGTCAAGTTTCTGGAATTCAAAATCGTGGTTATGGTAACCAAACTGAATCCCCGCCGCCTTACAGATCTCGCCTGACTTATTGAAAAGCACTGCGTATTTTTTGTAATCGTCAATGGATTTACGTTCGTCAGGCGTCAGATAAGCGCACATCATGTATTTCTGGCCTAATTCAGCTGAATCATCCACGGCACGTTTCCAATCGTTCGATAACGAGCCTTTTCTGTCGGGGGAAGAAATTCCAGCGCCATAGTGGCCGCTCACGGGATTTAACCCCAGCCCATTCAATATCGATTTAAATTCCTTAACCGTTTTGCCAAAGAATTTTCCGTCGGTATAGCCAAATGTTTCCACTTCTTTATAGCCGATTGCCGCCACTTTTTTAAGCGTTCCTTCAAGATCCTTGCTTAGGTCATCTCTCAAAGTATAAAGCTGCAAACCAATTTTAGACGATCCTTTCGCCATCGAAGGAATACGTGAAAGCAAAGGGATTGATAGTGCTACTGCACTGGTACGGAGAAAAGATTTCCGCGAGATTTTCTGGTTAAAGTCCATTTGGCCTGGTGACAAAAGATAAATAAAACTACTACTTTGTTATGGTTATAACGCCCGAACTGTTCATGGGTGTAAGTACCGTATCCGGCAATTTCCAATCCTGGGTAAAATATCCGTCCGTTACGATGTTTTTAAACGAGTCTTTGAAAAACAAAAGGTCCTTGAATTCCGGCAAACTTCTGTGTGTTGCCGGAACAAACGGGAAACCCTGATCCTCTGCTCCGGTCCACCACGGTAAGCCGGAACTTACAGTCACATAATGATCGGCAACCGGAAATACATACAGCAGTCCATAATTGGATGCAGAAGCATTTAAATGTATCGGCAGTTTATCAGCATATTTGTTAATAACGGCATTACTTTCTTTCGTTCCGAAAAGAATAAGATTTGCGCTTGCATAGTCACTTTCCCTTACCTCCTTGTCTGCCACGACTCTGGGAAAAAACATAACCCGGCCTAAAAACGGACCACGATAAGCTGACCAGTCTGCCGCCGCATTGGCGATATCCAGGCGTTTTTTCAATTCTTCCGGTGACGGGTTATCAGCTGTCCCGTAAACGTAGATATGACGCGTTGAGAAAGCGTCAAAAATTGGCCCTTCGGCGCCTTTTCTTTTTATTTGTCCAAGAGGACTCTGTTGTTCAACAATCGTCCAGGTATTTCCTTTTTTTACAAAAGAAGCCGTGCTGTCAACCCTGCCCGACAACGCAATGCCGTCAACGACCACATTATAATTTTGTCCGGCACTGAACCGCGGGTGTCCTTTCAGTTTAAGCGAAAATGCTTCGAGGTTCTTCGTTTTAACCTCAATGTTATTTCCTTTCTTGAAACCTGCATCGATTTCAGCAAGCAAACCGCTTTTGATGCCATCCAGCTGCACCCAATAGGCTTTGTTATATTTGTAAAACTTACTGGCAAATTTCACCGTGTTGGGATAAAGATTTCTGACCTGATTAAACCATCCGAAAATAAATTCCTCGTCATAGGCATTTACCCAGCTGTCGTGTTTGACATCGACAAATTCTTTATAGGTAACCTCTACCCCCATATCCTGCATTTTGGAAACCCATGCCCTCGTTCCCTCCACGGGTACAACAGGGTCCTTATCCCCGTGAAAAAAATGAACGGATAAATTTGAAGCATTACCGGCTAAATCAATCGTTCCTGCCGGAGGCGCCGGGCAAACCGGTGCGATCGCAGCCCAGATATCCGGGCGCGTCAGCCCAATCCAAAGGGTTCCGCCACCGCCCATCGATAAACCTGTCAGATAGGTCCGGTCTTCGTCAATATTAAATCTCCTTTTTACATCGGCAAGCACATCGTACACGTCCTGCTCGGGAATTCCCTGATAACCGGCTGTCCCGCGTGCATAAGGCGAAGCTACAATGAAATCCACGTCGTCCCAGGCGGGAAAATAGCGTGTGGCTTCCACGTCGGTTTCTCCTTCCGCATTGCTTTTACCAAAAACCCGGCGTAAAGCAAGACGGTGGTTGGAACCTGCGCCATGCAGCATCATCACCAGCGGATATTTTTTGGAAGCATCGTAATTTTGGGGAAGGTAGAGGCCATAAGGTTGTTCTGTGTCATCTGCCGCTGAAAAAAAAGTCAGAACCTGCGGTCCTTCAGATAATTTCTGCCCGGAAGCCAGCAACGAACCTATTAATACAAGTGCAAGTGCACAAAATATACCAAACCGGGAATTTCCTTTCATATATCAATATCTAAACTTCCAAAGTTTAAATATAATCTAAATCATAATGTTCTCCTTCGCTTTTTCTTAATTGCTAATCCGATTCTTTGAATATTGCAAATGGAGACGCAAAAAAAAGGCCTGATTCGAAAATCAGGCCTTTCCCTTAGTCACCATGTTCTATTTTCTTGTCACATTGATCGCAATCCGGCGGTTTTTTGCCCGCCCTTCCTCGGTATCATTGCTTTCGATCGGATGGTCAATTCCATAACCTTCCGATTGAATACGACTGGCTTTTATATTCTTTTTTACGATGCTTCTTTTCACTGCATCTGCCCTGTTTTTCGACAAACTAAGATTGGCCGCAGCATCGCCGCTATTATCCGTATATCCTCCGATCTTAATATTTACATTAGGATAAGCCCGCATAATCTCGGCAATGTTATTGACCTGCTCCTCTGACTCCGTATTGAGTTCAGCCATGTTCGGGTCAAAAACAATTCTGTCAAAATCGATCCACACATCCTTATCGACGGTCAGGCTTGAATCTTCTACAAAGTCGAGTAACTTCGATTCAGTACCACGTTCCGGAATACTAAGTTCGATATCTTTTGGCAGCTGCCGGGTTACAAGTCTTCCCGGACCGCTGTTTGTAATTCCTTTTGCAGGCTTTTGGGTACCTCCGGCTTCAACAGGAAAATCTTCAACAACCACGGTTTCCTCGCCCCTGTTCAATTTTTTATACCCCCAGATTATCAGGGATAAAAACAAAATAGCCGCCAAGAGATAACCTAGTTTCTTTTTACCGGAAACCGGTTTGTGTTCCAGATGATGCTCGCTTAGCGGGTTACGCTGGAGATTTTTATTTAGCTCTTCAAGCCCTTTAAAATCCCAAAGCGCCACAAGATCTTTGGGTAAAAATTTGAGAATAAATTCCTTTTGACCGACTAAAAGGTTGGTAAGTTTTAAAGGATCTATTGATTTTTCCTTCACTTGTTTTCCAACAACGCTCAAAACAATCGGAGCGGAAATGCTAAGAATATTTGAAACAGAGTAACTTTTCAGGCCCGTTGAAGCTGAAATAGAATCCGTCACAATTTTAAGATCCGTATCCAGTAACATAGGAAGCAGGGAAAGACCCATCGTAATCAAATCTTTCGACTTGACCGGATCAGACAAAACGCCGGCAAGATCTTTTAAAACGTAGTCTTCATTGTTGAGATTCATCAGACCGATGAGCTCATGAACACCACCCGAAGTGGATGCTTTGTTCATAATAGCGCCTATCAGCCCCGGAAGGGTGCCTAATAAAGCGGCCTGGACATCCCCTGTACTCTCTTCGGTTAATGCAGATATAATATAACCGACTTCCTTTGTAATATATCCCTTTGTTAACTCCAGTAAATTGACAGCCATAATGGTTGGTATTCGTTGTCTTGTTTTAAGTTAAAAATCATAGTTCATAATTTATCTGGAGGATATGCAAATTAATAATATTTTAATCACAGACTCTTATCAATTCGTCACTAAAATTAACAAGAAAGTTTTGAAACAGCGTGATAATCTTTTAATATAACAAGGTGGTTACTTGGTATATTAAAACGGGGTTAAAGGCTCAATACAAATAGCCATCTAAAGTACCTTAAAAAAGAAAAGAGGCAGGATCAAAAGACCTGCCTCTTCAACTATATCCAACTGCAAGTTGATCTTAAATCAATTTGCTACTTCTTCTTCTTTTTTTCTAACCGTGATCGTCAGCTCCTCGCTGTTTTCAACATGCGTTGCGACCAAAACATCCCCTTCTCTCAAATCTCCTTTAAGAATTTCTTCCGCAACAGGATCTTCAAGATATTTTTGAATGGCTCTGTTTAATGGACGGGCTCCGTACTGAGGATCATATCCTTTTTCAGAAAGAAAATCTTTCGCCTCAACTGTAAGTTCAATTTCGTAACCCAGACCTTTCACGCGGTTGAACAATTTACCCAGCGAGATATCAATGATACGGTGCAGATCTTCACGTTGCAGTGAGTTAAACACGATCACATCATCCAGACGGTTAAGGAATTCCGGAGAGAATGCCTTACGAAGTGCACTTTGAATCGTACTCTTCATAATTTCATCCTGATTATCAGATTTCGCTCTCGTCGAGAAACCGATTCCTGAACCAAAATCTTTCAAGTCACGTGCACCGATGTTGGAAGTCATGATGATAATAGTATTCCGGAAATCAACACGGCGACCTAGTCCATCTGTCAAAATACCATCGTCAAGCACCTGAAGCAAGATGTTGAAAACATCCGGGTGGGCTTTTTCGATTTCATCCAACAAGACAACGCTGTAAGGTTTACGACGAATTTTTTCAGTCAACTGACCACCTTCTTCGTAACCCACATAGCCCGGAGGTGCTCCAACCAAACGCGATACGCTGAATTTCTCCATGTATTCGCTCATATCGATACGCACAAGGGCATCGTCTTTGTCGAACAAATAAGTGGCAAGAACTTTTGCTAATTCCGTTTTACCTACACCCGTTGGGCCAAGGAAGATAAAAGAACCGATCGGTTTCTTAGGATCTTTCAAACCTACCCGTGTACGTTGAATCGCTTTTACCAATTTTTCAATCGGTGGGTTCTGACCAATTACTTTCGCTTTAAGCTCATCTGCCATCTTAAGCAATTTCTTTCCTTCATCCATCGACACGTTGGTCACGGGAATTCCGGTCATCATCGCTACTACTTCGGCAACATTATGCTCTGTAACAGTATATCTTTTTTGCTTGGTTTCTTCTTCCCAGGCAAGTTTAGCACGGTCAAGCTGATCGATCAATTTCTTTTCACGATCACGCAACTGAGCCGCTTCCTCGTATTTCTGACTCTTAACAACCCTGTTTTTTTCCTGTTTGATATTTTCAATTTGTTCTTCCAAATGAAGGATATCCTCAGGGACAGTAATGTTGCTGATATGTACTCTTGCACCCACCTCATCCAAAACGTCAATCGCTTTGTCGGGAAGGAAACGGTCTGTAATATAACGTTCCGACAATTTCACAGCCGTGCTGATCGATTCGGGCGTGTAACTTACATGGTGGTGATCTTCATATTTGTCCTTGATATTTTCAAGGATCTGAATTGTTTCTTCGATCGATGTCGCATCAACCATAACCATTTGGAAACGACGGGCAAGCGCACCATCTTTCTCAATGTACTGGCGATATTCATCCAGGGTTGTTGCACCGATACACTGGATTTCTCCGCGTGATAACGCCGGTTTAAACATGTTCGAAGCATCCAGAGAACCGGAAGCACCACCAGCACCCACGATTGTATGAAGCTCATCAATGAAAAGGATGACATCCGGAGATTTTTCCAGTTCATTCATAACCGCTTTCATTCTTTCTTCAAACTGACCGCGGTATTTTGTTCCTGCAACCAGTGAAGCAAGATCCAGTGTTACCACTCTTTTACCGAAAAGAACACGTGACACTTTTTTCTGAACAATTCTTAAAGCCAAACCTTCAGCGATGGCCGTTTTACCGACACCCGGTTCACCGATAAGGATCGGATTATTCTTTTTACGACGGCTAAGTATTTGCGCTACACGTTCAATTTCCTTTTCACGTCCAACAATAGGGTCAAGTTTTCCAACCTCAGCCATTTTCGTTAGATCGCGTCCGAAGTTATCCAGTACAGGCGTGCGTGATTTTTCTGCACCCTTTGATTCTTTTCCGGAAGCTGCGCCTCCGCCTCCACCGAACATCCCTCCTCTTGCTTCATCGTCTCCGTCTTCGGTTTCCGGACCCATATGGGGTTTTGTTCCTGATGATTGATATTCTAACATCTCTTTAATGACTTCGTAGTTAACATTAAATTTATGCAGGATCTGTGTGCCAACGTTGTCCTCGTCACGTAAGATGGACAGGAGCAAATGTTCAGTTCCTATCAGAGGACTTTTAAAAATCTTTGCCTCCAGATATGTAATTTTCAACACCTTTTCAGACTGCCTGGTGAGCGGGATATTCTGCAGATTTTTAACATTATTAGTTGCCGCACCCTTCGTAGCCTGTTCGATCGTCTGTCGAACATCATCCAGGGATACGCCCAGCTTTTTAAGTAAACCAATAGCAACACCATCACCCTCACGAATCATTCCAAGTAACAGATGTTCGGCACCGATATAATCGTGGCCAAGTCGTAAAGCTTCTTCCCGACTCAGAGAGATTACTTCTTTTACTCTATTTGAAAATTTTGCTTCCATGTGTAGCAATAAAAATGTGTCTTAATATTCTAAACGCTACTTGATACATCTTTGTTCAAAATAGCAGATTTATTGTTGCTTACAAGATCTCAGCAAAATACTCCTCGCTTCGGGCCCCATATTAAATAATAAATCGACAATACTTAAGTTACTTACAAAATCATTCCCGAAAGTCTGATAGTACGCAATTGGCTGATAATATTTATTTAAATTCCTATTCTTTTTATCATTTATTAAGGATATCGCATCTATAACCCCTTTATGCTCTTCCAAAGGCACTGACAAATTGTACCTAATATCCTTTCTTATACCCAACAATCTAAGACAAATTGTCAATAATTCATAATTTAGATCGACAAGAAATTCAGGTTTTTTCAAATAAACAGCCTGAAGTTCATCTGCATAAAATTCATAATAGGGCGACTTGCCATAAGCCGATTTAAAACATCCCCAGTGACGTCTTATCCAATGCTGACTGTGATCGATTTTTATATCTTTTGTTGGAGTATTCTGGTCATATCCCTGAACCGGAACAGTTAAAGTGTCAACTTTATTGGTTGTTAAAACACTGCAACGATTCCGATAGGTCTGCTTCACGTACTTTTCCTCGATATCTATCCAAATCAAATCGTTACTTAAAATACAAGCAAAATATTCCAGACAAGGAAGATACTGTAATTCAAACCGTACTGCTTTTTCAGGTTGAATAATATTATTAATTTCTGACACTATCAAATATGAGAAAGGCGGATGATATTATCAAAAAAATGATAACAATTATTTAACGGAATCTTTTTAATACAATCATAACTCAAATAGTTACAATTCGTATCACAAAAACAGACTTGTATCACCTAACCCTTCTCTGATAATTTCAAATTCGTCGTTAACGGCAAGAATAATTGTGGAACCGACATTGCCTCCGTACCCGCCATCGACAACGATATCGACCTGATGCTGAAATTTCTCGTAAATCAATTCCGGATCTGTGGAATATTCTATGATCTCGTCATCGTCCTTGATGGAAGTTGTTACAATCGGGTTTCCAAGCTCTTTAACGATTAGTCGTGGAATAAGATTGTCGGGGACACGTATCCCTACTGTTTTTTTATTGGTATTCAATAACCTGGGAACCTGGCTATTGGCATCCAGAATGAAGGTATAAGGCCCGGGAAGCACTTTTTTCATCAGTTTGAAAGCAGAATTCCCTACCCGGGCAAAATCTGCAATGTGGCTCAGATCATAACAGATAAACGAAAAATCATTTTTCTGTGGTTTGATCCCTTTGATCCGTGCTATTTTTTCCACAGCCCGGGTATTAAAAATATCACAACCTAATCCGTAAACTGTATCGGTGGGATAAATCACCAGACCTCCATCACGAAGGCAATCAACAACCTGGCGGATTCTTCTTTCGTCAGGATTTTCAGGATATATTCGAATTAATTCAGCTGGCATAGATTGGGCTATTTTTCTGAACTAACAATTCAAAAGGCTAAATCCTTCCGCTCCGGAACTCTTTTTTGTAAATTATTAAGATAAAACCGGTACAAACCATTTATCGGCAGATGCAGACGACACATGACAACGATCATTTCGGTAACAAAACCTGGGTTTTCGATGTAGTTAAGTAACCGCCTAAAACGAACTGCAAGCTCAAATTCCTGTGCATAAAAGCATTTCCTGATAAATGTACGAATCCTGGCCGCCAACAGATCAAATTCTTCCTGATCCCGGTTAAGGTCATAGGCCTTGTTACACACGATATAGCAGGTTTCAAGCAACCGGTTGCCTTTTTTATAAATCTGTTTGCTTAACGAATCCGGCACATTTCGTTTCCATGTCAGCACTTTATCCAGATAAAAATACTTGTAATGCACCGAAGAACGTACCCAAAAATCAAAATCTTCAAAAAACAATGACTCGTCATAGCCCCCCATCTCTGTGAGCATTTTGGTGCGCATCATCATGGTGGGCGTGCATATAAAATAATTTTCAAGGACACTTTTATAAACGTCACCCGAAGGAATTATTTTATCGGCCTTATCCTCGTTATTTACGGAATAATGGTACGCTGCAAGGCGCCCGCCGGATTCCATATACCGGGCATTTGTAAAAACAACGCCATAGGTTTCATCCAGATTCTCGAAAGCCTCAACCTGAAGCTTTATCCGGTCCGGAAGCATCATGTCATCGCCGGCCAGGTCTATAATATATTTCCCCTCCGCCAAAGCCAGCCCCTGGTTAAATGCCTTACATAAACCCAGATTAGACGGGTTTTTAATCAGACAGAACGGCGAAACGTGCTGGTCTACTTTCTCAATTATCGACAGTGTGTTATCCGTACTTGCATTGTCAATGACAATAACCTGAACATGGGGATATGTTTGCGTGAAAATCGAATTTAAAGTTTCACTTACATATTTTCCATGGTTAAAGGCAGTCAGAACCACAGTCACCAAAGGTTTTTCAGTCTCTCTCATTGAATACCCGTTTGTATCGCTTCAACCTCATTTATATGACTTTATACGAACTTGTTTATCAAAAGTCACGAAATTAAAAGAAATTAAAAAGTATATCGACGGGTACTTAGTTTGCGGTAATTCAGGATCTCTCCGGAGTAACTTTCTTCCCTGCGGAAGCGATGCCTGCATTGACCTCAAAACCCAGAATCAGTAAAAAAGCCAGCAGATAAAACCAGATCATCAGGGCGATCATCGTGCCAATGGAGCCGTAAAGTTTGTTGTAAGAAGTAAATCTGGATAAATAAAACGAGAAGCCATAGGTGGATAATAAAATCAATACAGAAGAGATGATGGAACCCGTATTGACAAACGCATACCGGCCTCCTTTTGAGGGGGCAAACCGGTAAATGATCGAAATTGCCAGCATCAAGGCACCAAAACTGACGAGATATCGGGTAAAACTCAATGACGATACGATCCAGTTATCGTTGATAATATGCCACTCAGTAACAATACCTTTTACCGCGTCACCTACGATCAGCAGCACAATCAATAAAAACATGACCGCTACCAGTACAATGGTCAGCAACGTGGCAACACCTCTTGTTTCAAGAAATCCCCGGGTTTCCTCATCTTCGTAAACCATATCAAACGACCGCATCAGTGACAGCATCCCGTTGGTTGATGCCACCAGGGCAAAAATAAAACCCAGTGAAAGGACACTGTTACGTGGTCTGCTGATGATATCAGTGATGGTATTTTTTGCATCCTGATAGATCCCGCGCGGCATCAGCTCCCGTAAAACGCTCAGGATTTGCCCGTCAAGATTATCGATCGGAATGTAGGGAACCAGTGTAAATAAAAAGATAATGGCAGGAAAACAGGCAAGCGTCAGACTATATGCAACCGCGGAAGCGCGCTGATCAATATCGTAGCGGTGGTTATTTTTACGGATATTGGCCAGAATATCATACAAAGAAACCGACTCACGAAAAAGCATGGTGGTACGCAGCCATTCCACCAACCGTTTTACCTGATGGTTTTGCAGTAGTTTTTCAAGCATGGTACTTCTTTTAAATTACGATGTCTGAAAATATGGATTCAATTTCGCCAAAAGCTCTTCCGGCGCCACACAAAGTTTCGCGGTATCCCGCATTTGAAACACCAAAGTCGTTTCTCCTACATTCAAAAGAACATCGTCCTGATTCCTGATCTCATATTCAAAAACAACCCTCGTACGGGGCATATGCTTCAAAACAACCTTGATCGTTAGTTCGTCATCATAACGCGCCGGCTTCATATACCGGGAGCGATTTTCATAGACGGGCATCATTACGCCCGCCTCTTCCATTTCCCTATAACTAAATCCGACACTGCGCAACGCCTCTACACGGCCGATTTCATAATACCTTGCGTAATTTCCATAGTACACGTACCCCATCTGGTCCGTGTCCGCATACCGCACTCTTATCCCCTTAACTTCGTAGGTAAACATCTTCAATTAATTAGTGGAAGCCAAATCTGAAAAACTATTTCATGATTTTCCGCTTGTTCAATTCCGCCTGATACATTCTTGCATTATTCAAATGATCAGGATAGGTTTTTGCAAAGGCATGATAACCGGAAAAATCGGCTTTGGCACACATATACAAATAATCATGTTTATCGTAATTCAATACCGCGTCCAGCGAATTAAAATCGGCTACACGGATAGGTCCCGGAGGCAATCCTGTGTTAACATAGGTATTATAAGGCGATTTAACCCTTAACTGATCGTTCAATATTCTTTTGATCGCAAAATCCTGCAACGCAAATTTAATCGTCGGATCGGCCTGCAATGGCATCAGCGCATTCAGGCGGTTGATGTACATCCCGGCAACTTTCGGTCTTTCGTCCACTTTCTGAGCCTGTTCTTCCTCCACGATAGAAGCCAGAATGGATACCTGCACGGGTGTTAAACCGATTGTTTTCGCTTTCGCCACCTTTTCGTTACTCCAGTATTTTTTATATTCGCTGTGCATACGGTCCAGGAATTTTTCGGTTCCCGTTGTCCAGAAAATATCATAGGTATTCGGCAAAAACATCGAAACGATCGTCAGCGTGTCCAGCCCATATTTCTTGCAAACTTCCTCACTGTTCAAAGCCTCGCGAAATTTGGTCTCGCCAAATTCAAAGCGGCTCCCGATTCTTTTGATCAGATCTTCTTTTAATCTGATGTTGTTAAAAGTAAGTTTTACAGGATCCTGAGCGCCTGAAAGAAGTTTTTTGATCCCCGTGTAGTTTCCGGTTTCAGGTTTGATCACATAACGTCCCGGCTTAACATTTTCAGTGTATTTCAGCAATTTGGCTAAAAAACGAAAAGAGATGTTGTCGTTAATAACCTGATGTTTATCCAGAGAGTCAAGGACGGTTTGATACGTTGCACCCTCGGGAATCAACAGGGCAAAGCTCTCTTTTTTATCGACCTGCAAATTCGGTGTTTTGAATATCTGCCAAAAATAAAAGGTAAAAGTGGTGGTAAGAATTGCAATGACTAAGAACAATCCTACTTTAAAATTACGAGACATATTTTTATGGTTATCAGCTTTCGGCGGGGCCGCCCCGGCTGTGTTTTTTATTTTGATAAATTGATTTCAAATGGTATTCCAAATCTTTTGGCCAGTACATCTAATGATAAAACAACCGGTTCTAAAAGTTCAATACCTTCCACGCTGCGCAGCGCTTCCATTTCGCGTTCCGGATCTCCCGGAATAATAACCTGTTTCCCCGCAACAGCCCGCGCACCGCGGAAAGCACGGATCCACTTATCCATATCCTTCTTAAAATCATCGGCCGGACGGAATCCGTCAACCCGCATGGCGCCCAAAAAGTGGCCGGTACCCAGACCAACACCTTCATTGGCCGACATAAACCCTGCCGTCGCAAAAGGCGGAACCCACGGACCAAAGTTAGCACCGGAAAGTACGCCGGAAAAAATATCGACAATCGCACCTAATCCATATCCTTTATGACTTCCATGCTCACGGTCTGAACCGAGCGGTAAAAGTCCGCCGCCACTTTTCACCGCGTTGGAATCGGTCGTAGGATTTCCTTCTGCGTCCTGCGCCCAGCCCAGAGGAGCTAGCAAACCTTTTCTTTGTAAAATTTCAAACTTGCCATAGGCCACAGCG
Source organism: Dyadobacter sp. LHD-138 (assembly GCF_030929615.1). Taxonomy (GTDB): domain Bacteria; phylum Bacteroidota; class Bacteroidia; order Cytophagales; family Spirosomataceae; genus Dyadobacter. The sequence continues at coordinate 22,734 of NZ_JAVFVU010000054.1, read as the reverse complement.
GTTGAGGCAAAATCAGCCACAAAGGCCGGTTCTTCCAAAGCCGGAACAGCTACTGCAACCGGATTCGTACCCAAAAGTTTATCCAGGGAAAAAGTCGGGGCAACAAGCGGAGCCGCATTGGTCATCGTCCAGCCAATCATATCTTTTTCCAAAGCAAGCATGGCATGATATCCGGCAATTCCGAAATGGTTTGAATTCCTTACGGAAACCCAGCCCGACCCAACTTTATCGGCTTTCTCCATCGCAATTTCCATCGCTCTGGGTGCCACAACCAGTCCCAGACCGCGATCGCCATCTACAACAGCTGTGCTCGGCGTTTCATAAACCACTTTTACCTCCGGTGCCGGATTTAACCTGCCGTTGTCATACAAACGCACATAACCCGCCAAACGGGCAATTCCGTGCGAATCCACACCCCTTAAATCAGCACTAATTAATACATTCGATGCCAAAGCCGCCTCTTCGGCCGGGCAACCTATCGCCAGAAATACCTCCTCAGTGAAATGCTTTAAATAATCAGCCTGGTACATATACGTTTACTAAATGAATTGCTTGAAATTTCTGAATGCCTTATAAAAATCGAACCTTTGCAGCATTTGAGGGTGCAAATATCTGCATTCAGGAGGCAGGTTACAATACTTCCGAACGAGGATCAATATTTTCTGAATAAAATGAACGTAAAAAACCCGGATATCATACCACAAATTTGAACTTTAAACCGCTAAAAACCGTAGTTTCAGTAGGTATTGAGAAGATTTGGTTTGCGAGAAAATAAAAATACTGTTTGATTAAATTTTTAATGGAAAAGAAAAATACTTTCCTGAAGCGCATACTAAGCTATTTTATCCGGGGTTTGGTTTTGGTGGCTCCCCTTTATGTCACCGTGATCATTATCTGGACCGGCGTCGAATTTCTGGACAACATTATCCCGATCAATATCCCTATATCCAACAATCAGACCGTTTATTTGCCGGGTCTGGGCGTCCTGATTATTCTGTTGGGCATCATCATGCTGGGGTTTGTTTTTTCTACCATTATCCCGCAGTCTTTTTTTAAATTTACCGAAAGCATCATGCGGCGGATCCCGCTGGTGAGCCTGATCTATTATTCGATCAAAGACCTTGTTCTTGCATTTGTCGGGGATAAAAAAAAATTCAATCAGCCGGTTCTGGTAACGATGTATAAAGAAACGGGGATCAAGAAAATCGGGTTTATAACCCAGACCGACCTGAGTCATCTGCACATTCACGACCATGTGGCTGTTTATATGCCGTTGTCCTATGCTCTTTCCGGTGAATTATTTATTGTCCCAACTGAAAACGTAACCATTCTGGAAGCTACTTCTACCGATGTGATGAAAATGCTGGTTTCAGGCGGGGTTTCTGTCAAGGTTCCACCACATGAGGAAATAACCGAAGAAGCCTGATCCCGGTCACGAAAGCGAAACAACAATGCAATCGTTTTACCCGTTTAAAGAATGATTCCCTATCTTTGAACCTTTCTATTTTCTTTATGAGACCAGTTCTGACATTACTACTTTTATTTTTTCTGGGGAATATCCCGGCATGGGCTCAAGATAATTACGACCCTAGAAAAGCACTTTCCAGCGAAGAACTGTTTCTTAAACAAGGCAATACCAACCGCGTAATTGGTGCTCCTGGCCAAAAATACCTGGTTTTGGATGCTTCCCCGAACCTTGGAGGCTTTCATCGCTATCGCTTTTTTCCGGGCGACAATATTAAATTCAGGATGAAAAACGAGAGCATCCGCTTCAACGAAACCATTGCCAGTGTTTCTGATTCTTCTTTCAGTATCGCCGTTATCAACGAAGCTTTGGGACAAATGACCTATCAGGAGATTCCATTGAAAGAAATTAGGTTGGTCAAGACCAGCAGACGCATTCCTTTCATTTCTCAGGCCGCTCCGCTGCTTCCGTTAGCCGGACTGATCTACATCGGTGCCGATTTTTTCAACAAAGGCGTTGATAATAAACGATATACAACGGACGCGTCCTCACTTATCGTGGGCGGAGCGTTTATGGTTACAGGATTAATCTGTTATAAACTGACTTTTTCCACACTGAAAATAAATGGCAAAAATAAGTTGAAAGTATTAGAAACTTATTAAAATTTAAAGGCTGTTATCCGGCTCTCTAAGGCTGGTTTTCGGCTCCAATTCTGAAATCTGAAATAAATAATACCGTGAAATCCATTCTTGTACATCCACCCCAACAAGCAATCCGCGCCGAAATAAAATTGGCAGCATCAAAAAGTGAATGCAACCGTGCCCTGATTATCAATGCGCTGACAGGTTTTAAAAGTGAGCTTTCCAACATCTCCGAAGCGCGTGATTCCCAAACCATGTTAAGATTGCTGCAATCCGAAGATGCTGTTGCGGATGTGATCGATGCGGGAACAACGATGCGTTTTCTGACGGCCTATTTTACAGTGACCAATCAGCATAAACTGATGACAGGAACGCCCCGTATGTGTGAGCGCCCGATCGGAATTCTTGTGGATGCGCTGCGTATTTTAGGTGCGGATATTGAATACAAAAATGTTACAGGCTATCCGCCGATGCAGTTAAACGGGTTTACTTATTCAGGAAAAAACGAATTGAATATCCGTGGCGATGTGAGCAGCCAGTATATCTCTGCCTTACTTTTGATCGCCCCTGCCCTGCCGGAAGGAATCACCATTAAGCTCGAAGGCGAAGTGGGATCCCGCCCCTATATCGAAATGACATTGAAACAAATGGAACATTTCGGCATCCAATATACAGCCGACTGGGAAACAAATATCCTGACCGTTGCGCCAGGCAGCTATCAGGCTCAGCCCTATGCCATCGAATCAGACTGGTCAGGTGCGAGTTACTGGTACAGCATTGTCGCTTTGGCGGAAGATGCGGAAGTGGAATTACTTGGTCTAAAACAGAATTCCCTGCAGGGCGACAGCGCCATTGTTGGCATCATGGCTCAGCTTGGTGTGGTAAGCACCTATACTGATCGTGGCGTACTTTTGAAAAAAATACCGGCGGCTGATGCCATCGCCTGGGATTTTACCAATTGCCCTGATCTTGCACAGACTGTTGCCGTATGCTGCGCCGTTAAAAATATTCACCTTACCCTTACGGGCATTGAGAGTTTAAAGATCAAGGAAACCGACCGCGTTTTTGCCCTTCAGGAAGAGCTTAAAAAACTGGGTGCGGAACTGAATGAAATTAAAAAAGATCAAAAATATGAAGTGGTGCGCAAGACCAATTGGCAAGCCACATCAACACCATCGATTTTCACCTATGACGACCACCGCATGGCCCTTGCTTTTGCCCCGGTTGGTATGGTTCAGGACATTATTATAGAGGAACCGGGCGTGGTTGTAAAATCTTATCCGGGTTACTGGAAAGATCTGGCCACGGTTACTACCTGGGAAGAAATGCAACTATCCTGACCTTAAAGGGGCCTATTCTACTATTATAAAATAGCGGAATAGGCCCCCAAACCTTCATCAATATCGCTTCGTTTTATGATGACTGCCATTAATTTTCTGTCTGCTGTTCCTGTCTGGGCCTACATACTGGTCATCCTTGTAATTTTTGCCCTTCGGGATATTTTACAGAAAAAACACACCATCCAGCATAACTTTCCACTTCTGGGACATTTACGGTACATGATCGAGCAAATCGGTCCTGAACTGCGTCAGTATATTGTGGCAAACAACCGGGAAGAACTGCCCTTTAACCGTCGTCAGCGCTCCTGGATCTATGCATCTTCAAAAAAAGAGAACAATTATCAAGGTTTTGGTTCTGACCAGAATATGAATGAAGCCGGTTTTGTTTTTATCAAACCTGCTTTACTACCGCATAAGCTCCCTTTAAATCACCCCCATCACGCGGCCAACGGCAAGGATCCAAATCATTATGCCCTGCCATGCGCCAAAGTGATCGGTGAATACCATAAACGCCGCCGCCCTTACAGACCTCATTCCGTCATCAATATCAGTGCGATGAGTTATGGTTCTTTATCCGCCAAAGCAATCGAATCGCTCAATAAAGGGTCTGTCCGGTTTGGGAATTATCACAATACCGGCGAAGGCGGTTTATCTCCGTACCACCGGTTTGGAGCCGATGTGGTTTTCAATATGGGTACTTCTTATTTCGGTGTGCGAGATGACGAAGGAAACTTCGTGATGGAAAAACTGGTCAAAATGACCCAGAACAATCCCTTTGTCAGGATGATCGAACTAAAATTGTCTCAGGGAGCCAAACCCGGAAAGGGCGGCGTACTTCCCGGCAGCAAGATCACAGCCGAAATTGCAGAGATTCGTCATGTTCCGATGGGAAAAGATGTGGTATCGCCCGCTTACCATAGTGCCTTCTCGGATGTAAAAGGAATGGTCGAGTTTATTGAACAAATGGCCGAAGCAACCGGATTACCCGTTGGCATCAAAGCGGCCATCGGCAAAACCGATATGTGGGAACAACTGGCTGACCTGATGGTTGAGACCGGCAAAGGTCCGGATTTTCTCACCATCGACGGTGGTGAAGGCGGAACCGGGGCTGCTCCCCCGTCTTTTGCCGATCACGTAGCGCTTCCCTGGGTTTATGGATTCAGCACAGTTTACAAAATATTCCAGAAAAGAAACCTTACGGATAAAATCACCTTCATTGCTTCCGGCAAACTGGGACTTCCGGCACAAGCGGTGATGGCCTTTTGCATGGGCGCCGACGTGATCAATGTGGCCAGAGAGGCGATGTTATCGATTGGCTGCATTCAGGCACAAACCTGCCATACAAACCGCTGCCCTACCGGTATTGCCACAAATAATAAATGGCTTGAATCCGGCATTGATCCTGCACTTAAAAGCGAACGTTTTCACAATTATATGAAAACACTTGCCAAGGAAATAATAGAAATCACGAACGCGGCCGGTTATGAACATCCCTGCCAGTTTGGAATGAATGACATCGACATTGCCATGGGAGACAACAACAAAACCCTTGCGCTGGCAGATAACTATGGTTATTTGAAAACACCTGTGCCCTACAAAAGCATTCAGGAATTGCTGGATTGCTCAAATTTAGGAGGAAAAAATGCGCCCGTGGAAAGTATTGCTTAAATTGGCAACACTTCGTATCAATGATGAGTAATATTTGATAGAGGTCGTTTCCACTCAAAGCTATGAAAAAATGAAATTCAGATTTTTACTTTTCGCATTTATTTCCTTCGGTTTTTCCTCAAATTTCTGTCTGGCGCAGACCAATCCCAGATATCTCATACTTTTCAAAGATAAAACCGGTTCGCCTTATTCCATTGGCAAACCGGCTGAATATCTTTCGGCAAAAGCGATTACGAGAAGAAGCAAGCAAAATATCGCCATAACAGAAAATGACTTTCCGGTTAATCCAGCCTACATTTCTGCCGTAAAACAAACCGGAGCCACAGTCATTTATTCGTCCCGCTGGTTTAATGGCTCACTGATAGAAGCCTCTGACGCACAACTGACAAGTATTAAAGCGTTATCTTTTTACAAAGGCATTGAGCAAAATCATGCGCTTGCCAATATCTCCAAACCATCGTCCGGGCTGGCAAGAACGGCCAATACTGAAACCACTGCATCCACCGAAGAAGACCTGGATTACGGCCTCATGCGTGAACAGCTTGCCTTAATGGGCACCGATGTGCTGCATAAAAAAGGTTTTCATGGCGAAAACATGCTGATTGCTATTTTGGATGCGGGTTTCAGCCGCGCCAACGAGCTGCAATTTCTGAAACCACTTTTTAATGAAAAACGGATTGTTGATACCCACGATTTTATCAGTCGCAACAGCAATGTTTATGACGATGATTCTCATGGCCTCCACGTGCTTTCAACCATTGCCGCAAATCAGCCCGGCACGATGATCGGGGCGGCTTACAAAGCCAATTTCGCCCTGTATCGTACGGAAAACGTCTTGATGGAAACACCCTACGAAGAAGTGACCTGGCTGGTGGCGGCAGAGCGCGCTGACAGTGCCGGTGTGGATGTGATCAATTCTTCGCTGGGTTATAATACTTTCGATGATGAATTTGATACCCCGGAATACAATTACACCTATGAAGATCTGGATGGCAAAACGACCATCATATCCCGCGCCGCAAGATTTGCTACGCGCAAGGGTATTCTGGTTGTCAATTCTGCCGGGAATGAAGGCAATAAGGCCTGGCATTACATTACAGCACCGGCGGATGTTGATTCTGTCCTGAGTGTCGGTGCAACAACACTAGATAAAAGTTATGCGGCTTTCAGCTCCGTGGGGCCCAACGCCATCGGGCAGATAAAACCGGATGTTTCAGCCGTTGGCTCAGGAACTGTTTTAGGGAATAGCGTTGGAACCGGTACCACGACGACCGGCAATGGCACGTCCTACTCTGCTCCGCTCATTGCAGGCTTATCGACAATTTTATGGCAGGCATATCCCAACCTGACCGCGCAGCAAATTATTCTTGCACTAAAAAAATCCGGCCACCAGGCATCTAATCCCGATAACAAACTCGGCTATGGCGTTCCAAGCATTCCGCTGGCCGAAGAAGTGATCAAAAATAATTTCCTGATTTTGGGTACCGAACCAGATATTCTGGACGCGATTATCCTTTCACCAAATCCGGTCCAAGACGATTTGACACTCACTTTTCCTGCGACTTTAACCGGGAAGAAATCAACCATCAGCTTGATCTCGCAAAACGGTGCCCTGCTATGGAAAAAACAAGTTGTACTTAACAATGTACTCGCCCTACCGACAAACACTTTAAGTACCGGCTTATATTTAATTAAGGTCGATTTGCTTAACCGCTTGAGGACTTTTAAATTTATAAAGCGCTAATTATTTCAATCTAATACATGCTTCAAATTATGAATTGAATTCATAATTTGAAGATGGTTATAACACCCTTTCAGGGTTGTGATCTGAATGTTTGCCCCATTTTCTACAATACGATCATCCCTTCGGGATTATCAATAAGTTCAAACAACTTCTTTGCCAATTTGGACATAAACCAACCTGCTGCTTTGACCAATTACAAATCATCCCCAATCCAAAAGATAACATTGCGTCATCATTCCTGGTGCTGATATGAGAATGAGACAATACCTAAACCATCTTCCGCACCATCCGCATCAGCGATTCCGAATCGTTGTGAAGTTTCACTTCTTCCATCGGTATCCAACGCACGTCTTTTGATTCGATATTAATCACCAGTTCCTCTTCTGGATTGGCTTCGAACAGCATACGGATATCGTAGTGATAATGGGCCGGATCTTTGCTATTGGCCGGTATCAAATGTACATCCACATCAAAAATCCCTTCCTGAGCCAGTTTGAAATGCCTGACACCGGTTTCTTCCTCAACTTCTTTGGCGGCTACATTGATAACATCAGCATCTCCGTCGCAATGCCCGCCCGGCTGAAACCAGCGGTCCAATTTCCGGTGATGCATCAGTAAAACCTGGCTTCTGTCTTCGGAAACCACCCAGCCCGAAGCCGTTACATGCCCAATTTGCAGCGTTCTTTCGAAGCAATCCGGATTGTCATTGACAAATTTTTTAGTTTCAAGATACATTTCCGTTTCCAGCGCGTCGGACGGAACGTAGGCATTGAGCAAAGAAAGTAAAGCGCTTCTTTTCATTTAGTAGGCTATCTGATTATTTCATTCTAATTTCACCACAAGTTTAACAGATCATTAAACAAACCGCATTATTAAAATGAAAAAGTATTTATTATCCTTCTCGTTTGCCATTATTGTTGCCGCAGCTTCCGTTGCCCAGCGCACTCCCCAGCCAAGCCCCGGATCGAGCATCATACAAACGGTAGGAATCTCGGATTTTACTGTCAAATACTCTCGCCCTGGTATCAAGGGAAGAAGTGTTTTTGGGGAAAATACGCCAATCGCCCCCGTTGGGCAACTTTGGCGTACGGGTGCCAACCAGTCGACAATCCTGGAATCATCAACCGATTTTACTTTTGGCGACAAAACTGTCCCGGCCGGGAAGTATGCTTTATTCTCAATCCCCAACAAGACAAAGTGGGTGGTTATTCTGAATAAAAATTTAACCGGCGGTACCGAGGGTTATAAGGACTCGGATGATGCGGCTAGAGTTGAAATAACACCATTATTTGGCGAGTTCAAGGAAACATTTGAAGTTAATTTTTCCAATGTCTCCGACAGCACAACACTTTTAAACATTGAATGGGGCTCCGTGACAGTACCGGTAAAACTTTCCGTGGCTACGCATGCATTAACCATCGCATCCCTGGACAAGGCGGTTCAGGACAAGCCGGAGGATGTTCAGACTTTACAAAGCGCAGCAGGGTATTTATTGCTAAAAAACCAGGATTTACCAAAGGCGCTGGCGTTGACGGACAAAGCAATTGGTCTTCAGGAAAACTGGTCAAATCAGTGGATCAAGGCACAGATTCTGAACAAACTGGGCAAAACAGCCGAAGCACTTCCAGCCGCTCAAAAAGCGATAACTTTGGGCACAGCAGCACCTGATGGCGCCTTCAATTTTTACAAAACGCAGATCGCGAAAAGTATCACCGAAATGCAGGCGAAAATTCCGGCAATCGATGTAAAAGCAAAAGGTAAAAAGAAGAAAAAATAATTAATAATAAGTAGTTATTGGCGATTAGCTCAGCAAGTGAATGATTAATAATTTATTATAAAAATCAATAATGTAAACTAATTTTCCACTACTACTTATATCAAAAAAGTAAATGGGCCGGTTCTTTAAAGAGTCGGCCCATCTGCTTTTTGAAATACTCAGTCTAACGAAAGAATCTGGGGACGCTCCAATGATTGCGAACCGCCAGTATTCTGATCACGATGATAACAAGCGCAGCCAGAATAAAGGAAATATTTCGTTCAGCGCCCACCTTATCCAAAATCAAATAGCAGCAGGCTCCAGCCAGACAGGCTGTTGCATAAACTTCCTTTCGGTAGATAATCGGGATCTCATTGTTCATCATATCTCTGACCACACCACCCATGATTGCCGTAAAAACACCCATAATGGCCGCGATTTCCGGTCGTACACCCAAATGAAGTGCCTTTTCAGTTCCGACAATCGTGAACAATGCAATACCACAGGTATCAAAGAGAAACAACGTTTTACGTAAACCGATCAGGTATTTATAGAAAATAAAAGTGGTGATAATCCCTGCCAATATGGCGTAAAGAATGGTTATATCACTAATCCATACCAACGGATAACTTCCCAGCAGGACGTCACGCATGGTTCCACCGCCGATCGAACAAAGAAAAGCGGTAAAACTTGCACCAAACCAATCCTGATGTTGTTCATCCTTGACGGAAAGAGCACCCGAAATTGCGAACGCAAAGGTTCCGGTAATCTCTAAAATATACTGGATGCTCATTTGCTTAATCCTTTATACGGCTACGGGAGCTTTAATACCTGGCCATGGATTATAGTTTTCAAGTTTAAAATCCTCGAATTCAAAATCGAAAACACTTTTCACACCCGGGTTCATAACCATTTGAGGCAAAGGACGAAGTGCCCGGCTCAACTGTAATTCTACCTGCTCCAAATGGTTGACATAAATATGGGTATCCCCGCCAGTCCAGACGAAATCGCCCAGATCCAGGTCGCATTCCTGTGCAATCATCATCGTAAGCAAAGCATAACTCGCAATGTTAAACGGCACGCCCAAAAATACGTCAGCACTTCGCTGATACAACTGACAGGATAATTTCCCTCTTGTCTCACCCGCTTCCAGGTCCGGCGGTGCTACATAAAACTGAAACAAAGCGTGACATGGCTGCAACTTCATCTGCGAAAGTTCAGAAGGATTCCATGCCGAAACGATGATACGGCGTGAATCCGGGCTGTTTTTCAACAGGTTAAGAATTTCTTTTAACTGATCAAAAGATTTTCCGTTTGCACCTTCCCAGCTCCTCCACTGTTTTCCGTACACGGGACCCAGGTCACCACGCTCGTCAGCCCACTCATTCCAGATGGAAACACCGTGGTCTTTCAGATATTTAATATTGGTATCACCTTTTAAAAACCATAACAGTTCATAAATGATCGACTTGGTGTGGACTTTCTTGGTTGTGACCAAAGGAAACCCTTCTTTCAGATTAAAACGCATCTGATAACCAAACACACTGATGGTACCCGTTCCGGTGCGGTCGGTTTTCCGTACTCCGTTTTCAAGAATATGACGAAGTAAATCGTGGTATTGCTGCATGCTTTTTTGTATTGTCCGGAGCATTTACACTCCTGATTGTTTATTCGTTATTTATGCCGACGCAATTTCAACACTGTGTGTTATGGTTGCCAATGCTTCCAGCTGTGCCGTAGCCGAGCAATATTTTTCCATGGAAAGTGCGATCGCACGGTCAATTTTTTTCTCGTCAAGATCATTCCCGGTAAACTTGAAAACCAGATGAATGTTACGGAACGGGCTGCGTTTCGTATCCTCTTCCTGCTGGCGGTCGCCTTCCGCAGTAACACGGAAATCGGTAATATCCTGCTTTTGTTTTTTAAGAATAAGCACCACGTCGATCGCACTGCAGCTTGCCAATCCCATCAACAATAGCTCCATTGGCCTTACACCAGCGTTATGTCCTCCGATTTCGGGAGAGCCGTCGGTATGTACTTTTACTTCTGACGATCCTGAGCCTTCAAAATGAAATGCATCATTCACGCGAACCAGTTCTACTTTCATAATTATTTTTATTGATTCTCTGCTGCTTAATCAGATTGTATGATCTGACGGATATTAGCTCTTAAAAGTGCAAATATACTTGATCCCTATCGAAACGGCTATTTACCTGAAAAATTTAAAATGAGCCCTTTACCTTGTATCTTCGTTTACTCAATGATTCCAATATCCGTTATGCATAGAACAAACTTTATACTGCTTTTCGTTTTCCTGTTGATCATATCTTGTAAAAGTGATAAAGACGAGGCAACGCCAAACCCAAGCAACAACCTAACAAACAATGATTTAACGGGAAATTACGATGGATATAAAACTCTAAATAAATCAACAACTGACTCGATCCTGGTGTCAATAAAAGTAGAAAAAAATACAGAAACAAAATTTACCGTAACTGAAATCACCCCGTTTGCGCATACCATCAGCATTGATATGTCGGGACTAAATTTCATTTACGATCGCGGGATTGGGGAAAAGGATTGCGGCGCAACACGGATGACCGGGAATGGTTATTTTAAAGGACGTAATTTATACTTCATTGAAACTACCAAATGCGTCAAAACAAATGCCCCGGATGAATATGTAGAGTATCGGGTTTCAAAAAAATAAAAGTCATTGAAAAACTAAACTGCCAAGACCATGTGGAAAGAAGAAGATGACAAATTAAAACGTACTTTCGTTTTTCGGGATTTCAAATCGGCCTTCGCCTTTATGACAAAAGTAGCGGGTGTAGCCGACCGGCTGGATCATCACCCCTGGTGGGCCAACACCTATAATAAAGTAGATTTTGAGCTATCAACCCACGATGCCGGCAACAAAGTAACAGACAAAGACAGACATTTGGCCGAATTCATTGACGCCATATACGCCGACATGGCGTAGGGGCAACCCTCGTGGTTGCCCAAAACCCCACAAAGCAGCAGAATACAATAAAACACAATCAATGAAACTTTACATAGTACCAACGCCAATTGGCAACCTTGAAGATATTACCCTTCGTGCGATCAATGTTTTAAAAAGCGTCGATGTTGTGCTTGCCGAAGACACACGTACCTCCGGCTCGCTACTGAAACACCTGGGTATCAGCAAACCCATGCACAGTTATCACATTCATAACGAACACCAAAGCATAACCCGGATCATTGAACGCATTCTGAAAGGCGAAACCATGGCCCTGGTATCCGATGCTGGAACCCCTGCCGTTTCCGACCCGGGTTTTTTGTTAGTCCGGGAATGTATAAAATACGGCATCACCATTGAATGTTTACCGGGACCAACGGCCTTCGTACCAGCACTGGTCAACTCCGGCCTCCCGAGCGACCGGTTTACATTTGAAGGCTTTTTACCCCATAAAAAAGGACGCCAGACACGTTTGCAAAATCTGGTCAATGAAGACCGGACCATGATTTTCTACGAATCTCCGCACCGGTTGTTAAAGGCACTGCAACAATTTTCGGAATATTTCGGCGCTGATCGGCAGGCCTGCGTTTCGAGGGAGCTCACTAAAATCTACGAGGAAAACGTTAGAGGTACAGTCCTGGAAATAATTACCTATTTTTCAGAAAAAACGATTAAAGGAGAAATCGTTATCATCGTTGCAGGCAAGACCGATGAAAAGAAAAAACAGGTTGATTATAGTGATGAGAATTAATATGATAAATCATTTGAAACCCTACCCTAATAAAATTACCGGAACGATGTTTTTAAAAGCTTTGCTTACGCCAAAACTTGCTGCCTTATTCTTTGTTCTGACATTTTTCAGCATTACCACCACCTTTGCACAGTTCCGGACTTTGAGCCCGCAGGCAAAGGCCAGTCTGGTGACCATTGGCCCGGGAGATGAACTCTATTCCGGTTTTGGCCACAGCGTTTTATGGATCTATGATCCGGTGAGCGGCTTGGATAATGCCTACAACTACGGAACGTTCAGCTTTGCCGAAGGAAATTTTTATGTCAAATTTCTTAGAGGCACGTTGCCCTACACGCTTTCCGTGGCTCCGCTTATGCAGCAAACACCATACTGGCAGGCTGAAAACCGGTCTATTAAAGAGCAGATCCTGAATCTTTCTCCAAGCCAAAAGCAGAAACTTTATGATGTGTTAGAAACCAATTATCTGCCTCAAAACAGAAAATATCAATATAAGTTCTTCTACGACAACTGTTCAACCCGTATGGTGGACGTGCTCAAAGCAGCCGTTGGTGATAGTTTACAATTTCCGGGTTATACCAAGGATACTTTAAGCTTTCGTCAGTGGATTGACCGGTATGCGTACAAACAAAAGCCATGGTCAGATTTTGGCATGGACTTGGCCATCGGCGCACCATCGGACGATATTGCCACGCCAGCCCAGGCGACATTTTTACCAGATAACCTGAGCAGCGCTTTTGATGATTCAAAGATCAAAGTCGGTAACCAGACACTGCCTCTGGTGGCATCTACCAGAGATCTTTTTGTGGCCGCACCGGTTGTAGGTTCCGACTGGCTGACGCCCAAAGTTTTCTTCTGGGCATTGGCGCTGCTTGTTTTGGCATATACCTATTACCAGACAAAAAAAGAGCTTATCAACTTTACATTCGATAAAATTCTTTTTACTATTGTCGGGTTGGTTGGCTGGTTAATTCTGGCACTTTGGTTTGGAACAAATCACGGTGTTACGACCTGGAATTATGATATTCTCTGGGCATTTCCGCTTTGGCTGCCGCTGATCTGGTATATTTCCAAAGACAAAAAACCGGTATGGTTTCAGTTTGTACTGATCCTTTACGCCGTGCTTGTAATGGCCGCCACCGCCAATCTAGCTAAACATAATCTTGTGGTTATCCCGATCCTGTTGCTGATCATTACCCGGATTTACTACATTAATAATTCACTTTCTAAAATCCCGCAAAAAGGATAGTATACGCATGGATCTGGAATTGCTGACAAAACAAACCATTGAAATTGTAAAACAGGCTTCTGCGTTTATTCAGCAGGAAGCCAAACTTTTTTCCCGAGATAAGATTGAATATAAAGACCTGAACAATCTGGTTTCTTACGTTGACAAGGAAGCGGAAAAATTGTTGGTTACAGGTTTAAGTAAAATATTACCCGAAGCCAGCTATATTACCGAAGAAGGTACAACCGGCCAGGAACCAGACCCGGAAGCACTTAACTGGATCATTGATCCATTGGACGGAACCACCAATTTTATTCACGGTATTCCTGTTTATTGTGTAAGCGTCGGTCTGGCGAGGGGCAAAGAATTGCTTGTAGGCGTGATCCATGAACCGAGTCTGGATGAGATTTTTTATGGCTGGAAAGGTGGTGGCGCATGGTGTAACGGTCGGCAGATACATGTTTCCAAAGTGCATTCTTTACAGGAAAGCCTGATCGCGACGGGTTTCCCTTATTATAAATTTGAAAAGCAGAAACGTTATATGTACATTCTCGAATTACTGATGCAAAAAACGCACGGTATCAGAAGAATGGGTGCGGCGGCGGTGGATCTGGCTTATGTGGCAGCCGGTCGATTTGATGGGTTTTATGAGTACAATCTGAACTCATGGGATATGGCAGCAGGCGTTCTTTTGATCAAAGAAGCTGGCGGAACGGTTACTGACTTTAACGGAGGAGACAATTATCTTTTCGGCGGTGATATCATTGCCGGCGCAGGCGGACACGCTGAACTCGTGGCAACCATCAAAGATAATTTCTGAAAAACAAAAGAATTGTCAAAATTCAGATAAGGGCTAAAATCCTGCATCATTCACTACTTCATAATGATATTAACCATGGAACTGGAACAACTACGATTTCCGATCGGAAGATTTACGCCGCAAGAAAGTTACACAGCTGCCGAAATAAAAACGAACATTCAGATTATCAGCGCACTGCCTTCTAAATTCATTAACCTTCTGGGTGGCTGGGACACAGAAAAATATAACACGCCCTACCGACCTGATGGCTGGACTGTAAGACAGTTGGTTCACCACGTCGCAGACAGCCACATGAACGCCTATACAAGGTTCCGGCTGGCCCTTACAGAGGACAATCCAATTATCAAACCTTACGAAGAAGCATTGTGGGCCGAGCTTCCGGATGCCAAAGAAGGCCCGGTAGAATTGTCTTTGCAGCTTTTGAGATACATTCACCTCCGCTGGGTGCTGCTGCTTAATTCGCTTAGTGAGGCGGATCTGGCGCGTACCTATACGCACCCTGCCAATAACAGCGTAAACCGTTTGGATGCCGTTATCGCAACTTATGCATGGCATAGTGAACACCACTACCAACACGCTTTTCAACTGGCAGCGAGGAACAATTGGCCGTCGTAAACTGTTTCGGTTATATGATACAGCAAATAATAGTACTGGTTCTTTTCTTATGTGCAGCCGGTTATATCGGCCGGAAGATCTGGAAATCGTTTGACAGCAACAGCGGCTGCGGAAAAGGCTGCGGATGCAGTACGGATAAGAAACTGGCTTAAAATAGTAAATGGCCGATTAACTGAAACACGAGATTTCAGTTAACCGGCCATTTGTCATTATTTTCTTACAGCGCTCCTGCTTTTATTTCCTCCACTACACCCGGATCAAGTAAGGTTGAGGTATCTCCCAAACTGTCCATTTCTCCTTCGGCAACTTTACGTAAAATACGGCGCATGATTTTTCCTGACCTTGTTTTTGGCAATCCTGCTACAAACTGAATTTTGTCCGGTTTCGCAATTGGACCAATCAGACGTGACACAGTCGCAGCGATATCTTTGCGCATCATTTCAGGATCATCCGGTTTACTTTCCGTGATGATATAAGCGTATATCCCCTGCCCTTTGATCTCGTGCGGATAACCCACAACGGCAGATTCCACGACACCCAGGTGCATGTTGATCGCATTTTCCACCTCGGCCGTACCAATTCTATGCCCTGAAACATTCATCACGTCATCCACACGACCGGTGATTCTGTAATTACCATCCTCATCACGCAAACAGCCGTCGCCGGTGAAATACATGCCCGGGTAGGTTGAGAAATAAGTTTGTTTGCAACGTTCGTGATCGCCATAAGTCGTTCTGATCATACCCGGCCACGGGAATTTTATGCAAAGATTCCCGCTGACATCATTTCCTTCGATGATCTCACCTTTTTCATCCACCAGCACCGGTTGAATACCAGGAAGCGGCAAAGTCGCATATGTCGGTTTTTCTGGCGTAACACCCGCAAGTGATGAAATCATGATACCGCCAGTTTCGGTTTGCCACCAGGTATCCACCAAAGGACACAGGCCTTTCCCGATGTTCTGCTTAAACCATTGCCATGCCTCTTCATTGATAGGCTCTCCAACCGAACCGAGTTTTTTCAAAGAAGACAAATCGTAATCTTTTACATACGACAAGCCAAAGCTCATCAAAGAGCGGATCGCCGTCGGTGCGGTATATAAAATGTTAACCTTATGTTTTGCTACAATCTGCCAGAAACGGCCGGCGTCCGGATAAGTCGGCACCCCTTCAAAAATCAATGAAGTAGCTCCGTAACAAAGCGGTCCGTAAACAATATAACTATGACCGGTGATCCAGCCGATATCCGCGGTACAAAAATGCACTTCGCCGGGCTCATACTGGAAAACGTTGGCAAACGTATGCGTTGCAAAAACCATGTATCCGGCAATGGTATGCACCACACCCTTTGGTTTTCCTGTTGACCCCGAAGTATAAAGAATGAAAAGTGTATCTTCCGCATCCATCGGTTCAGCCGGACATACAGAATCCACTGTCTTTTCTTCTTCCTCCCACCACAGATCCCTCCCTTTCAGCATGGAAACCGGTGTGCGGGTACGCGTCATGACGATCACGTTTTTAACTGTTTTGCATAAATCCAGCGCGTTATCGACCGTTTCTTTCATCGGGATCACTTTCGGGCCACGGTAAGAACCGTCCGAAGTAATCACCATTGTACATGCTGCATCATTGATACGATCTGCAATGGATTTGGCGGAGAATCCACCAAAAACCACCGAGTGAACCGCGCCGATACGGGCACAGGCAAGCACAGCGATCGTCAGCTCAGGCACCATCGGCAGGTATATACAAACCCTGTCACCCTTTTTTACGCCATGCTTTTTTAAAACATTGGCAAAACGGCAAACACGGTCATACAAAACGTTGTATGTGATGGTTACCGCCCGGTCGTCCGGATCATTTGGCTCCCAGATAATCGCAGGCTGATCCCCCTTGTCTGCAAGGTGCCGGTCAAGCGCATTTTCGGTAATATTCAGCACACCGCCTTCATACCATTTCACGCTTGCCTGGGAAAAATCCCCGCTTAAAACTTTTCTCCATGGTTTGCGCCATTGAAACTGTTGGCCAACTTCGGCCCAATAACCTTCGGGATCGTCCACACTTTGCTGGTAGGCAACCTGATACTCTTCAAAGGTTTTAATTCTCATGATTAAAAAGGTTAACTTAGGAAATTGCTATAATAACCGACAATTTATAATTTTCATTTGGTTCGTCCAACTTAAAACAAAACAGAATCTTTTTTCAGTATTCTATAAATAAACCCAGAATCGGCATATATAGCTCTGATTCAAAGGAATCTATATATTTGCGTGGTTATGAGGAATTTTTATAAATAAAAAAAGAGTACTTTCGGTTAAAAAAACAGGATTGCAAACCTGTTAATGATCCGAAGAAATGGACGAGAATACAACAAATAAGAATGTACCCGATATTGGTTTTACAGAATCAGAACTTGATTTTATACAAAAAAACAAGAACGAAGATGTAACCCGACTGGTTCTGAAATCTTCCGGATTTAAGGGACTGGACGTAAAAAAACTGGCCGCCCAAATTCTCTCCCGTCAGAAAGCATCAAAAAAATTACCGGAATGGTCCTCCGTTGAAAAACTGATTTTCCCACCCGCTTTGTCCGTGGAACAATGTTCCTCGGAGGCAACGGCAAAATATAAATCAACGTTGATCCATGGGAAAACCCTGATTGATATTACCGGCGGCATGGGCGTCGATTCTTACTACCTGAGCCGGAATTTTGACGAGGCACATTATTACGAACAACAGGAGGAAGTCGCTGAAACTGCCCGTTACAATTTTGCGTTGTTGAACGCAAAAAATATATTGGTTCACCACGACGATTCTATCGCCGCACTGGCAAAAACAAACGCGCAGGCAGACTGGATTTATGCGGATCCGGCCCGCAGAGATGCCAATAAGCAAAAAGTTGTCCTGCTTTCCGACTGCGCGCCGGATGTAAAATTTCACCTCCCTGAATTATTTAAACATGCTCCGAATGTTTTGCTGAAAACGTCTCCGCTGCTGGATATCGATCTGGCCGTTCAGGAGCTCAAAGCGGTTAAAGAAATTCATGTGATGGGTTATGAGCAGGAATGTAAAGAATTACTTTTCAGTCTGAACAAAGATTCATTTGATGACGAATTGCAGATCAAGGCGCGCGTCGTTGATTCCGAAGGGAATATCCTGCATCAGCTGGATTTCACACGCGCACAGGAACGGGATGCGGTAATGGAATTCAGTGAACCGCTTTCGTATTTGTATGAGCCCCATCCCGCGGTTTTGAAAGCAGGTGGTTTTAGATGTATTTGTCCCGCATTCCATGTAAAAAAACTGGCCGTTCACAGCCATTTGTATACCTCAAAAGATCCGGTTCCCAACTTCCCCGGCCGTTGTTTTGAGATCATTGCCGTTTGCAAACCCGATGCCCGGGAGATCGATAATTATGTAAAAGATAACAAGGCAAATCTGACGATAAGAAATTTTCCCGCAAAAATTGATGACCTGAGAAAAAAATGGCGTCTTAAAGATGGTGGTAATTTTTACCTCTTTGCGACTACGCTATCCAATCAGAAAAAGATCGTAGTGGTAACTAAAAAACTATAATCTTTCAATCAAAATAACATGAAACTTCACACTAATTCGTTTCTTTTCGCTGTTATCCTATCATTAACGGCGCTATCCCTTCGTGCGCAAAGTGTATCGCCCGGAAAACAAACCATTGATCAGCAGGAATATTTCGGACTGAACCTTAATCAGCATATCTCGGAAAAATATTTGAGCAAATACTGGGAATCTTATCTTGATAAATTCGGAAAAGTTAAGAGCAAACGTGGTGTATACACCATCGAAAAAGCATCTGTGCCATCCGTTTCACACACTCCTGTAAAAATTACAAGCCAGATTAACGCAGGAAAAGACCTGTCTCAGGTTTTCCTCGCCCTTTATGCGAATGGTCAGTACGTGACCAATGCCTCGGACGACGCCTATAAAAATGCGGAAAGTATCCTGAAAGATTTCGCGGACTATGCCCGTGTTCGTGAGGAAGCACGTGTTGCCGACGAAATTTTTGTCTCATCTGAAAAAAGCTATCAAAAGCAGACAAAGGAAAATGACAACATGGCTAAGGAAATCGAAAAGACGGAAAAAAAACTGACCGAGCTGCGGGCAGCATTGGAGAAAAAGAAACTCGAAGCAGGTAATTCCCTGATTGATTTGCAAAACAAGCAAAAGGCTTTGGAAACAGCCAAGGGCCGTATAAAATAACAGATTTCTGATCTAAAAAAATGTAAGCCTAAACCGGCTTGCTTTTTTCAGATCAGGTCAAATGCCCTGGCATATTGGGTAAAATCATAATGAGAGCTGATTGACAATTTCTTTTTGATATTCTTCCGGTGTGCATCCACGGTTGCGGAAGCGATGTGGAGTTCATCACCAATGTCCGGAGAACTTTTCCCGAGTGCTACCAGCTTTAAAATTTCCTTTTCACGTTTTCCGAGTGTCGAAAATTTTTGATAGTTATTCCTCAAAAACGTATTCTCTTCCAGCAGTTTTTCTGCCTTTAACGACAAATGCTTCATATCATCAATGGACGTTGCCGTCGTAATGGTCAGGATCGGCGCACCGGCCTCATTTTGCATAAAAAGCCGGGTAGCACTCATGTACCACACCCATTGGTCATGCGCGACAAGTTTTACCTGCTGTAAATACGTGATACTTTCATTCATATCATTTTCTGTGAGCAGCTTCTTTATTTTTGGGGCATAATCATCCCAGTCGTCAATATTGAAAAACCGCGCGCGATATTCCGCTTTCATTTCCCTGATTTCTTCGAGCGTAATCCCTAACAATTCCAAACCATGGGGGGACATATAAACCACAGAAAAATCTGTAATGCTATGAATGATGATGATTACCGGAAGCTGTTCCGCAATCCTGTCAATCGAATGAATACGATCATTGACCCTATTTTCAATAAGCTCGTCATCCATAGTTTAATAATTTGCGCTGAAATGAATAGGCTAAATTTATCAAAAACTTATGCCATACCCTCCGTTGTGAACAAAAGTTAACACAAAAAATTAGCGGACAGCCATTTACCGTCCGCTAACTGTCAAAATCAACAAATTCGATCTGCGTTATAAAAACGCTTCTTCGTATTCTTTTTCAGAAAAACCCAATGCTACGGCCTTTCCCGAAGCGTCTTCGATCAATGGCCTTTTGATCACCGAATTTTTAGCAATCATCAGATCGGATGCTGAGTTTCCATCAGTAACGGCAGCTTTCTCCGCATCTGACAATTGTTTCCAGGTCGTGCCTGCTTTATTAACCAGCTTTTCCCATGGATAATACTGAAACCAGCTGGATATTTTCTCGGCGGTTATGCCTTTCTTTTTGTAATCATGAAAAGTGTAAGGTATGCCCTTTTCATCGAGCCATGTCCTGGCCTTTTTCACCGTGTTGCAATTCGGGATTCCGTATACAGTAAACATAAATTTTGATACTTTCGGCCGCCAAACTTGCTCTGACGGCCATTTTACTAATGATTAATTTTAAGCTGAAATGACTTCTTCCTCTAAGACTTTGTCGGACATTTGCATTTTTTCATCGTCCAGCTCCCCTTCCCAACGTGCAATAACCGCGGTTGCAAGGCAGTTTCCTGTCACATTGACAGAAGTTCGGGCCATATCCATCAGTTCATCAATACCCATCAAAAGCAACACCGGCCACTCAGGCATACCGAAATTGGCAATCGCGCCAAGCAAAATCACCAGAGTCGCCCGAGGAATACCTGCTACGCCTTTACTGGTTAACATCAGTAAAAACACCATGGAAAGCTGCTGCCCGACTGACATTTCCGTCCCGGTGGCCTGCGCAACAAATACCGTTGCCAATGCCAGATACAACGTTGATCCGTCCAGATTAAAACTATAACCGGTCGGCATAACGAAGGAAACGATCTGACGGGGAACGCCAAACTTCTCCATTTTCTCCATCGCCTTAGGCAACGCAGATTCTGAACTCGTCGTAGCAAAGGCAATAGAAACCGGTTCAAAGATATTCTTGATAAATTTGATAATCGGGATTTTTGCGATCAGCATAACCGGCACAAACACCAGCAGCATAAAAGCCAGCAGCGCGCAATACAAAGTAGCCAGCATCATAGCCAGGTTTTTAAGCACATCAATACCCATATGTCCTACCGTCTCCGCAATAGCGGCGCCTACACCAACCGGAGCAAAAAGCATAATGATCTTTGTGAACTTGAACATTACCTCCGCAAGTGTTTCTATACCAGCCACAAATTTCTCCTTCTTTGCCGCCGGGATCATCGCCAGACTTATCCCAAAAAGAACGCTAAAAACAACAATCTGAAGAACCTCTCCGTGATAAACCGATTTCGCAAGGTTTTCAGGGAATGAATGTACGACAATATCCTGCCAGGTCTGGTCAGCAACTTTTGGTAAAGCGGCATTCAGATTAGCAGGAGGGATAATGCCCGCGCCCGGCTTAAACCAGTTGGCGAAAAACAAGCCTATTAACAATGCAAACGTTGTTACAACCTCAAAATAAAGCAAAGATTTCCATCCCATGCGCCCTACCTGTTTCAAATCCGAATGCCCGGCGATACCCGTTACCAACGTCGCAAAAAGAAGCGGCGCAATTACCGTTTTGATCATCTGAAGGAAAATCTGTCTCAAAAAATGAAGGCTAGTCCCCAATTCAGGAAAATCATAACCAATTTCCGTTCCCACCAGCATCGAAATCAGAATGGAAGTTGTCAGATTTCTTTTCAGGAAGGCATAGATGATGAGTCCTGCCAAAGCGGCCCACCGAAGTCCAACCAATACGTCAGTCGAAATCAGGAGAATGTGATAAGCATTAAGTACTGTGGCGAGCGCAGCAATGGTAATAAGAGCCAGATTTACAATGGTAATTTTGTTCTTCATACAAGAATTTTGGAGATGAGGTAACAGTTTGGATCAGTAAACTTAGCTAAATTCAGGTAAAGGGTTGCATGAATGTGTAGGTCAAATTAAACCTTTTACGAAATAAACTCTATACATTGGATGATTTTATTGAATATTTGCACTATTTTTTCTAGCTTTCTAAAAATAATCAATTGTTTCTCAACTTTTCAAACATCTACTGTTAATGGAATCCAGACTCATCCTTGAAAACGAATTAGAACCAATTTTTTTAGGAAAATTTCCTCCTTTTCCTGACAATGTCAAAGAACTTCTTGTCCAGTACGGACCCTATTTAATCCTCATTGGCGCCATTTTAGGCCTGCTGGGTTTATTAGCCGCATTTGGTATCGGCGGCGCAGCCATTGGTCTGGGACTTGCAGCTTACGGCAGCGGATTTAGTTTTTATGTAGGTATCGTCCTGGCAGCCGTCATGATGATTATGTACCTGATGGCATTTTCACCATTACGTGCCCGCAAAAAAGCAGGCTGGAACCTTATGTACTACGCACTATTATTAAGTTTGATCAGCAACCTGCTTCAACTGGCGATTCTTGCTGTGATTATCGGCGGCGTACTTGGCTTTTGGGTCTTGTTTCAAATCCGTGATAAATACGTAGCATAGTTTTATAGCTTTGGCAATATTTTTTCGAAGAGGCTGTCTCAAAAGGGCAGTCTCTTTTTTTGCGTATATAGTGTTGTTTATTTTTTCAGAATTGATTATCTTTAGTTATAAGCAAATCAGGAAAAATGGGCCGCAGACAACCTACT
>NZ_JAVFVU010000053.1 GCF_030929615.1 Dyadobacter sp. LHD-138 | reverse complement strand
ATATCGTTGATAGGCATAATTGCTTTTTTTATCACACAGCTTTTACGTGAGAAGTTAATAGTCAAGGCTATGAGTGTTTAGCTTTGACGTTCGATATCAATTCAGAGCCCCGGTCACCCAGGGCTTCTTGCTATTACAGGGCCGCCACATTTTGATTAAAGAGCTCTTTAAACTTCTTGTTGGTGAGCATTTTATCGACGAGCTAATGACGATATGTTAGTTGTGTCAGGTAGCTGATTGTCTTTTGAAATTACTATCCTTTCGGGTTAAGTATCGATAGAAACAGCCCTATTCAGACGCAGAACGTCAGAAATGGCATAAATAGGTACACATTCAAAGGACAGGAAAAGCAAGTTGGATCTGATTATGTACAGTTTAAATGGAGATTACATGATCCGCTTACCGGTCGATTCTTATCAGTTGATCCGTTGAGTGAAAAGTTCCAAAATAATGGCACCTACGCGTTCTCTGAAAATAAAGTTACAATTCACATAGAACTTGAAGGCTTAGAATCGGTGCCAGTGAACCCTGCGGGTGTTGTTTTTGGAAAAGCCCAAAATGCCTGGAATGGGGTTGTGCAAAGGATAAATGGCATTACAAGTTCAGCCAATGCTTATTTGAATTCAACGGAGAAAGCGGTTGCAGACGGCCTGTCACCTGTTGATGGAATAGCTTTTTTCTCAACCAATGAGGATATCAAAGGTAAAGGAAGTGGAATGAGACAAAGTCAATATCCCACCGGACCGATGGTTGACATTGACGCTATTTTAGGACCCGCTGGTGTAGCTACGGCCGATCCTTTAAAGGCTAGAATTGGTGGAACCACGGTTTTGGGTAAGATCATTAGTGTGATGGAAATGATGAAGGAAGCTTTGGGATTTGGGCAATCGGCTGGAGACGCCATAAATTCGGCTTTGCCAAATGACCGGAGAGAAACGAAAAAGAGTAACGCGGAAAAACAAAAGGTAACTCAAAGTCAGTATGACCAAAAGGAACAGGAACTTTCAATTATTCCTGGAAGGGGAAATGGAGGAAGCAATTATAATTTTGACAGCACTATGGCTATCTTTCGAGTTTTTGATCAACAAAATGCAAAAATAATTAGAACAGACACCGTAAAAGCACAAGATAAAAAATGAGTAATCGTAAGCAAAGTTTATATTTTCTATTTTTATTTCTATTCTCGTGTTCAACAGATAAGAAATCGGAATTTAGATATTTCCCTGATGGAAGTATTGAATTGGAAACCAAATATGTGAATGATTCTACCGGAGTTTTCTTGGCGTACTATCCAGGCGGTGCTAGAAAGGATTCAATGACACTAGTGAACGGAAAATTACATGGACGCTTGAAAAGATATTTCCCTAATGGTAAACTCAAAGAAGATTGTTATTGGGTCAATGATAAAAAAGTTGGTCCATGTAATACTTACTTCTTAAGTGGGAATTTAGAAAGCGTGGCTACATTTGATGATAGTGTCAAAGTGGGAAATGCATATGAGTACTATGATATTCCGGGCAAGAAACTCCGATTTACTGGAAATTATGCTAAGGTAAACGGTCGAAAATGGGTGAATTACACCACTTTATATGATAGTCTGGGTACGATAGAAAAAGCTTCTGTTCAAATTCGGGATATTAAGGGAAGTAAAACTGTTTCAATCAATGATTCGCTTAAACTAACATTTGATTTGGATCATCTTGAACTACCCCTCATAAGGGTGTTTATTGGGGATTATGATCAAAACTATAATCAGCCAGAAAATGCGAAAGATAAAGTATACGATGGGAAGGATAAAAGAATTGTTGCCTACATCGTACCTGCTAAACTTGGTAAACACACCGCGAGGGGATTTGTCCAAAATTATAAAGTCGTGGAAAATTTTAAGGATGGTACCTACAAAACCTATGGTAAAGACATCTATTGGAGTTACGATTACGAAGTAGTAAACAAGTGATGATGGGTACAGATAGTTTTATTATTCTTCTTGTATGGACAGTGGTCGGGCTATCTTCTTGCTCCCAAAAAAAAGACTCGATTTTAAAGTATCACCCTAATGGAGCATTAAAATCGGAAGAGATATCAATTAATGATTCCTTAAGTTTATATCGCAGTTATTTTGAAGATGGAGTATTGCAGAGTTCGGTTCACTCAATAAATGGGTTTGTATCAGGTCGGGCACGGCACTATTTTGAGAATGGTAAATTGGCGCAAGATTGGGAGTTGAAAAATGGATTACCAAACGGCAAATGTGTTCGGTATTATCCAAGCGGAAACATCTTTACTATAATTAACTACAAAGACAGTGTTAACGTTGGAGATGCATATCAATATTATGACATGCAAGGTAAAAAAATAAAGTATTTGACGAATTATTCGATAGTTCATGGGAAAAAGTGGGTCAACTGGCAAATACAATACGATAGTCTGGGAAATGTAAAAAAGACGACAACTAAGATTAAAGAGATAATAGCCCCAAGCGAAATTAAGCTTGGGGACTCTCTCAAACTTGAATTTTATTTAGAATATCCGCAGTATCCTAAAACAAAAGTATACTATGGGGACTATGATGAAGATTTTAAATTAACTGATACTTCGAGTATCAAAGGTTCTTATGGGTCAAAAAATGCCGTTGCAATCTATATCAGGCCCAGAAAATTAGGTAAAGAGACCGTTCGAGGTATTTTGGAGAATTATAAAGTTCTTGATAGTTTGAAAACTGGTTTCACAAAGACGGAAGGAAAGATGATCTATTGGAGCTATAATTATGATGTCGTTAAATGATTAAATAGCGGGGAATCTTGATTACTATCAAGGTAAAATCAGATACGATCTGACCTAAATAATAATGATAAACCGAATTATTTTAATATTATTTGTTAGTACCGTTTTGCTTTCCTGTTTCAGAAATTCTGAATCAGAATTTCAATATTATTCTGACGGTCGTGTTCAAAGGGAAATAAGGTTTATAAATGATTCTACGGAAGTGGCCTTAACCTATTTTGAAGCGGGAGGGTTAAAAGATTCTATAACTATGATCAACGGTAAGATATCTGGACGTAATAAGAAATATTACCTAAATGGCAATCTTGAAAAAGATTGCTTTTGGAAAGATGGCGTTTTAAATGGTCCATGTAGATCTTTTTATCAAAGTGGAAATTTAATGAGCGTAGTAACTTATGACTTAAATATAAATGCTGGAAATAGCTATGAGTATTTTGATCTTCCCGGAGAAAAAATACAATACTTGGGAAATTACGCAAAAGTACGCGGGAAGAAATGGGTAAATTATCAAACTTGGTATGATAGTCTAGGGAATATCCAAAAAGCAACTGTCAGGATTCATGAAGTAAATGGCTTAAAAGTGGTTTCCTTAAACGATTCACTAAAAATTACCTTTGAAATGGATCACCTTGAATATCCTCTATTGAGAGTTTTTATCGGAGATTATAATAAGGAGTATAATCTTCCGAATAAGTCCACTCTTAGGGTTTTTAATGGGAAAGTATCCACAATTGTCGCATATATAAAACCTAAACAGGTAGGGCAACAAACAGCCAGGGGATATATTCAGAATTTCAAAATTCTTCAAAAATTTTCTGATGGAACTTACAAAACTGAAGGAAAGGATATTTATTGGAGTTATGATTATGAGGTGAAGGCCAAGTTATAATATTTGAAGGATAGTTTTTGACTTTTGATAATCATCTAAAAATTATTTTCGAAAGCCTGAGTGTAACATCTCAGGCTTTTTTCAATGTGTTGTTTGATTAAAGTGTTATACGGGAATAATGCAACGTCTGATAAAAAGGGAAACATAACTTTTGGAATAAATAGCACTTCTAAAGTCGATAATGGGACGGCGATATCTACAAATTTTGTGTTTGGATTATGGATTTGCTTGTGGATCATTTATTGTGGGGTAACTCAATATTCCAATCAACTTCCGAAAGTCTTTGAGCAATCTTGTTTAAGGTTCTTAATAGTAAAGTGTCGTTTGGCAAAGGTCCGTACACGAGATTTTTAAATTCACCGTTATAGATGGTCTTTAGTTCATTCCAGACATTTTCTGTGTCTGAAAAAATCAAGGCATCTTTCGGGTGAAAGGCCAACCATTGATTGTTATTTTTAAAGCTAATGACATCATCTTGACCTACTTTTAACAGCATTTCATCAAATGCAGGTGAGTCGAAGAACATAGCGTACTCGTCTTGTTGCAGTAGCTGATGTAAATCGTAGGTGTGTCTAATCTTCTTTTTTAAGTCGTTGATTGGATTCTCGGCATATGAGAAACGAACAAGACTCATTATTTTTTCACAGAGCGTTCGGATAGGTTCCAGAACCTTAACCTCAAAGGGCAGCAGCCCGTATTCTTTTGCAATATCCTCTTGCTTATTGTTAACCATCATTTCACCGACAAAAGAATTTAGCTTTCTGGATGTATAAGGTTCGAAATACCCTAACCAGGTAGCCTCCAGGATAATGACATCTCTTACTTGCCCATAAGTCCCTCTAAATTCTTTCTGAAAGGCATGGGCTGTTTTTCTGTTCATGCCTCTTTTATGGGTAAGTCCTTCAATTTCTGTTTCAGGCATGGTCTCGTTGATAACCGAACCAAGTTTTTTCAGTTTGGTAGTAAGCCTGTTATCGGTTTCTCCCTCTCGTCTCAATACGACTAAATCAATATCTTCCGAAAAACGGTCTATCATGGCGAAGCATTTGGATAATGCGGTACCTCCTTTAAAAATCGTATCTTCTCCAATAGAATGGTGAAAAATGACGTATAATGCATAGGTCACCCAATAATCTTTTTCTATGTAGATAGCCGGTAATTGCATTTGATCAGCCGTGAACTGAACAGCTTGCCTAAAAAGCGTTTTGTTTTCGTGAAGTCTCATATGATGTTCCATTTGACAGTTGTACTGAGAACTTTGTCGACACTAGAAAGCTTATATTTAGTGATAGGGTTCAACGTTTTATAGAGCGAGTCTGTTAATTCATTTTCTTTCAATTCATCCAATAAGGCTCCCAGCAGCGCCCGGGTTGCAGGTTGATATTTAAGAGCTAAGCGGACGAGGGTGGTTTGTTTCTCTTTTGATAAATCTTTCAATATGGCGAGCAAGCGGTTTGAAGATGTTTCCAAATTGGCATCCGGAATTAGTTTTATAGTCCGAATGGCGTCTAGAATTTGTAAAAGCGGAATATTCTCTTTGGTGATCGTGTTTTTTTGTTTTAGAAATGAAATTTTGTAACGTTCCCGCTGAAAGGCAGGGCGGATCTCTTTTTTGCCAATTTGTATCGTGTTACTGACCTGTGTGGTTAATCCCAGCTGATTATATATACTGTAACCGGTGAGATATCCTGTAATCTTTCCATTGTCTTCCAATAGATCCTTAACTATCTGGGCTTGATTAGGAATCAGATTGCCGAAAGGTGTCGTTTCTGGTTTGTAATATTTCCCCTTGGACAGCTTTGTAATCTTACCTGACAGAGCCATACGGTTAAGTGCTTTTATTACAGCTTCTTTCTGACTAGCCATTGAAGGAAAATCAGAATAGGTGAATATATAGCCTTTGGGTAGCCTGTTTACTGTAACTGCTATGTAATCAGATATTTTCATGTCTTAATATTAACACAAATATTTTATTTTGTCCAGTTTATTATTAAAAAAACTGGACATTTTTCCCTTCTAAATCTAATTGACAAAGGTGGGGATATCAACCTGAGTTATTCGAACTTTACTTTGGGTCCATAAATTTAGCAGCAACATTTATTGCATTATAGACTGGATCATCCGAAAGCCGGGCATAAATAGCCGTCGATGCATGACTTTTATGGTTAAGTGCTTTTGCAATCATTGGTAGACTGGCACCACTGATAGCCATGTAGCTTCCAAGCGTGCGACGTAGGTCATGCATGCGGATATCAGAAACGTTCAT
The DNA here is from genome assembly GCF_030929615.1 of Dyadobacter sp. LHD-138. Lineage (GTDB taxonomy): Bacteria > Bacteroidota > Bacteroidia > Cytophagales > Spirosomataceae > Dyadobacter. The sequence goes on along the minus strand of NZ_JAVFVU010000053.1, from coordinate 32,771 downwards.
TCTATCCTTAATGCGTTGGAAGGCTTTCTTAGGGTCATTCAGATATCCCTTTTGACCTTCGCCAGGAAAAATATAAGTAGAGAGGCTATTCTCGTTTTGTGCTTTTCGTTTTATAAGAATTTGCACTACTTTTTCGGTCAACAGTACAATGTTCACGTCTTTGTTCTTGGTATGAGATTCCGGAATTCTCCACCTGTTTAAATCGAACGAAATATCCTGCCAGCGCATGGAAAGGACGTTGGATTTTCTTGCGCCTGTTAGAAGCAATACGCTGAAAAAGTCCCGGAATAATTCATTTTCTTCATCCAAGGCTTGATAGAATAAGTTTAGCTCATCTAGGGAAAGAAAGCGATCCCTGGCAATACTACGATATTTCTTGACTCGCGAGGAAGGGTTACTCCCCGCGATTAGTCCTTCACGTAAACCAAAATTATAGGCAGCACTGATAATGGTGAGCAGGCGATTGGCTGTTCCAGGAGCTCTGGAAGTTCCTATTTTAGTATGAAACTGTCTGATTTTTTCAGTCGGTATGTCTTCTGCCTTCATTTTTCCAAAGGCAGGAAAGACATGGCATTCCATCATTTTTAGATTGGCTTCGGGACGCTTGGTGAATTTCAAGGCATGCTGGTTATAATAAGATTCATAAAGTTCTTTAAAAGTGAGTTTTTGTTGTTGTTCTTGTTTTTCCTGTATCGGATTGGAACCAAGAGTAATCAAGGAGTTTAGTCGCTTAGCTTCATTACGAGCTTGCTCAATGGTAATATTTTCAAATTTGCCGATTTTGATACGTTCAGGTTTTTTGTCTATCCGGCGTCTGAGATAATAGGTTTTTAAACCAGAGGGATAAACCGTTAGATTAAGTCCAGGGACTTTGGAATCATAGACGCAGTAACGATTTGGACCCGGACTCAGTTTTTCAAGATTAGCCTTCTTGAATGAAATGGTAGTGGGATTTAATGCGTTCATAGTCGCTCTCCTAAATTTAATCAGACTCTCCAGTGCCACGCCAGTGCCACGCTTGTGATGAATTTGGATCAATGACGATATTTGAAGAATAGGGTTATTTCTTTTTGTTTTCAAGTGTTAATATGCAACAATTAACGTGGGTCAATACCCAATAAATGCCTCAAAAAAGTTTTGGTAAGGGAGAGGTCGACAGTTCAATCCTGTTCGGCAGCACCATTTTTCAAGGACTTAATTAGAGATTCTTTTCGAGATTTTATCCAGTGCCACGCCAGTGCCACGCTTCGGGTTAATTAATCTACCTAAATATTGTTTCACTGGAATGGTCATTCCGACTTGGTTCTTGACCGATGGAATTAAAAATCGGACGATTAAGGTGTTTTCATTAATATGGAACCTGCTCATTCTTTCACCTTTATTATCCTTCATATACTTATGGTTTTTTTATTTGACTCCCCATGGTTGAGTACTTAGTTTCTGGATTCCACGCCATCGAGATGGTCTGGTTTTAGTGTTAAGGCTCATTTTCAGGAGGACAGGCTATGCAGAATTCTCAGGATGTATTGGTGAACCGGAAAGCAGCAGCAAAATATCTAAATATGTCTCCCAACACGTTAGCGGTTTGGGATTGTACAAAGCGTTACGATTTGAAACCCATCAAAATAGGACGGTCAGTCCGTTATAAACAATCCGATTTGGATCAGTTTGTTGAAGACCGTTTAGCTGTCTAGATAAGCAAAAAGGAAGGATTAAACTCCTTTCTTTTTTATTTTCAGTTTTATTCTTCGGAGATCGTCATGAACATTGATCATGCGAAAGCTACCCCTTTGCGCGAAATTCTAACCCGTCTCAACTATAAACCCAAACGTACCACCCAGCACAAGCTATGGTATCTATCCCCATTACGCACTGAAAAAACAGCCAGCTTTGTTGTTAATTTACAACTGAACAGCTGGTATGATTTTGGCGAGGGAATTGGCGGAGATGTTGTCAATTTTGTTTGTGCCTATCTCAAATCGCATAAAGAAGAACACACTGTATCGGATGCGTTGCGTTGGATAAGCAATATGGCCGGAGATATTACACCGGATTGGTGTGTGTTCCGTCATTCGGAACCTTTAAAAGAAGAATCTGCGCTGGTTCTTAAGCGAACGCAGCCTATTCAAAATAAGGGGCTCATTCAATATTTGGACAATCGAGGCATTGCATTTGATGTGGCGAATAAACATTTAAAAGAAGTGCGTCTCCATAATAAAAACTCTGACAAATGTTTTACAGCATTGGGCCTGTTGAATGAAGACGGCGGTATGGAATTGCGTAACCCATTTTTTAAAGGATGCTTCAAAACAAAGAGCTTCTCGTTTGTCAGAGGGTATGATCCAACGTCCCATGGCATTCATGTATTTGAAGGCATGATGGATTACTTGTCACTGGCGACCATTAAAAGAACGCAATCACTCAAGGATGATGCGCTGATTTTAAATTCGGTTAGCTGTTTAAATCCTGCCATGAGCTATATCAAAAACTATCATTATAACATGGCCTATAGTTGGATGGATAATGATCGGGCTGGAACCATGGCCACAGATCATTTGGATTTATTCTTTAAATCCTATGAGATTATGCAGCATAAACCAATGAACACGCTCTATGCCGCGCATAAGGATGTCAATGCCTGGCACATGCACAAAAAAAACTTGGTGATATAGGAGGGAATCATGATGGACGATTTAAAATCCTTGTTTCACGTTTCGGAAATTGAGATCACCTATAAGAATAAGAATCCTTATCATGAGCGGTTGATTGTTGATGCGCCGTGGTACGCCTATGATATTTTTAAAAGTACCTGGGATACAGGCAAAATTGAGCTTTTGGAACAGTTCAAAATTATGTTGTTGGATAATAAATCCAACTGTTTGGGCTTGTCTGAAATTAGCACTGGCGGCCTGGATTGCTGTTTTGTTGATCCAAGAATGATATTTGTAACAGCTTTGAAAAGTAAAGCCACGCGATTAATTTTTGCTCATAACCATCCCAGCGGTATGCTCAAACCCAGTGAGCCGGATATCGTGATGACAAAACAGATGGTGGATGCCGGAAGATTGCTGGATATATCGGTTATGGATCATTTGATTATTGCGCCGCACGGATATTACTCATTTGCAGAAAATGGCATCATGTCAAACTGGTGCTCTAAGCAGACGCCACACTCATCCAGTCCAATTCCTTAATCTTTCCGTCAATCGTTGGGCGAATGACAAAGAGATGGTCTGAGTTAGTTGGTCAATTCTCTTTTCTGTTATTTGCCGATGTGATGTCAGCTTTGCCCAACGCTTGTGATACGCCAATCCCTGCTTTTTGCAAACCAAAAAGCATCTGACGACTCCGTCCTAAAAATAGACATTGCACATCAATTTTTAGGCCTTCGGGGTGCTGATCCCGCACTTATGGGCAGGATTAGCTTCCATCATCAACAACAACAGATAAGGATCAGAAGATGACTACACCAATTGAAACCAAATCCAAAGTGCCAACCCACACGATTTATTTTTTGAGAAATAAAGAAGGTATGGAGAAACCGGAATGGGTCAAAGCTGGAGTTGCCTGGGAACACCATGATGGTGAAGGATTGAATTTGTCTATTCTTAATCTGGATCGTGAGGTTTCACTGACAGTGCGTAAGAACAAACCAAAACCGGAATAAACACAACAGAGAAGCCGGGCGGCATTCCCGTCCGGCTATTTGTCCAAAGAATTCACAGATTCTAAAATTTTAGCAGCATAAGGAAGGTTCCAGATGAACAGCCATCAATCCAAAGATTCCAATCAGTCAATCGCTACACCTGATATCTATACTCGCGTTACAGATAAAATCATGTCCGATTTGGAACGAGGTGAGCTTACCTGGCGTAAACCTTGGAATTCTCAAAACCTGTCCGCACACGTTACATTCCCCATGCGCTGGAACAATATTCCTTACACCGGAATCAATACCATTTTGCTTTGGGCAACTGCAGCAGAGAAATCTTATGATCTGCCGCATTGGATGACCTTTAACCAAGCCTTGGAACTAAAAGGCTCCGTAATCAAAGGTGAGAAGGGGACGCAGATTGTTTACGCCGATCGTATGGTCAAGGAAGAAGAAGACAAAAATGGTGATACGCAACTCAAACAAATTCCGTATTTGAAAACTTACACTGTATTCAATGTGTCTCAAATCAACGGACTACCGGATCAGTATTACAAAGCACCGGAAGTGAAGCAAACAGAACTGAAACAACGTATTGCTGAACTGGAATCATTTTTTGCAAACACCAAAGCCGATATTTATACCGGAACAGAGGCATCATACAATCAAAACGCAGACCGTATTCAAATGCCGCCGATTGAGATTTTTGATAGTGTCGAAGATTATTATTCCGTATTAGCGCATGAATTGACCCACTGGACAAAGCACCCTAAACGCCTGGATCGTGATTTTGGCCGTAAGAAATACGGTGACGAAGGTTACGCCAAAGAGGAACTTGTCGCTGAAATTGGATCTTGCTACCTGTCTGCACTCTTGGGTATTGAACCAATGCCAGAGGAGAAACATGCTGCCTACCTCCAATCCTGGCTCAAAGCAATCAATAATGATAAGCGATTGATTTTTGCCGCTGCGTCTTATGCGCAAAAGGCGGTTGAATATGTTCAGGGGTTGCAACCTTCATCATAAGGTAACTTTTACCAGATTCGCTATGTATCGTGGTCACTATTCTTTAGTATGCAAATAGGGGAAATAGCGAGATAACTTAAAATTAACCAAACATTTTTCTCTTAATATGCTCTAAAGAAACAAGACATGGGCAACAATCAATTTGAATGAATTATATCTATGCCTTATAAAAAAATTGAATTTATTTTTGAAACGTGTATAATATACTGTATGGCTACTAGCGGAAAGAGCATTTTAATTTCTCGATAGGAGAGTTTATGTCACTTTTTAAATCATTGAAACACGTTGCTTTTTCAGCGTGTGCCACAATTATCACAGTTGCTGGTATAGAATTTTTGCTTCCTAGTAAGGAATTAGATTCACTGTCTCAGCCTGGTAAGTCAATTGCAAAGGTGCCTATTAAATATGATATAAAAGACAATATACCTTCTATAACAGGTATTTTGGGCGTTGTAGATACAACAAATCTTAAAAGAAACGATCCTAATTTTTAACAGACCTTATCACGAATTAAATTGTAAGACAGTTTTCCAGTCGGCTATCAGCCGTCGACAGTTGTCCAAAATTTGGTTTCGCGTATTAATCTGAAAGCCGACTGCCGAAAGCACTACAAAGGAAATCGTGATAATGTCTTATATCGTTGAATTTTTAGAATATAATAATTTCCAAGGTTTGAATTTGTTAATAAAATAGAGAATTGTAGAAATTGACACAATCCTAAAAAATCGGTCTAAAATTATATATATTATGTGATCTAAAATGCCTAATAATATATTTTTTTTATAAAAATTAGATTTGCTTCGACTATGGTATGCCCATGAGAATTTAGGATTCAATTCTATGGCTTTTCCAAAGTATTTTATTGCTGAATTATGATCTTTTAGGTGTTGATACGTACGTCCTGCCCAATAGTATGCAGTATCTGTTGGGGATATTTCAATTAATTTTTGATAATAGTCTGAAGCTTCTCTGTATTTTTTGTTGGTGTAAAAAATATAAGCGGAATAGTAGTTAAACAGTGTGTCATTAGACATTAATTTGGAAACAAAACTAAGGTCCGATTTTGCGCTGGACAAATTGTTATTCTTAATAAAATATTCCGATCGATATTTCCAAAGTTCAACATTAGCGCTGTCTTCGATTAAATCTTCGGTAATTAGTTTTATGGATTCGTTATAGTTGCCTAAACCAGAATTTGCCTCAGATAACTTTAAGTTAATATTTTTATACTTATAATTTTGTTTTTTAATTAATAACAAATCATCGATTGCGGATTTGTTATTATTTTCATAAATTTTAATAGTGGCCATAAGGAATAAAGCATCATGATCCTTAGGCTTTCTGGATAAAACAATATTGATATATTGTTTCGATTTGTCAATATTGTTTAAACTGAATTCTAAATTAGCACCTATAATAAATAGGTCATTATACATTTTGAATTTTCTAATACTCTTATTTAATAGTTCATTTGATTTTTTGTGTTGGCCTAAATGAATTAATGAAAGTACTATATTCTTATGTGATATTGAATCATCGGGATTTAACAAGATAGATTTTTCGAAATTGTGTATTGCTTCTTCATATTCTCCGCAATTTGCCTTTATAGCTCCAATTTCGAGATAGTATGTGCTTTCATAGGGGTCGAGCCTGGACGCAATTTTGTAATCTAGGATAGCTGCTTCATGTCGTTTTAGAACGGATTTTAAATTAGCTCTTGAAGAATAAAAATCCGCTACTGTAGAATCATAATTTATAGCTATGTCAAAATACCTAAGGGATTGAAATAAGCTATCTTGTTTCCAATAGCATTTAGCCTTTAAAGAATATAGTTCAGCATTTGTACTATCAAATTTGAGTCCTTCATTGCATGCTTTTATGGCTTCATAGGTTGATGAAACATTATAATGACTTACTGCCAAGTAGTGATAGTTCTCTTTTAAGTCCGGATTAATAATGATAGAATTATTAAAATCAACGATTGCCTTTTTGTATTCTTTCATTTTTGCGAATATGTGCCCTCGTAACATTAGCGCAATATTATTATATGGGTTTATAGAAATAGCTAAGTCATAACTAGAAATAGCACTTTCATTCATTTCCAATAATGAAAATGCATGGCCTTGCTCTGTAACTATAATTGACTTTTCTTCGTTTGAAGAATTTTCATTCCAGGCGATTAAACTAGGGTTTGTTTTTCCAATTTTAGCATTGTAAATAGTTATTAGCCATTTATCGAATCGTTTATCATTTATATGAAAATTTCCTTGTTGTATATCCTCTGTACTTATGCTTTTTTCTAATTTGGTATTGTTATTTTCTGTATTATATTCAGAAGAAATAATAGATAAAAGTGTATCACTCGCAGTGCTTTTAAAGCAAATATCCCCAATAGAACAGTTGCTTTTAATATTGTGTATATTTCCCCATAGAATTATGTCTGAATTTGAATTAAATGAAATTTTTTTTGCATCAGATTTAGATTCTATCGTTGTTTTAATGTATGTAGATTTAATTGGCAAATTCCCTTCATCTGCAAGATTATTTATCCTATTTGATAGGTACATTCCAAAGCATTCGCTTTCAATACTGGAAATATAATCCTCAAATCTTGCAACAATTATATAAAGAGAATCTTTTTTGTTTGTATAAATAATATTTTCTTTTTTAAAATTGTTCTCTGCATTACTTGAAGTATTTTTATTATTTTGTATTCCAATATAGCCGAATATTACGCCAAGAATTGCACATGAAGTTGCAATAAATCGTTCAATAAATGCAGTAGTGATATGTTTTTTTAATACGATTATCTTGGGTATAATTATTCTTATCGTATCGATTATTTTTTTTATAATTCCTTCCATATCCTGTTTGTTCTATAAAAAATACTATTGCGAAGGCAGTATTTTAATCTATTAATTTTAGGGCATGTTTTTATAAACAAAGGGAACTCATTCGTTTGCATTTTTACAAAGAAACAGGCTTTTAGTCTAGAAAGATATTAATTAGTGGAAATGGTTATTTTAAATACGAATGGTTCATTTGTTTTACTTGATATATTGAAACGAAGGTCTCTAGCAGTAATTGTGCGTGATACATGATCCAGAAAATCCATAAATAGTGCTTCCAATCCATATCCCTTCATTGTCACCGTATGACTTGAAAACTCCAGTCTGATTTCATTAGTCTCCTTTGTCGGATCAAACTCCGCCGCGATCAAATACGCATAGTTAAAAAACATCCGTTTCCCATCTGGCCAAACAAAGCACACATTTCGTGTGGTTCCAGGCGTTACATACCGTTCAGCATTCGCCTCCGTTGAGGACGCATCCTGATTGGAAGCAGGATTGTTCTCCCGCATCTTATCAAATTTGAGATTATATCCCTGGCTCATAATCACGGTTGTGTTTTGGTTTCGGGGTTTCTTTCCATCTGCTAGCGTCCCTGTCAGTCGGTTTGTTCAAATACGGCACTTGCTGCATATTGTGTCGTGCCTGCTGCATGGCTATGTCTTTGACCTTATCAGTGCTGTGTCCCACCAGTTCTATTGCTGATTGTCGATCACCGGCTCTGGCGGCATGGGCTAAAAGTTCCTCTTTATCGTCGGTATAGATCCGGGCAATATCACGACCTCGTGAAACGGAAACATAAAATTGTTTTGCATCTGTTGCCGGAAACGTCGCAGCGGGTTGTGCGATATAGACCTCATCCACGGTTTTACCTTGTGAAGCGTGGCTGGTAATACAATAGGCATGGGTTAGGTGGCCATGATCCTGATTTACTGCGTAAGTTGTATCAGTCGCCGGATTGACTAAATGGATATCGCCTTTCTTGGTGACATTGGCTACATCCAATAATTGCCCATTATGGAGCCGCTTTCCATTGGCATCAAAGCCGTTTCGCGTCAAACGAATTTTATCACCCTTGGCAAGTTCCATGGTATCTTTGCGATACAAATCATAGTCCTTACTTTTGTCCACCGGAAGTGAGGCATAGACATCCTCATTGTTTTTGATCAAAACATCTTTTTCAGAGGCATCTTCAATCTCCCACACGCTGCCTCGCTTGATACCCGGGAAATTCTGATTGAATTGTACCAGCATACCCGGCTGCATATTCCGCCAATCTTTCTTTTCGGCTTCGGTAAAATTACAATTGGATAAGCGTTCAACCGTAATTTCTCGTTTGCCAAGCTGATCGTCGGCTCGAAGTTTCTTCCGAATTTCGGCAGTAACTTCTTCGCTTTGGGCGTGGGTCGGGGATATGACCAATACTGATTTCCCTTTGGAAACGGCATCGGCATAATCATTGACCAATTGTATATGCGGATCCAACGGATCAATGGTTTTAATGGCATCCATGCTATCGAGTTTTTCGAAAGCGGATGAAATTTGCCCATCGGCCAGATCCTGTACAACTTGGCGGTAATGCTCGTGGCGTTGCCGATAGATTTTATTGACTTCGGACGTTTTGATCTTACCAACCGTATTCAAAATCCGTAAGGCATCACCACGAACCACAGAAGAATGTTGTCTGGTATCGCCTCCTAAAATCAAACGAGCATTTTGTTTTTGACTAATCTCTAAAAGAGCGGTCATGTCTTTGGTACCTAGTAAACCGGCTTCATCCACCCAGAGAACCTGATCTTTAAGCTGGTTTTGCAAATTATGATCCAGCAGGAGTTTGCTTACGGTTTCAGCTTTGTCAAAACCTTCATCCCGCAAAACACCCCGGGAGGCCTGAGACGTCGGGGCAATGACGATGACTTCTTTGCCAGCCTTATTAAAATGCTGTACCGCTTCTTTCATCAGGGTTGTTTTACCGGAACCGGCAGCCCCTCGAATAATTGATACTTGATTGGTCGTGGTCAAAACATGTGTGACGGCTTCTGCCTGCTGACCTTTTAGATTAACTTCAGGAGCCTGGAAATATAACGGCACCATACGGCCTTGACCTTTACGGGCGAGTTGCACCATGTGTTGTTCTTCGGACAGAACCTCTTTGGTGGTACACATGGTTTTGCCTTTTTCCTGAACTTGGAGGAAGGTTGGATTATTTTGCAGGGATTGCGTGATCTGATCCAGTTTGGCCTCTGTGTGACCAATGGCGTGGCGATACGCTGCCATCAGCAATCTTCTGTCTTGAATCACGGAAGCCCGCTCAAAAGCATGGAGGGACGCGTGGTCAATACAGCGTTCAGCGCTTAAAAGCTCTTTATCTGTTTTTGGAGCATAACGAACCAGTGAACCAGAGGCCTCTTTGTCTTTAAGTTCCAAAGTGGCCAACTGTTGTTTCCATGCGGCTTTGAGTTCTTCCATGCTGTGACCCGTTTGTTTTTTAGCTCGTGTCCGTGCACCGAGCTCGTCTTTACGTTTGTCGTCTTTGATACCTTTTTCTTCCGCAACCCGGTCAATCTCATCGGTGCGTTTAGAGAAAAGTTCAATAGCTTCTTTGGGTACACCGATAATCTCAAATGATTTTGGTGTTCGTTTGATCTGATAACCTTGCTCAGTTAATCGGTCGGAAAGCTTCTTGTGAAAGCGTGCTTGATAATAGGGCATGTCCCGTTTGATATCCCGAAACTGTCCGGCTTTAAATGCTTTCTCTTCTTGATCGTACGTGGCATTAAAGACAAAGCAGTGGGCGTGAAGATGCGGATCGGGCAGGGCGTTATCCACCGGGCGAGCCGTTTGATGAATAAAATCGGCCCAAATTAATTCGCCTGTGTCGCGCTCATCATACTGACCGTTTTTTCGCACCCGTGTTTTGATATCAGCTTCAATATCTTTCATGGTATCATTGACACAAGACTGAAATGTTTTGAGGATATGATCGTCTTTTGCCAGTGCGTGAATAATTGAAACCGATTTCGGACAGTGAAAATTAATATCGTATCCGGTCGTACGTTCCAATTTTGTACGCAGCGTTAAAGACTCTCCGGTAGTTGGATTTTTATTTTCACACAAAGCAAAAAATACGTCCCGGGTTGCTGGTCCTGCTACGCCTAAACGCTCTGCTAGTTTTCCTTGTATTTGACCATTGAGCTCTTGATCATTGATATAGTAATCCGACTTCGCCAAACTTTCGGAGAAGTAATCTTTGGCATGTGCAGCCGAGGAGCTTTGGATCATTCGAATCATGACGAGCAGTGTAAACCAGCTTCTGAAAATGAGCGGGGTGTTTTTTATTTTTGGTGCACAATTAACAAGGGTATAACTTTACCCTAAGAGTGAGCAGTGCTTGGAAAGACGTATGTGAGTATTAAACAAAAAGCATCAGACATCTTCCCTAACACAGCTTAGGACTATCGCGCCTCCACAAAATCCGTATCGACAATGATACTATCGACCAATTGACGGCGTACTTCGGGATCGGCCGGTGTCCTTCCATAATAGCGTACACCACGGGTATCCTCGGGATCCATACCATCGACAAAAGCGTTCACAGACTCTTCATTGAGGATCATCTCATCGATCTTATCCATGATAAAATTGTCGCCATTATGATAGGTGGCAACGTAGCTTAACGAGTAACAGATTGCACAAACCATAATTAGAACACCCACAGGCTGCGCAATGAAGATCAAGGCAAAACCAATTATAAAAAAGAATGCGGGTTCAAGCATTGTTTCAATCTCACGGATGTTGAAGGAGCGGCCTTTGAACTGGAATTGATAAAAGGAAGGATGTATGGTTCCAGCGGAAAGACTAAACCGGGCAAAGTCAAAAACGGAAGGCAAGCGTTTGAGTTCATGCCGCCGGTCAAAGCACTTGGCAACAAACCCGGCCAGGCATAAATACCATGTCAAATATCTTTTCAGAAAAGTAAGAATATCAAACTCCGCACCACTATAACGGTTAAACAAAGAGGGGACAGCGCCAATCGTAAACGGGATACTAAGCAGTATAAAAGCAGTGACCATTGCTGTGGAAAAAGAAAAATATCTTTCTCCGAGATTTTTTCTAATAAAAACCTCCAGTAATAAACGTGGAATGGAACAGATTGCATAAAAGAAAGCTAGAAAGAATTCTTTGATTGCATTGTGGCGTCTGAACATTGTCCGGTAATACAGGTTCTTTTTCATGATAGAAGGGGGATTGGTTTAACATTGGAATTTATGATTAGGAAGGAATAAATTGCTGATTGAAAACCATCTTGACGTGATTCTGTCCGTTCAAAACCATGTCACCTTGTTTATGTAGGACACCTTCAACACGGAAATTATTGAGTGGGCCGCCGGTTCTAAACTTAACGAACTCTTCTGGTCTCATGAGTTTATCCACTAAAAGAGAACGTGAGCGCGTGCGGGAGAAATCTTTCGATACGGTCAAGGAATCTGAGCGGTCTTCAAAGAATGCTTCACCAATTAAATCGGAGGCATATTTATTGGTTTCAATATCGGCATTGGCGTGGAAGATCTTGGTTGCCAATGTTCCCATAAAACTTTTGACCTTGTACTCAGCCTTTTGCCCACCCATGGAGGCATAATAGTTGGGTAGGTTTTGAGATATATAAACGGTAGCAACACGGCTCGATCTTGCCGTTGCCTGGAAATCGGGATCATGTTCATGGATAAAGTTTTGGGCTTCGTCCGCCCAAAGAAATACAGGACGACCATTATGATGGACATTACGCTTTTCCATGGCACGTTGCCAGACATATTTAAACAGGATCTGACAGTCACGACCGACTTTATGATAGAGCTTAACGGGTAAATTGATCAGAATGATTTTTCCATTGAGACAATCTTCGGGTGTGATTGTTGATGCGTTTTTAAAAAACAGAGAATAAACGGGTTCGCGTAAAAGCCGGAACAAAAATCCAGAAAATGTGAAATCGATAATGGAACGTGTTTTTTCTGACAAGCCAATAAAATTATCAAAGAAGAATTGATCCAGAAATTTAAGCAACCTGGCATCTGGAATGGCACCAAACAATTGTTCCTCAAAGAGCGCATCATTTTCTTGCAGCTTTTCTTGAATGGAAAGAGGCAATGAAGCAAACCATTTATCGATCTGTGCTGTAACATTTTGACGCGCCGTTTCAAATGCTATCTGGAAGGCTTTGACTTCCACGTTTTCGGCACGAAGTTCATCCATACTTTTAGGGATGGTCTGTACGATATTGTACATATCCAAAATGGAGAGTTTTCCCTTACTTAACTTACATAAATCAATCACATTGAAAATGAGCATATCCAGGGCGGTTTCCCAAAACGGGTCATCGTTCTTGCCGGAGCTTTTTTCTTCACCGGCTCGGATCACTGTTTTTAGAACCTCAACAATGTTTTCCGTGATAGCGTGTTGTTGGTTATGGGATTTTGATTCATAATCAAGCACATTGAAGGTATGGCGACCACCCGGTTCGATTATGGCTAAATCCTGACTACGCCCGGCGATTTGGCAAAACTCCTGCCACATGTCTTTTTCATCTGGCTTGACGGTCAATATCAATCCGCCAAAACCAGCTTTGAGAAATTTCAAAGAAATCATCCTGCCAGATCCTGATGTTTTTCCTGATCCTATGCCGCCGAAAATTTGTGTGCCTTCAAAAGCGTGACGAAGTGTCCAGTAATTACGCGAAGTTTGGGAGACCAACTCAATGAGAGGCTGGTCTAAATCGAAAGACGCCATAGAGTTGAGACGTTTAAAGATTGATAGAGGATATTTAAAACTGGGAAATTAAAATAACAAAAACAAGATTAAATAGAAATTATTTTATTTCTATTTAAGGTCGTGAATAAAATATGACCCTGACTGTACTTAATACATGTCGATTTTTGCAGAATTTTCAGGACCATTAAAATAGCCATTCTTATCAGCGAAATCATAATACCATAGCGGAGAGTTGTCGGCGGCTTTTTTGCCTTCATCGAGCAGTGCCATACGGTAACCGATAATCGTCATGGCACGTATATCTATTTCATTTACGTGCTCATTGAAAATAACACCATCTTCATCGATTACTTTTTGCATCAATATTTCAGCGGTCAAAGAATATTTTAGCTCGGGAGCCATGCATAATAAATTGATAATTCTTTTTCGCGCAAAGAGGCCAGAAAATGTCTTGCTCCGTGCGTTGTAGTCCGCATATTGTTCGTCTGTGAAATCCAGGGAATCAAATGGGAGCATGTCTTTGTTGCGGATTTGCGTCACAAGGATATTGGCTTCTTCGTCGTATTTGAATTTATCAATACGACCATGATCGAATTCAGATAAAATAGCTCTTAAAAATGGATCGTAAGGAAGGGTGATATTTTGACTGGGGAGGTAACCTAAGCGTGTTTTAATAACGCGCAAAGCCCGACTTTTATATTGAGGTAATTCTGCTATCGGCGGCGCTATGTCGCTCCATGATAGCGTATTCGCTAGCCCGGCATATTCAGGTGTATCGGTAGGTAGAGTAGGGTGATGGGGTTTACGAGGTTCACCAGTGAGATCCTCCCAATATATAGGATCATTATCTTCTTCTGTGTTGTGAGGAGAATTGATTTTATCTGTGCTCATAACCAGTTCCTTTCACCCATTTTTGAATGTCCAGCTTTGTGCATATATTAGCATAATAATATTCTGTGTCAATATATTAATACGAATTGATATGGCGAAGGAGCAAGATGATAAGGCCGATAAAGATAAAATTGACGAGGTCGCATATCCCGAAGGCTACGAATACATCAGAGATATTGTCAAACCATATCGGGATGATATCTGGAAGCTGAATGAACAGATCGACAAATTGGATCAACAACAATTGGTAGCTCAAACATCCCAACCTGTATTAGCGCATAATCCACCTGGATTTACGCAAAGTCGATTTGTACAAGGAACGAGCCGTGAATATTTAGAAAATAAGAGGGAAGAAATCTATCAGCAATTGGATAACCGAACGAAAGTTGAAATAAAAGAACTTGATTCACAGGATCAGAAAAGCATTAAAGAGGCTGTCCGGGATGATGTAGACCGAAATCCCTTCCGGAATATGGACAAAGAAGAACTGAAAGAGCTCAAAAACGAGAACAAAGATTTATCAATGTCTCAAAATTACAGTGACATGCTGCTTAAAAATGAAAAGCAGGAAAAAGAAATAAATCCTGTTGAACAGAAGCCTTCCGTAGATAAGCCACAAGAGCCAGCCGTTCAGCCGTCGGCTTCCGAGCGTTACAATCGCACGCTCAGTTTTACAAAATCGATGGAAAATGCAAAGGATATAACATCAAAAGAGAAGGAGCCAAGCCCTGCACCTACAAAACAGGCGAGCAAAGAAGATAGATAAATCATTCTCTGTCCAACCCTTTATCTTTGGTAGGCTCCGTTCTGACCGGTGCGCTTCTATCTTTTTTTAACCAGTCGGGAAATTTTTCTCTGGCTTTTTCGGAAATGTATTCCTTCCGACCATCCTGAAACCCTTCCATACGAGGGGATTTAGCTTCTGTTTTAGAAAGCTGCTCCGAGAGTTCAGGCAGATATTTAGCAAAAATGTAACCGTCGTTGAATCCCTTTTGATAATGTGGATCAACAGTGTCGTGTTCTTCCATAGCTAAAAGGTGTTACGGGCGTTTTTATTCAAATAGGCTTCGATGGAATCCCTGTCATAGAGAATGATTTTCTTCTGTGGTTGAGAATAGCGGATTTTACCTTCATCCCGAAGTTTTTGAAGGGTTGTTTTGGATTTGATATTCAGCAGCTGCATGGCTTCTTGATCTGATAGCCATTTATCTTTGATCTCGGACTGGTTTTCTTTCAGCCTTGTGACCACTTGCTCAACCAGAGCATAGAATGCAACTTCTTCGAGACAGATAACTTGCATAAAACCAGACAATAGTTAATCGATTGAACATATTAATCCATTTAAAAAAGCGCTAGTCCTAAGAATGGCATGTCTACATCCTTGTTAAAGCATTGGACATAATCTTGAGAACTTATGCTAATTTCCTTCATTTCGCATTCACAACTATATTAATTTAATCGTTTTTCGGCCGATTCAAATAATGGACTGGTCAAGGGGGGGATAAACTGATTTTCCATTGTTTCTCGCCAATATTGATCTAGTAGCGGTTTGTGCTTTAGTACAAGATGACTTGATCTTATAACTCCTAAGAATATACGCCCAATGATAATGAATATCGGAGAAAAGCAGATCACAATTGTGGCAACTGAAGTGTGAGTTCGGCCTATGTCATTCATTCCAATTATCACTTCAACCCATTTTGAGTACATAAAGATAATGATTAGACAACTCATAACCTTTAATAGTATCAAAATTGATGCATTAATAACCTCTCTGGCTTGTTCCTTGTAATGTATATGTATGAGGCGGTAAGCTTCTACAAATGCAATGAATACAATTACAAATAGAAGAAGGCTCCAAAAGACAAGTTGAATTAGTTGAAGTTCGAGAACTTTGTTCCACGATTCCTGAAATTTTAAAATATTAAAGATGCCATAGCTAGGATCATGAGTTGCTATATATACAGCTGTTACAACAAAATGGAATAAAAATATCAAAGCAAACGCTGTTGGAGGGGTCTTAATATTTTCTCGTAGATAAAGTAAAATGTATGGGATAACCAAAAAGGCGTTATAAACATCCAAGAAAAAGTAGAGTTTGTCCGCCGCAGTTTCTTGTGTCTGCATAATACCTCCGACGAATAGCACCAAGAAGCAATAAATTCCAAAATAAGAGTAAAGTGAAATGAACTTTTTTCCAAACTCGACAGTGCCATATGCTTTTAATTTGGCAGTTTCCCTAGTCGCAACATTATAAGCTGTGCTGATTTTAGCAAATTCGGTTGCTGAATTTTGGTTTCCATTCTTAGGAATTGATCTAGCTAGAACAAGTTCGTAAGACGCTAATTCCTCTTCTGTAATTAATGCTTTTCTAAAAGAGTCGAAAATCTTATTAGTATGAACTGTGATTTGATCCAGACCTACATAGCCAAAGTTATAAACTGCCATCAATTCAAAAATTGAATTGAATGACGGAATTTCGTAAGTGTTCAATTTCGAGAAGTTAAGGAGGATTATTAATTAAAATTTACACGATCAATCTAGTTAAGGTAAGTAATTATCAGAAAGATTGTAACCATCTGTAAAAATTTTTACGAGCTGACTCCCGACCTTTTCATGATCAAAACTGCTGAATGATTCTCGTGTGACATTGTCAGTTTCAAAACGATACATATCAGCGTCGCCTACCGCAAACATGGACAGTTGATTGTTTTTGAAATTTTTGATTGTTGCAGCAATGGCTACATCATTCAAAACTTTTATGCCACCGCGTTTCGGGTGATTCGAAACAAAATCTTGAATGATTTGAAATGCCACAGATTTCTCACGGGAATTCTCTTCTAGCAATAAATAAATTTCCGTTTCATCTTTTGCTAGAAAATTTTGTAGTGAAGTAATATACAGAGAGCGGTCGGAAAATGCCCCACTAAATGAATGTGAGAGGATGCGCATAGACCTTTTACAATTGTCAAACAGATAGGACATGACAATGGCGGCTTGTTCTTCGCCAATATTTGGAAACACAGTGAAAGTCTTTTCAGTCAACAAAGACTGAACAGCCGCACTGTATTGTTGGCCTTTTTTACTCCATTTCAAGAGATTCTCCGGCGGGCAAATTTTGATTAACGTTTGTGAACTATAATTTTCAGGTTTGTCCATAATACAAAAATTTAGCATTCTGTCAAATGAAAGGATCAGCAATTTCTGCCTATAAATTACAAGTAAAATTTTTAATATTTTGTAGTATAATTGCTTTATTTAGAGGTCTCTTACTTATTTATAATTATTATGAATAATATAGTAAACATCAAGGCATTGTGCTCGTTACCATGGAAAATTTGAGAACTTACTGGATCAGAACCAAATATTGTGGGCTAACACAGTGCGTTATATTTATGTTGTACCAATGAAAAAGAGGTTATATATTTGATTGTATAACCTATTGAAAATCAGTGCGAGATACGAACCCGTACGAGCGTTTCGGCTCACAGGATTTTAAGCCTTAATATTTTAGATTGTCTTTTTTCTTTTACGTGCATTCATTTTGGGAGTGTTTTTATTAAGTATTTTATCCAGAGCATCGTCAGCTTGCTGTGTTGAGAAATTTGATTGATACCCCATCGTTGTAATAATGCTGCTGTGACGGTAGAGTTTTTGAAGGATTTGGATAGGAATATCGGTTGCTTCTTGCGCAAATGAGTGCCGGGCTAAGTGCATGGTCAATTTTTTGGAGATCCCCGCAGGTTTTGCCACATGCTCTTTCAGGCACTTGTCGATAGCACTTGTTTTGAATGCAATGGTTCTTTGCAGAATGAAAGCATTTGAAAAATCGGCGTCTTTCAGTTCTGGGAAAACAAGATCATTAGTTATTTCTTGCAAAGGCCGATATTCTTCCAGTATTTTTAATGCTTTGTCGGGGATTTTTAGAGATCCAGATTTGTCATTCTTACCCATTTCATAATGTAGGCGACCATTTTGAAAATTATTCCATCGCAATCGAAGAACGTCGCTAACACGCATCCCGGCAAAATAATAGGATATAAGCCAAAGGTTGCGGACATGATTGTGCTGCCCTTCTAATTTTAATGTTTCCAACCTGGAAATCTCTTCCATATTTAGCCCAACCTTGCTCGACTCTGGAAATTTTATTTTCATTTTTCCTTTGCCAAAGGGATAGTGCTTGGCATCTGCTGCCCCCTCTTTGATGGCGTGGCTATACACCGAACGCATAACAACAATATGATTTACCGCAGAACGCTGAGAAAGGTTCAGCGTATTTTTTACATACGCTTGAAACTGTTCCAAAATCGAAACTGTGATGTCAGAAAAGGCGATATCATGTTTTATAAATTCTTTGAAATGCTTAACACGTGGTTTATCCGCTGTGTATTGATTATATTTACCCGCCTCTTTTAACCGTTGAAGATATAAAGCGGACTGTGCGTTAAATGTTGCACCCGTAGAAGGTTTGATCTTTTGTTTGATCGCTTGGACGGAGACGCTTCTTTTATTGGTCTCTTCTTCCAGTTTTTTATCATTGGCCTCTGAAAGTTGCTTTAAAATATAGTGATTCAGGCGAACAGAATTTGGATGAGATTTTTTTACACGTTGTTTTAGATCATCCCAATCATTTTCATCGAGATACTGGTTAAAGTGAATGTAAGACGTTTTTCGATTGCTTGTTATTCTTAAAGCCAGGGGTAGCTTACCTTCTTTATTTGGCTTTTGACGTAGTACTATTTTAACCGATGACATAGCTTCACATTTTTGGGTACAACATAGGTACAACAACTGCCGGTTTTTTGTGAATTCTTATGTTTGAATTCAATAGCTAATATACTAAAAATCAGTAATATAAATACATATCAAATCATATGAGGCCAAAAATTCAAGGACTGAAAATCCTTGTGTCGGCGGTTCGATTCCGTCCATCACCACAAACCGCCACTTCTAGCAATAGAAGTGGTTTTTTGCTTTATTGCGAGAAATTAACGCAAATGCCGGTTCAAAAAATTGGGGATCAAGTCAAAAATTTGGGAGTATTTATCATTATTTCAAATTCGTTAGTTTTACCGCTGACAACTTATTTCGGTTCTCAGCGGTAAAATCAATGAATTTTCTCAGCCATCAAAAGGTTATTTGATAACAATTGCCTTTTTACTTTCAATTCCATTTCGCCTATCCAGTACGACCAGAAATGTACCAGAGACGTTTGGAGGTAATGTTATTCTCTCCCTTTGATATCCTTGTCCCGTTAGAGGCTTTTTGAAGTAAATATTACCCTTCACATCAACGACCGAAAGTGCGGCATCTCTATGCTTCTCCAGATAAAATAAAACCTCAAAGTTTCCGGAACTAGGATTCGGTGAAATAGCCAGCTTATCTAATTCTGTTTGTTTCGATACAATAAATTCATCCTCACCAAGACGGGCATTGGCATTACTGTTAACACAAATTTTGTCCTGCCGACAGCTGCCACCGCCAGTTCCCTGAATACGGATGGTATTGCTGCCGGCATTTAGGTTTACACTAAAAACCTTTTCCATAGTCACGATGTTCCATGAATGTCCATTTGACAAGTTGACAGTCTGTGCACTACCACCGTTTACTTGAACACTTACAACAGGACTAGACGACGAATAATAACGGAGCTTCACATAATAGGTCCCTGCCGAAGGAACACCGGTTACTACATAGTCTACATAATGGTTGTAATTGTTTTCTTCTCCTCTGGTTTGTCCATTGGATGCATTAGGATCACCGGTTATGGCACCATTACCTCCGGATGACTCAGACTCAATGCATTGGCTGAAATTAGACGGTGTTGTTCCGTTTACTGTTACAGTCACACTGGCCGAACTGCTGGTACAACCATTTACTGTGCAAGTAGCCGTATAGGTGGTTGTGGATGCTGGAGAAACGGATACAAAGACAGATGAACCAAAATTGTTTGACCAGTTAATTACGCCTTGGCAGTTGATGGCTGCAAGCGTGGTTGAACTTCCCGAATTAATTGATGATGGATTTGCTGACAACTGCGGGGGATTCGGAGTTGCACATCCACCACCACCGCCACCTGTAATACAAATCCTGTCCTGCCGACAACTACCACTACCAGTACCCTGAATACGAATCGTATTGGAACCGGGGTTAAGGTTGACAGTGAACGTCTGATCAGTCCACACAATATTCCATGATCCTGTTCCGGGGAGATTTACCGTTTGAGTCGAACCGCCATTGACTTGAACATTCACCGAAGGCCCCGAAGATGCATAGTAACGAAGTGCAACGGTGTATGTTCCTGCTGAAGGTACGCCATTAACCGCGTAGTCTACATAATGATTGTTATTATTTTCTTCCCCCCGGGTTTGCCCATTGGATGCATTAGGGTCAGAAGTGATTGCTCCATTTCCCGAATTAGATTCCGCTTCCAGGCATTGGCTGAAACTACCGCCTCCCCCACCTCCGGATACTGTTACGCTGGTCGTTGCCGTTTTATTACTGCACCCGCTTTTGCTTCCTGTGACTGTGTACGTGTAAGTGCCCGTTGAACCTGGCGCGTTGATATTGAGTGGAGATGAGTTCCCGCTGACACCATTTCCGCTCCAAGTGTAGGAAACACCAGCACAGTCATTTCCGGAGCAACCGTATGTGAGTTGTAAACCCTGGCCCGGAGGCGGATTACTATTTGAATTGTTGGCTGCAATATTGAAATCACAATTCGCTTGCGTACTGCCACAGCTCACGGAATTAAAATAAAACCTTTGGTTATCTCCATTGGTCTCGCCCCAAAAATGTAAACCAGCTCCATCATTGCCGCTTACTCCTTCGACATCAGCCAGGCCCACGCCAAACTTACTGGATACACCAATGGTATAGGATCCGTCAACGACAGATCGTAAGGCCCATTTTTGATAGTAAATTCCACTCCAGTCAGCTTGTTGTATTGGTGTGCCGGAAGTAGTATTACCACCGGCCAATTCCCATACTTTGCTTGTACTTTGCTTGTACTTTGCGAAATAATCCTGTACGCATCAGCACTCACGCTTTCCAGCCGAAAGATCTGATTGCTTTGCCCATTGCCCCCATACTGCCTGATCCTAGCCCCATTGTTCGCATTTTCAGGTTGCATCAATTTGCCGGAGTGTTTGGCTTTGATCGTATAACAACCGTTTGAGAGGGGCAGGTAGTTAACGGGCGCACAGCTCTGGTCGGCGATGGCGAGTTGGGTACGGATGAAGTCTACCCCGGATTTAGTGACCGCTGTGTGCTCTTCGTTTAAGTCCGGGGCATAGATAGCGTCAAATGGCGTATCCACCGGAACGTTAATTCCATTAAGTGAAGCACCCCAGTCACGGTTTAAGTTTTTTAACGCGAACGCGCTTACGGAAGGGATAAAAGAAACGTTTGTGAAATTAATTTCAGGGGTCGTTTGGTATACCCATTTTTCTTTGGCCGCCTTTTGAGTCACCTTGAGAAAAAGATTTTGATAGGCGCCCGGAAGAAGGTCCATACTGGGCTGGCCGTTACCGGCGATAACGTAACCATCGTCGTAATGACCCGCTAATTTTAACTTGGCGATAAAACAAGCTTCATCATACGCAGGAGCCGTATAGGCAATGGCTTCCATGATGGGGTAATCACAAACTTTCTTGGTTAACCAAAAGAGACCGGGAAGTAATGCCCAGCAGGTAAGCGGATAAACAAGCGGCTTTAGTTCTCCGCTCACTTTCATCGATTGCGCACACTTATTGTAATTTTGGAAAGTACCTACCTTGCTTCCATTGTTAAGTGCCACCTTACGCATACAGGTGGACTGTGGAAATCCCATACTGTTCATGGTTTGTGCAAACCTGTCCCTGAAACCCGGAGCTCCGTATACTTTTCCGCCTGCACTCTTTCCGAGATGATGCTGTATGGCCATTTGCTTCGCAGCGGGGGATTCTAATTGTTCATGCAGAGCTACTCCCGCCTCGGGCGAAATTTTTTCCATTATTTTCAGCCAGAATTGCAACCCTAAAGTAACATTGGCTCCATGGTGCGGGCTGTCAAATGAAACCCAGAGTTTACAATTAGCATTCAGCGCATTTTGTTCCATGTAGCGGAGGGCGTATCGCGATATGAGACCTCCCATACTGGGACCGATCACCGCAATTTTTTCAGCGCTGCCGTTGGCCTGCAACTGTGCGTTGACCCGATTGATCAAAGCCACCAGAACGAACGCGTTTCGTTCTATATAATCCCCGCCCCCGGTGCGGTATTTTTTTACATCCTCGTAATAACAGCCCCCGCTCACAGTCCCACCGAATAATTGGCTCCAAAATGGACAAATCAGTTCTGTACCAGCAGTATATTCATATTTAGGCAGGTTCAATATGATTACATCGTAACCGTTGCCGGGAGTGTTTCTACGTAATTCGTTACCCAGTTTTGATTCCAAAGTTGGCGTTAGGTTGTAAAGTAACCTTCTATGATAGATGTTATGTGCATTACGCTCCTCGGCAGGATCGAATCCATCAATAATAATGATAGGTTTTCGGAGCTGGCTCCTTCCCTCCGCATAATAGGTAAGGTACTGCCCGTAACCGGGAGACGCTGTAGACTCGTCATAACCCTGAAACGGAATCGCGGCCCAAATGTCCGTTGAGTCGATCATCGAAATATCGTCGATACTTGGGTAACTTAAAGTACGAGCCACCGAACTGCCCCCTTGCGGCTCGGCGGTCACGGTGATGGTTGCTCTACCTGTTTTCTGGGTGCCGTTGTTGAGGTTGATCGTGAACAACACGGTTTTTTCTCCTTCCGTATTGAATGTAGCAGATTGCGACAACCCGTCAGGGTAAAAGGTCCGTTCGGGGTTTCCCTCGCCAAAGTTCACGCGTACACTGGTTACGTATTCATTACGACAGCTGAATGTTGCCCACTTAGGAAAGCCGAAGGAAGAAGTTCCCTTGGGAATCGAGGAGACAAGGAAAGCAGCTACTACGTTTTCTTTTTGTAAGAACGTCTGTGCGGCGCTAAACCCGGGTTTGAGTTCGTACATCTTGTTTGCTGCCACATCCAGGGCATCATAATTGAGCACATTGAAATTGGCCAGCATAACACCAATCGGGATGGTGTTCGACTCTTGTATGCTCCGATAAACCATATCCCGCATCTGGTTAAATGTTAATTTATTGTTCTTGTTGTAAGCTCCCTGGTAGAGCTCATAATAAGCATTGAGCCAATGCCCCGAATTGGAAGGCTCTGTGGCTGAAAATGTTTCCAGATGTGCATTTTTAAACGCGCGGTCATACAATATACCGGTTGTCACATATGATTTGTTCAAGTTACCAAAGGCATAATCTGCCGCTGACAGATGGTCTTCATGTTGTGGCAGGTTTAAAGGGGTGATTTGTTGCGCCACAGTCCTAAAAATCGGGCATAGCAATGCCGCGCCTATAAATAGGCAGAAAAAATTTCTCATGATTTTGGTTATTTAGTTGATGAAGTTATTGTGGAGATTTAATATCAAACCGGCCCTCGGTTATTTTTACAATTTCACCGGAACCAGAAGCTGCTGTAAACTCAAACGTGCCGGCTATGATACCCGAAATAGTGTCCGCTTTTGTAAGATTAATCCAGCCCGTGTTTATTTCAGAAGTTATATATGACCTCCCGTTAGCTGCTCTAAACAAACCATAATTTTTAGGATTTAGAGTCGCTCCTTCTGATAGCGTTTTTTGATTCAATCTGTGAACTCCCAGTTTGAAGGATTTCAAATACAAATCCAGTTGATCGTCATAGCTATTAGTTAAATAAGCTCCAATGCTTATATCTACGGAATCAGTAACGACATTCCACAGAAATCCACCATAGATAGGTTTAATCGTTCCTCCCAGACTCGATGATCCTTTTGGTATCCACACCTTCCCATTCACCTTACAGGAAAAGGTATTTTTACCATCCTGGGTAGCGGGCGTAAGTTCCGGTCCTTTGTCACAGGCCCCAAAGAGCAGCAGCACGGTCAACATGCTGGCATATAGGTTGATGTTTGGCTTCATAAGTCTTGTTGGTTTAAGTGAAACTTAAGAAATAAAGACAACTGTGCTGAGGGGGCTCCATGATCTTTATGTTTAAGTATATCATCAACAGGAATACAGGAAATGATAGTGCTTTAAAATTCTCCTTATTTACCCTTAAATTAATAAAAATAAACATGAAAATAAAATTCAATTCTGTGAAACTACACCGCCATTTTTGGTGCTATGTCATTGATAATCAATCGAAAATTAGCCTTTAGTATTTATTCTATTTGCTTGGTTTGTATATCAAAACAATGGGCCTGTAAATGCTAGAAAAAATTCTACCTTATATACATATACGTTATGCCGATGCGTATTCCGGAACCTGCTCTGGGCGGGGAGTCTTTTCCAAAAGTTGCTCTTTGAAACGCACACAATTTTCCTTCCAAGTAAAAGTGCCAGGCCGTATTAACTGCAAAGTTTAGTTTTACAGGTTCACCTTAGTTAAAAATTAATCTTCCAAATCGCTGACAGATGGTCCTCATATTGGGGCAGGTTTAAAGGGGTGGCTTGCTGCGCCACAGTCCTAAAAATGGGGCATGGCAATGCCAGGCCTATGAATAGGCAGAAAAAAATTCTCATGATTTCTGTTAATTAGAGTACGTTAAAGTGTTTTGCTATTAATATCAAAACGTCCCTCGGTGATTTTTACGAGATTACCCTTGGGGTCCGAAGCGGTAAATTCAAAGGTACCGGCTATAATGCCAGAAGTCGTATCCGCAATTTCCAGCAGAACCATGCCTTTACTTGATTCAGAAGTGATAAACTGAGTTCTTTTGGAATCTCTAAACAGCCCATAGTTAGCAGGAGTGAAAGATTCTCCGACTGGGTGAGTTTTTGCGTCCAGAGTTCTTTTACCTAGATCCAAGGAACTTAAGAATATGTGCATTTCCTCTCCGTTATCTGCATTGGCTTGAATCCAGATTTCTATAGAATCTGTGAAGGAGTTTTTAAAAAATCCCCCATCAATAGGAGGAATGATCACAAAAATACTTCCCCTCCCATCGGGTATCCACACCTTTCCATTCACCTTACAGGAAAAGGTGTTCTTCCCTTCCTGGGTAATGGGCGTAAGTTCCGGTCCTTTGTCGCAGGCCCAAAAGAGCAGCAGCACGGTCAACATGCTGGCATATAGGTTGATGTTTGGCTTCATAAGTCTTGTTGGTTTAAGTGAAACTTAAGAAATAAAGACAACTGTGCCGAGGGGGTTCTATGATCTTTATGTTTAAGTATATCATCAACAGGAATACAGGAAATGATAGCGCTTTAAAATTCTCATTATTTACCCTTTAAATTAATAAAAATAGACATGAAAATAAAATTTAATTCTGTGAAACTACACCGCTATTTTTGATGCTAAATCATTGATAATCAATCATAAATTAGCTTTTGGTATTTATTCTATTTGTCTGGTTTCTATATCAAAGCAATGGGCCTGTAAATGCTAGAAAAAATTCTACCTTATATACATATACGTTATGCCGATGCGTATTCCGGAACCTGCTCTGGGCGGGGAGTCTTTTCCAAAAGTTGCTCTTTGAAACGCACACAATTTTCCTTCCAAGTAAAAGTGCCAGGCCGTATTAACTGCAAAGTTTAGTTTTACAGGTTCACTTTAGTTAAAAATTAATCTTCCAAATCGCGAACAGAAGGTCTTCATATTGTGGCAGGTTTAAAGGGTTGATTTGTTGCGCCACAGTCCTAAAAATGGGGTATGGCAATGCCAGGCCTATGAATAGGCAGAAAAAATTTCTCATGATTGTAGTTGGTTAGAAGTGGATGAAATTATTGTGGAGATTTAATATCAAACCGCCCCTCCGTTACTTTTATAACTTCGCCGGTAGGAGCCGTCGCGGTAAACGCAAAGGTACCCGCTATAATACCCGAAATGGTGTCCGCCTTGACGAGGACTATCTGACCTGTTGATGCCTTAGAGGTCATATAATTCTTGTTATCAGCTGAATGATACCAGCCATAGCTTTGGGGATTAAAAGCCTCTCCTCTCTTTTTAGTGGATTTATTAAGTTGGTGAACCCCTACCTCAAAAGATCGCAGATAAATATCAATTTCTTCTCCGGTACTCATGTAGGTTATAATACTCACATTCACTGAATCCGTCAATGAATTCCTGAGAAACCCCCCGTTAATTGCCTTAATGATTACAAAAATACTTCCCCTCCCATCCGGTATCCACACCTTTCCATTCACTTTACAGGAAAAAGTGTTCTTCCCTTCCTGGGTAATGGGCGTAAGTTCCGGTCCTTTGTCACAGGCCCAAAAAATCAACATGATCATTGCATTGACTGCTATTACATTTTTTGGTTTCATTGGATTTATGTGTTAAGACATTCGATGCTCATTCTTCCATATGAGTTCGTTTTTGTGCTATTTTCATATTGTTTATGGTTTAAGTTAAATAGAGAAAAGTTGATTAAACCCATGATTGATTTGGCTGGGATATTTCGTGATGTGCTATAAATGTATAGCAGATAGGGCTACCTTGCAATAGGCATCCATTCTGTAACGGTTTTGATTTGCCGTACTACCCGTTTGGCACAACAAAATTCAGAGATGAGTTTGTGAACACCGTGGAAATATGGGCATACACTTTTTGTTTTAAACGCAAAAAAGACAATTCAATGCCAATCCGTTTACCGTCTTAACAAAAGTACTACGTTTGAAAAATTAAAGCCAATAAATCAGTATAACCCCAACTGCCTAAGTAAAGCCGCTTTGGCTGTTCTTGAAACGCCAAGTTCCGTACCGTCTTTTAATGTCAGCCTGCCCCCGTCTCCTTTTTGATATTTGCTTACATAATCCATATTGACGAAATGGGATTTATGGATTTTTACAAATTCACTGTAATCCCGTAATTGTTTTTCAAAAGTAGACAGTGTTCGCGAGGCCAGTATTTTTTGCCCGTTATTAAGCCAGACATATGTATAGCTTCCCTGCGCTTCCACCCGCACAATATCGGGAATGGCGCAAAGTATAACACCTTCGATGGTAGCAATCGAAATCCGTACCGTTCGCTGACGTTCTGTACTTGCCGACTGATGAAAGCGTTCTAATTTATGGTTTTTGGTACCAGCCAAAAGGCGGAGTCTTCGCCCGACTAGCTGATTTTGTTCTTCAGACATCTGTTGATTCCTTTCCATGTAATGAAGGGCCAGATATTGTGCTTCTATTGCCTGTCTCCGTAATACCTGTATCCGGTCACTCAAGGCAAGCGTCAAAAACATAGCCTGAAAAACCGAACCGATCTGATAACCGTAATAGGTATAAAGATGCCCAAATGATAAAACATCAAAAGAAGTAAGCATCAACAAAACAATTTCAATGATATAGATACCCCAACCTAGCAGGTAGAATCTTGCTGGCTTGAAGCCCTGTCGATACAACCAAAGTCCGGTGAAAAAATAGGATAAGAAAACAGTCATAACGATCATATTAAACCACATCTCAGCCTTTGTGAACCCCAAAACCCGCACCGGAATTGTCATAAAAGCCAAAATGGCCAATACGATATAGGCTTGTACAATGCGGGGTAAAACCAATTTTAACTGGAGAAAACACACTGAAAATGCCATACTACTCAACAAGGTGAACCAACGCACCAGATTTGAATTAATACTATTATTGAGGTAAGGCATATCTCTCCACAACATCTCAAATAAGTATCCTTCAAACACCAGCATGGTCAGGATCGAAAAGAATACATGAACCGCATAAATCAGATAAATAATATCCCGAAGATTGAGATACATAAAGAAGCTAAACAATATGACTAAAACCATTATGCCGGCAACAAGCGCATTAACCAAGCTTTCATGATAAACTTTGTCTACCAAAGGACCAACAGCACAAAGTTTGAGTGGGAACACGAGTCTGTTAATATCTTGAACAGATATGTAAAGTTGCTGAGGTCTATTGCCTAAGGGTGTAACAATGCTGTTAATATTGAATTCACGGCTTCCATACGACCTTAGTGCGCCCGTTTCCACGCGAAAAGAAGAATCTATTCCCACGACAAGAATTTCGACAAAATCAATTTCCTGCGCTTCCATGTACAAATACAAAGGCTCATTGGTAAGATTTCTGATTCTGAATTTCAACCAAACCGGGTTTGTTGAGAATCCGAGATTGATCATCCTGCCCTTTATTGGCCGAAATTGTGCATCGGAAAGCTCTCGTATTTGATAGCAAGATAATTTCTTGGTTGTATCTATGAAATAGCTTGCGAATGAGCCTATTTCCAACATTTCTTTGCTATCCTTATACGTAACTATGCGCTGTTTCTCGGTCAAAAACTCGCCAGGGAAGAAAAAACTTTGCAGCAAGAAAAGTAATCCTACTTCCAATTTGATTAATTATAAAAAGTGTGTGTAATACAATTTGTAATAAATAAAATCAAAAACATCTCTACACGCGAAACAACAAAGGTGGAAGTTAAAGAAAGGGAGTAAATGGGTTTATACAGTAAATTTATTCTTGGGTTCAAGCACCTTATGGGTGATACATCGGTGTTATTTTGATTTTAAATACCGCAAACATGGGATCAAATCAGATTTATGAGATACCAACGCGCAATATCGGCGCGAAATTAAACTTTTATCACTTCCGAAAAATCTTCCGATCCGTTATCTCTCCCCGATGCGCTTCCAAAAAATCACAAAAGAGCTTAATCTGAACTTCCTGTACGGAGAAATCAACTGTCTGATCGTAATTTTCCTGATATACATCCTGAAAATCGGTGATCACATAGCGCAAGGTTCTGATGCCTTTTGCACGTAAAGCGGGTAAATAGAAATTCTGGTGACTATGTGCAAATTGCCCTTCCTGGTAGCTATGAGTCGTTTTGATGTCCACAGCCAAGGTTTTTCCTATGACGTCGACATATCCATACAACAAAACATTATCCAGCTGATGTTCGCAATAAACCTGGGTTTTTACCATCGGTCGCGGTAAAAGTGCGCGCACCTTGTTCAGGATTTCTGCGTCAAAATCATCTTCATTGACCCCTTTTATCACGGCCTCTTCAAAAGAAGAACCTTTTGCCTGCGCCTCTGTCTGCGGTACGGGAACACGGTTGACCCGGTTCAGTAATTCCTGCTTGTCGAGATATCCTTTCTGATAACGGTCAAAAAGATTGAGCAGTGTCGGGTAAAGACTGTAAGTGATTGGCGCCAAGGGATAAAATTTAAACGTGTTTACGGTTGTAATGGATGAACAAGATAAATATTCTTACCGTTTCCTGCTTCCCGGATATTTCCTGAATTTGTAAATGACAGAAAACGACAAAAAACTGAACTTATCATTCGGCGTTTTACTGTACGTGTCGGCTTCTTCCGGGTTTATCAGTCTCATGCCGGATGTCGCATCAACCTTATCACTTCTGGCGAAATAAAAGCGGTAGTCGACGCCGAAGATCAGTTTTTCAAACAGGTTATAGTTGGCTGCTATCCCAAGTGGAATAACCCGCTCATTGGTTTTTCTGATTCCGGGCTTTCCACGCGGATTGCCCCAGCGAAGAAAAAGTTGATTTCGGGCACTGGTGGCGCTGTTGGTAAATCTAAGCAGGCTATTCGATGCAATGTCGTAGGCGTTAGCACTGAACATCATTAATCCTAAACCTCCATAAATACTCAGATCAAGATCGTTATCATTGTTTTGAACAAGCTGCTGAGTTAAATTCCACTTGGCAAGAAGTTCGACGGCATTGTATTCGTTGATGAAATAAGAATTGAAAAATGAAATTTCTTCGCCGCCAAGTTTGCCTGTGGAATATTCAAAACCAAGCGAAACCGACTTATTGAAGGCTCTGTTCAGGCTAATGCCCAGCATGCCGCGCATATCCTGTTTTCGTAATTCTCCGTAAAACTGTGTCAGACCGCCACGAACAGATATGGCATAGGGGGATATGATTTTGGACGACTGATTGCCGTTTTTGTACCTGTTGTAGGCATCACTCCAGCTGGTCCGGCGTTGCGCCCGTGCCGGAATGCATAGTGTAATTATGGCAAATAATTGTAAAAATTTGCGAATCATAATCAAAAAGTGTGTGTGTTATTAAAACAAATTTAAAACTATCTTCCTTTTTACAAGTGTACTTCACTTAAAACTCAGTGGTTTATGCAAACTTTGCATAAATGTGTCAAAACGATAACCAATAAATATCTGTTAGTTTTGTACTTCTAATTTTATGCTAATCGAAAATGAGTGTAGTACCCTATAAAGATAAAGACGGCAGCAAGCGGGAACAGGTGGCGGAAATGTTCGACAATATTTCGCCGAAATATGATTTATTGAATCACGTTTTAAGCGGTGGTGTCGATATTTACTGGCGGAAACGCGCCATAAAGTTGCTTCGGAAACAGCAGCCAAAAGTTATTTTGGACATTGCCACGGGGACGGGGGATTTTGCTATTGAGGCGCTTTCCCTGAAACCTGAAAAAATAATCGGTGTTGATATTTCGGAAGGAATGCTGGCCGTGGGCCGGGAGAAAATTGCCAAACTTGGCAAACAGGATATCATTACGCTGCAAAGCGGAGACTCGGAAAGTTTGGTTTTTACAGACAATTATTTTGATGCTATTATCGTTTCGTTTGGAGTACGGAATTTTCAGAATTTGCTGGTGGGCCTTACTGAAATGAACCGCGTGATGAAGCCGGGCGGCACCTGTGTGGTGGTAGAATTTTCAAAACCCCGCTCATTCCCGTTTAAGCAGTTATATAATTTTTATTTCAAATACATATTACCATTGATCGGTAGGACCGTCTCAAAGGACAGTGCTGCCTACACCTACCTTCCTGAATCCGTTCAGGCATTTCCGGACGGGGAGGCTTTTCTTGAAATTTATAAAAAAGCAGGTTTTAAAAATACGAAATGCATACCATTAACCTTCGGGATTTGCTCCATTTACACAGGGCAAAAATAATTATTGGCATCTTGTTTCTGTGTGTGATTTCGCAGGAAGTTAAAGCGCAGGGGCAGGGTTATGTACGCCGCCATCTGGAATATTATGACGATAAGCCGATCCATTATGGGATTTTGTTTGCTATGCCGCTTGCCAAATACAATATCAGGCGCAGCGAGGCCTTTGCCAGTGATACCGCTTATCTGATCCAGTCGCCGCTGAAAGGTGCTTTCCGGATGGGTTTTATTATCAATGCCTATCTAAACGAACGATTCGATATCAGAACAACACCGTCGGTTTCGCTTTATGAACGCGAGGTAAAATACAGTTATCCCAATAGCGTCGATAAAACGGATAAAAGGGAGTCGACCTGGCTGGAAATTCCATTACTGGTAAAATACAAGTCGAAAAGACGGGTCAATACCAGGATGTATATGATTGCCGGTGTGACAATGGGTATTGAAACGAACGTAAAAAGGAGCCGTGGCGGAACAGGAAGCAATGGCAGACTGGATACGCAAACATCAGATTTTACGCTGGATTATGGCGTGGGGTATGAAAGATTCTTTGAATTTTTCAAATTTTCTCCTGAATTAAGATTTTCTCACGGGTTGAAAAACGTATTTCAGGGAGCACCAAGCTCGGGTATAAGCAGATTGACCTCACATACGGTAACTTTGTATCTGAATTTCGAGTAAACTTGGCTCTGATTATCAGTTGATTAAAAAATACCAGAAAAAAAGTAAGATTTTTTGACCGGATAATTTGGATAAAAAAAATCAGTCGTGCATATTTGCACTCCCGAATGACGACAAGAGGGGCTCTTAGCTCAGTTGGTTCAGAGCACCTGCCTTACAAGCAGGGGGTCGCTGGTTCGAATCCAGCAGGGCCCACAATAAAACGAGTAGTAATAGCTCGTTTTATTTTTTTTCTAAAAGTCAGAAAAAAGAAAGTCGTTTTTTGAAATCCCCGAAAGGGGCTCTTAGCTCAGTTGGTTCAGAGCACCTGCCTTACAAGCAGGGGGTCGCTGGTTCGAATCCAGCAGGGCCCACAGTAAAGCGAGTTAGCAATAACTCGCTTTTTTTGCTTTAGGCTGTTTTGTAGCGATCAATCTTAACTTATTGCCAGCGTAAACCGGTCTGCCAAAGTTGCTTCCGTATTACTATCCGGATTCTTATCGTGTGGGATGGTATAATATTCGCCGGTTAAGTTTAGTCCTTTGCTGGCCTTTTCAATGGCTATTTTCAAGAACCCATGTTTGTTATCACAAAAACTTTCCATATTGATTCCGTCCATTAAGGCGCTGTCGGTGGAGAAACGCTCGTCATTTGTGAAAGCCACCGGATGGAGTTCGTCATAGCCACCTGCGCCAGCCACGATATAGGGTATTACTTTCCCGTCAGCATAACGTTTGCTGAATCTTTGATAATTGTGCACATGACCGCTGAAAACGATGTCCGGTCTTATGCCGGTTTCCTCAAAAACACGGATCAAGCCAAATTCTTGGGGGGAATTGAATCGGGACTTCATGCGTAGAGTTTGGATAGTCTGAAAAGGAAGAATGAAATATCCCTGACACCCCGTGAGGTGGAACGGAACGCTTTTA
>NZ_JAVFVU010000052.1 GCF_030929615.1 Dyadobacter sp. LHD-138 | reverse complement strand
CTTGACGATGTCTCAATTGTACATTAAATTTGGTGACAGATTACAGGCCGATCGCGAATTTTTTCTTGGTAGCTGAATCTGCCTAAATAAAATCCTGACACAGTTCAGCGTACACTCCCTCAAGGATTTCACTTCTGCAAATACCTTTGAAAATGCTGGATCGGTATGCAAATCATCTGCATTGCCAGGCGCACGATAAATTGTTTCCGGTTATTCATGTAACAACCTCCAACTTGTTTTTTATAACCTTTATATCCTCCTGCATTTCTCTGAAAGCCTTGGCCAGCATCTGTAAGTCGGATTGCACTTCTGGTATTTCTCTAGTTTGATAGCTATGAAACTCCCAAAGTTCCAGTACCTCGGAAACAGGAACAGCATATGGCAGGTATGTTTTATTCAGCGATTCCATCAGCAGTCCATCTTGCTGCAAGGTGACCTGCTTGAAAACAAAATCCTGCTCTGCTTTTAATATCGCTATACAAAGTGTGCGCGGTTTTAGGGTTGACCAGTTCTCCATAAAACGGCATACGATATCGCTGCCTTCCGGTATAGGCAGCATAGAATCGCCGGTGGTTGGGAATATGCGGTATGTCGCCCCTTTTGGGAGATTAGGCATAGAAAACTTGGGCAGGCCGGCAATATACTCCGGGTCATTAAAACCTGCCCGGTAACCCGCCTTCGCTTTGACGGGAACATACTCCACATTTTCCTTATTGCTTTTATCTACCGTGATAGCAAGCACGCGCAACTGGCTGCCCGTCATGTAAACATCGTTACCAGCTTCCAGCTCCCTTATTTTTAATTCAGAAAGTCTGGAAAGGTCCACTTTTAACAAACTATCAACGCTGATCCGAAAATAATCCGAATACCTCACATAATCCTCTGGTTGCGGGGCTTTGGTGTGCCCGTGCTCCAGTGCATTCAGTTTGGTACGCGTTAAAGAAAGTTTCTCTGCAAGCATTTCCTGACTGAGTTTTTTGCGGTCCCGCAGGAATTTTATGTTTTTCTGAAAAAATATTTCTTGGTTGTTCATCTTTTCTTTGTTATCATTACAATCAACATGTTGATACAATTTGTATCAAATATAGCGTTTAATTTTTGAATTATGGAGCAGGTGGCAGCAAAAAGTGAAGTGATAGAGAAACTGCGAAAAGACATACTCTCTTTGCAAGGTTTCCGTGTGCCTACTGACAGTCAGAAAGTTCATTTTGGCCTGGGACCGATAGAAGCCGCTTTTCCCAACGGTGTCTTTCCGACCGGTGCTGTACACGAATTTTTAAGTGATAACACAGAGAATGCTGCCGCAACAACAGGCTTTATGGCAGGCCTGCTCAGCCGCACGATGCAGCGGGGCGGCTTTTGCGTGTGGCTCAGCAGTAAACGGACCGTATTCCCTGCGGCTTTAAAATTTTTTGGTGTTGAGCCGGAAAGGGTCATTTTTATCGATGTCAGAAATGAAAAGGACCTGTTGTGGATGGTGGAAGAAGCGCTGAAATGTCAGGCGCTGGCTGCCGTTGTCGGGGAATTACAGGAAGTCAACCTGACCGAATCCCGCAGGTTACAGCTGGCTGTGGAGCAAAGCCGGGTGACAGGACTGCTTCACCGGCATAACCCGCGAAATGCCAATACCATTGCGGCGGTATCGCGTTGGAAAATTTCATCTTTACCCAGTAATCCTGGCGAAGATTTGCCGGGTATGGGTTTTTACCGCTGGCATGTTGAGCTACTGAAAGTACGTAATGGAGAACCCGGAAGCTGGCAAGTCCAGTGGATATCAGGCCATTTTGAGCATATACTGAAACCGGAGATTGTTGTACCGGAAATTAATCTTTTACAAACCGCTTAAAATGCAGAAGCGTTATATGTCCATATGGTTCCGTCATCTGCTTACCGACCGGTGGATCATCCGTCAGCCACAGTTAAAGGACACCCCCTTTGTACTGGCTGCGCCGGAGCGAAACCGGATGGTCATTCAAGCGGCTAGTCTTTGTGCGGAGGGAATGGGTATTGCTACAGGGATGGTTGTGGCAGACGCAAGGGCTGTATTTCCGGGCCTGTTGGTTATGGATGATAAAGCAGGACAGCCGCAGAAGCTCCTGAATGGCCTGGCCGAACGGTGCCTCCGTTACAGCCCGATTGTGGCCGTTGACCTGCCGGACGGGCTGATCCTGGATATTACCGGCTGCCCGCATCTTTGGGGTGGTGAGCGCCGTTACCTTACAGATATTGTTAACCGCCTCAGGGGCGCTGGCTATGACGTACGCGCTGCTATTGCAGATACCATGGCCGCCGCATACGCGGTTTGTCGTTATGGAAAGATCAGTCCGATTGTCCAGACCGGTAATCAAATGGCTGCCCTGGCATCACTGCCACCGGCTGCTTTGCGACTGGAAACAGCTACGATAGAGCGAATGCACAAACTGGGGTTTTACCAGATCAGTGCTTTTGTACATATACCGGGACCTGTCTTACGCAGACGCTTCGGGCAGCCGCTCTTGCAAAGGATCGATCAGGCCATGGGACGCGCGCCGGAAACAATCCAGCCCATCCGGCCTGTTGAGCCATACCAGGAAAGGTTGCCCAGTCTGGAACCGATTCGCACGGCAACCGGTATTCACATTGCATTGAAAAAACTGTTGGAGGTATTATGCAGCCGCCTTGCCAAAGAAGGCAAAGGCCTTCGCAAAGCTGTTTTTAGATGCTATCGTATTGATGGAAAAGTGCAACAGATTGAAGTCGGCACCAGCAGCGCCAGCTGCAGCGCAGCGCATTTGTTCAAGCTCTTTGAATTAAAAGTTTCTTCGATCAGACCAGGTCTGGGTATTGAGCTATTTATGTTGGAAGCCCCCGTTGTCGACGACGCTGACAAGATCCAGGAAACCCTTTGGAATATTTCCGGCAGCAATGACCTGTCCGAAATAGCCGAGCTTCTGGACAGGCTCACCGCCCGGGCAGGTGCCGGTATTGCGCACCGCTATCTGCCAGATCAGCATTATTGGCCCGAGCGGTCTATTAAAGAGGCTTGCTCCCTGGATGAGAAGCCGCTGACCAGCTGGCGTACAGATCATCCAAGACCTGTGCTGTTATTGCCCATGCCGGAACGAATCGACGTCACCGCACCGATCCCGGATTACCCACCCATGCTGTTCCGATACCAGGGAACGGTTCACGAAATCGCCAGAGCTGACGGGCCTGAGCGTATTGAACAGCAGTGGTGGTTAGAGCAGGGATTGCACAGGGATTATTATGCGGTCGAAGATCAACAGGGTGCGCGTTACTGGATTTTTCGGTTGGGACATTATCATGAGATAAGCAAGCCACAGTGGTTTATTCATGGCTTTTTCGCTTAATGAACAGATAGAGAGATGAGCTATACAGAACTGCAGGTAACCAGCAATTTCAGCTTCCTTCGCGGGGGCTCGCATCCTGAGGAGCTCGTGCAGCAGGCTGCTTTGTTGGGTTACTCAGCAATTGCCATTACCGATCACAATACGCTGGCTGGCATCGTCCGCGCCCATGTGGCCGCGAAAGCAAAAGGGATCAAAATTATCCCCGCATGCAGGCTAGAATTGCTCGATGGCCCGGGCTTGCTAGCCTATCCGACAACAAAACAGGCCTATGCAGGACTCTCCGCTTTGTTGTCACTTGGCAACCTTCGTACCGAGAAAGGTAAATGTGACCTGTATAAAGCCGATGTATATGCGTATGCGGCTGGCATAAAATTCATCGCTATCCCACCATCATCACTGAATGAGCAGTTTGATTTTGATCCTTCGTTTGAAATTGCTTTAAGGCAGTACAGGAAAGTATTTGGGGAAGCGCTGTATCTTGGCGTCAACCGTTCTTATACTGGTGATGATGCCAAGAAGTTGCACCGTCTCGTGCAGTTGTCAAGCCGCCTGGATATTCCAATGGTGGCAACCAACGATGTACATTATCACCACCATGAGCGTCGGCAGTTGCAGGATATCCTGACCTGCATCCGCGAAAAATGTACGATTTATAATGCAGGCTTCCGGCTTCATCAGAACGCGGAGCAGCATCTGAAACCGATTGAAGAAATGGTCCGGATATTCCGGCAATACCCGGATGCGATCGCGCGAACCCAGGAAATAGCACAAGCGTGCAAATTTTCCCTGGACAGCTTGGAATATGTCTACCCCGAAGAAATTACCAGTGAAGGCCGCACGCCGCAGCAAGAGCTGGTGCTACTGGCATGGCAGGGTGCAAACGAAAAATTCGGTGGTAACATTCCGCAAAACATTAAAGAGACCATTCAGTATGAGCTCGATTTTATGGAGCGTAAGAACTATGCTGCGTATTTTTTGACTGTGTATGACTTTGTGCGTTTTGCCAGAGACCGCAATATCCTTTGCCAGGGGCGTGGGTCAGCGGCCAACTCTGTTGTTTGTTATTGTCTGGGGATCACGTCCGTAAACCCTTCCAAATTCAAGCTGTTGTTCGCACGTTTTATGTCCGACGCACGTGATGAGCCGCCGGATATTGATGTTGATTTTGAGCACGAGCGGCGGGAAGAAGTTATGCAGTATATCTTTAATAAATACGGCCGTGATCGTGCAGCCATTGTAGCTACCGTGACGCAGGTCCATTGGAAGGGTGCTATTCGGGATGTTGGCAAGGCTATGGGATTGTCGGTTGACGCAGTAGACCGGCTTTCCAAATCTGGTTATGAGCTTACCCCGGAATGGTTTGAAGGCAAGTCAGGGTCAAGTGAAGGTTTTGACCCGAAAGATAAGCATCTGCTTAAAGTGTTAGCGCTTACGCAGCAGTATATCGGTTTTCCGCGTCAGCTCGGACAGCATACTGGGGGCTTTGTCATCACGCGGGGCAAGCTTTCAGATCTGTGCCCGATCCTGAATGCCCGGATGGAAAACCGGACCAACATCGAATGGAATAAAGATGATATTGAAGCCTTAGGTTTTTTAAAGGTGGATGTGCTGGCTTTGGGTATGCTGACCTGTATCCGTAAGGCATTTGATCTGGCCAAAATCCATTATGGATTAGATCTGACGCTTGCCAATATTCCGCAGGATGATCCAGCTGTGTACGAGATGATCAGCCATGCCGATACTATAGGCGTCTTTCAGATCGAAAGCCGTGCGCAGATGTCGATGCTGCCAAGGCTCAGACCAAAAACATTTTATGACCTGGTGATTGAGGTAGCCATCGTAAGACCCGGTCCGATACAAGGCGATATGGTGCATCCCTATTTGCGCCGCCGCAACGGAGAAGAGCCTATTGTGTATCCTTCCAAGGAACTCGAGCAGATCCTTGGAAGGACTTTGGGGGTCCCCTTGTTCCAGGAGCAGGCTATGGAGATCGCCATTGTAGCAGCGGGATTCACACCGGCAGAAGCTGATGGGCTCAGGCGGAGCATGGCTACCTTTAAAGCGAAAGGACTGGTGAGCCAGTACGAAAAAAAGCTGGTCGATGGTATGATGTCCAATGGTTATACCGAAGAGTTTGCCAGAAGGGTCTTCAAGCAATTGGAAGGCTTTGGCAGTTATGGTTTCCCCGAAAGTCATGCAGCTAGTTTTGCTTTGCTGGTTTATGTATCGTCGTGGATCAAGTGTTACTATCCGGATGTATTCGCCGCAGCATTACTGAACAGCATGCCGATGGGGTTTTACCAGCCTGCCCAGATTGTGATCGATGCCCGCAAGCATGGGGTAGGGGTCTTGCCGGTGGATGTAAACTTTTCTGATTGGGATAACAACCTGGAAGGAAAAGCCGGCAGGTATCACGGGCTGCGTCTGGGTTTTAGACAGGTTAAGGGATTGAAGCAGGAAGATATTGAAGCTTTAGTTTCTGC
This sequence comes from Dyadobacter sp. LHD-138, assembly GCF_030929615.1. GTDB lineage: Bacteria > Bacteroidota > Bacteroidia > Cytophagales > Spirosomataceae > Dyadobacter. The sequence continues at coordinate 34,642 of NZ_JAVFVU010000052.1, read as the reverse complement.
TCGTCAAAGTGCCTACACGAGTATTCCGGCGTTAAGGGATGCAGGTGTTTCGCAGACGGTGCTCGAAAAACTGGCCGATGCCGATGCGTTCCGCTCTATGGGTATGGACAGGCGTCAGGCCATGTGGGAAGCGTCCGCCCTTTCCGACAGGCCAATGGGACTTTTTTTGGGACATCAGGCCCAAAGCGCATTTGAAAAAGATGTTGAGCTTCCCAAAATGAATGCGGTTGAGCATGTGGTACAGGACTACGCTTCTATGGCCTTGTCATTGAAAGCCCATCCGGTAAGCTTTGTGCGGAAGCCGCTAGAAGCGCAACATGTGACCTGCAATAAAGACTTGAATGCATTGAACGATGGCGCGATTGTCCGTGTGGCTGGATTGGTACTGGTCAGGCAAAGGCCGGGAACAGCAAGTGGCATCTGTTTTATTACCATTGAGGATGAAACAGGTATTGCCAACCTGGTTGTTTTTAAAAAGCTCTTTGATCGCTATCGGAAAGAAATTATGCGCTCTACACTACTGATGGTAGAAGGCAAATTGCAGCGTGAAGGGGAAGTTACACATGTTGTCGTCAGGCGGTGCTATGATATGTCAGGCCTGTTGCGCGAAATGAATGCAGCAGAAGATGCTGACGATCTCGTTCAAGCGCTCTCCCGTGCCGATGAAAAAGATGAATCCGTTTCTGATAGGAGAAGTAAGAAAGTACAAGCAGCCAAAGTGGTTCAAACGGAGATTTTCCCTACGGGCAGGAATTTTAAATAGTGCGATCTCTAAAGTCCCTGTAAAAATTTCTCGTCCTCGCGCCTTATGGTAGGTCATTGTAACTTTCACACCGTGTTTGCTTGTACAATCCATTGGCTGTGAGCCTGGCTGGAAACAAAATTACCTGGGTTACATAATAATAGGCAGAAGTTAATGGCGCCAGAAATTCACCAGAAGGATATTTAGTTGCCAGCTCCGTGCGGGACCCACCCTCGGTATACCATTCGTCTGGCAATGCATTAAAAATATGGAATTGCTTTGATCTGTACATCCGCCAGAATTCCTTCCGAGCTCCCCAATCTGATTCAAATCCCGGAGATAGGGTTACATGAGATTCTTTTTATCCAGAGTACAATCTTTTAACTTAACCCCATAATTTGTCCTTCTTATTTTTTGTGAAAACGGAAATTTATCGAACTCCGAATGCTAGGAGCCCACCAGTCAGTATTCATAATCCGGCCTATCCCCACTTCCCCTTCAATACTTATCAGCGGCGTTATTCTAATTTCGGCTCCGGCTACGCCGTTCATTTTCGGGCGATAATATAAAGGTGGCGTGCCAGGTGTTTCGTTATCCATATCTAGATCCCACGCCTGAAAAGATCCGTAAGAAGCCCCTGCTTGTATAAAAAAAGAGAGTCTATTGCTGTTTACATATTTTCTCAGGAAAACCCCGGCCTCTTTTCTTGAAGAAAACAACTCATGTGCTTCCATTGATGCACCCAACAGAAAATGTTTTTTAAGGAAAATCCCCCCTTTTAGGTTTACCCCGAAAAATGTTGGTCCTACACCGATCATCTGCGTTTTCAGAGCAGTAGGAAGATTATACCATTTGGTTTCCTGGGCAGAGCTACTTTGGGGAAAAATGAGAATACAAAAGAAAGATGTAAGGATATATTTTTTCATAGATAGTATGTTTAGTGAGATCAATTAAAACTACATTAAATTTAAAGGAAATAAGCCTAGTTTCACTCCGGAAGATGCAATAAAGGGGAGTGGCCAACCAGATAACTTCATCTGGTGCAGTTGCGAGACTGTAAAATGAACTCTGTCTAAAAGTCAGATTTGTAGAAGTTTGTTTTTTGTTATTGCTCTTTTTAATCTGTCTCCATGCAAAGGGAATTGTTCATAAAATTTTATCAAGTCGTTTAAATTTTGCGGTTCTTCAAGTCCTGGCAGGATATGCTTTTCAAAATCATACTGCATTGATAAAATAAAATTGGTCAAATCCGTTATCTCAGTTATGGAATAACAGTTATTATTATTATCCAAATTTCTATTTTCCCAATCTGGGATAAAAGCTGTGTGACTGACATTAGTTGTTAAATCATAATGTGTCGCCTTTTTCTTTTGCTCATCTTTAACGGTAGCTTTTAATGCAATACCTATATTAAATATAAAATCGACACTGTCCTTGGAGTTCCAAGAGAAATTTTGAAGATTAATCACATTGAAAAAGTCACCTTTGTCCTTCCACCAAGTTTGTCCGCTTGTCATATATCCGGATTTTTTCAAAGTCGGCTTCAAATAATTCTTAATAAATTGTGTCTGTTTCTCCTTTGCAGTCATTCTGTTGGCATGTTTGATAGTATTATAAAGTAAACCTATCAGAAGATATACCCGCAAGGCTTATTTGTCCATCTCACAAAACATCGTTAAGGCGCACCTGGCTTAGTTTAAAATATATCCCAAACGATCCGGCTGTTATGAATGATGCCAATCTGAATGGGGAATTTCATTGCATTACTTTGCTTAAAACCCTAAAACATTGCGGATTGGCAATAAGGAAATTGATGAATTGTACGAGCCCTTTGCGGAAAGTTTAATATCTTAAACAAAATTATTTTTTTCGGGAAAGGATGTGCATAACTGAATTAAACCCCGTCTCAACCATTTGAATGTATAACGCGTGAAAAAGATTTTTAACTGGACGTATTTAGCACCAGTGCTTGCCTGGACTCTTTATTTCTTTATCCCCATCGGTACAGATCTGACTGTCAATCTAATAGCCGGAGCCTTTTTGGTCGGGAGTGTCATGGCAGCGGTGCATCATGCAGAAGTAGTAGCCCATCGAGTTGGCGAACCGTACGGCACGATCATTCTGGCAATAGCAGTTACATTGTTAGAGGCATCCATCATTGTGTCGCTGATGCTGGCAGGAGGCAAAGGATCGGAAAGTTATGCTAAGAATACTTTATTCTCTGCTGTGATGTTGATCTTAAACGGCATTTTGGGCATCAGCATGTTGATAGGCGCTTTAAAACATAAAGAGCAAACGTTTCAAACAAAATCGGTGACCATAGCCCTGGTTGCACTTGTTTCTATCCTGGTGCTCACGCTTGTGTTGCCCAATTTTACAACCAGCGTTGCAGGGCCACATTACAGTAAGCCGCAACTAATTATGGTAACAATAGCCTGCGTACTTATCTATGGATCATTTCTGTTTACCCAAACCATTCGTCACCGCGAATATTTTTTGACAGAAGAATCGGAGCATACGACAATTATAAGCCGAAAAGAATCCTTGGTTAGCTTGTTGCTTTTGCTCGTGTGTTTAGGGGTGGTTATTTTACTGGCAAAATCACTTTCGCCGGTTATTGAAAGCGGTGTCGCTGCTGCCGGTTTGCCCAACGCATTGGTTGGCGTTTTCATTGCCGCGGTCATCCTGTTGCCGGAAGGCATCGCAGCGGTGCGTGCCGCTACAAAAAATAAATTCCAAACCAGTATTAACTTATCCCTGGGGTCGGCTCTGGCGAGCATTGGGTTAAGTATTCCTACTGTGGCAATACTTTGTACTGCACTGGATTTACCACTTGTTTTAGGTCTTGACAAAAAATCTATGATTCTATTGGGTCTTTCGGTTTTTACGGTAATGCTATCACTAAACAAAGGCCGAACGAACGGCTTGTACGGAATGGTTCTGCTGGTGAACCTGATGACATACATCTTTACGCTCATTTATGAATAAGCCGGCAAAGCAGCCCAACAAAATTAAGCTGCTAGTCGCATACGTTCAACAATGACCGTGACGCCATTTTCTGCTGTTGCTAAATCAAATCAATAAGACCACCCGATTGGTTATATTGATTTGATTTGGCATTTCTTTACTACTTAAATGGCGTATGGTAATAGAATATTTATGGGGAAATTTTTGACTACATGAAAGTTGTAACGATGAAACGACGACAGATTCTCAAACTCATTGGCACATTTTCGCCAATACTTTGGGTTGCATCTTGTAAAGAAAAACTACCCGCTACTCCGACAATTGTTACTGGGAGAGTAGTAGACCAAAACAACGTTCCTTTGGAAGGAGCGAGGATAATTATGATTGGTGCCGAAAGAGCTGGCCTTTCCGGATTTGAAAAATTCAGTGTGTTTTCAGATACAGATCAGCAAGGCAATTATACCTTATCACAAATATTGCCGAAAGGAACAGATTACGTAATTGTTCAGTCAGAAAGCACTTCCAAAGTGAGTATAGATGAGGGAAATTATATACCGTACTTTGAAATAAACGGGAATTACGTTTTGGAAAGCAGCTCATACATTCTGTCAGGAAGCAATTTTGATAAAAAAACTATTTTAAACTTTCAATATCGAAAATGATGAAAATTTACCATCCCAGATTTTTTATTTTAAAGTGGTGTTTCCGGTAAGAAATCTTTTGGTGAACAGTTAAAAACTTTTGCCCATGTATTTAGGTGATTTACGTTATACTTGGCCCTTCTTTTGGGTGATTCCAGACGTGATACAAAAGCACCAATAGAAGTGGCCAGTGAACATTCTTTTTGGGTTCAGCTTCTATCCGCGGATTTTAGTCCACTTAGTTTCAACTACTGGTTAAAAGTCCAATACGTTGTAAGTCGCAAAGGCCATCGTTGTTGCTGCTCAGTGCTATTACTGCGTTACTTGTCTTCTGATCTCGATGGGAGTTTTACCAAATACCTTTCTAAACTCTTTACTAAAATACTTGCTGTCTTCGAACCCGATGATGGTAGCCACTTCACTGACTTGGTATATCCCCGCTTCTAGCAGCTTTTTGGCTTCAGTCAGGCGAATGGTTTTGACAAATTCGTTGACCGTCATACCTGTAAGTGACCGCATTTTCCGGTACAATACAGACACACTCATGCCAATCTGAAAGGCAAGTTCGTTCACGCCAAAGCCGGAATCTGATATGTTTTCTATAACTATTGCTCTGAGTTTGGCAATAAATTCTTCGTTAAAATCCTGTGCGATACTGTTTTCAGAACCTTCTTCTGCGAATACGGATTGGCGGTACCGCGTCCTCATCTCGTCTCTTACGCGGATCAGGTTATTGATCTTGAGTTCGAGAATCCGTGGATCGAATGGCTTGATCAAATAGTCATCTGCTCCGGATGAAAGGCCTTCTATGATTTGCTCGTTTTGAGTTCTGGCTGTTAGCAGAACAATTGGTATGTGCGCGGTTGTGACGTTGCTTTTCAGCCGGTTACACACTTCTAACCCATTCATCTCTGGCATCATAACGTCGGAAAGGATGATGTCCGGAATATGTTCATCGGCCAATGCGAGTCCCCGAAGGCCGTTTTCGGCTTCCAACGTTTTAAATTCTCCCTCAAAGAGCTCCCTGAGAAATACACGCAGCTGGTCATTGTCTTCAATGATCAGGATGGTGTTAGTTTGTTTCGTATGCGGAACACTGTTAGCATCAGGCATCATCATTGTCTCCGCCAGCATTTTATCAAAATAACCACCGTTTTTCGAAGCAATCTGATCCGCAGAAAAGTGTCCGTTTTTACGCGGCATTCGGATGGTAAGTTTGGTTCCGCCTGATGAAGAATCCTTGGCAAGATGGCTCTCGGTGGTGAGGTGGCCATGGTGCTCTTTCACGATGCTGTTGGACAACGCCAGCCCGATTCCATAACCGGGCTTTTCAGAATCCGCCTGGTAGTAGTAAGTAAACAGTTTTTGCAAATGTTCATGGGAAATGCCTTTACCATTATCTGCCACAGAAATGATCACTTCATTCGAAATCTCGGTAACAGATACTACGACCTTGCCGCCCTCGGGTGTGAACTTGTAAGCATTGCTCAGCAGATTATAAAATACCTTCTGCATCTGGGCGATATCGAACCACAGCATGACCGGCGTTTCCGGGCTAACGAAGGTTGTCTCAATATCCTTCTCGTTTGCTGAATGCTCAAATGCAGCGATCACCGTTTTGACAATCTTTACTACATCATGTTTCCGTACTTGCAGCCGGAGGCTACCACTCTGAATTTTACGAAAATCCAGCAGTTCATTGACCAGCAGTAAAAGTTTATCAGAACTATTTCTCGCATAACCCAGGAATTTTTCATTGTTTTTACCTTCCACAGACTGCTGAAAAGCCTTTTCTAAAGGCCCGCTGATCAGCGAGAGATGTGTTCTGATTTCATGGGATACATTGGTGAAAAAATCGAGTTTAATCTGGTTCAATGCATTTTCCCTTCTGAACGAGCTGCGGATCCAGAAGAACCGGGTGATGCCATAGGTGACAAGAGCCGTTAAGAGCATGTAGAACAAATATGCGTACCAGGTTCTCCACCAGGGAGGTAGGATGGTAATTTTCACACTAAGATGCTTTTTCATCCAAACGCCGTCGCCATTGGCCGCTTTTGCCTGAAAAATATATGTTCCTGCGGGTAGGTTCGTATAAGTGGCAGATGGCGTCTGAACATAGTTCCAGTCTTTGTCAATGCCATCTATTTTATAGGCATACTTGTTGAGATTTGACCGCGCATAATCCAGAAGTGCGAAATCAAGCGTAAAAATACTTTGCTCATGCGTGAATGTAATCTCCTTTGTTTTTGAAAGCGGCTCTCTAAGGATACCGGTACTATCGCCGGTCTTCACCTCTTTATTATACAGCTTCATAGCACTCAAAACAATAGGAGATGCATGATTTCCAACTGAAATGGCTGTGGGATCAAATGTAAACATACCCTCATCTGAGACGAAATAGAGGCTGCCGTTTTTATCGATCATGCCTGCACCTTGCCTCAATGTTCCTTTTGCCGGCAATCCGTCCTGGTAGCCATAAGATTGAAGTGTTCTGTTTTTAGGATGATATCGATAGAGCTTAGACGAAGCATTGATCCACAGATAGCCTTTAGTATCTGGAACGATATCCAGCACAGCCTCCTGAGGAACATCGGTATTGAGCTCAAATTGATTGGTTTTAGGATTATAAAATAAAAGACGCGTGTGACAAGCGGCCCAAATTTTACCATACATGTCTTCATGGATACGCCAGGCCATGAGCAGATCGGACTGGGATTGAACTTTCTCTACCAACGGTGCATGGGAACTGTGCGAACCAGATTTTATCCGGTAAAGACCTTTATGGCCGCCTATCCAAATGTTATGTTGAGAATCTTCATAGATTGTCGCAGCATAGGTGACAGTCGGATCCTTGGTAACAGTACCTTTTAGCTTGTCAAACAAAAGCAAACCGTAAGATCCTCCAACCCAGAAGCGCCCGTAACTATCTTCGGTTAATATGTATGTTCTCCCTTTTACCGGTTTTTCCTGTTCCGATTTATTGAACGGATAGTCCCGATACACGCCACGCGCGACATCATAACTGGTTAAAACAGTATTGCCACCAGCCCAAAGCACTTTATTCTCGTCCAGATAAAAGGAGTAATAATCGGCTTGGGTAGATAATTTGAGGGGATAACTCGACGGGTTCTTACCGTTGGTATCAAAAATAAGGAGCTTGTCCAATTTATCTGAAATGCTCCAGATAAAATTCGATTTGCTTTTACCCATCCATCCGTTTCTAAAATATTTTCCCCGGGAATCTTCCGAAGTAAACGGCCAGCGTTTGATTCTTGGAGCGTCAAAATTAAAGTAACTAATCCCCTCATAATATGATCCCAGCCAAAGCCCTCCCTGTTTGTCCCGGTACACGGACCACAGCGAATTCGTAGGTAAGCTGTACGGATCGCCTGGTCGGTTCACATACCAATCAGTATAGCCAGTTAGCGGATCGAAATGTGCCAGCCCAGATGACGTTGCCAGCAAGAGCTTAGATCTACCATCCGATATGATTTTTGTTACAACAGGAAAATCGCCTGATGGGCTTTTGAAGTTTTTAATTACACTAAATTCCTCAGTGACAGGATCGAATCGTACCAGTTCGCTTGCGCCACTTCCCAGCCATATTACACCCTTTTCGTCCTGATAAATAGCTCGGATTTCGTTTTTTAGTGTCTCATGTTTTGATGCGGGCATACGGTATAGCTCGGGCTTGCCTTCCTTTCCCTTCAATTTAATTAGTCCATTGGCAGTCCCAACCCAAAGGTTTCCGTCCTTTCCCTCAATAAGGCACTTTGCGTTCAGAGCTCCGTCTTTAAATTCAGTCTGAAGATGCCGCCATATTTTGATCTTTCCATGCTCAGAGACGATTTGTGTAAGCCCATGTTGTGTCCCAAGCCAGATCTGCTTTTTACTATCTTCAATAACGCAGTTAATATAGTTGTTTGACAGTGAGTTAATTTGGACGGAATCATATTCAAAATGTGTAAGACTAGCGTTGTTAAGGTCGTAATGCGTTAACCCCGATGCAGTCGCTGCCCAGATGTTTCCTTTTGAATCGCAAAGAACATCTCTGATGTCAGCAAGGATCGGATTTCCCTTTTTGTCATTCCGGTAGCACCTAAACGTTCGGGAGTCGTATCGGATCAGACCAGCCGTCGAACCAAACCACATGAGTCCATTCTTGTCCTGTGTAATGCCTAAAACTGCGCCAATGGGTTCGCTATCAATTTCAGTGAAGTTTTTGAACGATTGTCCGTATATTTTTAAAACAGAGACAAGGGTAAAAATCAGGCATATCAAAACGCTTTTACGACGATTCATTATGGGGGAAGATTGACTTGGGACTGATAAGAGTTTCAAAATAATAGCCAACATAGACGCAAGTATGGAATACGGTCAAGTCATATGAACTAGCCGGAAAAAAATACATTCCGGTTAAAAATTCTATCCAAATATCAATTTTTTTTTGATTTTAAACACAAAATATTCGATAAGTACTTTTTAAGTATAATAGTGGAGGTTTGCCTGGTGGTGATATCCAGTATCTAAATATATCTACCTACCCCGAATTGTTATTCAGGACTTCTAGGTAGCGATAATTTGCTTTTATCAACCAAGTCGATAAAATAAAAGCAAATTTAGGCCCTGAACCTGGAACCCCAGGGCAACAACACACTATAGTAAAATGACGAATCAATGTTTCTTGACTCTTAACAGTTGTAGTAATAATTCTCAGCCTGATCGAGCTACTTTCGTATAATTTATAGCTTAAAAAGATGATTTTACGCTTGTGCGACAAGAAAACCCTACTAATTAGCTAAAATATTCGCCTCTCTTCGTCGAATTAAGTTAAGACATTTGTGTAGAGATATAACTCAAAAATCCTCCTCTATACTAGAATTTATTCTTTTTGTATACAATCTACGTAACCGTATACTTTATGCCATACTGTTTACACTATGCCACACTATGTCATTTTCAGCGTTTGATGAATCGATTATGTAGTCATCAGATTTTCGTCTGTCTGGTAAAATCCTGCCACCAGACTATGCCCGAAAACAACCGTTTTTTTAGTACTAAGGGAGGTGCCTTCCTTAGCATTGCCATGAATTCGTTTTTCTGATAGCGTTCGGTTCATTTTCCTATGTAGTCCGGAAACGTGAAAAATATTCTTTTCAGGTAGATCAGTTTTTCATTTATCAATCCTTAACAAACCGATTATGATTAAATAAAACGGAGTACGAAGTGTAAACCTTAATTAACAATTGAAAACTATTTTATGAGACGAAATTTACAAGTCGCCGCCTTCACGCTAGCATCTGCGATGCTAGCGTGCTTTGGCGCACGGGCGCAAACACCTGGAGGTGTTGCGCCTGCCGCGTGGTACCGGGCGGATGGATCCGGATCCGTATTTTCTGATGCGGGGACAACAGTTGCCGCCAACAATGCCACAGTCCAGCAATGGAACGAGGCACAAGGTTCAGGTTATAATCTCTTACAGGCTTCGGTGGGTGCGAGGCCGGTATTTTCAAACAGTTCAACGCTGGCCAACTTTAACCCGACTGTTACTTTCGATGGCAGTAACGACTTTCTGCAATTCACGGCAGGTACTGGCGTGAACGTGATCGACCGTACCAACGGAGCCATTTACACGGCTGGTTACGTAAGCACGATGAAACAGAGTGGATTTGCCGGATTTAATGCCACAATGGACTATCCCGGTCTGCACATTTTCGGAAGTAACAACAAGCTGTTGTTTTTCACGGGCGGTCCTGGTTATCAGGGATTGAGTGCATCAGCTATGACAGCGAATACATTTTTTACCGCCGGTTCGGGATGGGAAAATGGCGCTGGTACGAATGCATCGTATGCCGCTGCGACTGTTTCTTTGAATGGAACAAGAACGGATTACAACGGAAGTCAGCTACTTAATGCGAATTTGAGCACGGGTGCGCGCGATTTCCGTATCGGTGCCGATAATAACTATGGCGCATTCAGCGGTCAGTTAAATGAGGTTTTAGTCTACGAAAACAAGCTGACTTCAGACCAGCTGGACCGCGTAGAAACCTATCTTGCCATCAAGTATGGTTCGACCTACGCTGTAGGCATACGAGATTACAAGAGCTCCACCGGCGCTGTCGTGTGGAGCGCTTCGACGAATACCGGTTTGGGGAACAACATTGCAGGTATCGGTCGCGATGATGCTGGTGCGTTACATCAGAAGCAGTCGTGGAGCACCAATGCCGGTGCTCAGGTACTGATCGGAACCGGAACATTGTCAAACACGAACACGGGTAACGGAGCAGCCCTTACAAACGGGCAGTTCCTTATTTGGGGAGATAACGGTTTGGCGAAGTCGCCGAACGTGGTTATTTCGGGTATCAGTGGCATCAGCCACCGGTTTGCTTCTATCTGGAAGGTGCAGAACACCGGAAGTGTAGGCGCGGTTCGCGTGGCGTGGGCGAAGAACTTCACGAATCTGAGCTTGATTCAGAGCACAGACAACGTAATCAATTCGTCGGACGTGGTGACCAATATGGCTGCCAATGAGACAACGATCAACGGCGTGGTGTATAACTATGCGGATGTAACTTTGACTGATGGCCAGTATTTCACTTTCGCAGCCAAAGTAGCTGCACCAGGCGGTGTCAATACAGATCTCAGAGTTTGGCTTAAATCAGACAATGGTTTTACGCCTGCACAGTGGAATGACAACTCAGGAAATATTAATAACTATACGCAAACCAACGCGGGACGTCAGCCATTTACTGCAGCTACTACCTATAATTTCAATCCGGTAATTGACTTTGGGACCACTGGAGCTGATGCCCGTTTTATGGTTGTGCCTGCGGGTAAGCCATACTCGGCCAACGGTACCAACAGTTCCATTTTCACTGTCAACCTGGATAGAGGTCTCGGAGGATATGCTGATATTCTTGGGTTTGGAGCAACCACCACCACTGCAAACCTGATTGAGGCGAACAGCCCAGTAGTTACAAGGTTGGGTACGAACGTAATCAACTATCCTTACACAGATTCCAATCCTGCTTTACCCGCAGTAGCGGCAAATAAATTATACTTAAATGACGTGTCATTTACTGTGGGCGTTGCTGGAATTAAGTATGGTCAGAACGGTACCACCGGGTCAAATACGCAAACTTTCGCAGCGGTTTACGCCAAGCACGCCGACGGAAGTATCTTAGGTTCGCAGCCACAAGATAGAAATGGTTTAATCGGTGAGGTGATCGCCTATGAAAGAGATCTTACAGAAGCGGAAAAACAACGCGTAAGAACTTATACCGCTGTTAAGTATGGCATCACATTGCCTCACAATTATATCGCAAGCGACGGGACTACAGTAATCTGGAACCAGACGACGAATACGGGTTACAGTAAAAATATTGCCGGTATCACCAGTGATGAGGGAAGTGCGCTGGTTCAGAAGCAATCACAAAGTATCAACAGCGGGAGTCAGGTCGTTATCGGAACAACCGGATTGGCAGCTAGCAATGCATCAAATAATAATGTACTTCCGAATGGACAATCGCTGGTTTGGGGAGATAATGGTCTTGGGAAAGTACCGGCCGTAGCCATTAGCGGTGTTTCGGGTGTCAACTTCCGTTTTGCCTCTGTATGGAAAGTGCAGAATACCTCGGGCGTTGGTACTGTGCGGGTAGCATGGCCGGCAGGTTTGACGAACCTTACATTGGTTCAGGGTAGTGATCCTGCTTTTGCTTCGGTTGCATCGTCTACACTGATGACTTCGAATACGGTGTCATTGAATGGAGTATCTTACAACTATGCCGACGTTACACTTGCCAATGGACAGTACTTCACATTCGCTACGCAGTTGAACGGTCCGGGTGGTGTGGCGTTGAATCTGCGCGTATGGTTGCGCTCAGATGCCGGATTTACTCCTGACTCGTGGGCTGACTTGTCGGGGAATGCCAATAATTATACCCAAACAAATGAAAGCCGCCAACCCTTTACTGCATCAAAGCTGTATAATTTCAATCCGATGGTAGACTTTGGCACAACAGGTGCTGACGCCCGATTTATGGTGGTGCCATCAGGGAAACCCTATTCTGCCAATGGTACCAGTAGTACGATTTTTTCCGCCACTACAAGTAAAGCCCCATCCGGTTATACAGATATTATAGGTTTTGGCGCAACTACAACGGGTACTGGGTTTGCTGCTGCGGATTTACCGGCATTTACGAAACTTAACAACAATATTGTATTGTATCCATATCCTACGGCCCCGGCTTTGCCAAGTGTAGTATTGAACCGTTTATATCTGGATGATGTATCATATACTGTTGCGACTCCCGGAATCAAATATGGACAAAATGGACAGACCGCTACAGTAAACCAAACATTTGCTGCTGGCTTGGCGTTGCATGCGAATGGGAGTGTTTTGGGGGCACAGGCGGAAGTTAGAAATGGCAACATAGGGGAATTAATTGCCTATGAGAGAGACCTGGCCGAACCGGAGAAGCAAAGGGTGCGTAGTTATGTGGCCATTAAGTATGGTATTACCTTGCCTCACAATTACATTGCTGCGAACGGTACTACAACATTCTGGGATCAGACGACCAATACTGGCTATAACAAAAACATTGCCGGTATAGCACGTGATGACTATGGTTCGTTGAGCCAGAAGCAATCGTGGAGTATCAACACTTCGAATGAGGTATTGATCAGCACAACAGGCCTGGCTGACGACAACGCGAGCAACGCAACCATGTTGACCGATCAGCAGTTCCTTGTTTGGGGAGATAATGGATTAGGTAAAGCGCCCACAATTTCACTTGGTACAATTGCCGGCTTGCCCTATAATCGATTCTCGGCCATCTGGAAGGTACAGAATACCGGATCAGTTGGAACAGTTCGTGTGGCGTGGGTAAAAGGATATGCCAACCTGAAACTTGTGCAAAGTACAGACAATGTAATTGATCTTTCCGATGCAGTTACGGAGATGTCTTCTACGGTGACGATCGGTGGAAAGGAATATGCTTACGCCGATGTAACATTGGCTAATGGTAGCTTCTTTACATTCGCCGCCTTTGTGCAGGGCCCGGGTGGGGTCACCAATAACCTGAACTATTGGTACAGAGCTGACAAACTGGTGGGAGCAACCGTAGAAGATGCGGATGTAGACGACTGGACTGACTTTACTTCCGGTACAACCATTTCACAGTTAGGCGATAATGACCTACCTAAGTTTAAGCCGGGGAACTCAGCCTATTTCAATTTCAATCCGGGCTTGAATTATACCGCAGGAGCTCAGACTTTGGGAAATACAAACGTTCAAACGGTTACTGCGCTGAACTTTGATATTTACACGCTGACCAAAGAAGGACTTGCATCGGGTGGAGGTAACTCTAGGGTTTTCAGTTCATTGGTTGACAATATTACAACGACCGGTGGGATAAGACATTGGGATGGAATTGGTTTGAACCAGAACGGTACACTTGAGCGTGTCAACACCACCAGGGGGCAGACCTATTTTGCAAATCCGGGGAATATCAATTATGCTGCGGGTAATTCTAGCATCATGTACAATACGTTTACCAACACCACTGCTGCAAAGGGGTTGAATGGTGCTGCAAACGGAACTACTGCAACCTATGCAGTCAATGGACAGATGACCGGTGGACATGCGATAGGATCGACTGTTTTCTCAGGTAATGGAAGTGACAATGCAGGATTTGTCGGAAACATTGGTGAGGTAATTGTTTATGGTAATGGCAACAATACACCTGCGGAACGGAATAAGGTTGAATCCTATCTGGCGATCAAGTATGGGCTTACGTTGCATAACAGCAACAACTACACGACCTCTAAGGACATTGTAGTTTGGGATGCTACGGCCAATGCGGGTTACTACACCAACGTGGCAGGGATTGGTAATGATATCTTATCGGCATTGAATCAGAAGCAAAGCCGGAGCCAGCATACGAACACCAACAACCAGGTGACAATCGGTCTGGGTGGTATCGCTGCAACCAACGATGCTAATACCAGCCAGCTAACCGACGGTCAGTTCCTGGTATGGGGTGACAACGGCAACACGCAGGCCATGACAAACACAGCCAGCACGTACACGGCGTTTGTTTACTCAGGTAGTATCAACAACGCACGTCGTATGAACCGCATCTGGAAAGTACAGAATGCAAACGTGACTTCGGATGTACTCGTTCGCTTCCCGGTGGCATCTGTCGGAACGACTATGCTGGCCAATGACGCCTGCGCAGGGTATGTGATCGTTTTTGCTTCGGATGCTGCATTCTCTAGCAATGTGACATCTACACCGCTGACGGTCAATGGTACAGATTACGAAGCCGTTCACAGCTTCCCAGCCGGTGCAAGCTACTTCACTTTCGCAAAAGTGACACCGATTACAACGGGTACTGTGTATCTGCCAGCGGTTGTTGAGCAGACTACGCAATACAACGACAATTGCGGTACTGGCGAGTGGACGTATTTCCGTAAAACGGATGACAATTCGCTGAAATTCTTCGCGGCATCCAACATCGCGCCGGCCGTATTGAACGGCCTGACTGTAAAAGTGACTCCGGAAGGCGTAACCTATGAGGATGGCACCAAAACCACCCGACTAATGCCACGTATCACGACGGTAACCGATGCATCGGCAACACCGTTCACAAGTGGTAAGGTGCGCGTGTACTACGCTGCATCGGAGCTGGCGGCCACACAGGTTTCAGGCGCGCAGGTAAGTGGATGGTTCAAATACGAAGGAACTGCTGATGAGGTACTGGGGAATGTTTATAGCTCGGGATCACTGGATGGAACAAAAACAACCCAGTTGACACCAGATGCCACCGGCGTTGAAGACGGCGTGAATTATGTTGAATTCCATAACCTTTCTTCCTTCTCGTCGTTTATTTATCTGTCGACCACTTCGGCCAACCCGCTTCCTGTTACGCTGACCTATTTCAATGCAGCCAAAGAGGAACGCGTTGCGAGCCTTAAATGGGGAACCACCGAAGAAGTAAATAACCGAGGATTTGAAATTCAAAGAAGTGCTGACGCTCGGGCATGGCATACGCTCGGTTTTGTTGAAAATCAGACAGGAGGCAATAGTAAAGGAGCTTTAAGCTACAATTTTACAGATGCGACTCCGCTGGCCGGAACAAATTACTACCGCCTGAAACAGATCGACTGGGACGACGCATTCCGTTACAGTTCCATTGCGGCGGTGAAGTTCGAATCAGACAAAGGTTCACTATTCGTATATCCTAATCCGGTAGTGAATGGAAGTCTGTCTTTGAATTTACCTCGCAGCGGTTCACACAAGGTTTCTGTACTAAACATTTCTGGTCTGGAAGTTCTGAGTTTGAGAAATTCCGGCGTGACACTGGATGTTAAGAGTTTACCTGCTGGGGTATACGTACTGAAAGTCGTGTACGAAGGTGGCGATGTTTACAGTAAAACGTTTGTGGTAAAATAAACCGCGTCAAACCAATTAAAAGCGAGGGTCGGTGGATTGCAGAAGCAATTCACCGACCCTCGCTTTTGTTACCAGGAAACATTCTTTCTTGGTGATATGGCTTTCCCGCAAAAGAGAAAGCCATAAAATTTATAACCAGCGCTTATCAAAAGCTGTGATTTAATACCAATTTTTTGATGCGGGAGGACAGGGGCTTAAATCAGAATTAAGATTCGTCTGACAGCCGAAAGATCATGGTTCTGCCGTACAATGTACTACGTGTCAGATACTAAATCCCATTGCGGCACTGTCCATAACTACCCTGAGATCAATAATGTTATCTACATTGGTCTTTTTGAAGATGTTTGATTTGATCGTGCTTATGGTAGAGATTTTTCGGTCCATTTCCTTTGCAATAAGCGAGGGTCTCATCCCCTGGACCAGGAAATCTGCCACCTTGGTTTCTGTCACGGTGAGCCGGATATTTTTGTTAACTCCTCGTGATGGCTTGATTTTCAGTAGCTGCATAGCGATTTGGTTGTTGATATAAAGTCTGTTGGCATCTATCGAAATCAGGCATTCCCTTAGTTCGTTTTCATCGAAATTGTCGGGCAGATAGGCATTGATTTTTTCACCGAAGAAAGCTATAATGTAATTGATGGATAGCTGATAGTCATAAAGTATAATCTTACATGACTTATTGGACGATTTAAGTTTGCGGATATTTTTTACCATCGTGTTGAAGGGGCTGCTTCCTACTTTGATAAAAAAGCTGGTGTATTTAATTTGAGGGTTGTCCCAGGATAATTCATTGAATGATCCGTATTCTGAAACCTCATCGTGAGACGTAATTGATTGAATCGACCTTTTAAGACCAGCGCTAAACATAGGCCGGTTATCGATTATGGCAAATGAATTGTCCTTATTTTTCTTGTAACTATTCATACAATTTGGTCTGATTAGCAATTCAGTACTTGAATTATTTTGATGATAAATTTCCTACTGCAATTTGCTATTATATCAGCATATACAAGGGGGAAATAGTTGTCGTTTTAGTATGTTTTTATCTTCTATCTAACGTGGCAGGCTGGTCGGGATAATAACTTTTAAAAAATGATGATCGGGAAGTAGTTTGTCAGGGAACACAAGCCAGCTTTCGGCCGGATAATGCAATAGGGGAAATGCATCACTTTATGTATCGTATTTGTAGCCAGATTTTTATTCAATTGCTTAGACGTTTTGCACGAAATCTTGTTAATGGGGAAACAGTTTTGGCGTATCGGCTATGAGCGGATTGGAACGTACGATGTTGTGGCTAAACATAGGAGAAATTCTTGTCTATTTTGGGTGAATTTTATGTTTTAGGTCCGTTTGGCGATTGCGTGATTTGATGGTGAGTATTTCGGGAACTATGTTTGCAAACCACTGCCGGGTAAGATTGTTGGTTTGATGTTAAGCGCAATAAGGGTTGCATGACCAAGCAATTTGTTGCGCCTCTGCAATAATGTAAATTCTAAAAACGCAATGATTGTTTTAGTAATAGAGGATGGTACAGATGTTCGTAACTTCTGTAAGGATGTGCTCATAAAGTACTTCCATGTTGTCCAGGCCGATAACGGAGCGGATGGTATCGCGATAGCCAGAAAAATAGGTCCGGATCTGATACTCTGCGGGATGTCGGTTCCACTCTTGGGTGGCCTTGAGGTGTGTGAGATTTTAAAGTCAGACAGTGCTACCAGTCACATCTTTTTCATTTTGCTGGATACGGAGGGATCCGAACTAAGGGAGCTTGCAGGATTGCGTGCCGGTGCAAACGACTACATTTCAAGGCCACTCGATAGTAAAATCCTGGAACTCAAAATAGACAATCTGATCCATCTTGGAAAAGCCTTGAGAGGGCAGTATCCAGAGGAGCTTTCGCCGCCGCTCAAACAGGGTGAGTCGGAAGGACCATTCCTTGATAAAATACGGCAGCTTGCTCATGATAATATTTCCGATCCCGACTTTGGCGTACATCAGATGGCGTTTCAGGCCGGTGTAAGTGTTTCGGTGCTTTACCGAAAACTCCGGTCGCTTACTGGAATTACGGTTCATGATTTCGTGAAAACGATACGAATGAAGAAAGCCATGCAATTGTTGGAGACTGGAATTAATCAAGTGAACGAGGTGGCAACGGCTGTCGGATACGAAGACAGCAAATATTTCAGCAAGGAGTTCCGTAAAACTTTCGGAAAAACACCCATGGAAATTAAGCGTAATGTAGTCGAGTTGGCCGAGCAACTTATCTAGCATGAAAAGACACCAGGTGTTTGCTTCCAGGCGGTAATTGGTTATCACAAGCCGGTGCAGAATTCATGAAAAGATATCTTCCATTCCGAATAAGATGAAAAAATAATAGTTAAGCGACTACGAGAAAAGTTTTAGCTTCCATTTCATGACCTTGTAAAAAAAAACGACGAACCGGTTCTTTTTTGTCATCTATTTCATTTTGACAAGATAAAGATCCTTTTTTAACAAAATTATCTACCATACAGATCTACCTTATTCCCTAATATTGCTTTCAGACAATAGCCAAAATTATCGTTTAAAGATAGCTTGGGAAATCTTTACGGATGGTGATCAAAGACACCACTGAGATGTGTCTCGTCAAATTTGTGCATTTTATCAACAATCATAAATATATAAACGTGAAAATTAAATTACCTATTGCTGGGCTGCTTCTTTCGGCTTTGACAAGCCAAGGACAACTTTCAGAGGACTTTAATTAGGCCAGTTCTATATTAAAGAAAAGGCAACCTGATCAACAGTCCGGATGGTTTTCACAAAAGTGATGACCGGGGATATCTCTTTGCATACCATTAACCAAACAATCATATGTCAACAGCTAATTTAACAGACAAGGTAGTACTTATTGCCGGTGGGGGCAAAAATCTGGGTGCCCTGTTAAGCAGGGATTTTGCAGGAAAGGGAGCAAAACTGGCCATTCACTACAACAGTGAGGCATCCCGGGAAGAGAGCGAAAAAACACTGGCAGCCGTGCAGGCGCTGGGAGCCGAAGCTTTCCTGTTTCAGGGTGATCTTACACAGGTTGCCCATATCACAAAGTTCTTTGATGAAACGATCGCAAAATTTGGTGGTATTGACATTGCGATCAATACGGTCGGAATGGTGTTGAAAAAGCCTTTCACGGAGACAACCGAAGCAGAATATGACGTCATGTTTGGCGTCAATTCGAAAGCCGCGTACTTCTTTTTGCAGGAAGCGGGTAAGAAGATCAACGACAACGGAAAAATCTGTACGGTCGTTACGTCGTTGCTGGCGGCTTACACGGGTTTGTATTCTACGTACGCAGGGGCAAAGGCGCCGGTGGAGCATTTTACAAGAGCCGCTTCGAAGGAATTCGGAAGCCGTGGTATTTCGGTAACGGCGGTGGCTCCGGGGCCGATGGATACGCCTTTCTTTTATGGACAGGAAAGCGATGACGCTGTAGCCTACCACAAATCAGCTTCTGCCTTAGGCGGGCTGACGGACATCAAAGACATCGCACCTTTGGTGGAGTTTCTTGTAACTGATGGATGGTGGATCACCGGGCAAACCATTTTTGCCAACGGGGGTTATACAACCAGATAATTTTTATCTGGGAACAGATGCTGGACAGCCGTTTTAAGTAGAAACGGTCTGTTCAGCATCTAATTTATCACTGTATCAAAACCGGGAAAATTATGGTATTGAAAATTATCAACGCTGCGCTTATCCTTGGCGCAGTTTTTATGGGCTTCAAACAGGGCTGGGCCATGTGTTCAGGCAAACCTGAGATGCTTGAAATGTTTGAAAAATGGAATGTCAGTAAAACCGGTTTAATGCTGAACGGCGGCGTCACGCTACTGAGCGCCTTGCTTATTTTGCATCCCAGGACATTCGTTTGGGGGAATTTTCTGATGGCTGCCGGAATCCTGCTGATCATCTGTTTTCACCTGTTGGACCGCGATCTGAAAGGTGTCATGATCGAGTTGCCTTTCCTGCTGATGAATCTCGTCATCATCTATCTGAGGTATCCGTTTGCAGATCTTTTTAAAGCGAACTAAGATGAGGCTCCTCATTTTTTTGTGTTTCGCCGGTCTCTGTTTTATGGAGAAGGTCAGTGCACAACAGTTAACATCAACTAAAAACCAAACCAACATGAACACCGACAAAATCACAGATCCGGTAGTGAAAGCCGCCATTGATGCCCTGCAAAAGGGAGACGGTAAAGCCTGGTCTTCGGCCTTTGCCGCTAATGCCTCTTTTTACGATGACGGAAATAAACGTGACCTTGCTGCTTTTAATAAAAATGCGATCGGGCACGAACGTTTTACTTCCATTGATAAGGTGGAGCATAACGGAACGGCTGTCTACGGAAATTTCCATAGCGATCAGTGGGGAGACTTCAAGACTTATTTCAGGTTCACGATCGATAATACCGGCAAAATAACCAAACTCGAAATCGGGCAGGCCAGCTACTAATCCTGGGCGTCACCGCAAGCCGGTATTGGTAAGCGGCTTATATTTTTTCTTTTCCGGGACCTGATATTTTCGGGCCAAATCCACACCGCGGAATTGGCTGGGATTGCTATGGAGTAGCCTGTAGGGAGTATCGGTCAGCAGTACATGAGAGACAAAACCTGTTCAGAAGCTCATTTTACCAACAAATCATATTCATGAAAAAAACTTTACTTGTCGTAGTTATTGTGCTTTTTTCGTTACGTGCTCAGGCGCAATCGCAGGATTATATTGACATGCTCGGTGGCCATAAGGGGTTTACGTCGGAGTTCTTTTTTCTGAAACCCATTGACAAGGCAAACCGGTGGAGCGTCATTTCCAGGAGTGAGCTGCATCTGATTGCGTACAAAAGGGATCACCCCGAGTTTGTCAATTACAATACGGTTTCCTACAATTTCAAAAATCATTTTGGGATTACGGCCGGTACCTATGCGTCGTCGGTGTATCCGTTCAGTGCCAGACTTGGTGTTCAGTACATGAAAGAAACCGAGGCACTTCTGATCTATGCCAATCTTTCCTCTGCGGTTACCAAAGATCCGGACGGACATATGCTGGTAATTCTGGGTTACCTGCCCGAGATCAATGAAAAGTGGAGACTTGTGTTCCGATCCGAACTAAGAACGGCTATCAGCTACAAGCACGGTCATGCTTTTAGTACCCAGCAAGTAAAAGCAGGTCTGCAATACAATGAAAAACTGGGTTTTGGACTAGGTGTTGAAGCGGGTCAGCATGGAAAGAGCGAGCATCTGGAAAAGGAATTTAACATAGGCCCATTTGTAAGAATTAATCTTTGAAACAACAATCATGACAACATATAATAAATTATCAGGACAAAGTGCGGGCCGTATCGATGCGATCAGCGATGCCGTTTTTGGTGTAGCCATGACACTTTTGGTCTTGGAAATAAAAGTGCCCGAATTTGAGGAGCATATTACAGAATTGGAATTGGCGGCCGCCTTTTGGGCATTGATGCCCAAATTTCTCGTCTATTTTTTGAGTTTTATGACAGCCGGTATCTTCTGGACCGGGCAATCCGCGCAATTCAGATACATCAAAACCAGCGACCGGAATTTGAACTGGATCAACTTACTGTTTCTGCTATTTGTATCGACCCTTCCGTTTTCCACCGCTTTTTTAGGGGATCACATTATGTTTAAATTTTCAATATTTCTGTACTGGCTGAATATTTTGCTGATGGGGGTGATGTTGTATATCAACTGGGAATATGCCAACCGGCATCATTTCATTGCCAGTGAGATGAGGGATGCGGTTTACGGCCCAATCAAGAAGAGAATTATATCCGCGCAGCTATTATATCTTGCAGGAGCGCTGTTATGTTTCATCGATACCTATGCAAGTATTGCATTTATTGTTGCCGTTCAGCTTAACTATGCTTTTGCTTTTTTGGGGAATAAAAAGTAGGGCTTCCGGGTTTTGACAAATTGAGGAAATACTGCAAGTCGTGCCGGGTTAAACGAAGTGAAGATCGGGTAGTTGTAAAGCATATTCTATAGGAATTCGGAATTGGCTAGCGGTTTTTCTGCTTGGATACAAATCTACCAGTAGGAAAATATTGTCTGAAAACGTAAAATGACAATATTTTCGCCATAAATCGATAATTCTGTCTCCCGTTCCGATCATTTGAAATCGGTTACTTTGTGCTAGAATTAATTGTATAAAGTACCCGGTAGTGTGCTATATATCAGTTAGTACCGTAAAGCAATCCTCAAAACTTAAATGACCTCTAGTATGAAGAAAAAACTACGATCCGGCCATCGTTATTGAAAATCCGTACGGTTGGCTCGTTCTGCATGGTGCCGGTCGGTATAGGAGAAAAATGCTCTGGATTTAACCTTTAACAAGAGCCTGGTATGCCTATGTTTTGCCCGCGCGTCTTTTTAGAAAATTTATTTTCCTGTCAAATGATTACAACTTAAATCAACAACTTCTCCATGGTAAACTATTCACACATCCTGCGGACCAGGTGGTTCAGCAGTAGCGTTTTTATTACTCTTTTATTACTGATGACACTGTCCTTCGCCAATGCCCAGCCTTGCCCGGTATTGGATGGAGGCACGCGCGCCTTTATCTTTACGAGCGATTCTGATGACATTTTTTTTCCTGCGACTCTTCCGGCCGGAAAAACTGGAAGTGATCATGCCACCGCTGGGCGATTGAGAACCGATGACCCAATGACGGCAGCTTACCCGCTCAAAACCGTTACCATTAATCCGGAATTTACAGACGGGACGGTAGGTCGTGTCGTTTTGCGTTTTGATTTACTAACAATGGCAGCCCTTGGCGCCGTTATCAAAATTTATCCGGGCACCTCGGCTACTGGCACACCCGCCGAGGTAATCAATAATGCGAATGCAGCAAGCTACTTGTTACAAACGCGTACGTACACAGGCCCAGTCACAGTTACTTTTGTGAGCCCTACTCCTGCTGCGAGCGGTGATTTTAATATACAGATAACTTATACGACCGGAGATCAGGTAGTAACCTCGCCATTTGGTTTTCAGGTTGCCTACTGGACAAATTTTATTACACCTAACTCCTATATTGCACTTGAAAATTATCCGGACTGGGCTGTGCCAATAGCAACAGCTTACTTCAATGGATCCAAACAGTTGGTATCCTCAGAAATATCTTTCTGCACGGATTATGGCGAAGATGCGCCTTCAATTGGCAACAGTGATTTTCCGGGTCAATTTGTTTTTCATCCGACGGTACGTACAGATTACGACGAGAATGGAACTGTGGAGCCAATTGATCAGCTTATCGCTGCAAGAATTGTTTATATTTTATCTCATGCGCCCCAGCCAATTTCGAACTTCGATAATTTCATTGAGGTACAAAGTGCAATAGATAATACTAATAGCAACCCAAACGGAAATTTTGGTGGACTTTTCGGTGACGCCAAAGCTGCCATTCCCTCCCTTAATTCTCCGGTAGAACCCGTTTTTTCCATCACAGGACCCTCATCTGGTGTGGCACCTGGAGTTGCGCAGAATTTTGTCGTAAATCTGACAAATGACGGAGGATATTCGAGAGTGTATACGCTAGAGATTCCGGCGGGTATAACGGTTAACTCTGTAACGGGTTCGGGGGTTACCTATAACGCAGGCAATAAGACCATTACCTTTGCTTCAGCACCGGCTTCAGCGACGGTTTCGGTTACCAGTGCTGTAAATGCAGTTGCTTCCATACGTGTCGTATACAACCAACCAGGCTTTTGGAATGTAAATAATCTCTTGGTTTATGAACCATGTGATAGTTATCCCAAAGCTACTTATCAGGGATTTTTAGGGATTAGCAAAGGAAATAATCCCTACCCATTCCGTGAAGCCAGCGCTACCTGGCTTGCAGTTTCAGGGCCAGCACCATTTCCATGTGCCGGTGATATTTACTACCAGATCGTAGATGGTAGCAGTTTGTATAAATATCAAACGGATGGCAGTCGTGTTTTGGCCAGCAGTTTTGCCGGCACCAATATAAATGGTATTGCGTTTAACGTGAAGGACAATCTGATATGGGGTTACGACAATGCAACCGATGAATTGATCAAGATTGGATCAGACGGCTTAACGCAGCGCTATACAATTCCTGGCCTGACCTCGACACTTTCTACAGTAAATGTTGGCACAGCCGACCTCAACGGTCACCTGTACCTTTACTTGTCAGGTGCTTCAAGCTATGTAACGATAGATATTGATCCCGCCAGCAGTACTTATCTCAGCATCCTGGATCCGACGAATTCCTTTGCTGCCAAAACCACCGCACCCTGGGGTACCACCACAGCAGGCAGATCTGTATCAGATTGGGCGTACAATCCTCTGGATGGTAAAATCTATGGTCTAATCGATAACACCGGCGGAAGCCCACGTAATCTTATGGTATTGGACCCACTAACCGGAACATCTTCGTTGAGTGGAGTTGTTTCAGGTGCTGGAATTGAGACTTCTACGGCTTTTGGTTCCACTTTCATTGATGCCGCTGGTAACTTCATGGTATTTGACAACGGTACTGGCCGCCTGTTTAAGGTTGCTATCTCGAGCCGCACCGCTACTTTGGTTGCTACCAGCAGCAATACCGGAAACAACGACGGAGCATTCTGCGGATCTGCAAGTTATACGCCACTGCCTGTAACCCTGATCAGTTTAGAGGCAAGGCCTGAAAATAAGGTTGTTGCATTGTGGTGGTCTACTTCCAGCGAAACAAACAGTAGGGGTTTTGAAATTCAGCGCAGTGCAAATGGTAAGGAATGGAAACATTTGGGCAGCGTTCCAAGTGGCGGCAATAGTGGATCTACCAGAAGTTATAAGTTCAATGACGATTCCCCATTAAACGGTAGAAATTACTATCGTTTGAAAATGGTGGATTTGGATGAAACCTTTGCATTCAGTAGAATACTGTCAGTTAATATCGGGGCTGCGGTAGAAAGAATGATTGCTTATCCCAATCCGGTATCCGGCGGCAAACTTACAATCGCTCTTGCTGGTACAGAATCTTATAGCGCGGAAGTACATAACCTGAGTGGCGTGCGGGTATTGCAGCAAAACCTTGGTAAGGAACGGGAGCTGAATGTGAGCGGTCTTGCATCGGGCTTGTATGTTTTAAGTGTCAAATCTGCAAACGGAGAAGTACAAACCAGTACGTTTTTAGTGAAGTAAAAGCGCAATACAGAGTCGGTTTTGACTTCGGAAAAGCAAAGGCGTGGGATCTCGATCTCACGCCTTTCTTGTTTTTTGGCGTGCTGGTGTTAGACCTTTGAAATGCGTAGCAATCCAAAGTGTCTCCAAGTTTTTGATAGAAGTAATTCTACTTCAATATACTTTGGTTAGAGAACTGTATTCTTTTCTCAAGATACCCTCAATTTGCGAATTAAGGCCTGTGTCTTAACAATACAATATAATTGATAAGATAATCACCTGAAATAGCTAAAATTCTCTCCCATGCATGTGTAGAAAAAATTTAACATTTACAATTAATTAAACAAACAGCCTGGAACTATTTCAATACCAGAAATAAATTTTTTGAAAAGACGGATGGAAAGTTTCAAACGCTTAACTCACTATTCAGAATAATTGATCACATCTTATTCATCGTTACACTTAAACATACTGCATGCTCAAATTTCCCAATATTTTTTTTGCCTTTTCCTGAGACTTATGAACGGATAAGAATATACCAACACATCCGAGGAGACGGGTTAGTTACAGATGTTCAGATAATTGCTATTGAGAGTAAAGCAAAGGCGACTCTCGCGGAAATGTCGACAGTAACCGAATTCCGAAGGCGACAAAGTAACAACTTTGTTATCAAAAGCAATCCATTCTGTATTTGTTCTCTCTCTGCCTGAAAAATTCTCAGACATTGTGATCGTTTTCCTGGCTGTAAATTTAATCAGCTAAGATTTATGGTTTGTTGCCATTCGATCAAGATGTAATCCATTTCATCACTTTAAATGAATTTCACGTAAATCAGCAACCATGAAACAACCATTTACTCGCTTGAATCCTACGGAAGCGACCCGTGTAGCCCTAATCAGGAGCACTTTTATTATCGCAGTATTTTTGGGGCTCTTCATGCCATCTCTCTTGCTTGGACAGGACTGCAGTGTAAATGCTGGTGGCAATGCTCTTGTTTGTGGATCCGGTACGACCCTGGTAGGAGGGGTTGAAAACAATGCTGGAGCCGGAGGCCCAACCTGGACATTTGTTTCTGGGCCTGTTATTCCAACGATTGTTTCACCCACCGAATTCACCACCAATGTATCAGGTATGACAGTGGACGGTGCTTATGTGTTTCAACTCAGCCACGCATGTGGTACAGGAACAGCGACTAGCCAGGTTACCATTACAGCCCGTGCGAGGCCAGCTTCATTTACAGCTGGGGCAGATGTTACCGGGATTTGCGCCACTGTGGGAACAACTCCTTTAGCAGGCGTAATACCTGCCGGTTTTGTGGGTCAATGGAGGTCTGTAAATATCTTTAGCAAAAACAGGAATGGTACAACAGTATCCACGAATTCTGAATTCAGCAGCACCGCTTCTGCCACGCCCACGTTTTCTTTGACCAATAAAGCGAACCACCCAATAGACCCTGCCTATTGGGCTATTTTGAAGATTGCGTCTGCCGATGGCCTTTGCAGTTACGAGGACACTACCGTTGTAAGATTTGTTCCAAATCCGATAATAGTTCCACCTGCAACAAAAACTGTATGCCGTAATCCCGTCGATCCGGATCATTATATCGATCTACTGGCGGCTTCACCTACTTTCAATACCAATTACGCTGGTTCGGCCGGGACGGTGGCAAATGGCACGACCATTACTGTAAACGTGATTGCCCAACCTGCTGGCGGTGCTATCAGTTTTAACCGCCTGGATGATACGAGAAGAATGTACTTCAATGGTATGAATGTTGACGGGTTGTACCGATTTACTTTAACAGTAGCCAATAGCTGTGGAACCTACACAACCCCCGAAATTGCTTTTACATATACGGGCACCACACCACATCCGCTCAACTTTCAGGTAGCCGGACACCCTGAACAGATGGTTGTATACTCTGGCGGAAATTCCGGCGGAGAGCTGCACTGTAGCAGCAAAGTTGGTTCTACTACGCCCGAAACGTTTTACTTTGATATTGACCCCTTGGATAATGCTGCGAACGTTACAACATCGGTTACCTCCATTGGTATCAACCCTCCGGGCGGTGCTCCCGCTTCTATCGTTGTGAGTGGTGCAGGAATAGCCAACAGAGTCGCCACGGTAACTCCTCCGGCCGGTGGCTGGCAGGTTGGAACTTACAAGTTCAATATCAATGCAAGCTTCTCGGGATCCTGCGGAAGAATTCAGAGTTATTACATCCATATTTCAGATAGTAACAGACCAAATGTAGCAGTGGCCGACCAGAGTGTTTGCTATCCGGGAACCGGAGCCATATCTGCAAATATCCCCTTGCCGGCAGTTTATCAGGGGGTGGTTAACAGTAGTTACTTTCAGGATTTTCAAGGGGTTTACAATTTTACTGTAGTATCCAAGCCGGCCGGCTCGGGGAATCCAACTTATGGCACATCGAACGAACGGGCAACGACGCTTACCAGTGCTACGATCGGTAATTTGACTACTGCCGGAGATTATGTGTTTCGGATCACAGCAGCACCCTCAGCTGGTAGTGCAATAGGTGCATTTCTGGCCGGAGAGTATGCCTGTTCGAGGACGTCACTGACCAATACCTTTACCATACATGTAGAGAACCGGGTCAATGCGAATGCAGGGAGTGATGTATCCATTCTATGCCCAACTACGGTAGCCCTGCTCGGAAATTCTCCCGGTGCAGGTAGTGGACAATGGGTTCTGGTGTCATCACCAGTGGGATCAACGCCTGTTTTCGCAAATGCAACCAGTCCCTCAACCAGCGTTACAGGTTTGACGCAGGAAGGCAATTATGAGTTTTCATGGCAGATTACTTCGCCATTGGGAGGATGTGTAAGCACAGATAATGTAATCATTAACAGAATTTGTGGTCCTGCAATAAATATTCCTGGCCAGGTATGGATAGACGCAGACGGCGATGGTGTAACCGATGCAGGTGAAGGCGGTGTTGCCAATGGCTTGTGGGCCAACTTACTCGACCCTTCTGGTAACGTAATAGCATCAGTCGAAATACAGCCAGACGGTTCATATAACCTGGAGATACCCAAAAGCGTTCTGACAGCATCGGGCAGTTATTCCATAGCATTAACAAATAGCAGCCAAAGTGTTGGCACGAATATTGTCGCAGGAGATACCCCCCTCAACAACTACCAGTACACCGGTACAAACCGTGGCGGTACCACTTCTGTTGATATAGTAAACCAAACAGGTCTTTTAGCCATTGGAGATTTAAGCACAGTAGCAGCCGGGACCACCACTAATCCGGTAAACTTTGGAATTGACCAGGAGCCGAATACGAATCCTGTCTCGCATGTTTTAACTAGCCAGCCAGCTGCGAATGATGAACTGGTCTTAGATGGCAGTGGTGGTCCGCTGATGACAGGCAGCGATCCCGAAGATGGGACCTATACGGGTAATTCAGGCACTGTAAATGACCCGCGGGGTGTGGTGATTACATCGCTGCCCACAAAAGGAGAATTATGGTATTATGGTTTCGGCTTCCCTGTGCTGGTATCAGCGACTGATGTAGCCAATGGCACTTTGTTTGATGATCCTTCACAATTTAGTCTCATACTTACCGGAACAGGTTATACCAGTACCACTTTTGGGTATGCCTATGTCGATGCAGCCGGAGTAGTAGATCCCACCCCGGCAAACTATACGATTAGCTGGGGTAATCCGCTGCCGGTCAAACTCGTTAACTTCGTTGCCCGATTAGAAAGCAGTGTTGCCAGGTTGACGTGGAGTACGGCCCAAGAGGAGAACAGTGATTACTTTGAGGTGGAGCATAGCCCCGACGCGAAACACTGGACAGCGCTGGGCAGAGTTACTGCCACAGGAGAGCGTAATGTGAAGAAGGATTATCGTTACGAACATGTTGATTTAAACGATGGACTTAATTACTATCGTCTCAGGATGGTGGACAAGGACGGAACCTTTGCCATGAGCTCAATCCGCAGCTTGAGGCTGGATAATTCCGGACATGTTTCGCTTTACCCAAACCCGGCCTCCGACCGCTTTGTTCTTAAAGATCTTGATCTCAGTAAGGTAAAATCGGTGAAAGTTCTAAACACGGCAGGGATAACAGTATGGGAAAATGCAGGTGTTTTGTCTGGTCAGGGTATTAAAATAAGCCTGGCAGATGGTCTGTACTTAGTGCACATTGAGAAAGCTGACGGAAGCAGAGAAGTACTCAAACTCATGGTGAGAAAATAATCTCTTCGGAGATGTTAAAGTTTGGAGCATGTATGTACCTCGGTAAGTGGGAAACGGTTGCCTTCATGGGCAACTGTTTTTTTTATCAGCGAGAAATTGCTCGATATTACGGTTTGAGGATATGTTTAGTGTAAAGTGTACGCGACTATGTTCCAATCTGACTTTGACCTGCTGGCGAAGCCCCGGACTTGCGTGGAGTAAGTAGTATGCGTATCGCTTTCAGTGGTACTTCAAACCTGGTTGGAATGGGTTTGTTAGGCTGTGATATGAGTAATGTTACTGATTTGGGAAACAATCTCTGAAAAAAATAATAATCATTTTGAAATTGAATGGTCGGCTGATGTCCGAAAATTCAATTATTAAGGAAGTGTAACGAACGAGGCGCGGTGCTGCTCAGACTTATTCCTATGTGCATGAAAGCCCTTTTTTCGGTGTAAATTATTACAGACTTATATAGACATAGAGCAATTCGTTCAGTGCGTTTTGGTTCCGAAAATGTTGTTAAAGTATACCGGATCCCTGTAAGTGATGTTATCAAAATTGAAGGACTTTTTTCAGCAGGAGTCGATGTAAAAGGTCTTGTCGTTATCGGTCCGCAAATGATCGCTGGTTCAAACACATCAGTAGGTCTGGAAAAACTCAAAACAGGAATTTATTATATCCGTGTATCTTACGACAACGGCGACAGTTTTAGTCATCGGTTCGTGAAGGCTGGTCATTTCTGATCCTGTAAGTTGCTTCATGTTTCGTGATTTAAGCCAGTTGATAGGGGACGCTGGTCATTTAGGGGATGGCCGGGAAGGTAATATCCGGGAACGGTTTAATTGCTGTCTGCATTCCTGCATGATTATCATTAGAACTATTTCATGCAGGAATATCGAATAAGTTTGATTTATTATTTTCAGAGTCTAAAGTATTTTAGTGAATTCAATGGGTGTTTTTTGGTCGTTTTGGGGTGATAAATTGTCAAATGGATGATTGGTGTGCCGTTTTTATGCAAAGTATTCACCAATAATGTATGTTTGTGAATGTAAATCCGACTAGAATTTTTTCGATCAAACATCTGTCTGTTGTGGTGAAATATTTTGTACATCTACTCCTTGTGCTGTTTTTGGTGTTGTGTGCCATCCCGAAGAATTGTTTTGCCCAGGTTTTTCAGCACATTTCTGATAAACAAGGAGCTCCCGGTGCCATAGTTTTTGCGGCTTCTCAGGACCCAATGGGCTTTATGTGGTTTTCTACAACGGAAGGGCTTTTTAAGTATGACGCGCATACTTTCAGATATTTCGGCCACGATCCCAACGATTCCACAACACTGGCTTCCAATTACACCACTTCTGTGCTTTGTGACTCCCGTGGTGATGTCTGGGTCTGTACCAGGAGCGGGCTCTGCCGTTATGACATGCAAAGTGAATCTTTTCAAACATTTAAGCCAAACGACGCAGAATCAGGTGCTATCAGTTCGGAGACGGTTTACTGTACTATTGAAGACAAACAGAAAAACGTGTGGATTGGAACAGCAAACGGACTGGATCGGGTTGAACTAAAAGACGGCAAGACAAACTTCCGCCATTTTCTCCAGAAAAGGCCGGGGGAATCTGCCTATGCCGTCCATGGTATTGCAACCGGTGCAAATCAGGAATTATGGCTGGCTACCTCCAATGGCCTGGTTTGGTTTGATCGGGGGAAAGCAAAAATTTTTAAAGCAAACCCGGACCCAAGGTTGCCTTTGATCAATGACTTTACGCATATTTTTAATGACGCATCCGGAAGCATCTGGCTTGGGATCAGGAAAGGTGGAATGATGCGGTTCAATATTTCTTCCCAAACATTCGAGCTCATATCCAGTTTCAAGAGCAGTGCAGGAGACTGGCCTGACCTCTCAGGATTTGCAGCTAACAAGCATGGAAAAGTGTGGATAGCGACCATGTCGGGATTAGTCAATTTTGATGTAAAAACACTTCAGGCCGAATGGTATGTCAACGATCCCGGTAATGATCAAAGTCTGGCTGACGATGTGTTGATGTCCATCTTCAAAGATCGGCAAGGTGGCCTTTGGATCGGGAGTTACTATGTCGGACTTGACTATATGAATACGTCCGCGCCCGCATTTTCCAGGTGGCCATTCTTTAGCAACCGCGTCACGAAAAACGCATTCACAAATTCATGGATGGGTTTGACACCCGACCAAAAGCCCTGGCTATTGGCGGGTGACAAAACCAAAATAGTCTTTTATGACCGGGTTACTAACCAAACGACGAGTTTTAATCTGGAAATGGAATTCGCCAGAAATTTCAACCATTTTTTTGTTGATGAACAGGGTATTCTTTGGTGTGGGGGAGCAGGAGTCTTTTATAGTTATGACTTCAAAAAAGGTCTCAAAAAGGCATACAAGATGCCTAATTTAGGGCGTGTCCCCATTGAAAGAAACGATGTGTACACCATATTCCAGGATAAACATCAAAAGTTATGGCTTGGTGGGGACGCGGGTATACTATCTTTTGACAAAGGAACCTCGACCTTTCGCAACTGGGTCAGCGACAAGAGCGTAGAAAGCATATTTGAAGATTCAGGTGGTAACATTTGGTTTGGAGGAAATAATTACGTAGGGCTTATAAGATACAGCAAAGAGCAGGTAGAAAGAATCCTTCTCGACAAAAATGCATCTCCCGAAGCTGTTCTGCATAGTTCCGTCTGGCGTTTCAGTGAAGATCGGAAGGGAAGAATATGGCTTGCGAGTGCAAAGGGGCTGAAATACTTTGATCCTAAAAACAATCAATTCAGGCCTGTAAGTAATACCTTCAAGGTATTAACGGAGGGTTTAGGTGACGTTCAGGCAGATAGTAAAGGCTACTTATGGATTAGTGGCGGAAACGGTCTGATACGGTTTCATCCCGATAATAAGACAATACAGTCGTATAATGATATTGATGGTCTACCCAGAAAAGCCACGCTTACACTGAGGGGGGCAGCGAAGGATGATAAAGGAACGCTATTCTTCAACACCAGTCAGGAGATGTTTTCCTTTGATCCACAGAAAGTTTTGACTAACAACCGACCTGAATCCATCGCCATGAGTTCGCTTAGGCTTTTTAATAAGACTGTCAAAGCCAATGATGAGAGCGGAATACTGCAGCAGGACGTCAGGGGTAGGGAAGAGTTGATATTCAGGCATGATCAGAACATTTTCACCCTGAATTTCGCGCTTCTAAGCTATGCAAGATCACATGAAAACAAGTATCGTTACCGTTTGGAGGGTTTTGATAAGGATTGGAACGAAGTGTCGGTGCCATCAGCTACTTACATGAACTTGCCATCGGGGAAGTATACGCTTGTCGTTTATGCTGCCAATGGCGACGGATTCTGGACTGAAAAACCGCTTAAAGTGAGCATCGTGGTTCTGGCACCCTGGTGGAAAACATGGTATGCTTATCTTTTCTACGTGCTTCTGATCGCTGCTGGCCTTTATACGGTCACCCGGTTTCTCTGGATCCGCAGCTTGTTCAGAAGGGAAAATGCTTTGAACCAGATTAAGCTCGACTTTTTTACCAATGTATCCCATGAAATCAGAACACACCTCTCACTGATCAGCGGCCCGTTGGAAAAGGCCTTTCAGCAGTCTGCCGAAGGCAAAAACAATGAAAAATTCCTGGGTTATGCGAGAAATAGTTCTGATAAACTTTTGTTACTGGTCAATGAATTGCTGGATTTTCGTAAAATTCAGAGTGGTAGCCTCCGGCTGCAAGTACGGGAGCATGATGTGGTCAAAATTATTAAAAGTGTGGTCGCCGCCTTTGAGCACACGGCAAATGAGAAGGATGTTCAGACAACCTTCGTTAGCCCGGAAACGCCAGTCATGCTGTGGCTTGATATCGCCCAGATGCAGAAGGTATTTTATAATCTGCTGAGCAATGCTTACAAGTTCACGCCCGAGGGGGGCAAGGTCGCAGTATCTGTTACCGAAATTTCGAATGAAGTAATCATTTCTGTGGCAGATAATGGCAAAGGGATATCCGATGACCATTTGCGAAAACTGTTTACTTATTATTACCAGGCGGATTCTGAAAAGCCCGGCTACGGAATCGGGTTGGCGTTATCCAAGAGTATCGTTGAAGAGCATCATGGCTACCTCACAGCCGAGAGCCATCTTGCTACGGAGTCGTCACCAGGCGGAACGAAGCTAACCATCCGGATACTGTGTGAAAACCGGCACTTTTCTGCGGATCAGATTGCTTTGAAAAACGACGGTTATTTTGATAAAATGCTGGCGGAAACAATGACGATGCCTGATGCTAACAATATTCCGCATACGAAACAAACTAACACCATCCTGATCATTGAAGACAATGACCAGCTGCGTGTATTTATCAGGGAGCTCTTTGAGGGAGATTTTAAGACACTGGAAGCAGAAAACGGTCTTCAGGGACTGGAACTGGCCAATGAGCATATTCCAGACATTATTATATCCGACGTAATGATGCCAGAGATGAATGGGCTTGAAGTGTGTAGCCGGCTGAAAGGCACCGTCGCAACTTCGCACATTCCGATGGTTTTGCTCACGGCCCGGACCCAAAATGAACAAATCATTGAAGGACTTTCCGCTGGCGCTGATGATTATCTGGTCAAGCCCTTCGATCCACGGATTCTCGAATTAAAGATCACTAACCTGATCCGGTTAAGAGATGACCAGAAAAAGCGTTACCGTCAGTCGGTGTTGCTGGATAATGACGCGCCCCAAAGCATTGCCAGGGATGTAAACGAAGCGTTTATCGCCAAGCTTAGGGACCTTGTTGTCGAAAACCTGTCTGACCCCGGTTTTGGCGTAAATGAACTAGCCTTACAGATAGGAATGAGTGTGTCTGTGCTGTACAGAAAGATGAAGTCGCTTACGGGCATGACAGTTAATGAATTTGTTAAATCTATCCGGTTTAATGAAGCCAAAAAACTGCTGGAATCAGGTATTTATCCCGTCAACGAAGTTGCCTCGATGATAGGTTTTGAGGATAGTAAATATTTCAGTAAAGAATTTAGAAAAATATTTGGTAAAACACCCAATGAGATGAAAAGGTATGTAGCTGGTTCATGATCAAATTTGTGCAGCAAGAAATGAAGACACCCTCTCATTTACGCAGAAGTCACTCAGCGCACACTTCCGTTTTTGCATGAGATAAGTTTGAATAATCTGAACGGCTACTTTGATGTTCCTATTCTGACGTTACAGCCACCTATGCTGCATAAGCTAGCATCTAATTGCGAAAGTTAGCTATATTATTTTCAGTTGACTTCCTTTAATCTCTCTTTTCTTCCAAATAAATGGAATTGGGTTTTGGTTAACCGAATCTACATAAGCTTTTATATGTTCACATAGTTTTTGAGTACTACTAAAACTGGCTCCGTTTAATGATTTTCTGGTGAAAATTCCAAACCAGACTTCCACAAG
>NZ_JAVFVU010000051.1 GCF_030929615.1 Dyadobacter sp. LHD-138 | reverse complement strand
AGTCCCGACTAGCAGGACTACACAGGATGTAGCGATTTAAAAACCGCCACTCCTTCATAGTCCAAATTTATTAAAAAAATTCTATTTCAAATCTTGCTTTTCACGACAGTACCAGCGGTGGCAAGGATATGGAAATTGCAAAATATCGTTCCTTTGGAACGACTGGCGGTATTCTCGGCAGTTGGTCCTCGTATCCAGACCATTCCGTGTTGGTTTTGAAAGCGATCGTCAGCCTTTTAATGGTTATGAAAATTATCTTCGGGTAGCGTAACAACCGGCTTAAATCTGATTTAATGCACCAATCTGACTACCGACCGCCGATAGCCTACTGATCATTTAATTGTCTTTTTCCCATCAAATCGCGAAAAACGATACTATGCTCATTAAGCGCATCAAAGGTGCCTTCGTCGATCAGGTGTCCGTCCTTCAAAATATAGATGTAATCAAATTTTGGTAACAGATGAAGTCGGTGCAAAGCTGAAAGTACGGCTTTGTCACTAAACTCGGCAAACATACGATCATAAATAAGTGCTTCTGTTCTGGGATCTACACTGCTGGTTGGTTCGTCGAGTAATATAATATCACTGCTTCTTGCAGCCAGCACACCGCGGGCAAGTGCCAGCCGTTGTTTTTGTCCTCCCGATAAATTGACACCTTTTTCCTGAATATTGGATTGAAGGCCGTTCGGTAATTTTTCAATTACACTGCTGAATTGTGCTGTATCGCAGACATGCTGTATTTCTGTTGCGTCGAAAGGAAGGCCCAGCGTGATATTGTATTCGATCGTGTTTTCAAAAATTTCGGGATCCTGAGGGAAAAGCGTGACGGTATCGGAAATGACTTCCAGTGGCAGGTTTTCAGCGTTATCAACAGATAGCCGAACATTTTTTTCTGCCTCATACAGTCCACGAAGCAAGGCAAGTAGCGTGCTTTTACCACTTCCGCTTTCACCGATAAAAGCAATCCGCTGACCGCGGCGGATTTTGATATTAAGTGCATGTAAACTATGGGCCTTTTTATCAGACGCATAGGTGTCTGCGTGCGAGAAACTAAGGTCGCTGATCCAGATTTCCTTCCAGTTAACCGGAAGCGGCGTGCTTGTTTCGGCACGATGATGTTCCTGATAAGCCTGGCCGATAATTCTGGCGGTCTGGACCTCTGTGTTGTAGCGGATGATTTCGGTATACTGCCAGGCGACGTCCTGGAAAACACTGGTGAACTGATTGACATACCCAAGAAGGGTTACAAGCCCGCCAACCAGAAACACGGTTCCGGGGGTATAATGCTGGTAAATAAAACCAATGGTTACCACGATATAAATCAGTCCGATGAAAAGACTGGCGACAAACCATTTCCATTCGTTGATTGTCACCTGCTTTTTGAAGGGTGGAAAAACATCACCCACCTTGTTCATCAGACTTACTTGCATTCTTTTTTCAAGGCGTAGGGTGATCACGGTGATGATATTGGAAAGACTGTCGAAGAGCGTGGAGGAGACGATGTGCTCCTTTTCATTGGTGTCGTCGAGTGCTTTGATAAAGGGTTTGTCAAACTGAAAAATAACCCAGACCGTTACAATACCTATTGCGACGCCAATGGTGCCAAACAAAGGTGAGAAGTACACAATGGCAATGAAGGAAAAAATAAATTTTGAAAACGCATGAAGGAACATGAAGCCGTTTTGAAAGAAATCTTTAAGGGCTTCATAGGCTTTTCTGATCCGGTTGATTGTCGCGCCGCTGTGGTGGTCCTGATGCCAGCGGATCGGCAGGTGCAGGGACTGATGATAAAGTTCGTCAAGGAAATTACGGCTCAGATCAAAAGCAAGTTTCCGTTCCATGACCCGGGCTGGCCCATGAAAAGCCCATTCCAGCAAAGTCAGCCCAATGTATGCGCCGGCATACCACCAGACATTTTTAAGCACAGCGTCACTATCTTTCTGAACGGATTCGACAAACCAGCCGTACAAAAGTGGATGTAATGCTAAAACAACGTTGGCCATTACAAAAAGTCCGTAGATCAGCAAATAACGTTTTTTTTGCTGACGGGCATAACGCCAGGCGGTGGCCAGTAAGGAAATATAGGGGTTACGCATTGAAATGATCGTTTGTCAGGCAAATATAAGGCGATTGTTTGATTCTGATTTTAACTTTTTATGAATAGATTTTGACCTGTATTACAGTAGTTTTGATTGATTCTGCTGCTTTTAACTAAACAAAATCAATCAGAACTTTCCTTCTATTTTGACCAATTTTATGAAAAAGACGATAAACTTATTTGCTGCACTTTTGTTTTTGGCTGTTCTTGGGAGTTTTGTTTCTGCGCCGAAGCAGGACGGATGGATTTCTATTTTTGACGGAAAGTCTTTGAACGGCTGGAAAGTCGGAGAGAATGCAGGTTCGTTTTCGGTGGTCGATGGAGCTATTCAGGTTGCAGGTCCAAGGGCGCACCTATTTTATGAGGGGCCGATCAAAAACCATATGTTTAAAAACTTCGAATTCAGGGCGCAGGTGATGACCAAACCGGGTGCCAATTCCGGCATTTATATCCACACGGATTATCAGGAGAAGGGCTGGCCTTCGAAGGGTTATGAAATTCAGGTTAATAACTCGCATACCGACTGGAAAAGAACAGGCAGTTTGTATGATATTCAGGATGTGAAGGAGACTTATGTGAAGGATAACGAGTGGTATACTGAATATATCCGGGTAGAAGGCAAGCGCATTACCGTTAAAATCAATGACAAAACCGTTGTGGATTACGAAGAAACGGACATTGATAAAAGATCAGCAGATCATCTAAACAGAATTTTGAGCAGCGGGACATTTGCCTTGCAGGCGCATGATCCTAAAAGTGTTGTGCTTTTTAAAGATATCCAGGTGAAACCTTTGACTGAATAAAAGTCAAAATATTTTTATTGAAAAAACAGAACCGCATTGGCAGAACCCGTTCATTTTGAATCATTGCTGGAAAGATTTCCTGACAAAGGAGGTTATTACTTTATTATTGTCCCGGACGAAGTTGCAGAGCAATTTGTAGAAGGCAGAAAACCGGTTCGGATGGTTTGTCTGCTTAATGGTAATACGGAATTCCAGTGCGCCATCAGGCCAAAAGGCGGTGGCGGTTTTTATATCAATGTAGCAACAGCATTGCGGACGCAGGCAAAAATAAGGCTCGGTGATAATATTCATGTGCAGGTCTGGAAGGATGAGAGTATCTATGGACGGGATATGCCCGAGGAACTGACGGAACTCCTGGCCATCGATGAGGAAGGTAACCGACTTTTTCACATGCTCATCCCGAGTCACCAGCGCGGCATTATCCATTATGTCGCATCTTCGAGCGTAGTACAAACAAGAATTGATAGGGCAATCAAGATGATCGACCGGCTGAAAGTGAAATCATTTTAGTTTTTTGCTCGTATACAAGAAAGGGCGGAAACTCCGCCCTTTCTTGTATAAACATTTTGCGGGATTCTGATTAGTTTCCGCCGCCCTGATTGTGGCAATTTTCGATCATTTTATCTTTCAGCTCCTGTGCTTTTGTAAGTGCAATGTTGTATGCGCTTTCGATTGCAGCCAGGTTGGAATCTCTCACGCCTGTTGCTGCTGCTTTTGCAATGGCAGCGATTTCCGTACAGGTTGCAATTTTTGTTGCCTCTAACTGATTAACCTTGGTAAGGAAGTCTAGTAACTGTATGTTGATGAGTGCTTTGGTTACTTCGTATTGTGCCGTGCTGATGTAAGGTTTTGCCTTTTCCAATGCTGCCAAAGCGATGTTTGCTATTTTGATACCATCCTGACGCATCTTTTCAAAGCGATCCGCAGCGGTTTGGTCAACACATTTTGCAAGATTTTTGGCAATTTTATCCAGGTCTTTGTTGTAAGCATCGGCAACCTTTTCAGAGGCTTTTGCTTTGCTTTCGTCCAGACGGTCCTTGGTTTTGCTGAACTTGTCGTTAGCGCGTTGAATACACTCGTCATCACTTTTCGCTTCGGTGGCCGAAGTTCTTAATGTACTCTCGACTGTGCTTCCAATCCGTACAGATTTAATTTCTGTTACAGATGGCAACGATAGCTTTGGCAGGTAAACCTGTACTTTGGAATCGGCCGAAACTTTCGCTAAAATGGCTTTCATCTTTGCAGATTCCGCTGTGTTTTTGTCGGCAATATTGGCGGTTGTCAACGCGTTCAGCGTTTTGATTTCCGTTGCTGTTAACAATGCCGAAGTTTCGTTGGCCGCTTTTGATACACTGCCCGGCACTGTTTGTGATCCTGCAATAGATTCAAGATCAGAGTTTAATATTTTCGTTTGTGTGGACAGCTCCACATTTCCGGCGTTGTAAGTTACCTCGGGCGTGACCGCGATGGTTACCTCTCCAAGTTCAAGTTTGTCAATTTGCTGTGACAACTCGTTGTTTGCTGGTTGCAAAGAGTCCGCGTCCTTGTCCTTACAGTTGAAAAGTGCAGCCGTGAGCATCATGCAAAGCATGGCTGATTTCAAAAAATGTGGCTTCATAGTTGAAAAATTGTTAGGTGAACAAATGGTTTGGTGGATGAAAAATTAAATTATGTTACTTTTAGTTACTTAAATTTTTAGTACAAAACTTCCTGAAAACAAACCGAAAAGGTTTGATGAAAGCACATAATTTTCCTGCGCCGAAAAAAGTTTGCTTACGCAATTTTTCCTGGCTGGGAAATACCAACTTTTTAAGTGACGAACTACGATTTTCGGCGGCTGACCGACCTGAAAACCGGAACTCTTTTAGTGAGGGTTAAAGCTTAAATTTGAGATCGTTGCCTTGAAAGTTCTTAAATGAAAAAACCAGGTACATCAGGTCAGATGCTCTGCCTGTACTTTTGCAACAAATAAGGGACGATGCCGGAGGAGAGGGGTAGGGGGAATTTCTTTTTGTAACAGCCGTGCGTTAGTCAGGCTGAAGGCATGTTGTGAAAAATGGTTCATCATAACGTTGAGAAATTGAGTAAGTGATATTCTTTAAAGCCGGATAATACGCAAACAGTTATCTTCTTAAATGGCGTCGGAGGGGGATGGTATTAAGGATTATAATAATTCTCAATTTTTTTTGTAGAATTAATGTTACTTATCTATCTTATTTTATAGATAAATTCTACATACAATATTAGGTTAATTCCAGATAGCTTCCAAATGGTATTATTCTAATTATGATTTAATATACTAATTTTCAAGTAGTTGATAAATTTTATACCAAAAAATTATTAACTATTATTGGAAGATTTATAAAAATATCTTGTAGAAGTCTTCTTTGACGGATATACATAAGGAAAGGTAGCGTGCCAGCACAATTGGTCCTACATTGGACCAATTGTGCTTTTGCTTCGAATAAATAGGGGTACTGGGTTCAAATTTACGGATTTAGAATATTCCCTTTTGTTATTAATGTATCGTTAATACTACAAACGAGCGGGGGCTGGATGAGGAGCGTACTGCGTTTATGTCTGACTCTCTTTAAGTATTAAAACAGGTATCTGTGTATTTAGCGCAATGGCCTCAGTAATGCTGCGGTGTGTCAGCTTATAAAAGAAACTGTGCTTGCCGGGCAGTGCGACGATCAGCTGGATTTCTTCATTTTGTCTGGCAAAATTTAAAATCCCCTTGGCTATGTTTTTCTCTTCTGAGTAGTATAGTTTGTATTTAAAGTCGCCCAGTTGTTCTTTCAGCAGTGCTTTATGGAATCCTTCTTTTGCAGAGTGCTGATCAAAAGGGCCCACGTTCAGGATGGTCAGTGCTGGGTTTAGCATGAGTTGTATTTTGTGCAGTTTCTGCAAGAGCGTAAGCCGCGCAATGGCGTTGAAATCACAGGGGACCAAAATGCTGTCCAGTTTTTGATACCGGCTGATGGTGGGGATAATCAGTACAGGAACGCTGCTGATCTGCGTAATTTCGATTACGTACTCACCAATGTGACTGTCGTAACCAGCGCTGTCACTGCCTAACAACAGTAGCTGAGGCTGGTAATCTTTAATCATGTCATGAATCGCCCGAAGAATCGGAAGGTCGCTGACGGCTACTTCCACATGAACACCGGGTTTACATTTCTTTAGCAGTTCCTGGCCTGTCGCACGCAAATGGTCTTCAATTTCCTGCCTTTCTTCCATAACCAGTTCTGCATTGGATTGTCCGTATTCCGAGGATGGAATGATATGGGTGTAAACGGAGATGTAATGTGTTTTGAGTAAAATGATACGCTCGATATCAATATCTTCACTGGCATCGGCAATGTATTGTAGGGCGTTGGCGGAAGTGAAAGAGAAATCAACCGGGATCAAAATCGTTTTCATGTCTGTAGGGATTTTAAGTTTATTTTAGTCGGATGAAGGATTGCTTTTTCTTAAATGGAGGATCATTTTCTGAAACATATCAATGCCGTATTCCAGATTTTTTAATTCGAAATCTTCCGTCGCCAGATCATACACTTCGGCGATCCAGGGATGTAATTGTCTGCGGAGCTCAATTCCGGTTTCCGTCAGGAAAATTAGTTTGTTCCTTCTGTCAAGCCCGTCTTCGACTCTTTTCACCATATCCCGTTTGACCATATTATCAATCATGTAGGTCATGCTGGATTTATCTTTCAGGGTCAGATCGGCGATTTCCTGTTGATTAATTCCATCTTTTTGCCAGAGGTGATAGAGTACTTCCAGCATCTCAAAGGTGATGTTGATGCCATGTTCTTTGATTTTTAACTGAATAGACTGGCGGAGCAGATTCCGTAGCTCGGTCATGGTTCGTCCCATCTCAATGGCGAG
Source organism: Dyadobacter sp. LHD-138 (assembly GCF_030929615.1). Lineage (GTDB taxonomy): Bacteria > Bacteroidota > Bacteroidia > Cytophagales > Spirosomataceae > Dyadobacter. Next base: position 36,704 of record NZ_JAVFVU010000051.1, on the reverse strand, counting down.
GTCGGACTTTGATTTCTTTATGACTGATGAGCTGTCCATGAAGAAGATATTTTAACAGGTCGTGCCAGATTTTTAAGCCTTTTTACGATGCATGCTATCCATAAAGTTAATGACTTGATAGTTTTAAATCAAACTATCAAGCATATTTTTTATACGTCCAACGTATAGAGGAAACACCGGTTTTTAATTACTTATTGGAGCAATTTTTTGTAACCTATGGCTATTTTATGTACATTCATTGGCGTTGAATTTTTTAGACCAATAAAGGGTATTATGCGCTATATCCGGGGTTTGTAATCGCTTTTGCTGCATGAATAAAATCCTATTGATTTTTTGTCTTTTATGGTCTTGTACTGTCCATGCGCAAGGCGGCATGGATAAGCTGGATCTTAAAATCCTCCAAAAAACAGAAGTATCCCGAACGGCCACGCAGACCAGGGCGCTGAAGATTATTTCTGATGCAAATAACTATGTGAATATCGCAATACCAGCTGGTTTGTTTGTCGCAGGCGCCATAGATCACAATAAAGATATGCGTCAAAACGCGCTTTATGTTGTCAGCAGCACGGCAACGACGGCGCTTTTAAATTTTGCATTGAAAAGAATAATTAAAAGACCCAGGCCATTTCTGGTTCATCTGAGCCTGACGCCGGTTTACAAACCTGGCGAATACTCGATGCCTTCAGGCCATACATCGGCCTCTTTTAGCACGGCAACGGCGTTGTCGATGGCTTATCCTAAATGGTATGTTGCCGCTCCCGCATTTTTATGGGCCGGCACCGTCGGGTATTCGAGGGTGTATCTGGGCGTACACAATCCATCCGATGTCGTTGCCGGAGCCGCCCTCGGTGTTGGCACTGCTTTTGGGTTTAATTTTATGAAACAATAACAAGCGTTTTGTCTCCGTCGACAATATCCTTACAATGAATAACAGGATGGAGCGAGTGTCGCGGTATTTTGTTAATGCCGTGCCGGTCAAACGCTTTTTGTCAATAACAGCGGTTTGGATAAAAGAGATATTGTAATCGTGTCCCAGGTTTATTGTTTGAACTGATACAGATATGGCGCTTTATGGGCCCCGCCGCTGTATTGTTTTTCGAGTCGTTCCAAAATATTAAGACTGAGCATCTTACGCTGGAAGCTGGACCGGCGGAGTTTTTGCCCTAATATAGTTTCATAAAGTTTCTGCAAATCGGCCATGGTAAAGGCCTCGGGCAGCAGTGGAGCCGCCCAGCTATCATACCCGATGAGCTTACGATCCAGATCTGCCCGCAAGGTTTGCAGGGCTTTCCGGACGATATCGGCATGATCAAGCATGAGTCCGGGCAAATTGTCGAGGTCGTACCAGGTACAGGTATCCGAAAGCGGATCGGGAGTCGGCACTGCTTTTGTAAAGTCTATCAGCGCATAATACCCAACGGATATAAACCTGTGGAGCAGCCAGTGTTCGTCTGTCGGGACGAGTCCTTTGGCCTGCATGATTGTTCGCATAGGAACCTGATCGTAACGGGCAAGATCGCCAAATGTATAAAATTGTTCGAGATAGATATTGGTAAGGCTCGTGCGCTCGGCTAAAACCCTGCGGGCAGCATCGTTTAAGTTTTCCTGCTTTTTGACGAACCCGCCGGGCAAAGCAAAAAGATCAGTATTGCGGTATTCGAGCAAGAGAATTTTTAACTGATATTGATGAAAACCAAAAATAACAAAGTCCATGGCCAGCCCCGGCAAAAAATCACTACCCCCGGGATTTTCCTCCAATGGCATTATTTGTTCAGACATAGTATTAAAATTTTGTGTGCAAGTTAGAAAAAAAGAAGAATGTCAATTTAATTTTTTATTATTGTTCCATAATGAGACAATAATAAAATAATGATTGACAAAAGTCGAGGCTGATAGAAAAAAATCTCTTGTACCTATTTTTAATTTAAACAAAAATCGATGAAAACATTGTTTATTATCATTTTGCTGGCCGTCCAATTGGCACATCTTTCTTCGGCCCAGTCGAAGAAAACCATGGCAGCTCCGCAGATTAAAACGGCCAACGGCGTTGTCGAGGGCATTGCGGAAACCAGTGGCATACATGCGTTTAAAGGAATTCCGTTCGCTCAGCCGCCGGTAGGAGACCTGAGGTGGAAGGAACCTCAGCCTGTCAAAAACTGGGATGGCGTGCGCAAGACCGATAAATTTGGTCCGCGGGCTATGCAAAACAATGTTTTTGGTGATATGGGCTTTCGCTCGGACGGCATGAGCGAGGACTGCCTTTATCTTAATGTCTGGACACCGGCCAAATCGGGAAAAGAAAAACTGCCGGTACTGGTTTATTTTTATGGCGGCGGTTTTGTGGCTGGCGATGGCTCTGAGGGACGTTATGATGGAGAAAGCATGGCTACCAAGGGGATTGTTGCGTTAACGGTCAATTACCGACTGGGTATTTTTGGTTTTTTGGCTTCCTCTGAATTATCAAAGGAGTCGGGATATGGCTCGGGTAATTATGGTTATCTGGATCAGACTGCCGCACTGCGTTGGGTAAAGCAGAATATTGCAGCGTTTGGTGGAGATCCTAACCGTGTGACTATTGCCGGTGAATCGGCCGGTTCACTTTCGGTTAGCGCGCAAATGGCCTCTCCTTTGGCCAAAGGGTTATTTGCAGGTGCTATCGGAGAAAGTGGTTCGGTATTAGGCACCTTGCCACCGGTACCGATGGCGGAAGCAGAGGGAGCCGGTTTGAAGTTTGCAGAACAGGTTGGGGCGAAATCTTTGGCGGAACTTCGCGCGATATCGGGTGAGAAACTGCTTGAAGCAACGGCCAAATCAGGGGTAGGCAGATTTTCATCAACCATGGATGGTTATTTCTTCCCTAAAAATCCTGTTGAAACATACATGGCTGGTGAACAGGCGCATGTACCCTTGCTGGTGGGCTGGAATTCAGAAGAGATGAACTATCGTTTTGTCCTTGGGCAGGATGCTCCGACGCTGGAAAATTATACGAAAGCCGTAAAAAAACTCTATGGCGAGCGTGCAGATAAGGTTTTAAAAGAATATGCAGCATCTTCTGATGCAGCCGTAGCGCAGGTGGCTACCGATCTGGCGGGCGACCGTTTTATCGGATTTGGAACCTGGAAGTGGGCAGAGCTGCAAGCGAAAACGGGTGGAGGAAAGCCGGTTTACCGTTATTTCTACGCCCGTCCGCGCCCGGCAATGACGGCTGAAATGGGTAATGCGGCGCCGGGCCTTGCCGGAGGGGTTACCAAGACGGCTGTTCCTGGTGCCGTAAAAGCGGCACCACCGCGTGGCGCTGTGCATTCTGCTGAAATTGAATATGCGATGGGGAATTTGTCGAAAAATACGGTTTACGCATGGACTCCCGAGGATCACAAGGTCTCCGCAACCATGCAGAACTTCTTTGCAAATTTTATCAAAACCGGTAATCCAAACGGTGCAGGTTTGCCGCAATGGGAAGCTGCCAACGAGGGCAACAGTGTCCGGTTTATGGTGATTGATGTGAACAGTCGTCTGGAAACAGAAAAGAACCGTGGACGGTATTTGCTGCTGGATTCGATCAAGTAGGCAAAAATAAGTAAAAAAGTAAGGGACAGTTCGTGCGCGCTGTCCCTTACTTTTTGAAGATAATCCGGTGTTGACGGAAATGATTTCCTATCTCGCCTGGTCAAAATTTTTCATCATAGCTGCATCAAAAGTGACCTCCACTACCGGGCCACCCGCTGCCGAATCGTCAAATTTTAGCATACCGGCAAGTCTTTCCTGAGAATCTTTCGAAAGGGAGAGCGTTTCATTAACCGAAGTGCCTGAGTACTGGACCAGTTGTCCGTTTACACTCACCCAGTAAAGCAGCCTTGGTGCGGCGTCCAGGTCCACCTGAATGCCTTCAATATATTGGTCCACGCAATTGAGTACTTTACAGGATTTTATCTTTTCATCCAGCGGATTTGCCGTAAATATCAATCTACGGATTTTCTTTTTGGGATCAAAGGTGTCCGGTCCGGTGATGAAGTGCGCATATTTCAGCTCAATGTCAAATGCCTTTTTTCCGGCTTTGTAAAAAAGTTTTCCCTGACAATTTTCTTTGACGGTTGTAAAAGAAAGCGCAACGAAAAGAAGGGAAAAAAGAAGTCCTTTGAAAAGGTGCTGACGATATCTTTGAAAGTGGTAGCGTGTTTTCATAAGATGATCTGGTAAGAATGAGTTTTACTCTTTACGCCCGGAAGATTCTTCCACTCCGCCACTTACATGGCGATATTGCGACGGCGAAATCCCTTCCGATTTCTTAAACTGCCTTCCGAAATAATTCAGGTCTGAGAAACCGAGCTGGTAACATACATCGGAAATGGTTGCTTTGGAATCCGAGAGCAGGGATTTTGCCTTTTTTATCTTTTCCTTTAAAACAAATTCCAGCGGGCTGATGCTGAACTCCCGTTTAAACGCCCGGTAAAAGGACGCGCGGCTCATGCATGCTTTTTCACTGAGATCTTCCACCTGAATTTTCTCGCCAATATTGGTCCTGATATAATGGATCACATAGGCCAGTGGATTATCCGGCTGCTGATACAGATCCAGCTGGGCCGATTGCAGGTTTTGTGTCTGGATAATATGGACAACGAGCTCCTGAAGCGTCAGGTCGGCGAGAATATCTTTTCCCAGCGAATTTCCCGAACATATGTGGATCAATTTGTTGATGCTCTGCGCAAGATCAAGATTGTTGAGAAAATGATACTTATTATGCTGCAATTGCCAGTATTGATCCTGGCCTTCGCGCGGATATTGTTCATTCAGCCGGTCGACAATCTGTTGGATTTTGGTATGATCAAGCGCAAGCGCGATACACTGTGTCGGATTCAGTTCGGTTGCTTCCGGGAAATCTATTTTCATCGTCACGTGAGCCGGGACAAGCACCGTTTCGCCCGGTAAATAGTCAAATCCGGGCTGATCAAATAAGTGCATGATCTTTTTACCCCGGAGCATACTGGTCACGACAAAATCTGAAAAAGTAAGCGGCACCAAAGCCGAAGCCTGCAGGGTTTCAAAAACATTCAGTTCGCAGTTTTGAAGTGTAAACGCACGGCGGTTTTCCACCAGTGTTTTCATGGATTTCTGACTGGAAATGGCGATCTGATTGAGTTTGTATCCTGCTGGCATTTTACTTGGGAGATAAAGATGTAGAGAAATTACAGGTGGTATCTTTCGTTTTTTACCTGAATGATAACGTGGTAACGGCTGAATAAATATAGTAATAAATTTATTTTTTTTGAGATTATTATCCTATTATTTGAAACAATAGTTCCAGTCTAACCACGGATACAGCACTAAGTTTGTAATAGTCATTCACGAATTAAAATTGATATATCTATGGATACGCTGGAAGTAGAAAACAAATCAGAAGTTAGTTCAACCCTTGCCCAAAAGCCGACTTTTAAGGCTCAGTACGAAAATTATATCGGTGGGAAATTTGTACCGCCGGTAAAGGGTGAATATTTTGATAATCTTTCACCGATCGATGGTAAGGTTTTTACAAAAGCGGCCCGTTCAGGCAAAGAGGATATTGAACTTGCGCTGGATGCGGCACATGAGGCTTTCAAAACATGGGGTAAATCAGCTGCGACGTACCGAAGCAATATTCTGTTAAAAATTGCCCAGGTGATTGAAGACAATCTGGAATATCTGGCCGTGGTGGAAGCCATTGATAACGGCAAGGCGATCCGTGAAACAAGAGCGGCCGACTTACCACTGTGCGTGGACCATTTCCGCTATTTTGCCGGCGTGATCCGTGCAGAGGAAGGTAGTATTTCGGAGCACGATGAAAATACCGTTTCTATCAATCTGCATGAACCGCTCGGTGTGGTGGGACAGATCATTCCATGGAATTTTCCATTGCTGATGGCAACCTGGAAAATTGCTCCTGCGCTGGCATCGGGCTGCTGTGTCGTGGTAAAACCAGCAGAGCAGACACCGACTTCGATCATGTGTCTGATGGAGCTTATCGGAGATTTATTACCCGCTGGCGTGCTCAATATTGTAACCGGATTTGGTCCGGAAGCAGGAAAACCGCTGGCGACTTCCCCACGTGTGGCGAAAGTAGCCTTTACCGGAGAAACCACCACGGGACGTTTGATCATGCAGTATGCTTCTGAAAACCTGATTCCGGTAACGATGGAGCTTGGAGGGAAGTCGCCCAATATTTTCTTTGCTTCGGTTGCCGATGAAGACGACGCGTTTTTTGATAAGGCCGTGGAAGGCGCCGTGATGTTTGCCCTGAACCAGGGTGAGGTTTGCACCTGCCCGTCACGGATCCTGGTGCAGGAAAGCATTTATGACAAATTCATGGGCCGCGTGATCGAGCGCACCAAGGCCATTAAGCTGGGCCATCCGCTGGATGCAACAACGATGATGGGCGCCCAGGCTTCGAATGATCAGTATGAAAAGATTTTGTCGTACTTGAAAATAGGTAAAGAAGAAGGTGCCGAGGTGCTTTGCGGCGGAGAAGCCAATACGTTTGAAAATGGGATATCCGGTGGTTATTACATCAAACCAACGCTCTTTAAAGGTCATAACAAAATGCGGATTTTTCAGGAGGAGATTTTCGGCCCTGTGGCCTGCGTAACCACTTTCAAAACCGTTGAAGAGGCAATAGAAATAGCGAATGATACTTTGTATGGTTTGGGGGCAGGGGTATGGACGCGTGATGCGCATGAAATTTATCAGGTTCCCAGAGCCATTCAGGCGGGTAGGGTTTGGGTGAACAACTATCACGCATATCCCGCGCATGCTCCGTTTGGCGGGTATAAAAAATCCGGGTTCGGTCGCGAAAACCATAAAATGATGCTGGGGTATTATCGTCAGACTAAAAATATGCTGATCTCCTACGATCGTAACAAGCTTGGTTTCTTTTAATACCGGATTTGTTTTGTGTCGGGCATTCCACCGGCGGTAATTACTGTCGGTGCTTGCCCGAATTTTAATCTGTATTAATTTTAATCCGGTTCATACCATGAAAACGCCCCGTGTGCTGATAACTCCGGAAGCTGAAAAAATAGTGGCTCAGTTAAAGGAACGTTTCGGTGAACTTATGTTTCATCAGAGCGGAGGTTGTTGTGACGGCTCTCAGCCGATGTGTTTTGAAAAAGGAGAATTTAAGACCGGGGACAGCGATGTGCTCTTGGGGGAAATTGCGGACTGTGAATTTTACATGAGTCGCGATCAGTTCGAGTACTGGCAGCATACACAGTTGTCGATTGACGTGACACCGGGCAGAGGTTCGAGTTTTTCGCTGGAAATTCCAATGGGCGTCCGGTTTATTGTCAGATCCCGTATGTACAGGCCCGAGGAAGTGGCTTATTTGGCAGAGATACGTTAGTCTGTTGGCGTTGTTTTATATCATTTTAAAAACCTTGCTGGACGTCGTTTAATTAACTGGGTGTAAAAACAAAAATCCGTCAGCCCTGGGCAACGGATTTTTGTTTTGTTGTCTCGTTATGGGTTATTCCGGTTTACTACGCCAGCTTCTCACAGGAAAGTGTATGGTGTGAAATGAAATTTTCGGCGAAAAGAATTTCATGGTTTTGTTTAAAACAGAAGTCAAGTGTTGTTTTTTGTTCTCCAACCAGCACTTTCAACACCATACTTCCTTTGGCGGTCGTGATTGTTCCCGTAGCGGAATTTCCCGATTTCCCTATAATAGGCACAAACAGTTCCGTTAATACTTTCTGATCCGGTTTGATTTCAAACTGCGAAACCGTCCGCGCAATCGCATCAAGATGAAAGCTGGACAAGGTGCTGCAATATTGCCATTTCCCGGCTGTATTTTTTCGGAAAAATAGTGCGCTGATATCCATAATTCCTAGAGACGTATTTTTTAGTGCCAAGGGGAAAACAGCTGCCTGGTTTTGATCGCAAAAATAAAATTTTGCATCATGCTGCCGGTAACCTACCGCTATCAGACTTTTAGACTTTGATCGATAAACATCCAGTAACTCGGGGTCGTTCAGAAATGAAAAGAGTTGGGGAACTGCTCCGATGTTGTTTAGGTAATCTGCAAGTCGTTGTTTGTGAACAGATAGTGGGTTGCCCAGGGAAGAGGCGTTACTTTGAATCAAGGCTCCCACCGTCAGGGCAGAGGCCGCCAAAAAGTTTCTTCTTTTCATAGAGTAAAGGTTATATCACAAATGTATCTCTTTTAGTGGAACAATTGTATTATACTAATAGTAGTTGGAATGGAATTTATTAACAATTAATGAAAAAAAATCTACAATAAAAACGCTTACTCCTAAAATAAAGGCTATTCGGACAACGGTTCATTTTGAAAATTTTCGATTACTGATTTATTCCATTCTGATTTGCAAACTGTATTTTTCTTGGTGCAGCCGAATATGTAAAATGAAAACTTGTTTCCAGTGGTTGCAGACAAATGACAATTTACTCCGTCAACATGCTGAATGATCCGGTTTCGGAAAAATTAGTTTTGAAGATGACCACGCGGGCTGAGGATTTATACGTCGGGAAACTTTGATATATTCAGCCAGCCCGATAAGTGCGGCGATGATGGGATTATTACCATAAATGAAGCGAAATGAAGGGACGATTTCAGACGTTGGCGTTCGCCTTTTGAAAGCTGCTTAGGGGATCAATTATTTGCCCCCTGATTTCCTCATCGGTCGCTTGGAGAATGGTTGGAGAAAAGAGGCAGATTTGGGTGTTTTTTATCTGATTTTTAAAATTTATGCAAACGTTTGCAATTGATTATACGTATTTCAGAATATTTCTCGAAAATATTATAAAAAAATACTGTGCACTTCTTTTTTCGTAGCGTTTTGTGCCGCAGTCTCTTAGGTTTTTATTATGTGATTTTTGAGCTAATTAGCTGTTTTATACCACTTGTAAAATGCATTTCGGGTTGATTTATTTACTTTCTTTACGGGATCAGTATTAAATAAAACAGAGCCGATAATGCAAAAAAAGAACAACAAAATTAACGTTGCGATATTAGGCGTTGGCAACTGCGCCAGCTCATTAGTTCAGGGAGTGGAATATTACACGAAATTTTCAGAAAAAACATCCGGTTTAATGGCCGATGATATCGGTGGTTACAAGGCTGAAAATATTGAATTTGTTTGCGGCTTCGATGTGGACGAAAGAAAGATTGGCTTATCCCTAAAAGATGCAATTTTCGCAAAACCAAACTGCACAATCGTACTGAATGGAGATATTACCTCGGAGGCACCAGTATACCGGTCTCCGGTTATTGACGGGGTGTCACCAGAAATGGCCGCCTATCCGGAAAGCAACCGTTTTGTCATTAAAGAGGAACTTAAGGCGACGGATGCGCTGATCGAAGGTATTGCTTATGACCGGGCGTTGGTGCAGGCACTGCGTGCTGAAATTGTCCAGCATTTAAAAGATCACCAGGTTGAGGTTTTGATCAATTATCTTCCGGTAGGTTCGCAGCTTGCGACAGAGTTTTATGCTGAAATCTGTATTGAGCTTGGCATTTCTTTGGTGAACTGTATTCCTGTGTTCATAGCGTCTGATCCTGAATGGGAACAAAAGTTCATCGCGGCCGGCATTCCGATCATTGGCGATGACATGAGAAGTCAGTTTGGGGCAAGTATTGTTTCTCAAATGCTTCAGGAGCTTGCTTTCGAGCGTGGGCATCATGTAAAAGCGCATATTCAGCGAAATGTTGGCGGAAACACCGACTTTCTGAATATGGAGGATAAAAACCGTTTGAAATCCAAGAAGATTTCGAAGGAAAATGTGATCCGCGCACAAAATGATATTAGGGGTATTGCTACCGAGGACAGCTTTTTACACGCGGGCCCGTCGGAATACATTGCTTTTTACGGCGATAATAAAGTGGCTAACTTCCGTTTAGAGCTGGAAGGTTTTATGGGTGCTCCGGTTATTTTTGACGCGCAGCTTTCTGTTCAGGATTCTCCTAATTCCGCCGGTGTGGTGATCGACGCGATCAGATATGTGTACGTCGCAAGAGAACTGGGCTTGGTAGGGGCACTTCGCGGTCCATCCGCTTCCACACAAAAAACGCCGCCACAGCAAATGATGTTCAGTGACGCAATTTACGAATGCCATGCCCTGGCAAAACGCGAATTAACCGAATCCACAAGGAAACAGTTGAAGCAATAATTTGTGAAATGCAGCTATTAAAAACCTTCATTCCGTCAATCTGTTATGGTTGATCGGATGAAGGTTTTTGGTTTAAAGTGCTTGAATGGTGTTCATTTGATAGACGCCAGCAATATTAGTCATGCCCAGCCTGCAGCAAACTTCCATTCCCAATGCATTAACTTTCATAACCATTTCGAGTACCCTGTCGCAATCCCGGTTGGCTTTTACTTCGCGCCAGGCCGCGGATCCCCCGTCTGACATCGTGCCGCCTGTCCGCAATAGGTGCAGTCCTCCGGGTATCCTCCTGTTTTTATGGAGAACAAGGTGCAAACCTGGATCTTTTCAGGGTCGTGTGCCATGGCCTGTGCACTGCGGCTGCTTCAAAAAGCAGTTGAAAAAACGGTTTATGATAAATGGCTTTGATTTCTTCAAGAGACCAGTCGTTTCTTATCGTTTGTGGTGTTTCCATTGTTTCGTTTTTCTTCAAAAGTATGGTGGTGCCGGATCGTAAGAGGCGTCCGATTTTTACTTCATTGGTAGTCCGAATTGATGCTATTCATAGGTTGAGAAAATGCAAACCGGATATTAAAAGACAAAAGATATGATCTCAGGCCGGATCAAAAACTTAAACTTTTTATCAGGGATTCGGGGAAGGGATTTGCCGGTTGCTCAGATTTTGCAGGGATATTAACTGAAATAAAATGGTCAATCTGTTCAGGCGAAATCTTAAAATACAGCGCCTTCCGGTTTATTATCGGTGAAACTATATTTATTTGCTAACTAACATTTGTTCAGACAATTAACATGGGTACATCCCGTTTTAAGGCAATGCAGTAGGGGTTAAATAATATCCAGCGGTTGCGTCGTAGGACTGTTGTTTTTGTTAATATATTGAGTATTAATAAAATAAGTGCATGTGAGTACTTCTAAGTTATTTGCGTATATTTGCTATGAATCAAGCGGTTTGCTGACTGGTGAAATCAAAAGTCAGCTTATATATTTTAAAACTGTTCGAGACATTGAAAGATATTGAATATCTTAATCATACGCTGGAACTTAAAAAGCTGAATTTTGAATTTTAACGAATTTGAACTCCACGAAGACGTGCTGAACGCCGTGGATTCTATGAACTACCAACAGGCAACACCTATACAGGAACAATCCATTCCTTATATTCTTTCGGGAAAAGACCTTCTCGCATGCGCTCAAACCGGAACAGGGAAAACAGCGGCGTATTTAATCCCCATTTTGGATAAAATAGCTACAACACCCACCGGGCAGATCGGAGCTTTGATACTGGTGCCAACGCGCGAGCTTGCCCAGCAGATTGATCAGCAGATACAAGGATTGGGTTATTTTGTCGGTGCTACCAGCATTGCCGTTTACGGCGGAAACAAAGGACCTGAATGGGATCAGCAAAAGCGTGCCCTTACCCAGGGTGCAGATATTATCATTGCCACACCGGGACGGCTAATAGCGCACCTTCAATTGGGATATGTGAGTTTTGGATCGATCCGTCATCTGGTGTTGGACGAGGCAGATCGTATGCTGGATATGGGTTTCCTGAGCGATATCCTCAAAATAATGAGCTTTTTACCTGCCAAACGACAGACATTGATGTTTTCGGCAACAATGCCGCCTAAAATCGGAGAGCTTGCCAAACGCATCCTGCACAAGCCGGAGGAGGTAAGATTGGCGGTTTCAAGACCTGCCGACAGGATTGATCAGCAGTTTTATATGACAACCGACGAGCAGAAACTGCCGCTTCTTACGCATTTGCTTAAGCAGGTGCACAGCACGAGTATGGTGTTGTTTACATCCAGGAAATCGACTGTGGAGCCGATTGTGCGTGCACTTCGTAAACTTGGACATGAGGCTCGGGGTATTTCCTCGGATTCGGACCAGGCTGACCGCGAGATTGTGCTGCGTGATTTCAAAAACCGCGCTTTTCCAGTTTTAGTGGCCACGGATGTATTGTCAAGAGGTATTGATATTGATAATTTAAGCCATGTGGTAAATTATGATGTGCCACGTGACCCGGAAGATTATGTGCACCGGATTGGTCGTACGGCCCGTGCAGAATCAAAGGGTACAGCGATCACGTTTATCAATGAACATGATCAGAAATATGTATTGAAAATAGAAAAACTTTTTGAGAAAGAGGTTGAGAAACAATCAATTACGCAGGAGTTGGGATTGGGAGAAGCGCCTAAGTTTGAACCAGGCAAATTTCGCAATGCAGCCCCGAGAAATAAAGGAGGGCATGGTTCCCGGAAAACCGGTGATTCTTCTTCCAGAAAAAGGAGGCCGAGTCAAAAGCATGAGAAAAAAACTCCTTTGGAAACGTAATCAGCCTTATCTTGCGTTGATATAACAGGAAACGGCTGTTTATTCCGGATAGAAAGTTTAGAAAGAAATATGCCGAAAGGCGCCTGATTATGGGTAATGGTATAATTTTTTCTAAACTTTTTCTGAGGTATATATCCTCGTTTGTCTGTTTGTGGACGTTATGAAATATTTAAATTAAAAACACTTGGAACGTTTTCTTCAATGGTGGAAAAATTATCGTTTTAGCATATCCGATCCTCCCATTATTTCAATGGAAGGACTTTATCCGCTCCTGTTACTTCTTGTTTTAAGTCTGGTTGCCGTTTTTTTTCACCTGGTACGGATTTTATTTAATGCCCCGGTTGATTTTTCAATGGACTGGAATCTTTTTCTAAGCTGGATTCCCTTGATGGCCGCCTTTTTTATCAACAACATAACCAGACGGTTTGGCCGACTCCCATTTCTGGTCATTGCAGTAAGTCTCTTCTGGCTTGCTTTTTTTCCAAACGCACCATACATGATCACCGATCTGGCACATTTAAGTGTCGATTATCAGCGTGATTTGACCTGGCATGATACGATCATGCTTTTTTGTTATGCCGAAGTGAGTTTGTTCAACGGGCTTGTTTCGCTATACTGGATTCATCAGACCTGGACCCGAGTTTTTCATAAAAAAGTAAGCATGACACTGCTTTTGTTAAGCCTTCCGCTTGCTGGCTTTGGTGTTTATTTAGGGCGTGTCAGACGAATGAACAGCTGGGATATCCTGCATGATCCAAGACTTATCCTTGAAAGCCTTTTTCAAAGTATGCTCGACAGAACCGCATTGGTGATCAGCCTTGAAATCGGGCTGCTGCTTGGCATGCTTTATCTGGTTTTGTGGGCTATCATCCGTTTCAGGGTTAGGCATGGAAAACGGGAGGACTGAGGTTAAATCCTGCCTGGTAAAATATTTTTGACCAATCACATTACCGCTTCTGCGCGTTTATTGAAACAATTATCCTTTACTTTGTAACGTAAAATTCTTTCAAATCCCGGAAGTATATCAACATACGTATCCAGTATGAATGTATCAGAAAAAGTAAAAGATTCTTATTCAAGTCAGTACGATGAAAAATCGGTGGCCTGGCGAAATATGGGCGCCCGTTATAAGGCGCAAAATATTGTCGAACTGGCCAAAAATATCACTTTTGAGAATGTGCTTGAAGTGGGAGCAGGCGAGGGGAGTATCCTGAATTGGCTTTCGAAGTGGAATTTTTCGAAAAATCTGAACTGTGTGGAAATCTCTGAAAGCGGGATTGAAATGATCAAGTCAAAAAATATTGAACATTTGAAAGATGTGCTGCTTTTTGACGGGTATAAAATTCCTTATCCTGATAATCATTTTGATCTGGTTATCTGTTCGCATGTGATGGAACACGTCGAGCATGAACGTATACTTTTGAGGGAGATTAAAAGGGTTTCAAAAAACCAGATTTTTGAGGTGCCCATTGACTTTTCTTTTTATGTTGATAAAAAGATCAACCATTTTCTGGCATATGGCCATATCAATATCTACACACCGGGCCTTTTTCGGTTTTTGCTTAAATCCGAGAATTTTAAAGTTGTAAAGGACATCTGTTACCTCTACGAAGATGAGATGCTGAAACCGTTGTTTGAGACAAACAAAAAGGGTTTTTATCTGACCAAATTTAAAATGTCAATTCTGCGGTTGTTCCCGTATTTGCTGGGGATTAAGCCTAATGCGTACGCAGTGCTTACGACCAAGACAGATAAAGATCTTTCCATATTTTAATAGTCCGATTGGAAAACGAGTCTGAAATATCCGGTGCAGAACCGCCGATGACCCTGGAAATTATTTATCAGGACGAATACCTGGTGGCGATTAACAAACCGCACGGTCTTTTGGTACACCGTTCGCCGATTGCAGCGGATGCCACAGAATTTGCCGTTCAGATCCTTCGGGATCAGCTTGGCAGGATGGTTTATCCCGTTCACCGGCTCGACCGGAAAACGTCGGGTGTCCTGCTTTTTGCCTTGCATGATGCATTAAACAGTAAAATGCAGGTTCAGTTTTCAGATGGAAAAGTCAGAAAGCAATATCATGCCATAGTCAGAGGTTTCACACCGGATTCGATGGATATAGATTATCCGTTGAAGCGCGATGACGGAGTCGTTCAGGATGCGTTCACTTCTTTTATTACCTTAGAAAAAACCGAGCTGGATATTCCTTCCGGCAAACATGCAACCTCGCGCTATTCGCTGATCGACCTCGCGCCAACGACGGGCAGGATGCATCAGTTAAGGAAGCACATGGCGCATGTCTTTCACCCCATTATTGGCGACCGGCCACATGGCTGCAACAAGCAGAACAAGTTTTTTCTGGAATTTTTTCAGATGAATTCCATGCTTTTGCACGCGAAAGAAATCAGTTTTTTTCATCCTGTGACAGGAGATGAAATTTTGATATCAGCTGACTATCAGCCCGAGTTTAAAAGAATGCTCGATGTTCTGGGCTTTCAGAAATACTAGTTTTTTTGTTTTTAGTTGTCAGGGAACAGGATTTAGTTTCATTGCCACGCAACCAGTCCAAAAGTTGCCCCGTATAGGCTATTGTAACTAATACTTACCCCTAACAATTATTTTATGAAAGCAAAAAGTTTTTTCAGCTACTTTTTACTGATGGGATGTATCGCCGCGATCGGCTGGTCGTGCGGTTCTGACGATGATACGCCGGCAGTAGTTGTGCCACCGGTTCCAACGTTTGATATCTCGCAGAAATCGACTACGCTTGGGAATGTGCTTACCGATCAGAAAGGTAAAACACTCTACTTTTTTACCAAGGATGTGAATGGGACTTCTGCCTGTGCAGGAGGTTGTCTGGATACCTGGCCGATATTTTCGGTAGCGACTCCTCGTTTGGATACGGGCCTTGTTGCGACTGATTTTGGTTCTATCACAAGAGCGGATGGAAAAAGCCAGGTGACTTACAAAGGCTGGCCACTTTATTATTACGCATCGGACGCTGCTGCGGGTGATGTAAAAGGTGAAAATGTTCTGAATGTGTGGATCGTTGCCAAGAAATCTTATTCGCTTATGCTGGCCAATGCACAACTGGTAGGGCACGATGGCAAGAATTACACCGCAGAGTACAAGGAAGGAACTGCCGATACCCAGTTTTTTGTAGACATTAACGGCCGTACACTTTATGCCTTTAACAAAGACAAAAAGAACAAGAATAACTTCACGAAGGCTGATTTTAGCAATGATGCCGTTTGGCCTATTTATCAAAGCGAACTGAAGGATATTCCTTCTGCTCTTGACAAAACACTTTTCAGTACCATTGACGTGTTTGGTAAAAAACAGCTTACGTATAAAGGCTGGCCGATGTATTATTTCGGCCAGGATAACAGCACCAGAGGTTTGACCAAGGGGGTAAGTTTTCCCACACCCGGTGTTTGGCCTATTATTCAAAAAGCCACGGCCGCCGCTCCCGAGTTGTAGCGGATTAAGACTATTAACCCTTTACTTTGACCCGGCATTGATTGAAAACCCTTCAGAACGATTTCGTTCTGAAGGGTTTTGCTTGTAATCGGTCGGATGGTTAATTGCTTGAAAATATTTTTTTTGGTTACATACAGTATATTTCCTTGAAACCATGTTAGTATATTGTTGACAGCCAAAGTTTTGCTTCGGTTATGCAACGCAAATAATCTATTCCGCTTAATCTGATCCGATGAAAAGAAGGGTTTTCTGGCAGCAGCTCCTGCCTCACTTTATAGCTGTGATTGGTTTTGCCTTGCTGGCCGTTTGTTATGTATCGCCCGTTTTGCAAGGTAAAAGACTCAGCATGGAGGATGATAAACAAGCCAAAGCAGCTGCCAGGGAAGTGGTTAGGTATCATGAAAAAACGGGAGAATGGTCGCAGTGGACCAACAGCATGTTTGGCGGTATGCCGGCCTATATGATTGCGGCGGATTATCCCACCAGTTTGCCTACAAAATTGGGACAGACAATTAACAAATTACTGCCTGCACCGGCGAATTATCTTTTTATCGGCCTGGTCTGTGCTTATATCCTTTTTATAGTTTTGGAGGCCGGGCTGTGGTTATCTGTGTTTGGGGCCATTGCGTTTACCTTCTGTTCTTTTAATGTTATAAACCTGGAAGCAGGCCACGTTTCACAAATTATCGCGATCATGTATGCGCCGGGCGTGCTGGCGGGCGTACTTCTTGCTTTTAGAAAACACTGGCTTGCAGGAGCGGCGGTGACCGCGCTGTTTTTGTCACTGGAACTCTATGCCAATCATCCGCAGATAACCTATTATCTGGGTATTGGCGTGGTCGTGCTGATGGGCATTGAAAGTTTTTCTTTTATCAAAAATGGAAGAGGCAAAGATTTGGCATTGATCCTGCTCGGCCTTGCACTGGCGGCAGTCGTTTCCGTTGGTTCGCACAGCACAAGGCTTTGGAATAGTTATGATTATACCAGTGAAACCAGTCGGGGGAAATCAGAACTGAAAGCAGTGGGAAGTCCTCAAAAAAAGGGAGGGCTTGATAAGGAATATGCCTTTCAATACAGTTATGATTTGGGGGAATTGCTGACGTTGATAATTCCGAATGCTTACGGAGGCCCGTCCTATGGAGAACTGGATAACAAGTCACAAACCTATCTTACCTTAACGGGTCACGGTGTTCAGCCAGTAGCGGCCGCAGGTTTTGTAAAACAGCTGCCACTGTATTGGGGAGATCAGCCGATTATGGGCGGACCGTATTATGTGGGCGCAATGATCTTTTTCTTCTTTGTCCTGGGTATTTTTATTGTTAAAAATCCGCTTAAATCATGGCTGACGGCTATTGTACTTTTGTATTTAATCTGGGCATTGGGCAAAAACCTGTCGGTCGTCAATAACCTGTTTTTTGATTTTTTTCCAATGTTCAACAAATTCAGGGCAGTCACGATGGTCATTTCGTTGGCGCAACTGCTGATGGTGATTCTTTCTGTACTTGCGCTGCGTCTTATCGTCCAACGAAAATTGAGCTGGAAAGAGCTGAAAAAGCCTTTTTTGATAACGCTGGCCATCACCGGTGGCCTCACGTTGATTTTGACTATTGTACCGGGATTATTTTTTAGTTTCAGGTCCGTAGTGGATTCGACGCACCTGGCTGGTTTTGAGCATATGACGGGGGACAAAGTTTTTGCCGGACAAATTATGGACGCGATTGTGTTCGACAGGGCTGGTATGATGAAAGCAGACGCGCTCAGAACGCTTATTATCTTTCTGCTGACTGCTTTGCTGATTTGGCTTTGGATTAAAGAAAAAATCAAACCATGGTTGTTTTACGTGGTACTGATTGGTCTGCTGGTACTGGATATGTTTGGTATTGACAAACGTTATTTGAACAATGAAGATTTTGTAAGTGGTTACGTGGCCAAAACTGCCGTAACACCTTCCTCAGCCGATGAGCAAATCCTGAAAGATCCCGATCCTGATTACAGGGTGTATGATGTTTCGAGTAGCCAGGGGCCTTTCAATAGCGCCGAAGCTTCGTATTTTCACAAGTCTTTGGGAGGTTATCATGGAGCCAAATTAAGGCGTTATCAGGAATTGTTTGAGCGTCAGATTTACAAGCAGAATCCTAATTTTGCCGTGCTCAACATGCTGAATACGAAGTATATTATTACTGCCGATGAAAAGGGAAATAAACTTGCGCAGGCAAATCCCGAAGCTTACGGGCATGGATGGTTTGTCAAAGGATATAAAATTGTGCCGGATGCGGATGCTGAAATGGCAGCAATGGATCATTTAAATCCTAGGGAAGAAGCGGTTCTGGATCAGAGATTTAAAGTACAATTGGCTGGACTGGTGCCTCGCCGGGACTCGACTGACCATATCAAACTTGTCAGCTACAAGCCCGATGAAATTATTTATGAAAGTGTTTCGAAAAATGATGGCCTGGCGGTCTTCTCCGAGATTTATTACAATGTCAGAAACGAATGGCAAGTTACCGTTGACGGGCAGCCTGCCGAGCTTTTACGTGCTGATTACGTATTGCGGGCGTTACGGATTCCTGCCGGAAAGCATCGGATTGTTTTTAAATTTGAACCCATATCTGTTGCCGCCGGTCACCGGATTGACTTGGTCAGTTCAGTATTATTGTTTGCGTTAATTGCAGGAGCTTGTATCGTCGGAGTCAGAAGAAACGTTTAGCTTTCTCGGGGTTAATATGCTCTGACTAGCCCTATTAACCCCGGAAATGAAAATATGATTTTTATTAAAGCCGGATCTCAAACAAACTGAAATCGCCATCCTTGTAATGTGCCGGCAGGCTGTCGCTGTTTGTTAGTTTGACGACGCCCAGGTAAGTAAATCCGCAGCGCACATAATAATTGTTTAATTTCTCATTGCCACTACCCGTGTCCATTCGGATGAAGGTTTTTTGAGTTTCTTTGGCATGTTCTTTTGCCCAGTCCACGATTTGTTTCACGAGAAACCTGCCTCGGAAAACGGGATTGGTAGCAATGCGGTGAATATAAACCGAAGGATCATTGTCCTTATCTCCCCAAATGTCGGGATCATTGTAATCGATAGCAAAAACACAGGCAATCACGTTGTCAATGATAATTTTCCATTGCCTTTGTTCGGAAATTTCCTGTTCGATCAGTGAACGTTGGAAGCCTTTCCAGTGCTTTTTTGCTACTTTTTTCTGATGTTCTGTTCCATGATTGTACAATTCGAAAATTGTATCAATGTCTGCATTTGTACTGTTTACTATTTGCATATTAAGTTTTAGGTTGGCTGTCAAATTTCAAAAGCCAAAGTTCTTAATATAGAAAATCACATAACAGATGCAGATTTGATGTTTTTGATAAGTACAGATCATTTTGTTTGATCGCTTTGCTTTATGATATTTTATCCTGCATCGAAATCTTCGCAATTACTGAAATCGTTGTTTGTCAGAAAAGGGTACATTTATTATTTGTAGTATTAAAAGAAAACGATGTAAATTGCAAAGGGAGCCGTTCGGTCTTTGACTGCTGGTTTCTGACTGATTCAAACATGATCTCGGATTAATTTATGCATTAATGAAGGGTAACTTTCAACCTGATGATGAAAATCTGTTGGCCGACCTGGTCGGTGGGAAAGAATATGTATTCAGGGTTATTTATGGCAGGTATCCAGCCGGGATTTAGCGGGTGACGCGCTATTATCCGTGCTCTTCTGCAAAAAGTATAGCAATGATCGTTAATTTGTTTCGGTGTTTTTTGGTGCTTTTAAAATGATTAGCTAATCGTAAAAACAGTGTAAGTTATGAATGTACTTTTTATCATACGAGCAAGTTTATGCTACATTAAAATGTACCTGATGCCTGTCCCACAGGCTTAAAATCTCGAAGAATAAAAATCTGAAACAAAATCCGGGCTGGAATTAATAGTACTATATGACACTTTCAAGAAGAAAATTTCTGACATCTGTTTCCGTATTGACGGCTGGTGCGCTGACCGTTCCCGCTTTGGCGGGCATGACTTATCAGCCTATCGCTGGAAGAAAACCTGTTGCACTGCCGCATTTCCCGGATTTGTTGCATGCCTATTTGTGGAGAAACTGGAACCTTGTCCCTATCGGGCGGCTTGCGGACGTTGTAGGGGCGAAGCCGCAGGATCTGATCGGAATGGCGAGGGCCATAGGTTTGCCGGCGTACAAACCTGTAACGCTGGACCAGCAGCAGAGAAGTTATCTGACGGTCATACGCCGCAACTGGCATTTACTACCGCGTGAACAGCTTTTGAAACTACTAGACTGGACAGAGGAGAAACTAACCTTTACGCTTCAGGAGGATGATTTCTTTTATATCAAGCTGGGGAGTATCAAGCCTGACTGTGAAATAGTTCGGTTTCGGAGCTTGTCAGGGGATGATAAAAAACGGCAGCAATGGCTAGCGAAAGTCCTGAGGGAAGAATTCAAAGCCGGATTTCCTGAACCGAAGGAACCTTTGTTTCAGTTTGTAGACGATTTGTCAAAAATGCCGGAAACAGGCAAATCCCGGGCTGCATCAGGTTTCGCACCCCGTTTTGGCTATGCATATTTTGCATTGTTCGGCGACCCGCTTTTAGAAAAAGGAATCGATCCTTATCCGGATGGCTACCTGGAACAGATGTCGGCATCCGGAATGGATGGGACCTGGATGCATATTGTACTTTCCAAACTGACGCCATTTCCGTGGGATCCTTCGATAAGTGAGCATTGGGAAACAAGGTTGGAAAACCTGGGGAAGATGGTACAGAAAGCCAAAAAGCACGGCATCGGGATTTATCTTTATCTGAATGAACCGCGGTTTATGCCGCTTGCTTTTTTTGATAAAAACCCCGATTTGAAAGGTGTTACCATTGGAAATCAGGCGGCGCTTTGTACTTCTCATTCGCTCGTGCAGCAGTATCTGACCGATTCAATGGCCACGATCACGTCCCGGATTCCTGATCTGGCTGGCTTTTTCTCCATTACCGCGTCGGAGAACCATACCAACTGCTGGTCTCATGGAAAAGGCGGGGAATGTCCGCGCTGTTCCAAAAAAGGAGCTGCGGAAGTAATTTCCGAACTGAACAGGATTTATATGACCGGTATTAAAAAAGGTCTGGAAGTCCATAAGGCTGGAAATAATCAGGTAAAAGAACCACAACTGATCGTTTGGGATTGGGGCTGGAAAAACGAATGGGCAGAAGAAATCATTTCAAAATTACCTCCGGAATCAGCACTGATGAGTGTGAGCGAATGGGACCTGGCTATTGAAAGAGGCGGTATCAAAAGTAAAGTAGGTGAGTACTCGATCTCGTCCATCGGTCCGGGCCCAAGGGCATTGCGACATTGGGAGATTGCCCGCAAAAACGGTTTGAAAACAATCGCGAAAATACAGGCTGGCAATACCTGGGAAATTGCGGCGGTACCCTACATTCCTGCGCTGGAAAATATAGCAACACATGCCCAGAACCTGAGAAATACAAAAGTGGATGGCTTGATGCTGGGCTGGACCTTGGGTGGATATCCCTCCCCGAATCTGGAAGTGGTGGCAGAAATGGGAAGCAGTGAAACCATTACGCCCATGCAGGCGATGCAAAAAGTAGCACAGCGCCGATATGGGGCTGCCGGCCATGCGGTGACACAGGCCTGGCAATCTTACAGTAAAGCTTTTAGCGAATTTCCGTATGAGGGGGCGGTCGTTTATTCTGCTCCTTTGCAGGTTGGCCCTTCTAATTTGCTCTGGTCAAAACCTACGGGTTACACAGCCAGCATGGTTGGCATTCCATATGACGACGTCACCAGCTGGCGGGCTTCTTACCCTGTGGCGGTCTTTATGTCGCAGCTGGACAAAATTGCGGACGGCTTTAATTTGGCCTTAAGAGCGCTTAAAAAAGAAACAGACGGGATTAATCTGACGAAACCACAACGCGCGGCTTTGGTGAAGGAATGCGGTGTTGCGGAAACGATAGCCATACATTACGGGAGTATTGTCAACCAGACGCGCTTCAATCTTATCCGTGACCAGCTTTCTTCGGGTGTGGAAAAAAAGACTGCTCTCGATCTGATTTCGCAATTGGAAGGCATCCTGCAAAAGGAAATTGTCCTGGCCAAACGGATGGCGGAATTACAGGGAAGTGATAGCAGACTGGGTTTTGAGGCATCCAATCACTATTTCTACGTGTTGAACGACCTGGCTGAAAAAGTGGTCAACTGCCGCGACCTGTTGGAGCATTGGCTACCGGAATTAAGAAAGATGTTCGTATAAATTCTGTGTTTTATTTAGGCGAACGTCGCGGTTTGTAAGGCCCGGTTATTTTATCCTTGTCAAAAAAATAATTGTATACATAGTCAAAATTAAAATTGGAGAGAATGGATTCATGCAGATGAAGTTGGGGATCCCAATAAATAGCGATCCACTGGGGTTGAGGACTGCTGCATTTATCCAGGGTTTGTTTGGGTACTTTATAAATGGGGAAAGCTGGGTAGCCTTTTTTCTCATCGAACATGTCCGGCTCTCCATTTTTATAGTTACTTATGTGATAACCGCCCGGATCATCATTGCTTCTTAACGCCGCAAATTCATTCATCTGGTTTTCGTACTTTTCTTTTAGCCGTTTTAGATTTACCATGGCTTTTTTAAAAGTGTCTTTTGCTCTTTCTACGTAATCCGTTTGTTTTGTTCTGGTACGCAGTGCAATTTCTTTTTGATATTCACGATTAATACCTTCTTCCAGTTTCTGAAAATATTCCGCTTTGGTTATGGGTATCCAGGGCAATTTATTATCCTGGCAGAGGATCACCACATAAAAACTACCCGCATCAGTATTGTTTTTTGAGGTATAAAAATGTGAATATTGATTTAACATCGGATGCGTGCCGAAGCCTGACAATTTAGCGCTTTCAACATCCTGGGTATTTGCCGTTTTATCATCCTGACGGACCGCTTGCAAGGTAAAATAATATTGCTCATCCGAACTGAGCGATTCTACTTCGGTACTAAATGTTGCAATGCCATTGGCTCTGATATGCCAGGTATATCCATCGCCGGTCATGGGTACTATTTTGCCATTTGCATCTTTTTTTAGGATGGTATACGTTTTTGCATACGCACCGTAGGAATGATAAAGGGCTTTTTTGTTTTCTATAAAGGTAGCGTCATCGTTTACAAATTTTTTTATTTCCCCAGAACCGCCTTTGGGTAAATAACTTTGCTGCATCCACTCCTGAAATTTATTGGCGATTTGCAATTGTGCCGTGCTGTATGTTTTACCTTCGGAACTGATGGGTTTAGGAACAACCGTGTTGTTGTAAATTTTCATCCAGCCAAAAGTACTGTCTGCATATAGCTGAGACTTCACAGGCTGCGCAATGGCCTCAAGGTTAATGACCGAAAATAAGAGTATAATAAGCTTTTTCATGGTAAAAAGTTTATCAAACTGACATCTCCCCACAAACTGGCATTCCTAGCATTTCAACACATTTTGCATGATCCGTTTCTTTGCCAAAAATATACATCATTTTGGTAATAGCTGCTTCGGCCGTGATATCGGATCCGCTTACGACCCCCACCTGTTTCAGATATTTACTGGTTTGGTATTGTCCTTGTGCTACACGTCCGCCGTCACATTGCGAAACATTGAAAATAATGATCCCGCGTTCAATGGTTTCCCTTATGGCTTCCAAAAACCACTCGTCAGTCGGCGCGTTGCCGGCTCCATAGGTTTCCATGACCACGCCTTTTAATCCTGAAATTCCCAGAATGGATTGTACCACTTGCTTGTTAATACCGGGGAACAGTTTTAAAAATGCTACGTTTGTGTCGAGCTGTTCACGTATTTTAAGTTTTGCGTCGGGGTTATAGGCTTTGATGAATGGGAAATTCCAATCGATACGAACGCCTGCATTGGCCAGGTGCGGGTAGTTTTCGGAATGAAAAGCGTTGAAATCCGAACTTTCCTGTTTCTTGCTCCGGTTTCCGCGCAGCAGCCTGGAATTGAAATAGACGCATACTTCAGATAAAACTGGCGTTCCGTCTTCCCGGACAGAGGCTGCCAGTTCCAGGGCGGTAATAAAATTCTCACGGGCGTCTGACCTTGCCACCCCGATAGGAAGCTGCGCCCCCGTAAGGATCACCGGTTTGTTCAGATCTTCCAGCAGATAACTTAATGCGGAGGCCGTGTAAGCCATTGTATCCGTGCCATGCAGGATCACGAAACTGTCGTAAAGGTTGTACTGGTCATCAATGATTTTGGCCAGCTCAACCCAGATATCCGGATTCATGTTGGATGAGTCAATCGGATTGAGCGTGAGAAAAGTAATCTCAAAATCCAGCCTGCGGATTTCAGGTACTTTTTCAATCACCTGCTCAAAGTTAAAAGGAACAAGCTGTTTTCCTTTTGTTTCATAAACCATGCCCAGCGTTCCTCCCGTGTAAATTACCAGCACCGATGCACGGGGTGGTTCGGGTGAAATGGGGTTGATATGTATCTTATTATAAGCCATTTAATCTGTCGGAAAGTTGTTTGGTTAATTAGTTCGGGTCAACAAAGATTTCGCTGTTTTGGTAGTTGCTGCGATAACTTCCTGTTTGCTGATTTCCTTTAAATCTGCCATGCGCTGCGCAACCAGGTCGATGTAAGAAACCTCATTTCTTTTGCCACGATAAGGGGTAGGAGCCAGGTATGGACTGTCAGTTTCCAAAACAATATGTTCCAGACCGATGAAGGGGAGAACCTTATCCAAGCCTCCGTTTTTAAAAGTGGATACACCTCCGATACCGAGTTTAAAACCCAGTTCAATGGCCTTCTGTGCTTCGTCCAGAGAGCCGATGAAGCAGTGGAAAATCCCGGTTAGGGACGAATCCCCGAATTTTTCAATCAATGCAACCGTTTCCCAAAAAGCATCACGGCTGTGAATATCGATCCATAAATTATGTTTTTGGGCTAATGCACATTGGAATAAAAATGCTTCTTCCTGTTGCGGACGGAATGTTTTATCCCAAAATAAATCCATCCCGATCTCGCCAATGGCAATAAATTCATACTTGTTCAGCCACTCCTCAACGATTTGTAGCTCTTTTTCAAAACCTTCTTTTACATAGGTAGGATGAAGGCCGATCATGGGCAGGCAACGATCCGGATAGGTTTCCGCAAGCTGCATCATGCCGGGAATGGTGGTATGATCACAATTGGGCATCCAGATTTGCTCTATGCCAATATCCCAGGCACGCTGAAGCATTTCGGTGCGATCTTCTTCATACTTTTCATCATATATATGGGCATGCGTTTCAATCATTGCTGGTATTCTGTTAATCTGATAATAATGTATAATTACAACATGGGCAACGCTTCAAAGCGGTAACCCTTTTTGGTAAAATGGTCTAAAAAGCGGGGCAGGGCATATTGCATGTTTTTGGCTGCTTTCAGGCTGTCATGAAACAATACGATGGAGCCCGGTCTGGCGTGTTTGATTGTTTTTTTTAAGCAGGTTTCCGGTGATACTGTCGGCGAAAAATCACCGCTTAATACATCCCACATGATTATTTCCGTGTGAGCCGGGAGTTGCCGCGACTGGCTTTTTTTCATCCTGCCATAAGGCGGACGAAATAAGTTCGTATTTAAATTCAGCTCTTTTTTGCATAATGCAATATTGTCCATATACTTGGCATCCCCGGATTTCCAGCCATTCATGTGGTTGAAGGTGTGATTCCCGACGGAATGTCCCTGTGCCAGGATCTCCTTAAAAATGGCCGGATGTTTGCGTACATTATCTCCGATGCAAAAGAAGGTTGCCTTGGCGTGATATTGTTTCAGGGTGGCCATTACAAACTCGGTTATTTCCGGTATCGGGCCGTCATCGAAGGTTAGGAAGATCTTTTTTTCCTGTGTGTTCACGTGCCATTTGTAACGTGGGAAAAGTGCTTTCAGCCAAAATGGAGAATAATGTAAAAACATTAGTATGTGTATTTACAAGTCAATAAAAGGACGTAATTTATAACTCAAATATAACGACGATCCCTGGCAATCCGATAAAATTTAAATTTCAGAAACGATGTAAATGAAATAAGCCACTCAAAAAGAGTGGCTTATTTCATTTGTCAAATGATTTATTCGTCCGTATTGCTATCCTTTCACGCGTGAGCGAAAACCGGATTCAGCATCGATACTGCTTTGGCTTCAAGGAATGATTCGCCCATCAGGAATTCATCCACTGCACGTGCAGCTTCACGTCCTTCACTGATCGCCCAAACAACCAAAGATTGTCCTCTGCGGCAGTCGCCTGCTGCAAAAACTTTCTCATTGGTTGTCGACTGATAGCCATTCACTTTGATATTACCTCTTTCATCAAATTCAAGATCCAGGTCTTTCAAAAGTCCTTCCTGTTGTGGATGAAGGAAACCAGCTGCCAAAAGAGCAAGTTCGCATGGAATGGTCTCTTCGCTTCCCGGAACTTCTTTCATTTGCATACGGCCCGTTTCAGGGTCTTTCTGCCAGTCAAGTTTAACAATTTTCAAGCCTGCCAGGTTACCATTTTCGTCACCTACAAATGATTTTGTATTGATAGACCAGTGTCTGTCGCAACCCTCTTCGTGCGAAGTGGATGTACGAAGCATCATGGGCCAGTTTGGCCATGGTGTGCTTGCATCGCGATCTTTCGGAGGTACCGGCATCAATTCGATTTGGGTTACCGATGCCGCGCCATGACGGTTTGAAGTTCCGACACAGTCAGAACCTGTATCGCCACCACCAATCACCACTACATTTTTACCAGTCGCAAGAAGCTGGCCGTTTTTATACGGTGCTCCGCGGTGATCCACTTCCGGGAAAATGTCAGCCACACGTTTGTTTTGCTGGCTCAGGAATTCCATGGCAAAATGAACCCCTTTAAACTGGCGGCCTTCGATGTTCAAATCTCTTGGTACCGTTGAGCCGGTTGTCAAAACCACTGCATCGTAGTCGTTAAGAAGCTCGTCGGCCGTGATATCCACACCAACGTTTACGTTCGTAATAAACTCGATACCTTCTTCCTGCATAACGGCAAGACGACGGTCAATCACTTTCTTTTCAAGCTTGAAATCAGGAATACCGTAACGCAGCAATCCACCTACTTTGTCGGCACGTTCCAATAAGGAAACGGTGTGGCCAGCCTGGTTCAGCTGATTGGCAGCAGCCATTCCGGCAGGGCCAGAACCAACCACAGCTACTTTTTTACCCGTACGTTTCTTCGGGAATCTTGGTTTAACAAGATTCAGTTCGAACGCTTTTTCAACGATTGATTTTTCGATAAATTCAATCGCAACAGGCGGTTTATTGATACCCAAAACACAGGATGCTTCGCAAGGTGCCGGGCAAATTCTTCCCGTAAATTCCGGGAAGTTATTGGTCGATGTTAAAATCTCGTAAGCAAGTCCCCAGTTACCGTCATAAACGGCATCATTAAATTCGGGAATAATGTTTCCGAGCGGGCATCCGTTGTGGCAAAAAGGAATTCCACAGTCCATACAACGCGCAGCCTGTTCTTTAGACTTCGATTCTATCGGTGCTGTTTCAATCTCTTTGTAATCATGAAGGCGCTCTTCGACAGGGCGTTTTTTTGGTAATTCCCTTTCAAACTCTATAAATCCGGTTGGCTTTCCCATTCTTATTAATTTCCTTATTAATCGTGATTCAATTGGGCTGTCTGTTTGTACACCTTGCGGTGCTGCGTCCCGAAGCTAACAGCCAACAGCTTACGGTTAATAGCTGTTAAAGATGTTCTACGTCGACAACAATGTCCTGATACACAACATTTTTATCAGCGATTTGCTGGGCAAGCGTAATGCCGCGGCTATCCAGGGCTTTCTTAAAGTCCGTTGGAAGTACCTTCACAAATTGCTTCACAGCCTCCTCCCAGTTTTGCAGAAGCTGGAATGCCACATTAGATGTTGTATACTGGAAGTGTTTTTCCAGGAATTCGCGCAGGATCACCTGGTCTTCTTCATTGATAGTTTCAAGTGTCACCATTTCAAAGTTAACCTTCTCGCGGAAATCTCCTTGTTTGTCAAGAACATAAGCTACACCGCCTGACATACCCGCTGCAAAATTCCGTCCTGTTGAACCAAGAATTACAGCCAAACCACCTGTCATGTATTCAAGACCATGGTCACCCAATCCTTCTACAACCACTTTCGCTCCTGAGTTTCTTACGCAGAAACGCTCACCAGCGGTACCGCGGATATAAGCCTCACCGGAAGTTGCACCATAAAATGCCACGTTACCGATGATGATATTTTCTTCCGGTTTGAATTTAGAATCACGATCCGGATAAACGATCAGTTCAGCACCGCAAAGACCTTTTCCAAAGTAATCATTCGCGTCACCTTCAAGTTCCAGACGGATACCTGTTGTGTTGAAAGCGCCAAAACTTTGTCCGGCTGTTCCGCGGAAACGGAAATGGATATTTCCTTTCGGAAGCCCTACGCCGCCATGCAGTTTCGATATTTCGTTAGATAACATCGTACCGACCGCGCGGTTCAGGTTATTGATCGGGAATTCACCATAAACCTCTTCCAAATTTTCAAGTGCAGTTTTCGCCGCGCTGATCAGTTTAAGGTCAATGATCGTGTCAATTCCGTGATCCTGATCTTCTTGTTTGTATTGTGCAACCGAAAGGTCGGCATCCTTAAACAGGATCGCATCGAAATTAAGGTTTTTGTATTTCCAGTGTTTCAGGTCGTGACGTGGTTCAAGGTACTGAACTTGTCCAACCATTTCATTCACGGTACGGAAACCAAGCTGTGCCATAATTTCACGAAGTTCCTGCGCCATGAACGTAAACATGTTCACCACATGCTCAGGTTTTCCGGAGAACAATGCACGAAGCTCTTTATTCTGCGTAGCAACCCCAACCGGGCAGGTATTTAAGTGACATTTACGCATCATGATACAACCTGCAGCCACAAGCGCCGCTGTTGCAACACCCCATTCTTCTGCACCCAGCATGGCTGCAATGGCAAGGTCGCGGCCTGTACGAAGCTGACCATCCGTCTGTACGGTTACACGTCCGCGTAATTTATTTTTAACAAGTGTCTGGTGTGTTTCTGCCAAACCAAGTTCCCACGGAAGTCCCGCATGACGGATTGAGCTCAGCGGCGAAGCACCTGTTCCTCCATCATAACCGGAAATCAGGATATGGTCAGCATGGGCTTTTGCCACACCGGCAGCAACGGTTCCAACACCCGCCTCGGATACCAGTTTCACACTGATACGAGCCGCACGGTTTGCATTTTTCAAATCGAAAATCAGCTGTGCCAAATCTTCAATCGAATAAATATCGTGGTGCGGTGGGGGAGAGATAAGCCCTACACCCGGTGTCGAGTGACGCGTACGTCCGATCCAGTCATCTACTTTATGCCCTGGAAGCTGACCGCCTTCACCTGGTTTCGCACCTTGTGCCGTTTTAATCTGCAACTCGCCTGCATTGCTCAAATAGTGGCTGGTCACCCCGAAACGTCCAGAAGCAACCTGCTTGATCTGAGAATTCATGCTGTCACCATTGGGCATTGTTTTGTAGCGAAGTTCATCTTCTCCACCTTCACCCGAATTGGATTTTCCGCCAATACGGTTCATGGCAATGGCCAGGGTGGTATGGGCTTCCCATGATATCGATCCAAAGGACATCGCACCCGTTGCAAAACGTTTGAATATGTTTTCAACCGGCTCTACTTCTTCGATTGGGATGGAGATTCCTTTTTTGAAACGTAATAATCCACGAAGTGTAAGTGCCTTATGCGTCTGATCATCAATTAGTTTTGAATACTTTTTGAATTCAGCGTAACTGTTGTTTTTTGTCGAATGTTGGAGTAAGTGAACCGTCTGCGGGTTGAAGATATGCGCTTCGCCACGCTGTTTCCACTGATAGAACCCACCAACTTCTAAACGAGGTGTAAGGGTTGATTCTTCATGGTAAGCCACTTTATGCCGCACAAGCACTTCACGCGCAATTTCGGAAATACCCATACCGCTGATGCGGGAAATGGTACCTGTGAAATATTTGTCAATCACGTCTTTATTCATACCCACGCACTCGAATATCTGAGCGCCCTGGTAAGACTGGAGTGTCGAGATTCCCATTTTGGAGAAGATCTTCAAAAGCTCCTTGTTAACAGCCTTAATGTAGTTATAGTAAAGCTTGTCGTCTGTGAACTGACCATCGATCATGCCCTTGCGGTTCATGAATGAAAGTGTTTCAAATGCCATGTAAGGGCAAATACCCGCGGCTCCGTAACCGATCAGGGTTGCAAAGTGGTGTGTTTCCCAAACATCACCAGCTTCAACCAATAATCCCACACGACCTCTCAACCCTTCGCGGATCAGGTGGTGGTGCACTGCTGCCGTAGCAAGCAGGGTTGGAATTGGCGCGTGGTCAGAGTCGATGGCACGGTCAGAAAGAATGATGATCTCAAAACCATCTTCAATCGCTTCTTCTGCATAACGGCATATTCTTGCCAATGCACGTTCCAACGCCTTTCCGCCTTGGTCTGCTCGGAAATAGATGTTGATTGTTTTGGCCTGGAAGTGATTTTTGTCAATAAATCTTAACTTATCAAATTCAGAAACAGTCAACACCGGATGCGGTAATTCAATCTGACGGCAATGCTGCGGTGTTTCTGTCAAAATATTTTCTGTGCTTCCCACGAATGAGATCAGCGACATGATTGCTCTTTCACGGATCGAGTCGATCGGCGGGTTGGTTACCTGCGCAAAAAGCTGCTTGAAGTAACTCGACATATGCTGGCTTTGCTCTGAAAGAACAGCCAACGGAACATCTGTACCCATGGAACCAATCGCTTCCATACCCGTTTGTGCCATTGGAGCAAGGATCATACGCAAGTCTTCCGAAGTAAATCCGAAAGCCATCTGACGTTTCAGCAACGAAAAATCTTCGTATTGTCTGTACGTGCGGATAGGCTGATCAAGCTCTTCGATGTGCAATTTGCAGTCATCCAGCCACTGCTGATAAGGCTGCGCTGAACAAACCTGTGCCTTTAATTCTTCATCCGGAATGATACGGCCTTGTTCCATATCAACCACGAACATACGTCCGGGCTGCAAACGCCCTTTGGTAACGACTTTTGCCTGGTCAACTTCCAATACCCCGGCTTCTGACGCCATGATAATGGTATCATCATCCAACACCCAGTAACGTGACGGACGCAAACCGTTACGGTCAAGTGTGGCACCAACCATTTTTCCATCCGTGAACGAAATAGATGCTGGGCCATCCCAGGGCTCCATAATCGCCGCGTGGTACTCATAGAATGCCTTACGTTCGGCATCCATCTGGTCATTGCCATCCCAGGCTTCTGGAACGAGCATCATCATCACGTGAGGAAGTGAACGTCCTGAAAGGTGCAGCAATTCGATGGCGTTATCAAGGTTCCCCGAATCGGACTGGTCTCTGTCGCAAATCGGCAGGATCATATCCATTTCCTCTTTGCTGAAAAACTCAGACTGGAAAGTTTTTTCACCGGCACGGATCCAATTCACGTTACCTTTTACCGTGTTGATCTCGCCATTGTGGGCGATGTAACGGAAAGGCTGCGCAAGTTCCCATTTCGGGAATGTATTGGTTGCGAAACGGGAGTGGACAACAGCAAGTGCTGAAACCACGGATTCGTTTTCAAGATCCGGGAAGTAATATTTTAACTGTGCAGTAGTCAGCTGTCCTTTGTAGGAAATTGTGCGGCATGACAAAGAGGAATAGTAAAAGCTGCCTTTTGCACCTTTCACCGTGTCACTAATTAACCGCGCAGAAACCTGACGTAGTATATATAGCTTACGTTCGAAACCGATATCTTCTGTAATATCGTCCGGACGCTTTATGAAAACCTGTTCAACAAAGGGTTCAACCGATAAAGAACCTTCGCCCAACGTATTGTTTAGCGTAGGGACCTTTCTGTAACCCAAAAGCGTTAATCCCAACCGTTTTAATTTACGGTTAACGATATCCCTGCATTCTTCCCTGATCGTTTCATCACTTGGGAAGAAAATCATACCGACGCCATATTCACCGGCGGGAGGCAGTTGAAAACCAAGCTTAGAGCACTCCTCTACAAAGTACTCGTGAGGGATTTGTATCAGGATACCGGCACCATCACCGGTGTTAGGATCGAAACCGGTAGCACCACGATGCTCCATTCTTTCCAGCATGTGAATAGCGTCAGCCACAATCTGGTGTGACTTACGACCTTTAATGTTGGCACGGAAACCTATCCCACATGCATCATGCTCAAATTCCGGGCGATAAAGCCCCTGTTGTTCTACCATTGTTTCAGACATTTGCGACATATATCGAAGAGTGTAGATTTATTAACAAATTCGTATGTAGAATTTATATAAATAAGCAAATTAAATCAATTGCCGACCGCTATTGTATTATGAATAGTGTAAAGCCTCGCAAGATAATGATAAAAAATATTTGGTGTAATACGAAAAACACAAAATTTTCTCCAACTCTTTGAATTCGGTTATTTCG
The DNA here is from genome assembly GCF_030929615.1 of Dyadobacter sp. LHD-138. Taxonomy (GTDB): domain Bacteria; phylum Bacteroidota; class Bacteroidia; order Cytophagales; family Spirosomataceae; genus Dyadobacter. The sequence continues at coordinate 4,210 of NZ_JAVFVU010000051.1, read as the reverse complement.
TCACAATAAATCTATAAATATTGATAATGTGTCAATGGGTAGATGAATTCTTTGGAAATTTGATAAAGCAGGATTTTGTTGTTCTATGCTGTAACCGATCATTTATTTAGCGCTGCTTTGTTTAAGTTAAGCTAATAAAATTTTGTGTAAAATAAAAAAATCACCCCCGTTATGGAGGTGATTTCATGTTATTGTTATATTAATAATGATCAGGGTTCGCTTGATTCACTCACACCGTCATAGTCTTCTGCGTCATAGTCATCATCGCCGGCTCCGAATTCGTTTTCCAGATTGTTCATAAAAACGGCATCGATCGCTTCTTCTTTTGATGGCAGAATGTTAAGGTCAGGAATTTTTAAAGATTCAAGCAAATCGATAAAATCATCATCCCGGGTAACAATGACCAGTAAGCCCAGGTCATTAATACATAATCTGTTGATTTTTTTAAGGATGGCCGTTCCATTGGGGTCGATTGACTTGGTGGCCTGCATGTTTACGATCAGGTTGTTGAATCCCTCACGGAAAAGTTCCCGTGATGTTTCCTCGAAGGAAGCAGGGATGTCATTTGTAAAAGCCGCTTCTTCAAGGTCAATGAAGGCGTATTGTTCTTTTTTTTGTAGGCTGTAATTCATACGAGTTTTTGTTAAAACCAGATGATTTGATTGGTTGAGTTATAAACCGTTCTTAGGCTAGCGCGCGAAGAATGGCTTTTTCAATGCGTTGTAATGGATTGTCTAAATTGTTTTTCTGGAATTTTTTACCGGAAACTTTTTCGAAAAGCTCAATATAGCGTTCAGAAATCATTTGTATACGGTCATCATCCATGGTCGGGACGGCCTGTCCTTCCTTGCCCTGAAAACCATTTTGGATCAGCCACTCTCTCACAAATTCCTTTGACAGTTGTTTCTGAGGTTGGTTTAACCGTTGATTTTCTTCATAGGCATCTTTGTAGAAGTAACGTGAAGAATCGGGTGTGTGAATTTCATCTATTAGATATATTGTGCCATTCATTTCGCCGAATTCATATTTGGTGTCAACCAGGATAAGTCCCTGGTCAGCAGCCATTTCAGTGCCGCGGTTGAAGAGAGCCAGCGTATATCTTTCAAGATGTTCATAATCATCCTCGGAGACCAATCCTTTACTCAGGATTTCCTCACGGGAAATATCCTCGTCGTGGCCCTCATGCGCTTTGGTGGTAGGGGTAATGATCGGCGTAGGCAATTTGTCATTTTCTTTTAGTCCGTCCGGAAGCGATACGCCGCAAACAGAACGTTTTCCGGATGAATATTCCCGCCACGCATGTCCGGCAAGATAGCCGCGCACAACCATTTCCACAGGATAGGCATTGCATTTGATACCCATGCTCACATTTGGATCCGGGACTTCCTGCAGCCAATTGGGAACGATGTCAGCCGTGGCCGATAGAAAGTGGGCGGCGATCTGGTTTAAAACCTGTCCTTTATAAGGAATGGCTCTTGGCAGGATAACATCGAAAGCTGAAATTCTATCTGTCGCAACCATCACCAGGCGATCTTCAAAGGAATATACATCGCGTACTTTTCCCTTGTAAAAAGCGGTCTGGCCTGGAAATTGAAAATTAGTTTCTGGGATACTGTTCATGGATTTATTTAGTAAGAATTACCATTCTATTGTCTCATTTCGCTCAGACTTTTTTGCATACTGTTTTCGTCTGAGCTGGTAAATATATTGGGATTCGTTTGATTTCATTGCATCCAGAATCAGGCGCGCCTGTTCTTCGGACATATTCATTGCTTTCAGGCTTTTTAAAAGCTGTTCGCGTTTGTCTGCTTCTTCCTGTTCAAATCCTTCGGGTTTCAGCTCTGGCTGCGAAGGGCTTGGCCGATTTTTACTCGCTTCATTTCTGGCCTGCCTTCTTTCGTTACTTGTGCTGGAAGGCTGTTCATTGCCTGAAAAACGTTTTTTAAGAATGATATAATTCGACCGGGCCAGTGTGTTTCTCGGTTCAAGACGAAGGGCATCTTTGAGTTTTTCCAAAGCCGTTGCCGTATCCTTTTTTGCTACCATAATAAGAGCCACCTGGCTATTGGCAATGGAAGCGATCGTCTTGTTGGTTACACCTGTTAAAAGTCTATAATGATACAATGCATCCTTTAATTGCCCCGCCTGATAATAGGAGTGAGCCATATTTAAACGAGCCGCCGGGTCGGAAAAAAGTGATCCATAGGTAATCTGGTGATACAATTTCGAAGCGTTGCTATATTGCTTCTTTTCATAGGCTATTTCCGCACCAGCTTTCCGTTCGTTCGTTTTCGTAATTGAATCGAAAGTACGGTTGTCCCAGAGCAAAAGCAATAAATAAAGAAGTAGGGCATTCATATTGATTCCGATTACGCTGCAAAAATAAGAAGAGATCGTCAGAGTCGGAACGTTCTGATGGTAATTAAAACGTCGAGCAGTAATAAAAATAATGCGGCGGCAAGGAAATAGTAATATTTATTGCTCACAACGGTGACCGTCCGTGTGTCTACCAGCGTGCCGTCGGCGTTGTTGATATCGGTTATCATCCGGCCGATTTCATTTTTTTCGTTGTTCAGTTCGTAATAAAATCCTCTTGAATTGGTCGCCAGCGTCTGGAGGAAATCGCCACCCAGCTTGCTGATTACAAGATTGTCTTTCTGGTCCTTAAGTGGTTTTCCTTCGGAAGGGATGCTGCTGCCGTTTTTAGTGCCGACCCCTGCCACATACAGGCCAATGCCAAACCGGCGGATATTGTTATAAAATGAACTGCGACAGTCACTTTTGTTTTCACCATCGGTAAACAGTACGATCATTTTTGATCTGCTCGAAGGATCACTGCCGCTGACAAGTTTTTCATAAGCCAGCTGTGCGGCTCCGCAAATATTTGTTCCGTTTGTCGGCAGCAGATTCGTTTGCAGGCTTTGGATGAAAAGTTCAAGTGCGGCACCGTCATAGGTAAGCGGTACCTGGACAAAGGCGTCATTGGAAAAAACGATCAGGCCGATGCGGTTTGATCGCTGATTGTGGACAAAACGGTTTATTTCAAATTTTACTTTTTCCAGCCTGGAAGGTGTAACGTCTGTTGCATCCATGGATTTTGACAGGTCAACGAGTACATAAATATCCTTTCCCTTTGACTGGATCGCCTGATCCGCCTCGCCAAATGAAGGCCCGAGTAAGCTAATGATCAGTAATGCGAAAGATATCGTGCGTAAAAAAAGTTTTAATATCAGTGTTCTTGGGGTTGTATTGAGCTGCCGCGCCACCCGAATGGTACGAATAATGAACGTCGTGTAAGCCAGAAGGAAAAAAAATATAAAAAAATATTCAGTGGTTTCAAAGGGGTAATTCCAGTTCATAATGAACGTTTTGACTAATTAAAAGTTTTCCAAAAATAGACAATAGAAGCTTGTGACAAAGATTTTTTTTCTAAAACATTTGTTTTTCTGAATCACAACCCCCTATATTTGCAACCCAGAACGGAAAGACGGAGGGATGGGTGAGTGGCTGAAACCAGTAGTTTGCTAAACTGCCGTACTCGCAAGGGTACCGCGGGTTCGAATCCCGCTTCCTCTACACTGTTTCTCTTTTAGCGGTTAGCCGCAACGTTCTGGACTTATTGAAATAGATGAAAATTTAGAATCAGTAGGTAGGGCAAATGACTCGGGGAGTGGCGCAGCCCGGTAGCGCATCTGGTTTGGGACCAGAGGGTCGCAGGTTCGAATCCTGTCTCCCCGACTATAAATTGAATGATCAGTTGGGAGTAAAAATGAAGCAATTTATCGTTGCTTGATCCTACCACCAACTGTTTTAGTATTACAGGGTCCCGTAGCTCAGCTGGATAGAGCAACTGCCTTCTAAGTAGTAGGTCTTGTGTTCGAATCACAACGGGATCACAAAAAAGAGTATCAAAACTCGATAAACTCCTGCAAATCAAACATTTGCGGGAGTTTTCTTTTTGCGGAATACCCCAAAATATTCAATAATTCTCAAAAAAAAGGTGAGTAATCCGGATCAAGCCAAATTCTTGGGGGGAATTGAATCGGGACTTCATGCGTAGAGTTTGGATAGTCTGAAAAGGAAGAATGAAATATGGATCAAGCCAAATTCTTGGGGGGAATTGAATCGGGACTTCATGCGTAGAGTTTGGATAGTCTGAAAAGGAAGAATGAAATATCCCTGACACCCCGTGAGGTGGAACGGAACGCTT
>NZ_JAVFVU010000050.1 GCF_030929615.1 Dyadobacter sp. LHD-138 | reverse complement strand
GCCTTCTGGCAAAAGGATACGGACTAAGGCTTGATAGGATTCGTTCAACACAAACGGGATTGGTTCGGGCTACAAAGCAAATAATTTATTTCATTCCCCCCAACTTTTCAGCTTGATCCCAAAAAACTTTGAAAAATGAAATAGTAAGGCACAAAAAAAGCCCGTTACTCGGTAACAGGCTTCCCAAATGATATTATGATTAAACTTAGATAACTTTAACGTTAACTGCGTTTAGACCTTTTTTGCCATTTTCTACTTCGTAAGACACTTTGTCATTTTCACGGATATCGTCCTGAAGACCTGAAACGTGAACGAAAATGTCTTGGTCTCCATTAGATGGAGAAATGAAACCAAATCCTTTGGAATCATTGAAAAATTTTACTGTACCTTCTGCCATTAGTATTGTTCTTATATATTTTGAAGACCAAATATACGAACGTCTTTTGGATATACAAGAAAAAAAAATTTTTTATTTAGAAAAAGTAAAAATTAATTATTGCCCATAGGATTTGTAGAGTACTGTAAAAGGCTCTCAGATTCGCTCAGGAAGGATTTTTGAAATTCAATGCGGGTAAGATTTTTTTTACAATGGATAAATATTTACGTCGTTAATTTGTTCTCTTGTTAAGTTATCCCAGCCAATGCATGCCTGTAAATAAAGATGTTACCCATATTCCTCCCTTTTGGCTTCCCAATGGCCATCTGCAAACCATCTATCCTGCGCTGTTCAGGATTATTAAAGAGGTAAGTTATCAAAGGGAGCGGATTTCGACACCGGACAACGATTTTCTGGACCTGGACTGGTCCCTGGCCGGGAATAGCATAAATGGTTCGGGGAACAAAAACGATCTTGTCATATTATCGCACGGACTGGAAGGGGATAGTTCGCGGCAATACATTTTAGGGATGGTTCGGATGCTTAATGCAGCAGGTTATGACTGTCTGGCCTGGAATTTCCGTAGCTGCAGTGGTGAAATGAACAAGACTTCCCGGTTTTATCATAGCGGAGCAACAGAAGACCTGTCGGCCGTGATCCAGCATGCAATTCAAAAAGGATATGGTAAAATTCAGCTTTTTGGGTTCAGCCTGGGTGGTAACCTGACGCTCAAATATCTGGGCGAACAAGGCAAAAACATCCAGCCAAACATTGAAAAATCCGTTGTTTTTAGTGTTCCTATGGATTTAAAAGCTTGCAGTCTCGCCATTATTAAATTAGAAAACCGGGTTTATCAGGCCAGGTTTTTGAAAACCCTTAAACCCAAGGTTGATAAAAAAGCGGAACATTTTCCGGATGATATCAACCCCGCTGATTTCAAGTTTGTCAATACCTTATATGATTTTGACCATATTTTCACGGCGCCGCTTCATGGATTCAATAGCGCGGACCATTATTATGAATCATGCAGTTCGATGCATTTTGTGAAAAATATTGCCATTCCTACACTGATCGTAAACGCAGGCAATGATCCGATTGTGCCGTCACGCAGTCTGCCGGAAGGTATTATTGCCGGTTTGGACCATGTTTTTCTGGAAATTACCAATTCCGGCGGGCATTGTGGTTTTCGGCCATCGGCGTCTTCCGGGGGAATTTATTGGTCAGAATCACGTGCTTTGGAATTTCTTAGGCAGAAATAGTTGTTACAGAAATGGTTGTGCAGTTCTCTAATAATATAAGGAGTGAAATTTGCCGGATTATTTTTCCCAATCCTTTTGAATCAAATTTCTTTTTTGATTTGCCTGAAAAGCTGATTTTGTCCTTTTTTATAGATCATAAAAAATATTAAAAAGCGTCATATGCACTTTTTTTTAGGGTCATAGAAAACAGATTCGTAATTTTGTGGAAAAATTGGGAATTCAACCAAAATATACCGTTCGAACGTTTACATTTTAATTTGATACTTTTTCAGTTATCTCCCGCTTCATGCCGACATTAACACTCAATCCCCCGCACATCATCATTGATTTTGACAGCACCTTTACTAAAGTAGAAGGTCTGGACGAGTTGGCTGCTATTGCCTTGACAGGACATCCGCAACGTGAACAAATTGTTCAGGAAATTGTTGACCTGACGAACAAGGGAATGAATGGCGAGATGTCTTTTGCCGAAGGACTCCGTCAGCGCATTGATCTTTTGAAAGCTAACCGTGCCAACATTGAGGAATTAATTTCTTTTTTACGGACAAAGGTTTCTGACTCCTTCCTGCGTAACAAGCAATTTTTGACCGAAAATGCGGACTATATCTTCATCGTTTCCAGCGGTTTTAAAGAATTTATTGTGCCGGTTGTAACGGAATTGGGCCTGAGAGCCGATCATGTTTATGCCAACGAATTCCGTTTTGATGAGGAAGGCAATATCATCGGTATTGACGAGGATAATGTTTTGTCGACCGACGGAGGGAAAATCAAATTGCTGGCATCCCTGAAACTTGAAGGCGATGTGTATGCAATTGGCGATGGGTATACGGATTATCAAATCAAGGAAGCTGGTTTAGCTAACCGTTTTTATGCGTTTACAGAAAATGTTGAACGCCCGAAAGTGGTAGCCGTGGCGGATCATATCGCCACTTCTTTTGATGACTTTTTATTTGACAATAAATTAAGCAGAAGCCAGTCATATCCAAAAAGCAGAATTAAAGTGCTTTTGCTGGAAAACGTTCACCCGGTTGCTTTGCGTGCTTTTGAGGAGCAGGGCTTCAACGTGGAGTTTGTGAAAGGTGCGCTGGATGAAGATGAGCTTTGTGAGCGTATCAAGGACGTATCGATCATCGGTATCCGTTCTAAAACCAATATTACCAAACGTGTTCTTGAAAATGCCAATCGTTTGATGGCGATTGGTGCATTCTGTATCGGAACAAACCAGATTGATCTGGAAGAAGCGGCTGAACGTGGTGTCGCGGTTTTCAACGCGCCATACAGTAATACACGCTCTGTTGTAGAACTTGCGATCGGTGAAATGATCGTGTTGATCCGTAATATTGTTACGAAAACCAATCAGATGCACGCTGGCGTTTGGGACAAATCGGCCAACGGAAGCTTTGAAGTGCGCGGCAAAAAGCTGGGTATGGTGGGTTATGGAAGTATCGGTACACAGCTTTCTGTCGTGGCGGAGGCTTTGGGTATGGAAGTGTATTTCTATGATGGTATCGAAAAACTTTCTTTGGGAAATGCACGGAAAGTCAATTCGCTTGATGAATTGCTTAGTATTTCCGACGTGATCAGTATGCACGTGGATGGCCGTAAGGAAAATACCAATCTGATTGGAAAGCGTGAATTCGCGTTGATGAAAGACGGCGTTATTTTCATGAACCTTTCCCGTGGTCACGTTGTGGACATTGATGCGCTGGCAGAAGCTGTGAAAAGCGGAAAAGTGGCCGGAGCAAGTGTGGACGTATTTCCGAAAGAGCCGAAGACAAACGCCGAGGTTTTTGAAAGTGCATTACGTGGCTTGCCAAATGTGATCCTGACACCGCATATCGGGGGAAGTACAGAAGAGGCTCAGGAAAATATCGGATACTTTGTTCCTTCCAAATTGCTGGAATTCATGAACAATGGTAGTTCTTACGGAAGTGTTAATTTCCCTGAGGTACAGCTGCCAAAGCTTAAAGATTCTCACCGGCTGCTGCACATTCACGCAAACGTTCCGGGGGTTCTTGCGAAGCTGAACAATATTTTTGCGAAAAATAATATTAACATCACCGGCCAGTATCTTAAAACAAACGAGAAAATCGGTTATGTGATCGTGGATATTGCTAAAAATTATACTGAAGAATTTATTCAGGAACTGAAAGAAGTAGAAGGTACGATTCGTTTTAGAATGTTGTACTAATAAGTATAGTCGGGGATTGTCAAGGGGTGTCAGAAGTTCTCATTTGTAGTCATTCATAGTCAAGTGTAGTCAGGGGTGGCGGCAAATGACAATAATTGACTACAACTGACAAATCTTGACAAATCTTGACAACCCCAGACAACCCAATGACTCCCACTTTCTAGCATCATAAAAATGTCACTAACTTTTTTTACCCCAGGTCCCGCACAGCTTTATCCGACATTTGAAAAGCATTTACAAACTTTCGTAAGCGGGCAGCTAGGTTCCATTTCACACCGTAGCCAGCAATATCGTGATTTGCATAAGTTTACGGTTGATCAGGTGCGTACACTTTTAAATGTTCCGGATTCTCATGCCATTCTTTTTCTTGGATCGGCCTCGGAAGCCTGGGAACGTATTTTGTTTAGCTGTGTGGAATTGGAAAGTTTCCATCTGGTGAATGGTTCTTTTTCCAAAAAATTTCATGACTATTCTCAGGGATTGTGCAAGTACGCGCATATCCAGGAAAAACCGATGGGCGAAGGTTTCAGTGCCTCCGAAGTGATCGTTCCCGAATACGCCGAATTGATTTGTGCGACACATAACGAGACGAGCTCGGGTGTACAAATGCCCGTTTCTGAAATTCATAAACTGAAACAAAAATATCCGGATAAGTTTATTGCCGTGGACATCGTTTCATCTGCGCCTTACCCTGAGCTGGATTTCAGCCTGATCGATACTGCGTTTTTCTCGGTTCAGAAAGCGTTCGGTTTGCCGGCAGGTTTGGGTGTCTGGATCGTGAATGAAAAATGCCTTAAAAAAGCAGAATATATCCGAAACCAATATTCGATCGGTGCGCACAATGATCTGCCTACGCTTTGGAAAAATGCCCAAAACAACGAAACTCCTGCGACACCCAATGTGATGGGGATTTATTTGTTAGGTAAAGTTGCCGAAGATTTGAATAAAATCGGCGTAAAGACCATCCGTAAGGAAACGGAACAAAAGGCAGAACTGATCTATAAATTTATAGAAAATACGAGTGGTTTTGCCCCGTTCGTGAACGAAAAGAAATACCGTTCACAAACGGTGGTCGTGGCCAATACAGAGGCGCCGTCTACGGATATCATCAAAGCGGTGAAGGAAAAAGGGATGGTTATCGGAAGTGGTTATGGCAAGTATAAAGCATCTCAGCTGCGTATTGCCAATTTCCCGGCAACGTCTCTGGAACAGGTTCAAGCCCTGCTTCACGTGTTGGAAACTGTATAGAAAATACCGGTCAATAGCAAAAGCACAAAGCCAGAAATGGTTTTGTGCTTTTTTATTTTGTCATAAACCGCAATGAAATAGTCCTATTGGTGTAATTTGGCGTATAAATAAGGTCATAGCATTTTGTCCTTAACCAAACGTTACTTTTTATACGATGAAAGACCAGCAAAAAAAGCATGAGGATTCCTCAAGACGGGAATTTATTAAGACATCTTCACTGGCAGCTTCTGCCTTTTTTATTGTTCCAAGACATGTACTGGGAAAAGGTTTTGTGGCTCCAAGTGACAAACTGAATATCGCCGGTATTGGCGTTGGCGGGAAAGGGAAAAGTGACCTGGCTAGTTTCGCTAAAAGCCCGAATGTCAATATTGTCGCGCTTTGTGACGTTGACGACCGGCAGGCGGTTGTTTCCAGAGAGAAATTTCCAAACGCAAAATACTACCGGGATTTTCGGGAAATGTTGAAAAAGGAAGACAAAAGCATTGACGCCGTTTCCATTTCCACACCGGACAATACCCATGCCGTAGCTACTTTGGCGGCTATGCAGCTGGGGAAACACGTGTACACACAAAAACCATTGACCCACGATATTTATGAAGCCAGGATTTTAGGTCAGGCGGCTAAAAAATATAAAGTAATTACCCAGATGGGTAATCAGGGCGGATCAGGAAATGGGGTGCGCCGGATGAAAGAAATATATGATTCCGGCGTGATCGGAAAGGTAGACAAAGTGATCTGCTGGACCAACAGACCTGTCTGGCCGCAAGCCGTGCCAACCGACAATATAGACCCGGTTCCCAATGAACTGGACTTTGATCTATGGCTCGGCCCGTCACCAAAAGTAGGGTATAACAAAGCCTATCTTCCCTGGAACTGGCGCGGCTGGTGGCCTTATGGTACCGGTGCACTGGGTGACATGGCTTGCCATATCATGGATCCGGTTTACAGGATCCTCCCGATTTTATATCCGGTTTCAGTAGAATGCAGCGTCGCCAACACCTGGACTTTTACATTAAGAGAAAAGGATCACAACCCGGACTGGACACCTTTCTCCACTTCGATTCATTTGGATTATCCAAGGAATGACGGAAAAGGAAATATTAAAGTAAGCTGGTATGACGGCGGGATTCTTCCCGAGCTCCCACCGGAACTTCAGCCCGGCGAATTGTTTGGGAATTCTGACGGCGGCGTTCTTTTTATCGGAAAAAAAGGAAAGTTGATGGCCGACTGTTACGGAGCCAATCCGAGGTTGCTTCCGTTGAAGAAAAATGAAACACTGAAAGTGAAGGAAACGATAAAACGGGTTCCTAACGAAGATCATTATCTGAACTGGGTCGATGCCTGCATTGCCGGATACGGAAAAGGGGAAACAAGTTCACCGTTTGAATATGCGGCACCGTTTACGGAGAGTATCTTGATCGGGAACCTGGCGCTGAGAAGCTGGATGCTTCGCGATAACCCAACGGCTTTAAAAACGGCGGACAAATACAACGGCCGGAAAAAACTGGAATGGGATGCGGTCAATATGAAGGTAACAAATTATGATCTGGCCAACCAGTTTGTAAAAAGAGAATACCGCGACGGCTGGGACCTTGTTTTGTAGTTGTTGAAAATGATAGGATCCGGGAAGTTTTCACGTTGAAAGCTTCCGGATTTTTATTTTTCGATGCTTAATTGCAGAGGAATCAACGGGTTATTTTTTAATTTTCAACAATGAAATGTCATTTTGAGAATAAATAATTAGCTTTATGCTTTCTAAGGAAATACTAAAGTATTGATCACTTCTGATACCTTCATTTTGGAACCTACGGACCAGCAGCTCTGGACGGGTATACGAAACGGAGATGAGCAGGCTTATACGCTCATTTTCGAACGATACCACCGTACGTTGTATAATTACGGGAGCAAGTTGTCCGGTAACTCCGCGATTGTGGAGGATGCCGTGCAGGAAGTATTTATCGATGTCTGGCGTTTGAGGGCAAAGCTGACGGAAAATGTAACCTCCGTAAAGTTTTACCTCTATCGTGCCCTGAGAAGAAGAATTCACGTAGCCTCCGACAAATTTCCGGTTACAGAGGAGCTGACGATGCTGCCTGACCAGGAAATGCCTTATACTTATGCGAACTCGGAAACGATGCTGATCCAGCATGAGTCGAATTCTATGATTTCGAGAAGGATCCAGGAAGTGCTTTCGCAACTCCCCGAAAGACAGATCGAAGTCATCACGCTAAGATATTTTGACGATTTCAGCATTGAAGAAATTGCCGGTATTATGGGCATCAATGAAAAATCGGTCAGAAATCTCATCTACAAAGCGATAACATCTTTTCGCCAAACTCCCCAACATTTCCTTGTTTCTGTACTGATTTTGTGCCTGTTAATTATTTTTTGAAATTTTTTTCGAAAATAATTACATTTTGAAGAGGTCATTTTCAGGATTTGTCACTCTTTATTATTGAAAGAGCCATTGACCGAATTCTATTCACTATGAAGCATGACCCGTACTCGCTGACGGAATTGATCCGAAACGATGATTTTGTTGCCTGGGTCAGAAAACCCGATGAAAGGAATGAAATGCGTTGGCGGCAGTTTCTGCAAAACAACCCGCGGAAAAAGCAAACCGTTGAATCGGCACGCCGCTACATCATTTTTATGGGAGAAGACACGGGGAAATCGCAGCCAACGTCTGAACAAAGTGACAAGATGTGGAAAGCGGTGGAGCGTCATTTACGTGGAGAAGAAGAGGTTAAAGACGATGAAATCGTCGAAGAGGAAACGGAACCTGAGCCCAGAAAAATCTTATCGGGATGGCGATGGGCACGTATTGCAGCCTCCACGGTGCTTTTTGCAGGGATGGCTTCGTTCAGTTACTGGTATTATGTCAATCATGCGGGACAGGCAAATAGGTTCGGTTTAACGGTGATTGAACGTTCGTGGGAAAATCGGGTTGAAAAAAATAATGCGACAGCAAGGCCGATGATGGTTTTATTGCCTGATGGAAGTTCGGTAGTCTTGCAACCTGGCGGGATTTTGAGTTATGAGCATCATGGTAATGCCAAAACGAGGGAAGTACGTTTACAGGGCAAGGCATTTTTTGAAATTGTCAAAGACGAAAGCAAGCCATTTCTGGTTTATACTTTTGGACTGGCAACAAAAGTTTTGGGGACGAGCTTTCTGATTGATGCGCCGAAGGAAGGGAAGGAAATAAATGTAGCAGTGACCACCGGCAAGGTATCAGTATTTGCCCTTGAGGGTAACGATAACGCACATGATCAGGTAAATTCGAAGGAGCTAAAAGGATTTATCGTGAATCCTTCCGAAAAGATAGCTTTTTCCCCGGAGAGCGGAACATTTAAAAAATCACTTGAAAAAGTAACGGTTACGGAAAGTGAAGGAGATATATCGAAGCAGGCATTTGTGTTTGATGAAACACCGGTTTCGAAGGTATTTGAAACACTGGAAAAAGCCTACAGTGTAAAAATAATGTATGATCGGGATAGGCTGGGGGATTTTCCTTTAAATGCAACTTTGACAGGACAACCGTTCAAGGGAAAGCTGGAGGTAATTTGCAGCGCACTTGACGCAGCATTTGAAATATCGGGCAATCGGATTACGATTGTCTTAATGTCAGATCAATAGCAAAAAAATAGTATTAACGATCTGTTAGTCAATACAATGCTCAATATCTTGTTTCAACCGTTAAACCCAAAATATATGACCTGAAGAATTACTGATTGAAAATAAAAAAGGGCCAGCCATGTTCCAGCATGACTGAACCCGAAATCCCCAAAGTGAGTGGTATTACTACTTATCTGTTTTTCAACGGATAAATGGGGCGATTGTTGAATATGCTAAACAACAAATCTTGTCAAAAGTATGAAAAAAACTCTAAGAATGAATAACATGTCGGATACGTTCACAGGTTTCGCGTGTATTCTCTGTTTTCTGGCATTTCTATCGATAAGTCCGTCATGGGCCTACCGCGGGAATGTGCAGTCTGAATTAAATCAAAAAATAACCCTGAATGTTCAAAATCAGGATATTAAAAATGTTTTGCTGCAATTGGAAAAACGTACAAATGTCAAATTTGTATTTAGCTCCAAAGTGATTCAGTCAGACAGAAAAGTTAACATCAAAGTGCAGGAAACAGCCTTGTCTTCCGTGCTCGACCAGCTGCTTAAACCTTTGCAGCTGACCTATACCGTGACCGATGATCTTGTTGTCATCCGGCCTTTGAAAGCGTCAGATTCAGTTAACCAGAATGTTGAATTGAAGACGAGCTCCGTTTCCCAGTTGAGAACAATAACCGGAGTTGTGAAAGATACAACAGGCGCAGGTTTGCCAGGTGTGAATGTTGTATTGAAAGGAACGACAAAGGGTACATCGACCGATGTGAATGGGAAGTATAGTATTGATATTGAGACAAATGACGAAATTATTGTCTTTTCCTATATCGGATATGTTTCACAGGAAGTTCCCGTTGGATCACGAACCGTCCTGGATATCTCGATGAAAGAAGAGGCGTCACAGTTGAATGATGTCGTTGTGGTGGGGTACGGTACACAGAAAAAAGCCAGTATAACCGGCTCGGTATCGGCCATTACAAATGAAGAATTAGGCAGGGTAAAAGCGGGTTCAACCGTAAGTTCTGCCTTGGCTGGGAAAATTCCGGGTGTTTCGTTTCGTATGGATAATGCGAGGCCGGGTGCATCAGCAAATGTCAATATCCGAAATCTTGGAAGGCCTTTGTTCGTTATTGACGGGGTACAACAGGATCAGGGACAATTTAACCAGCTTGCTTCCAATGACATCGAGAGCATCACCGTACTTAAAGATGCAGCTGCGGCCATTTATGGTGTCCGTGCGGCAAATGGTGTCGTGGTGGTTACAACCAAAAAGGGTAAACTGAATGCAAGAAATACGATCAATGCAGATGTTAACTTCGGTTTTCAAAGCTGGACGCGTTACTTTGAGGGGGTTGATGATTCACATGCGTATATGCAATATCGTGCGGAAGCTGAAATTAACAGAAACGGCTCGACTGCGATTACGCCGGCTGAGCTTGAACGTTATAAAGCCGGTACGGAATACAATTACCGCAGCTTTAACTGGAGAGATTTTGTCATTAAAAAGAACGCTCCGATCAATACCTACAATTTGAATTTTACGGGAGGATCTGATAAAATAACCTATTACGTTTCCGGTACGCACTTGTTCCAGAACTCTGTTTTGGGAAGGGAGTATCAGTTTCAAAGAACCAACATACAGTCAAATATCACGGCGCGGATCGCGAACGGTCTTAAAATCGGGAGTAGTATCAATGGCCGCATTGAAACAACGTCAAACCCGGGTGTACCCGGAGGTGATGATTATGAAGTGGCTTTGTTTTCAACCATTCGTAATACGCCATTGGAAAGGCCTTATGCAAATGATAATCCTGCTTTTTTGAACGATATCAAGCATAATGAAACAAACTGGGGATATTTGAATAAGAACAAGGCAGGGAAGTTCAGAAGCGACTGGAGACAAATTCAGATCAATTTTGATGGTGAATATCAGGTTTCCGGTGTTCCGGGGCTGTCCGTTTATGGTATTTACTCATACTATTTTGCCGATAAACTGCTTAATAATCATGAATATACTTACGATACCTATACTTTTGATACGGAGAAAAAATCGTATAGCAGAACGGGCGGGAGTATCAATCCATGGCGTGAAAGAGAGCAGGCGAAGGAAGTAAAAACGACTGCTCAGGCGAGAATTAACTACGAAAAGAATTTTGGCCAGAATACCGTAGCCGTCATATTGGGTACGGAGCGTCTTACAGAAAACAGTCTTAGAAACTGGATACACTCGGTACCAAGCTCGAATGTGCAAAAACTGATGTATTTCGAAACATCTGACCGCTATGATGACTCAGAAGTAAACCGTGCCCGTGCAGGATATTTTGCCCGTTTGAATTACAGTTATGGCAATAAATACTTTCTGGAATTATCCGGACGACGGGATGCCTCCTATCTTTTCGCTCCAAACAAAAGGGTTGGATATTTCCCTGGCGGGTCTGTCGGATGGAGGATTACGCAGGAAGAGTTTATGAAAAAATTGTTGCCTGAGAATTCCATACTTACAGACTTGAAATTCAGAGGATCGTATGGCGTACTTGGAGACGATAGAAATCCAAATGATGCCAATCTGCCCATTGTGGATGAATTTGCATACCTGGAAGGGTATAAATATCGTGAAGGAACTGTTATTCTTGATGGAAAACCTGTTCTTGGATCGAGAAATAAAGGTGTTCCCGTTACGGAATTGAGCTGGATCAGAAGTCACATGACCAACATTGGTGCTGATTTCAGTCTTTTCAATGGTCAGTTGAGCGGATCGCTGGAATACTTCAGACGGAAACGTACGGGCTTGCCGGCCGCAAGAACCAACGTACTTTTACCGCAGGAAATTGGCTATTCCTTACCTTTGGAAAATTTGAACAGCGATTTGCGTTTTGGCTATGATTTCGCTTTGGGTTATACCGGACAGATAAGGGACGTGAAATTTAATGTTTCCGGGAACCTGTCTCTTTCCCGGGGTAAAAACCTTCAGCAATACAATCCACAGTTTTTTAATTCTGTCGACCAGTATTTCAGTTCGGGAGTAAACCGCTACCAGGGATATGTCTGGGGTTTTGAAAATATCGGACAGTTCCAGAGTCAGGAGCAAATCAACAATTATCCGGTGAATATCGACGGACAGGGCAATCGTACATTGCTTCCGGGAGATTTGATTTTTAAAGATTTGGACAGCGATGGGAAAATCACGGACTACGATCGCCGGCCAATAGGATATGCCAACGCATTACCCAATGTCAATATGGGTTTCACATTTGGCGCGCACTACAAAAGTTTCGACTTCAATGCTGACTTCTCAGGCGCGACCGGCTATACTGTTTTTCTAACAGAACCCAACCGTGTTCCTTTTGCCTATGATGGTAATTTGAATAAAATATTTGAAGACCGCTGGCACCGGGCTGATATTTTTGATAAAAACAGCGCGTGGATCCCGGGCAAGTTCCCTGCGCTCCGGTTCAACGACGGTAACCATAGCAACACCAGCCGTCCGTCCACTTTCTGGGCGCATGACGTAACTTATTTCAGGGCACGTACCATTGAGCTGGGTTATTCTCTTCCCAAGGAACTGATCGGCAAAGTGAAATTACAGAAGGCGCGTTTATATATCAATGCATATAACCTGTTTTCAATTGACAACATGAAAGATTACAACATCGATCCGGAAATTTCGGATGGACGCGGTCGCCAGTATCCACAAAGCAGAGTTTTTAACATTGGTGCAAATCTTTCATTTTAATGTATAGCCTTTAATTTTCACAGGAATGAAGAAAATATTTCAGATAACCCTTTTCATGTTCCTCGCAGGTGCATCGGGTTGTAATGACGATAAATTTTTAAATACAGAGCCTCTCAGTGACCTTACCACGGAAGAGGTATTTTCAAGCAGTCCACAGGTATTTTCTATCCTGGCTAACCTGTACAACCGGCAACCGGATTTTTCTTCGGTGAAAAGCTGGATGTCGATGGCCGATTTTAGCGAGAGTTTTATATCAGATAATGGAGGCGATCAGGTAGCTGTTTTACGCAGGAATTCATGGAATTATGATGCCTGGAATAACTGGGACTATGCTTACATCCGGGATATCAACCTTTTTCTTGAAAGGGCAGAAAGTGCCACCGTCCTTTCCGAAGCGGATAAAAAGAGATTTTTAGCCGAAGCCCGGTTTTTACGGGCCAACTATTATTTCGAGCTCGTAAAACGCATGGGAGGTGTTCCGATTATTACCAAAGCACTCGTGTATGATAACAGTGGTAATACAGAGGCGCTGCAATTTCCAAGAGCAAAAGAACACGAGGTGTATGATTTTGTGATAAGCGAAGCGGAGGCAATCAAAAATCTGTTGCCAACGGATGCGAACCAAAAGGGCAGAGCAACCAAGGCGGCTGCGCTGGCGATGGAAGCCCGGGCGGCATTGTATGCAGCCTCCATTGCGAAGTATGGATCGAACACGCCGCTGGTAAATTTACCGGGCGGGGAAGTGGGCATACCCGCAACGATGGCTTCCGGTTATTATACCAAAGCATTGGCTGCTGCAAAGGAAATTATCAGTGGAACTGCCGGTGCTTATGCGCTGTATAACAAGAAGCCAAACGATCTTCAGGATAATTTCGCCAGCATCTTTTATGATAAAGGCAATAATCCGGAGAGTATCTGGATCGAGGATTTTCAGCTGAAAACGGTCAAAGTACATGGTTTTAGCGTTTCCAATCAGCCTCGTTTCGGTGCAGAGGAAGAAGAAGGAGGGCGGATCAACCCGTCACTTAATCTTGTGCAGGCATTCGAAAAGCTGGACAACACTTTTGCGCCAATTCCGGTAAAAGACGGTTCGGGTAATCCTATTTATTATGCTAAACAGGCGGATGCTTTTGCAGGACGTGATGCACGCCTGGGAGGTACGGTGATTTTACCCGGAACAGCTTTTAAGTTGCGGCCGGTTGATATCTGGGCAGGATATCAGTTGCCAAACGGAAGCATTTTATCGGGAGATGATAGAGGATCACAGCGCCCTTTACCAGATGGTTCGACAGCCCAGGTTGTAGGATTCGACGGCCCGATTGTTGGCAAGGAACATACGGCACAAACAGGTTTTTACATCAGAAAATATTTGGACCCTGCCATCGGATCAGGTTCCCGCGGAACGCAAAGCGAGATTCCTTTCATTCGTTACCGCTATGCAGAAGTGTTATTAAATGCAGCAGAAGCTTCATTTGAATTAGGGAAGACAGCGGATGCGGCGGAGTACATGAATCGGGTGCGTACCAGGGCTGGTTTAATCATCCCGCTTACAGCCGGTGATATTACATTTGACCGGATTGTGCATGAACGTCGGGTAGAACTGGCTTTTGAAGGACATCTTTTGTACGACATGAAACGTTGGCGTCTGGCGCATCAGATCTGGGATGGTGAACGCCTTGCCGAATCGGAATTGCTAAGCAATATTGGAAAGGCAAATAAGAAAAGCACACAGCCTTATTCTTTACTTCCCTACAAGATTTATAATCCGGGGCAGCCTAATCATAATCAGTGGATTTACAAGGTCGCTTTATCAAATCTGGTCACGGGTGCTAACAGATTCAGACTGGGTAATTATTACAGTTTCATTAATGATGATATCAGGAGCCGTAACCCGAAAATTGTCAGACAGCCGAATCAGGACTAATCATTATTTATCAGAAATTATGAAAAATAGCTTAGCATATCTCGTGATGGCAGTAATGTGTGCTGCATCATTCATGTCATGTAAAAAAGACAACTACGATCCGCCTCAGTCATTGCTGACGGGCAGATTGCTTTACAAAGGCGAGCAGGTTAATGTCGAGTATAATCAGGTTCCGTTCCAGCTTTTTCAGTTTGGTTTTGGAAAGGTAGGGGCCATCTCAAGCACGGTCGATCAGGACGGAAGGTTTTCGGCGTTATTGTTTGACGGGAACTATAAATTAACGATTCCTGCGAATCAGGGTCCTTTTCTCTGGAAAAAGGCAGCCAGTGGCGGACAGGATTCTTTATCCGTTACGATGAACGGAAATCAGGACCTGGATATTGAAGTGATGCCGTATTTCATGATACGCGCTGCCAAATTCTCTGCCGCTGCCAATAAGGTTACAGGAACATTCAGTATTGAGAAGATTATCAAGGATGCTGATGCGAAAAACATTGAAAGGGTCAATCTGTATATTAACAAAACAGAGTTCGTTTCGACGGGGGATTATAACATTGCCAGCAGCCAGTTGACGGCTGAACAAGTTACTGACCCGGCGGCCGTGTCGATGACCGTAAATGTCCCTGCCATTGCGCCAACGCAAGATTATGTGTTTGCGCGCATCGGCATTAAAATTGCCGGGGTTGAAGATATGATCTTTTCACAGGTAGAAAAGGTCCGGTTATAGATTTTACTGGTGCAGAAGAAATTTTTTCTGCACCAGTAAAAAAGGATTTCATACCAGATGTCCTGACGTATCAGTCTAAAAAGGAAGGGTAAGAATAGAGAGGTAACCAAATTTTTTGTCAAAAGTTGTATTAAATGAATGGAGTAATGAGGAAGTACATCAGCGTATTATTTATTGGATTGTTTGCGTTAGGGTGTGCCCATAACAAAATGGGTTCATCCGGAGCGCAAACCGGAAGTCTGAAAAGCAAAGGAAGAAGGGGCGAGGTGCTTTTTCTCGGACACAACAGCAAGCACCATGATTCGGGTAAATATGCGCCCTGGCTTGCCATCAAGCTTTTTCGCAGTGGTATTAACCTGACTTATACCGTTGATCTCAAGGATCTGAATCCTGAAAATTTAAGTAAATACGACGGTTTGATCATTTACGCAAACCACGACTCATTATCTCCCGCTCAGGAAAGTGCCATGAAGGCTTTCGTGGAAGGCGGCAAAGGATTGATCCCGCTGCACTCCGCAACCGGTTGTTTCAAAAACTCACCGTGGTACATTAAAACAGTTGGCGGACAATTTGCCTCTCATAAAACCGGCACTTTTAAAAATATCATGCTGAAACCTGATCATCCGGTAATGAAGGGTATAACCGATTTTGAAACCTTTGACGAAACATACGTTCATAAAAATCTTAATCCCGATAAAACGGTGTTGGGAGAGCGCGTGGAAGGTGATCACCACGAACCGTATACCTGGGTAAGAAATCAGGGTAAAGGCCGGGTTTTTTATACCGCATATGGTCATGACGACGCAACCTGGACTAACGCTGGCTTTCTCGATCTTGTAAGAAACGGTGTGTTATGGTCAATCGGCGACGCGGTGAATAAGGACATTGCCGCGCTGAATATACCGAATCCTGATATTTACAATGCCGATACGATTTCGAAGTACACAAAACGTCATGTGGTGCCTAAAATGCAGGATGCTTTATCGCCTGCCGAATCCAACAAACTGACACAGGTTCCTGCTGATTTTGAAATACAGCTTTTCGCGCAGGAGCCCGATATTACCAACCCGATCGCGATGGCCTGGGATGAGCGTGGCCGCTTATGGGTTGTGGAATCGGTGGATTATCCGAACACGTTCAAAGAAACGGATGGCGCGGCAAATGACCGCATCAAAATTTGTGAAGACACCAACGGCGATGGCAAGGCGGATAAGTTCACTGTTTTTGCCGATAAGCTGAACATTCCAACGAGCATGGTTTTCTCCAATGGGGGAATTATCGTCTCGATGGCACCTGATTTTGTTTTCATGAAAGACACCAATGGTGACGACGTGGCAGATGTTCGGGAAGTGATCATGACGGGTTGGGGGAAAAACGATACCCACGCCGGACCTTCCAATTTACAATATGGTTTTGACAACAAGATCTGGGGGGTTAACGGTTACTCGGGTTTCAAGGGAACGATCAATGGCGAAAAACTCAGTTTTTCGCAGGGTGTTTATCATTTCAAACCGGATGGAAAAGACTTCGCGTATCTGGGAACAAGCAGCAACAATACCTGGGGATTAGGTTTTTCCGAGGATGCGAACGTTTTCCTTTCTACGGCGAACAATACCCACAGCGCTTTCTATTCGATGCCGGCCAAATATCTTCAGCGTTCGCTGGGCGGAGAAGAATCGACGATCCAGGCGGTTCAGAAAATTGACGGACACTATGACGCACACGCAATGACGCCGAATTTAAGACAGGTAGACGTGGTTGGCGGGTTTACATCCGCTGCCGGACACCACTTTTACACGGCAAGAAATTATCCAAAGGAATACTGGAACCGGGTTGCCTTTGTAACCGAGCCAACCATTCGTTTGGTACACAACGCCATTATCGAACCGGATGGTGCTGGTTTTAAAGAAAAGGACGGATGGAATTTTATGGCGAGCTCCGACGAATGGTTTGGTCCGGTGCAGGCGGAAGTAGGTCCTGATGGTGCGGTATGGATTGCCGACTGGTATAACTTCATCATCCAGCACAATGTTTTCGTTCCGGCACAGTCGCCTGCGGAGTTTATTCTGCCGTTTAAAGAGCAGCCTCACGGATCTGGAAATGCATTCAGCAGTCCTATGCGTGATTTAAATCATGGCCGTGTTTACCGGGTTGTGTATAAAAATGGTAAAAAAGCACCCGCATTGAAACTTTCTAAAAATGATTTGCCAGGCCTGGTTGCGGCTTTGGAAAATGACAATATGTTCTGGCGTATGACCGCCCAGCGCTTATTGGTAGAATCTAAAAATGTTTCGGTAGCGCCGGGTTTGTATAAAATTATAAGCAATCCGAAAGTAGATGAAGTAGGGCTGAACAGTCCGGCGGTACACGCACTTTGGACTTTACACGGATTGGGCCTCCTGAATGGTTCGAATGCAGAAGCATTGCAAGCAGTAAACAACGCACTTGCGCATCCGGCTGCTGGCGTAAGAAAAGCCGCCGTGAGTGTTTTGCCAAGAAATGAGCAAAGTTTCGAGTCGATCCAGAAGTTAATGAAAGACCCGAATCTGAATACCCGTCTTGCAACATTTGCCGCATTGGTTGAATATCCTGCTTCGGATAAAATTGGTGTGGCCGTTTACGAAGCGTCTTTGGATGACCAAAATGCGAAAGACAGCTGGTTATCGAAGGCATTGCTGGCGGCTGCCGTTACGCATGAAAAAGGTTTTCTGGCCGCTGCTGAGAAGAAAAAAGGCGGATCTAAGTTTTCTGATCAGATTGTCTCGGCATTAAGTAAAGAAGTTTACCCGTTGGGAAGAAGAAATACCTTACAATTCCCGCCTGATGTGACCGGGAAGGAGATCACGATCAAAGCCAGTGTAACCAAATCGAAGGACAGAGAATTGAAAGGTTTCATCGCCGGACAGGGAGGAAAAGAAGGTGGTTATGCTTTGTATATTCAGGATGGAAAACTGATTATGGCCGTTAAACAGCATGGTATGATCAGCCAGGCTGCGACAACGGAACCGCTTCCTGAAAAGTTTGATGTCGTTGCAAGTTTAACGCAGGGAGGAAAAATCAGTATTGAAATTGACGGCAAACTGGCTGCGGAAGGTAAAGCGCATATGTTGTTTGCGGCTCCACTGACCAATACGGTTCGTACCGGAGAAGATGTGGATGGCGACGATAAGCTGGGGTCATACAATGGCCGGTTCGGTTTCGAAGGGAATTTCCAAAAAGCGTCTCTGGAATTGAACAGACCGGATAATAACCGGACGGACGAAGTTAAAACCAGAACGGCGGTTTCAGCCTCAAAATCCGGGAATGCGCTGGTGATTGACCTGAAAGTGGAAAAGGAAATTATGCAGTATGACAAAAAACTGATTCAGGTAAAAGCGGGGCAAAAGGTAATTATTAACCTTGAAAACCCGGATGGCATGCAGCATAACATGTTAATTCTAAAACCGGGTACTTTACAGAAAGTGGGTAAAGCGGCGGATGACATGTTGTCGAATCCTAAGGCTGCGGAAAAACAATATGTGCCAGGAATTCCTGAAGTTTTATTCGCGACAAAACTGGTGAATTCAGGCGATACCGTGACGCTTGAATTTACAGTGCCCAACGAGCCGGGCGACTATCCGTATGTGTGTACATTCCCTGGCCACTGGCGCGGTATGAATGGGATTATGCGTGTGACCAAATAATTATTGCTACCTAATTTTCAATTCAATAGATCAAAAATGACCAATTCACTTTTTAAAACCGGCCTGACTTTTTTGCTCCTGATGGTATTGGGCATCGGATATGCAAAAAGCAATGCCGCCAACCCGGAAAAAAAGAAAGCGATCCGTGTGCTGCTGGTAGGCGGTGGTTCTTCACATGATTTCGATCGCTGGTACAAGCAGGAAGACGTGGCTACGCTTCAGAAAGATGGTTTCGCATCGGTAGAATATACCAGCGATCCGACAACTATTTTCTCGAAACTTGCCGGCATTGATGTGCTTTATCTAGCCAATAACCAGCCCATCAGTGATGATGCAACCCGCAAAGCAATTTTCGCATTTGTCGATTCGGGGAAAGGATTGGTTCTTGCCCATCCCGCGCTTTGGTACAACTGGAACGACTGGCCTGAGTATAACCAAAAACTCGTAGGCGGTGGCTCAAAGGGACACAATAAGTATGGCCCGTTTGACGTGACGCTGACCAATACGAAACATCCGGTAACCAAAGGCGTTCCGGCAACATTCGGCCTGAAAGATGAGCTATACTATTATATCGCAGCACCATCGGCAACCCCGATTGAAGTATTGGCAACAGCCAAAGCAGCGGACTCAGACAAGGTATTCCCAAGCATTTTCATCGTAAAATACCCAAAGGGAAAAATCGTAGGCATTGCCTTAGGCCATGACGCCGAGTCACATACCATCGAACCATATAAAACCATGCTGCGCAACGCCGTAAAGTGGGCAGCAGGCAAGTAAAATTCTCTTAACACAAAGCCCTGAAAGGGCGCCATATCTCAGCAGCGGGCATCGCCCGCGGATTATCAAACCAAAAAAAGCATAGCATTATGAGTCAGAAACAAATCACAGTCGTTATCGTGGGCATGGGTTTTGGAAAAGAATTTATCCCGATTTATCAAAGTCACCCGAATATTAAAGCTGTCGGTATTTGTACACGCAGCAAAGAAACCCGTGATGAGCTAACGGCTAAATTTAATCTGGACAAAGATTTAGTTTTTGAACATTTCGAAGACATTCCAAAAAGAGCGGATGTAGATGCGATCCATATCGTGACGCCGGTTCCTGAGCATGCCAAAATGACCCTTGCGTCCCTTAACGCGGGCAAACATACGGCTTGTACGATCCCAATGGCCATGACTGTGGAGGATTGCACCGCTATTGTTGAAGCAAAACGCAGGGTGAATAAAGTGTATATGATGATGGAAACGGCGTTGTACACACGTGAATTCCTTTACGGACTGAAACTTGCTCAAAACGGAGAATTAGGAAGAATCCAATTTGTTCGTGGTTCTCATATTCAGGACATGAGCATGGAAGGATGGGGAGAATACTGGAAAGGTTATCCGCCGATGCTAAACGGAACCCACGCAATTTCACCGCTTTTGAAAATTAATAATACCAAAGCCGAAACAGTGGTATGCCACGGATCCGGCCGTCTTTCAGAAGATCTTGCCAGCCGTTACGGTTCTCCTTTTGCAGTAGAAACGGCAACTTTTACCTTGAAAAATTCGGATGTTGTGGCTGAGGCTACACGTTCATTGTTTGATGTGGTTCGTCAGTACCGCGAAAGCTATGACGTCTATGGCACAAAAATGTCATTCGAATGGGAGCAATTGCAGGATGAAAGCCACGTGATTTTTGACGGTGGTGAAAATGCAGTGCGTATTGATGTGCCGGATACGGATGAATTATTGATCGAACCGATCAAACATTTTACGAAACGCGAAAAAATTGACGACCCAAACCACGTTTCTTTCTTGCAGGGCGCTGGTCACGGTGGCTCACACCCGCACCTGGTGCAGGAATTTGTGGCGGCTATTATTGAAGGAAGAGACTCGGCAGTAGATGCGGCATTGGCTGCAAACTATACCTGTGCAGGCATTTGTGCACACGAATCTGCCATGAACGGTGGTATCCGTGTCAACGTGCCAACCTTCGATTAATGTTTTTTAAACCATGAGCCTAAGGGCTCTCATACCTTAACCATGGGCATTGCCCATGGTTATTCGCGTATTCAGATGTGCTTGCGAAAACCTTCTGAACGTAGCTGTCGTCCTTTTCACCCCTAAAACCAAAACCATGTTATTCGGAGCTAGTACATTTATCTGGGTCTCTCCCTTTTCTACGGAGAACATCGATTTACTTACCAAGGTAAAAAATATGGGTTATGATATTCTTGAAATAGCCGTAGAAGATACCAGTATTATCGACTGGAATTTAATCAAGGATATAGCACGCGACCTGGATTTAAAAATTACCATCAGCGGAGCATTTGGAATGGAGCGGGATATTTCCAGCAACGAACCTGAGTTTCGGAAATTGGGGAAACAATATATTATAGACTGTATCAAAATCGCGGAAAATATAGGCAGTCCGATTTTTGGCGGACCGGTTTATTCGGCGGTTGGCAAAACCCGCTTGGTTTCTGACGAACAGAAAAAACAGGAAAGAGCCTGGTGCGTGGAAACATTGCAGGAAATTGGAAAAATCGCCGGCGACCATGGCGTGGTCGTTGGGCTGGAACCCTTGAACCGCTTTGAAACGGATATGGTCAACACCGTGGATCAGGCATTATCCATTGTACATGAAGTGGCAAGCCCGAACCTCAAAATCGTACTGGATACGTTTCATTCCAACATTGAAGAGAAAGATATTCCGGCGTCCATCAGAAAAATTGGTAAAGATTTATTATGTCACGTTCAGGGTAATGAAAGTGATCGCGGGACACCGGGAACGGGGCATCTGGAATGGCAGGGTATTCGTGAAGCATTAATTGAAATCGGCTACGAAGGCGCTGTGGTAATCGAAACGTTCGGGCAACCATCCAAGGAACTGGCAAGAGCAGCCTGTATCTGGCGCCCGCTTGCCAATAGTGCCGACGAGCTGGCTTCGGAAGGACTGGATTTCTACAAGCGCATGTTTGGCGTGAAATAGTCTTATGAATTGGGTCGAGCGGCTTAGAGTTTTACCTGTGTTATTTCAAAATCTATAACCATGAAAAATACGATCCTGTTTTTTTTGCTCACGATCGGTACCGGTGCATTGGCTCAGGTACCGGTTGATCTTAAAGGTTTTGATAA
Source organism: Dyadobacter sp. LHD-138 (assembly GCF_030929615.1). GTDB lineage: Bacteria > Bacteroidota > Bacteroidia > Cytophagales > Spirosomataceae > Dyadobacter. The sequence goes on along the minus strand of NZ_JAVFVU010000050.1, from coordinate 26,075 downwards.
AAAAAGTAAAGTCCAGGTTGAGGTCAGCGGAACGATCCTGCATATCGGCTGGCCGACGGGAGAATCGGAGACTGGAAAACTTGCTATTGACCTGAGCACTGAAAAGCCATTGGTCAGTAGCATCCAGCTTGCCGGAAGCAGTGGTTCGCATACCGTGGCCAGAGATCTGGACCCGGCGTTTATTATCAATGTTGGAAAAAGGGATTTGGTATCACAAAATGGCTGGAATATTTTTTTCGACAAAACCGCCTACCTGCCTTATGAAGCTTATACGGTAAAACTGGCAAAAACCGGCGTTAAAGTCATTTCGTCAGGATCACACACGCAGATCAAAGTAGATGGGGCCAACGCGGGACCGTTTTCCGGCTCGATCGATATTACTTTGTATAATGGCTCTCCACTGTTGAATATTGCTGCTGCATTAACCACCCAACGTGATTCTGTGGCTATTATTTATGACGCGGGACTGGTAAGCCAACGCTCGCCATGGGAGAAAATATTCTGGTCGGACACGGAGCAGTATGTGCAGCACAAAAAGCTGGATGGAAAGGAAGCCGGCCAAGCGTTGGAAGTTAAATACAGGACCATCATCGGGCAAAGTAAGGAAGGCAGTCTGGCGGTTTTTCCGTCGCCGCACCAGTATTTTTATCCGTTGGACAACTGTTACAACTTAAACCATACCTGGTTTGGGAATAATTACAGAAAGCTGATTCCCGGTTTTGGATTGGGAATCCGAAACGATATGCTTGGCGACCGGCGCTGGGTTCCCTGGTTCAATGCGCCTCCGGGAACGGAGCAGCGTCTTAATTTTTTCTGTCTGATCAGTGCGGAGAAAGATGGCAAAGTTTTGGAAAAAGTGAAAGCTTTTACACACAATGATACGTATCAGCCGCAGGAAGGATATTACACGATGGCGAGTCATTTTCATCAGGAACACGTCGATGATGTTTTGACCCATAAACCGCTTCCCGAAGTCCCGGGATTTGTAAAAGCTTTCAGAAATACGGGCGTCAACATCGTACACCTCGGAGAATTTCACGGCCCGGGAAGTCCCCGGGGCCCGGAAGTGAAAAGATGGCTGGAACAAAAAACTCTATTTGAAGAATGTACCCGGTTGTCCGGCGGGAATTTCCTGCTGCTGCCGGGCGAAGAGCCCAACAATTTCTTCGGCGGCCACTGGATGAATATTTTTCCAAAGCCTGTTTATTGGGTGATGGCAAGGGATAAAAACGAGCCGTTCGTGGAAGATCATCCGGAGTACGGAAAACTGTACCGGATCGGCAACAAGGAAGATATGCTGAAATTGCTGGAAGTTGAAAAGGGGCTCGCCTGGACGGCGCACGCCAGAACCAAAGGTTCTACCGGTTTTCCCGATAAGTATAAAGACGAAGCATTTTTTAAATCCGACCGTTTTCTGGGGGCAGCCTGGAAAGCACTCCCGGCTGACTTGTCGCAGGATAAGCTAGGAAAACGTGCGCTGGACCTGATGGATGATATGGCCAATTGGGGATTGAAAAAACACATCATCGCGGAAGCAGATCTGTTCAGGATAGAACCCCAGTATGAGCTATACGGTCATTTGAACGTGAATTATCTCCAGCTGGACGAAATGCCTGAATTTAGAGATGGCTGGCAGCCGGTTCTGGACGCGATGGAAAAAGGAGAGTTTTTCTCGACAACCGGTGAGATTTTATTACCCACCTTTACAGTAAACAACAAGCAGTCCGGGGAAACGGTGAAACTCGATGCCAAAGGCACCGCAGATATCGTTTTGGAAACCAGCTGGACATTTCCGTTGAACAAAGCTGAAATTATTTCAGGCGATGGTAAAGAAATTTATCGCGAGGTGATTAACCTGCATGATACCCAGGCTTTTGGTAAAAAGACATTTCATTTTTCTCCCAACCTTAAAAACAGAAAATGGGTGAGAATTGAAGTGTGGGATGTTGCGGCGAACGGTGGATTTACACAGATGATCTGGCTGGAATAAATGATTTATCAAACAACGCGTTATATGAAAAAAGTACAGATAGTATTGTCTTTACTAACCGCATTTTCAGGCAGTGTTTTCGGCCAGAATGCAGTTAAAACAACGATTCCCAAATATAAAAACCCGGTTTTTGAACCGATCCTGGCCGATCCGTCGGTGATCAAAGCGGATGACGGATGGTTTTATGCCTATGGAACGCAGGATGACTGGGGCGATGGAAACCCCGCGCACCTGGTTGCCGTTGTACGTTCAAAAAACCTCAAGGACTGGACTTTTGTCAAGGATGCTTTTTTGACAAAACCTGTCTGGAAAGAAAAGGGTGGTATTTGGGCACCCGATGTGGCAAAGGTAAATGGGAAGTATCACCTTTATTATGCGTATTCAACCTGGGGAGATCCTAATCCGGGTATTGGGTTGGCTATTGCCGATGCACCTGCGGGACCCTTTACCGACCAGGGTAAATTGCTGCTGAGTGCCGAGGTTAAGGTGCCGAATTCCATAGATCCCTTTTTTATGGAGGATAAGGGCAAAAAATATCTTTTCTGGGGAAGTTTCAGCGATGCGCCGACCCAGGGAACCTATGGCGTGGAAATGGCCGCCGATGGGAAATCAATTCCGGATCTGACGAAGAAAATAAAAATAGCTGCCGGGGATTTTGAAGCAATTATGATTCATAAGCGGGGCGGATATTACTACTTTTTCGGTTCGAAGGAAAGCTGCTGTGAAGGTGCGGCAAGCAAATACCATGTGCGTGTTGGCAGGTCTAAAACCTTGTTCGGGCCTTATACTGATCAGGATGGAAAAGATCTGCGGGAAAGAGGCGCCGGTACCGTTTTAATTAAACGCACGAAAAACATCGCTGGTCCGGGACACAATTCCAGTTTAATAACCGATTCCAAAGGGCAGGACTGGATGTTGTATCATGCCATCGACGTTAAGAATCCGCATGTATCGACTGGTGCGAACCGCAGGTTTTTAATGCTTGATCCGGTGCACTGGAAAAATGGCTGGCCGGAAATTCTGAATGCTGAACCAAGTATGGATGAACAAAACGCGCCTTTTTTTAAATAAAGTACGCTTTCCGGAAGAAGACTAAAGTACACGTTGCATTTGTCTTTCCGGCCTTGTGTGAAAAACTTAAAACTCTAAATCTTTACAAATGAAATTTTTAAAAACGACAGTCTGGGCATTACTGGTTTGCCTTTCTTTCCAAAACTGCGCAAAAAAAGCAGAAGAGAAAAAGGAAGAAAATATAGCTGAAACAAAAACATCCGGCCGGGAAATCTGGACGAAAGAGCAGGCAAAAGACTGGTATGCCAAGCAGGAATGGATTGTTGGTGCAGACTTTTTACCGAGTACGGCTATCAACCAGCTTGAAATGTTCCAGGAAGCATCTTTTGATACGGCTACCATCGACAAAGAACTAGGCTGGGCGCAGGGAATTGGTATGAATACGATGCGGGTATATCTCCATGATTTGCTTTATCAGCAGGATTCAACGGGTTTTTTAAAGCGACTGGATGTATTTTTGAACATTGCAGCGAAACATAAGATCAAGCCTGTTTTGGTTCTTTTCGATTCCTGCTGGGATCCTTTTCCGGCGTTGGGAGCGCAGCGCGCGCCTAAACCGGGTGTACACAATTCTGGCTGGGTACAAAGTCCGGGGTTCAATGCGTTGAAAGACAGTACGCAATATCCACGTTTGGAGCAGTATGTAAAAGGTGTGGTAGGCAAATTTGCTGACGACGAACGCGTACTGGCCTGGGATATCTGGAACGAGCCGGATAACACCAACAACAGTTCTTATGGCAAAATTGAGCTTCCTAACAAAGTGGATTATGTATTGCCATTGATGACAAAATCTTTTGCCTGGGCGAGATCTGTGAATCCGGTACAGCCATTAACGGCCGGTGTCTGGGCCGGAGACTGGACTTCATATGAAACCTTGAAGCCGATTGAGAAAGCGAGTATCGACGAGTCCGATGTGATCACTTTCCATAACTACGACAGCGCGCAGGAATTTGAAAAACGCATCAAGCAATTGCAGCAGTATGACCGCCCGATGATCTGTACGGAATACATGTCGCGCGGCAATGGCAGTTTCTTCGAAGGTTCTCTCCCGATTGCGAAAAAATACAACGTCGGCGCGATTAACTGGGGATTGGTTGACGGAAAATCCCAAACCATTTATCCCTGGGACAGCTGGAAAAAAACGTACACCAGCGAACCTCCGCTTTGGTTTCACGATATTTTCAGAAAGGACGGAACACCGTACAAACAGGCTGAGGTTGATTTAATTAAGAAACTGACGGCGTCACGCTAAGCTGATAACCTGAAAAGTCCATTTGAGATCATTCAAATGGACTTTTCTAAATTTAAATTATATAATCTCGGCAAGCTTTAATAGCCGATATAGTTCCAGGTCATCAAGATTCTCTCTTTCAGATTTATCATAGATGGAAAGCAAATAAACACTTTTGTTTACAACTTTAACACAGGTGATTATTCGGGCTCCGCCTCTCTTTCCTTTCCCCTTCGAAGAAATACCCAGTCGAATTTTGTAACAATCATTTCCAAATAATCTCCCTGCGACGGATCGGTTTCCAGCGATTCTATGAGTGGCTTAGTATCTTTTTTTAGGGATTTATATTTTTTAGCGAGCCTTTTTATTTGTTTCTCGAAAGATTCAACAACGACAACTTCATAACTCATTCCAGAGTTCTTTTGCCGTTTTTAACTTCTTTTTTCCGGATTGATGTAATGCAATCTCGGTCATGCCACCTTTCAAATCCTGAACAAATTCGTCTTGCTCCGGGCTTAAAGTAAGCTTGTGACCAGATTCAATTTCCTGGTACTTGAATTTTTTTAGAAGTTCCCTGAAAAATGAAATATCGTTATCAGGAATGTTCACAAGAACTTGCATACTTTCTTTTTCTCAAATTTAAACAAAACCGGTTTACCAGAATCTGGATTGGTTTTGCTTGTTGTATAATATCAATTTTAATTAGGCCATCCTATTGGCAGGCAACATTTTTGGTCTAAATCTATTGGTACAAATTATGATTATTTTATTATAATTAAAAATGAAAGATGTTCTTTTGCAGCTTGGCCCGATATTAAACAGGTAATTTATCCGGGTGCTGAACTTTGAATTATATAACTGGAAAATCCCTAACCCACTTTCAGATTTAATATTTTATGAAAATTCACAATTTTGGAGCCTATTTTCTTATGGTTCTAACATCATTTTTATCCATTTCGGAAAGTATCGCTCAAAGAAAACCCCAAAAGCCAAACGTCATTTTTATCTATGCGGATGATCTTGGTTACGGAGATTTGAGCGCTTACGGTGCTACTAAAATAAGTACGCCAAACATTGACAGGCTGGCCAATGAAGGTTTGAAGTTGACCAATGCACACACGACTTCGGGAACTTGTACGCCTTCCAGATATGCTCTAATGACCGGTAATTATCCCTGGCGGAAAAAAGGTACCGGTGTTTTGCCGGGAAATGCTTCGTTAATTATTCCGACGGACAAGATTACTTTGCCGCTTGTTTTTCAAAATGCCGGTTATAAAACGGGAGCGGTTGGAAAATGGCATTTGGGGCTGGGCACGCCGGGGAAGGATATCAACTGGAATAAGCCGATCAAGGTGGGGCCAAACGAGGTCGGATTTGATTATGCCTATTTCTTTCCGGCTACCTCCGACCGCGTACCGACTGTTTTTATTGAAAACCATGACATCGTCGGATATGAAAAGGAAGATCCGATTGAAGTGAACTACGTGGAAAAGGTAGGGAAAGAGCCTACGGGAAAAGATAACCCGGAGTTATTGAAATTACAGGCTTCGCCGGACCATGGGCATAACAATACCATCGTGAATGGTATCGGCCGGATTGGTTATATGAGTGGTGGAAAGCAGGCCCGCTGGACGGACGAAGAAATTGCGCATGTCTTTTTAAGTAAGGCAGAACAGTTTATCGAAAACAACCAGAAAAATCCGTTTTTCCTTTATTTTTCTTTGAATGATATCCACGTGCCGCGCATGCCGAGTACGGAGTTCAAAGGAAAGAGTAAAATGGGACTTCGCGGTGATGTGATTTTGCAAATGGACTGGACTGTCGGCGAAATCCTAAAAAAACTGGAAGCTTTACATTTGGACGAAAATACAATCGTCATTTTTTCCAGTGATAACGGTCCGGTTCTGGACGACGGTTATGCGGACAAAGCCGTGGAAATGGCAGCAGGACATAAACCTGCGGGCGCACTAAGGGGTGGAAAATACAGTGCTTTTGAAGGTGGTAGCCGTGTGCCCTGGCTGGTTCGCTGGACGGGTTCTATCAAACCGGGTACGGTTTCCAATGCATTGATATGTCAGGTTGATTTGTTGTCTTCCTTTGCCCAGTTTTTTCAGCAAAAGATAGCAGATACCGAAGCGACGGATAGTTTTGCCATGATGGATGCCCTGATCGGGAAAACTAAAATAGGCCGGGAGAGCCTTGTGAAGCAGGGCGGCGCGTTGTCTTTAACAAAGGGAAATTGGAAATACATTGAGCCCAATACGAATCAGGCATACAACAAACTCACCGGAACCGAGCTTGGTAACGATCCGAAGCATCAGCTGTATGATTTAAGTAAAGACATCGGAGAAAAAAATAACCTGGCCGATCAGAATCCGAATAAGGTTAAACAGATGGCAGAAGAATTAGCGAAGATTAAAGAACAGGGTGGAAGCCGGTAATTACAAATTATAGGTTCAGATTTTTAACGCTTTTTTTAGTCAGATCACAAGGTTTGAAGACAAAATATCCTGGATTGAAAATATTTTTTATAATTATTGTAAAATAATTTGCTATGTAGAAAAGATTCTATGATATTGTACTGTGTTAGTAATAATTCTACGCATAGTAGATTCTGCCTATGAAAAGAGCGGTTTACCTGATTTTTTTTATTAGTCTAATACTTGGTTTAAAGGAGGTTGCGATATGTCAGCCTGCGAATGCTGTCTATGCAAATTCACAAACTAGTGGTGGTTCGGTTGGAGGACTTGGCGATTTTGATGTGAATAATCCTTTGAATGCAATCAATTCGGCTACCAATGTGAAGCCGAATGGTAACTTTACACACTTGAAGGCTTTAAGTACCCTTGGGGTGACTTCTGTCTGGCAGCAGCTGGCGTTTCCGGCATCTGTACCGGCCAATTCAACGGTATATATCAAAACCACGGCTACTGCGACAGCATTGCTGGGGGGAGGCGTTACAATAATAGCCTACACTACGGCAACGGGTACGGGTACCTCCGTGACGCAGGCTTATACAGCGCCTAAAACCTATTATACAGGCGATGGGAATGTGTATATGGCTGTTACGCCGACGGGAAGTTTTCAATCGATCCGTATTACATTATCATCGCCAGTGGCACTGGGAACCAATACTTTCGATGTTTTTTATGCCTTTTATGGCCCAACGGCAGGTAATGATTCCAACCCATTTCCGTTCAATGTAGCGGATTGCGGTTTGCCCAATGTCAGTACCTTTGGAAGTTCGGGTATAACGGTAGGATCGTATGGGGTCAGTAGTCCGGGAAATGCCATTGATGGTGATGCCGGAACAACAGCCTCTTCATTTTACGCCACCGGCCTCTCGCTGTTGTCAGGGCACATTGTTCAGACTTTCTTTTTTAACGGAACCTCAAATTCCGCTGACGCAGTAAGGATTGTTCTGGCAAAAAATGGTGCATTTACGGCGGTTTCACTGGCGGGAAGCATTAAGGTTCAGGGTTATAACGGTACGACCGCCGTGGGTACCTCCCAGCTGTTCAGCGCATTGCTGGATGTCGATTTGCTGAACCTTTTAAGTACGGATAATAACAAAGTGACAGCCTATTTTGCACCCAAAGATGCGTCAAATAATTCGGTTGTTTTTGACAGAGTTACTGTGGACCTTGACCTGGGCTTGCTGGGTGTGGCGTTGGGGAGTAATGGGCTCAGTATCTTTGATGTACGAAGAGTTCCTGATGCGCCCGCTTCACCGAATCTGACTGTTTGCTCCAATATCGGTACTGCGGCTTTGTCGGCACTTACCGTTCAGGAAAGCCTGAGTGGGATAGGAACATTTGTTTATAAATGGTACGATGCCCTTCGGGACGGGTCTCTGCTGAATACCGGTAAAACCTATTCGCTAAGCGGTTTGACAACACCTAGTCAGGTAAAAAACTATTATGTAGATATTCAGAAATCAGGATGCGTCACGCCATCCGGCAGGAAAAAGGTGGAGGTAAGTATTGTGAACCCGCCTGTTTTGCCAGGAATTGCTTTAACGCCTTGATTTTAAGATAATAAAAAATAAAACCCTTTTAAATATTTACTAAATATTTCTCATCAGTTTAAATTAATCTTCATGAAAAAGATGTACCTCTCGGTTTTTTTTAGCCGTTTCTCAGCATTGAAACGTGCGACAGTATCCCCGATATTTTCATTAATCCAATACTCGGGTTGACAATCTGAATTTAAAGATTCGGTCAATTGATCGGGACTACTTGTGTCTTGTGCTAAAATGAACGTGATTTTAGTAAAAGAGATATAGGAATGGTATGTCTGTACTTTGGATGCCGGATTATTTTCATGGCTGAAACAGAATTATATTGCCCATACGTTTATAGTTAATCGTGCACAGATAGATATTTGAATTCTAAGGGCGAACGATCTCCCGAACGAATATTTGTTACGCTGAAAAGTCGGTATTACACCATTTACTCAACGTTATTTTTATAAAAAGTAGCAGTGATTCGTTTATGCCCGGATTGTTTGATCAATTTTCCCGGCTTCCCGGAGGCATTTCTATGCAAAGCAATGATCGTATTTAACCAGGTTATCCTTTGAAGTGCCTGATCAACGGTTAGCCACCGGGGGATAATTAGAAAATTAAACATCAAAACATTTTTAATCAACGTAATTGTTATGAAAAAGACCCTTACCTCATTGTGCCTTGGCTTTATGCTTTTCGTTATTGCTTTCTCTTCAAAAGCAGCTGTGATTCCTGGTGGGACCTATTATGTAATCAGTGGGGAGTCATTCTCGCTTACGCCTTCTTTGACCAGTTTGTACCAATATAAATGGCTGCTGAATCCGGGAGCCGGACAGATTGAAACGCTTCTGGATGCGACTTCGGGCGGCGTTTATACAAAGACATTCGGGACAGGTTCAGAGCTGGGTGTGGTAAGCAATAAATTGACCCTCGGCGTTTTGGAGACCCTTGGAGGCTGTTTATCCGATGTGATTGAGCATACGATTATTGTACTGCCCAAAATAACAATTACGTTGACAACCGCGGATGGGAAAGATAATTACTGTTTGGGTATTCCGGTGAGTACAACATTAACCGCGAACGTGACCGCTGTAACAGGACTGGCTGACGTTAATGTATCGCTTTCTCCTTTTGCCTGGACGAAGGATAATAGTGGTACAGGTCTGGAGACACAAACAGGCAGTACCCTGGCGATTACTTCGACTGGTACTTACAAAGCTTTGGTTAGCTACATTCTGCCAGCAGTTGGGCCGACTCATACGGCTTCCAAGTTGCTTAATGCCATCAATAGTACGGCTAAACAGATTAGAAACGATCTGCCGCTTCCTGTTTTACCAAGTATTACGCTTAACTAATCTGGGATTTTTCCATTCATGATGTTTTGAGGAAACAAGAAGGATTTTCATTGAATCAAAATATGAAAAACATACTCTTCATAGCTGCTATCCTCTTTTTACCCGCCTCTGCCTTTGCGCAGAGCGGGGTGAGAGAGGTGGCGATCTGCAAGGGTACTTCCATCCGGCTTAAAGCAGCGTCTGCCGGTGCCACGCTGTATGAATGGCATAAAAATGATCAGGTCATTCCGGATGTTTCCGGAAGTGACCTGATCATATCTGAGGAAGGGGATTATACTGCTTATGCCTTAAATGTTAACGGGTGCAGTTCCGATGCTTCCGTAGCAATCCATCTGATCTTTAACCGGCCGGTTGCGGCAGACGATATTACTTCCGGGAAAAGTGATGTGGAGTTGCTGCTGGATGTGCTGAATAATGACCAGTCGTTATGCGCTGCCTGGGATACAACCACCCTCACAATGAAACGCGCGCCCGTAAACGGGGCAGTCTTTCGGAGTCGTGGAAAATTCACGTTTAAAGGGAACCCGGGTTTTACGGGAATTGATACCTTTACCTATTCGGTAAAAGATGCGACAGGACAGGAAAGTAACACGGCGAGCGTCACCGTAGATCTTAGCACTCCTTTACCGGTTACACTGATTGGTTTTGATGCCGTCAAGGAAGGATTGACCTCGTTGCTTACCTGGACGACGTCGGCGGAAATGAATAGCGACCGGTTTGAAATAGCGCGGAGCCCCGATGCAAAAACGTGGAACAAACTGGGAGAAGTAGCTGCGGCCGTCAATAGCAATGCAAAGATGCACTACGATTTTACCGACGAAACTCCCGAATCAGGGACGAATTATTACAGGTTAAAAATAATTGATCTGGATGGCACTTTTGCGTACAGTCGCATCAAGTCGGTCAATTTTCCTGAATTTGCCTGGGCGAAATTATTTCCGAACCCGGTTAGCGATGTGCTGCAAATTGTGATCAGCAACAAGCGAGTCCGTAAAATCCGCCTGATCGATTCTTTTGGACACGTAATGTACGACGGACAAATCACTTCTGCCATGATAAAGCTTGACATGAAATCTTACGCGCATGGCATCTATTTTATTCATCTTGAACAGGAAGATGGCGCGGTACGCGTTTTTAAAATTGCTCATCAATAAAATGTGAGAGATACCTGGTGTTACTTAATTCCTTTTCGGCCTTTGTTCCGGGAAGGGATTTTTTATTTTAATCGATTTTTGACTAATGGTGTGACAAACAATGTATTGTGCGTCCTATCAGAAAAGTTTTATTCTAACAAAAGCTGATTATGACTACATATCGTCTTTTTCCAGCCATCTGTTGTGTGTTGTTGCTTTGCATGGCAAAAGTTGTTTCAGCACAAACCAATTACATGGAGCAAAACTTTTCGGGCGGTGGTCCGTTTGTCAGCCCAAACCCGGGTATAGGACAATTCAGTCATTTGATCACCACAAATGCGGCCTTGTCAAAATATGAATTTGGACCCGGGTATATGGATCTCATACGTTTGCAGGAGGATTCGACTACTGGCGGTATTGTGAGGGCTTTACGGGCAGTGCCGTTTTTTCCAAATCCTGAAACGCTTTATATACAGTTGACGTTCAGCGTCGAGGAAATTGGTGCGGCGGCGACCAATGCCCTGTACTTTTATTTAGGAGAAAATTTCTCCCCGACCAATAACAAGATTCCCGCGAATGCACTTTTATTTAGCCGGTTCTCACTGAATTTTCTTGCCTCATCTTTTGTCGTGCATGATATTGAAACGGGGAAAAATAGCAGTCCCTTACCGCTTCATGCGCCCGTAACACTTACGTGGGTACTTAATAACTCGCCCGATGGGCAAATATACCGGAAGCCCGAGAATGCGGCCAAGCCGGATTACAAAGTGATGCCTGGCAAATATGACCTTTGGGTGAACGAAATCTTACAGGTAAATGATGCCGATGCCTATCCGGGAGCGTCGGCTTACTCGGTGTCAAAACTTTCCAACTTTGAAATTCGCTTTCGCAATGGCGTCGGGAAAGTCCGTTTTACAAGTTTGCGAATACGTGATGTAACAGGTGTTCTTCCGCTGCACATTGTTTTGTTTAAAGCGGAAAAGGGTAATGGGAAGGTAAGACTGTACTGGGAAACGGCCATCGACCGGGATTCAGATCGTTTTATGATTAGTAAACGCGGAGATAAGCATTTATACAACGTGATCGGCGATGTTAAAGCGAAGGGGCGAATAGGAGAAGCGTATGCTCTGGTGGACGATGTGCCGGGTGCTGGTGTTAACTATTATCGTGTCGAGCAGATCGATAAATCTGGTCAGGTCATAGACGCGCGGGAGACGGAGCTTTCGTTCGGGGAGAATATGGAATTTTATCTCAGTCCCAATCCTGTTTCTGCTGAATTAATCCGGGTCAATAGTTTTGGTGCGAAACCTGAACTGATGAAAATCTATGATTTAAACGGAAGCGCGTTGGCTTTTGATTTTAAAACAAGCGAAGACGGTGTGATTGAAATACGTCCGCGTAATAAAATCACCTCTGGTGTCTACATTCTTTCATTTTCCAGGAATAGTATCGTCAAATATTTACGCTTTTTGGTTGAGTAGTCGGTAGTTAGTAGAAATAAATTCATAAAATCTATTGTGATTTGTAGGGTGCAATGTGTTAATTTGAAGTCTAGATTTTAAAAACTCATGCATTCAGTTCCCCACTTACAGGAAATTCCCGATGACCGGATCATTTGGCAAAGGTTTCTTGCCGGTGAAGTGGAAGCATTTGATTATCTGATGAAACTCCACTTTCGTATGCTGTTTCATTATGGAAGTAAGTTTTCGAAAGACAAGGAATTTGTCAAAGATAATATCCAGGATCTGTTCCTTATTCTATGGGAGCGTCGCCAGAATTTGAGCCGTGATATTGCTGTGAAACCGTATTTGATGGCTTCATTGCGACGGTTGATGCATAGAAGCGCAATGTCAAAGCCGTTACTGTCGGATTCATCGATCGAAGAAATCAATGGGGATTTTGATATTGAATTTTCGGTGGAAGAAGAGTATATCGAAAATGAATCTACATTGGTTATCACCCAGAAACTTAAAAAGTTACTGGATGAGCTTCCACAAAGGCAAAAAGAGGTGGTTTATTTGAAATTCTTTCAGGAAATGGATCGCGGTCAGATTTCCGTAGTAATGAGTATTTCTCCGCAAACGGTTTCCAATCTCCTTCAGATCGCGATCAAGCAATTGAAAAAGCACTGGAAAGCAGAGCTTTTTACTTTATTGATGGTGCACTTTTTTATATAGTGGTGTTAAGCATGAATACCAGGAGAATCTTTCAATATTGAGTTAGAAAGATTCGGAAATCATCAGCAACCTTATTAAATCCTCGGCGTTAAGTGACGAGCAAATAGCCTCTGTGGCCGATGTTAAGCTTGATTTTGTCCGGAAGGTTCGGGCATAGCTGAATTCCTGAATACCTACAGCCTTAATTGCCAAATCTTACCTTCAATTTTTACATCTGCATTGCTAAAATGGTTTAACCGAAGCCTGTTTTATTCGCTTAAAATCAATTTTAAGCGATATTATCCTACCCGAAATATTTTTCTATCAATTTTTTCAGAAATAATTTAAAATTTATTGGTATACGGCTAGCGGTTTTGTCTATCGTATGATAGAGATGCATGAAGCTGATATGAACCATTATAAAAAATACGGAATAGAAGACCTTGTCTGGGACACATTCTTTCGCCAATGGGTGCTCTCACCCACACGCGAAACGGATATAGTCTGGAAGCAGTGGCAGGCTGAAAATCCTGAAATGGTGGCTAATATAAACAAAGCCCGGGAAGTTGTGTTGTCTTTGCGGGTAGCCGAGCCGGAAATTTCAACGGCTGAAATTTCAAAGATTGTTAAAGAAACCATCGCTAAAACAACTCCGGGAAATGCTGTAACATCTGAACCGGAAGTTTATACAATTGTTCCTTTCCATAAAAAATTCTGGTTTAAGATTGCAGCATCGCTGACGATTGTTATGTTTTTCGCATGGTTGGCCAAATCACGTTTGACTGAACATGGTCTGTCCGGGGTTAAGGAAAATCTGACAGCTGATCATGGGCTATTGATTGAAAAAATAAACAGCGGGAAAGCGCCTTTGCTGGTACGTTTGGATGATGGCAGTCAGGTGACGTTGGCACCGGAAAGCCGGATTCGTTATGCACGTAAATTCGTTGGCAGTAAACGGGAGGTTTTCTTAACCGGGGAGGCCTTTTTTGACATTCATAAAGATCCCTCACGCCCGTTTTTTGTGTATGCCAACGAATTGGTGACCAAGGTACTGGGTACAAGTTTTACGATAAAAGCCTACAAAACATCAAAGGAAGTAACGGTGGAAGTAAAAACCGGGCGGGTTTCCGTTTTTACCCAGTTGGATCCCGATGCTAAGGAAAAAATAAGTAACCACGAGCTGGAAGGCGTCGTTCTGTCGCCCAACCAGAAAATCATTTATGCCAGAGATCAGATCCGCATGGTGAAGACCTTGGTTGAAAAGCCTGAAATAATCATTTCAAAAGCAAAAACGCCTCAATTCATTTTTGAAGATATGCCCGTTAGCGAGGTTTTTGACTCGATCGGAAAGGCTTACGGAATCGATATTTTATATGACGAAGAACTCTTGAAAGATTGCCCTTTAACGGCGATTCTGGAAAACCAGACGCTGCATGAAAAACTGACGATCATTTGCAAGGCCATCGAAGCAAATTATGAAATTCTGGACGGCCAGATTGTAGTGCATGGCAAAGGATGCAAGAACTAATTAACCATTCTACATTTATCACTCAAATTAACCCTAAACTTTATATTATTTGAAAGTATTTAAACGAGTTACTTAACAAAAAGAGCCGGCAATGTTCCCGCATTACCGACTCCCGAATGTATCCCCTCAGGTTGTCGCCAGAAAACCTCCGAAAACGGAGGCCGGGATCGTTTTGCCAAATTTTCCAGCTTAACAAAACAATCAAATCTATGAAAAAACCAGTACAATACCAGCAGGTATTACTTTGGACTATGCGAATAACGGCTACACAACTTCTCTTTGCGCTCATGTTTATTGGCTATGGTTATGCCCACGAAAGTTATGGGCAGTCGCTGCTGAGCCAGAAAATTTCCATTAATGCCAATGGAAGCGAAGTGAAAAAGGTTTTGAATCAGCTAGAAAAACAAGTGGACGTGCGCTTTGTGTTCAGCTCCAAACTGATTCAATCGGGCAGAAAGGTTAATGTTTCTGCGCAAAATAAACCGCTCTACGAAGTTTTGGATGATGTTTTGACGCCTTTGGGCTTGCAATACGAAATATCCGGAAAGATAATTATTCTGAAACGTCTGGAAAATTTACCAGAACCGGTCATTCCAGGGAAAAGTGATGCGCCTAAAAAGAATGTTTCGGGAAAGGTTTTGGATGAAGCCGGTATTGGACTACCTGGTGTGAGCGTGGTTGTAAAAGGCACGCAGATGGGAACGACTACGGATACGGGCGGTGATTTTAAGCTTGATGTGCCTGAGAATGCGGCACAGGTTCTGATATTCAGCTTTGTCGGGTACACAACCAAGGAAGTTCCAGTTGGGAAGCAAAATATCTTGACAGTCAATATGGTTCCTGAGGACAAGTCTTTGCAGGAGATTGTTGTCGTAGGTTATGGCCAGGTTAGAAAGTCAGATTTAACAGGTTCGGTTACGACTATTCCGGTGGACGAAATTAAAAAAGTGGCTGTAACTTCCATGGACCAGGCCTTGCAGGGGCGTGCGGCGGGTGTACAGATTACTCAAAATTCAGGCGCGCCCGGCGGAGCGACGACTATACGTATACGTGGAGGGAATTCGATCCAGGGCGATAACGAACCCTTGTATGTAATTGACGGAATCCCTTTTAAAAATGAGTCGTCAAACAGCGGTTCAAGCTTCAATGTTTTGAGTACGCTTAATCCAAGTGATATCGAATCCATGGCGATTTTAAAAGATGCATCTTCGACGGCTATTTATGGTTCAAGAGGTGCAAATGGTGTCGTGATCATTACGACAAAACGTGGTAAAGCGGGAAAATCTACGATCAATTTGGATGCATATTATGGCGTACAGCAGGTTCGCCGTAAATATCCGGTGATGAATGCCCGCGAATATGCAGCCTTCGTCAATGATGCCAATACGAATGAAGGCAGAAATCCGGTTTACACACCACAGCAGGTAGAAGCTTTCGGAAAGGGTACGGACTGGCAGGACGAAATTTTCCGCACGGCGCCTATGTACAATTATCAGCTGTCGATGAGCGGGGGCGATGAGAAAACGCAGTACGCAATTTCCGGAGGTTATTACAAACAAAAAGGAATTGTCACCAATTCGGATTTTGACCGTTATTCGTTTCGCGTCAATCTGGATAGAAAGCTGACAAACAAAATCAAAATTGGTAATAGTCTTACGGTAAACCGCACGCTTTCGAACCAGTCGCGTACGGATGGAAGCTTGGGAAGCGCGGGTTTGGTTACGATCGCAGCGCTGCAATTTCCTTCGATTTTACCGGTTTATAATCCGGATGGGACTTATCTGATGAATAATCCGGCGTTAACCTTCACGGCTGATAATCCGGCTGCATTGGCAAAAGAAAGCAAAAATAAGAATACGGCTTACCGTGTTTTTGGTAATGTTTTTGGAGAATATCAGATCATGGACGGCCTTAGTTTCAAAGTCGTGATGGGTATTGACGGTATTATTCAGAAACAGGACAGTTATCTGCCGAGAAGTGTTTCCAGTGGTTTGTCGCAAGGCGGTTTTGGGAGTATCAATAACGGACAATCAATAACCTGGCTGAACGAAAATCTTTTGACTTATACCAAAACCTTCAGTAAAGTTCACAATCTGACGGCGCTGGTGGGTTATACCCAGCAGGTAAACCGCTCAGAAAGCAGCTATGCCGCATCCCGTAATTTTGTAAATGACAATCTGGGATCGGGTAATCTCGGTTCGGGTTCGGTGGCTTTGCTTCCGAGGTCAGGGATCGGGTCGTGGGGACTTGAATCATATCTGGGACGCATTAACTATGGATTTAACGAAAAGTATCTCCTGACAGCATCCTTCCGTGCCGATGGTTCTTCACGTTTTGGTGCAAACAAACGTTATGGATTTTTCCCGTCTATGGCGTTGGCATGGCGTGCATCCGAAGAGAATTTTATCAGAAACGTAAAGTCAATCAGCGACCTGAAGTTAAGGGCAACGATCGGTTCAACAGGAAATCAGGATGGAATCGGTAATTATCCCGCATATTCATTACTCGGTACGCAGAATTACGTTTTTGGAAATGTCGTTTCAACCGGCATTGGTCCCGATCAGATTGCGAACCCGGATCTATCCTGGGAAACAACTACCCAGTCGGATGTTGGCGTTGACCTGGGATTATTTGGAAACCGTATCACTGTGACGGCTGATGCTTATCTGAAACGCACAAAAAATCTTTTGCTTAACGTTACGATTCCAAGCACGTCCGGCTTTTCAAGCGCGATCAAAAATCTGGGCAGGGTAGAAAATAAAGGATTTGAATTAAGTATTTCGTCCCACAATCTTGATGGGGCGTTCAAATGGAACACCGATTTTAATTACGCGATTAACCGCAACAAAGTGCTGGATATCGGTGGTGCCCCGCAAATATTTGCCGGTGATGTTGCCAACATTGCGCAAAATGTAAACTCGGGAATTATCCGCGTTGGCGAGCCTTTGGGTTCATTTTACGGATATGTAACAGACGGACTTTACCAGTCGACGGATGAACTGGCTGCTTTGGTGGATGCCAGTGCCAGAAAACCGGGTGATCGCCGCTATAAGGATTTAAACGGGGATAAGAAAATTGATGATAACGACCGGACGATTATCGGACGCGCCCAGCCTAAATTTATTGGGGGTATCAGCAACACTTTTTCTTATAAAGGGCTGGATCTGACCGTTTTCTTTCAAGGTGTTTATGGCAATAAAATCCTGAACGCAAACCGGTTTGAGCTGGAATATCTGAATGGAACGACAAACCAGGACCGCGATATGCTGAATCGCTGGACGCCGACCAATACCAATACGGATGTCCCGCGTGCCTCCACGACCCGTCCTGCCAACAGAATTTCGACGCGTCAGATCGAAGACGGATCTTATCTGAGGCTGAAAAATGTGCAGCTTGCGTATAACCTGCCTGCCTCCGTGACGAAATCAATGCATGTGCAGGGGATCAGGTTTTATGTGACCGCACAGAATTATATTACCTGGACAAAATATTCGGGATATGATCCGGAGGTGAATCGTTTTGGCCAGGATAGCCGCAGCCAGGGTTTTGATTATGCAAGTTACCCGGCAGCTAAAACACTGATTTTTGGTTTAAATGTAAGTTTCTAAGGCTGTTTCTTGAAACATGCAATTGATCAGATAACCTTAATTTTAATATATCAATATGATTTTGTTTTGAGTAAATAGCTTTTAATAAGATCGTTATAAAATATTTAGATAATGAAAAAGATAATACCTTTCTTCTTCGTCTTATTCTGGGCAAGTTCCTGTGACGTGCTGGATCAGGTTCCGCAGTCCAGTTTTACGCCCGACAATTTCTATAAAAATACGGATGACGCCAAAGCAGCCGTGAACGCCGTGTATGATGCCATGAATTCGCCTGACATGTACAGCCAGGTGATGTGGATCATCCAGGACCAGGCAACCGACGACTCCGAGTGGGGTGGAGGCCGTTCTACCGCGAACCAGGCAAAAAATGATCTGGATAAGTATACATTCACGCCAGCCACCAGCACTTTTCAATCGGTCTGGTCCACGTCATTTAAAGCTATCAACAGAGCCAACGCGGTATTGGAACGGGTTCCGGCCATTTCAATGGATGCCACTCTTCAGGCAAGATTATTGGCCGAAGCCAGGTTTATGCGGGGTTTTTATTATTTTACTCTGGTCAGGTTGTTTGGCGGCGTACCGCTTATGTTAACGGAAACGACGTCGTTAAATAATTTGCAGGTTTCAAGGGCGTCGACAGATGAGGTTTACGCGCAGGTGATCAAGGATTTTTCGGAAGCGGAAGCGGTTCTTCCGGCTACTTATACGGGAGCGGACAAAGGACGCGCGACAAAAGGAGCCGCCACCGCTTTTTTGGCTAAGGTGTATTTAACGAGACAGGATTGGGCAAAGGCTTCTCAAAAAGCGAAGGAAGTAATTGACTCAGGTGTTTACGATTTATGGGCCAATTATTCAGAGGCATTTTTAATTGCCAATAAAAATGGAAAGGAAGCCGTTTTCGAGATGCAGGCTTTGGGCGGAGGCTTTGGAGAGGGAAGTTGGATGCAGGGGTATATGCGGCCCAATTTTGACCGTGTCAATAACATTGCAGGTTTTGGCGATGATCCGGTTACTAAAAATTTGTACGATACGTATGCTGCCACTGACAAGCGCAGGAATGTTAACATCAAACTTTATTCCGCGACAAGTACGCCTGCTGCACCCGTCAGCATAGATTTCCCCGGTTATGTTTATAAGTACCTCGACCTGTCGGCTACGGCCAATGCGGAGGGAAGCAATAATTTCCCAATCATTCGATATGCCGATGTGTTGCTGATGTATGCCGAGGCTTTAAATGAGCAGGGCGCTGGAAATGCCGAGGCTTTCAAGGTCGTGAACCGAATCAGAATGCGGGCAGGCTTGGAAGAGTTACCGGCATCATTAAGTCAGGCCGATTTCAGGGATGCCATTTTGCTGGAAAGACGGCTGGAACTGGCTTTTGAAGGACACCGCTGGTATGATCTGGTACGAACTAAAAAACTTATCAGCGCCTTAAAGGCACAGAATCCGACCATCATTGTGGGAGAGAAAAACTATTTACTCCCCGTTCCACAAACCGAACGGGATGCAAATGCAAACCTTACGCAAAACCCCGGATTCTGATTTTATATTTCAGACTTAAACATAATCAGACAGATGCAAAGAAGGCAATTTTTGCAGACAACGTTAGCCGCAACTTCACTTGCTTTTCCGGAAACGACTGTTTCCGGAAAACAGGTTGACGAAAAACCATTTATCATCAATGCAGGGATCGGAGGCAATAATACGGTCGATTTGCTGGCCAGAATTGATAAGGATTGTTTGAGCCACAAGCCGGACTTTACGATATTGATGATTGGCACGAATGATATGAACAGCAAAAAGTACATTCCGCTGCCGGAGTATGAGAAAAATCTCAGAAAAATCGTTGAAATGATTCTGGGTGTGAAAAGTCAGATCATGCTGATGACGATCCTGCCGGTTTATGAGCCGCATTTATACACGCGTCATGAAAGAAGTTTTTATGGTGACGCGGGACATAAAGGACGTAAGGAAAAGGTAAATGAAACGATTAAAAAGGCGGCGGACGATTACAAACTCCATTTTCTGGATATGCACCGGGTGTTTGACAAAGTCGGAAATATCAGTGAGGAGCGCAGCAGTTTGCTTCAGAACACTTTAAATAGTGAGAAAACAGACGGCGTTCACCCGACGCCGGAGGGATACCGGACCATGGCTGTTGCCGTGTACGAAGCTTTGATCCGCACCGGCGTTTCCTACAACCGGCTTGTGTGTTTTGGCGATAGTATAACCAATGGCGGGGGCGGCGTGGAAGGGAACAGTTATCCAGGTTATCTGAAAAAACTACTGGGGTATTAATACCTAATTGTCAATGATTTATATTTGTTTGATCGCGAAATGAAAACTATTTCACTACCTTAATTTAGATAAAGTAATATGTCGTTTAAATATTTGACAAAGCGGGCTTTATTGTTCAGTTTTCTCGCAGTTTGTGTGCTGGGGATAACGGTTGCAGAAGCCCAGAAGAGAAATGCCTATAACGCAGATGTGATTGTTTACGGAGGAACTTCCGGGGCGATAACGGCTGCTGTTCAGGTTGTTAAATCCGGTAAGACGGTTTTGGTTGTATCGCCGGATAAGCACCTGGGCGGACTTTCGTCTGGCGGGCTGGGTTTTACGGACACGGGAAATAAGTCGGTGATCGGTGGTCTGGCGCGTGAGTTTTATCACCGGGTGTACATGCATTACGACAAACCGGAAGCCTGGCGGTGGCAGAAAAAAGAAGAGTATGGCAACAAAGGCCAGGGGACACCTGCCATGGACGGAGCAGACAGAACGATGTGGATTTTCGAACCAAATGTGGCGGAAAAAGTTTTTGAAGATTTCGTAAAGGAAAATAATATAAAAATTTACCGCGAAGAGTGGCTGGACCGTGAAAAAGGGCTTGTGAAAAAAGACGGTAGAATCGTGTCGATCAAAACTCTTTCGGGAAAGACTTTTACGGGTAAAATGTTTATTGATGCCACGTACGAAGGTGATTTAATGGCTGCGGCTGGCGTGAAATATCATGTGGGACGCGAAGCCAACAGCGTGTACAATGAAGAATGGAATGGTATTCAGGCAGAAGTTTTCCAGCACGGACATTATTTTAAGAAAAATGTAAGTCCGTACAAAGTGGAAGGTGATCCGAAAAGTGGTTTGCTGCCTTATGTTTCGGACGAAAAAATTGGAAAGAATGGCGATGGTGATAACAAAATTCAGGCTTATTGCTTCCGTATGTGTCTTTCTGCAAATCCTGATAACCGCATTCCGTTTGTGAAACCGGCGGGTTATGATCCTGCCAAATACGAATTGCTGACACGGGTTTACAAAGCAGGCTGGACAGAAACTTTTGATAAATATGATCCGATTCCGAACAAAAAGACCGACACAAATAACCATGGACCGTTCAGCACCGATTTTATCGGCATGAACTATGATTACCCGGAGGCGACTTACGAAAGGAGAAAACAGATTATTAAAGATCACGAGCTGTATCAGAAAGGGTTGATGTACTATCTTTCAAATGACAGCAATGTGCCGGAAGCTGTGAGAACTGAAATGAATAAATGGGGATTGCCAAAAGACGAATTTAAAGATAACGGTGGCTGGCCGCATCAGATCTACGTGCGTGAGGCGCGCCGGATGATCGGGCAGGGTGTAATGACTGAAAATGAAACGCTTGGTAAAAAGGCTGTTTCGCAGTCTGTTGGGATGGGATCCTATTCTCTGGATGCGCACAATGCCCAGCGTTATGTGAAAGCGGATGGTTTCGTGCAAAATGAGGGTGATATTGGTGTCCATCCAAAAACGCCTTACAGTATTTCTTACGCTTCCATCATTCCCAAAAAGGAGGATTGCCAGAATTTGTTTGTGCCGGTATGCTTGTCCAGCTCCCACATTGCTTATGGTTCAATCCGGATGGAACCGGTCTTTATGATCCTGGGGCAAAGTGCAGCTTCGGCGGCCGTGCAGGCGATTGACCGTAAAGTGAGCGTACAGGATGTGGATTATGAAAAACTCAAAGAACAATTGTTGAAAGACAAACAACGTCTCGATCTGTAAGATTTATTCAAAGCGGGCTGAGAACCCGGGTAGAATAAAAAAAAGTGATGCTTATTTATCAAAACCTGATTCAAAGATTACTTTTATACCAATTTTAGTCAGTATAGCCGGATAATAGTCCGGCTATTTTATATAATATTGCATAAAATCCTGAAAAATTTTAATTAACAGAATGGATACCCTGGTTACACCTCGTTCAACTTTTTCACATCTTTTCAGCGCACCCGTAATTGTTGCCGCACTTGGATATTTTGTTGATATATATGATTTATTGCTTTTTGGCATCGTGAGGCTGCCAAGCCTCGCTTCGCTGGGACTTTCAGAAGCCGAAATATCCTTAATCGGTGCCAGTATCCTGAACTGGCAAATGACAGGGTTATTGCTGGGAGGAATTTTATGGGGCGTTTTGGGAGATAAAAAAGGAAGGTTATCCGTACTTTTTGGATCCATTATCACCTATTCTTTGGCTAATATCGCCTGCGGTTTTGTCCAGGATGCAGATACCTACAAAGTGCTACGCTTCATAGCCGGTGTAGGACTGGCAGGCGAACTGGGAGCCGGGATTACTTTAGTGTCAGAAATTTTGCCAAAACATTTGCGCGCAATCGGGACTTCACTGGTGGCAGGGATTGGACTTTTAGGGGCTATTGTGGGTTATTTTACGGTTGAGTTTTTCGACTGGCGTAATGCTTATTTCATCGGGGGAGGACTAGGAATTTCCTTGCTTGTGCTTCGTATCGGAGTTTTTGAATCTGGCATTTTTGAAGGTCTTAAAGAACAGAAACATGTGGTAAAGGGTAACTTTTTCGCCTTGTTTACAAACAAGGACAGGTTTTTCAGATATTTAAAATGTATTGGAATAGGGCTGCCAACCTGGTTTGTGATCGGGATTTTGGCGACTTTTAGTAATGAATTTGGAGAGGCGCTTGGCATAGATGAACCGATTAAGCCGGGGCTTTCCATCATGTGGTGCTATGTCGGATTGTCGATGGGTGATTTTTTGAGCGGCTTCCTCAGCCATTGGCTGGAATCGAGAAAAAAAGCGGTATTTCTTATGATGACTTTTACGTTGATATGTACCGGTGTTTATTTGTACACGGGCATTAAGACGGCGAGCAGTTTATACACCGTAGCAACATTACTGGGTTTCGGGATTGGTTATTGGGCGATGTTTGTGACCATCGGAGCCGAGCAGTTTGGGACCAATCTACGGGCAACGGCTGCCACCACGGTGCCGAATATGGTACGCGGAACGGTGGTGGCGATGACAACTTTGTTTGCGGGCTTTAAAGGGTCATTTTCAGTCATTGATTCAGGCGCGCTGGTTGGGCTTATTTGTTTTATCATTGGTTTTTATTCGATCATGACAATTCCTGAAACCCATGGCAGGGACCTGGATTTTCTGGAAGAATAGAAGGCGAGAACGGAAAATTGGAAGATGTATATTAATCGTTGAAAAATAATAAAATGGAAAGACGGGTAGCGCTTAAAAACATGGCAGCAGCTATGGGGGCGGTGGTAAGTTTGCCTGTATGGGCTTCCGGATGGAGTAATTCGTCGCTCGGAGAGGTAAAGTACACGATGGCCGGCCAGGCAGAAGTGTTAAAAGCAATTGTAGAAGCTATTATTCCTAAAACCGATACACCGGGTGCGGGAGAATTAGGCGTGGCGACTTTTGTGCAAAGAATGGTTACCGATTGTTATGACAAAAAAGCACAGGATAATTTTTCAAAAGGTATTGACGCCGTGGAAGCACAAAGCACAAAAAGTTTTGGAAAATCATTTGCGGATGCGACGAAGGCACAACAGCTGCAACTTTTGAAGGAAGTCGAAAAAAGTACAGATGCAGATCAAAAGGCGTTTTTTGGCATGGTGAAAAATCTGACAATCCAGGGGTATATGTCGTCGGAATACGTGATGACGAACCTGACACATTTCGAGTTTATACCAGCAAGATATCACGGCTGTGTTCCTATTAAAAAGGGATGAAAACCGGTAAATATTAACTCCCTGGACCGGGTGAGTAAGAAAAATTGAAATAGAAAATACCCAAAATGGCGAATTTTAATATAGACAGTGAAAAAGCCCGTACCTATGATGCCATCGTTATTGGTTCGGGAATCAGCGGCGGATGGTCAGCAAAGGAACTGACTGAGAGGGGTTTGAAAACTCTTGTTTTGGAACGCGGACGTGACGTTCAGCATATTAAAGATTATCCAACGACGAACATGCAGCCCTGGGAGTTTGATCACCGGGAAAAACTGCCAAAGGCAGTAACCGATGCCAACCCGATTGCCAGCAGATGTTACAATTTCAAGGAATCGTCCCAGCATTTTTTTGTCAAGGATAACGAGCACCCTTACGTTCAGGATAAGCCATTTGACTGGCTTCGCGGATATCAGGTGGGTGGAAAGTCGCTGCTTTGGGCGAGACAAACACAGCGCTGGAGTCAGTTTGATTTTGAAGGGCCAGCCAGAGATAAATTTGCCGTGGAGTGGCCGATCGGTTATAACGACATAGCACCCTGGTACAGCCATGTTGAAAAGTTTGCGGGCATTACAGGAAATAAGGACGGCATCGATACTTTGCCGGACGGCGAATTTTTGAAACCGCATGATTTGAACTGTGTTGAAAAATATTTTAAAGAGCAGGTTGCCAAACAATATAAAGACCGCCATATCATCATAGGGCGTGCTGCGCATTTAACGGATCCAAAGCAAATCCATTTGGATCAGGGACGTGCACAATGCCAGCATCGGGTAATTTGTGAGCGGGGATGCCCTTTTGGCGGATATTTCAGCAGCAATGCTTCCACGTTACCCTGGGCAATGAAAACCGGAAATATGACACTTCGTCCTCATTCGGTGGTTCATTCCGTGATTTACGATGACAAAAAGCAAAAAGTAACCGGTGTACGCGTGATCGATGCCAACACGAAGGAAATGATGGAGTTTTATGCCAAAATTATTTTCGTCAATGCTGCCGCGTTAAACACAAACCTGATCCTGATGAATTCTGTCTCCTCGCGCTTCCAGAATGGATTGGGAAATGATAGCGGCGTACTTGGAAAATATATAGCTTTCCACAATTACCGTGCCTCTGTATCAGGAGAATATGAAGGTTTCCTTGATTCAACAACAGACGGGAAACGCCCGAACAGCGGTTATATCCCCCGTTTCAGAAATGTTTACAAACAAGAAACAGATTTCTTAAGAGGGTATGCAGCCGGTTTTGGCGCCAACCGTATGACATATTCAGATCGTAGTGATATTGGTGAATCATTAAAATCAAGCTTGCTGGATACAAAATATGGCAACTGGAGTGTTGGGTCTCACATGATGGGAGAAACGATTCCTAAGGAAAGCAATTATGTGGCTTTGGACAAAGAGCTGAAAGACGCTTATGGCATGCCATTGCTCAAAATATCGGTCGGATACGATGATAATGATGAGAAAATGGTGAAGGATTATATCGAGCAAGTGAGTGAAATGTTTACCAACGCGGGTTTCAAAAACGTTCGGTCACATGACGGACATAGAAATCCCGGTAATGACATTCATGAAATGGGTGGTGTGCGTATGGGTAAAGATCCTAAAACATCAATCCTGAATAAATGGAACCAGATGCATGCGGCCAAAAACGTATTCGTAACGGATGGTGCTTCCATGACCTCTACGTCTACGCAAAACCCGTCCTTAACTTATATGGCATTTTCTGCCCGTTCGGTGGATTATGCTGTGAAACAAATGAAGGCAAAAAATTTGTAGACGTTTCGCAGTTTCTCTGTGAAAGTTTGACGGGTGTCAGAGAAGTCAGGTTTTGAAAACTCAGGAGAAGAGGGCGTCTCAAATTCGAATTGAGGCGCCCTCTTTGTTTTGTATAGGCTTTCGTGATGTTTTATCTTTTTTATGCTTCTATCAAAAGCTCAGAGCGTTATCAGATTGAATTATGTA
>NZ_JAVFVU010000049.1 GCF_030929615.1 Dyadobacter sp. LHD-138 | reverse complement strand
AATTCCGGCGTTAATTCTAATTAATAGGCGGCCCCATAGTTCACCCTCATACTTCCAGATTTTTACTTGGACAAAAGAAAGTTAATATTTATTGTGCTAATCTAAAGGGGCGGCCCCGTGACTCTCAATGGCAGTTTGTCGAAAAAATAGTTGACAACAAAAGGGCAAGGCAACATTCCTTAAGAACCGTTGTAAATTCTATTTTTTGGCTCGTTGAAACTGGAACGCAATGCGGTCCGCCGCGCGGGCGAAATATGGAAAGTAAATACCCCGCCTGGCAGACAATTTACAGCGCGGCTGCCGTTACCATTTTCGGCAGTTTAAGCTTCGTGGAATCTGGAATCAATTGCTTGAAAGTATAGCCATTAGCGAACGCGAAAGACAGGAAAAAGAGCAAACTCCAAGTCTATTAGCTATTGATAGTCAAAGCGTTAAAAAAATGCAGTTTATTAATTTAGATTCAGGAATCGATGGCAATAAAAAGATCAATGGACGAAAAAGAACTATTCTGGTGGACACAATCGGAATTCCATGGTCAATCAAGGTTACGTCTGCTAATATTTCTGATAATCAAGCTGGTATTCAGGCACTTGAGCAGCTAAAAGGAAAAGTGCCACGATTACAAAAGATTACTGCTGATAATGGTTATAAAACTACATTTATTGAACACATAAAAAGTAATTTTAACTGGGAGGTAGAAATTGCACAAAAACCAGAATCCTCACAAGGATTTGTCCCCCAAAAGAACCGCTGGCAAGTCGAACGGTCATTTGGTTGGCTTAATTTTAAGCGAAGACTTTTCAGAGATGTTGAGAAAACCATAGAGTCTTCTGAGGCAATGCTTGAAATTGCCTATTTATCAATTTTCTTAAACAGAGTGACAAAATAAATATCCAAAACATACTCTAAGATAAAAACAAATTTTTATATAATTTTTTCAAGGAACCTGAAATCAGGTTTTATAACAAGTCCACATTTTGCCTGCTATTTTAGGCCGCTTTGCTATACTTCATAAGTTCAACATACTCAGTTCCACGGGTTATGGTAGCAAATACCCGATTAATGAGTTTGGCCTTAACGGCATTGAGTACACTCATTTTAGCTTTGCCATCCTTTATTTTGCGTTAATAATATAATTTAAGTTCCGGATCATTCTGTATAGCAGCGCTGGCACAGTTGCTTAATAAAGCCTTCATTTTTCTATTAGCAAGTGGGCTGACCTTAGTTTTTCCCCTGATGCTGCTACCTGAGCTATGCTCGAAAGGCGCGACTCCAGCATAACACGCAAACTGTCGACCCGTATTGAATGCTGTAAAATTCTGTGTAAAGATCAGGAAAGCTACTGCTGTAATCATGCCAATACCTACAACTGACTTGATCAGGTCAAAATGTTTTTGTACTTGTTCATCCTCTTTTACAGTCGCTTCTATCTGTTTATCAGTATCCTTTATTTGCTGTTCAATAAGTTTATGTTGAGCTGCCGACTGCTTGATAATAAACGAATTATCTACTAAATCTATAATATTTTGTAAATCCTTAACTGCATTTTAAGACTTACACTTGTCTTGACGAGCCTGTCACGAAAAGCCACCAAATTCTTTAATTTGAGCAAACATGCAGATGGCAACTGCATAGGTTTTAACATACGATGATGCAGACAAGCAAATTGAGCAATCCGTTTTGCGTCTATTTTATCATTTTTACCTCTAATGAGGCCTAATGATTTTTTTAAGTGCAATGGGCTTACTTTGGTAAACGGAAAATTTCCGTTCTGTAAAAAACAGCATAAAGCCAGGGTATAATGTCCCGTATGCTCCATACAAAAGAGGCTATTACTACTAGTTACATGATCTTTTTTAAGCCCAATAAGCATTTTCTTAAATCCCAACGTACAGTTTGCAAACTGGCGATGAATAAACTGATTTGGGTTATTTACATTGCATAGAGCAAAATCCAGTGTTAGTTTTGAAATATCAACACCGATAAACCATTCCTTTTCCATAGCGTAATTATTAATGTTGAATGACAATCCGAATGTATTGAAATGCTAATCCCTTTACTAAGCCCGTTGCTTAACATTCTAAATGGCACCTGTTCAATTCAAAAAGTATAAAGGACTAATTCCGGCGATAAGTCTAGTTAATAGGCGCCCCATAGTTCATCCTCATACTTTCAGATCTTTAAATTGGACAATAGGAAGTTAACATTTATTCTGTTAATCTAAAGGGGCGGCCCGGTCTGTTCCCCGATCAGTCAGTATGCGTAGCAGGTCAACTTCTTGCTCTTGATAAAATGGCAACACCTTATCGTTTAGTGTATCCGCAGCAACAAGTGCATTTTTACGGTCATAGACCTTTGCAAACGCTACTCGGCTATATGTGTCAATAAATGTTTGCTGATAGATCTTACCCACGCCTTTAATATAACCGACGTAATAAGTATCCGCGCGGCGGCCGCCTGAGCACCTAGGTAACCTGGATGGTGTGTTTCAATTTCACCCCTGCTTTGTTCTTCCTCTTTTTTGCGTTCAAGGGTGGCGACTTGCACATCTGAGAGAATTAATCCCTCTTGAGCGACCTTGGCATCTAGTGCTTTGAGCCTCTTCTGAAACGTTTCCAAATCATGTCGCACCCAAACACAGCGAATGGTTGAAGACGCAACAGAGATTCCGCGTTTCCTTAGCTCATTAGAAGCCCGTTGCTGTCCAAACGCTGGTGATTCTATGGCATAAGCTACTACCACATCCTCGCGTCGTTCGCTTCAATTTGCTTTTCAATGCGGTTCTTCAATAATGGGTTGCTTCCGCTGATTTCTTTCAAAGCAAGCTCCCCACCTTCATCATATAGCTTCTGAAAGCGATAAAAACTGTCCCTGGAGTAGCCCATAACTTTACAGACATCCGACACATTACCCAACTTCTCTGCTAACTTTAACAAGCCAAGTTTTGGTTGAATCAACTTCTGCGTTGTTGTCGTACTTAACTGATTTTAAGGCTAGTAAATTTACTAACTGTCAGATTAAGTTTCAACTAATACACAGTCAATGATGATTTTTATCTGTTAATTAATACTTTAGTCGTGTTTGTAGTTCCATCTGCTTTGTTAATTCTAAGCATGTAAATTCCATTTTTAAGCAGCTCTACATTTATTCCTTCTGAGGGAAGTACATTTGACTGATACACAGTCGTGCCTTTCGTATCCAGTACGGAGATTTCCGTAACTAAAGTATTGTTTGCATTTTTTAAGTAGATAACATCCGACACAGGGTTCGGGAAAATAATTACCGATTTGGAAAGGGCATTGAGTATAACACTTTGAATACGGCTGTATGCGAAAGAAAGATCCCTATCGACCATTTTGAGACGATAATAATTTGTTACAGGTGCGGGAGATTCGTCCGTGTAATGATAATTAACGATCTTTTTGCTTTCTCCAATGGCAGATTTTACTCCGATAACAATCCAGTCTTTTGCGTTAATGCTTCGTTCTATTTCAAAACGCTCCGAATTAATTTCTTCCGATGTTTCCCAGTAAAGTTGTGATACTTCTCCTTCGGCATTGGCTGTGAAACGTACCAATTTTACGGGTAATGGTAAGGAAATGGCACCGATGGCGATGGCACTGTACGAGCTCATGTTACTAACCGTACCGGTTACAATCGACCCTTCGGAATTAGTTGCGGCTCCTGACGAGCCACTCAGATTGTCCCATTGGTTCGTCACGGTATTCCATCCAACCAATCGGATATCAGCCGGTACATAACCATGCAGACCGGAAAAATCAGGAATTGAAACGGAAACGGTTAATGATGATGTTCCTGATACAGGAATCCAATCCCAAAAGCCAATAGGTGAAACCGATTCCAGCTTACTTATCCCTGCTGTACCCGCAGTATTCAGTGAAGTTCGGGCATGAGCTCCGCCAGTTGGGTCCAGCGTAGTGCCGACATCTCCTTGCCAGTAAGCTATCGAGAGTTCATCCGCAGGTAACGAAGGTGCTGAGATTGTGAGTGTACGAAGGTCAGCACCGGTCTGATTACCCACTGGATACACAAAGGCATCGTTTCCAGTCTTACTAACATAGCCGTTCACATACTGCGCATCACCTAAACTGCTGTGGGTATACGTCGCATTATCGGCAAAATGTATGGCTCCGGTAGCATGATTACTTCGGATTGTCGTCGTTAAACCGTTATTGAAGTCCAGGTGGTTTGCAACATTAATACCATTGTTGTTTGTGATAGCTGTAATTTCCGGGCCATTGTTAAAATTACCGTTGTAGAAATTTGGTGCCAACGTACCAGAAATAGTGTTTAAACCCCGAGCAAGAAATAAATCCATGCTTCCGCTAAGACTTGTCCAGTTTCCCAGATTGTTCATGACCGTGTTGCCGTGCTCGTATGTGCTTTTGTTTTGCAATGTCATCGAACCGTTTTCAAGAATAAAAAGACCGTCAGGGCTATAATCGCTGGCATAGCCTGCATCCAATATCAAGGGGTCTTTATCACCGCCGATTGTAGTACTTTGAGCAAAGGCTACTGTTCCAACCAACAGACCGACGGCACAACCCAACCATCGGGCAGGTTTATAAATTTTGTTATTTAACTGCATACAGATCAATTTTAAAGGTTTAGCCTGATTACTTTGCAGAAGAGGTATTTTCTGATTGCGGTTTTTGAAGGGCCATCAGCTTCTGTAATTCGATAACCTGATCTGCCAGTTGGGCAATGGCTTTTTCTGAATGTTCGCTTCTGTTTACTGCTGCCGATAATTTTTGGTTTTCAACTTTTAAAGAAGTTACCTGTGCACTAAGTTCTTGTATTGCTTTTGTTAATACAGGGATCAGTGAATTGTAATCGACAGCCAGGGTTTTATTGAGGTCTTTTCCTTCTCTGACAAGCTGAGGAAGCACTTTCTGAATATCCTGGGCTAAAAAGCCTATTTCTGAGCGGTTGTAGTCATTACTTTCAACAGCGCTTTTTTTCTCATAAAACACTGGCCGAAGCTTTTGCACTGTAGTTAAACCATTTTCAAATGTTTTGATGTTTCTTTTAAGGCGAGCGTCCGAGGTCAATATGACGCCACTATTGCGGACTTCTCCGGTGGCATTAATATCTCCGGTAACATCCAATTTGTAAACTGGCGCTGTCGAGCCAATTCCTACGTTTCCATTGGAATTCATGATAACCATTCTGGTATCCCGTGTAGTGGAAGTTCCGTCCGTTGTCGTTTCAAACGATATAGCACCATTTGTTCCGTAAGAACGATTGTATGCGATGCGGGCATCACGATCAAGGCCTTTTGTCTTTTTAAAGTCTATAAAGCCATTGTACTGCGCGTCGATAGTAGCGTCCCGGTACAATTCAATGCTACCATTTACAGCTGTAACCGATGTTGGAGATGCTAAAACACTTGTTTCATTGCTGATCAATAACCCTCCGCTCACATGAAGATCTGCCTCAGGTGCAGGTGTGTGAATACCAACATTTCCGCCATTATTTGTAATACGCATACGCTCCACAGTGTTGGTTCCACTATTTGTTTTGAAAATCATGTTGCCCTCGGCGCGCGATGATTCCACCACAAGGCCATTAGCCACCCCCGTTTCTTCTGTGGTATACAACCTGCCACCTAAATTTCCCGCGGGACTGTAAGCTTCAAACATCCCATCGGTACGTGTAGTACCTACCGTATGTAATCTTTGCGCGGGAGTACTGGTGCCTAAACCAACATTGCCATTACTGTTTAAAATAACCAGCCTTTTCGATAATGTAGCAGAAGTACCATCCGTCGTTGTTTCCAGAACCAGTCCGCCAGTGGGACCCACTGTATTATCAAAGAAAATCCGTGCATCGCGATCATGATCCCGATTGGCCTTAAAATCGACATATCCGTTAACATTCGGAACACTGGCAGTTGGGTCCCGATAGAGTTCTACGCCGCCGCCAACAATTTGCGTGGTCACCAGCGACCCAGCGACTGTACTTTCTGGGGTAACAAGAACAGAACCTCTTACATGCAGTTCCAGCTCCGGATTTGTAACGTTAATACCAACCTTTCCCATCTGATAAATGTTCTGGGTATTGGTTGTTGCACCAGTGTTGGTAGCCACGTTGAACCAGGGTTCAACATAAGCGTTGCCTGCACTAAACTTCTTACTAACCCAACCCGTGCCGTCCCAGAAATATTCACCGATTCCGTTTGCCGGGTAATTGGTGTTGCTGCTGGTAATACCAATGGTTGTATTGTAAACCGACATACCGGCAACGGGCTCTGATCCTGCCAACCCCCATGTGGTGGTGGTGATAAGTGCTACGCGAGGCATGAGCAAGCCTTTGTTGCTGCTGCTTAGTTCAAGTATTGCGCTGGCATCAGGTGCGCCGCTCGCGCCAACTTTCATTTGAGCAAAGGCAGTGGATGCTGCCAGGGAGGCAATTGCAAAAAATGTAATTTTTCTAAGCATAACAGGTTGGCTTTAATAGTCAATTAATAAAATAGGATTTAACAGCTCTACATCACCTGGATACTTTCATGGATGGAGCAGCGATCGAGGTTTGTTGAGTGTCTGATCATTAGATCATTTTATAGAGAACCTCATGCAAGAATAGAAAGCTGTATTGGCTATTCAAAAATACATTGCCCCGATTTTGACCAAACAGGCAAATTTGAATCCGAACCTGACAATTGACTATTTGAAAATTAGAGACAATGAATGATCCAGCGGTTCAAAGGACTTAAATCGAAGAAAGAATGCTGATTTCAGAAATTCGGAACAGGAAAGCTTTGAAGAATAAATCAATATCGTGCGGCCATATTTTCTCAATAGTATCCTTATCTGCCTCCACTTAAAAGAGAGGCTTCTGCAATGTTAAGGGTTGACCCGAGCCCAGTTGAGGAATAAATTTATGCTTTGGGGTATTTTGTTTTTATTCAAGTATTTACGTTTTCTTTTATCGTACGATTCGTAATATTTCCCCGAATATCCGGGGAAATATTGACCTGAAAATAAACGAGGAGGGTATTGATATTGTGTGTTAATCAGTGATTTGTGTGTGGATAGTGTTCCGTCCAGACGGGTAATCTTTACAAGATAAATTCCGGTAGAGAGGTTTTTTAATTGGCCTGGCCGGTCGAAACAGTTACGGGCGTTGCGTTATTTACTGAGTTTTCTCCGTTAACCGGTACGTTATCAGTAAAGGTGTTCATGTGCGATGTGTTTGTTAGCAATACTTGTACAAGTATAGAAAACAAACCGGGCAACAGAAAAATTGAACGAAGCAATTTTCTTGAACCCGGCAAAGTACTATATGAAGGCTTCAATTGTGGACATGAATATTCTTTATGCCCATTCGATCCACTTAAGGAATTCCGCAGCTTTTTCTTTACTTACGATAATTGATTCGGAGTTTTCAACGTTTAATTTAACCGACAATTTACGGGTTGAAAGAGGCTCAATGTCTAAAATTGAATTTCTGTTGATAATAACTTGACGATTCGCGCGGAAAAAGTCACGGGCCGGCAATGATAACATCAGATCGTCCAGTTTTTCCTTAACCTCGAATTTCTCATTTTCAGTGTGGACATACACGGTCATGAACGAATATCGAAGGAATTTAATGTTGGAAATGTAAACCGGGATAATTTTATTTTTGTAATAAACCAGAAGGGTGGTTTTGTAAGCATGGCTGAGTTCTTTTATAACATTATGATAGCGGGCAGGGCTTGAAATCGTCTCAGCGGGTGTCAGACTCTTTTGCATTTGAATTATCCTGTCAAAGCTTTTTTGGAGTTTTTCTTGCTCAATGGGTTTTAAAATATAGTCAACGCCATTATTTTTAAACGCCTGAAGGGCGTACTGATCGTAGGCAGTGCAAAAAATAACAGGTGCAGTAATCAATATAGAAGCGAATATATCAAAGCTGTTCCCATCTGTCAATTCGATGTCTGAAAGTATAATGGATGGCATAGGATTGGCGGAAAACCAATCAATAGATTCTTTTACGGATGAAAGAACACCACAAACGTTCGCTTCAATCGGTAACTGTTCGATCATTTTTGTTAATTCAGTTGCAAGCCTTAAATCGTCTTCAATTATTAAAATTTCAATCATCTGCATTAACTAATATTTTGTAAAATCTAATTGTAAATGGTTTAGGAATCCGGCAGGAATCATCAGATTGTCGCAATTCTGACAGTAAGGCAGTATTCATCTTCAACAATAACCACGGGTTCTTTCGCTATCAGAAGATAACGCTCACTCAAATTTTGTAATCCAATCCCCTTAGTGGTTTTACAGCCGACATTATCTTTAAAATGCAAATCGCTTTTTACTACAATATGGTGCTGGTCGCTAAAAATCTTTATTTTAAGAGGGATATTTGTCAATGTGGTATTATGTTTTACAGCGTTTTCAACTAACGTTTGCAAAGCCATAGGAGGAATTTTTCGGTCAAGAATTTGACCTTCCAGGTGAATCTCTACTATTACACCACCATCAAACCTCTCATTTAAAAGATGGATGTATGATTCTATGAATTCGACTTCCTTATGAACATCAATAAGATTTGTCTCCTGAGTTTGTTCCAGCAGATAGCGGTACACATTGCATAATCTGACGATGTAATTTTTTCCCCATTCATCCGTAATTCCCGACCTTAAAATACTTAATGAGTTAAACATGAAGTGTGAATCCATCTGTTGTTGTAGAAAACCGAGATGGGTAAGCAGGCTTTTATTATTTAGCCGTTCTAATTCAATTCTCTCTTCTTGAATTTCTTTTTGTTTTTCCAAATAATATGCAATGGGATACATCAGTCCTGCGAAGAGCAGACCTTTATAAATGGAGCCTTTTGTTCCGGTCAGCCATGCAGGATCATTTAGAGATTGAATCGAAAAATACTGAAATGCCAATTCGAAAGTATGGTAGAAGAGCAGGGAAAGCGATATGCAAAATAAAGAACTTATAGCTGCCTTTTGCCAGCCAGAGGCAATGTTAAGATTCTGAATAACGTATATTATGGAAAGCCATATTAGCAGGCATAACACAACGAACACGAGGTGGTGTATTGCCATAACCGTAGTATCAACATCATGATTCAAAGAAAGCCGTAATTGAAAGGCTCCCAAGGTTAGAAGAAATGATAAAAAAATGCCCTGTTTTGCAAGATCATTTTTAACCAAAGCGAAAATGGTTTTTTTTATGTTTAGAGAAAAACGATGTAAGGCGGAGGCATTTACTGGCATCTTAAATGGTTGAGATGGTTACATCATAATGGTTTGCATCACTTCTTACTACGACAGGGGTTTTGGTAAGAATTCTATAACGTTCTCGTAAATTTTGGAGACCAACCCCTGGTTGTTTTGTTCTCGAGAATCTTAACTGCACGTTATTACGTACGATGATATTATTCTTCTCATTAAATATTTCAATATACAGAGGGGAGTCCGGGCTCACGACATTGTGTTTAACTGCATTTTCAACCAATGTTTGTAAAGACATGGGTGGTATTTTTCGGCTTAAGAGCAGGTCATTGAGGTTGATGTTTAATTTGATACCGTCTTCAAACCGCACCTTAAGAAGATGATTATAGGATTCG
Source organism: Dyadobacter sp. LHD-138 (assembly GCF_030929615.1). Lineage (GTDB taxonomy): Bacteria > Bacteroidota > Bacteroidia > Cytophagales > Spirosomataceae > Dyadobacter. The sequence goes on along the minus strand of NZ_JAVFVU010000049.1, from coordinate 38,862 downwards.
ATAAATTCCACTTCTTTCCTGACTGTAATGATGTTATCTCCCTTCGCTCCATCCACCAGGTAGCGATACACATTACAAAGTCTTTTTATATAATTCCTTCCCCATTCCTCTTCGATTCCCGAACTCAAAACATTAAGCGAATTAAGCATGAAACGATTATCCATTTGTTGTTGAAGAAAACCCAGGTGTGACAAGATGTTCTTGCGATTCAGACGTTCTAGCTGGATTTTTTCGTTTATCACCTGCCGCTGTTTGACAAAGTATTTTGCTATCGGGTACATAATGCCTCCTATAATAATACCTCGGAAAAGAAGTCCGACAAATCCTACGTGCCAGGGTAAGGTCTTGATTGGGAGTATGGGGAAATCTTCGAAAAGAAAGTTGAAAGAATAGTAAAAAATTACCGACAGAAAAGCGCAGGTTATAAGACACGATGCAGCTCTCAGCCATTTCATGGTAAAAAGAGTAGTTTGTAAAAAATACAAAGCAGAAATCCAGCAACCAAAACATAGAAAAACGATAACAAATTGGGAACCTGCAAGATTAATGGGATCATTGCCCTGCTTTTCTAACAAACGTGCAGGAAGTACAGCCATAGTCAGTAAAACTGATAAATATATACCGTGTTTTAAAAGATCTTTTTTTAGGTAGGGAAGAGTATACATGTAAACTGTTTCAAAAAGAAAGCTGGCTATAAATACTACAACTTATTCGATAGGTTGTAGTACAAATGTAATAGCTTAGTGGTTACATAGTGCTATGGTAAATTTAATAAATGCACTAGAAAATTTCCTCTGGATAATTCGGATACGCCGACTATTGGATTCCGAGTCAGACCGACCATTTTAAAGTATTGCTTTCTCTTATTGGTTACAGAATAATTATGGAGACTTCGGTACCTGTGACCACCTGAATACGGAAATCGAGGTCATATAAAATCGGACATTTCAATTAATTATAAATGATTGATTAATAAAGAAATAGACCAGGGTTAAATGATTTCTTAAAGTGGTCATTCTGCCGCGGAATCCACTGGTCCGTGTATGCGAATTCTCCATCAATATCTCTCTTACCAATAAAATTATATTAGCCGCTTTGAGTTAGATCAGGCGCTCCCTTTCGAGAAATTCGCTGCAAGGATCATTCTGAGGTTTTCGTTACAAATGGGCGAAAACATACGCTAGGAAACTAAGTGATCAGTTTATGGGTATTAAAAAGTTATCGTTTTGTAAATGGTCAACGCGTCCGAATTATTCAATTTCAGGACAAGACCATTCCAGTTCTCCGATGAAAATGGATCTGTGTTTTTTTTGACATGAAAAATCAAACCATTTGACGCCGATGCTAAAATAAGAGCTCCTTATCGATAGCGAGGTTTTGACTCTAAATATGTAAACGTCGAAAGGACGGCGATACATTAAAAATACCCCTGAAAACATCTGGTTTTCAGGGGTATTGCTCATTTGACAATGTTTCTTAACGTATTTCAATCAATTATTTAAGCAGCCACATTTTCTGATTGTAGTCATCGTTGCCGCCATATTGCGATTGAATTGCCTTTGTCAGGTTGTCGTAGTTGTAGTTGATCTCCGTGTCAGGATACATCCACCGCACTGGTATTTTATCCTTGTCCGTATTGTTGTTGGACAACGGATTAACCGGGAAAACCGGGAAGCCAGTGCGACGGTTTTCAAAATAACTGTCAAACCCGGACTGAAGGAATGTACCCAGATATCTTTGGGTCATGATTTTTTCAAGCTGCTGCTGTGTCGTACCAGATAATTTAACCTTGTCCGAGGCCAGGTAAGAGGTAATATAATCAGCATTGATTTTGCGGTTGTGGTGGAAATCAGCATTGTCAGGCGTGTTGTTTGCGGTAAACTGCATACTCGCACGAATCGCATTTTCGTAATACGTGCTTGTAGGTGTGCCGCTGATCCACCCTCGCAATGAAGCCTCGGCCAGCATGAACTGCAAAACAGGGTAGCCAATCAGATAAATCGGTTCGGAGTTGGCCAGTTCCGAATAGCGGGCGTTCAGGTTAGAATAATCCTTCGAAGACGCTACGGCAGTAAGATCAGAGTAAACAGCCGATGGATTTACGGCCCGATAAGCATCGTAACTTGAAGCGCTCACACCCGCTGCGATCTTAATGGGAGAAGGGGCAGCATAATAGAACAGACGGTAATCTTCCAGCTCTTTTAGTTTATCGACAATCATCGTTGACATCACCGTGTAGATAAGTCCCTGGTTGTTTAGTTTGAACCACGGATAACGCTGTCCCGCCACATCGGAATACACCCGCTGGAAGTTGTCGGCCGAGCTTTGAAAAATAGGTTTCGTTGTAACGATCGTATTGAAACGCGATTTGATGTTCAAGTCTGTATCGGCTTCTTTAGCAGAAAGGGAAAGAAGCACCTTCAAGGCAAAAGTGTTTACCACCTTTCTCCATTTTGCCACATCACCATTATAGATCGGATCACCCGCGAAATTTGCGCCTTGAGAGAATGCCTGATCAGCCTCTTCGAGCTCTTTCAGGATAGCCAGGAACACTTCTTTTTGCGTAGAGTACGCCGGCCGGATGGTACCTGTTTCTCCCTGCAGGGCATCTGCATACGGGATGTCTCCCAGACGCATCGTCATTTCATAAAACCTCCACGCACGGACGAACTTGCCAAGTCCGGTATAAGCGTTTTTTTGCGCTCCTTCCGGTGCCAGGTTGATCATCTTTGCGACGTTCGTAAGTACAACAAATCCGCTGTACTCCTGTTTTCCCAAATTGTTGTATTGCATTGAACTGGGGAACTCAGTATGGTTTATCGCTTTGGAAAGCAACATCGGATCAAGATAGCTTACCGATGTGATATTTAGAATCAGGTTGGTTGCCAGCATCTGTGGCGACACCGACGTGGCGGCGTTGGGATTGGTGTTAATCTCCTGGAAGTCGGCGCAGCTGTTTAATGTAAGCAAGCCACCAACTACGAGCATATATTTAGCAATGAATTTCTTCATGATATGGGTCAATTTGTGTTAATCAGAAAGTGAGTTGAATGTTACCTCCTATGTAGCGAACGGAAGGAGAAGTAAGCTGGCGGTCATCTGCTTTATCAGGATCAGCAAAACGGAAGTCTTTCGTCCACATCCATACGTTTTGACCTGTAAATGATATTGAAGCTGACTTAGCCCCCACGTATTTGGCAAAAGACGGCGGCAGTGAATAGCCAATGGAAAGCTCACGAAGCTTGAAGAAAGTAGCATTGGTCACGCCACGTGTTCCGTCACCGTAACGACGCGCATAAGTTTCGTAAGAGACCTTTGTGGTGTTAGGCCCATACTCACGCGTATCGCTGGTGATGTTACCCATATTGTCAAATGCAACAGAACCGGAAGTTACCACGACGCCTTGTCCTACATACGACTTGTTTTTGTTCACCACTTCATCATATCGCCATGGGTTATCCGAGTCAGGATGGGCACCGGTATCCCACATTTTGTAAGATGAGTAGTTGAACAAGTATCCGCCGATACGGCCATCAAATGCCGCAGAGAGTGTAAATTGTTTGTAACGAACCGTGTTTGCCAAACCAAAAATGAACTTTGGATCCGTATGACCATACAAGCTGTTATAGGTACTGGCCTGCGTAAGACCATTAGCCTGGTGGATCAGGTTGCCTTGTGGATCTTTTAGCCAGGTTGCCCCGGTGTACGTATCCGTGCGCCCGCCCACTTTTGTCCAGCTGTTTTTGGCAGAATATTGTGGATCCAGTGCTTTGAAGTAGCGGTGGTTGTAGGACCAGTTGGCCGTTGCATCCCACTGCCAATCACCTTTTTTGAGCACGGTTGCAGCAAGCGTGATTTCCATCCCCTTGCGGACATAGGTCTGATCAATGTTGATCAACGTGCTGTTAAAACCGGAAGCCTGCGATATCGGGGCGCTGGTTTGAATGTTGTAATTATACTTGTTGAAGTAGGCAACGTCCAGTTTTAAACGTTTCTTCAGGAAGTAAGCCGCTGTTCCAATTTCCCATGTACGGTTCGCCTCCGCCACTACGTTTACGCCGTCGATAATGGTACCCGGGTAAGCCGCAGAGTTCAGGCCGCTCCAGACACCAGTCGATGTGTTGTAGGTGTTGTTGGTTGCATAAACACCCAGGTCAGACTTGGAAAGCGTCCAGGAACCACGTACTTTCCAGAAATCAAGCCAATTGGGCAAGGTTTGGAAAAACTCACTGACTACGACACTTGCACCCGCTGAAGGATAAAAGTAACTGTTTGTCTTCGCAGGCATAGATGAGCTCCAGTCATTACGGCCCGTTACATCCAGGAAGAAGGTGTTGTTGTAGGCCAAACTTATTTTTCCCAGCAAGCTGTTTACCTGTTTGCGGAAGCGGGGATTGGATGCAGCGGTATTCGGATCAACGACGCTCACATCTGGTCTTTCGACGGAGTTGTTGAGCGAGTAGTAGCCTGGAATAAGCAATCCGCTTCTGGTTGCGCTGTAAAGGTAATTGTTGTCAAATTTGAAGATCGTACCACCGGCCAACACATCAATACCTAGTTTACCAAAAGTTTTATTGTAGGTGAATAACGCGTCTCCGTTAAAGCTGTAACCGTTTCGTTTAGCAATAGAATACAATCCGGATGCATCCCAACCGCGGGTAGAAAGGATTCCCGGCGGGTTTCTGCGTGTCTCGTTGTTTTGGTATAGGTCAAATCCTGGCCGAACCAAAATTTTTGCGCCTTCGAAAAGATCCAGTGTTGCTGTGAAGCTGGCGTTCATTTTGTTCTCCTCAATACCATTCAGCTTTTCATAAGCCATCATGTATGGGTTATCATACCACGCATTGTAGTGCCAGTTTTGTTTTACATTGGGTGTAATCCAGTAGTTGTTTTTGTAAAGGCTCAGGTCATATTCAGGTCCCATCCACATCAGGATGTTGTAAATGTAGCCCTGTGCGTCATATCCCGAACCGGCAACCTGAGGAGCCGATATACGGTTGTAGCCCACCTGGCTGTTCAGACTGAACTTTGTACCGATCTTCATATCGCCACTCACGTTGAAACTGGTGGTGTTCGATTTAAGGTTAGGGTATTGGCCTTTGTTGTAAATATGGCTCATAGATACACGGAAACTGCCGTTCTCGCCAGTTTGCGTAACGCTCACGTTGTTGTTCGAAATCAGACCTGGTACCAGAAAGTCCCGGAAATTATCTTTCCCCAGCGACCGTAGTTCCGACATTTCCATTTGTTTGGTAATCGGGTTCCACTGGTTGGCCATGGTGCCGTTATCCAGTTTGGCTCCCCAGATATAGTCAGTCGGGCTGTAGGCACTACCCAATCCGGCACTGTACGCGTGCTGGACTTTTGGTAACATCAAAAAGCCCGCGTTGAACATGTTGTTGCTATTCACCGTAACGGAAAGTCCTTTTCCTGTCCCGCCGCGTTTGGTAGTGACAATGACGGCCCCGCTGCCACCTCTTGAACCGTACAAAGCCGCCGCTGTCGGTCCTTTCAGTACGTCAATACTTTCAATATCGTCCTGGTTAAGGTTTTTCAGGGAGATGTTCACATAAGGTACGCCGTCGATGACCAACAGAGGCGTTTCCCCACGAAGGTCCAGCGTAGGCGCTTCGTTAAATTCCGTACTGTTCTTCACCCAAAGCCCCGAAACTTTTCCTGTTAAGGACGTTGCCAGATTGGTTCCCTTTACAGTCTGGATGGTGGAGCCGCTTACCTTTTGTACCGAGTAACCAAGCGCTTTTTCTTGAAGCTTCATACCAAGTGCACCTACAATGATAGCTTCGTCGAGGAGCTTGGCATCTTGAGACAATACCAGTTCAAGCATGCTTTGATTTCCCACAATAATTTCCTTGGTGGTGAAACCTACAAAGGACATAGTCAGCACTGCGTCCTCACTTCGGACACTTATGCTAAACTTTCCGTCCTGATCCGTAATCGTTCCGTTTGTCGTTCCTTTTTCAACGACGCTAACACCAATAAGGGTATTTCCGGCGTCGTCCTTGATGGTTCCCTTTACGGGCTTGTCAGCCGTGGAGCGTCCCGATCTAAGTGAAACGCCTGATGAAGGGTAGCGGGCGGCAGCACCGCTGTATCCTGTGATTGCCAGAATGACAAATGTTGTGTACAAGAGCTGGCGCAGCCAGCCAGTACGGCTGGGCAGGAGGGTAAATGTGTTTCGCATTCAGTTTGAGTAAATATAGTTCAGATATTGGTATAATTTTAACTGCACAAATTAACGTAAATTAGTATTTAACTACGATATGGGTCTCGGTAAGAAATTGCAATTTATTGTAATTTTATCTATATTTTTTGTGTGAACTGATATTTTGTTCCTGAGGTATCAAGTTTAAATTGTAGGCTTCCCATAATTAGGATGTTGGAAGTTTAGACTAAAGTCGGGGTGATATACCAGATTTACATTCATTTTAAAACTCAATTTGATAATATCTTCGTTTGTTGTCGCTTGGTTCTTCTTTTAACAAAGCTAAGGATGTTGAATTCTGCTCTAGATATCTCCCAGAGTAATTTGAAATGGAGGTACATAAATACTAACCGGAATTTTTTAAATTGGATCTAACTAACTCATTGCAATTGTATTCACTCTTGAATAAGTGATACTTGGTTAGTGGTAGTTATGAATACAAGCAAATTCTCAGTATTTCTGCTTCGGGTAGTTGTAAGAACGACCAAGAAATCTGACAGCAATAAGAAAAACCGCCCTTACATTATTACGGAGAGAACCATTAAAAATGAGCCTTAGGAGAAAAAGGAAGAAAGTGGCCCGAAATGATGACTTTTTATTAACACGCCTGGCGCAACTTACCATTTTGATGCAATCACCCTATTAAAATGTCCTGCAAGACTAAATTTTTGTCCTACCAGCCAAGCTTTACTATAAGGTAATTTTGCAGAGCATTATAAAACAAGATAAAATATGAAAATAGTAATTGTAGGTGCATCAGGCACGATGGGACAGTATTTGGCGAATGTGTTAGAAAGGGAAAATCACGAAGTAGTAAGAGCCAGTCGTTCATCAGAAGAGATACAGGTAGATACAACCTCTACCAAATCAATAGAAGAAATGTTTGCTAAGATAGGGCCTTTTGATGCCTTGATTACAACCGCGGGAGAAACTTTTGTCGGGCCTTGGAAAAATTTGAACGACCAAACTTTCAAAAAAGGAATTGAAGGAAAAATGATGGGGCAAATTAATTTGGTGTTAATTGGTCAGCAATACATCAATCCAAAAGGTTCGTTTACACTCATCACAGGAGCATTAACACACGAACCGCAAATTAATTTTGCTAACGCATCGGCAGCAAACGGAGCAGTAGAAAGTTTTGTAAAAGCTGCTGCAATTGAGTTGCCAAATGGTATTCGTATCAACGCAGTCAGCCCGGCAGTAATTGAAAATTCGCCACATTATTTTCCTTATTTCCCGGGGGAAATTCCAACAACGATGAAGCAATTGGAATTTGGCTTTAAGAAAAGCTTGTTTGGAGCTGTAACGGGACATATTATTAAACCGTAAAATAATCTAAATGAACACCAAAAGTAAAATTATCCAAGCTATCAAAATTTGGGTAGTAATTTACCCTTCGATAACGCTTCTTTATATGTTATTTGGTAGTTATTTAGCTGAAATGTCATTGTATTTAAGAATGCTAATCTTAACATTGGTATTAGTGCCTTGGATGGTATTTGTGGGGTTGCCATTTGTACATCTTTTGCTGAAAAATATCTCTAACAGTGACAAATAGTAGCCGAAGAACTTTTACCACAGCACTGGGCAAAGCATTAAGAAATGTGCTTATCATCGACAGTGAAAAACCCTGTAACCGGAGAGCTCGGAGCCACTGATCACCCCCAATTTCGTTGTAACTTTCCATTATTCAAAATAAAATGAAACTCAAACCCATTTTTTTTTAATAACTCTGAGTCAAGAAATTGATTTGCTGCATTCGTGTCATTGAACGTAGTTTGAGCTTGAAAAAAGACCGCGAGTCTGAGTTGAGCACTTGGTTACTTCTCTATATTTATTGCCTGAATCAGTTTCGGAAATTTGGTTAAATAATCGATTTAAGGTTAACTCGTCTCTACGGAATTTAATTATAGCAGTATCCAAATCAAGTTCGGTCGGAACTCGTTTTGTTGCTTGAAAAAGCCTTAGAAGCCGTGTCAATTGTTCGATTTGGTTTATATCGGTAGGGGGAAGGTGTATGACGCGAATTTTAGTCTTTGCAGTCGATATGAAATCTGTGAAATAAATTTTCGAATTTATTTCACAGATTCTTAGACGGGGTGTGCAGCGTCTGGGTAAGAGGTAATCCTCCGGGTGCTGGAGTACTATTTGTCACCACGGGACAATAGTAAAAAAATGATTACTCCTGTTGCCGGCAGCGTAGCGATTCTTATCACTAGGCCAACCGGCAGCAAGAGCTGCTTCAAATATCTTAAAACCGCTCGGATTTTCACCATTCGGATCCGCTCTGCGATTACTTGCTATACAAAGGAGATCTTTTTAAGACATATTCCAGCGCATTTTGGTAGGCATCCTGTGTTTTAAAAAAGGATTTGCGTGACTGACTGAACATGTTGTTGCCTTTGTCATTGTAGATATCCAGATTTATTGTCGTTTCGTAGTTCTCGTAATTAGTAGCACTGGCGGTCGCGTAGCCGGAACTCTTCTGTTCGTTACGGTTGCCTTTGCTCTTATCGCTGTATGAGTTGCTCGCAAGGCTCGACTGCGAGGCCTTATTTAGAACCACCGTTCCGTCAATGATAAACTCCACACCGATTGCGTTGCAGATATCGTCCATTGTGAAACCTTCAATGTTTTGTCTGGTTATGCCTGCCTTGATAAGCTTGGCGTTGGTGGTACGAGTGTCCACCACTGAAAGTACTCCGGCGTGTTTACTCAGAAAAGCAAAGCAGGCATTTTGTACCACATTACTAAGTTCATCAGCAGCTTTTTGCCCGTCTTTTATAAAACCGAACGGTAAAATAGCTATTTTGTTATGATGGTCTGACAGAAGACCGCTTCCTGCTGTGGAGCCGGAAGTTGTCTGATTTTTCTGAGTGGATGAGCTGAGTTGGGGTTTATTGAATATCTCGATTCTTCCACTTGCATAGGTAATTTTCAGTATGTCTGCTTTTTTGATGGAATAGGGTAATGTCTCGCCGGCATATACAAATTTGATAGCATCATCATTGATTTCTGTGACTTTTCCGGTCAGTTCATCACCGTTAAGTTGCAAAATTACATCGTTTTTTGTTCCGTTCTGAGCTTGCGAATTGATGGACAATACGATGAGGATAAAGAGCGTAAATAGCTGTTTCATTGGTTTTTAATTAAGTAATAGGTGATTTTGTTGTTACATTTCCGCTATTTCGCGGATACCCACATAGTTTTCTATCACGTACATATCCGGGATGGCAATGCTGTTGCCCTTGGTTACACCACAGCGGACAAAATACTCCTGGCCTTTTTGAATGTCCAGCACAACCGAATCTCCTTTCCTGGTCTTTCCCAAAAACCGGTGTTTGCCAAAAGTAGTGACTTTATATTGAAACTGGTGGCCATTGGACGAACGACCAATGGTTCCCTGATCATCCATCTTAATATTGTAGCTGATCGCTACGCCATCCAAATCTTTAGGCCTATAGAAATTGACAATCGCATAATCTGCATCCTTGGGTAGCCTGCTTTGATTCGCTCGTTTTTGTTCGTTGGCCAGCTTTTCAATCTGCGTCGGATCCGCGTTTTTATAAAGTTTTGCTGTCACATGGTAGCAACCATTACCCAGCACGGGTCTTTTGATTTCTGTTAAATGGATCAGGTTGGCTCCGGACTGCCTGGCAGTGAACTGGGCATAATTCATCAGGTTTTTATACCCACAGTTGCTTGAAAACATCGAAGTACCCATCTGAATATCCCTCACAAATTCTGATTTTTCAGGGACATTTTCATCGGGCTGCAAGGTGTAAATCTGGATGCTATCAGCAAGGGGATTAGCCCTGAAAGCATCGGTGGGGGACGTGCTCCGTTTAGCGCACTGCAAGAAAAGGAGGCTTAGGGCAAGCAGATATACGATTTTTTTCATAGCGGTGGCTGAATGGAATACGGTTTAGAGAAATGCTCAACTATTTATGTTTTTCTCGGGAACCGAAGTTAATAGGTGCCATTAGAAAAACAACAAAAAATACAATTTTTATTTTTGTCATTTCTTTCAATCAGTTGTAGAATAATAGCTACATTGTTGGTTTAGGAAATTTTGCTATATTATGACTCGATGGGGGCGATTTTGTTTATGGTGTGCCAAATGTGTGGTTGAGACATTTATTCGTGTCACATAAATTGTATTTTTCTAATTTTTTTTGAATATTGTTGTAGTGTCATTTTTAGTTATTATTGCTTCGTCCTATTAAATAAATTTTCATGCGGAACCGACCCATTCACGTGCATACTGGTAACTACCTTACCTTCTCTTCCAGTATTTTTACAAATTTCGTGTGCTCAGGGCTCTTCGTGTGTATCCTTTCTTTGGGAAGTACTTTTGGACAATCGGTGCCGGATTCCACCACGAAGAAGCAATCGACCTTTTCGTCTCGGGCGCAGCAGGCGATCCGGAGTGTGGCTGAAAATAGTAGAAGAAAGTATGAGGATGAAACCGTAGCATTTGGCCAACAACGCACACTGGATCGTATCGAAAAGGAAATTCAGGCGGCAAAGTTGTTCATAAAGAGCGAGTTGGATACGAATTCGGTTTCTGCCGAGATCGAGAAAGCGAGGCTTTGTTTCAATGTGGTCAGGGGAGGAACATCGATTGAAAAAGGAGAAATTTCCACGCATAGAAATCTGACAGTTTCCTCCGCGATCCTGACACAGCTGCTGAGGGATATGCGCGCGCGTAAAAGCCATATAGATAAGATGACAGAGCGGATGGTCGGTCACCGCTACCAGCTCGATTCTTTGTCGACGGATTCATTACTGTACACCTTGTCAGCGGATTCTGCTACGGTGATGGCTTATATGAACAAGCTCATGATCTCGAATCTATCGATCAAACCAATTGACTCTTTAATTGACAAGACCATTTCGAATTTGCAGACGATACAGTCTGGTCTTGACCCGCTTGTTTTCGAACTTGACCTCGCCCTGGAAGGGCTGGAATCGGAAAAAGAGCAGCTTTCTAAGAGGCTGCTCGCGAGGGAACTCCCCAATCTGTGGGAATCGGCCGGGCTGAACACAGTCTCACAGGTAATCCGTTTTTCCTATGCAAAGGAGGCAATGGTCCTGCAATTTTACCTGGCCAATTATAGCGGGCGTTTTTTAATCCTGCTTGTTGCCTTATTGATTAGCACTGTTTTCTTATACTCATTGCGGTCGCGCTATCGGGAGGGCAGACCCGTTGAAGGTCCACCAGAAAGTACCCGGGTGCTATCTGTTCCGCTCCCGGCTTCGGTATTGATTGTGATTTCCTTTTTGCAATTTATTTTTATAGATCCACCTTTTATAATCAGTATTTTATTCTGGTCTTTTTCGATTCTGAGTCTTGCGGTCATTTTCAGGGGATATATAAGTCGCTATTGGATGAGATTCTGGCTTACAATGGCGGTGTTGTTCTTGATCGTTTGTCTGGACAATATGCTTTTACAGGCTTCAATCGCCGAGCGATGGCTGATGTTAGCGCTGTCTGGTGCAGGTATGTTGTATACCGGACAAATCCTGCGTGGAAACCAACTTGAAACCTTGAAGGAGAAGTACATTGTTTACGCTATTCGTTTCTTTGTTTTGTCCGAGTTTTTTGCACTGATTTTCAATATTTTAGGTAGATATAACTTAGCCAAGACGTTGATGGTGAGTGGTTATGTTGGTTTGATCATCGCAATTTTGTTTTTGTGGGCCGTCAGAATGATCGATGAGGCGCTGAGGCTAGCGAACTCGGTTTATAAAAGTCCGGATAGAAAGCTGTTCTATGTCAATTTCGATAGGCTGGGAAACAGGGCTCCGGCACTTTTGTATGTCCTGCTTTGCCTGGGGTGGCTTATTCTGGTGGGGCGTAACTACTTTGAATTCAAACAGATCATCAGCCCATTTAACCTTTATATCACTGAATCCAGAAGCATTGGGGACTACGAATTTACAATCCGCGATTTGCTCTTGTTTATTGGGATCGGTGGCTCAGCCGTACTGCTTTCCCGCCTCGTGTCGTTTTTCGCAACCGATCCGGGGATACAGACGTCCGATCATCCGGGGGGTGCTGCTTCTATTGCTGCAAACTGGTTGCTGCTTATCCGGATCCTGATTATTACGGCCGGTATACTACTCGCTTTTGCTGCATCGGGTATCGCGCTGGACCGCCTCACAATTATCATAGGCGCGTTGGGTGTAGGTATCGGTTTGGGTTTGCAAAACCTGGTGACCAACCTCGTTAGTGGACTGATTATTGCATTCGAGCGACCAGTCAGCGTAGGTGACCAGGTGGAGGTCAACGGGAAGTTCGGAACGATGAAATCGATCGGTTTTAGGAGTAGTGTGATATCGCTGGCGGATGGAGCCAGCATGATTGTTCCCAATGGCGATTTGCTTAGTCAGCACCTGATTAACTGGACGATGGGCAAGAACAAACGTCGGCAGGTGATTAAAGTGGGTGTGGCTTATGGTAGTGACCTGGCTACTGTGAAAAATGTTCTTTTAGCGTCTATTGCAGGTAATGAAAATATTATGTCACGTCCTCAGCCAACGGTTCTTACGAAGGAGTTTGCTACGAATGCGATCGATTTTGAAGTGGTTTTCTGGGTGCGTAATATGGATCAGTCCGGCGTTGTCCAGGATCAGGTAATCAACCGGATCGATTTGTTGTTTCGACAAAATGGCATTGTAATTCCGTTTACCCATCAGGATATCAACGTTACGATGCAGCAGCCGAACGAAAAAAAATAACCCTACTGGTTTCAGCAGGATTATTTTTTTCATAGCAGCCCATACAGCTGCTATTTCTTGAAATTCGAGTATTCCAGAATGGTTGTTGTCGGAACCTCTTGTCCAAGCAATTTGATTGTCATGTTGATGTTGTCTTTTTTTGGGAAATATTTCTGTTCTGTCTCATTCCAGGTTAGTTCGGAGAATGAGTTTAAAACGGGTACGTTGAAAATTTTGATTTTTAACGGTTTTTCGTTCGTGGACTCTACCTTAATTAATTTACTCGTTTTGGTATCAATGGTTAGGTGAAGTCTGCAATCTTTAAGAAAGGCGTTATCAGCTACCAGCGAAGCCGGGTCGACTTTGTAGCTAACCACCAGTACTCCGGCATCGTCCTTTTCTACTTTGTACGAGCTATCATCAATTTTTGTGGGGGGATAGGGGGCTTTTCCGTGTTCTTTTTTGAAACGTTTAATTTCGGTCGTACTGGGTTCCTGGTCGTCCGAAGAAATAACAGTCCAACGGTCGTCTTCACTTTTAGAAGCGTCATAATGCCCCAGAATAACCTTCTGCGTTCCTTCTGTGGCAACTGTTTCCTTCAAATCATAAGAATAGTCGGTAGGTTTTAGTCTTAATTTTTCATCCAGAATCGTTTCATCCAGCTTATATTTGGCGAGTGCGTTGACAACAACGTCTTTCTGGGCAAAGGCTTGGTGTCCGATCATCACCGTAAGCACCTGAATAATAATTTTTTTCATTGGTTTAACAGGTTAAAATGTTGCTGTTTATTTTTTAAGCCAGGCTTCATTAAGATTTTTTTTGCTTTGATCTGCGAAACGGAAACTGTCCGCATCTTCATAGTTCAGCTTGACAGTTCCCTTCAGTTCCATATCCTGTCCCGTACGCTTCACCTTCACAGTTATTGGACTGCCTTCGTCAAGATCATAGCCAAGATAAATGATCGAATTTGGATCCTTTGGATCCACTGGTATTCCGTTGATTTCCAAAAAAATATCATTGTCCTGGATGCCCAGGTTCTGGTAAAACAGGTTCGCTTGGTCAGGAACGGATGCGAGTATCAGCGTGTTGGTAGAGTCGGTTTTAATGTACGCAACATCCTGGCTCACAAAAACTATGGGCTCCGGGAACGGGACGACCTGCTTTTTAAGGCCTACTTTGGCAAGAAAGTCCGCGTAAGTAATGCGCTGATCATTCCGAACATATGTTTCCAGAAATATACCGGCCTCTTTACCTGCAATTTGCGTGATGATAGGGATCAGCTCGGCATCATCAAAGGGCTTGTCTGCTCCGTATTTTTTCGAAAGTTCCCCCATGAGCCACAGCAGGCCGCGTTGTCCTTGCGTTTGTTCCCGGATCACAACGTCAAGGCACATGGCGATGAGCGCACCTTTTTCATACACATTGGGATATTGGGCCTTCATTTTCGGATCGAGAATATTGCGGCTCATTTCAGTAAATGAAAGCTTATCGTTGTAATTGTGTGAATTTTCAATTTTTCTGACCATCAGGTCATAAAAGGCGTTGTCTGTGATCAGCCCTTGGTTGACTTGAAAGAGATTCGAAAAATATTCGGTCACTCCTTCATAAAACCACAAATGCTGGCTCATTTTGGGACTATTGAAATCGAAATACTGAATTTCTTTCGAATGGACTTTCAGGGGTGTGATCGTATGAAAAAACTCGTGACTGATCACGTGGATCAGGTCTTTACTTTTCATCGGTTCGCGGAAAACAGCGGAGGTAGAGGTATTGTGTTCTAATGCGCCGATGCCCTTGGCGTCGTCGTCGGTTCCTGACGAGATATAGGAAAGCACTGCATACTTTTTGGTATCATTAATAGGTCCCAGGAATTTTTTCTGAGCACTCATCATCTTTTCCAGGTCGGGGCGCAAGTCGCTTGCATGCGTTTTTCCGCGCTTCGAGTATACACCAAGCAATACCTGCATGTCGTTGACCCAGAATGCAGAAGTGTCAGCCGGGGCGTACATGACGGGGTGGTCTACCACTTCCGGGTATCGACTTAGTTCGAAAATATCGTTTTTTGTATTATTGTCCTGGTCAACCATTGCGGTTGTACCGTAAAGATTCTCCGGGTGGGAAATGCTGATACGGTAGGGTTTTTCAAGCTGATCGGTGAAATAGCCTACAAACCCGGCCATGTTTAGCAAAAAATATTTTCCTGCATCGATGTTAGTGCCTGCGGGAGAAAATATCGTTTTGCTTTTTTCTGAAAAAGGATCGCCGGATTCCTCTGTGTCGAAGGTGTCGTTAACAAGATAGGTGAGATACGCAAGCTGTGTTGCATTTTCGATGACAACCGTATTTGAGTCGGTTCGGCTTAACTTTATTTCGCTCCCATCTTTCTTAAACGCCTTTATATCATGGACATATCTGCCATAATCAGCAATGGCATAAGTGCCAGGGATGATCTTGGGGAAGTGATAGGCCATTGATCCCGATTTTTGACGGGGTGGCACCACTTTTACGCGGACGCGATCCGCATCGACGTTCACAAGATCGATGGAAACCTGTACGGCGTCCCTGGGAGTGCCCCCCGGGTATTTAGTTGAAGAACATGCGCAGAGACCAAGTGCGATAAGAGGTGGGAAAAATGATGAAAACTTCATAATGTAAATTAAATAAAGATGCTTTACCGGCTGAGATGGTAAACTTCCAGCCGGCAAAGTCCAAATTACAGCAATTCCTGAATGGCGCGCTCGATAATTCCGTCTTTTGTTTTGTTATTCCAATCGAATGTGGCCGGAATATCGGCAGGAACTCCAGCTTCAAAAGCGTTACTTTTGTCAAGGGTCAATGCCTGGGAAATTGAAAAACGGTAAGTCCAGCCATTGGGAAGCTGGCCGCCATTGGGTAAGCCTAATCCTCCGCCGGTCGTGTCGCCAATCAGCACGACGTTGTCCAGCGCCTTGGTCGCCAGCGAGGTGAACGATGCCGCGCTATAGGTGCCGCGATCGATCAGAACCGCGATCTTTTTGGTATATCTTACTCCGTCATATGGTTCAACATAAGCGGGCTGTGGTTCGGAAAAGTCGTTCCGGCCTGGTCCGTTTTTTACACGCACGTAATACACCAGTGTTTTTTTGTCAATAAATCGGCTCAGCAGCTCAAATACGTCCGTTACAGCGCCGCCGCCATTTTCCCGGAGATCCAAAATCAGACCTTTGGTGTCCTTGTAGCGATTAAGGACGAAATCAAGGTTTTTCTTGTCAACCGTTCCGGTAAATGCAGGAAACCGCACATAACCGATCTGGCCATTTGCGATAAAATCATGTGAAAATGGTCCCGAGATATAGTAATCTCTCGGAAGATAATTGTCCTGCACAAAGCGCCAGTCGAAATTATCTTTTCCATCCCGAAAGACTTTGTAATCCGAGATATTAAAATTGGAAACCAGATTGGTATGGTCATCCCGAAGTTCATTAAGCATCCCACCCAACACCTTGAAAAGCGAGTCGTCAGACATACCCTGGTAGATTTTTGCGGAGTACTGGGTCTTAACTTTATCCCAGTCGATGCCCTTGAGCTCGAAATAGGCATATTTTTCATTACATTGATTCCAAAGGTATTCGAAGTTTTTCATAGGGTCTTTGGATTCCTTTTCTTCTTCGAAAAAAATGGACTCGCACCCGGACAATAGGAAAATGCTTAGTATGGTCAGTAAAAAAGTATTTCTTTTCATGGTTAGTTATTTTTTGTGTTGAACAGCAGCGCGACGCGAAGGGTATGAGAAGCCATTTCGAAATCGGCGTAATCTTTTCTGGTCTTGTAAGCCTCCCAGCCATACGAGAACCGCCATCCGTTTTTGTTTTTTAACCAAAGTGTGTAATCGACACTGGTGCTCAGAGAGTTAACGCCGAATGCTTTGAAGCGATAATCGTCCAGTAAGCCATCAATGCCTGTTTTATCTACTACCTGTCCGATACCCAGGTACGAATATCCGTTTCTAAATGAAGAACTGAGAATGCTTGCGTTGAGCTTGAATGACAAGCTTTTTTTCATCGGTTCTTTTCCGCGACGGCCTGTTGTTCTGCTCAGATCTTTAGTCACTTTAAAAGTACCAAAGACGACAGGGAATGCTTCGATGCCGACAGCACTATTCCTGAATGACTGATTTATACGTAAATTTCCGGTTAGATTGGCTTCTCCACCCACTTTGAAATTCCACCTGTCCGATCCGTTTTTGAATATCTGGTATAGGCGTGCGTGATGCACGGAAAACGTTGTAAGCGTGCCCTGTGCTTTGTGATCATTGTAATCGCTGGTTAGCGTGCCTCTTGTGACGACGATACCGGTGGAGATATCACGCATCGGTCCCAGTCTGGATAATGATCCGGCGATCCGGCTTACCGATCCTTCATAAAAAAGCGGGGAAGTGGCAAAATCCCTCAAACGCCCAAGTCCTGTACCGGCTGAGATTTCGATGTATTTCGAATTACCCAGATAGGAGGGGTCGCCAGAACTTTGGGCATGACTATGGTTGGGGTTGACGGTCAACAGTGAAGCTGACAGAATTACAAATGTGCTCCGGGCGGCGCGCATGAGTTTCTTTCCGGGGCTCAGGGCTTTGCCTGGCGGTAGCACGCATTTTGACGCATTTGGTTTTCGACGTTGTTGCATAAGTGTACGATGGATTTGAATTGCCTGAAATGGAAATGAATTGATTTATTGTTGACTTGCTAAATTTAATCCGGGAATACCCGCTCTGTAACCACCTTTCCGGTATAGAGTTCGGTACCATGGAAATCCAGGTACGCAACATCAGGATGCAGGTGATTGCCCCCGACAATGCGGATGAAGATCCGTTTCAACACGCACTGACGGTTGTTTAGTGAAAGACTGATGTGGTATTTATTATCTTTTCCTTTTAGAAGCAGCATCGCCATTTTGGGATAGGCGACCGCCTTGACATCATACTGTTCGTGCCCTTTGGGTTTTACAGACAGCCCGTATGCAAGGTCTTTCTGTAAGATATTCAGCGGTTTATGCGTTGCGCCTTCAGTATATTTGATCCAGAAAATCTTGATGGGATCTTTCTGATTGATAGCTCCGGAATCATCCGTATTTAAGGTATAAACGACGGTGTTGATATCCGGGTCGCGCTGAATGTAGAATAAGAGATTTGGGACGTCAGGAACAGGCCAGGAGCCGTCCGGCGGCGGAGATTTCTGGGCGCAGGCTGTTGTGTAAGAAATTACAACAACGGATAATAGTGTGTAGAATTTGATCAACATGTTCCAGTTTAGTATGTGAATTTTTTGTTTCAGTCATGATTGCAAATAATATGCCAGTCTTTAAAAGTGATAGACTAAGCAGGTTTGCAAAAAGATTGTGTAGCTTAAAATAATGAGGAATTGCTGGATGCTCATACGTTCTGCTGCCTTCCTAGTGCTACTTCATAGGGTGTTTTGTAGTTTGCCTCGGACGTACGTGTCCAGTTTTCAAAGACAAAGTTGCCGGACACGGTGTTTTGCAATAGGCTAACCCGGTACTGTTTCTGCCAATTACCATCCTCTGATCGTACTGTATAGGTAACTGGTGTGGGAAAATCCTGAGCAATACCGGTTTTTGGGTTTATCCTCGCGCCGGTTGTAAGCACGAAATCAGGTGCAAATGCCTTGATGTTCATTTTATCATACTTCACAAACGCCGGGATGGTTGTATTGGAGATTACAGCAGGTGCGATCAGGACCGAGTCCGGTAATTTGATGCTAAGTATATCTGCCTCCATATTTTCTGCCGCCCGTTTGATACCCCCTCCAAGTAAAGAAACAAAGAAGAGGAATGTGGCCACGTTTGCATTTTCCATTGATTGTGCAATTTATTGTACCCAAAATATTATCTGATTGTTTGTCATGGGACTTTTAGCAATACTAGACATTTTTTTTACCAACATAAACTGAAATTGTAGAAATATTTTGTAACATTGAGGTATTAAGGAAGCGCGGGATATAGGAAAAGTTAGGTTTTCTTTTGACTGATTTTGTTAAACAAAAATTGGGAAAATATAATTTATGCAGATTGCTCCGAGAGCAGCCTGTCGTTTGAATTTATCAACCATGAAAACGAACTTCTATGCTACGAAAAATTCTTTTGTCTCTTGGTGTAATTGCTATCGGAGTCTCCGGCTGTACAAAAAGCGATGATTCAGGAAAGGGAAAAATCTCTGAAAAAGCCAGGCCCGACAGTGTCGAAATAAGCGCTCCGACAGATCCGGATCCATCGGATACGATCGCGGCAGGAGATTATGTATCCGGGACAGCGGATATCAAAACTGCCATGCGGATAAGCAAAGTGCTTCCAAAGGTGCTGGAAAAAGAGCTTATGAATGCTGATTCATCAGCGCGGCGGTTCGTATACTATGAGACTGACCTGAATGATGACGGGAAAAGCGAATTTTTGGTTGGTTTTACGGGTATGAACTGGTGCGGATCGGGAGGCTGTACGGCCTTGCTCTTATCGCAGGAAGGGGAGTTGATCACCCATTTTACCGTAGCTGATTTTCCTTTCATAATCCTGGACCAAAAGACGATGGGATGGAAAAACCTGGTGGTTTATAGTGGCGGCAGTGACCGGCTGCTTGCCTGGAATGGCAAAGGCTACCCGGGAAATCCGTCTATAGCTCCCAAATTCAAAAGAAAATTAAGCGACAATTTTCCCAGGGCTTTGGAATTTGCGACGAAGCCTTATCCTTGGTTCGCCTTTTAGCCAAAGAGGTTTATCCCCCTAAATCTAAGGGTAAAGCTCTATTGTGGCATATGGATCCTTACAATCAACTCTACATCGTGACGTTATTATGGAACGACAAGTAACTGCCCATAACTTTTTTATCAGATTCTTGCTGTGTATTGCTTCGGGATTGTCATTTGTCGTATACCTGTTTGTTTATCGGATGTTTCGATACAGATATGCTGTAATTATTGATAATTTATCGAAGTCATTTCCGGAAAGAAGTCAAAGTGAAATAGCGGCCTATGCTCGGAATTATTATCGACACCTTGGCGATTTGGTTATAGAACAGTTATTGTTTATAGTTGTCGATGGCGGTACCAGAAAAAGACTTGCCAACTATACCAACATTGAGCTATTGGATGGATTTTATAAGCAAGGCAAAAATGTAGTAACGCTGGCATCCCATTGCGGAAATTGGGAATACCTTATTAACCTTCCGAAGATCCAGGGGTTCAGGACATACACAGCTTATACACCCCTTTCGAGTAAAGTGATTGACCGCTACATTCTCAAAATGAGATCTATGTTCGGAGTGAATTTAATCCCGAAGAAATATTTTTTTCGGGGCGCACTAGCTGCGTTGCGAGCAAGAGGCGAGCCATCAATGGTTGTTGTCATCGCGGATCAGCGGCCTGCTCCGGGCAGTGGCAAGCATTTTGTACAGTTTTTGAATCGGCCTACACATGTGCAAATCGGTGCTGAACGGCTTGCGGAGTCGTCAGGTGCAACGGTGTTGTTTTTGGAATGCGTTAAAAAGTCGCGGTTTCATTACGATTACACTTTTCACGTTGTCACAGAGAATGCCAAGGGTTGCACTCCGATGGAGATTACCGAGACTTACTACCATATGCTTGAGGAAAATATCGGCAAATTTCCGTCTCACTGGCTCTGGTCGCATAATAGATGGAAACCATTGTTGGAGCCACAAGTCGGAATTGTCACCCGATAAGGTTGTCGTTGTTTCTTAGTCGCCTCTCACTAATAGTCTTATGCTAAAAACCTTTACTGCTTTAATCTGTACTGTTCTGATCTTTGCTGAAAGAACCTATGCGCAGCAGCACGATGTAACCTCGCTGCAAGCCGCACATCCGCAGACCAATCCCGATAGTATCGGTAAGAATTTTTCCTCATATAAACGCTCTTTCTCAATTGCAGGCGTACTGCAAACGCGCTACGTTGCTTCGCTGAATAAGGATGTTGATGTGAACGGAAAAAATTTTGATCCCGGTAGCACAAAAGGCATTACGAACACATTTATGGTCAAACGGGCCAGGGTGATGTTCAAAGCCAATATCAATGATCATTTTTCAGCCAATGTGCTGGTGAATTTTGCCGATTTTAATAATACCAATACATCGGGAAAGGTTCTTGAAAATGCTTATATTAAGTATACCTTAAATAAACATTTCAATGTGCAGGCGGGACAGTTTCGTCCGTTTTATGGGATAGAGGACGCTCTGCCGGTAGACATCGTGCGCACACTTGATTTTTCCAACCAGTATTATGCTTTTGGCCGTAACGGCTGGCAGAGCTTTCAGATCGGATTATCTGTGTTCGGAAGTGTGACGAAGGATGACAGGCTGCGATATTTTGCCGGCGCCTACAATGGTAATAATAAAAATCAGCTGACCGATGACAACAATGAAAAGAATTTTTATGGTCGGCTGGAATTCCAACCGCTGAAACAACTGGTTGTGGCCGGGAATGGAGCCTTTGGTAGTTTAGGGGAAAGCGGAAAGGGATCTAGCTGGGGTGGCGATGCCACGACACGCATCGATCTTTCCAAAAAATGGAAATTGCTCTTAATGGCCGAATACAAAAACGGCTCCAACTTCACTGCCTACAATGCTGACGCTTCTGTGGGTAAACCCGGGTTGGATCAGTACCGGATGGAGGGTTTTTACTTCTTTCCTACGTTGCGGTTTGAGTACAAGAAGCCAAGGGTGAGGGCCATAGAGTTCTCTGCGCGCTACGAATATCTTGACGAGCATTATCGTCGTGAAAGTAACCCCCATCAGACGCTCATTCCAAACGTGTCGCTCATTTTTGCTGATGAATTTTATGCCGCCATTCAACTGGGGGTATCCGTGGACTGGAATAAAAGGGATGTTCCATTGTCCACGACCTACACCCGTCAGCTCGCTTATGTCCAGTTACAAATAAGGATTTAAACCCTGTAAATATTCTATGATGAAAGAAATTAAACCCGTCTCCTTGCTGATAACCCTGGCCATCGGTCTTTCGATCTGGTTTATTCCCGCACCCGAAGGTGTGAAGTCCAACGCCTGGCATTTGCTGGCCATATTTATTTCGACCGTTGCCGGCATCATTATGAAAGCCGCGCCAATGGGTACGATGGCAATGTTAGGTATTACCTTATGCGCTGCGACGCAGGTGCTCGCACCGGGTGATGCAGGCAAATCCATTGCCCATGCATTAAGTGGTTTCGGTAACTCAACGATCTGGCTTATTGGGCTCGCGTTTTTTATTGCCAGAGGCTTTATCAAAACAGGGCTTGGTACCCGGCTTGCTTACAACTTTATCCGTATTTTCGGTAAAGGGCCACTTGGGCTTGCTTACGGGCTCAATATTGCTGATTTACTGCTGGCCCCGGCGATCCCCAGTAACACGGCCCGCGCCGGAGGGGTGATTTTTCCGATCATGAAGTCGATTGCGATCAATATGGGTTCGGTGCCCGAGAAACCTGAGACGCACCGCAGGATTGGAGCCTTTCTCACATTGAGCAGTTACAATGCTAATATGATTACTTCTTCCATGTTCCTGACAGCAACTGCAAGTAATCCAATGGCGCAAAAGTTTGCCAAAGACCTAGGCATTACGATAAGCTGGGGAAGTTGGGCGTGGGCGGCTTTGATTCCGGGGCTGGTCTGTTTTCTTTTAATCCCGCTTTATCTTTACAAATTTTATGGGCCGGAGCTACGCCAAACCTCTGATGTACCTCAAATTGCGGCTGAGAAGTTGAAAGAAATGGGCCCAGTTACAAAGCAGGAGTGGCTTATGGTCACGACATTTATTACACTGCTAATTCTGTGGATTTTCGGAAGCACAGTTCAGGTCGATGCCACCACTGGGGCGTTAATAGGGCTATGTATATTACTGCTTACGAATGTACTAACCTGGGAGGATGTGAAAGCTGAAAAAGGGGCCTGGGATACGATCGTCTGGTTTTCTTCGCTGGTAATGATGGGTTCTTACCTCAATTCTTTGGGTTTTGTAGGTTGGTTCGGGAATTTGGTAGGGAAGCAAATGGGGCAGATGTCTTGGCAAATGGCTTTTCCGCTGATAATCCTCGTATATAGTTATTGTCATTACATGTTTGCGAGCGCTACTGCGCAAGCGGCCGCGATGTATCCGGTTTTCCTGGCTGTTGGTATTTCCGCGGGGATTCCCGGGACAATGCTTGCAATCTTTCTGGGTGCATGTCCCACGCTGATGGGGGGGATCACACATTACGGTCATGGTCCGGCACCTATTTTTTTCGGAAGCACTTACGTCGATATGCGAGACTGGTGGAAGCACGGCTTCTTTTTAAGCGTGCTCTTTTTGGCTGTCTGGTTTCTGATCGGTGGTGGATGGTGGAAACTTATCGGGTTGTGGTAGTGGTATCCGATCTTAGTTTTAAAGTACTTACACTCAAAATTAAAATTGTTTATGCTGAATGCTAAAATTCCGGAAGGACCTCTGAAAGAAAAGTGGACACATTATAAGGAGCATGCAAAACTGGTGAATCCTGCCAATAGACGTAAGTTCGAAATTATTGTTGTCGGCACTGGCCTGGCTGGAGCGTCTTGTGCGGCGTCGCTGGCAGAACAGGGATATCACGTCAAGTCGTTCTGTTTTCAGGACTCTGCCCGAAGAGCGCATTCAGTAGCCGCACAGGGTGGGGTGAATGCGGCGAAAAACTACAAGAACGATGGCGATAATGTGTACCGGATGTTCTACGATACGATCAAAGGTGGTGACTTTCGTTCCCGAGAAGCCAATGTTTACCGCTTGGCCGAATGCTCGCTCAACTTGATCGATCAATCGGTAGCGCAAGGAGTTCCTTTCGCAAGAGAATATGGGGGCTATCTCAATAATCGTTCGTTTGGTGGTGTACAGGTTTCAAGAACTTTTTATGCGCGTGGGCAAACTGGTCAACAGTTGCTTCTGGGCGCCTATCAGGCGCTGATGAGGCAGGTAAGTGTAGGGAAGGTGCAGACCTTTACCCGCCACGAAATGCTGGATTTGGTTGTGATCGATGGAAAAGCAGCGGGCATCATCACCAGGGACCTTGTGACCGGAAAGATCGAAAGACACGCCGCCAATGCGGTTGTGCTAGCGACGGGAGGTTATGGGAAAATCTATTATTTGTCGACGCTGGCCATGGGATGCAATGGCTCCGCGATTTGGCGGGCACATAAAAAAGGAGCGTTTATGGCTGCGACGAGCTGGATTCAGATCCATCCTACATCGCTTCCGCAATCGGGTTCTCATCAATCTAAGCTCACTTTGATGTCGGAGTCTTTACGAAACGACGGAAGAATATGGGTTCCCTCAAAACAGGGGGATCAGCGATTGGCAGTAGCGATACCAGAAAATGAGCGGGATTATTATCTGGAACGTCGCTATCCGGCATTTGGTAACCTGTCGCCAAGAGACATCTCGTCCCGGGCCGCCAAAGAGCGCATAGACGCTGGTCATGGCGTCGGAGCAATGAAAAATGCAGTTTATCTGGATTTTTCCAAAGCTATTAGAGAGCAGGGTGAAGCAAAAATCAGGGAAAAATATGGTAACCTTTTCAGGATGTACCAAAAAATTACCGGGATTGATGCCTACCAGGAGCCCATGATGATTTCTCCGGCGGCACATTTCACAATGGGGGGACTATGGGTTGACTATGAGTTGATGACGACCATACCAGGTCTTTTTGCGTTAGGTGAGGCCAACTTTGCCGACCACGGGGCAAACAGATTAGGAGCCAACTCTTTGTTGCAGGCCAGTGTGGATGGTTATTTTATTGCACCTTACACCATTCCCAATTATCTGGCTGATGAGATTAACGTCACACGGCCGTCAACCGACCACCCAGCCTTTGAAGAGGCTGAAGCAGCCGTCAGACAGCAACTTGAAAAACTTCTTGCCATTAAAGGAACGCTTTCGGTAGATCATTTTCATAAAACCCTGGGAGCGTTACTTTACAACAAATGTGGACTATCAAGGAACGCGGAGGGATTAAGGGAGGCTATCGGCGATATACGGGCGTTGAAAGATTCATTTTACCGGGACTTGAATGTAACGGGGGATGATCTGCTTAACAGCGAACTGGAAAAAGCAGGGCGCGTTGCAGATTATTTTGAGCTGGCAGAGCTCATGTGCCTTGATGCTCTAAGTCGCGAGGAATCATGCGGAGCCCATTTTCGGGAGGAGTTTCAGACAAAGGATGGGGAAGCAGTCAGAAATGATGCAGATTATTGCTTTGTCTCAGCATGGGAATGGAAGGGTGCTACGACCGAGCACAAGCTGCACCGTGAGCAGTTAACATTTGAAAACGTGAAACTAACCGTTCGCAGTTATAAATAAGGTACTAAACTTCTGGGAAATGAAAATACATCTCAAAATATGGCGACAAGACAGTACTGAGGCAAAAGGAAAATTTGTCGACTATGATCTTAGCGAGGTAGATGCGCATATGTCTTTTTTAGAAATGCTCGATTCGCTCAACGAGCTGCTTATTTCCCGAAATGAGCGGGTTATAGAATTTGATCATGATTGTCGGGAAGGTATTTGCGGACAATGCGGGGTGATGATCAATGGCCGGGCTCATGGCCCGCTTGATCATACGACAACTTGCCAGTTACATATGAGGACATTCCAGGATGGCGACACTATTTTAATAGAACCATTTCGTGCGGCAGCATTCCCGGTACTGCGTGATTTGAAAATTGACCGTTCAGCATTCGACAGAATCATCCAGGCAGGTGGCTTTATTTCGGCCAATACCGGTCAGGCACCTGAGGCAAATAGTATTCCGATAGCTCATGAAACAGCAGAATCGGCGTTTGATTCGGCTGCGTGCATCGGCTGCGGCGCCTGCGTCGCTTCGTGCAAAAATGCAAGCGCAGCACTTTTCACTTCTGCGAAAATCAGCCATTTAGCCCAGTTGCCGCAAGGTAAAATTGAGCACAGGGTTCGGGTACGGAAAATGACTTTGCAAATGGATGCGGAGAAATTCGGGGCCTGTTCGGATACTGAGGCTTGCGCAGTAGAATGCCCTCAGCAGATTTCAATATCAAATATCGCCAGGATGAACCGGGAGTATTTGGTTACCTCACTGTTTTCTATTTAAAGGAGTATGAGTTTATTGGCTGAAATTTAAAAATGCCAAACTTTAAATTAAAATGATTGATATGAAGAAGATTGGAATTATCACCGTTTTTTTGTTTACATTATTTACAACGCTATGTCCACTAGATACTACGGGTAAAAGCAATTGCATGATGGCCGTTACTTATAGTGAAATGGCCTACGCGCAATTTAAGAAGGTCAATAAGGCTTCGTCATTGGATAACGCGAAAAAAGCATTGAAAAAAGCCTTACAAAACGCGAAGGAGACGGCAGCTTACGCAGCCCAGTGCGGCTGTTCCAATGCAGAAACGTATTCACTTTCTGCGTTCACCATTGCTGAGAAGGGTGTAGATGCAACATCAGTTGAGGACTTGAGCTCTATTTCAAAAAAGGCGATGGACCTTTCGCTGGATGCGATGCAGTCTGCTCAGCAGTGTGGCAAATGAGTTAATAAACCAGCATTTAAACCAAAAATATGTCTTATTTATTTTTCCCCTTAGATTTAACTTTATGAAAAGGAAACTTTTGTCGTGCATCATTCTGGGTTCAGTTTGTATTTTTGAGGTTTCATGTAAAAAGGTTTTGGAATCGATTATCAACTGTACCGGAGAATCTGTGTTTATGTCACTACATTACACCGTAGACGCATCCTCTCCTAAGCTCGTCCATTTCGAGGGTAAGTATTCGGGCTCGCATAGCTTTGATTCAGTTACCTGGGATTTTGGAGACGGAAAGACCGGAACGGGAAAAACGGTAGATCATACTTATGCTGCCAGTGGAACCTACAACGTCAAGGCGAAAATTAAAGTAACAGACGGTAAATCTCATTGTGAAAGTGATCCTGTAAGATCTGTCGTAATCAACTAGTGACGAAACTTTGCAGGATGAGCAGTTCGTAATGATGTTTGGTATCCTCCCGTCCAATAAAATTGGAAGAGAGGATACCAAAATAGCCCATTTCTGACGGGAGCCTAGCCATTATGATTGTCATTGGACTCGTCCTGATCTGTCGCCAACTTGCTGACTGAGAATTGCGATTCCGCAACTGACAGGGAAAATAACCTAGCTCTACATGATATGTCTTTAAACTTTACCCCAGCCGAGAAGGCCGTGCATTATCCCGACGATCGAAGGTTTGTTCTGGGTCTGAAACCAGATATTTTGATTGGTCTAGCTTTGGTATTTCTGACGGTTGTGGGAACCTCCTGGGCGCAGTTTTTGATTTTTGGATTGCCAGAAATACAGTCACCGACGGAATCGGGTGAATCTGTCGGCTTCCCGCAGTGGGTAAGATTAAGTCACTGGGTTAACTTTTTTTTTCTGATAACGATAATCCGAAGCGGATTATCCATTCTTGCAGACCACCCCAGACTTTACTGGAATAACGGCTGTACGCCTGGTACCGAATGGCTTAGGTTTACACCAGTCAAAGTTCCGAAAGACCGTCTTTGGACTGCGAAAGATGATGCACGTTACATAAACCCGATCGTAGGATTACCCGGTTACAGGCACACTGTCGGCCTGGCCCGACATTGGCATTTTATCGCGGTTCCATTTTTCGTGTTGAATGGTTTGATATTTGTGGTATTGTTATTTAATGATGATCATTGGAAAAAGATTGTTCCTGCAACATTTCAAATTTTGCCACAGGCCTGGGCCTACTTTGTACATTACGCTACCTTTCATTTTCCTCCTGAGCCGAACGGATTTTATCACTATAATCCACTTCAACAACTGACATACTTCGCAGTGATTTTTGTGCTGGCGCCAGTTGCGATTGTCAGTGGCATGGCCATGTCGCCAGCAATAGAGAACAGATTTCACTGGCTTCCAAAAATATTTGGAAATAGGCAAGGTGCGAGATCTGTTCATTTTCTTGTCATGGCTTCCTACGTAATTTTCCTTGTTGTGCACGTCGGGCTGGTTATTATGACAGGCCTTAAACGCAATATGAATCACATCACCCTGGGGACCGATAGTGAAACAAGTTCACTGGGGATCATGATTGGTGCTTCGATCGTCGGGTTTACTATTTTGTTCGCCGTTTTTGCACATTGGTTATCCTGGAAAAAACCGCGGTTGCTCCAAGGCGCCGAAGCAACCATAAATGGAAATTTATGGAAGTTTTCTATCGATCGGCTTCAGCCGAAAGCTTACTACAAGAAAGAAGACATCACTCCATTTTTCTGGCCGAATGGGAAAATTCCGGAATCACGCATGTGGAGAAAATTGTCAGAGACTAATTTCAGGGACTTCAAACTGAAAGTAAACGGTCTTGTAGACAATCCCGTTGAACTGAGCCTGGAAGATTTGTTTGCCTTGGGTAAGGAAGAGAGCATCACAATGCATCATTGCATCCAGGGTTGGTCAGGAATTGCCGAATGGGGAGGTGTGCCATTAAAGCAATTGATTGAGGTCGTTAGACCGCATCCGACTGCCACAACAGTTGTTTTTTATTCCTTCGGTGAAGGTCTTTACGGAGGGGTTTATTACGACACACATTCGTTAGATAATTGCTTAAAACCGGGATCGCTCCTTGCCTGGGAAATGAATTATCAACCATTACCGGTGACGTATGGGGCTCCGTTGCGCTTAAGAGTGGAGAATCAGCTGGGATACAAAATGGTAAAATGGGTAGAGAGGATCGAATTTGTTGAATCGCACAGCACCGTTGGAAAAGGTTTTGGTGGTAAAAATCAGGATGATGAATATTTTGACTTATTAGCGAATACTTAATGAGAACCTGTTCAGGATCACGCGTTGGCAGCTGGTTTGATGTGCAGATTGATTCTTAAAATAAGAACCTGGATTCAGGTCTACTGGGCCAGTTAGCCCGTGTGCAACGGAAGATAACATTTACAATCATACTAAGAGTTTATTATGAAAAAAATATTACTGTTCCTTTGGCTATGTTCTTATTCCTTGCACAGCTATGCTCAGGAGAGACATACCATTGGGGTTTTTCGGAGTTTTCCCACTGGGAAATTTGGTTCGTCACACCTGGATGGCGGCGGATTTGCGAAATCAGGCTGGGGATTCTTATTGGAAAATAATGCGAAGCCTAAAAGCTTTGCTAAATGGCTATCATTGGCAACCAGGTTCAGTTATCAGAAAAATGAAATCGATACAAAGGGACTCGCCAGAAAATTTACGGAAGTATTAGGGTATGAAACGCGTATCAGCGATGCTGCTTATGAGCCCATTACGTTGCTGGTTGGTCCTCAAATAGAATTGCCGTTACGAAGAAAGTTGCACCTGCAATTGAAGTCAGGCTTTGGTGTGATGTTTACAAAAGTAAACGCCTTTAATATTACGGTCTTTGATCCCCAGGGGGCTGTGTTGTTCGAGGACGTCCTGGATGGAAGCGGAAATATTCCGTTTGCATACATGGGTGGTGTGCAATTGAGACAAGGAATTACTGAAAAAATTTCGGTTAATCTCTTCACTGAATATACCTCGGCTAAGGGAAAGATGGGATCCAAACTTGGCAAAATCCGAATAAAACCATCGGAATTTGATATATCTACGCTTAGTTTGGGATTGTCGCTAAGATTTGACTTCTAACAGTCAAAAGTTTCACATGCACTGGATGGAGGTAATCAAAGTAGTGATAACAAATTAATGTTATTGGGAATGCGAAAGGTGGATCGGTTTAATGATTTTATTTTCAGGTGTTTGTGATTTAAATATCACCTTAAAAAAAGTCCCGCAACAATGGAAAAGAGAAAGTAACGTGAGCTGACACCAAGAATTGCCATTTGTTAAGCCAGTTAAAAACGCGGTCGCAAATGCATGCGACCATGTCAACTTTGCCTGTCATCTTACTCCATTAATGACTAAGTTGATGGGGTGTAAAACTTGAAATTTGTAGGGGGATACTCAGAAGAATTTCAGGATTTTCTTTTATCATAAGCTCGTAGCGTTCATTTGCACTTTGGGATTGCAACATGGAAGTTCTTTTCTTCGTCATAATAAATTGATTTGCGGTTATAAATAACAGGTGATCTTGTTTCCAGAATTGTCGTGGTAAAAGACCCTGAGTTTTCCAGTTTGCAGAAAAACAATTTGCTTGCATATTTTACCTTCTTTGATCCAAAACTCACCCTTTGATAATTCCAGCCTGGCAAATGCGCTTTCAACTCTGGTGTTTTCCGCACAAGTTAGCTGGATCATCTCATTGATATTATCAGTTAAAGTCATGCGCTTAAGGTTGTTTGGACTGCTTATGATTACTCTTGAAATTGACCATCTTAAAAAGTCTTGAACATGGGCAAATTTAGCAACCACATGCACAGTAATTTTCACTGCCATCGGGGGAAAGCACTCCTGAGAAAGAATCGTTGAAGATTCTGTTAATGTTGACTATTGATCATATGCTTAATTCCCTCCGTATAGCCTATGGGTGAGAAAGAGAACCTCTCTTCGAATTTGCTGCTGTCAAATACGTAATCACGATCGTATTGATAGGCCATTTCACGTAACTCCTTCACAATGGGAACAAAAAGGCCAATCAGGCTCATCATCAGCCGTGAGAAAATATAAAAGCGGGGCTCTAAATGCATTTCCAAGGCTATCTTTTCGATGAACTGCTTTCCCGTCAGCCTTTCAGCAGATGTGGGTAAGTGCCATATTTCACCAAAAACATCGGATGTATTACCCAACAGGGCAACGGCTTGTGCAGCATCAGGCACATAAGTGAACGCATGGAACTTGTTCGCATCGATTTGCCAAAATGCCTTTTTCTCCTTCCCATACTGGTCAAAAACCATTACTGCGAGGGGGCTGTTTTTAACTGACGGCCCATAAAAATCAGCGCTTCTGGCAATCAGCGCCTTCAGTCCACGTTCTTTAATTGCCTCAAAGAGCATTGTCTGCAAATCGGCCCTTACCTGACCTTTTTTGCTGGATGGCTTGCAGGCGGATGTTTCCTTCATGTGCGGGATTTCGCTTTCTGCGTACATGTAGATGTTGTCCAGAAAAACCAGCCGTGCACCGTGTTTAATGCATGCATTAATGACATTGGCCATGACCACGGGCCAGTGCTTTTGCCAGGTATTAGTATCGTATTTTAGACCAACTGTCAGATAGACGACTTCCGAACCCGCCACGGCGGCGTCAACCTGGTTCGCTTGTGTAAGGTCGGCTGCATAGAGTTCGTCATCCCCGTTTACCTGCACTGGATTGCGGGACACCAGACGAATACGGTCCGTGTAAGTTTTTAAGTTCCTGGCCAGTGGAATACCCACTGCACCACCTGATCCGAGTATTGTTTGCATTGTTTTTTCTTGCAAAGGTACTGTGCGTTAATAGCAATAAACATTGACGCAGGTTAAGATTTTGCCTGTACCATCAGGCGTTTTTTGATCCGGCTAAGGCTTTCGGGCGCAACACCCAGATATTGGGCGATATAATGTTGGGGAACGCGCCGGAAAATTTCCGGCCGCTCTTCAAGAAGTTCAATAAACTGTTTTTCCGGGGAGAAATACAGCAAGGATTTGGTACGCTGCATGCTTTTGGCTGCGACACCTTGGATGCAGATCCTGAAAAATTCTGCCATCGCAGGCGATTGGTTCAATAATGATTTCAGCTCATCGTGACGGATACAAAGGCAAGTTGTATTGACAAGTGTTTTGATGGAAGAAGGGGACTTTATCTGCTGGGAAAAGCTCTCCAGGTCTGTAACGAAATCCTTTTCAAAAGTGAAATGGCAGGTGCGCTCATGACCGCCTTCGTCCACATAAAATTGGCGCAGGGCACCCTTAACTACAAAAAATACTTCGTGAGCCACATCACCAGCCTGAAGTAGGAGGGCGCCTCTTTTGTATTTTTTTTCGGTAAAAAAAGACTGAATAATCGACGCCTCGAGTTTGGTGACGGGGACTTCTTTCTTAATCGTTTCGATCAGGTCAATGTGGTGCACGTCTAACACGTCTTAGGTTATCTTTCAAGTTATTTTTTTAATTGTTAAATTCCAAAGACGATTGGGAAATCGGGTCTGAAAATGTCGTATTCAGGGGAGTGTATTCTTAACAATACTGAAGATCTTTACATCCCATTATTTTAAAATAACGGGATGTAAAGAGAAAATCACGACGCTGCCAAGCAACGGAATCAACAGAAAGCCCGAAAATATGCGAAACGGATTTGTTTACTTATCTGCTTCGTTCTTCTTCTTAGGCTTTTTTGCTTTCGGAGAATCGCTGTCGGCAACTTCTTGATCGTTCGCTTTTTCCGAGGCTTTCTTTTCTTCTTTTTCGAACAATGAAGAAAGCTTCTCAGCTAGTTTTGTTGCGGATTTTTTTATACGACCTTTTGCTTTTTCTGAAAGGGCGTGGGAAGCGCTTAGCTGCGACTCGACAGCTTTAATAATGTCAGCTTCTAAGGACTTTTTCTTTAAGTTCATATCCGGGATAAATAACGTTCGAGGCTGCAAGTTCTCTGATTATTATAACAAGATGATGATGTCAATGTAAACTTTGGACTTCAAAAACGTGTCTTGTGTTAAGTTTTTGGCAGTTAAAGAATGTATCTTCTAAATAAGCACGAATTTATTTTTTGGTAATCGAGTGCCTGGCTGGAACTGCTGGATTTACTCCTGCCAGGTCAAGATTATGAGATTGTTAAGGTTTTAAAAATGAGATAAATAAAATGAGACCGGACGTAATTTTATTGTCTAACTACTCACAATCACATGTTGCAAAAAAATACTATTCCCGCAATGAGCTTATTGGCTCTGTTAGTCTTCGGTTGTACCGATCATAACATTGAAGGACCCGGCGCTGAAAATCCTGTGGCATTTCATGAGGTCGCTGCCATCGACCTTGGTGGTTTGGCGGCCTCGGAAATCTCGGCCTATGATCCCGCGACAAAGCGGCTTTTTACTGTCAATAACGAAGCGGCTGCCATTGTCGATGTTCTTGATCTTTCCGCCTTTCCGACCATTAAAAAATTGCAACCCATTAATGTATCTGCTTTGGGTGGTGTTGCCAACAGCGTGGCCGTTTCTGATGGAAAGCTGGCCATTGCTCTTGAGGCTACCAACAAGCAGGCCAATGGAAGTGTGATTGTCGTAAATACGTCGTCACTGGCGCAGATCAAGCAAATTCAGGTTGGTGCTTTGCCGGACATGGTGACATTCAGTCCGGATGGCAGATACATTGTTACGGCAAACGAAGGTGAACCGAGTGCAGATTACAAGGTTGATCCGGAGGGTTCGGTTTCGATCATTGATGTTCAGGACAATTATAACGTAAAGACGCTCACATTTGGCGGATTTGCAGGTTCCTATGCCCAGCTTGCAGCGAACGGTTTCCGTATTTACGGTCCTAACGCGAGTTTTGCTCAGGATGTTGAGCCGGAATATGTAGCGGTTTCTGGCGATTCAAAAAAGGCTTTTGTAACCTTGCAGGAAAATAATGGAATTGCTGAAATTGATCTTGTAAATGGCGTTATTTTGAAAATAAACCCGCTGGGAACGAAAGATTTCAGCCTGATGATTAATGCGGTTGATGCCAGTGATAAGGATAATAAAATAGCACTGGCACAGTGGCCGGTTAAGTCATTCTTCCTCCCTGATGCCATCTCATATTTTTCAGTAAACGGAAGCGGGTATCTGATCACTGCCAATGAAGGCGATGCCCGGGAGTATGCAGCTTTTGACGAGCAGGCGCGCGTGAGCTCCCTAAAACTTGATGCAACTGCATTTCCAACCGCGGTCGCACTTAAATTACCTGAGAATCTGGGCCGTCTTCGCGTTACAAGTACGCTGGGCGACACCGATAAGGATGGAGATTATGATGTTCTGTATGGTTTTGGTGGCAGAGGGTTTAGTATTTACAATGCGGGTAATGGTCAGCTTGTTCACGAATCAGGCAGGGGATTGGAACAGCAGGCGATTGACGCCGATATGTATGATGATGATCGTTCTGACGATAAAGGTGTGGAGCCGGAAGGCGTGACGACTGGGTTGATGAATGGAAAACCTGTTGCATTTGTAGCACTTGAACGCGTTGACGCGATCGCAGTGTATGATCTAACCAATCCTTCAATTCCTAAATTTCTTCAAATGATAAAAACAGGAGATGCGCCTGAGGGGATTCTGTTTGTACCTGCGGATAAAAGTCCCAATGGTAAAGCGCTGCTGGTTGCCAGTAATGAGGGAGACGGGACCGTCAAATTTTATCAGACAAAGTAGATTATAAAATATAGTCAGCAATACGAAAACACAGGATGATTCTGCTACTGCGGTTAATCCTGTGTTTTTTACTTTACGCGCTGAATGATTTTTTTAGATAGGTTGCCTTTGACCTGTGTTTAATACTTCTCGTTTTACTTTCCTTTGTATGGATCATACGCTTTTTGTCGCGATCGATAAATTTATTGAATGGACCAACGAAGTCCATTTTCGATCAAATGGAGGAACCTGGTATCTTTCCAGGCTTCGGCTGAGTGCCCCATGGATGTGTAAAAAGTCTTGCCTTTATGAACCCGGCGATACCACGCAACCGGATGATAACTTCCCATGCCGAAGTTTTTATCCCGGATCCAAAGCAGATTTCCACTGGGCTTGATACTATTGCCGTTGATGTAAGCGGCTACATGAACCTCTTTTGGCTTGTTAAAAAAGACGTACCATTCGTCTGTATGATTCCAGGAATGCGGCAAGTTATTGGTAAGTAGCGTGTCCGCTCCTGTCTGAAGATGGATTACGGCTTTTTGTAGATGCGGGCTGAGCGAATGGTGTGAAAATCTTGCACCAATTAAGTACTTTTCGTACCAGGGCCAGTGATGCGAGTTATCACCAGCCCCGTGAATACCTACCAGACTTCCGCCGTTCTCTATGTATTTGCTAAGGGCTTGATGTTGCTGCTCGTTCAGGACACGCCCGGTAACATTATTAAAGACTACGACCTTGAAGTGCGCAAGTTGTTGTAAATTGAATATGCCGCCCGCTTCGGTTTCATAAATGAACCATTTATTTCGGCGGGCCATCTCTGAAATAGCAGATTTTGAGGCCTCAATAGATTCTGAATGCCGAAAGGCGGTTGTTTTGGAAAAAACCAATATGGCTGGCTGCCGCTGCGGGAAATTTATCACTGGCTTTTCGGTTTCATAACTTACGGGAAAGCCATAGGTGATTTTATAGATGAAAATCGCTGTTCCTACACTCGTCAGTACGACAAGTCCCAAAAGACACCGGAAAACAATTGTAATAATTTTTTTCATACGTCAGCTTGGTAGGTTTACCCGGCATTGAGCGCAGCAAATTGCAAAAAAAAGTCCTGACCAGGCAACAGTTTACACAGCGCTGAAAAAAAAGTATGCGCTGCCATTTTTAAAAAGAATCTACGGATGTAAATGAACACTTCGAAGATACTTTAACAATTTCTCGGGCTCGTCGGTTTGAATAATATTTGCACCGTTTTGGATAAGCTCAGTTACGGCTTGTTTTGCATTCCCCTGTTTAATCTCCTGATCCGGCTTGCCCAGTGCATTAATCCATACTCTGGCACGACCTTTTTTTATCATGCTCGTCAGCTGGGTCGTATAAAACTCGGTATCGATATGAATTACCCGGGGGCTGTATAACTTTAAAGCCGAGTCGGCCATAGCCAAAGTATATGCCCTGGGCATTAACATACTACTACTTTCGATGGAATCTACTTTCGATAAGATTGTATAGTCACTGTCAAAATAGAAAACAATATCCTTTGTTTTAGTTTTGCGAACAACCTCGATTACTTTATCAATATTGCTGGTTTTTAAATCAAGATCAACCAGGATATTACCTTTGGCAACCAGTAAAACTTCCTCAAGAGTTGGGATTTTCTCGTCGGTCAACCGACCATTGGCTACGAGTCGTAATTTTCTCAAATCTTCATAGTTCTGTGTTTCCAGATCTCCTTTTCCGTTGGTGGTGCGGTCTATTTTGCCGTCATGCATAAGCATGGGCACTCCGTCTTTGCTCACTTTTACATCGATCTCTACAATGTCAACCCCCAGTCTGATTGCTTCCCGGACGGCGGGGATTGAGTTTTCAGGATAATGATGGTGAACTGCGCGGTGGGAAGCCACCATAATATTGTCTGATGAAGTATTAAAAAACTCTTTTCTTATTTTATCGACCCGGTTTTGAGCCGTAACAGGTAAATAGCTCAGTATACATATTAGAACTAGGGGTAATCTACGCATGCTATAAAATGGATTTGTAAAGATTAAAGTATATTTTCAAGGTATCTGTGCATATTGAGCTGTGCCAGCGAGCCTGTTTTTACAGGCCACGGGGCACAATTCATATGGTGTAATACTAATACCGGTGTTGTGTGGTTTGAGACTATTTCAAATGCCCGTTTTTAGGATTGTTAATGATTTCTTTATGCGTCATGAGAAATTCCCGGAGAATTTCATAAAGTATGTCACACCAGTCAATAACAACCAAACTGGTTGTTATTGACTCGACGTTTGTCCAATCAACGCCGTAGGCGCATATCCAAAATGTTTTTTAAAAGCATACGAAAAGTGCGAGAGGTTTTCAAAGCCTACTTCATAGCAAACATCGATCGGTTTCTTTTTCTTTTCGATAAACTGGTAGTGGGCACCGAAGGCATAATAGTACTGGTTGGTAGTATTGGTCGGGTTCAGAAAGCCAATGTATTTTAGGTATTTCAGATTTGTAAAGTATTCAAGTCATTTTAAGCTATTGTGATTACCCGGCAAAGTAATCGTAAGGCTGTCAATCTCTTTGACTGCACCGTATGGAATTTTTCCGTCCGAAATAGGATTAGGATCAATTTTACTTTCTATAAGGTATTTTTCAAATGCTGGCGACACCGTGATCAGTTCATTATCCTTCATGCCAGATTTAACATTTTCATGTTTACAGCTAAATACGTTTATGGCAAGGAAAATGAACGTGATCGTCCTGTTTTTGTTCATGGAATGGGTATTTTAAATTTTTTTACTTTAAAAACTAAATGTATAATCTTACTTTGTGAAGCCAATTCTTTTAACTGCATTGTGCTGTTTGGTTTCCAACATACAATAAATAAAGTTAACCTCATTATTAATGATGAGCGACTTCAAGAAATATCGCGTAGGTATGTTAACCTTTTGAAAGAATATCATCCACATCGTTGGGAGCATGCCAATTTGCTTCTGAGTGGTCAGTTCAGGCAGGTGTAATTTTCAGAAAAGGTGGAGAATTTGGAAGCATTGATCATCTGATTTCGTGACGGATTGACCGTCAGTTGATAATTCTTTGGTATGTGTTAAGTTATTGTCAATCATTTTCTTGTACTGGTCAGTTCCAGCCGATAAGACCTGCTTTTAATTTCCGAATTGAGGTGATCAGTGGTTACGAATTCTCCACGTAAACTTCTATCGAACTGGGATCAGGCGCAATACCAATGATCCAGCGTTAGCACCGCGGGAAGTCAAATTCCGTCAAAAGGGTTTTGACTATAATTTGAGTGCTGTCGACATGCTCTATATCAGTCTTAAATTTTAATTAAACATTAAAAAGAACATTCCAATTGTTGGATTAATACACAAATTTTCCATAGCCAAGAGCTTTCCGTGCTGGCTCGGTCTTTTACCAAACAATAAAATCAGCGGCGGAAAACTGATTGGTAATAGGATGCTTTCCGGAAAAAATCACATAGCCAAAGTACTACGACAAGCAGCCAATTTCATTGGTAATCGGCGTAGCCATTGAGGCATCATCGGGCGGAGGAATTGCGCTGTATTCGTCTCCGCCCGAGATCATAAATTGCGTTTTTACGACAAACAAACGCGGACAGGGTGGGGCAATCATGCTGTTTGGAGACGGTGCAACACCAACAATCAGCCAATGCGCAATATCAGATAATTCCGGTACTGATGGTGGTGGGGGTATTTACAATGCTTCTATCCCTTTCGCTTTCAGTTTTGCCAGTGCGTCTTTCATAGCCTTTAGCTGCTCTGCCGTGTGCGATTGCCAAACTGTGATTTCACCGACAACTTTAAAAGGGTGCAACGAGCGATAAGACTTTGTAGGGTTCCCGGGGAATTTTTTATCGGTTAAGTTAGGATCGTCTTCAACGGGGCCCGTCGGTTCGACTAAATAAATTCTTTCAGTCCCTTCGCCTGCTGCAAGCTCTGCGCCCCAGATAGCGGCATCCAGCATTGCCGAGAGGTAAATGTATTTAGCACTATTTCTTTGCCCATAGTTTGAGCTAAGGCCAATTTTGATGAAGTCCCCAATCTTCAGGTCTGCTTTTGTGCCGTGGAAGTATGTTTGCACAAAAGGGCTATGGGCGGTTGGGATGGTTTGATTGTCTTCCATGGTTATAATTATATGACTATCCGTTACTTATGACTATCCGCTAATATTGTTTAATTGCGAAAGTTAGCTATATTATTTTCAGTTGACTTCCCTTAACCTCTCTTTTCTTCCAAATAAATGGAATTGGGTTTTGGTTAACCGAATCTACATAAGCTTTTATATGTTCACATAGTTTTTGAGTACTACTAAAACTGGCTCCGTTTAATGATTTTCTGGTGAAAATTCCAAACCAGACTTCCACAAGATTCAGCCAACTGGCTGATGTAGGAGTATAGTGAAATGTGACATTTTTATTGTCTTCCAGCCATTTATCATTCTTTTTGTGTGTGCAGTAATTGTCGAGTATTACATGCAACGCTGTGTCTTTCCCATACTCTTCAACAAGTTCATCCATGTAAGCAATAAAATCTACTCTTGTTTTGGTTTGCGTTGTTTTTGCATTGACTATCCCTGTTGCTACCTCCAGCGCTGCAAA
>NZ_JAVFVU010000048.1 GCF_030929615.1 Dyadobacter sp. LHD-138 | reverse complement strand
AAAGCGTTCCGTTCCACCTCACGGGGTGTCAGGGATATTTCATTCTTCCTTTTCAGACTATCCAAACTCTACGCATGAAGTCCCGATTCAATTCCCCCCAAGAATTTGGCTTGTTCCCTTAAGTCTGAGTCGTTAAAATTCAATTCTTGATCCATTTTTTCCGGTCAATAAATATTAGGAAACAAAAACAGAAAAAAGGTTACATATCTTCTCGAAAAATGATAATTATTTTCGGACGAAATGTTACATTTACTCTATATAACCTAAATGCCCCCGTAAATGAAAATCGACGTAAAAATTAAGAAAAGAGACCGGGAACGGACCAAGGGAAAAATCCTCAAGGCCGTCGGAGAAGTAATTGAACAACATGGTACCGAAAAAGTCGGCGTCAATTTGATTGCACGCACAGCCGGCGTCAACAAAGTTCTGATTTACAGATACTTTGAAAGTGTGGACGGCCTGATGGAACAGTATGTAAAATCAGGAGAATACACTTCGACCATGGGTGATGATTACATTGAAAACATGCCCATCGTCCCTCCCGACGAACGCAGAAAAGCATTGACAGGCCTGATGCAGACTTTCCTGACAGATTTAAGGGAGCGCAAGGCGACCCGTGATTTGTTAAGATGGGAAATCGGCACCGGCAAATCGATGCTTTCAGATGCAAGGAATCAGATTGCTGCAAGGATTGTCGACAAAGTGGGTGAATTGCCCGACTTTAAAGACACAAGCGCTCTGATGGCCTTTTTAACGGCAGGAATCTACTACATGACGATCGCAACAGATTACCGCGAAAAAATGATTGATGTAGACCTGCACACAGACGAGGGCTGGAAAAGAATTGAAAATGTGATTGAAAGAATTATCGCCACCATTGCTTAAAACGTAAATCCGCTAATATCGGGGTCCTTCAGAAATGTAAAATTCTGAAGGACTCTTTTTTGTGGCTCATACCAATAAAACGGAAACCCTTCCCGTATATTTGCAGCACGGAGATCCCCTGAAAATTCAGGTTCAACCATTTTAAAAAAAAACAATCTTCGTTGACGAGTCAAAAATTATGAGTGTTCTTAAAAAACTTGCCGGAGATACCGTCATGTATGGCGTGAGTACTATATTGGGAAGAATGCTCAATTATCTTCTTGTTCCACTGCATACACAGCTATTTTTACCTGAACAACTCGCCTCACAAGTACAACTATACACCTATGCCGGGCTTTTGATGATTGTCTATACTTTCGGCATGGAAAGTGCTTATTTTTATTTCTCGAGAAAGGAAGGTGACCGTCAAAAATATTATAATCTCGTTTTAAGTGCGGTTATCCTGGTCAGTCTTTTCTTTTCAAGCGGCATTTTTCTGTTTGCTGAGGACGTGGCCAACTTAATTCATTACCCCGAAGAAGTTACACTGGTGCGCTGGATGTCCATCGTCATGGCTATTGATGGCATTGTTGCCATTCCTTTCGCCAGACTAAGATTTGAAAAGAAAGCCAAGAAGTTTGTTGCGGCCAAAATTATCAATATACTGATGAACATCGGGCTCAATTTCTTTTTCCTGATTATTTGCCGTGATATACATGCGGATAAGTATTTAACAATTTTCAAACCCGTAATAGACCTGTTTTACAATCCGGCTGTCGGCGCAGGTTATATCGTTCTGGCCAATTTGATTGCTAACTTCCTGTTTTTCCCGTTCCTGTACAGGGAGTTTGCTGATTTCAAATTCACTTTTAACCTGTCGCTGTTTAAACCTGTGTGGGTTTATGCTTTCCCGTTGTTTATCATGGGTCTGGCAGGTGTAACCAACTCTCTTTTCGATAGGTCATTTCTGCAATATTTACTACCAGCAGACTTTTATCCGGGTCGCACAACAAAACAGGCCATTGGCATCTATGGACAGTGTTTCAAACTATCCATCTTTATGAATCTGGCCATTCAGGCGTTTAAGTATGCAGCGGAGCCGTTTTTCTATTCGAAGGCCGAAGATAAAAATGCACCGTCCGTATTTGCCGATGTGATGAAGTGGTTTATCGTGATCTGCGCGACGATGTGGGTAGGCATTTGCCTTAACCTGCATTTACTGGCCGAAATATTTCTAAGGAACAAAATATTTCACGAAGGATTAGCCGTAGTGCCATGGCTCCTGCTAGGGTTTTTATTTCTGGGGATATACTACAACCTGGCTACCTGGTTCAAGCTCTCGAATAAAACGCAGTACGGCACCTACATAACCCTGACGGGCGCAAGCATTACCATTGCTCTGAACCTGCTTCTCGTGCCACAAATCGGCTACCTGGGCTGCGGTATCGCATTCGCATCATCCGGCCTGGTCATGATGATACTTTGTTATTATTACGGACAAAAATATTATCCGATACCTTACCACCTCAATTCTGCTTTGGGGTATATTTTCGGCGGCGGCGTATTTATTCTGCTGGATGCTTTTTTAATTCCATCAGACTCCCTCGCGGGCTTCGCCTACCACATGCTTTTCTTCGTGCTGTTCTGCATCCTCGTCGTTTTGGCAGAAAGGAAAGCATTACCGCAACGCTACCAGCGTTTTTTAGGCGCCAAATAAACTTATTTATTCGCATTTTCTTTTGCCGCGTCCCTTAACAGTTTGTTGGCAAAAATAAATTCGTTCATTTCCGGTACCCCGGTATTGGTAATATCAGCATTAAGCCCTTCCCAAAGCTTATCGCCCTGGTAAAGAAAAATAATATTCTGTCCGATCTCCATAACGGAGTTCATGTCGTGGGTGATGATGACGGTTGTAATTTTGTATTCTTCGGTGATTTCCTTAATCAGCTCATCGATCTTGACGGAGGTAAGCGGATCCAGGCCCGAGTTGGGTTCATCACAAAATAAATACCTTGGATTCATTACGATCGCCCGCGCGATACCCACCCGTTTTTTCATCCCCCCGCTTATTTCAGAAGGCATTCTTTTTCCTGTTCCTTCCAGCCCTACCCGCTGAAGACAAAATTCAACCCGCTCCTTTTTCTCACTGGCCGAAATATCCGTTAACATATCCAGGGGAAAACGTACATTTTCCTCTACGGTCTGTGAGTCAAAAAGCGCGCCACCCTGAAATAAAACGCCCATTTCACGACGAATCGCCTGGCGTGTATCTTTGTCTGAATTATAAAAATCACGGCCGCTGTAAAAAACACTCCCCCGATCCGGCTTGATCAGCCCGATCATCGTTTTCAGCAAAACACTTTTCCCGGTACCGCTTCCGCCAATGATCAGGTTTGTTTCGCCTTCCCGGAATGTGCTTGTTATCCCTTTTAGTACTTCCTTGCCGTTGAATGCTTTCGCTATATCTTTTATTTCAATCATTTTCCTGGTTATTAAAGATCAAAAATAGCCATACGCTGTTATCGATTTAAAGACGCCGGCCATTGAAATCCATTATAATAAAAGCTGCGCTAATAAATAATCTGCTATCAAAATAGAAATACAGCTGTTGGTTACAGCCTGCGTACTGGACCTCCCCACTTCAAGCGCACCTCCCTGCGTAAAAAACCCCTGGAAAGATGATATGGTGGCAATTAAAAATCCGAATACAAAGGGTTTAACACACATGAAAAAGAGGTTATACGGCACAAATGAGTCCCGGATTCCATATAAATAATCTCTTTCAGTGATCACACCGGTAAGTGTCCCGGCCAGATACCCGCCAAAAATCCCGAGAAAAGCGGCCAGAATAACCAGCATAGGGAAAGTGAACATTGCAGCCAGTACCTTCGGAAGCACCAGATAAGACGAAGAATTAATTCCCATCACTTCCAGCGCGTCAATTTGCTCGGTAATACGCATCGTACCCAGTTCACTGGCAATATTCGACCCCACTTTTCCCGCCAAAACAATGCAGGTGATCGTGGGCGCAAGTTCCAGAATTTGCATATCGCGCACAATCAGCGCGACTGTGGACACCGGAATAATAGGGCTTACAAGGTTATAAGCCGTTTGTATACACGACACCGCGCCGATAAAAGTGGAAACAATCGCAACAATAAAGATGGAGCTGACCCCTATTCCTACACTTTCTTCCATGAACCGTCGCCAATAGACCGACAATTTTTCACCTTTTCCAAAGAGGGACCCTAAAAAAATAAAGTATTTTCCGATTACAGACATAGTATCTTAATTGTATTCAATATTTTCGGGAAAATTAGACAAAAAAAGAGCTAAACAGAAAAATGAATCCATTAGTAGTGATAACAGGTGGTACAAAAGGTATTGGAAAGGCATTGATTGAAGCATTTCTGGCCGGGGGGTTTGACATTATCACCTGC
The DNA here is from genome assembly GCF_030929615.1 of Dyadobacter sp. LHD-138. GTDB lineage: Bacteria > Bacteroidota > Bacteroidia > Cytophagales > Spirosomataceae > Dyadobacter. The sequence continues at coordinate 45,899 of NZ_JAVFVU010000048.1, read as the reverse complement.
GCAAGAAACGAAAACGATCTGTCTACATTACAAAATGAAATGAAGGAGCAGTTCCCGGGATCTTCGGTTTTTTTCCAAAAAGCTGATCTTTCCTTAAGAAATGAACTGAACGGATTTATCGATTTTATAAAATCCCGGAAACGGCCGGTGGATGTGCTGATCCATAACACCGGCGTTTTCATTCCCGGCCAGGTGCATAACGAAACCGAAGGTACGCTGGAAAAAACAATAGAAACCAATTTATACAGTGCTTATCACCTCACCCGCGGCGTGATCGACGAGATGATCCGGGTAAAAAAGGGTCATATTTTCACCATTTGTTCGACGGCCAGCATTACGGCTTATCCAAACGGGGGCTCCTATTGCATTTCAAAATTTGCGCTGTACGGAATGACAAAAGTTTTGCGTGAAGAAATGAAGCCGCATGGTATAAAAGTAACGTCCGTTCTTCCGGGCGCAACACTCACCGACAGCTGGAAAGGGACGGAGCTGCCCACGGAAAGATTTATCGATCCGAAAGATGTCGCCGAAGCGATCTGGTCGGCCTATTCGCTCTCTTCCAGAGCAGTGCTGGAAGAAATTTTAATAAGACCACAGCTGGGAGATCTCGATTGATTAGTGAAGAATGCAGCATTTTTGTTAAATTGCCGCATTTTTAAAATTATTTATAAAACCCTTATTTCATTTCATGGAACAATACCTTGGTATAGACGTGGGCGGTACTAACGTAAAAATGGGGATCGTTGACGCTACAAATGGGAGAATTTCTAATTTTTATAGCCACGATACCGCTAGCTGGCGCAGTTCAGGACACTTTATAGAACGACTCGGTGACGCCATCGCTTTGCAGCTGGTTGAACATACGGAAGTTAAAAGAGTAGGAATAGGCGTTCCCGGCCTGATCTCGCGTGACCGTACCACATTGTTGGAAATCACTGCGATTCCAGAAATTGACGGTATCACAATTGTTCCGGATCTAAAGGCTCGTTTTCCTCAACATGATTTTTTTCTTGAAAATGATGCCAATGCAGCAGCATTGGGGGAATATTATTTTGGCGAAGACAAACTTCCTGAAGACTATATTTTTGTAACCCTTGGAACGGGTATCGGTGGCGCTGCCATTATTGATAAAAAAGTTTTCAAAGGCGGAGGCGGAAACGCAATGGAACCAGGACACGTACCTTCAAAAGGAGGAAAAGTACTGGAACGTAATATCGGAAAGAAAGAGCTTCTGGATATGGCACATGCCATGAGAGAAAATTTCACCGGAAAAACACAATTGCCAGACAACGGTACAATTTCTACAACGGGATTGGTAGCGGCAGCGGGGGCTGGTGACGAACTGGCTAAGCAGATCTTCCATGAAATGGGTTATCTTTTAGCTGAAGGCTTGGTTTCCATGGTAAGAATTCTCGACATTACGACAATCCTGATTGGCGGAGGTATTTCTGCTTCCTTTGAATATATTTTACCAGCGATCAACGAAAGATTTGAATACTGGCTCACTCCATATTACATGAAGACTATCAGCATCAAAAGAGCAACGCTGGCAAATGACGCCGGATTGCTGGGTGCAGCATCACTGTGTTTTGAATAAGGATCTTTCTATCTGTTATTCTGCCAGGGCATAGTAAAAATTTATCGATGAAGTTCCTCAAACCCGGGTCTGATGAAGAAAAGACCTGGAAAGGTTTCCTATTTTACCGTTTTCAAAATACCTAACGTCATAATGAATGGATCAGGAAACTGGTCTGATATATATAAAGGCAATCGTCAGACAAAATCCGGGATATCCGGGTCATTGTTTGACGATTGTTTTTGATACCTGAACGATCAGCGGTTATACCAATAAATCGGAATCAGCGTATTACCTACCTGAAGGTGAAAATGTTGAACACGATACAGTTTAGATGGCGGACAATATATTCTGAAAGTTCACACAGCCGAAAAAACCAGCGCACATAAGGTTTTAGTGGTAAAATAATTTGTCTTGTTTCCTATTGCTGGCCGTAAAAAGCCAGTGATTGTCAAACATGGCAAGAAACCACAAAACCATGATCATGGGCAGAGAATATTTATCCCACGACAGCTGTGCTTTCCCCAATAACAAGATGTTGATCAGCACCACACAGCTTGTGAGGTTGAAATAGGGCGAGAAAAACCGCATCATGGTAATCAGCATTAAAAGTCCGAAAACGATCTGCTTGAAAAACCCAGTGATGCCAATTGTCATAAAAAGCTGATCCACATAACCCAGGTACGGCCAGGTAAAATAGGGATTGTAGGCTTGTTTTGCAGGGAAAAGCGTGATCAATGCCCCGATCAGGATTATATATCCGATAAACAAACGCGGATGATTTTTCGGAAAATCAATGAAATACCGGAGGTTACGGGTGATTAAAACTTCCGGGATGATGTAATAAACCGCCAGGCAGGCCGAGGAATAAATCACGTATCCGAAATTGTACTGAATAAGTTTGTCCGAATCGTAATACTGCATGGTCATCACAGCCGCAGGTGCCGGACCTTTCCATAATAAAACCCAGGGAACAATACTTAACACTGCCAGGGCGTACGGCAACCATGTTTTATCCGTTAATAAACCGGTAAAAAACTGCTTCACACTGAAACCCTTTTTCAGGAGTTCCAGGCATTCATAGGCCACGATCGCAGCCGGGAATGCCAGCATATATTGTCTGCTCGCAACGGCGCCAATGAAAAACAGCATCCCCCACCCGTGCGCTTTCCGGATATAGGCCACTACACCGGCCAGTACGCCAATCATCGCAAAAATATCCGTATAGTAATAAACACTGCACAAATAGTAGTTCGGAAAAATCATTAACCCCGCCAGACATAGAAAAAACCGTTTTGAATGATCGGGGCTTCCCCAGACAAAAATCATCAGCAGTGCAAAACTCACGGCAAATGTCAGCAAACGCAGGCACTGGATATTTTCTCCAAAAACACTTACTACCCATCCCCCCAGAATAAAAGGCACCGGCGTATTGAGTTCTCCATAACTTTTCAATAAATCCAGAGACGGGATTGGCTCTTTGCTAAAGAAAACAGCCGTAGGCAGGTAGTGATGTTCGTCCTGATACTTCTCTCCGAGAAAATTCTGTTTCAGAAAAAAAATGGCAATGAAAATAATTAAAATACCAAATGATGTGTACAGTTTTTGAGAACGCATAAGTATATCTTTTATATAAAATTAACCTCGGCATTTAAACGGATACCGAACTTCTCTTCGATGGACTGCTGAATTTTTTGTGACAATAATTTAATTTCTCCCCCGCTTCCACCGCCGTAGTTAACCAGTACAAGCGCCTGCCGTGCGTGCACGCCTATCGCGCCATCACGATATCCCTTCCAACCCGCTTGTTCGATAAGCCAGCCTGCCGGAACTTTGACAAATCCCTCACCTGCCGGATAACCTGGCAATGCCGGAAAATCATTTTTTAAGCGGTTAAATTGCTCTTCAGGTATTTCGGGGTTTTTGAAAAAACTTCCCGCATTCCCGATTTCTGCCGGATCGGGCAATTTACTTCTGCGGATACGGATCACGGCTTCGCTTACCGCTTTGATGGAAAGTGTCTGCACACCCATTTCTTCCAGCGTTTTTTGAATATCACCGTAGGTAACCTGATAAGCCGGCTTTTTATTCAGACGGAACAACACACCGGTAATAATATACTGGCCTTTTAATTCATGTTTGAAGATACTTTCACGATAACCGAACAAACATGCGTCATTCGAAAACACTTTTGACGTTGCGTCTTCGAATGAAATTGTTTCCACCGTTTCCACTACCGCTTTTATTTCTACACCATAGGCTCCGATATTTTGCATTGGCGCAGCGCCAACCGTTCCCGGAATCAGCGACAGGTTTTCCACACCGGCATATCCGTTATCCACACAATACATCACGAAGTCATGCCACATTTCTCCCGCACCGACATGCAGCCATATATGGTCATTGTCTTCCTTTACTTTTTCGATGCCTTTTATGGAAATTTTGATCACCAGTGCATCAATATCCTGTGTAAGCAAGATGTTACTTCCTCCGCCCAGAATAAATTTTGGCACCGCACGCAGTTCAGGATTCTTAATAATCGCTGTTAATGACTCCACCGACTTTACTTCTTCAAAAGACTGCGCCCGGGATTCCAGCCCGAAAGTATTCAGATTACGCAGGGAAACGTTATGTTGCATTTGTCCGGATTGTATTCAATAAGTAAGCAAAGTTAGGTATTAGATTCAAAATAGCACGCCGACGTGGTTTATCTCTCCAATTTTGGTTAAGTTTGTAAGTTCATTACGAATTGTTTTATCCATGTCGCTCAAAAGGAAAATATTTTTGCTGGTGATTCCACTAAGTTTTCTGGCCCTGTCAGGATGCAGCAAAAAGACTACGCCGGGCGGCACGACGACAACAGAATATCGGGAAGACCTCTCGTCGGTAAGGCCACGTTTTGAATATGTTGAACCCAGCATCATAAAAAAGGCGGAGTCAAAACCAGGTGTAACTGAAACTTCACCCAAAGGGTCTAGCGACAAACCTCTATATGTTAATAAAAGACTGGAAACCGTTCTGGACACCATGGCCCAGCAAAATAAGGCCATTAAATACATAAGCGGATACAGGATACAACTTTATGTTGGCAACGTTCGTCAGGAAGCGGACAATGCAAAGGCATACATTTACCAGTCTTTCCCCGATTTGAATCCTTATGTCTCCTATTCGCAGCCTACTTACCGGGTTAAAGCCGGTGATTTTATGTACCGAAGCGATGCGGAACAATATCTGGAACAAATCAGGGCGCAATATTCCTCAGCCGTTATTCTGGCTGACCGCGTGGAAATAAAACGGAGCCTGCTCATACGCGTGCCCGCTGAATAGATTAGAATTCAGAAATAGGCTAATAATTTTATCTTTGTATTTTATATACATACTAATTGACGATGAAGAAGGCATTAATTACAGGTATTACAGGACAGGACGGGGCATATTTGGCTGAATTGCTATTAAGTAAAGGGTATGAAGTGCACGGTATCAAACGCCGCAGCTCCCTTTTCAATACCCAAAGAATTGATCACATTTATGAAGATCCGCATGAAAAAAATGTGCGTTTTCACTTACACTACGGTGATCTGAGTGATTCTACGAACATCATCCGGATTATCCAGGAAGTCCAGCCAGACGAGATTTACAACCTTGGTGCGATGTCGCACGTTCAGGTTAGTTTTGAAGAACCTGAGTATACCGCCAATGTGGACGGAATTGGTACACTTCGTATTCTTGAAGCGGTTCGTTTATTGGGTTTAACCAAGAAAACGCGTATTTACCAGGCCTCGACTTCTGAGTTATATGGTTTGGTTCAGGAAGTTCCTCAGTCTGAGCGTACGCCGTTTTATCCTCGTTCACCTTATGCAGTAGCGAAGTTATACGGATACTGGATTACGGTCAATTACCGTGAAGCTTATGGTATGTATGCCGTAAATGGTATTCTTTTCAACCACGAATCTCCTTTACGCGGCGAAACTTTTGTAACCCGTAAAATCACAAGGGCCGTTGCAAGAATTGCACTGGGCTTGCAGGAAAAAGTTTTCCTTGGAAACCTTGACGCGCAACGCGACTGGGGACATGCGAAAGACTTCGTGGAAGCGATGTGGCTTATTCTTCAACAGGAAGTAGCGGAAGATTTTGTAATTGCTACCGGCGTTACAACCCGTATCCGTGAGTTTGTACGTATGGCTTTTGCCGAAGTAGGCGTAGAACTGGAATTCATTGGCGAAGGTGTGAACGAAATCGCGAAAGTTGTTAAATGCAACGATCCGAATTACCAGATCAAAATCGGTCAGGAAGTTGTTGCGATCGACCCTAAATATTTCCGCCCGACAGAAGTTGAATTGTTGATTGGTGATCCTACCAAATCAATGACCAAGCTGGGCTGGAAACCTAAATATGATTTGAAAGCGCTGGTAAATGACATGGTTTCTGCCGATTTGACCTTGTTCAAAAAAGATCAGATCCTTGAAAACAGCGGTCACCGTGTGATGAACTATTACGAATAGAATATCCGGTTGATATAAGAGAAAAGCCTCAGGAATCATCCTGAGGCTTTTCTCTTATATCATGTTTTGATTAATTATATCGACGGGATCGCTTTACCGATGTTAAGCAATGTCTTCGGATCCTGATATCCGATCACCTGTTTCACAATCTGTCCATCAGGATTGATGAAAAATAAAGTCGGATAACCTTCCAATGGGTATTTTTTTGCCAGTTTTGGACCTTCGCCGCTTTCCATATCCACTTTTACATTGATAAATTTCTGATTGAATAATGCCCCAACTTCAGGTTTGGTAAAAACATTTTTCTGCAACAATTTACACGGTCCGCACCAGGTTGTATAGGCATCAAGAAAAACAATTTTCTTTTCTGCTTTTGCCTTTTTCAATATTGCCGCCCACGACCCTTCCGTAAACTTGATACCAACATCTTTGTTTGAATCTTTTTTGTCGCCATCGTTCGCATAAGCTGTGGAAAAAGCCAGAGCCACCACGAACAGCAGCGAAATCATTTTTTGAAAACCTTTCATTACCTGCTTATATTATAGTTTGAATAAATACTTAACGAAATCACCCACCTGATTTATTTCATTAAACCAATTCTTAACCAATAGGTTCAACGGCTCATCATTTAAAATGGAGGACGAACATAACTATTTTTCCTGTAAAAAAGCACCCTCGCAGAATAATTGCAAGGGTGCCGGTTCATTGGGCTTGTACAACTTCTAATGGCAAGAGAAGTTTTTTCTTATTACTATTTACTGATGACCACTTTATAGCTACTGGTTGCACCAGTTAAGCCGGTAACATTTACGGCATACAACCCCGCTGGTAAATTTTTAACATCAACCCCGTCAACCGGTTCTTTTGACGATTGGAACAGGGTTTTGCCGTTCAGGTCCGAAAGAGTAATCCGGCCGATTTTACTCCAGTCTTTTACTTTGAAATAAAGGCGGTCTGCTACCGGATTCGGATAAACCGCGGTAATGTCCGAAACTTCGATTGTCACACTGCGGATCGTGCTGTATGCAAATGTACCATCTGAATCATTCATTTTCAAACGGTATAAATTTTGCCCGTCGACCGGATTTGAGTCCGTAAACGTATAGTTTTCCTTTAAAATGCTCTCGCCCCTCGCTTTCACATTCCCGATATTGGACCAGCCTTTTCCATTAAGACTGTGTTCAATATCAAAACTTTCACTGTTGGTTTCCTGTGTAGTAGCCCAGTTCAAAAGCACTGTTTCATTCTCCTTTGTCGTCGTGAAACTGACCAGCGTAACAGGCAATGGCGTAGAACCTTCATAAATCCCTGCGTCGATCGTCATGTTATCTCGCTTAACATCGCCGGAAGGAAAGGAGGTATCAATGGTAATCTCATCGCTGAAATTGCCGTTATCCGGATTCGAGTCACTGTCTTCATCCGCGCCAACGCCCGACTTTTTGAAATAGGTAAAGAAGGCCTTTCCCAATGCCGGCAAGATAAACTGAACCTTGTATTTCCCTGTTGATAAATCGTCAAAAAGATATTTTCCGTACTGGTCGGTTACAGCGCCCGTTTGTGCGGTCAAGGTGCCGTTATCCGACACATACTTATACAGCTGAACTTTTAGCCCGGATACCGGAAGCTCTGTCTTTCCTTGTTTTCCATCACGGTCGGTATCATACCAAACATAATCTCCAATCGATCCAAAGGCCTCTTCCTTTACACAGGTTCTTTTAACAACTTTATAAACCGTGGTGATTTGCGGGTTATTGTTTCTCTTTTCATCGAAATCATGTCCGGTCGTATTTTCATCCCAGAAAAACATATCGGTCCCGTTGTAACCGCCATCACTGTTAATAACACTTTTGCCATTGGCTACCACAATGGCTCCCCCATAACCGGAGATTTTCTTATCGATCGTTAAATCCCCGTCCGTGATTATAATGGTTCCGTTATTGAAAGCTGCACCGCGAATGTTCACATTTCCTTTAATCGACATACAGCCGTTATTCTCAAACTCTTTGCCCGCTCCCTTATCCCCGATAATAAATTCACAAGCCGATGAGCCGAATTTTCCGCAGAGGGTATTGATCTCCCCGTCGTTCAGGATAGAGCCGTGGTTGTAAAAATAGCGGCTGATATTAATAACGCCCGATGTTTCATTTTTAAAACGTTTGGCATCCGCATTTTCCAGGCTGCCGAATTCCATCGTTCCCCAGTTGCAGATCACCGTATTACTGCCAAAAACCACCATGGAAGGCGCCGTTGCGATCAGCTTTGAGTCCGGTCCGAAATTGTAAAACGCAAATGAATCCCGAAACTGGACGTTGCCGGTATTGGTGAAAGTCGTCGTGCCCTGATTATTGATGAGCAACTTACCGCCAATTCCATTTGTATTTGTGGCCAGCACACCACCCGTCTGGACATTGATGTAGGACGCAACACTGGAATTAAAGTTATCGTTGCTGTTATAATTGAAAGTTCCGTAGACATTGATATTAACGGAACCGTTGAAATTGGTCTGGTTTGTCTGTGTCCACGTAACGCCTGGCGCAAGACAAATGACGTTACCCGTATTGCTGATATTTAATGTAATGTTGCCCACATTCGAAGAAATGAGCAGCGTTTTATTTCCATCAAGGGTGTATTGTCCGCCGGTAACCGCTGTAAAATTCCCTGCCGGGCATTGCGCATGCAGGTTATCAGCCAAAACCACACACAGGCCAATCAGAAGCCATTGGTAAATTATTGCTTTCATGAGTACTAGAGTTGGGTAATAAAAGTTTTCAATCTGTTTTGCAACAGTTTATTGAAAATGGCCGGATTCAGAGCGTCCGGCCCGTTACGATGGTTTATATTAAAATCTTTATTCCTGTTGTGAAATATGGATCGGCATTTTGAACGTATTGTTCGACTTGTCTTTTTCCTTATAAATTCCGGTCGGGTCCACCTCGACTTCAAGTATATAATCGCCTGATTTCAAACCTTTTGGCAACGAAACATATTGCCCCTCATACATCATTCCGTAGGTATCATAGCCTCCCACACTGATGCCCTGTTTCAGGGATTTACAGTCCATGTAATTGCCCAGACCATAATTCACGAGATTTTTGTCTCCGTAGGTCTTGCCGTTCAGGACACAAATACTGTCGCTATTATTACAAATTCCGGAGTCAAACAGACAATAACTCACTTTACTGCCCTTTGAAACCAGCTCTCTTTTCAGGACATTTCCTTTCTTATCCTTGATTTCCTTCACAACCCGGAACTCAACCCAGTCATCCACGTGATAATGGTTATGACCCGGTTTATCGTCAAAATAATTAGTACCGGCGATCCGGTCCTGCCATTCAATTTTATTACCGTTTTTCTTATAAATCCTCTGGTTAATCTGCTGACGGGGATGTGTTTCATCGTTACAAATCACCATTGAATCCTTAACTTCCTCACTGCCGCAATACCACTTGTTATTACCAAAGGTTTCCATCGGCCCCTCTCCAATATTGGCAATAGAAGCAGCCAGCCGCAATTGTCCCGGATAATAGGGATCGTTCCAGGGATATTCTTTTACCTGATCCAGCGTAAGCCTCGGCAGAATAATCAGATCCGGAAGCAATTCACAACCCTCACCGCCATCAGCACATTTACAGGCAGTTCCGTCTTCCATCGAACAGGGACTAACATCGGTATTGGGTGTTGGATTTTCGCTAAATTCCAGCGTTACAAAATTCAAAGCACCTTTTTCACCTGTTCTCAGGTCCTGAACCATCAGATACCAGGTCCCGTTTGGATCTTGTCCGTTGTTCAGAAACGTCATCCTGCCATCAGGAATATACTCGCCCGTAAAAGGTGCGCCCGCCTGATGCACATAGCCTGAAAAGCCATTTGACCGGAAACAGGTGTTTGTGTAATGCCGACCTCTATCCTTTCCATTGCGGTTTGTAAGCCAGATACTGGTTCCATCCGGGCTTATGAGCTCAATTTTAAGATCAGAAACCTTGGGATGAAGAATTGTAAAACAAATTTTGGCAATCCCGAAATTCTTATCAATTTTCGAATGCAGCCCACTTACTTCTATTGGAAATGAATCTATCTTAAATCCGCCTTTAAAATCATGTATAACACCACCCGTTCCATAGAAACTCTGACCGGAAGCAAAAACAGTCATACTTAGAAAAAGTATGACCATTAAGTAAAACTTTACTAAGGCAAAACGGGACATTCCCCGCCTGATACACGCATTCATTGACATTTAATTCTGATAGTTGGGCCGGCAGTTAACATGAGCATGATAAAATCAACAAAAGTCTCATTTCTTCTACAAGCCCCGGGGTTTACGCGGCAAACTGATATTCACATCAAAAATAGAACAATTTCTACTCCTGAATATCCTGTTGCAAATCTAAAACCATTTATTATCAATACTTTAAGAATGAATTGGAAATTATAACGTATTACTTATGAATTGATCTCGAATTAATTTTATATCAATACGACATATACTTTTTCCTTGCTGTAAAACTAATGTAGCTATACGTCACTTATTAGTCCTTTAAAATTCCAGCTTTCCTGCGCTGCCTTGTAGTAGCAAATGAAATTTCGGCCTCATGTGCCGTATAATTCCCTGATAAAAAGAAAACCCGTACCTTTGCCCGGAAAAAAATAACCTACCGTCATGAAAATTCAAGATGCCAGATATGTGATGAGCAATTCTGATTATGAGAAATGCCCTCAACCTGATTTGCCGGAATACGCATTCATTGGACGCTCTAACGTGGGAAAATCCTCCCTGATTAACATGCTGACTTCCAAAAAGTCGCTTGCCAAGACCTCACAACAACCGGGAAAAACGCAGCTTATCAACCATTATTTCATCAACGAACAATGGTATCTTGTCGATTTACCGGGCTATGGATATGCCAAAGTGAGCAAAACCGAGCGTGAGAAGTGGGAGAAAATGATCGGCGATTATCTGCATAACCGTTCTAATCTGGTTTGTACCTTTGTTTTAATTGACATACGTCATGAGGCGTTGGCAGTTGATCTGGAATTCATGGAACAATTAGGCCAGGCTGGCATTCCTTTTCACATCATTTTTACCAAAGCCGATAAGCTTAAAGTATACCAGCAAGAGGAACAAGTAAAAAAATACAAAGAAAAACTTGGGGAAATCTGGGAAGAAATTCCTCCGATGTTTGTTACCTCTGCCGAAAAAAATGAAGGAAGAGATGCAATTCTTGAGACAATAGAATCTTATAATCAAACGTTTGAGAAAACGAGCGTCGAATAAGGTTGCTTACCGACCAATCTTTCCGTTATTTTGCGGAAATTTTAATTTTGTCATCAATCGTTATCAGGTGTTTTTTCCGCTCCGGTATTTTTTATTTCACTGGAATATAAATGCTTTGATCACTGTCATGACACCGAAAAGACATTAAATAAAGAGACCACTAATAGCACAAACAAAAAGGATGAGCGAGAAAGTAGAATCAACAGGAATGGAATTGTTGAAGGAGATAGCAAACGTGTCAGGGAAAGGCGGATTGTTCCGTATTCTGAAACCAAGCCGCGCAGGTGTCATTGTAGAAAGCCTGGATGAAAAACATGAAAAATCACTGATCGGGCCTACTGCCCGTGTTTCTGTTTTGAAAGACGTTTCTATTTTTACAGATGGCGAAGAGGAATCTGCTCCTTTGGCTGACGTATTTCTTAAAATCAGAGAAGTGCACGGCGAACAAATTGCCGTTCAGATCAAGAGCGCATCGGATAAGGACCTTATTGAGTTTTTGAACGAAATCCTTCCTGATTTCGACCGTTCAAGAGTTTACGTATCGGATATCAAAAAAGTGATCACCTGGTATAACCTGTTGTCTAAACACGTACCTGAGCTTTTTGTAGCCGCTACGGAAGAAACACCAGTGGAAGCTGAGAAAAACGAAGCTTAAAACTGAAAATGTATACGTGATAACGCAAAGCCCCGCCTGAACGACGGGGTTTTTGCATTATCTTTTCCCGACTGCGCACTATAATGACGAACCTTTCGCGATACATCGACCATACACTCCTTTCACCGGTTGCCAGTGAAACCAACATCCGTAAGTTGTGTGAGGAAGCGTGGATTCATCAGTTTAAAGCGGTTTGCGTCGCTCCTACCTATGTTTCGTACACCAAGGAAATGTTTGAGTTTTGCCCGGTAAAAATTGAAATTGCGACGGTTATCGGGTTTCCGCTTGGTTATTCAACTACGGAAACAAAAGTATCCGAGGCGAAAAATGCCATGCGCGATGGGGCAACCGAGCTGGACGCGGTGATTAATATCGCCCAGTTCAAATCCATGGCATATCTCAGCATCCGCGAAGAACTCAGGCAACTGACAGCAATCGCCCATGCACACGACGCCATACTTAAAGTGATTATCGAAACCGCTTATCTGGATTCTTTTGAGCTTTACACCGCCTGTGAAATATGTGCAGAAGCCAAAGTCGATTTTGTAAAAACATCAACCGGATTTGCCCCCAACGGCGCCGATATCGATACGGTAAAAAAAATGCGGTCGATTTTGCCAGCGGAAATAAAGATCAAAGCATCCGCCGGCATCAAAACATATGAACAGGCCATGGCTTTTATCGAAGCCGGGGCCGACAGAATAGGAACATCATCGGGCGTGCTGATCGTCTCTGAAAAATGAAACCAAGGGTTTTGCTTCTCAGTACGGTACATCCACCGACCGATCCCAGAATCGTTTACAAGATCGCTCCGTCCCTGTCACCGTTTTATGAAGTAATTTGTGCATTGCCCAACGCTGAGAACCGAAAGACAAATACAGCTATTCAATTCATAAATCTGCCTTATTTCAGGGGTTTGTTACTGAGAATTTTACTCTGTCATCCGGTTTTACTTTGGAGATGCCTGCGTTTTCGTCCCGCAATTGTTCATATCTTTGTACCGGAACTGATTCCTATGGCCTTTTTGTTGCAATGGCTGGGTGCAAAAGTGATTTATGAAGTACAGGAAAATCTTTATAAAAAATTTGCGATCAAACGTTACAACAACGCAGTAATATACCGGCAGTTTTTTAATTTTTTCGATCGGATTGCCCGAAAAAAATTCCACTGCCTCTTTACAGAAGATGCTTATCTGAATGAATATTCAAATCTGGCCCTTCCGCATGCGGTTGTCCATAACTATGTTTCATTACCGTTTATTGATGCTTATGGGAAAACAAAACAGGAGCTAACAGAACCACCGGTATTTTTTTATTCCGGCGTAATTTCCCTGGAACGGTCTTTTGATACCATCATCGAGGCATTAGCCATTTTAAAAGTAAAATACCCTGAGTTTCATTTGCATCTGTTTGGCAGGATTCAGTTTGACTGGAAGGAGGTAAAAAAGTTGCCGCATTATGAAAAAATTCGGCAAAATCTTACTTTTCATGGGTATACGGATCTTCGTAAAGCCCTGCCCTACGCACCAGGCGCCGTCGCAGGAATTGCTTTGTTGAAGCCGGTTGCAGATTATTCGGATTCATATACGACCAAATTGTTTGAATACATGGCATTATCATTGCCCGTAATCACATCCGATTTCCCTCTTTACAGAGAGGTGGTAGAAAAAACAGGCTGCGGGTTTTGTATTTCTCCTTACGATCCGCAGGAACTGTCCAATACCTTTCAGTGGTTAATAGAAAATCCTGAAGGTGGCAGACGAATGGGACAACAGGGGAGAAAAGCAGCAGAAAGCAGGTATAACTGGGCAAACGAAGAACGGATTTTGTTGCGCTTTTATAAAAATTTAATGGAAATCTAAAAAACAGGAATTTTAACAACTTAAAATATTTGTATAATTTTATAAACTTATTATTGAATTGTTCAAATATTAAGTACTATGCTTTCTACGAAATATTTAACTTTCGGAATTAAACAGAATTGTAGATTGCGAAGTCAACTTCTCAACCATGTATATTAATACACTCAGTCATTATCTACCAAGTGAAGTAATTGGTAATGAATATTTTACAAATCTCAATAACCTGTCCAGCGAATGGATTGTTGAGCGCACGGGAATTTACGAACGCCGCAAAGCTGCAGAAGGAGAAAATACTTCAACCATGGCTATTGAAGCCGTAAAATTATTATTAGCGGATAACATCCCTTTCAGTAAAAATGAAATTGATCTGATCGTTGGCGGGACTTATACGCCTTACGATACGATCGTAACGGTTGCACATGCGGTCCAGCATCATTTGGCGTTGCCCGATATTCCGGTTGTTTCCATTTCTTCGGCATGTTCTTCTTTGTTGAATGCGATTGAGATTGTCGAAGGTTACTTTGCCATGGGAAAAGCTTCCAAAGCACTGGTTATCGTTTCTGATCACAACACAGCTTATTACAACGAAAGCGACACGGTTTCTGGCCACTTGTGGGGTGATGGTGCTTCGGCTATGCTCATTACAAAAGAAAGGCAGTCGGAGTCCGATATGGAGATCAAAAAACTGATCACCGGCGGTGCTGCAACAAGCGGAAAAGCTGTGGAGGCTGTGGTGCTTCGTCCAAACGAGCGCGGTGTGGTTATGCCATTCGGCCGCGACGTGTTTCAAAATGCCTGTATTTACATGCCAAAGGTAAGTCAGCAGGTTTTACAGGCTTGTGGATTAACGATCGAAGATCTTGATTACCTGATCCCGCATCAGGCCAATCACCGCATCAGCTTAAACGTGATCAACACTTTGGGGATTCCGGCTGAAAAGCTAATCTCGAATATTCAGTATCTGGGAAATACAGGATGTGCCGGCTGTGCCATCGCTCTTTCCGAGAACAGACCGAAGTTCAAAAAGGGAGAAAATATCGTGTTAACAGTTTTTGGTGGCGGTTATTCGTACGGTGCCATGCTGATTACCATCTGATAAAAATTGCAATCGGCGGTCGGCAATCGGCTTTCGGTTAACAGCGGTTAAACAAAAAGCCTTGCAAATTTGACTCAATGACAAATTTGCAAGGCTTTTTATGTTGTGATAGTCTTGAGCTACTGTTAGTTCGTTTCCGAAACCGAATATTTTGCAGGTTTCCAGCTATTATTTTGCGGATTGATATCCGGAAGCTGACGGTCAGGATCGATCGTCACCGATTTCAGCGGCTGCTGTGTTTCCACACGGAAAGTCCATTTACCGCCACGCTGCCAGATCTCAACAGGCAATTCTACACGAGTCTTTTTGCCATTTATTTCTTCCACATCTACTTTCGCAGGCATTGCCCACTGATCAAGATTTTCGATGGTGATGATCGAGCCCTTCTGAGGATTTTGCTCAATGTAAGCAACATCTTTTACACTTTGGTCCAGCTTGTAATTTTCAAAGAACCATCCTTTCCAGAACCAGCCCAGGTCTTCACCCGCGGCATCTTCCATCGTACGGAAGAAATCGTAAGGTGTCGGGTGTTTGAAAGCCCAACGTTTTACATACAGGTGGAAAGCATAGTCAAAACGGTCTTTTCCAAGTACCTGCTCACGCAGCATTTTTAGTCCCAAAGCAGGTTTGTAATAAGCTTCCCAACCCAGATTCGACGCCTGAACCACGTCAGGAATTGTCATCACCGGATCGGCATTATCACGGAAAATGATCGGCGCCAAACGGTGCAGGTCATTCATCTGGCCATCTTTAAATTCGCCATTGTTAAAATTATCTCCTGAAAGGAAATTGATAAAAGTATTAAACCCTTCATCCATCCAGGCATATTTCCGCTCATTGCTTCCTACAATCATCGGGAACCAGTTATGACCAAATTCGTGATCCGTAACACCCCAAAGATCATCCTTGCGGCTTTTACTGCTGCAAAAAACGATTCCCGGATATTCCATCCCGCCTACAATTCCGGCAACATTGGTAGCAACCGGATAGGTATATTCATGAATGTAGTTGGAGTAAAACTCAATACAGCCCTTTACATATTCGGTCGAACGGCCCCAACCATCCTTTCCGCCATCTTCGGCAGGATACGCCGACTGGGCCAATGCTGTTTTTCCATTCGGTAAATTCATGCGCGCAGCATCCCAGACAAACGCTTTGGAACTTGCCCATGCGATATCACGCGCCTGCACGCAACGGAATTTCCATGTTAACGTTCCCGATTGTTTCGGACGTGAAGATGGATTGGTAACCTCCTCAGCCGTACGGATCATCACCGTCTGATCACTTTTTGCAGCGTCCGCCAAACGTTTTCTTTGTTCCGCTGTAAGCACTTCCGCAGGGTTAAGCAGCTCACCCGAACCTACAACAATGTGGTCCCAGGGCACCGTTACTGCATATTCGAAGTCACCATATTCCAGATAAAACTCTCCCGCGCCAAGATATGGCAACACGTTCCAGCCTTCTATATCATCAAAAACAGCTACACGCGGATACCACTGCGCCATTTCATAAACAATACCATTTTTGGTTTCAAGCGTTCCCATACGGTCCGATCCGTATTCGGGAATTTTGAAAGAATAGGCAATTTTAATTTTGATAATATCACCGTTGGATTTTACCGCATTGGCAAGACGGATCTGCATGCGCGTATCGTTGATGCTATAATTAGCATCAACTGCCTTGTCTTTTCCCTGCTGTACCGATACGGATTTAATCGCATCGCCGCCATTGAAACCAGTATTTCCAAATCTTCCTCCGGTTATGGCAGTCGTTTTGCCACCACGGGATTCGGTATTGAAAGCGTTTTGGTCCAATTGAAGCCAGATAAACTCCAGTGCCTCCGGACTATTATTTTTATACGTAATTTCTACATCACCGCTAATCGTGCCTTCTGCCTCATTTAAAGCTACATTAATCTTATAATCAGCGCGATTTTGCCAGTAGCTTGGGCCTGGCGCACCACTTCCTGTACGGTATTCACTTCCTGGCTGGAAATTAAACAAGGGGTGGAAAAGCACGTGTGCATCGTACTTTGGTTTGTCCGCTTCCTGAGCGAAAACACTTACGGAGCCCAGGCACCATATGGCCATAACCCATAAGCGATTAGATAAGATTCTCATTCCTATTGTTGAAAATTAAAATATGTATTTGTAAACGAGCAATATACGGCTTTTCGCCTTTTTCAACTGAAAAAGTTTCATTATTGCTATGGATTAGCGAATTTTACAAACTTCCTTTTTCACAAAAATCCAGTCCATGCGCCAGCGCCTCACGGTTGAAGCTTACACAGCAGGTATCCTTTCCGGCGACCGGATTATTCTCAGCCGCGCAATCACCCTGATTGAAAGCAGGCTCAAAAACGACCGGATTCTGGCCAAAAAAGTACTGAAAAATATTCTTCCCGTTACTGGTAAATCACTAAGAATCGGTATCACCGGTGTGCCTGGCGTTGGAAAAAGTACTTTTATTGAGGCATTTGGAAAACATATTACCGGTCTCCAAAAGAGGATTGCGGTACTGACCGTTGATCCTTCGAGTAAGAAATCGGGCGGCAGCATCCTCGCAGATAAAACCAGAATGGAGAATCTCGCCCATGATCCGCTTGCCTATATCCGTCCGTCTGCCGCAGGTTTATCTTTGGGCGGTGTTGCTAAAAATACGCGCGAAACAATTTTGCTCTGCGAAGCGGCGGGTTACGAAGTCATCATCATTGAAACCGTCGGTGTGGGACAGTCGGAAACGCTGGTGAGAGGCATGAGTGATTTTTTTTTGCTGCTTATGCTGGCAGGAGCCGGTGATGAACTTCAGGGTATCAAAAAAGGAATTATGGAAATGGCCGATGTCGTGGCCATCAATAAGGCAGACGGCGTTAATAAATCCTTTGCCGAACAAGCCGTTGGCGCATACCGGAATGCCCTTCATTTATTTCCCAAACCCGAATCCGGAATGGATACGCAGGTATTGGCCTGCTCCGCTTTGGATGGAAACGGCATATCGGCACTTTGGGAATTGATTCTGCAATACCAGGAGGCGACTTTACAAAACGGTTATTTTGACAAAAACCGCCAGAATCAAAATCTGGAATGGATGCATGATCATATCCGTCAGACACTCGAAGAGCAATTTTATGAAAATACCGCTTTGAAAAAAGCGTTAAAAACAACGGAGAAGTCCGTAACCGAAGGGCGGGAACTCCCTGTTGCCGCGGCCGAACGTTTGCTTGAAAGTTTCTTCAAGACCCGTATTTAATACCCTTAACTCAATTTTGGTCTTGAAAACGTATGAATTTATCAATCAGGACAATTTTTCCCGTAAGTTTGATGTTTCAATACCAGATCTTAAACATTAACTACCTTTCGCTATGAAATTTTTTGACCTTTTAAGAAAAACTGCATTCTTTTCCTTCCTGCTGGTGGCATTTGTATTTGTCGGCTGTAAAGATGACGACGACGATAACAAAACGCCGGTTGATAACAACCAAATTGTAGGCAAATGGCAATTAACCGCTATCACGCCGGAAACAGCCGGGACGCTTCCTCAAATCGCTTTATTGCCTACTATCGCCCCTTGTATTTACAGTTTGAAATTTAACTTTACCAATGACAATAAGGTAGCACTTTCTGACTGCGACGCCGCAGTTACGCTGATTGCAGGTTTTATCAAAATTGAAGCTGATACGAAATGGAAAGTAGAAACCGGCAAACTGACGATCACAAACGGGGCTACCAGCAATACTTTTGGCCTGGTTCAGAATCCGAGCGACATGAAAATCACTGTTAATACCAATACGACCGGAAGTGGTGCAGCTGTAAATGCCATTTTGTCCCTGAAAAAATTGTAAGATATTTAGACGATTACAAAAAGACCCGGCTTGTTTTTCAAGCCGGGTCTTTTCATTTAAATCGCACGCACAAATTTAATTTCATGCCGTTCTCTTTCCAATCTGGCTTAACCAAATCAGGCCGATAATTGCTGACAGTGCAGTACCCGCCATAATCGCGATCTTGGCGCTATTTTGAAGATCGAGATCTTTGAAAGACAGTGAGGCTATAAAAATAGACATGGTAAAACCAATACCTGCGGTAAAGCCGAGTCCTGTAATGTGTTTCCAGTTCAAACCCTTTGGCAGACTCGCAAGTTTGACTTTAACCGCAAGCCAGGACATCCCTACTATGCCCAGCGGCTTCCCTACTACCAAGCCAAGAATAACCCCAAAGCTCAAATTCGATAACAATAATCCCGAAATATCGCCCGGAAGAATGATGGCAGTATTGGCCAATGCAAAAACCGGCATGATCAAATAGTTAACCGGCTCATGAAGTACGTGTTCCAACTTGCCTATTTTATGAAGCGGAATGGTAATCGCCAGCAACACGCCCGCAATGGTTGCATGAATACCCGATTTCAGAACGAAATACCAGAGAATCGCACCGGGTATCAGATACCAGATGGTCGATTCCACTTTAAAATAATTCAATAAACACAGCACCACCAAAACGCCACCGGCATACAAAAGCATATCCGTCTGAATATTAGACGTGTAGAAAATGGCAATAATTAACACCGCAATTAAATCGTCAATGACCGCCAGTGCCGTCAAAAAGACCTTTAAACTAAAAGGAACCCGGTCGCCCAGAAGCGACATAATGCCCAACGAAAACGCAATATCCGTCGCTGTCGGAATAGCCCATCCATGGGAAGGCGCGCCCGTTCTGTTCAGTGAAAAATAGATGATTGCCGGCGCCATCACACCACCCAGCGCAGCCAGTGTGGGCAACAGCGCTTTCTGCACTGAAGCAAGTTCCCCACCCAAAACTTCACGCTTGATTTCTAGTCCTACAAAAAAGAAAAAGACAACCATAAGCCCGTCATTGACCCAGTGTTCAATACTTTTTTCAAGCGGGCCAATATGTAATTCTTTATGCCAGAAAGCAATGTAAGAATCCCCGGTTTCCATGTTCGCCCAAATCAGCGAAATTGCCGTGGCAACGAGCAGGAGAATACCTGATAACCGTCCTGTATCGGCCAGATCCTTGATTGGATTGATTATTACCTTTCTGATCCTGCTTGTTTGTCTGGTTGCCCTGGTTGGTTTCTTCTTAGGTTCTGCCATTGGTTATTAAGATATTGTTCAATAAATCACATTAAGATTAGCTGGAATGATCACAAACGATGATCCACTTCCCCTTCATTTTTTTCCAAAGTAAGGTATAATGTCCCCCGATATCCCCTTTTTCAGGGCGGGCAAGATGCCATTTTCCGACTAAAAATGCTACATCTTTTGCCGGAAATGTCAAATTCACAAACTCAAATTTGAGGGTTCCCATCGACGCGCGGTCGGGATATCTTTTCAGATAATTCTCATATGTTTTGTTATAACCGTACGTTACGCCTGTTTTCCCGACAAACATCAGCGAGTCGGATTCCCAGTAGCCATGCATGAAAGATTTAACATCACCCCGGTTCCAGTCGCCGTTCTGACGGTTCATGATCGCATAAATTTCATCACGATCCGCTTTTGACTGCGCCACGCATAAATAGCTTAAGGATAATAGAAATACCGTTAACAGACAGTTTCTCATATTTTTTACGGATTTTTGTAAAATGTTTCTTTCGTTTAAAGATACAGCAAAGATTCTTTCTGAAAGGTATTTGGCAGTATTTATATCCGGAAGTAATATTTATGATAAAACAATGGGTTCTATGAGCAAATTTGATGATATATTTAAAAAGCTGGATCGGCAAAAATATCCCTTTATCGATGGCTTGTACTATCTTTTTATAATCATTTTTATAGGCATTCTCTTTTTATTTTTCGCTTAATCCGTGGCTGACTCTTATTTATTTATCATTAACCCAAGTTCAGGCACTTCCATCGGACAGCACCCTGAAAAGATTTCTCAGGCCATTGAAACCTTTGTCAAAAAGAGCGGTGGACTAGCACAAATCATCTTCACCGAGGGAAGAGGCCACGCCACAGAACTCGTTAACGAAAATATAGAAAAAGAAAACTGGAAGGCTGTTGTGGCTGTCGGTGGCGACGGAACCGTGAATGAAGTAGCCAAAGCTTTGGTAAATCGTTCCACGCCGCTGGGCATACTCGCGCTGGGATCAGGAAACGGTTTGGCGCGTCATTTGGGATTACCTCTGACTCTGGAAGCTGGCATGAAACAACTTCTTTCAGGGTCTGTTAATACCATCGATACGGCAGAACTTAACGGGATTCCATTTTTTTGTACGGCCGGAATGGGTTTTGATGCTTATGTGGGCTATTTGTTCAGTCAGCAAAACTCCCGTGGACTCGCTACCTATGTAAGCGTTTCGCTGAAATCATACTGGAATTATAAACCACAGACCTACAAACTAAACGGAAAACAAATCGAAGTGTTCTCGCTTTCCTTTGCAAACGCGGGGCAGTTTGGGAATAACGCCTGGGTGGCTCCACAAGCCAGTTTGTTCGACGGATTACTGGACATCTGTACCATTAAACCGTTTCCGACCTGGTATGGCTCCAATCTTACGTACAGGCTTTTTACCAAACAATTGAAACCGTCGGCCTATATCTCCTATCAAATGGCACAGGAAGCCGTTGTTGAAGCAGAGAAACCGCCTTTGGTTCACTACGACGGAGAACCGTTGCAGCTCGACACAACCCGCATCGAAATCAAGATCAGACCGAAAAGTTTAAGGGTTATCGTTTAACGCATTAAAAATCAATTCTCAATCTCCTTATGTCTAAAAAGAACCGCTCAGGAGTCATATATTCTACCAATCCTGATTTTGAGTATTCTGATTCAAGCCAGGATGAAGCAGAAACATTAGCACCGGCACAGCAGGATTTACGCGTGTGGCTGGACAGGAAAGGTGGTGGAAAAGTTATTACGGTTGTCAAAGGTTTTATCGGCACCCTCGCAGACCTGGAAGCACTTGGCAAACAAATAAAAGTATTATGCGGAAGCGGAGGCTCCGTAAAAGAAGAAGAAATCCTGATCCAGGGCGATCACCGGGAAAAAGTAATCACCTGGCTTTTAGGGAAGGGCTATAGGGCGAAGAAAGCGGGAGGATAATTAATTTTGAATGAGAGAATGGTATCCAGGTGAACATTCTCTCATTCTCATTCAAATTAAAGCGTTTTAGCCGTATCAATCTCAGTCGGCTGTTCTGGCTGTACTTTGGGTAAATTAGCCGGATTTCGCTGCGATGCTCCGCCTGCCAAAACTTCCACGTTGGTCACAAAAAACTTGGTGTCCCCGTTCCACGGAAGTGTGAAGAATTTTTCTTCGTAAGTCAATGAAACACGGTGACCGCTGGCAATAGCCTCTTCCAGTTTCGTAATAGCATCTTTATTTTTTCCGCTTACTGAAAACGTCCACTCCGACGCATTCAGAGAACCATCGCCCTCATACAGGCCACCCATTTTCAGCTCCCCTTCATAGGTTTTAAAAACGTATCCTTTATTGCTAAGCCGTGTGATAAACCCGCCACGCTTGCCTTCACTATAATAACCAAAAGTTAAATAATACAGGACTCCGAAAACGATTGCCAGGAGTACAAAGAGAATGCCCCATTTACGCATGATTAGTTTGTTAGTTAAAAGATGTGTGATTTTTAAAGCAACTTCGGAAAACCGAATGATTTTTCCTATTCTTTACTTCGCCCGGATCGCGATCACCGGATCCATACGTGCGGCAAGCATGGCCGGAATGATACCTGCCAAGATGCCAATAACGCAGGAAACCCCAAGGCCAAGCATTATATTTCCGGGTGTCAGGATAATCACGAGTGTCCCCAACTGCATGAAAGAAAGTAAGTACACAAGAAATATACCAACCAATCCACCGACCAAACTTAACATGATGGCTTCAAAAAGAAACTGAAAAAGAATTGAATAGTTTTTAGCCCCAAGTGATTTCTGAATACCGATTAAATTGGTTCGTTCTTTTACCGAAACAAACATAATATTGGCAATACCAAAGCCACCCACCAGAATAGAAAAACTGCCTATAATCCAGCCTGCCAGCGATAAAACGGCAAATAACCCGGACACAGCCTGCGCTGCGGCTTCCGGTCTGTTGATCGAGAAATTATTTTCTTCCCTGGGTTTAATACCCCGCTTGGTACGCATCAGCCCGATCACCTCCGCTTCCACCTCTTTCATCCCTTCGTCGTTCTCAAATCCCTTTACGACAATATCAGGATCTGGCCGCCCGGATTGGAACATCTTGGCAAATGCACCGTAAGTGATGATACATTTCGTGTCAGGATTTCCCCCAAAATCAACAAGGCTCTCCCCTTTCTTGACCTGAACACCAATGACGGTAAATTTATCTCCATTGAGCTTAAAAACCTTTCCTTCCGCGATCTGACCAGGGAAAAGTGCCTCGGCAATATCTGCGCCAATGATGGCCACATTACGCGCATTGGTTGTTTCAAGCGGCATGAAATAGCGGCCGGTCGCAAGCGGAACGTCAGAAATCTGGTTGTATTCATAAGAAACACCCTGAATCAGGGCATCGATGCTGCTTGACCCGTTTTTTAGGGTAACATTTCCCCTGAAATCCATCACGGCAACGGCGCTGGCATTTTCAAGATTATCGTATAAATATTTATATTCCGCATTTGAGGGACTTGGCCATTGAAAATATTTCCACCACTGATATTCTCCACCAAAACCCCATGGCCATTTTTGCACATACAAAACCTTCTCCCCAATGGCACTCATACTGTCACGAATGCTTTTTTCCAGCGAATCGACAATGGTAAAGACAGCAACGATCGCAAAAATACCAACCGTTACGCCCAGTAATGACAACGTGGTTCGGGTAATGTTGGATCGTAATGCCTGCCATGCAAACCGGAAGCTCTCATATATTTGCCGTATAAGTTTCATAATAGCGCGTTAGCCTAAATTTCTGATCAGGGACTTAATATTGAATTCGAAAAGTTAACTGTAAAGTGCCGCGCTCAGAAATAAATTAGTATAAAAGGCATAATGAGCGTTTGAGCTGTTTAATAACCTGTAAGTTATGCGAAAATTCTCATAAATAACTTCAAATATCCTCGTTGATGCTACTCCTCTTATGAACATTCATTAAATTACATTTACAACCTTTGACCGTTAAAAAATGAACATACGTTACACCTTAATCTTTTCCTTTTCGCTGTTGTCCGGCCTTCTGGCGGCCCAGCAGCCTGTTAAAGAATCAAAAGGCTTCTATCAGTTCCTGACCGATGATCCCAACCAAAAACCTTTTTACAATGACCGTCAGGGTGTGTTTGCAAAAAATGGTGTTGTGGCCTCGGCCCATCCGGAAGCTTCCAGGGTTGGCGTGGAAATTTTAAAGGCCGGTGGCAATGCTATTGATGCTGCGGTGGCCGTTCAATTTGCGTTGGCGGTTGTGCACCCTTCCGCGGGTAACATCGGCGGCGGCGGCTTCCTGGTTTTCCGAGATAAATCGGGGAAAAGTTTTAGTATCGATTTCCGTGAAAAAGCGCCCATAAAAGGGAACAGAGATATGTTTCTCGACAAAGACGGCAATGTCATTCCTAAGCTCAGCATTTTGGGCCGGCTTGCGTCCGGCGTTCCCGGCTCCGTAGATGGGATGGTCGAGGCACATGCAAAATATGGTAAAATGCCCTGGAAAGATATTTTACAACCCGCTATTGACCTTGCCAAAAAAGGTGTGGTCCAGACGGACCGGGAGGCCCGTGGGCTGAATGCGGTGAAAAAAGACGTGCTCGCACTGAATCCAGGCAGCAAATATTTTCAACGTGCTGACGGAAAAGAGTGGACTGCCGGTGATACGCTAATACAGCATGATTTGGGCGACGTATTGATCCGCATCCAGAAAAAAGGCAGAAAAGGATTTTATTCCGGGAAAGTTGCCAAACTGCTGGCAAAAGAAATGAAGTATCAAAAAGAGGGAATTATCAGTAAAAAAGACCTCGCCGAATATCACGCAAAATGGCGTGAAACGATTACAGACAGCTATAAAAACTATAATATCATCACAATGGCTCCGCCATCCAGCGGTGGTATCGC
Organism: Dyadobacter sp. LHD-138; assembly: GCF_030929615.1. Classification (GTDB taxonomy): domain Bacteria; phylum Bacteroidota; class Bacteroidia; order Cytophagales; family Spirosomataceae; genus Dyadobacter. Next base: position 20,895 of record NZ_JAVFVU010000048.1, on the reverse strand, counting down.
GCTGGTTCAGCTTTTGAAGCTTACGGAACCTTATCCATTAAAAAAATGGGGCTGGCACAGTGATTCGACCGTACAGGTGATGATCGAAGCAGAAAGACGGGTTTACGCTGACCGCGCCAAATTCCTCGGGGATCCGGATTTTGTAAAAATTCCGCTGGAAACACTGACAAACAAGAGCTACCTTGAACAACGCTGGAAAGATTTCTCTTTTGACAAGGCAACAGATAGTAAAAATATAAGCGGCGGCGTTTTTCCGGGTTATGAAAGTACCGAAACCACCCATTTTTCTGTGGTTGATAGGGAAGGCAATGCGGTTTCGGTCACGACTACTTTAAACGGCGGTTATGGCAGCCGCGTTGTGGTTAAAGGTGCGGGCTTTTTCATGAACAACGAAATGGATGACTTTAGTGTAAAGGCTGGCGCACCCAATATGTATGGTCTGATCGGCAATAAGGCCAATGCAATCGCGCCCGGCAAAAGAATGCTTTCTTCCATGACGCCAAGCATCGTCGAAAAAGACGGAAAACTATTGATGGTGGTGGGCACGCCCGGCGGATCAACAATTATCACATCCGTTTACCAGACCATACTCAATGTGCTTGAACATGGCATGACCATGCAGCAGGCCGTCAATGCTTTCAAATTCCATCATCAATGGCTGCCGGACAAAACCGTTTTTGAAGACGGCGCTTTTACCGAAAACACAATCAAAAAACTGCAAAGCAGAAGTTACAATATTGAAGTACAACGCAATTCCATCGGTCGCATGGACTGCATCCTGGTGTTGCCTGACGGAACACTCGAAGGCGGTTCGGATCCTCGCGGCGATGATACCAGCATAGGGTACTAAAACTTACCGGGTCAGTTCTTCTATCAGTTTTGCATGCTGTGGAAAACTGGCCCTTAATGTTTCTCGGTCGGCCATTTCAAAATCTTCAAAGTCAAAACCCGGTGCAACGGTACAGCCTACCAGGGCATATTTGCTGCCGGAGGCCGGGCGCGATGCAAACCAGGTATTAGCCGGCACCACAGCCTGAAACGTCTCCCCTTTTTCAGGATCATCACCCAGTCTGATTACATCCAGTTTTCCGGAAACAGGATAAATTACAAATATTTCCAGCGCTTCTCCCTGATAGAAATGCCACATTTCATCAGACTTGATCCGATGGAACGCCGAAAAATGATGCTTTTCCAACAGAAAATAAATCCCCGTAGCAAAAGACCGGTCGCCGCCGAAACCTTCCGGTAAGGCTTTTTGAGGAATATTTTCAAAAGACCGGTACGTTTCCGCATAAAACCCACCTTCCGGATGCGCGGTAAGATTATATTGCTCAACCCAATAACTTGCCTTCTTCATTCTTTTATGATTTCAATGCTAAACTAAAAAGTAATCACTCGGATACCCGCTTTTTCAATTTCCACGGTATCATCCGTTTTTTTATTGGTAATCATCACATCAAGGGCATTCAACGGTGCGAACTGAAAATATTTATCCTTCCCCACTTTGGATGCGTCACAAAGCAAGTACGAAATGGCCGAATTGGCAAACATCGCCAGCGTAATGCCGGCTTCGATCTCACTGAAAGCACTCAGCCCGTTTTGTACCGAAATCCCGTCCACGCCAATAAAAGCCCGGTCTGCTTTGTAGCGGCCTATGTGCTCTTCAGCAATGCGGCCGTGGACTGCTTGTCTTTCCGGATCTATTTCGCCACCAATCAGATTAATTTTCACCGAAGAGTTCATCAGCTCATAAACGACCGGCAGGGAATTGGTGATCACGTGAATTTTTTTGTTTCGTATAAACTGGCATAACCGGAAAACCGTACTGCCGCAATCCATAAAAATGATATCCCCTTCCTGAATTTCCTTTGCGGCCAGCCGGCAGATATTATCCTTTTCTTCGACATTGATAGCTGCTTTATTGGCAAAATGAAAAGGTGTTTTCGTGAGTTCCACTTTCATGATCCCGCCATGCGTACGGTAAACCAGTCCATCAGCTGTCAGAACCGTTAAATCCCGCCGAACAGTAATTTCTGAAATCGCCAGCTCATCCGCCAATTCCTTGACAGTCACCTCGCCTCGCTCATCCAGAATATTTAAGATTATATTTTTTCTTTTTTGAAAATTCATAAGTTATCGTACATTTGTTCAAAAATAATCAATTTAAATCAAAAACAATCATTAGCCATGAATAAAAACATTAACCTGGTCTCTGAAGAAATTCTCTCCGATAACTGGTACACGCTGAGAAAATTTACTTTTGATTATCAACGCGCTGACGGAAGCTGGGAACGGCAGTCGAGAGAAGCTTACGACCGCGGAAACGGCGCCACCATTTTGTTATACAATCAAGAAAAACAAACGGTTATTCTTACCAGACAATTTCGCTTGCCGACTTACACCAACGGAAACCCAACGGGATTGCTGATAGAAGCCTGCGCGGGATTGCTCGATAAAGATAATGCAGAAGATTGCATCAAAAGGGAAACGGAGGAAGAAACAGGCTATAAAATTAAATCGGTAAAGAAAATTTTCGAAGCCTATATGTCGCCAGGCTCTGTGACTGAAATTCTTTACTTCTTTGTCGCTGAATATTCTGCCGATATGAAAGTAGGTGACGGCGGTGGCTGCGAAACGGAACAGGAAAATATTGAGGTCATGGAAATTCCCTTTGGTCAGGCCATTCAAATGATCGGTTCGGGAGAGATCAAAGACGGAAAAACCATTATGCTGCTGCAATACGCGCAGATTCACGGGCTCGTCGTATAAAAAAATCCTGAAGAGAATATTTCCCTTCAGGATTTTTTATTCTTTATTATTGCGCTGAGGGCGTCACAGAAGCAACATCGCCTCCTTCTGTGGTGGGTCCAGTCGTGGAGCTCCCACCCGAAAATTTATCGATCAAGTCTTTCAGAAACTTTTCAGCATCCGGGAAATTAGATTTCAACGCTTCCGAACCCTTTGTTTTTAGCTCCTGAAAATATTCCGGTGCTTTATCCACGGCGCCTTCTGCCTCAGCTTTCAGGTCGCTTGCTTTCGTTTTCAAATCTTCAAGAAGTTTTTCTCCTTCCTCGGTCTGAAGATATTTATGGGCTGCTACTCCGGCGGCTGCGCCAAGAATAAAAGTGGCCAGATGTTTTGCGTTGATGCTCATTTCGCTATGTGGTTCGTTGATTGATAGGTGAATATACAATAAATCAGTAATTTATTGATCTTCAAATATCGTTCCAGCTTACTTAATCTCAAAAGCGGCCTGCATCCGGTAATTGATCTTTATTTTTTGGTATTGCACATCACTATCCTGCACGGTATCAGCCGCTTCTGGCGCAGCGTACATACGCACATTGGCTTTTGCAAACATCGGCTGGGGATAATTGATATTGTCCTCAACCTCTCTGATTTCCAAAACCTGTCCTAATTTCTGGTCAACAGCTTCCAGCAAATAGGTAGCTTTATCTTTGGCCGCTTTCAAAGCATTGATCTTAACCTGTTTCTTAAACTCCTCTTTTTTCGAATGGTCCACATGTGCAATGTTGGCATACTGCACACCGCGGCTCTCCACTTTTGACAAGATTCCGTCGAGTTTGTCCGCACGGTCCACTTTCAGTTCGTATTGCTTACTTTCCAGGAACGTAGCCGGTTTTTTCTTTTTATCCGTGTAATTCTGATAACCGCCTACCCCACTGATCGACAGGCTTTCTTTTGGCAATCCTGCATCGGCGATGGCTTTCAAAAGTTGTTTCTCCAAAGTCGTGATGATCACCTTATCCTTCTGGTTTTTCTCGTCATTGAAATATTCTCTCAATGAAATACTAAAATACAGTTCGTCGGGACTAACTTCCATTTCGGCAAAACCCGCTACTTCTATTTTTCTGGTTGGAGGCGTTACGGACACAGTGGCTGTTTGTGAAAAAGTTGGAAATAAAACAGCTCCCATTAAAAGCGAGCTCAAAAGAATTACTTTTTTCATGGCTGAAAAATTAAATTAATTAAAAAAGTTGTTGATAAATTGCCTGAGCCCGTATCCCGAAAAAATGTTTCAGGAATGTAAACTCAAAGTTTAGACGCAAAAAAGATACAAAAGGTTTAAACGGTCTGCAATAAAGTTAACCAGGCCTCCTTCACTTTGTTGATTATCAACAGTTTCCGTGCATGTTCATGCAGCAGATCAGGGAGATATTCACAGCCATATCTTGCCTGTTCCAGGATTTTCGCTATTTCCGCTGTTTTAGCAAATGCGCTTATCTCGACCCTATCCGGCAGGCTGACAACGCTTCCCAGCTGTCCTAAATTGTTACCAGACAAAATTTTAGAATTTCGGATACATTCCGGCATCGCATCGACACCAATACCGATCTGCGGGCGCGCTACTTCAAACAAAGCACTTTCATTGGCCCGGGCATACCAGTCATTGCCAAGCCTGGCGATCCAGTCGGTGCGGCGCTGGTCAATTTGTCCGTTCGCATCCATAAGATCTTCGGAAAAATGTGCCAGGATCACTTCTGCCAGGATCAATACCATCGATCCGTGTTCCTTGATCTCAATAACTTTGCATTCAAGCTGTACCGGAGATTCTTTAACCCGCGGTGGCTTGACACGTTCAGAAGGCAATGCTGTAAAACCAGCTTTTTCAAATTCATTGATGCCACGTTCAAACTCTGCACTGGCCAGTGAAATCTGCTGCACCATATCGTAAGTTACCAGGTTGATAACCACTTCCGGTACTTCAAAAATATTCAAGGCCGTATGCTTGTGCGTGTTATCGCGGCCGCGCCGGTTGGGTGCGAAAGCGACAATAGGCGGGTCAATTCCCATGTAATTAAAAAAACTGAACGGGCTTAAATTGACATTCCCGGCCTTATCAATGGTACTGGCAAATGCCACAGGCCGTGGCGCAACCGATGCCGTCATATACTTATAAAATACGCGCGAACCCATTTCCGACGGATCGATTGTTTTCATATCAAGACAAATGTTTTATATAAAATCAGGCAATGACGGTAAAATTTCGCCCCGTACTTCTCCAAAACCCACTTTTATACCATCTCGTTCAGCAAATCCCCGAATAATGACCTCGTCACCATCTTCTAAAAATGTTCGGTTAAGACCGCCTGTTAAGTTAAGCGGCTGCTTACCTCCCTTTGTCGCTTCGAGCAGACAGCCCGCTCCTTTTGGTCCCGGAATGCTGATGGTTCCGGTTGCCAGTAAATCGCCGGTATTCAGGTTACAACCCGTTATCGTATGGTGGGCAGTTTGTTGATGAATGTTCCAGTACAAATATTTCGCGTTGGTCTCGGTAACAACCGTTTCCTCAAATCCTTTTGGCTGAATGGCTGCACTGAGATGGATATCAAAGTTTTTGGGACCGGTCGTTTGCAGATAAGGCATAGGCACCGGTGCTTGTACGGGGCCCTCTACCCGAAAAGCTTCCAGCGCGTCCATCGTAATAACCCACGGAGCGATAGAAGAAGCGAAGTTTTTACTCGCGAAAGGCCCAAGAGGCTGGTACTCCCAGCGCTGGATATCCCGTGCCGACCAGTCATTAAAAAGTACCACCCCGAACAGGTGATCCTCAGCCGCTGCCATGGATACCGGTTTCCCAAGTTCCGAATTTTTCCCGACGACAAAAGCAAGTTCAAGCTCAAAATCCAGTGCAGCTGTGGGACCAAAAACCGGATACTCCGATGCGCCCGGTTTGGTTTGCCCCAAAGGCCTATGTATCGCGGTGCCTGATAAAACAACCGAAGATGCCCGGCCGTGGTAGGCAATCGGCATATGTTTCCAGTTGGGTAAGAGCGGATTCTCGGGCCTGTAAAGTTTCCCGACGGCCATTGCATGTTCTTCACTGGAATAAAAATCGGTATAATTACCAATCCTTAGCGGCATGTGCATCCGGGCATCCGTCTGCCTGATTAAAACCCGTGAAGCGGCTTCTTTCAACGGCGAATGTTCATCCGTAAGCCACTGCTGGATCGTCAAACGGATAGCTTTGGCAGCCATCCGGCCCAACGCAATAAGATCGTTAAGCGTTTCTTTTTTGAAAACGGCCGCGTCAATTTCAAGCGTCTTAAAAAACCCAAATTCATGGGCGGCCGTCATATCCATAATCCATTCCCCAATAGCCACACCGACCCGTGGCTCCCCCGACTTCGTGCTAAAAATTCCAAATGGTAAATTGTGAAGCGAAAAATCGGAATGGGCCGGAATCGGCAGCCAGGAAGAATGAAATTGCATAAAACTCAGGTAAAGTTTTTATAGATGGAATCCATGATCCGTACAAAATGCTGATAATCTTCCTCATCCAGGTCTCCCCAGCCTTTGTAACGAATTTCAGCAACAATCGGGAAAGCTTCGGTATATGTCTTTTCTCCTTTTTCAGTGAGGAAAAGATTAAACTTGCGACGATCCCCTACCGCCGGATTACGTTCCACAAGCCCTTTTTTTTCAAGCAAGTCGACAATCCGTGTGACAGTCGGCGGATCTTTAAAGGTAAGCTCAGCCAATTCATTTTGACTTATGCCTTGTTTGCGAAAAATATGGTCAATAAGCACCCATTGATCGACAGTCAAATCAAAGCCGGCCTCGTTTAACTGTTTTTGCAATGCATTGCGGATTTTCTTTATCGTTGTGTCTATTTTAAAAAAATAAGCACGTTGGTCAGAATGGTGGGTCATAATAATTCAATAAGAGTTCCAATACGTTTATACAGCACACTAATATAAGGCAACCCAACTATTCGTCTACTAATAATTAAAGAACATTTATTGAATACTTTTTAACGAATCAAACCATTTCCACAAATTCGTCTAATAATTTCTCAATTTCAGAAACAGATTCATAAAGCTGGGCGTAGGAGTCTATCACAAAATAATGATCCTGATACTTATCAATATGGTAAGGAGTACCCAATAAAATGGCCGCATCAAAATTCAGTTTCGGTACTTTTTCACGCAAACAATAGGCGCTTTCCCCCGCCGAAGAAATAATCCCTCCCCCATATATTTTCAACGCCCCGCTTTCCCGGATCAGACCAAATTCAACGGTATACCAATACAACCTGGAAATCTGCGCCAGTGCATTTTCATTTTCAATAAAGCGGAGGGCGACATGGCTCAGATGTTCAATAAAATCGCAAAAAGGCTGATTGCTCAATAACGGGACATGTCCGAAGGTATCATGAAACATATCGGGTTCTTCCAGATATTCCAGCTGTTCGGGTTTACGAAGCCAGGTCGATGCCGGAAACTCCCTGTTACTTAAATGCGTATAAAACTCTTTGTGCGGGATCAATCCGGGTACGACATACACTTTCCAGTTTGTCAAAAGCTGCAAACGCGGATTGGTTTCTTTTTTGAAATCAGGGATATGATCCGCAACAAAACCTACTTTATCAATTCCTTCGAGATAAGTCCGGCTCGCTATCGCCGGCAAAACATTCATTTGCCGCTCAAATAACTGTTTCCACATCTTGTGGTCAGCCTCCGAATATTTTTGATAATCCTGGTCCATGGTTCTCAAAAATTAATGCCCCCTATTTTCCATATGCTCATAAAGTTCCTCTAAGCATCTGCTCCCGTTCGATGGCCTCAAACAATGCCTTGAAATTTCCTTTTCCAAAAGACCTGGCACCTTTCCGCTGAATAATTTCAAAAAAGAGTGTCGGACGGGGCACGATGGGCTTCGTAAAAATCTGAAGCAAATACCCTTCATCATCCCTGTCGATCAGGATGCCAAGCTCACGGAGTTTATCAATTTTTTCATCAATATCACCTACCCGTTCTGCGAGATTTAAATAATAGGTTTGAGGAATTTGCAAAAATTCAACACCCCGGCTTCGAAGTTCCGTAACGGTTTCCACAATGTTATCCGTCGCCACCGCAATATGCTGAACGCCTGGCCCACCATAAAAATCCAGATATTCTTCCACCTGGGATTTCTTTTTACCCTCTGCCGGTTCGTTGATCGGAAACTTGATTCGCCCGTTCCCGTTACTCATCACCTTACTCATCAGGGCGGTATATTCGGTGGATATTTCCTTATCATCAAAAGAAACCAGTTGTTGAAAACCCATCACATCCGCATAGAAATTCACCCAGCTGTCCATCTCATGCCAGCCTACGTTCCCAACCATATGGTCTACAAAACGTAACCCCACCGATTTGGGAACATAAGCGGGATTCCAGGCCACAAATCCGGGCAAAAAAACGCCGTTGTATGCTTTCCGCTCTACAAATACATGCACCGTTTCACCATAAATATGGATTCCCGAGCGGATCACCGTGCCCTGCGCATCTTTTTCAGTAACAGGGGCCAGATAAGAAAGTGCGCCGCGACGTGTTGTTTCTTCGTATGCTTTTTTCGCATCGTCAACCCATAAGGCTATGATTTTCACCCCATCACCATGACGGTCGACATGCGCACTTACGGGTGTTTTTCCTCTAAGCGGGGACGTCAGGACAATACGGATTTTGTCCTGCACCAAAACATAAGACTCGCGGTCATGAAGCCCCGTTTCCAGTCCTGCATAAGCCAGAGGCTGAAAACCGAAAGCGGTCTGAAAGTAGTGTGCCGACTGCAGCGCGTTGCCTACATAAAATTCAATATAATCGGTTCCGTTAATTGGTAAAAAATCGGGCTGATCGCCTGGAACGACTTCTTTCTGATCCAGTTCCTTTATTTCCATTGCTTCGAATCGTTATAATCACAATTGAACATTCACTTACTGCCGGCTATTGGTCAGGGTTCCAGCCAGCTCTGATAATATTTACCATCATCGATATCCATCGCAGCTTCCGTCACCATCAATGGCCGGAAAGTATCCACCATAACGGCCAGTTCCTGTGTTTCCTTTTTGCCGATGCTCCGCTCATAAGCACCCGGATGCGGCCCGTGTGGAATCCCGCCCGGATGCAGCGTGATATGCCCCTGAGCAATATCATTACGGCTCATAAAATCTCCGTCGACATAATACAGCACCTCGTCCGAATCGATATTACTGTGATTGTATGGCGCCGGGATAGCCAGCGGATGATAATCATACATCCTCGGACAAAAGGAACAAACCACAAATGCATCGGTTTGGAAGGTCTGATGCACCGGCGGCGGTTGATGAATCCGGCCGGTGATCGGTTCAAAGTTATGGATGGAAAATGCCCAGGGATAGTTGTACCCGTCCCAACCCACGACATCAAACGGATGCGTCGCATAAACGACGGGATGCATCGTGTTTTGTTTTTTTATTTTTACCAGAAAATCTCCTTTTTCATCATAGGTTTCCAGATCCCGCGGTAAAATATAATCCCGCTCGCAAAACGGAGCCTGTTCCATCAGCTGACCAAAATGATTCCGGTATCGTTTGGGTGTATAAATCGGCGCATGGGATTCAAGATAAAAAAGACGGTTATCTTCCGTATCAAAATCAATCTGATAAATCACACCCCGGGGGATAAGCATGTAATCACCATATTGAAAGGGGATGGATCCAAAAAATGTACGCAACCTGCCACTCCCCCGATGAACAAATAGCAGCTCGTCGGCATCGGCATTTTTATAAAAGTAACGGGTCAGCGAATGCTGTGGTGCCGCCAGTCCTATCGTCACATCCCGGTTTACCAGCAAAGGAACCCGGCTATCAAGATAATCACTTTCGGGTGAAATGTTGAAACCGATCAGCTTCCGCATCATCAGACTGTTTCCATCCGCAATTTTTGGCGTGACATCATAGGGCGAAAGCAGCGATTTTACCTGCGTTGGCCGAGCGACATGATAAAGCAGCGACGACATCCCTTCAAAGCCAATCGTACCAAAAACTTCTTCATAATACAAACCCGCTCCTTCTGCTTCCGGTTTCCGGAATTGGGTGTGGCGTTTCGGCGGAATATTCCCAAGTTGATGATAGATCGGCATCTTTTCTTTCAGTTTACATACCGGAAATTATGTCTCTACACGACACTGTCAAGGAAAAAAGGTCAACAAATTTTATTTAGTTGTTTTGATAACAATTATATAAACAATTTAATATTTAAACAACTATTTGTATTATTTTGTTTTTATCAGACACAAAAAAAGCCCCTGACAAATCAATGTCAGAGGCTTTGTATTGCTTTATCTGATAAACCTATGCCGAATTTCTCGCCGCGTTGATAATACCAAACATCGCACGCATGATCAGCTGGTTGTAGGTTTCTATATCCACAGGCAATGTTTTTGGATCTTCGGCCAGCATTTGCAGCGCATACTGCTGGATCGTGATCAGCGGCAATACGATACGTTCACGGATCTTGATGGATACTTTCGTGACGTTATTGCTGTCAAGCAATTCCTTTTGTTCCGAAACTTCCAGCAATAAGTCCAGCGTCAGTTTGAACTCTGCATGCATCTTATCCCAAAATTCCTGATACTCAGGTTCCTCGCGAAGATATTTCGTTGCCGGGAAAAATGCTTTCGACAGCGATTGCATCGAGTTTTCGATCAACGTTCGGAAGAAAAGTGATTTCTTGTACAGTTTTTTTATTGACTCTTTCTTGCCCTTCTCCGCTAGCTGTTGGATCGCTGTTCCGAATCCGTAAAAACCCGGAACATTTTGCTTCATTTGCGCCCATGAACCCACGAATGGAATGGCACGTAAATCTTCAAATTTCAAGCCTTCATCCACGTTGCCACGTTTCGTCGGACGACTTCCGATATTGGTTTGTCCGTAAAAACGAAGCGGCGTTTTCTTATCCAGATATTTTACAAACATCGGATGGTTTTTCAGGTCAAGATAAGAATCGTAAGCGGCAGCAGCCATTTCTTCAAGCAAATCCTTATCCTCCGGGCTTAATTCTTCCTCTTTTCTGTTTCCACGGAAAAGATGGTTTTCAAGACCGGCTGTGAAAAGTCTTTCCAGATTGTACATGGCCGTTGTCACGGTGCCATAATTGGAGCTGATCGTTTGCCCCTGTACAGTCAATTGTATTTCTTTGTCTTCAATATCTTTTCCGAGTGAAGAATAGAAGTTGTGGTTATTCCCACCGCCACGTGCCGGAGGGCCTCCACGACCGTCGAAGAAGGTCACTTTGATGCCAAACTCACGCGACACCTTCGTCAACTCTTCTTTGGCACGATAAATAGACCAGTTTGCACGCAGATAACCGCCGTCTTTTGTACCGTCAGAGAAACCTACCATGATCGTCTGGTGATTTTCACGTCTCGACAAATGGCCACGATAATAATCGTTGGTATAAAGCGTCCGCATGATTTCCGGCGCATTGGCCAAATCGTCTACCGTTTCAAACAGCGGCACCACATCCAGGGACAGATGCCCGTTTTCGTCGGCAATCAGGTTTTTTGCCAGCGATACCACCTCCATCACATTCAGTGCCGATGTGTTATTGCTGATCACATAACGGTGCGCGCCCTGCTCACCATTAAGCCCCTGAATCGTTTTTATCGCATTGATTGAGCCCAGAATATCCTTTGTAAGCGAATCTTCATAATCTTCGATACGCAAAGGAATATTCAGCGACAGCAAAAGGTCAATTTTCTTGCTTTCTTCCCAGTTTTGGTAATCGCTGTATTTCAGCAACGGGATTTTTTTCTCAAGACGTTTCAGAATATCTTCCCACGCCTTACCATGTTTACGGCTGTCCTGACGCACATCGAGACTGGCAAAGAAGAACCCAAAAAGATTTAATTTCAGAATAAAGTTATCCAGAAGTTCTACGAACAGGCCCTGATGTTTGTCAACAAGTACAATCCTGGCTTTCAAAAGTTCATCGATCAGCTCCTGCGCATTTTCATATCCTTCTTCCGTCGGCCCGAAAATGGTGCTGTTCATTTTGCGTTCCGCCAGCGAAATGGCATCTTCAACGCCCTTGAACGTTAATCTGCGTTTCAGGTTACGGATATCACGGTAATAACCGCGAAGCAAAGTCTCACGCAGACGATCTGCCACCTGCAGCGTAGTATCTGCATTGACAAACGGGTTACCATCCCGGTCCCCCCCCGGCCAGAAGCCCAGACGGAAAACATTCGGATAAGGCCAGTCGTGCGCGCTCATGCCGAGTCCATTGATCAATTTGATCAAAATGGCAGGAATTGCATCGTAATATACATTTTCAAGGAACCAGCATAAACTCACCGCCTCGTCAAAAGGAGTCGGTTTTTCGTGGTTGATAAATGCTGTTTTACCAAGTTGAAGAAGCAACTGATTAACTTCGGTAAAATCATTCACCTTGATTGCATCTTCCAGGTCATTGATAATGCCCAGTACTTTTCCGGAATAAAACTGCGTCGGATGCGCCGTTAACACGATCCGGACACTGAAATCATCCAGTTTATGTAAAAGTTTTTTTCGAAGAGATTCATTATCCAGACGGTCTGTCAGATAAGTTATTGATCCTTTCCCGTTCAATTCATGCGTCTGGTCAAAAGCAGCATCTTCAACGGAATCAAATAAAACAACCTGCCTTTCAATATATTGAATAAAGGCAAACAAAAGATCAGTGCGTTCCTTAGGGGTGGCCGTTTCAAGTAGTTCTTCAAAAAAATGTTCGATGATCTGCTTGGGCGACTTCCCTTCCTGAAACCCTACTTCGCTTTGCTGGGTAAGTAACGGAAGTAACGAACCAGTCTGAGAAATACCCCTGTAAGGCAAACTCAGGAAAAGGCTATTAAAAATATTGTACTTCGTAACTACTGCGTCCTGGAAACTGTGATTCATATGGAGTGACAAAATTTTATTTTGAGACCGGCAATTTGAAACAAATATACCTGAAAAAAATCGGGATCAGGCCTTTGGATGGGCCTGTTGATGTGTTTTTTTAAGTTTTTCTATAGAGTTGTGCGTATAAATCTGAGTAGCTGCCAAATTTGCATGACCGAGCAACTCCTTAATGGCATTCAGGTCTGCGCCACGGTTTAGCAAATGCGTGGCATAGGTGTGACGTAAAACGTGCGGACTTTTTTGCGCCAGGGTGGTGACACCCGAAAGATATTTTTTAACGGTACGCTGGATAAAAACAGGATAAGCGGCCTTCCCGGAATCCGTTAAAATCAGCGCATGGGTAGGTTCTTCAGGAGCGCGCTGCACGAGATATTCCTTCAAAAATTGAACCAGTAAACCTGAAACGGGGATCAGTCTTTCCTTCCCTCTTTTTCCCGTCACCCGGACAATCCTGGCTTCCAGGTCGAGATCTTTTGTCTCCAGATCAATTAATTCAGAGAGACGCATGCCCGTGCCATACAGCAGCTCCATAATGATCCGGTCCCGGACTCCTGCAAAATCATCGGTAAAATCTTCCGAAGCAAAAAGTGACTCCATCGCCTTTTCTTCTACAAAAGCAGGCAGTTTGCGCCGCATTTTCATCGAGGACAATATGGCGGAAGGGTCTTTGGTGATGTATTTTCTTCGGCGGAGAAACCCATAGTAAGATCTCAAGGAAGCCATCTTACGATTAATCGAAGTCGGATTTAACTTTTCCTCCATCAAACTGACCAACCAGGAGCGAAGCATAACCGGTGTCGCCGTTTCCGGCTTATCCAGTTCATATTGGAACAGCAAATATTTTCTAAACTGGTCCAGGTCAGTGCGGTAGGAAATTACCGTGTGCGCACTGGATCGTTTTTCAAATGCCAGGTATTCCAAAAAGGGCTCTATCATGCCCCTAACGTACAAAAAAGGGCTGTCTAATACAAGACAACCCTTTTTTATATGACGTTGGTCAGGATACAATTATCCCATCCTACTTTCAACAGAAAAACAATTCAAAAAGAACTAGTCTTCCAGGTGACCGTACGTTTTTTCTTTGTATACCGCACGCAAAACTTCGAAACGACGCTTTACAGATGGCTTTTCGAATGCGGTACGAGAGCGAAGCTGACGCATAGTGCCGGTTCTCTCAAATTTCTTTTTGTAACGCTTCAATGCGCGATCGATCGATTCGTTGTCTTTGATGTTAATAATAAGCATGCTTATAAGATATAATGTTCTTTGAACTGGTTTTCTGAAATTGGACTGCAAAGAAAAGACTTATTAAACAGAAAATCAAGAAATAAGTCATTAAAAATTAGGTTATTTTTGCAACTTGTCCATTATAATGAAGGGATTAACCCATTAACCATCGCTTATGAGCTCCCGATTGGGTATTATTGATTTAGGAACAAATACATTTCATCTGCTGATTATTGAAAAAAATAGTGAAAAAATCACGACGCTTTTTCATAAAAGCCTGCCAACTCAGATTGGATTGGGTGGAATCAACAAAAAACGCATTACAGATGAGGCCACGGAAAGGGCGCTGAAAGTGCTTCATATTTTCCGTGAACAACTGGATATTTTTGAGGTTTCCGCGGAAAATACTTTTGCTTTCGGAACAAGCGCGATTCGGAATGCTGACAATCAGGAAGATTTTTGTAAAGCCATTTTACGGGAAACGGGTATCTCGGTTACTGTCATTGATGGCAATAAAGAGGCGGAATATATTTACCACGGTGTTCGTACGGGTGTGAATTTGGGCAAAGAACCTTCGCTGATCATGGACATTGGCGGCGGCAGCGTTGAATTTATTATCGGTAACGAAAGTCAGATCTTCTGGAAACAGAGCTTCGAGATCGGCGGGCAACGGCTGATGGAGAAATTCATGAAAAATGACCCGATTTCTGACAGCGACAAAAAACGCCTTTATAACTATTTTGACGAAAATTTAATAGCGCTCGCCAACGCAGTGCATCAATATGCGCCCACCAAACTGGTTGGCTCTTCGGGGACCTTTGACACACTGGTTGATATTGATTATCAGAACCGTACAGGCGATTGGCCGAACAGAACCCAAACGGATTTTTCCATATCCCCCGAAGAATTTTACCGTGTTTATGCCTTAATTCTTTCGGGCAATCACGACGAGCGGATGGCAATTCCCGGTATGATCGAACTTCGCGTGGATATGATCGTGGTAGCAGTCTGCCTGGTTGATTATGTCCTGAAAAACCACAAAATTTCCCGTATCCAGGTTTCAAGCCACGCGCTGAAAGAAGGTGTCTTGTCAAAACTGATTAACGGATAACTCCCGACAAGCCATGCCGTCCGACGGTTTTTTCTACCGTCGGACGACTATCAAGCAACAAACTCTTTTTGATCTGATTCCGGAAAAATACCAGCCGGAATCAATAAGTCATTGTCATACCAATCAAATCCCTATTTTTGTCGTTGAATCATCAATTATACTTTCTCAAACTTTCATGAAAATAAAAGAACTTCTCCTACCCCTCTGTCTAATCTTAACCACGTTGCCGTTTGCTCAGGCACAAAAGAAAAAAGACAAAAAAGAAGACGAAAAAAAAATTGAAAAAGCCGTTGACGCGGTTGCAGACGCCGCAAAGGACAAACTGAAAGACGAAAAAAAGAAAGGACCCAAGGCTTACAAAGACTTCATCGACAACACAACTGTCAGTCAGAAAGGTATGATTTCTGTCCACAAGATGGCGGAAAAATGGTATTTTGAAATTCCTGACACCTTGCTGAACAGAGACATTATGGCCGTAACACGCTACTCAAAAACTGCTGCAGGTGGCGGAATTTTCGGCGGCGAAGAGGTAAAACGACAAATGATCCGCTGGGAAAAAGGATTCGACAACAATATTCTGCTCCGTTCAGTAACTATTGTTGTGGCCAGCCCTGATAGCACCAAACCGATTTTCCAGGCTGTAAAAAACTCAAATTCTGATCCGATCATCGGTGTTTTTGATATTAAGGCACTTAAAAAAGATGACAATGACAAGGCCTCGGTCATTGATGTAACTGATTTTTTCAATGCGGATAATCAGACATTTTCATTGAGTCCTTTCGTAAAACAGATCCATAAACTGGCCGCATTTAAAAAGGAGGCCTCATTTATTGAAAAGATAAGCTCCTACCCGATCAATACCGAAATACGGACTGTCAAGACATTTGCTGTTGTTCCACCGGTAATTTCGCTCACCCCGACACCGACCGTTGGCTCATACCTGCCTGCCGGATCAGACGCCGGCGTGGTGACTTTGGAGCTGAACACCTCCTTGATCCTGCTCCCAAAAACGCCTATGAGAAAGCGGATTTTCGATAACAGGATTGGGTTTTTCGCTAACCAGTACGCCGTTTTTGGTGAAGAATCGCAGAAATCGGATAATGAAATTTTTGCCGTACGCTGGAAACTGGAACCAAAAAATGCAGCTGATGCAGCGCGTCAGAAAAATGGTGAGCTGATTGAACCTAAAAAACCAATCATTTATTATATCGACCCGGCCACGCCTGAAAAATGGAGAAAAGCCTTAAAAGCAGGCGTTGATGACTGGCAGGTTGCCTTTGAAAAAGCAGGCTGGAAAAACGCAATACGTGGCGAATACTGGCCAGAAAAAGACACCACCATGAGTCTGGAAGATGCCCGCTTTTCAGTAATCCGCTATTTTGCTGCCGATATCCAGAATGCTTACGGGCCCAATGTACACGATCCGCGAAGCGGCGAAATTATTGAAAGTCACATTGGATGGTATCACAATGTGATGCGTTTGTTGAGAAACTGGTACCTCGTACAGGCGGCCGCCGTGGATCCTGCGGCACGCAAGAAAACATTTGATGACGAATTGATGTCACAACTCGTTCGTTTTGTTTCTTCGCATGAAATTGGCCACACGCTGGGTTTAAGACATAACATGGGTGCGAGTTCAGCAACGCCGGTTGAAAAACTGCGCGACAAAGCCTGGGTTGAACAAAATGGTCACACATCGTCTATTATGGATTACGCGCGCTTTAATTATGTAGCGCAACCCGAAGATGGGATAACGAATCTTTTTCCAAAAATTGGAGATTACGACAAATGGGCAATTCAATGGGGTTATAGTTATTTGCCCAATACAGACCTGAAAGAAGAAAAAGCCACGCTGAATAAATGGACAAAGGAAGCTTATAAAAACCCAAGGTTACGTTTTGGTACAGAAATCAGCCCTTACGATCCTCGTTATCAAACAGAAGATTTGAGCGATAACGCAATGAAAGCATCAGAATACGGTATCAGAAATCTGAAAAAAATTGTTCCTAATTTAATCACATGGAGCAAAGAAGATGGCGAAAGCTATAAGGAACTGGAAGAGTTATACGGCAATGTTGTCCTGCAATATCGTCGCTATTTGGGCCATGTAATTAAAAATGTGGGTGGTATTTATGATACACCTGTGACCTATGACATGGAAGAAGAAGGTTTTACAACGGTTCCAAAAGCAACGCAAAAAGAGGCTGTTACTTTCCTGAATACCCAGCTGTTTAAAACACCGACCTGGTTGATGGATCAGAATATATTAAGTAAAATCAAGCCTGAAAGTGGTGTTGAAGCAATCAAAAGCTTGCAGGAATACGCGCTAACTGCATTGTTTGCCGGAGACAGGGCTGTTAGACTGATGGAAACCGGAATCTCAGCCAAATATTATACGCAGGATGATCTTTTCACGGATTTGGCAAGTGGCATATGGTCAGAAATCAAAACTACGCAGCCGATAGATGTTTACCGAAGAAATCTCCAAAAGGTATACACTGAAAAGATGATTGGGCTGCTAAAACCGGGAAAAGCCAATGTGCAGTCAATTCCGCCCGGCGTCACTTACGGATTTTCAACACGTGTAGTCGAGTTGGAAAAAACCGATTTGCCTTCTATCGCACTCGGTCACCTGGAAATTTTGAAAGGCTCGATTCAAAAAGCGATACCCCTGCAAACGGATAAACTGAGCAAGTATCATTTGAAGGATGTTTTGCAAAGAATCAATCTGGCGCTGGATCCAAAATAATAACCTGAATCGCAAAAGGCAGTATCCTCGTTATCGGGTACTGCCTTTTTTATACCTTTTGTATCATGAAAACATTATCAGAAATACTTCACGGATGTCCTCATTTTGAACAGGTTATTGCAAATCAAAAACCTTACAGAAAATTAGATTTTTCGGCAACCAATGAAGATCTTCTCCGCCAGGACCTGACGGACACAAATGTATTTTCTGCCTATGTTTTCGATACGATGTTATCTAAAAATCAATATGTCGGGATTGGCGGATACGATGAAAACCGTATTATTTACCGGCAACGCGAACATTTTACCAGTCAGAACAATGTAAGAAGTATTCATCTGGGAACGGATATATGGACAGACGCCGGTGAGCCGGTTTATGCTCCGTTGCCCGGTGAAGTCCATAGTTTCGCCTTTAATAATCAATTCGGGGATTACGGCCCTACGATTATTTTAAAACACGAACAGGAAGGTTTTACATTCTACACTTTATACGGCCATCTTTCCCTGGATTCTCTCGACGGATTATTTGTGGAAAAAGCCTTTGCCGCCGGCGAAAAAATTGCTAGAATTGGATCTTCTCCTGAAAACGGCAACTGGCCGCCGCACCTTCATTTCCAGCTTATTAGTGATATAGGAAAATCCAAAGGAGATTTCCCGGGTGTGAGCAGCATCGCCGACAGAGATTATTTTCTTTCCATCTGCCCAGACCCAAATCTGATCTTAAGGATTGATATTTAAACGCAGAGATAGCTGAGTAAAAAAGGAGTTTCGCAGAGATATGAAAAACCTCTCTGTGAAACTCCCTTTTTTTTAAACTCAACTACCTCTGCGTTTAAACCTTAGATTTTTTCCGTTCCAGATTTGGCAAGAAACCTGTTAATAATCCTATTAAAGGCAAGAACGAGCAGCCGCAGAGGTAACGAAGGAAAAGGGGAGTTTCGCAGAGATATGAAAAACCTCTCTGCGAAACTCCCTTTTTTTAAAACTCAACTACCTCTGCGTTTAAACCTTAGATTTTTTCCGTTCCAGATTTGGCAAGAAACCTGTTAATAATCCAATTAAAGGCAGGAACGAACAAACCCAGAATACATACTCAATGCTTGTGCTATCGGCAAGTTTCCCTAAAATCGCGGAGCCTATGCCCGCAATTCCGAAAGCAAATCCAAAGAATAAGCCTGCTACCATGCCCACTTTACCAGGAATCAGTTCCTGTGCATAAACCAGGATGGCCGAAAACGCGGATGATAACACAAGACCAATGATAACCGTAAGTGCTCCCGTCCAAAAAAGATTGCAATACGGCAACAACAAAGCAAATGGAGCAACGCCAAGAATTGAAATCCAGATAACATATTTCCGACCGATCCGGTCACCGACCGGTCCGCCGACAAATGTTCCGGCCGCTACCGAGAATAAAAATATAAATAAATAGATCTGAGAGCTTTGGACAGAAATACCAAATTTTTGAATCAGGTAAAAAGTATAGTAGCTCGTCAGGCTTGCCATGTAAATGTATTTTGAAAAAATCAGCAATAACAATACCCCAATTGAAAATGCCACTTTCCCCTTTGAAAGATGCTGCACTATCTCATTTGTCGTACCATTACCCGATTTTTTGCGGGTCAAATGCATATTTCTTTTGTACCATCCACCTACTTTTGAGAGAATGATAATGGCCAGCAACGCGACGAGTGAGAACCAGATGATCTGAAACCGACCGAAAGGCAAAATAATCAAAGCGGCAAGCAACGGCCCCAGCGAACTCCCTGCGTTACCTCCAACCTGGAAAAGCGACTGCGCCATCCCATGCCGCCCGCCAGATGCCATGCGTGCAATCCGTGAAGCTTCCGGATGGAAAACGGCCGAACCAATTCCAATTAAAGCCACCGAAAGCAGTATGATCTCAAAACTCGGCGCCATCGACAAGGAGATCAGCCCCAGCATGGTGAAACACATCCCGATCGCAAGCGCATAAGGCTGCGGCTTTTTATCGGCATAAAGCCCTACGAGCGGCTGAAAAATGGACGCGCTCAATTGAAACGTAAATGTGATTAATCCTATTTGTGAAAAAGTCAGGTGGAAAGAATCCTTAACCATCGGGTAAATCGACGGAATCAGGGATTGCAGCGTATCATTCAGGAGATGTGAAAAACTTAACGCTAATAAGATGGGGAACACAGCCTCTTCGGCACTGACCGCAGATGCCTGATAGGAACCTGCGTGATTTTCTTCAATGGTTTTCATAAACTTATATGCTAAAACGGATATTAAACAGGCTGGCCGGTTATCCTTGCGGCACAGGCCCAGGCCTTTTGCGAGTCCTGATCCACAATGCTTTGCAGCAACAACTCATGCAGCTCCTGCGTCTGGATAAAACTTTCGGTATCTATGAATAATTCTAAAAAGTATTGCTTTAAATGGTGTGCTACCGTTTTATACATATCCAGCAGTATTTCACTTTGTGAAGCCGTGGCAATACTGAGGTGAAAATTAATATCTGCCTGTATACAAGCTTCCGGGATATTTGCAAAACCCATTTTACGACGTTCTTCAAGATGTTTTCTCATCTGAATAATATCCGCTTCCGTCCTGTTAAGTGCTGCTTTCTCGGCCACTTTCAATTCAAAGAGCTGCCGGATCTCATTTAATTCCAATCCTTTGGCCCTCAGAAATCTTTCCGACAAAGACTCAGCTGTTACCTGTTGCCGCTCTACAAATGTCCCCAAGCCCTGCTGAACGCGCACCAGCCCGGCATTGGACAAGTTCCTGACTGCCTCCCGTATCGTTGAACGCCCTACCCCAAAAACCGCCATTAACTCCGGTTCCGTTGGCAGCTTTTCACCGATAGCATATTCACCAAGAGCAATTTTCTCCTGCAATCTGCCGGCAACTTCATCTGCCAGACTTAACCGTTTTATAATTGTATCTTTATTCATCATATCATCTGATGTTTCAAAAGTACAAATATTTTTTATTCTGCAAAAAAAGAGGGCGTCTCAAATTCGAATTGAGGCGCCCTCTTTGTTTTGTATAGGCTTTCGTGATGTTTTATCTTTTTTATGCTTCTATCAAAAGCTCAGAGCGTTATCAGATTGAATTATGT
>NZ_JAVFVU010000047.1 GCF_030929615.1 Dyadobacter sp. LHD-138 | reverse complement strand
GCCTTCTGGCAAAAGGATACGGACTAAGGCTTGATAAGATTCGTTCAACACAAACGGGATTGGTTCGGGCTACAAAGCAAATAATTTATTTCATTCCCCCCAACTTTTCAGCTTGATCCGAATTAAAGAGTGTGATAACTTTGGACGTCGATGTGTATAAAGGACTTAGTATAGGTGTTTCCTATGACAGATCTTCCCTGGTCTTCGATAATAATTATGACTTTGTTATCAGGTACAGAAGATAATAGATTTAAGCTGGTAGAAACAAAAAAAACGGAACTTTTAATGAAATGTCATCTAAGTTCCGTTTTGTACCCGGAGCCGGAGTCGAACCGGCACGAGTGTAACCTCATTGGTGTTTGAGACCAACGCGTCTACCAATTCCGCCATCCGGGCATTGTGTTGTGTTGGGAGTGCAAAAGTAGGGAGAAAATCGGATTACCCAAACTTTTACACTAAATATTTTACATAATTTTTTGTGGTATTTATAACTGTGCTGACTGTCATAAGGTTATTCATAGCGTAACGCTTCGATAGGATCGAGTCTCGAAGCCTTTATGGCCGGATAAATTCCGGAAAGAACACCTACAACAATACAAACAATGATTCCTAACGCCATCCACAACCACGGCACGACAAAAGAGCTGCCTTCGCTGATGGAGTTGGAAATGATATTACCAATGATGATGCCAAGAAAAAGGCCGGCAATTCCGCCAATGATACACACGACGATCGCTTCAATCAAAAATTGAAAACGGATCACTTTCGGCGTTGCACCCAGTGATTTTCTTATGCCAATCTCTCTGGTACGTTCGGTAACGGAAACCAGCATGATATTCATCAGGGCAATGGATGCGCCCAGCAGTGTAATAATGCCAATCCCAAATCCGCCAATTCTTAAATAACCGGAAATATTCTCGAAATCCTTGGCCATGGCGTCGGCGCGTTCCAGTACAAAGGAATCTTCATTTCCAAGTTTGTCGTTGCGGATACGGCGCATCAGGCCGCGAGCTTCTTCAATAATAAATTCACCGTCGGTGATGTTGGCGGCAGAGGCCGTAATGTTGTAAGTTAAAGTCCTGTTGGCAGCCAGTCCGCGTCCGTTGTCCAGCGGAATGATGATAATACGGTCCGAGTCCGTACCGCCTCCCAGAGATCCTTTCTTTTCCAGCACACCAACAACCTTGTATTTTGACCCCATAAACGTAATTTCCTTGTTGACCGGATCAATCTGATCAAACAGGTTTCGCGCGATTTCCTGTCCCAGAATGGCCACATTCAACGAGTTTTCGAGGTCGTTTTTGTTAAGGTTCCTGCCAAAATCTATTTTATATCCGTTAATCCCGAGGTATTGTTCGTCGGCACCGATCACGCTGCTGTTGGGGTTGGTTTTTTTTGAAAGGTGATTGGCCTGAACCGCCCCGCCAATCATGGCCGATAGCGATACCGTTCCTTCATATTCATCTCTGAAACGCTGTGAAAACTCGGATGCTTCGCGGTAATTAATCACCGGATAGCGTTTCCCGCGACGCCCGCCATTTCGGAAATTGTTTTCCTCATGATTTTTAACCGTAAATGTGTTGGCTCCAAGGTCTGCAAAACTGCTGTTTACGGAATTCTGGATGCCCTCAATAGCTGTTAGAATTCCCACCAGTGAGGTAATACCGATTGCGATAATGAGCGCAGTCAGTACCGTACGAAGCAGATTCGACTGAATGGAACGTAAGCCCTCGTCTACATTTTCCTTAATATTCATTGTATAAATTGTGCGTTACGTGCCATATTTAATAAAATTACATTAATTCGGATAAAAAATGCGCGGTGATAAGCGTATCTTTCGTTATGAATCAGAGAAATTATGACCGTGCAAATGGCCATAACGCAAATAACTAGGGATTCTAATCTGTTATCAGGATGACTTCGCAACCACCTTTTTTGGTTAAAGACCACCTGTTTTTATTAATTCGTAAAGCTGCACATGATGCGTGAAAGAATCAAACCAATGGTACGGCTCTTTGCTCCGTTTATCATTTTTTTAGCCATTTCTGGCCAATGTCTTGGCAACAGACTGTTGATTCCGATGGACGAATCCCAGAAAAACCATTTGAAAGCGTACGGTATAGCCTACTGGATCTTGAAAAGCTACGAAATGGAAATGGACTGGCTGCTGAACTATCGTGGCGGAAGTTTTATGGTTGCCTATAATCAGCAGTTCGCTTCTGAAATGACTGTGCGCGGGGTGAGTTTTGAGGTCATATCAGAAGGGCAGGCCGGGCAGATCTTAAACCAGATCAGTGCGCCGGATGTGAATATGGATGCCGTGAAGTTGCAAAAGGCACCAAGAGTGGCCGTTTATTCCCCCAAATCAAAATTACCCTGGGATGATGCGGTAACGCTGGTGTTGACTTACGCAGAAATTCCCTACGATGTGGTTTACGATGATGAGGTTTTAGGCGGAAAACTGCCCGAATATGACTGGCTACATTTGCACCACGAGGACTTCACAGGCCAGTTCGGGAAATTCTTTCAGTATAAGGACTACCCCTGGTACCGTGAACAAAAAAGGGAGGCGGAAGGTGTTGCCGACAAATTTCAGTTTGCCAATGTCCCACAGATGAAGCTGGCTGTTGCCAAGAAAATTTCTGAATTTGTGTCGGGCGGAGGGTATATGTTTGCGATGTGTAACGCGACGGACACGTTTGACATCGCTTTGGCTGCGGAAGGTATCGATATTGTTGAAACCATGTACGATGGCTCCCCGGCGGATCCGACCGCTAACAGCAAACTCAATTTTGGGAATACTTTCGCTTTTCAGAATTTTAAAACGATACCTTATCCTTACGAGGTGGAGTTTTCGGATATTGATAACCAGCCGGATGAACGGGGATTGAATGAATCAAACGATTTCTTTTCGCTCTTCCAGTTTTCTGCCAAATGGGATCCGGTACCAAGCATGCTGACACAAAATCACCAAACCATTATCAAAGGATTTTTAGGCCAAACCACTGCGTTTAAAAATCGTTTTGTAAAACCTGAGGTGGTGATTCTCGCTGAAAATAAAACGGCTCAGGAAGCCAGATATATTCACAGCACGCATGGAAAAGGATTTTTTACTTTTTATGGCGGACACGATCCCGAGGATTATCAGCACCGGGTGGGAGAGGAACCCACGGATCTGAATCTGCATCCGAACTCGGCAGGTTATCGCCTGATTTTAAACAACATTCTTTTTCCGGCTGCGAAAAAGAAAAAAATGAAAACCTGATCTGCGGATTAGCATTGACGTTCAATAACACACAAACCGTGCATTATCGCACGGTTTTTTCTTTTTGTTTTTAAATTAAATAGCTCATAATTAATTATTTAACTTTTGGCATAGTTCTGTAAGTAAAAGATATAGTTAGCCATGAAAAGGAAATAGTCTATATCTTAAACTTTACAAAATGGATCGGGAAGTTGAACCGGATTATCTAAAAAAGCAGAAAAACCGCCGGTGGTTGATCGCAATTGCCAGTATTGTCGTTTTGCTTGCCGGGATTTATTTTTTGCGCAAATCATTAAAAGGTACCGTGGAGGCTTCGCGCATTCGCAGCAGCATAGTGGAAATTGGTGATGTTGAAAATACGCTGACGGCTTCCGGAGAAATTATTCCCGCTTACGAACAGATTATCACGAGTCCTATTCGTGCGAGCATCCGTCGAATTTTGATTACGCCCGGAACACCGGTTATGCCTGGACAAGCCATTGTGGATCTTGATAAATCGCTAACCGAAATTGAATCCGAGAAGTTTAAGGACCAGCTGGAATTAAAGCGCAACAGCATCGAACAGCTGCGGATGAAGCTGAATAAAAATCTTTTTGATGCGGAGATCAACGACAAGATCAAATCCTTGAACATCAACAAACTTCGTGCGGATTTTGAAGATGCGAAACGTTTGCAAAAAGTAGGCGGCGGTACCGGCGAAGACATAACCCGCGCTGAAAATGCGCTCAGGATTGCTGAACTGGAAAAGAAACAGTTGGAAAACGATTTGTCGTATAACCGGGAGTCGATGGGTGCAAGTTTGAAAGAAACACAGCTTGGTGAACAGATTGAAGGTAATAATTTGAAAGAACTATTGCATAAGCTAAAAATGGCGGACATTGTTGCCGATCGCAAAGGTGTGTTGACATGGGTCAATGAAAATATCGGGTCCGCTGTAAATGAGGGGGAAATGCTGGCAAAAGTTGCGGATCTGGGTAGTTTCAGAATTGATGGTTCCTGCTCAGACGTATACGCAGATCAGGTCAAAACCGGTTTATCGGTTATTGTTAAAATGAATGAAACGGTATTGCGCGGAATCATTTCACAGGTAAAGCCTTCTATCAAAAACGGAATTATCGAATTTGTCGTACAACTCGATAACGCGAAAAACGAATCGCTCAGGCCGAATATGAAGGTGGAAGTTTTTATCATCACCAGTCGCAGTGCGCAAACGCTTCGTGTCGCAAATGGTCCTGCATTTAATGGGAAGCGAAAACAATTTGTTTACATCCTTAAAAATGGTGTGGCCGAACGGCGTGAAATAGAGGTTGGGTTATCTAATTTCGATTATGTTGAGATTAAAGGCGGACTGCAAAAGGGCGAAAATGTGATCCTGACCGACATGAGTCAGTTTGAAAATCTGGAAGAAATCTCAATTCAATAAGGGGCATGAAAATGAGATATTTATACTTTTTCCTGTTTGTTTTGCAGACACATTTTTCCGGTGCACAGGCGCTGCGGTTATCATTGACTGAGGTCGTGCAGCAGGCCAGGGAACAATCCGTTGCCTCCAAACAGGCCGTTACATTAAAGAAAACGAATTACTGGAAGTACCGATCCTTTCTGGCGGATTTCAAACCGCAGCTCAGTTTGAATGGCACGGTGCCGGGTTTCACCAATTCGTATATTCAGGTGGTGCAGCCCGACGGAACGGTTTCGTTTAAATCGGTTTCAAATAATAACTCCACCGTTAACCTTTTATTGAATCAAAGCGTCGCGCTCACGGGCGGTACCATTTATATGCAACAGCAAATGCAGCGGTTTGACGATTTTGCGGGGAATAAAACCAGCTACAATGGTATTCCTTTCGAATTTGGAATCGATCAGCCTTTGTTCCGTTTTAATAAAATGAAGTGGGACCGGAAAATTGAGCCGTTGAAGTTTCAGGAAGGTAATCAGAAATACATCGGAGACCTGGAACAGGTTGCGCTGGCGGCCACCGGTTTGTATTTTGATCTGCTCGTAGCACAGGTAAATTTACAGATCGCCGATAAAAACAGGAGTAATAGCGATACGCTTTACAAGATCGCCGGGCATAAACTGGAACTTGGCAAGATATCTCAGAATGATCTCTTGCAGCTTCAAATGGGATTGTTGACGGCGCAGAAAGATCTTGCGTCCGCAAACCAATCGGCAGCAGTGGCTTCTTTGAAACTGAAAATGTTCCTGAGTTCACGGGATGAGCGCGCACTGGAACTGGAAGTGCCGCAGGAATTGGATGAATTTACCATTGATCCGCAAAGGGCTTTGGACGAAGCGTTCGCCAACCGCGCCGATGCGATTACCTTTGCGCGCAGATTACTGGAAGCCACCCGGGACGTTGTGCAGGCAAAAAAGGAAAATGGCCTGAATGCATCGGTCAGCGCTACTTTCGGATTATCCAATCAGGGACCGCGGCCGGGTGATATTTATGTGAAACCGCAGGATCGGGAATTTGTTGAACTGCAATTTACGCTGCCCATTATGACCTGGGGACGTAACAAGGCCAGAACAGAAGTTGCTAAGGCAAATCAGGAATTTGCGCAGCAGTCGGTGGAGCAGGATAAACTTACCTTTGAACAGGAAATTTTTACGCAGGTAACGCTTTTGCAAATGTTACAAAAACAGGTGAAACTGACGAAACTGGCGGATCAAATTGCCGCAAACCGATATCAGATCGCACAGGATCGTTTTATACTGAGTAATTTAAGTGTGACCGATCTTGGGATTGCCATGCAGGAAAAGGACCGCGCGAAAAGGGATTATATCCTGGCATTGCGGGACTACTGGCAGTCCTATTACACCCTGCGTTTGTTAACCTTGTATGACTTTGAAAGAAATCAGAAAATTGAGGCATAGGGGTAAGGGGAGCCGTCCCGCCTACATAAATTTTAAACAATAAAAAATTGGCCATGATCAAACTTCAAAATGTTGAAAAAGTCTATCGGACGAGTTCGATAGAAACGCTTGCGCTTAACAACATCAATCTGGATGTAAAAAAGGGTGAATTTGTATCCATCATGGGACCGTCGGGGTGCGGGAAAAGTACCTTGTTGAATATCATTGGTCTGCTTGATGCGCCTTCGAAGGGCATTATTGAAATTGACGGACGGAAAGTCGAGCGGTTTAACGATAAGGAAATCGCTCCTTTGCGAAACAAAATGCTGGGATTTATCTTCCAGAGCTTTCATTTGATCAATGATCTTTCGGTGATTGATAATGTAGAAATTCCATTGCTTTACCGGTCCAACAATGCAAAACAGCGCAGAGAACTTGCGGAAGAAGCACTCGAAAAAGTTGGATTGGCTAACCGTATGAAACATTTTCCGAAGCAACTATCAGGCGGGCAAAAACAGCGCGTGGCAATCGCCAGAGCTATTGTCGGGAAACCCGAGATTATCCTAGCCGACGAACCCACCGGAAACCTGGACAGCGCCATGGGAAATGAGATTATTAACATTTTACAATCCCTAAACGAAAACGGTGCCACGATTGTCATGGTAACCCACGACGATGCCATGGCAAAAAGAACACACAGACTGATCAGGTTATTTGACGGGACACAGGTTTTATAAATTTTGAATGGGTGAATGATAGAATGTGCTTGCGTGTAGAAAATATTCGACCATTCTCTCAATCTATCATTCACTTATTCTACCATCTCATCAGTCAGTTTTATCTAAAATATTCCCGTTGCCATGCTTTCAAACTACATAAAAATCGCCTGGAAGGTTTTGCTGCGGCATCCTTTCTATACCTTTATCACATTGTTCGGGATAAGTCTGACACTGACAGTGCTGATGGTTCTGACGTCTTTTTTAGATCATCTTTTTGGAGCGCATTATCCTGAAAATAATAGGGACAGGTCGCTTTACATCGCTACCATGATGCTGACGGATTCAGCCGAAACTTCTATGTCCACCGGACCTGCCAGTTTTCGATTTTTATCCAGGTATGCAAAATCACTTAAAACGCCCGAAAATGTAACGATTATTTCGAATTTCAGTTTTTCCAATACGTATATCAATGGGAAAAAAATAAAGCTGAATACAAAATATACAGATGCAGCGTTTTGGCATGTCATGGGCTTTGAATTTTTGGAGGGAAAACCTTACAACGAGCAACATACAAAGAGCGGCGAGCATGTGGTGGTAATCACGGATGATCTCCGGAACCAGTATTTTGAGAAGAAAGGGCAGACGGTTATTGGTCAAAATATTGAAATTGAGGGGATCGATTACAAAGTAATTGGCATTGTAAAGGGGAGTCCGGCTACGAGGTTATACACTTATAGTGACGTTTATTTTCCCTATACCGCACCGAAAAGTAATTATGAGAATAAAGGCATGCAAGGTAGCTACATCGCTATTGCCCTGGCTAAGGACCAAACGGATATTCCTGCCATTCAATCAGAGTTTGATAGCGGTATTAAATCCATTCCGATGTCGGAGATTCGGGGAGAGCGAAAATTTAATATTTTGATCATAAAAGCGGAAGAGTATTTTGACCATTTCCTGAACACGTTCGCAAGAAGGGATCAGGATAAACTTATGCTTTATAGCATGACCGCATTGGTGATTCTGATGTTCATCGGTTTGCCTGCTATCAATCTGGTGAATGTAAATGTGAGCCGGATTCTGGAAAGGGCTTCGGAAATTGGTGTTCGTAAAGCGTTTGGAGCGCCGTCAAAAGCATTGTTATGGCAGTTCATTATTGAGAATATTTTTATCACCTGTATCGGCGGCGTGCTGGCATTGGGGTTATCTTATCTGATTATTTATCTTATCAACTCCAGTGGCTGGATACCGTACGCGGATCTTACGATCAACTTTGCCGTGTTTTTGATCAGTGTAGGCGTGTGCCTGATGTTTGGATTTCTGTCGGGTGTTTTACCTGCCTTCCGGATGTCAAGATTAAAAATTGTGGATGCCTTGAAAGGCTAGGATTCAATCGTTATTCTGTTATTTAAAATTATTGCTATGATACGTCATTTGATTAAATTAATATGGAATAAAAGAGGTACACATGCTTTGCTGATCATTGAGATCTGGGCGTCTTTTATGGTGTTGTTTGGTGTACTTTCAATGATCGTCTACAATTTCACCAATTACCTGGAGCCCATAGGATTTCAATATGAGCAGGTCTGGAACCTGGACCTGAAAAACAATCAGGACACGATTGATGTGGGTGATAAACTGAAAAGAGCTTTACAGCGTGTCCGGTCCTATTCGGAGGTTGCATCTGCTTCTCGCATGAGCAGTAATGCACCATTTTCAGCCAGTCAGATGAATAATTCGGTTGACTATAATAAGATAAACGTGCTCGCTGATCAATATTATACGGATGAAGCAATGCGTGCAACACTTGATTTATCGGTTGAAAGTGGCCGGTGGTTTGATGAATCAGACAAAGTGTCGAAATATGTTTCTATAATTATTAATAAAAAAATGAAGGAAGGATTATTTACCGGCGATAATCCGCTTGGAAAAGTTATTAAGGTAGACGATAAGTTATCCTATAAGGTTGTTGGTATAATTGACAAGTTTAAGTCACACGGCGAATTTTCAGCGGATGAACCGGGCATGTTTCGCATGATTGGAAAAGATGACAACTGGAATTCGAACATGATGATAAAAACAAAACCAGGGACTGACGCGAATTTTGAAGCCAGGTTGGTTAAAGACATGGCCACAATGTTGCCGGGGTGGGGGATTGAAGTAAGTTATCTAAAAGATTCAAGAAATAATCGTCATAAAATAACTTTGGTACCTGTCATGATATTTCTTATTGTCAGCGGGTTTTTGCTAACGAATGTAGCGCTGGGGCTTTTCGGCATTCTCAATTTGAATATCGCCAAACGACGCGGTGAAATAGGATTACGACGTGCAATGGGCGCTACCGAGGCGGATGTCACCACGCAATTTTTAGGAGAGGTCTGGGTTCTGGCCATATTTAGTATTGTACTGGGACTGTTGTTTGCGATGCAGTTTCCATTGTTGGGTGTATTTGACGTTCCGGTAAATACTTACGCCATAGCCGTGTTGGCAGCCATTCTGATCATTTTCCTTATCGTAACTTTGTGTGCCTGGTATCCAAGTCGGCAAGCTTCCCGCATTCATCCGGCGGTTGCTTTGCATGAGGAGTAGATTGAGGACCAGCTCTTTTAAGAGCTACCTGTTTATAGAAATTTAGGATTGATCACAATATCTGGCTCTGTAGGAGCCTCCTGATTGACAGCAGGATATTTTTTATCCTCGACAATTTAGCAGGACACTCCTATGGAGTGCGCTGAGATGCAGAGAAACTTTTTTCTATAAACAGGATGCCCCAATGGGGCAAGGGGAGAGAATATAATGACTTTTTAAATTGAGGACCAGCTCTTTTAAGAGCTACCTGTTTATAGAAATTTAGGATTGATAAGAGTATCTGGCTCTGTAGGAGCCTCTTGATTTCCGGCGAGACATGTTTTCTGATTGAAAATTAAATAGAGAACTCCTCCTGAGCAGGGAGTTAGATGAGGCAAATCATATTTCTATAAACAGGATGCCCCAATGGGGCAAGGATTAGTCAAAAATGTAATGTCTTTTCAAAATATTAGTAGTTTCGGGTAAAAACAATTGTAAACCTTATGATCCTCATTGTTGACGACGACTTAGCCATCCGTACTTCCCTGGCGCTCCTCCTTAAAAAAGAGGGATTTAGTGTCAGGGGTGCGGCTTCTCCTGAGGATACCATTGATATTCTGAATAAGGAAACCCCGGAATTAATTCTGCTGGACCTGAATTTTTCTATCGAAACGTCCGGTGAAGAGGGGATGAATTTGTTGCAGCGCATCGGGAAGCTTAATGCAGCCATTCCGGTGATACTGATTACTGGCTGGGGAACGATTGACCTGGCGGTTAAGGGGATGAAGGAAGGTGCCAGGGATTTTATCACGAAACCCTGGCAAAATGATTATTTGCTGCAATCCGTTAAAACGATCCTGAATCTTGCACAGCAAACACCGCAGTCGGCCAACCGCCGGAAACTGGAACAGACCTATCATTTCGAAAATATTGTCGGAGAGGATCCCAGGCTTTTGGAAATCCTTGAAACGATAGGTAGAGTTTCAGTAACCGATGCACCCGTGCTGATAACCGGCGAAAGCGGTACCGGAAAGGAACTGATCGCGGAGGCTATTCATCTTAACAGCAAGCGAAAATCAAAACCTTTTGTTAAGGTTAACCTGGGAGGCATTTCATCGACATTGTTTGAAAGTGAACTATTTGGTCACGTCAGAGGTGCTTTTACGGACGCGAAGGCGGACCGCATCGGGCGTTTCGAAATGGCGCATGGCGGCACGATTTTCCTGGATGAAATCGGTGAGTTGGATCTTGCGAGCCAGGTGAAGTTATTACGGGTGTTGCAGGAGCGTACTTTTGAACCGCTCGGAAGCAGCAAAAGCCGGAAAGTTGACGTCCGGGTGATCTGTGCCACCAATCGTAATCTGGAAGAAATGGTAACACAGGGTACTTTTCGGGAAGATCTGTTTTACCGGGTCAATCTGATCACTGTAAAACTCCCGGCACTTCGTGAACGTCCCGGGGATATCCCCATCCTGGCTGCGTTTTTTGTCAATAACCTGAAAGTAATTTACCAGCGTCCTGATTTGCAATTGGGGATTTCGGCCCTGAAATGGCTGAAAACATTAACCTTGCAGGGAAATATTCGTCAGTTGAAAAATATTGTCGAGCGGACAGTGTTGTTGTCTGCACAGGATATTCTGGATATTGATGATTTCAAAAGAAATCTTAATCCGGATCCGCAGCCATCGGGTAAGAGCGTTTTACCGGAAGTGGGTACTCTAACACTTGAAGAAATGGAGTATCAAATGATCATCCGGGCGATGGAATTTCATCAACAAAAGATTTCCCGGGTGGCCAGATCTTTGGGAATTACGCGCTTTGCACTATACCGCAGATTGGAGAAATATGATATTTCTTACGAATCTGAAAATTAATTTGTATCATCATTCATGAAATTACCGCTTCGTTATAAATATATCATTTTCATAGGCACACTCCACGGCATGTTGGTGTTTCTTGCCTTCAAGTGGCTAAGTGAAAACAAGGCGTATTTTATAGCTTCCGAAGTTTTAATTGTTATTTCAATCGTAATCTCTGTACAAATCTACCGGGATTTTTCCAGGCCTATGGATTTTGTCCGCTCTGGCATTGAGGCTATCAAGGATAAGGATTTTACCATAAAATTTGTCCCGACTGGAAAAAGAGAAGTAGATATTTTGATCGAAGTCTATAACCTGATGATCGATCAGTTGCGGGAAGAGCGTATCAAACTCAATGAGCAGCATTTCTTTTTGGAAAAGTTAATAGAGGCATCGCCCATTGCCATTCTGATCCTGGATTTCGATGAAAAAATTTCTCAGATCAATGAAAAGGCAAGAAAACAATTCCAACGGGAGCCAACGTTTTTTATTGGTAAAAGGCTGAACGAACTCGATCTGTCCTTACTCAATCAGCTGGAAGATTTACAGGACGGAGATTCGAAAACAGTAAAGATAAATGCTGTCGAAACTTACAAGGTCCAGCGCTCCCATTTTATGGATCAGGGCTTCCGGCGCTCATTTTTAATGATTGAAGAATTAACCGAAGATATCCTCGAATCGGAGAAAAAGGCATACGGGAAAGTGATCCGGATGATGGCCCATGAGGTAAATAATACGCTTGGCGCAACGGATTCGATTCTGCAAACGACGCGGAATTATCTTTCCGAAGATTCTTTTCTGGATCTGCGGGAAGCGCTTCAAATTGCCTCGGAACGGAATCAGAAACTGGCTGTTTTTATGAGGAATTTTGCTGATGTCGTGCGTTTGCCTTCACCCCAAACGGAAAATACGGATGTCGCTGCACTGGTGAAAAGCGTCGGAATTTTTATGCGGGCGCTCGCGGAACAGAAAGGATTAAGTCTGGATATTAAAGTCAGCGAAAGTCAGCAGCTTTGGGCACGTATTGATTCCGGGCAAATGGAGCAGGTTTTTGTCAATGTGATTAAAAATGCAATCGATGCCTGTCAGCCGGGAGATAGGATCGAGCTGGAAGTATTTGAAAATCATATCGCGATCAGAAACAACGGCGAGCCTATTTCCGAAGAAACGGCTGCGCAGTTATTTAATCCGTTTTTTAGTACAAAAAAAGATGGCCAGGGCATTGGATTGACCCTGACGAGGGAGATTCTGTTAAATCACGGATTTTCGTTCTCGCTGTTATCGGATGCTGCCGGATGGACGACTTTCCTGATTGGGAAAATAGCGTGAATGTTTGAAAACCAATGCAACTTGGTTGACTTCTTCAATAGAACAATAAAAATTACCAGCGGAATATAAAACGCAAAGAAAAAAGGTAGCTCAGTCAGATATCTTGGAAAACCCTTCACACCGTGTTCCCAATACGTGACATTGATATAGAATACCCTCATAACACTCAGCAAAACGATTGGAGTAATAATCGAAAGCCCGACAAACCGGTATTTTTTTGACTGCCACACCGCTTGCAGTACGTAAATAAAAGGGAAAAAGAAAAACGGTGTGATGGTAAAAATATGCCTGGTCAGGGTGGTTTTGTGAAATGCTGCGATCAGTATTGAAATGACAATCATGGAGATGAAAAGCAGTGCCTTGCTGCGCGCTTTTTTGATAAACAGAAAGTATCCGTATACAGCAATAAGCATGACCGGCGAACTTACAAAAATGCCCGGCGTGTCGTTGTTGCGACCTTTATACCACTTGTAGTAAACTTCAATGTTGGAAAAACTGGTCAGTAATTTGTCCAGTCCCAGGGTGAAATTGCCGCCAAGCGAGGTTGATAAGGTCTTTTCTTCCGGAAAATTCGGATTGTAGGTATTACTTTTTAAAATCAATTCGCCAAAAGTGATGTAGTTGTATGCCAAAAGACAGCCAACGAAAAATGCGGCTATAACCGTAGATTTTGCAAGAACGGTAATCCAGGTTTTGTAATCACGGTTGGTGGAGTTAATAAACAGATAAATATAAAAGGGGGCAAGAAACAGGATATTTTGAAGCTCAATCAGGGTGGAGAAACTGATGATAGCGGTAATCAGAAAAACAACGTGCTGATTTTTTCGTATATCCTTCACGTTCGCCGCGTAGTAGACAGCCAGTAAAATCAACATCGCAGAAGACATGTGCGAAAATGCGTGGGTAGCTTCAAGCCAGTGCAAGGTCGCCAGACCGTAAATGATCGTGCTGACAAGTGCAAATGCAAAGTTGAAACCGGATTGCCGGTATAACAGAAATAGGATGATCAGACTTATTAAAGCGCAAAGGTTGGGAAGTAAGGAGATTGCAACAACATCGGATTCATAAAATTGTCCGAGGTGAGGCAAGCCAATCCATCCCACAAAATCTGCGTAGGCCAGAAAGGGTAGCATGAGCAGCGCGGTTCCAGGGAGTCGGTCGGAGTATATTTTCCCATCTTTTTCAGCAAAATCGCAGCATTTTACATAGTTGAAAAAAGGTTTGATCTCGGTTGTATGATTTTGGTAAACCGCTTTTGCAAGCGCAAAATGACTGCCATCGTTGGAGCCGTTAATACCAGCGGAGCAGATAAAATAAAGAAATGCAAAGCCTGTAAGGGTAAGCAAGGCAATTTTCTTTTGGGTTGGATGTAGGGTAGAGAATGATGTCATGCGTTGTCAGAGTGAGTTGAAATACGAGTTACTGGGGTTGGCTACGTTTTACGAACCCTGATCGAAAGCATCTGAACAGGGTTTTTGATCATCAGTTGATCCAGATCGGCTTTTGTAAATCCCTTTGTTTTTAATAACGGAATCAGTTGATCTGAAATCGTCGTAAAACCTCTGAATTCTCCTCCGTTTTCTTCGCCTGGTTTATACCAGCCGGCATCATGGGAGATGAGCACTTTATCCAGAAGATTTTCAGTTTTGAGTAAATGAATGGTTGCCGCATTTTTTGTCAGACTATCCTCACTGATCCCATCCAGACTTATCCAGGCTCCCATTTTTGCTGCTTTTATAAAATCATTGCTGTCGCCGCTGTTGGCATGCACCCAAACAAAAACACTGGGATGGACACCTTCCTTTTTCAATAGCTCAATTTGTTCAAAAGCAGGGATGGATGGTCCGGTGTGGGAGCAAATGGTAAGGCCGGTTTCGAGATGGGTTAACGCCGCGGCTTTAACCAGTTTTTGATGTATGGGTGATAAAGCACCGGGATTGACCCCGATCTTGATAAATCCTGGTCTGATTTTCGACCCTTCAATGCCATTGACAAATTCAGATATCCAGCGTTTTGCCAGCTGACCGGCCGTTTCGGTGAACGCCCATGACGGGAGGTATTTATTATCTGATGCACCGTAATATCCGGTATTGGTAAGAATATTGATACCACTTTGTGTGGAAATTTTTTCCAGCAACAATACGTCACGGCCAATAAATGCAGGCGTACATTCGACAACCGTTTTTATGCCTCTTGTTTTGATCTCGGCAAGATAAGGCAGCACTTTACTGATAACCTGACTATGTTCCCAACGATTTGAACTGATTTTGTCGGCACCGATAAAATCTACCAGTATATGTTCGTGAATCAGCGTGGGACCTAGTTGTGCGGCGGTTACTTCGCCAAGAACGGTGATGATTTTTTCATCTGAATAATGTAGATTATTCAAAAGGAAAGGAGTAGCCAGACAGGATTGAAGAAATTCCCGGCGAGATTGCATACGCTTAGACATTGAATCCTGTGCAATGTAATATTAATTGATGGACTGACAATTAATAAATTATGCCTTTTGCACTTCGGTCAGTCTTTTTGATGTGTTATGATCAGGCCCGTCCGTGCGTACTCCCGAAGCCAGGTTTTATGTTTCCCCTGAATGTTACTGTAAAAATCGTATACTTTTTTCAGATCGGTTTCCAGATTACCTGTCAGAAATATCGGTTCACTGATCACCAGAGCTTTTCGGGGATAGTCGAACCCTATTAAAATCAGCGGGACCCGTGCTTTAAGAGCGATGTGGTAAAAGCCTGTTTTGAGTCTTTCAACATCTTTTCTTGTCCCTTCCGGGGTTATGGCAATATGCAGGCTTTGATTTTCATTAAAGAGATTTACAACCGCATCAACCATATTGGTGGATTTATTCCGGTAAACGGGATAGCACCCCAGGGCACGGAACAGCCAGCCGGAATACCATTTGAAAAGCTGACTTTTAGCAAGAAAACCGATGTTGATTTTTATTGCTCCCCGAGCGCCCAAACACAGCATGAAATCCCAGTTGGAATGATGGGGCGCCCCGACCCAGACAGCCTTTTTGATTTCATGCGGCGGCCTGCCGATGATTTTCCAACCGGCGATGCGAAAGATGAATGCCGCGAAGGAATTTAGCATCGGTTTGACATAACAAGGTAATTAGCCCGGTCAGTTAGTTCAGAGAACAATGAATGGTTTCGGACTAAACGAAATAATGAAGATGATCAGTGCAAATATACCGAGGACCATCCGGGCCGTTCCGATGGGTTTATTATCTTCGGTTTCGGGGTGACGGATTCCTAAAAAGCGTCCCAGAATAAAAACGAAGGGAAGAAACCCTGAATAACCTTCCCAGTCAGGACGGATGTATGTGGCGCCGAACTGTGCAACCACAATCATCAGACTCAGCATAATGGCATTTGCCGGATTATCGCTGATTTTTCTCAGACAGATATAAAGGAAATAAATGTAGATGAACAGGGAAAGCAAATGCTCGTAAAATACTGCATCACTGCTGATCGCGAAATCCTCAGCCCTGAACATGCCCAAACCCGCGTAAAAGATAAAGGCGATAAAAAGCGCAGGCGCTACAACGTCGAATTTCTTTTTGCCGATCATTCCGTAAAGGATATGGCCACCGTCAAGTTGTCCGATCGGAATCAGGTTTAATGAGGTAAAAAACAGCGCCAGATATCCGGCGAAAATATAGGGATAGTGAATGATCTCATAGGTATGGGGCAAACGTGCAGGGTCGGCAATAAAGGTTTTAAAGAACCAAAACAGGATGTTGTCGCCCAGGGCTAAGTTTCCTTCGGCATTTTCATAGGCAAACTGCGGATAACTTAATCCGTAACGTGCATATTCCGGGTGGATGGTAAAAATATATTCGGGAGGCGGCAGGTGTGTAAAGCCATAATACAAAACCACCAGCGCAGCAATAAACCCGGCCAGAGGCCCTGCAATACCAATATCAAAGAACTTCAACCTGGAACGAACCACCGATGTAATCCGAATAAAAGCACCCATCGTACCGATACTTTGAGAAATCCCAAACCACAACGGAATGTAATAGGGGAGCGTAACCTTAACCTGATGCGATTTGGCTGTAAAATAATGTCCGAACTCGTGGATCGTCAGAATAGCCAAAAACGGGATTGAGAACTGAAAACCGGCGAAAAACTGGGTCCAGCCCATGGGTGTGCCTGTCAGTGGTATATTTTTTCCTGACATTTTTTCGGCTAAAAAATGAACAGCCGAGCTTACGAAGGAAAAAATATTGCCAAACATCCATTCTGCACCCGCCATGGTGGTGGTGATAATGGTGGCAAGAAAAAGCAATCCCTGAATCAGGTGGGTACGGGTATTAGGCGACATAATCTTTAAGATAGTCCAGTATTGTGACAGGCTTTTGTACGAGAATTGTGTCGATGCCTAATTTGGAAGCTGCTGTTATATTGTCTGCATTGTCGTCAAGGAAAAGCGTTTCCTCTGCTACCAGACCCGATTCGCGCAGCACCTGAAGGTAAATTTCAGGGTTCGGTTTCATCAGCCCCATTTCATAGGAGAGGTAAACTTTTTCAAATAAATCATCCAGCTTTTCAACACCGGATGCTGCATGCAAAATTTTATTCACCTGTTTGATATGAATTGAACTCGTGTTGCTCAACAGGAACAAACGGTAATTTTTGCTCAATGCTTTGATCAGCTCAATGCGTGCCGGGGGAATATCCAGTAACAGGCTGTTCCATGCCGTATCAATAATTTCTTCCGACCAGTCGGGGAATTCAAGCAGTTCCCTGATCATGTTCCTAAATCCGTCTTCATCCACCAATCCGGTTTCAAACAAGCGGAAGAGCTCCTTTTCTTTGAAAAGTGTCAGGATTTCATGCTGTTCCTTACCACTTAGTTGGCCAAAATTACTGGAAGCAAGAGGGACGTCAATGTTAAGGATGACGTCACCGAGGTCAAAAACTATATTCTTAATACGGCTATTTTTCATGAACGGCTATAAGCTTGTTTATTCTACAACCACACCCATTGCACAGAATTTATCGATACGCTGATCGATTCTTTTCTGGGGAGAAATAGAAGAAATTTCTTTAAAATTATTCAGAATGGTTTTCTTCAGTTCGGCAGCCATCCATGCGTGATCCAGGTGTGCTCCGCCAAGTGGCTCAGGAACAATACCATCAATCAGCTTATTATTTTTCATATCCTTGGCTGTGATCTTCATCGCTTCGGCAGCCTGTTCTTTGAAATCCCAGCTGCGCCATAAAATGGTCGAGCAGTTTTCAGGAGAAATTACAGAATACCAGGTATTTTCCAGCATCAAAACGCGGTCGCCGATGGCAATACCGATCGCTCCGCCGGAAGCACCTTCCCCGATCACAATACAGATAACCGGTACTTTTAACAGGAACATTTCTTTGATATTACGCGCAATGGCTTCCCCTTGTCCGCGCTCTTCGGCTTCCATTCCGGGAAATGCACCGGGGGTATCCACCAAAGTAACGATGGGGATATTGAATTTTTCAGCCATTTTCATCAGACGCAAAGCTTTGCGGTAACCTTCCGGATTTGGCATTCCGAAGTTGCGGTGCTGGCGCTGTTTGGTATTACGGCCTTTCTGCTGACCAATAAGCATGAAAGTCTGCCCATCGATATTGGCAAGTCCGCCAATCATAGCCGGATCGTCGCGTACCTGACGGTCACCGTGAAGTTCGATAAATTCATCACAAATCAACTGGATATAGTCCAGCGTATAAGGGCGGTCCGGATGGCGTGAAAGCTGCACACGCTGCCAGCTGGTAAGCTTTCCGAAAATTTCCTTACGAAGTTCAGTAATATTGTTTTCCAGCAGGGAAATGGCATCAGAAACATCAACGTTATTTTGTTGTGCTAACGCCTTCATCTCTTCGAGCTTACGTTCTAGCTCGGCCATTGGTTTTTCAAAATCAAGGTATGTTCTCATGTTATATTTCTTCTTTGTGGCCAGGACTAAAGTTCATAGGAACGTCCTCTTGACGGTATTTCTACCGTATTGTAGCCGATTTCATTAATTTTAGTTTGAAAATCAGACATGCTTTGTTCTTCTCCGTGAACCAAAAAGACAGCCTTTAATTTCTCGGGATCCTGCATTTTCACAAACCGGATTAAGTCATTTTGGTCTCCGTGGCCGCTAAATACGTCAATTTTTTCAATATTAGCCAAGACAGGCAGCTTGTTTCCGCGAATCGAAATGCTATCCTGCCCGTTCAAAAGCCTCCAGCCCAGCGTCCCTTCAGATGCATAGCCAATCATCAGGATGGTTGCGTATGGGTTACCGATGTTGGCCTCCACATGTTGTTCAACGCGGCCTCCCTGCACCATGCCCGAAGAAGAAATGATGATACAAGGCTCGTTGTAATTGGATACTGCACGACTGGCATCCGAACTTTCGAGGTATATCAGATTTTCAAAATCAAACAGGATATCGTTGTCTGTATGGAAATTTCGCGCTTCCTTATTCAAAAGCCGTACATACCGCTGATAAACTTTTGTGCTGCTATGTGCAAGCGGGCTATCCGAAAATACTTTCAGGTTAGGGAAAGCATGGTCTGCGTAAATTTTGTTGAGCGTGTAAAGCAAAGCCTGTGTCCGTCCAACACTGAAAGAGGGAATGATAAGTCTTCCGGGAATGTCAACACAGGTGCGTTTGATCACATCCGCAAGGGCTGTCGCCGGAGAGGTGGTGTCCTCGTGCAAACGGTTCCCGTATGTCGACTCGCAAATAAGATAATCAACCTGCGGTACTTCCTGCGGATCAATCAGCAGTGGATAGTTGCTTCTGCCAATGTCCCCGGAAAAACAGATCCGTTTTTTTTCTCCGTTTTCAGTAATCTCAACGACAATATGTGCCGCACCCAGCAGGTGTCCGGCTGCATAAAATGTAATCGAAACATGATCAGCAATCCGGTAGCGCTGGCCGAAGGAAACCGGGACAAAATTATCCAGTGCTTCAACGACATTTTTTTCCA
Organism: Dyadobacter sp. LHD-138; assembly: GCF_030929615.1. Lineage (GTDB taxonomy): Bacteria > Bacteroidota > Bacteroidia > Cytophagales > Spirosomataceae > Dyadobacter. The sequence continues at coordinate 31,433 of NZ_JAVFVU010000047.1, read as the reverse complement.
CGAAATAATCCCGGGGAAGGTCCTTCTTTTTTCTGCCGCGTTTTCTGTTGGAAGAGCCGTTTTGGGCATGCAACCGTTTCTGATGCAGGTTGGCAGCATCTTTTAACAGCAGGGATGTAAGGGCAAGGGTAGGTTCTGTACAAACGACTCTTCCTTCAAAACCCTCTTTAAACAAGTTGGGAATGTTGCCGGAGTGGTCGATATGTGCATGTGTTAGCAGCACCGTGTTTATTAAACTTGCATCAAAAGGGAAAACACTTTTTTGTTCATCATAGCGTGTTCTTCTGTCTTTTTCGTCTAAATCAAAGTCCGAGCCGCAATCGATCAAGATCCGGTAGTCGTCTGTTTCCAGTAGAAACATACTGCCGGTAACTTGTTGGGCGGCTCCCCAAAATGTCAATTTCATGTGTTATGTAATACCGTGAATATCTATATGATGATCTTCCTCCATGTGAGAAAAAACAATATTATTTCGAATCGTAATGGTCAATCAAAAAGATTAAATTGAAGTAAAAACGTGAACGGCAAAATAATGCTTATGTAATCACGGCAATTGTTGCGGAATATAATCAACTTAACTTAAATATTTAACTACAAAAGTATCAAAAAAGAGGCGTAGAATTGCGGAAGTCTATATAGTTTAGCATGAGAATGCATCTTTTTTTTAATCGGCTCAGACCAAATAAAGATTTATGAAATTAATATTTACCTTTTTCTGTATGCTGATCCTGCATGAGATAAAGGCTCAATCCATTGATAGTTTGGCATTAACGGGTTTTAGCGATGCCGTGCTTGAGCTCCAAAACAGTGAGCTGATCAGGAACGGAACATTGTCTGTAAGCGTAAAATCCGTGGCCGATAAGAAAACTATTTTTGCGATTAATTCTGAAAAATCTTTGCCATCGGCCTCCATACTTAAACTAGTGAGCACCGCAACAATTCTTTCTGTTTTGGGAGGTGATTTCAGATACCAGACTTTTTTGGAATATGATGGTTTGATAAAAAAAGATACGCTCGTTGGCAATATTTATATCCGCGGAACGGGAGATCCTTCGCTGGGCAGCGATCGTTTTAAAGAATACCCCGGGAGCACACAGCTTGTAAACCGGTGGACGGCCGCGATCCAGAAACTGGGGATCAAATACATCAAAGGAGATATTCTGGCTGATGCGTCTTATTTCGACAGCAGTACCCTGGCGGACAGCTGGATCTGGGGTGATCTGGGGAATTACTACGGAGCCGGTGTGTCCGGACTTAATTTTAACGATAACCAGTACCGGATTAAATTCAAACCCGGTGTTGATGAAGGCGACCCGACGACTTTGCTTGGTATTGAACCCGCCATACCTTATCTTGTTTTTACCAATCGAGTAACGACCGGCGAAAGAGGTTCGGGGGACAAAACGGTTATTTATGGAAACCCGTTGAGCAGTCAGATTGTACTGACGGGAACTGTACCAAAAGGTCTCGCGAGCTTTTCGGTGAAAGGATCCATTCCGGATCCGGCGACGTACGCAGCGTATGCTTTAAAACAAAATCTATCCGGTACCATCACGTTTGTAGCTGAATCGCCAGCTGTAAAGGGAATTTCAGGCTTGCTGCTGCCAACGGGTAAGAAGGTTCTGGATGAATACAAATCACCGCCATTGAGAGATATCTGCCAGCAGGCTAATTTCTGGAGTGTGAATTTATATGCGGATGCATTTCTGAAAAAAGCGGGAAAACAGTTGGAAGGCAAATCTGACTATGACGATGCGGCCAGGGCGGTAACCAACTACTGGCTGAACAGAAAGGCTGATATGCGAGGTTTTTTTATCAAGGATGGAAGCGGACTGTCACCGTCGGGATCCATTACAACGCATAACCTCACCGATATTTTGAGCCTTGTCACCAAGGAGGCTTCCTATCCCGATTTTTATAAGAGTATTGCCGTTTTAGGTCTTAAAGGAACCGTCAGGAATTTGGGGAAGGGCACGAAGGCGGCAGGCAATATTCATGCAAAAAGCGGTTCCATTGAGGGGACGAGAGCCTATGCCGGTTATGTAACGACCAAATCCGGAGCGGTGTTGAGTTTTGCCATGATCGCAAATAAATATCAACAGGAAAGCAGCCGGACTGTATCGGAAGAGCTGGTCAGGCTCATGACATTGCTGGCTGAATTATAATCATTTTTATGGGAATTGAAATCAGAAAAGTTATGCTGGATGAGGTCCTGCCAATCCGGCATGCGGTATTATGGCCTGACAAACCCTTTGAATTTGTTAAGGTAGAAGGAGACGATGCGGGAATTCATTTTGGACTGTATCAGAACGCACAACTGGTAACCATTATTTCATTGTTTGGGGAAGGGGAAAGTATACGTTTCAGAAAGTTTGCCACATTGCCTGAATTCCAAAATCAGGGCCTGGGTAAGCAAATGATACTGTTTGTCATGGATTATGCCAAAGAAGCCCATTTTAAAAGGATCTGGTGTGACGCCAGAGCGGACGCGTTAAATTTCTACGAAAGGGTAGGTTTTGAGAAATTTTCCGAAGTCTTTGTAAAAGAAGGAATTGATTATTACAAGATTGAAAAAAAACTATAAACATGTAAAACGGGTGACGTGAGTGAAAAGCACGTCACCCGTTTTCAGGCTTACGATTGAGCGATTTTCTCAATCGTAAGGTTATGGTTGGTATAAATGCACAAATCAGCGGCTACGGTAAGTCCTTCACGAACCATTTCTTCTGCCGTTAAATGCGCAGCATGTTTTTTCAAAGCCTGCGCTGCGGATAAGGCATAATTTCCCCCTGAGCCAATGGCTGCAATTCCGTTTTCCGGTTCTAAAACATCGCCCGTTCCGGATATCACCAGAATTTCTTCTTTATTGGCGGTGATCATCATCGCTTCCAGTTTTCTCAGGTAACGATCCGTACGCCAGTCTTTTGCCAGCTCGATGGCAGCACGTTTCATGTTGCCACCATATGCGTTTAGTTTTTCTTCAAAGCGTTCAAGAAGGGTAAAGGCATCAGCCGTAGATCCTGCAAACCCTACCAGGATTTTGCCGCCCATCAGGGTACGTATCTTTTTTACATTACTCTTGGCAACGGTATTTCCCATTGTCGCCTGCCCGTCCGCACCAAGCGATACGGTACCGTTGTGAAGTACACCAAGTACGGTGGTTGCATGTATTTTTTCCATATTCCCGTTATGAATTCTGAATGATTGTCTGCTTACACCGCAGAAAAATTTTATTCTCTCATTAAAACAAAAGTGCCAGGTTATAAAACCTGACACTTTTGACATGATTGTATTTTAAATTGAAATCATTTCGAAAAACTAGTTTAGATTTTGCAGGAAGTTTAAGATGGATTTGAGTTCCTGTCTAGAGTTCTCATTTTCAATGAGTCTTCTCTTTATCTCATCAGAATTAGTACCCATCTTTCCACCCATTCGATCCGTTTTTCGATCTAATCTTTCCGTTATCACATCTAATTTTTCAATAATTTTGCCTAATAATCCGGCAATTTTATCTAATCTTCCATCCATTTCGTCTAACCTTCTACTTATTTTAGCAATAAGCGGCTCGATCTGATTTAAGCGGTCTTCTGATTCCATAGCGTGTGTAATTATAATGATGGCCTTAAACCAACATGCTCATCGGCTCTTCCAATAGCTTCTTCACAGTATTCAGGAACTGAGCAGCAAGTGCTCCGTCAACAACACGGTGATCGGCAGAAAGTGTAACCTTCATGATGTTAGTAGGGTACACAGTTCCGTCTTCTTTGAAAGCAGCTACCTTCTTAATGCCACCAATGGCCAAAATACAAGAATCTGGCGGGTTGATGATCGCTGTGAATTCATCTACACCAAACATACCCAGGTTAGAAATCGAGAATGTATTTCCTTCCCAATCTTTAGGCTGCAATTTTTTATCTTTTGCTTTACCGGCAAAATCTTTTACTTCTGCCGAAATGGTAGAAAGATTTTTCTTGTCAGCATCACGGATTACCGGAACCAAAAGTCCTTCGTCAACCGCTACGGCAACACCGATATTAACATAATTGTATTTTCTGATTTTATCTCCCAACCATGCAGAGTTCACCGCAGGATGTTGTTTCAATGCAATCGCACAAGCTTTGATTACGAAGTCGTTGAAAGAAATTTTAGCCGGGCTAACTTCGTTCAATTGCGGACGTAACGCCATCGCTTTATCCATCACAATTTCCATGGTGACATAGAAATGCGGTGCGGTAAACAAGCTGTCGCTCAAACGACGTGCAATGGTTTTACGCATTTGTGAAACCGGCGTGTCGACGAAATCGCCGTTTGCAGGCGCAGCTGCTGCCTGTGCTTCTGGTTTCGCAGGTGCGGCTTCAGCAGCTTTCGCAGCAGGTGCAGCTTCTGTTTTCGCAGCTGGTTTGAATTCATCCACATCACGTTTCACGATACGGCCATTGTCACCGCTTCCTGCTACCTGATTGATGTTAATTCCCTTTTCATCAGCCAAACGACGTGCCAGAGGAGAAGCCTTGATACGGTCTCCTGCATCAGCAACCGAATTTGGTTTTTCAGCAACAACTTCTGTTGCAGCTTCCCTGGCAGCAGGTGCTGCTTCCGGCTCAGCTTCACCGTTTTCACGGGCTAGCAATGCTTCAACGTTCGATCCTTCTTCACCTATAACCGCGATAATTCCATCAACAGGAACTGCTTCGCCTTCTTTGATACCTACATAAAGCAAAGTACCATCTTCGTATGCTTCAAGTTCCATTGTGGCTTTGTCTGTTTCAACTTCCGCCAGAATATCTCCTGATTTTACTTTATCACCCACTTTTTTCTGCCAGGAAACCAAAGTTCCTTCTTCCATCGTATCGCTCATTTTGGGCATACGAACTACGGCAGCATTAATTTTTTCAGTAGATTTTGCTGGTGCAGCAGCAGGTTTTTCAGCCGCTGGTGCAGGAGTTTCTACAGGTGCAGCTTTGGCTTCTTCTTTTGCCTCCGCTTTTCCGTTTCCACCACCTTCTTCCAGTAATGATTTATAATCTTCGCCTTTTTCACCAACGATAGCCATAATCCCGTCAATAGGAACAGCATCGCCTTTTTTTACGCCTATATAAAGAAGAGTACCATCATAATACGATTCAAGATCCATAGTAGCTTTGTCGGTCTCGACTTCGGCTATAATTTCACCGGATTTGATTACATCACCAACTTGTTTGTGCCATTCTGCAATAACACCTTCTTCCATGGTGTCGCTCATCTTGGGCATACGGATTACTTCTGCCATATCGGTATTTGTCGTATTTTAGTTTCTTGGGTATTACAAATAGATTCGAGTCAAATTTACAACAAAAGGCTTACGAAGCACTTTCTTTTGTTATTAAATTATAACGCTGTATTCATTTTAATTAATCTTTAATACAGCCATAAATGCTTCCTGAGGTATTTCTACGTTACCAACCTGACGCATTCTTTTCTTTCCTTTTTTCTGCTTTTCAAGCAATTTACGTTTACGGGAAATATCACCACCGTAACATTTTGCCAATACGTCTTTACGCATGGCCTTCACGGTTTCACGGGCAATAATTTTCTGTCCGATAGCAGCCTGGATCGCGATTTCAAACATTTGTCTTGGTATCAGCTCGCGCAATTTCTCGCAAAGTTTTTTACCCCATTCGTAGGCTTTTGTCCTGTGAACAATGGCCGACAAGGCGTCAACCGGTTCACCGTTAAGCATTACGTCCAGTTTTACCATGTCCGATTCTTCGTATCCCGCCAAATCGTAATCCAGTGAAGCATAACCTTTAGAAATCGTTTTTAGTTTGTCAAAAAAGTCAAACACAACTTCTGCAAGCGGCAATCTGAATTGAAGCTCAACACGTTCCGCAGTCAGGTACACCTGGTTTTTCAGCATCCCACGTTTATCCATACAAAGCGTAAGGATCGGCCCGATATAATCAGATTTTGTGATAATCTGGGCATTGATATAAGGCTCTTCAATCCAGTTGATCAAGTTAGGCTCCGGCATTTCGGAAGGCGCACTGATGTTGATCAACTGATCTTTGGTATTCGTTATTCTAAACTGAACCGATGGAACGGTCGTGATCACCGTCATGTCAAATTCACGTTCCAAACGCTCCTGAACAATTTCCATGTGCAGCATACCGAGGAATCCGCAACGGAAGCCAAAGCCAAGTGCCGCAGATGTTTCAGGTTCCCAAACCAGGGCTGCGTCATTCAACTGAAGTTTTTCCATGGCATCGCGGAGTTCTTCAAATTCGGTGGTGTCAACGGGATAAATACCGGCAAATACCATCGGTTTTACTTCGGAGAAACCAACGATGGATTCAGAAGCCTGACGGTTTAAGTGCGTTATGGTATCACCCACTTTAACTTCTTTGGCAACTTTAATTCCAGAAATAAGATACCCTACATCACCACATTCAACCACCTGTTTTGGTATTTGTACAAGACCCAGCGTACCGATTTCATCGGCAAAATATTCCTTGCCGGTGTTCATGAACTTAACCTTATCACCTTTTTTGATACTTCCGTTTTTAATACGGAAAATTACCTCAATACCGCGGTAAGAGTTAAAAACCGAGTCAAAGATAAGGGCTTGTAAAGGAGCTTCCGGGTCACCAACCGGTGCAGGAACCCTTTCAATAATAGCGTCAAGGATTTCCTTGATGCCAATACCTTCTTTTCCACTGGCTGGAATGATATCATCACGGTCACAGCCTAAAAGATCAACCATTTCATCCTTGATTTCCTCAGGTCTTGCGCCTGGTAAATCCACTTTATTAAGGACCGGAATGATCGTCAGATTATGATTTATGGCAAGATATAAGTTGGAAATTGTCTGCGCTTCGGTTCCTTGTGATGCATCGACAAGCAGTAATGCACCCTCACAAGCTGCAATAGAACGGGAAACTTCGTAAGAAAAATCGACGTGTCCCGGCGTATCAATAAGGTTCAGTGTATATTCTTCCCCTTTGTAAAGATAAGTCATCTGGATCGCGTGGCTCTTGATCGTGATGCCGCGTTCGCGTTCCAGATCCATATTGTCAAGGAGCTGCGCCTGCATGTCGCGGTTGGATACCGTTTTGGTGAATTCTAACAAACGGTCCGCCAGCGTGCTTTTTCCGTGGTCAATATGGGCAATGATGCAAAAATTACGAATGTTCTTCATGAAATTAATTATATAGGCTGACAAAATTACACGCCTAAACTTTCAAATCCTACATTTCGCTAACCCACTGCATCATAAGTGCAGAAAGATAGCCCCCATAAGTCCCAATGGCATATCCCAGAATTGCCAATAATATTCCAACCGAGGCAAGGGAAGGGTGAAACGCCGCCGCGACCACAGATGCCGATGCTGATCCGCCCACATTGGCCTGGCTGGACACGGCTAAAAAGAAATAGGGGATTTTCAGCCACCGCGCGACCGCCACAATCGTTCCGGCATGAACCAGCATCCAGATGGCGCCAATTGCAAAAAGCCCTGGATTATCCGCAATCGAGCCTAAATCCATTTGCATCCCGATGGTGGCAACCAGTATATAAAGGAACACACTTCCCAGTTTTGAGGCCCCGGCATTTTCGAGTTTTCTTAGTGGTGTGAGGGAAAATATTATACCCATCAATGTGACCAATCCGGTGATCCAGAAAAAATTTGACGTAAGGCTGTACTTTTCAAGTGCCGGATAGTTGGTGGCCAGATAAGGCGTTATTTTTTCGGCCAGCCAATGCGCAAGTCCAGTGGCGCCAAGCCCCACGGCACACAGATAAATGTAGTCGCGTGTGGCGGGAATACGCTGGTTGGTTTGCTGAAATTCTTCCAGATGATTTTTTACTTCGTCGATCTGGCTGCTGTCTGCTTTCAGGAAATGGTCAATTTTTGTGGCAAAACCGGCACCGTAAATTAAAACGGCCATCCAGAGTTCAGCGGTAATGACATCAACGGCAACAATTTGCGAGAACAGTCGGTCGCTTGGTTTAAACACTTCCCGGAGCGCTGTTTGGTTTGCGCCTCCGCCAATCCAGCTTCCGGCAATGGTCGCCAATCCTCTCCAGATGGCATCAGGACCTTCACCCGCAACGGTTTCGGGACTGATCTTGCCGACCAGGAAAAGGGCAACAGGACCGCCGATGATGATGCTGCATGAGCCGACTAGCATCAGAATAACAGCCGACGGTCCCAGCTTTGCCAGTTGTTTCCAGTCCATTCCCAGGGTGAAAAGTACCAGACAGGCTGGTAAGAGATAACGGGATACGACCGGATAAAGCTGAGAGTCTGCGCCTTTTATGACGCCAAAAGAATTGAGAAGACCCGGAATAAAATAGCATAACAGCAAAGGTGGGAAAACGGAATAAAACTTTTGCCAGCCCTTTTTCGGAAGTGACGCCGTGTAAAATACCATGGCCAGGATGACCAGCAACAGCCCCAAAACAGAAGCGTCATTTTGTAACATAATCTTTCATTTGGTGGGTTTGCAGGAATTGAAAGCTCAAATATAGGAACTTAGGTTTGCCGCTGACAAAGTTGAATTATTTTAAAACACTGAAAAATGTAAAGTTAAAACAGACCGTGATATGCACGGAAAGGCTTTTATTGAGGTGTACGGCTATTATCTATAAATATTCAGAGTAAATCCAGTGGTTTTATGGGTTTTAGTAGCATTATAAGCATGTAAACACCTATTGCGTATTAAATGAATCCACAGTTACAAATGATAGCAGGCTCAGAAGAGAGGGGTTTTTTTGAAAAATATAACCGGTTAAACCGGTATTTCAGTATATCCATAGTTTTTATGCTATTGATTATTGTTTCTCATCGTTCATTTGCCCAAAACACCAATAAACTATCCGTAAGCGGAAAAGTAACAGACGACCAAAACAGTGCCGGTCTGGGTTACGCCAGCGTCCGTTTGTTTAATATTTCGGATAGCACTTTTATTACCGGCGGTATTACCGATGAAACGGGATCTTTTGTTATTGAAGTGAACGCGGGTAATTATTACGCGTTGTCGGAATTTATCGGATACAACGCCCGCAAAACTTCCGGCATAACTGTGTCTTCTAAAAACTCTCCGCTCAATATTGGGATAATTAAGTTGACGGCATCTACCAAAACTTTGAATGAAGTGGTGGTCCAGGGGGAGAAGAGCACCATGGAGCTGGCTTTGGATAAAAAAATATTCAATGTGGGAAAAGACCTGGCCAATGCGGGCGGAACGGGCGCAGATATTTTGACCAATATCCCGTCAGTAGCCGTGGATGTGGAAGGTAATGTAAGTTTAAGGGGAAGTAACAATGTACGTATATTGATCGACGGGAAACCTTCCGGACTGGTGAGTCTGAAAGGAGGCAGCGGTTTGCAGCAGTTGCAAGGCAGTATGATTGAGCGTGTTGAGATCATTACAAACCCTTCTGCCCGTTATGAGGCGGAGGGTATGGGAGGCATTATCAATATCGTTTTGAAGAAAGAAAGGAAAGAAGGTTTTAACGGTTCTTTTGATATCATTACCGGCCATCCGACAAATTTCGGAGCGGCGGCGAATGTGAATTACCGCCGGAAAAACCTGAATTTCTTCGTGAATTATACCGTTTCCTACCGCAATACGCCGGGGCGGAATTCGCAAAACCAGCAGCTGTTCCGCAATGATTCGACTTTCATCACGCTTAAAAATATGGAAAGTCATTTGAAGGGGCAAAACAACAGCGCGCGTGCCGGAATTGACTATTATTTTAACGATAAAAATGTATTAACCGGATCCTATACCTATCGTTTGAGTAAGGGAAAACGGTTTTCTGAGATTAACTACCGTGATTATTTATCGAATTTAAGCAATCTTCAAAGTACAACCTATCGGACGCAGGATGAAACCGAAACGGAGCCGAATTCTGAATATGCATTAAATTATAAGAAGACTTTCAAAAGAAAAGGGCAGGAGTTGACGGCTGACGTACGGTATCTGAACAACTGGGAAGATTCGGATCAGTATTATAACGAGAAGTCTTTCAAGCCGGATGGCAGTGCTTCGGATGTGCCGCCAACGTTGCAGCGCGCGGTTAATTATGAAACTGAAAAGCAGCTTTTGTTCCAGGTTGACTATGTGCACCCATTTGGCAAAAACGGAAAACTGGAAGCTGGGGCCAGGAGCAGTTCCCGCGATATGACCAATGACTACACGGTTACACAGAAAAATGACGATGGAAGTTTTACGCCGATTCCAGGGCTTACCAACGACTTTTTATATGAGGAAAATATCAATGCCGCTTATGGGATCATGGGGAATAAAACCAATAAATTGTCCTACCAGGTTGGGTTGCGCGCGGAATGGACGGGCGTGACAACAACTTTAAAGCAGACCAATGAGATCAACAAAAGGAAGTATGCCAATTTGTTTCCCAGCGTCCACGTGACCTACGATTTGCCGCGCCAGCATGCCCTTCAGTTGAGTTTCAGCAGACGTGTCCGCCGGCCTCAGTACAATGATTTAAGTCCGTTCATGACTTATAGTGACAATCGGAATTATTTTAGCGGGAACCCGGATCTTAATCCGGAATTTACCAATGCGTTTGAATTAGGGCATATTAAGTATGTGGAAAAGGGTTCAATCAGCTCTTCGGTGTATTATCGCCATACCAACGGCAAAATTATTAGTATCCGAAGGGTTGAAGAAAACGGGAATTCTTATACAAAACCTGAAAACCTGGGAACCGAAAATTCTTACGGGGCGGAATTTACGAGCTCTTATTCTTTCTATCAGTGGTGGAAAATGGATGGAAGCCTTAACTTTTTCCGGGCGATAACCAATGGCACGGGACTGGACGAAAGCTTTAAAAGCGATACATACAGCTGGTTTGTGCGGGCGACCTCCCGTTTTACGTTATGGAAAAATACCGATCTGCAATTCCGTGGAAACTATGAAGCCCCTCAGCAAACTCCGCAGGGAAGACGCAGGTCTCTGGCGACACTGGACCTGGCTGCAAGCCGCGACATTTTAAAAAACAACGGAACGCTGATACTGAGCATCACCGATGTTTTCAATTCCCGGAAATACCGGTCCATATTGGAGGGGGCAAATTTTTACACAACCACAAGCTCACAGGGAAGGTTAAGGCAGATAAATCTGACGCTGAACTATCGTTTACATCAGGCCAAGAAAAAGAAAGAATTGGTTGAGGGAGAGTATTAGGCCATATTTTGGGGTGACCAGATCTGGTTTTTTTGGGTGTCAAATTCGAATGTGTTCGAAATAAAGCTGTGTTAGCAATCGTTGATATTTAATTGCCGGTATTTTTTATTTCAAAATACACACATTTCGGTACCATTTGTGATGCATTCAAACTGATGCCTGGTAACTTGTCAGGTGAAAGATCAACGCAACGTTAAAAGAACTTAATAGGCTGATTATGAATGAAGGGGCGAGAAAATATATATTCCTGGCTGATGACGATGAGGACGATTGCCTTTTGTTCGAAGATGCGTTGCGGGAGGTAAGTGCTTCAACAGCGCTTACGATGGCCAATGACGGGGCAGAGCTTATGACCATTTTAGGCAAACTTGTCCCGCCGCCAGACGTAATATTTTTGGATCTGAATATGCCTAAGAAAAACGGATTCGAGTGTCTCGCGGAAATCCGAAGCTCAGAAAACCTGAAAGACATACCTGTGGTAATTTTTTCAACGACGGGAGAAGAGGGAACCATTGATCGTCTTTATGAGCAAGGTGCCAACTATTTTATTAAAAAGCCGGGCTCTTTCCCTAAACTAAAAATGGCTATCCAGCAGATTCTGGCTATTGACTGGACAAAAAATAACTTCAAAACTTTCAAAGAGAATTTCTATTTTCAATTTTAAAATCTCGCGATTGGCTGAATGTCAGTAGGTATTTATCGCTTATTCCTTATAGAGGGAAAATAGGATTGATGTATGGATTTACCCGAGCTGGATTTTGAGAGGGTCAAGGCAACGCACCTTTTATTTAAAACCAATCTGAGATCTATTTTATACGGTATTACCAGCGATGAAAAGTCGGTGGTTGATCACCGTGCGTGTGCGGTAGGGCAATGGATTTACGGTTACGCGCTTGAAAAATATGGAGATGTTCCGGAGATGCAGGATCTTGAAAGAGTCCATGAGAAGCTGCATCGGTATGGATTTGAGCTTGTTCGGTTATACAAACGAGGTGAAGTAGAACAAGCGCGGGAAGGATTGGCAACGATGGAATTGATTTCCAGCAATCTGATGACGCTGCTTTCGGTGGTGGAACTTAAACTGAAATCCGGGGCGGAAGGGAAAACACAAATTTCCGGTGGCCTGACAATTAACTATAAGGAATTGCTTCAATTGCATGACACGCTGCTGACACTTGATGAACGTATCAGGGTAGAAGCGGATAAAGCTAACGAGGCCAGAAAAAAGGCAGAGGAAAGCGAAAGTAAATTTCGTAATACCATGATGCAGGCGCCGGTGGGTATCACAATCCTCCGAGGCCCTGATTTGATGGTGGAAATGGCGAACGATACATATCTTCAGATCGTCGATCGGCTGGAATCTGAATTTGTAGGCCGACCCTTATTTGATTCTTTACCAGAAGTAAAAGCTGTCGTGAAACCGGTTATCGAGGGGGTATTGCAAACGGGTGTTCCTTATCACGGCAATGAGTTTGCGGTTACCCTGGTTCGGGCTGGTCGCCCGGAACAAGCGTATTTCAATTTTGTTTATCAGCCGCTCCTGGAAACCGATCTTTCGATCAGCGGTATTATCGTCGTGGCAACAGAAGTAACGCAGCAGGTCAGGGCTAAACATGCGTTGCAGCAAAGCGAAAATCAGTTCAGAAATCTGGTTACACAGTCGCCTTTTGCAAAAGCCGTTTTTGAAGGAGAGGATATGGTGATCACGATTGCCAATGAAACCATGCTCCGGGATTTGTGGAAAAGAGAATTACACGAGGTACAGGACAGGAAACTGCTGGATGTTTTTCCCGAACTGACAAATCAGAAATTCCCGAAAATATTACACGAAGTTTATACCAAAGGTGTTTCCCACAGGGAAAATGAGGCGGTTGCCTATGTGGAAAGCAGGACAGGTACGAAAAAACACTATCTGGATTTTCAGTATGCACCCCTGTTTGATCTGGAAGGAGCGGTGACAGGCGTATTGGTTTCGGTTAATGATGTAACCGAGAAAGTGGAGGCGCGGTTGCTGGTCAATGATGCTGTGGAGCGGTTAAGTCTCGCTACCGAGGGAACGCAGCTGGCAACCTGGGATCTTAATCTTGAAAACCGGCATCTCGTTTACACAGCACGCCTGAGCCAGTTGTTTGGACAGAACGAATCCAGGGTGCTTACACATCAAAATTTAAGAGATCAGATCCATCCCGACGACCGGGTAAATATTGTTGAAAAAGCCTTTGAAACTGCCTTGAAGACCGGCACTTATTTATATGAGGCACGGGTCATTCACCCCGATCATTCGGAACATTGGGTCAGGACGCATGGCAAAGTTATTTTTGATCAGGACCATAAGCCTTTGCGGATGCTCGGAACGATGATGGACATCACCCAGCAAAAGCGGACGGAGCGAATTATCGAGGAAAGTGAAAAACGGTACCGAGACCTTATTCAGGCATTGCCTGTTGCGGTTTATACTGTGGATGAAAACGGATTGATCAATCTTTTTAATGTGTCGGCGGTCAAATTGTGGGGGCGTGTACCGGAGCTCGGGAAAGAATTATGGTGTGGAGCATATGAGCTGTATACATTGGATGGCGTACTGCTTTCGCAGGAAAACTGTCCGATGGGGTTGGCTTTAAAGGAAAAACGCGCGCTGAATGTAGAGGCTTATGTGAAAAGGCCGGATGGAAATATCCGTCACGTGATCGAAAATGCGAAGCCGATTCTGGACAGCAGCGGAAATATCACGGGTGCTTTGAACGTGGTTATTGATATAACAGACAGGAGAGAGGCTGAGTTTGCCCTGCGTACCAGTGAAGGTAAATTCAGGACACTCGCTGATTCTATGCCGCAGTTTATATGGACGGGAGATACAGAAGGGAATCTGAATTATTACAACCAGTCGGTTTATAACTATTCCGGGCTGACTTATGAGCAGATTGAAAAAGACGGTTGGCTGCAAATTGTTCATCCTGATGATCGGGAAATGACGATCCGTTTCTGGAAAAGGGCGGTTATGATGAAAAATGATTTTATCTGCGAGCATCGTTTTCGTAAGGCTGACGGAGCATATCGCTGGCAATTAAGCCACGCCATTCCGCAGAAGGACGGCCATGAAATTATCCAAATGTGGGTGGGGACAAGTACGGATATTCACGACAGTAAGTTGTTTATTGACGCGCTGGAATCAAAAGTTCAGCAGCGGACGCGGGAACTTGTCGTGATCAATGATGAGCTTGTCAAAACGAATATTGAGTTGGGGCAGTTTGCGTATGTAGCCAGTCATGATTTACAGGAACCGCTCCGGAAAATACAGACTTTTTCCACCCGGATCATAGAGACGGAGAAGGATAATTTATCTGATCGGGGAAAGGACTATTTTAACCGTGTGCTGGCCGCGTCAACGCGGATGCAGCAGTTGATTGTTGACCTGCTGGCATTTTCAAGGGCCAACGCCGTAGAGCGCAATTTCGAACTAACCGACCTTAACAGTTTGTTGCATAATGTTACCGAGCAGCTTCAGGAAAGTATCCAGCAAAAAGGTGCAATAATCACGGCGTCCAAATTGCCCGAACTTCACGTGATTGTTTACCAGTTTGAACAGTTATTTACCAATCTGATCACTAACTTTTTGAAGTTTGCAAGCGCTGGCGTTCGTCCGGAAATGCGGATTACCTCCGGTTTTATTTCTGGAAACCTGATTGATGTTTCCGGGAGCATCGCGGATAAAAATTATCTTTATATCGCTTTTGAAGATAATGGTATCGGTTTTGATCCTCAGTTTAGAGACCGGATTTTTCAGATCTTCCAGCGCCTGCATAGTAAAAATTCGTATGAAGGAACGGGGATCGGGCTGGCTATTTGTAAGAAAATTGTCGACAATCACCAGGGATTGATCACCGCCATCGGCAAGCCGGGCGTGGGAGCTACATTTGTGATTTACTTCCCGCGCTGATTTTTTCGTACGTTATCGAAGTACAAAACATATTTTTCGACCTGGCTTTGAATGTGACAAAACCTCGTGTAATCTACCTCCGTTGGCTCTGAAAAGTTATTTATCGATAACAATACTCGCGAAGGCTTCCAGTTGATCCACTTTAAATTCCAGAAAACCATCCTTCCAGGTGAAGTTTACCGGGCGTTCATTAACCATGGAAAACACTTTGGATGGTTTGAAATCGGACTGTATCCTGAATTTAAGCTGCTGCATCGGAAGCGGCGGGAAGTAAGTATTTCCGCTGAAACCAGTCAGGTTAATCAGGTGCATGATCATACCGTTTTCATTGGCTGACGTGCTTCGCTGCCCGGTGTTCTTCGTATATTTTTGAAGAATTATCTCCACCCTGGCCGGTGCGTTGGTTTGCACCATTTTGTTTGCGTCCGGATAGATGTAATCAATAAGGTCGAGAAGAATATTTTTATGTTCCTGATAACCATGCATGTAATAAAGTCGTCCGAGATTAATGGGTAGGAGAACAGCCTTGCTTTTAGGGTGATTTTTGATGCCCATTGCGAAATAGCCAGTCGGCTCGTGGCCTCCGATAATTTCCGGTGGTCCCGGTCTTCCTTTGGATAAAATCGGCAGAAACGTTTGGTCAGCCGCCTTGAAATCATAAAGCCCCAGATTGAATTTCCAGAAAAGCATTTTCTGTTTTGAGAAACGCTTGAAAACCGATTTGTTATCAGGTTGTAAATAATTTCCGCTTCCTTCATTTTCACTAGTCACCATTTTTGCTCCGAACAAATCAAGCAAAGTTTCAGGGGTGTCAAAAAGAGCTTTGTTGGTGGCGATCAGGTTGGTTCCCTGTTTCACGGCGTCTTTGAGAACGCGCAGCGATTCCTTGCTCAGATACGTAATTTCGGGCAAAATGATCACGCGGTAATTTTTTACTTTTGCTTCCAGATTAGCGATCTGCGCGTCTTCAATGATATCAAAGGGAATATGTGATTCTTTCAACATCAGCAAAATACCTCGGTATTCCTGCATCGTTGGACCGCTTGGCCATGAGCCAGGTGCTATCACCGCAATTTTTGCAACAGACTTATATTTTCCGAAATAGGGCTCATGCTTCTTGTGGTGCGCATAAATCTCTTTTATCACGTCATAATTTCGCTCGTCTTCATAACCGCGCATATCGCCCATCATGCTGATATCGAGTCCGGAGCCGTTGGCGATGTTTTCATACAAACGGATCCGAACTTCTTCCGGCTCTACGGCATTGTAGCGCGACTGGAAAGAAATCTGCTGGATGCTGCTGTTGCTGACCACGTGGTTGGGGTAGGAGTTAACGGCATTCGTGACATTATCAGAGGCCGTGTAAGGCCAATATGGCAAGACTGTGCTGCTTTGAGACTCGTGGCGGATGATATCGACATATTTGTCCATGTAGGTACAAATCGCAATTTTGCTGTTTTTACTTTTGATCAGCGTGTTAAGCCGGTGCGACCAGTCTTCAATGGTGAATTTTTTAAATTCCAGGTATTTTTGAAATAAGGGATCTGCCTTATTCTCTTCGGTCGGTAATGCCAAACCATTACTGTATTCGGCAAAGCGCTTTTTGTCATATTCGTTCTGGTCAATTCCATGGTATTTTCCTTCATAGGGGTTGTTGACCTGATAACCCGGCATGTTTAAAAAAACACCATCGATCGGGAATTTATCAATAACTTCCTCGATGATCCTGAAAGCCCTATCCTGTACATAAGGTGCGTTTATGGAAACCACATACATGTCGGTATTGATAATTCTTTCACCATTCGGGGAAATATAACACCAGTCGGGATGTGCCTTGAAAATACTTTCCTGGACCCTGCTGAAATCAAAACGAACGATCACGCGGATGCCTTTTTCGTGACATTTTCTGACCACATCCGCCAGCATATTATTGTTTTTCAGAAACGGATTCCGGTAGTGGAAATCCAGGTCAGAAGGATAAAAAGCCATAATGCCGCCCGCGTTGATCAGCAGGGTATTGGCTGAAAAATTTTCAAGGTCTTTTAGCAGGGAATCGGGATCAAGCGTTGCCGCTTCATAAGCTGGTAAATTGGTCTGGATGACGCGTAGATTATTCCTTTTCCACCAGGATGTGGTATCGGTTTGTTGAATTGCTACCGGCATTTTTGCAGCTTTTTGTGCAAAAAGTGACGTGCTCCACAGCAGAAAATAAGCCAGATAATGCAACGAATTGCTTTTCATTAGGCGTCTGTTAGATTTTTTATGACAAAAAGGAATAAATGTAATAAAGACGCTTATTCTGGAATATACTCGTTTACAGCGCTCTGGTAGAAATGAAACGACTTTTAAAGACTTTTTTTCTTCATAAAAGTAATTCCGATACCGATCAGAATGATGATGCCGCCAACGATCATCTGGAAGGAAACCTTTTCGTTAATAAAAATCCAGGCCAGGAGCCCGGTTACAATCGACTGGCTCAGCAGACTTAAAGAAACCCGTTGGGCGTCGAGTTTTTGAACGGCATAACTGATCGTAAGCCAGCCAAGCAGCTGACAGATCAATCCCTGAATGCTCAATACGCCCCAAATGGTTGGCGTGAAATTCCATAGCGGTTCTTGCATCACAAGGCAGACGATGAAAAGATATAGGCTCGAAACGATCATACTGTACGTCATAAAACTGACAATATTCATCCGGTTAAGAGCCCTTTTACTGACAATCATATAGCTTGCATACAGCAGGCCGGACATGACGGCCATCAGAAATCCTTTGTCAAATTTCATTTGGGTAAACGTATCCAGTCCCATCAGGATGACCATGCCGGCGAGCGCCACGATGGTTCCAATCCAAAAGTGTCTGCCCGGATGGTCATTCAGGAAAACGGCCGACCCGATACCGACCCAGACGGGAGATAAATTGGTCAGTAAAGTTGCTTGCGTAGCATTTGAATAATGGATCGAAAGATTCCAGATGGCAATATCACTCCCAAATAAGATCCCGCATATAAAAATCAGGAACCACAACGAGCGCTCCGGTTTTTGCAGTTGTTTTTTGAGTAAAACATAGGGCAGCAGAAAAACCACCGCAATAGCCATCCGGTAAAATGCAGAAGAAATACCCGAAACGGGAGCCCATTTGACAAGTACCGGGAAAATACTGATAGCAATGACACCTATAAGTAAGCTGATTCGAGGATTAAATATCATGGGCGTTATCTGTTATCCGATCATTTTTACGCGGCCCACTTCACCGGTAACCAGTCTCACTTTGATGCCGTGTGTATGTTTTGGCGCACTCGTCAGGATGTCTTTTACTATGCCTTTTGTCAATTTACCAGTACGTTGGTCCTGTTTTAAAACAATAGAAACGGAAAGTCCCGGATTAATATTTCTCCGTTCTGTGCCCGATAATTCGTTCATGCTTTCGATTTTTTACAATTGTTAATGAATTTTTTTTCAAAAGTAAGACAAATCGGCGCCGCGGCATAATCTTCGTCGGGATTCATTCACTAATTAGTATAAAGTTATATTTTTCCAATTTTTAGAAACAAATTTAACGCCGGTTTTTCGATCGTTCACCAACACTTTTTTGTGTTATCCGTTCGCCGGATCAGATAAATCCTTTCTGTTCTTCAAATGTTTAAATGAATTTAAACTTAGAGAATTGCCTCAATTTTTCAAATTGAACACATTTTTAACCTGATGCGTTACAAATTGAGTGAAAACGTTTATGCCGCAGATGTTATGAAATGCTTTGATCGAATCAGAATATGCGATCGAGGTGACGAACTGGTTTATTTTAACAAAACCAAGATTGGTGATCTATTTGTAATCGAAGATTGAAATGAAAAAGAGTATTTTGACATTGACCCTTGGCGGTTTTGGTATAGGGATGACGGAATTCGTTATCATGGGTATTTTACCCGATATCGCTAAATCCTTGCAAATAACAATTCCGGAAGCTGGCCATCTGGTGTCGGCGTATGCACTGGGTGTGGTGGTTGGGGCACCGTTATTAATCGGATTTACGGGGAGCAAACCGCCAAAAACCATCTTGCTGGTCTTAATGTGTCTTTTTACTGTTTTCAATACGTTATCGGCTTTTGCGCCGAGTTATGAAATGCTGTTGATATCACGTTTCTTTTCGGGGTTACCTCACGGAGCTTTTTTTGGCGTTGGGGCTGTTGTAGCTGGCCGGCTCGCAGACGAGGGAAAGGAAGCAAGATCGGTTTCTTTGATGTTTGCAGGACTTACGATTGCGAATCTGATCGGTGTCCCGCTGGGGACTTTCATCGGTCACCATATCAGCTGGCGTATCACGTTTATGATCGTTGGTGTGATTGGTTTGCTGACAACCACAAGCATTAAATTGTGGATGCCGGCGCTTTCAGTGACCAATACAAAAGGTTTGCTGAGTGAACTGAAATTTTTTACACGTCTTGACGCCTGGCTGATCGTGTTGGTCATTGCAATCGGGACTGGCGGGTTCTTTTCGTGGTATAGCTACATCGCGCCTTTGCTGACAGAAGTTGCCGGGTTTCATGAAGATTCCATTATGTACATTCTGGTTTTGGCAGGATTGGGTATGGTCGTTGGCAATTTCATTGGAGGCAGGCTGGCAGATAAATTCTCACCGCTTTACACCTCGGCCGCTTTGCTGCTGGCTATGGTGCTGTCACTGACCATGGTTTATTTTGTATCACATAATCAAATCCTGACGCTGATCTCTACATTTATTACCGGAGCGGTTGCTTTTGCGATGCTTTCTCCGCTGCAAATGCTGATGATCAACACGGCCAAAGGTGCCGAGATGCTGGCTGCTTCTGTAAGCCAGGCGAGTTTCAATATTGGCAATGCCCTGGGCGCATACCTTGGCGGTTTGCCTATCGCGGCCGGTTTGGGTTATAATGCGCCGGAATGGGTGGGGGCGGGTATGGCCTTCGGCGGTGTCCTGGTTTCGCTGGTATTGATGCTGCACTCCAAACGGAGCAAGGAAGAAATTGCGCAATTGCAACCGGCATAATCAAGCCTTTCCGCCAGAAATCTTATGCAGAATCTTAATTTCATCAATGGTAATCGTGCTGATCAGTTCGAAGAGTCCGTTGATGGTTTTAAAATCAGACAAAGCTTTTCTGGCCGGTGACTGGGCAGACTTTTCAATGCCCATTTCTTTGATTTCCTTCTTCCGGACCGACAAAAGCTGCAAAAGTTTCTGGTTTTGAGGAAGGGATTCTTTTATAACTTCCAATCCCGCGTTTTCCTTTTTATCCAACACCTGCATAGCTGACTCGAACTGGCGGTCTATCTGCCGGACCATGGGCTTGAATTCTTCTGAAAAATAGGTTTGCCCCACGGTTTGGGCATAGGTCGACAGCGAGGCGATGTAGGAAGTAAGCATGTGGCTAGTGGCTACAAACTGGTGATGTTCTTCCATTTTAACCTGCTGCTTTTTAGGCTCGGACAGCATCCGCTGAAAGTTATCCGACAGGTTTGCCATCGCAATGATCGCTTCTTTTCTGTGCAGTTTAAGTTCATGAATATCCAGCGAAGCCCCCGTGAAGCTCAGTGCAACGTTATCGAAATACTTCCGGTTTGCATCCAGTGCCGCCCGCATGTACTGGTTAATCTGTGTGTGCTCCCAAACGGGCAAGACATAAGACGAAACAAAATAGGAGATAATCGATCCAATGACGGTATCGATAACCCGGTCCTGCAACACCGCGGTGATGTGCTCAGGATTTAAAAAGTTGAACCAGAGCAGCACATACAGCGTGATGCCGATGGAGGCAATGAAATAATTGATTTTAAGAAAACTGTATGCCGAAATCATCGCCAGCATCATGATGACAAAGATAATAGTATCATCCTTAATTAGATATAACGTCATGAAACCAGCAAACGCACCCACAATCGTACCGGCGATCCGATAAAGATTCCGCTGTTTGGTGATGCTGAAAGCAGGCTTCATGATGGTGACAATCGTCAGTAAAATCCAGTAACCGTGGCCTACACTAAAGAAAAGGGAAACCAGGAATCCAATGATTAAGCCGATCGTGACCCGAAGCGCATGCCGGAAATGACTCGATTTTAGCGAGAGGTTATCCAGTAAAATTCTTGGATGATATTCCTGTTTGGTCGTAAAATCATCGATCTCAACGTTCAGGTTGTACTCATTGCCCAGATTTGAGTCGTATCTGGTAGCCCGGTGTAATTTTTTCACACGTTCGGTAATGTCCTGTAAGCTGTTCAGAATCTGACGTAACATGATAAAATCTTCGATATTATCATGCGTCATCGTTCTCTCCCGAATACTGTCAAAAGTCCGCTGACATTTATTGAAAGCTTCATCCAGGTCATGTTTGGGTTTGGATGGAAAACCACTTTGTACAGCCAGCCCGATATGCTGAAGTTCGGCCGCCAGCCAGGTGATGTAGGTGCCAAACAGCCGGAGGATTTTGCTGTGGTCAAAAGCGCGGTGCAGGTTGGAATAATTTTGCTGGGAATTGATGATACGCTCCATCAGATCGACACTATCCAGAAACATCAGCATCAGAATACGGCTGGTATTGGTAGATTCCGATACAATCTGGCGGGTTTTGAACAAAATTTCCCGTAATGTTTCGTGGTTTTCGCGGAGAATAACCTGCTGATGAATCATCTGGTTGAATAACTCGTCGTAGTCGGGTTTGGCAAAATAATAACCGGCCTTAACGGAAAGGAGTTTACCGAGCTCTACAAAATTTTCCCCCAGTAGTTGCTGGATAAGCTTATAAGGGCGGATTGTCTGAAGAACAAGAAAAAGGATCAGGTACCAGATGCCGCCCGCTGAGAAAATCAGGGCGTTTTTCAAAACCGTATCACCGCTCATGTGGTTATCGACATTGAAAACAAAAACCAGCAGTGCAATCAGTCCGATGCTGTTTGCCCGGTTGCCATACACGCCGACCAGCGAGAAAAACATCCCGAAAAGAATAATTTCAAAGAAGGCAATGAAGTGGATATGCCGCAGATAACCGGTTGCGCAGGCTACAAGAAAACAGGTCAGGATGGCGATCATCAGCGAATTTCTCCTGCGGTGAAGAGGTCCCGGATTATCCGTTGTGCCGATCAGCAAAGTGCCTAGCGGAAATGCGATGAAATCACTTAGTATGCCGTAATGATGGAAAATCAGACATGGAATTACGGCACCCAACGTGAGCCTGACGCCCGTGTAGAGATAATGGCTGGAAATAAATTTTCTAAACTCATCAAGGTAATTCATGCAAAACGGTAAACGGTGACTAATTCTATGCTTCCAATATCCGCTTTATGTTTGACAAAAACGATACCTTTTTAGAATAAATTTCAGCTTATGGACATGTGGCGGACAGATTATAAAATTTTGCAGAAACGAAGCCGAACCATAACTTTGAGAACGGGGTTCTATTTAATACATTTTGCAAAATAATTTGTATCAGTTTTGAGGAAACGATTTAGAAAACACGCCAGGATGGCGCGTTATGTCATTTACAAGGAAACATTAATTGATTTTAAAGATCACTTCTGGACTTTTCTGGGCTCATTTGCGGGTATCGCTTTAATTGGTTTGTTAAACAAGGAGAACTTCTCGCACACCGATAATCTTTTTTTGATCGGCTCATTTGGAGCATCGTCGGTGCTGATTTATGGTATCGTTAACAGTCCGCTTGCACAGCCGAGAAATCTCGTTGGGGGACATGTGATTTGCGCTTTCGTAGGCGTAACCGTGCATTATATCATTCCCAACGAAGTGTGGCTTTCTTCCGCTTTTGCAGTTTCTTTATCCATTGTAGCCATGCAAATGACCAAAACCCTGCACCCACCGGGTGGGGCCACGGCGCTCATTGCCAACATCGGCTCGGAGAAAGTTACCAGTCTTGGGTATCTTTACGTATTAAGTCCGGTTTTGTCCGGCGTACTGATATTGTTGCTCGTTGCTTTGGTCGTTAATAATATGACTTCTCACCGGACCTATCCTAAAAATAAATTGTGGTACAAAATCTGGAAGCGCAAGTACAGATAGACCCGCCGCAAAGTTTAATAATTTGATTTACACGATTCAGGATTTATGACTATAAGTACACCGTCTTCGTACCGGCTAAAAAAGGCCAGGAGGACAATGGCTGTGTTGGGCGCCGCCGCAATGATCGGTGTTTTTTCAGCTTTGGTTGCCGACACACTGAAAGTGATCACAGAACACTACGAACATGATTTTGTACACCGGCTGAAGGAGAATAAGTATTTGATTTTTTTATTGCCGCTGATCGGTTTCACCACAATTCATATTTTAAGACATTTTCTGTTTCGTAACAAGCCTAATAAAGGGATCAAGGAGGTGTTGGATGCGATCACAAAAGACGGGAAAACATTGCCTGCGTATAAAATTCCCTCACATTATTTCAACGGATTTTTAACGGTTATTTTCGGAGGTTCCACGGGTATTGAAGTCTCAACCGTGGTGGCAACGGCATCCATTGGCGCGTTGTCCAGCCATAAGGTCAATCACTTGAATAAGTACCGTACGGATCTGGTTTGTGCAGGTTTGGCCGCAGGGGTGACCGCATTGTTCAACGCCCCGATTGCCGGTTTCATGTTTGCTTTTGAGGTTTTTACAAAAAGGAGAAAAAAGACGCATCTGGCATCACTGATCACGGCAATCCTGACTTCTTACCTGCTGACGAAATATTTTTTCTACCAAAAGGTTTTCACTTTTGATATAACCGGATGGCATAAGGAAGCCTTTCCCTATTTTATTTTGCTGGGCGTTCTCGCCGGTTTTAATTCCGTTTTTCTGACTAAAAGCGTATTGTTTTTCAAGAAGTTTTTTGGCTCTTTGGGAAATGATTACGTCAAAATATTGGCAGGATCGCTGATTATTTCGACGATGGTTTTCTTTTTTCCAAGTTTGTATGGAGAAGGTTATGCGGGTATCAAAAACCTGACTTCTATCCCACATCCTGAAAATATTTATCTGCTTTTGCCATTTGTAGTGGTGTTGTTGCTTAAACCCATTGCGACTTCCATTACACTCGGTGCCGGCGGCGACGGGGGCGTATTTGCACCCAGTTTGTTTATCGGGGCATTTTTAGGGCTAATCACCGCTTTGACCTTAAATTATTTTTTTCAGCTCGATCTTATTCCGCTTAACTTCATTGTGATCGGTATGGCGGCAGTTTTGAGCGGAAGTATCCATGCGCCACTTACCTCGATTTTTCTGGTATGTGCCATAGCGGACAATTACATCTTGTTTGTTCCCATTGTGATTGCTTCGCTGATTTCCTGGTTTGTGGCACATTTTATTTTTCCGTATACGGTTTACACCTATAAGGCCAAGGCGTTATTGAAAGTCAGTTAAATAGAACATCATATTTTCATTTTGTTTACTCGGTTTATGCATATCAGAAAAGCTATTGATCAGGATCGTCATGAAGTTTGGGAGATTTTTACTTCGGTAATTCAGACCGGAGACACGTACGTTTTCGCGCCTGATACGCCCAAAGAGGATCTTGATAAAATTTGGTTTGCCCCCTACATGGAAACCTATGTTCTGGAAGATAATGGCGAAATACTGGGGACGTACGTGATTAAACCAAACCAGATCGATTTGGGATCGCATATTGCCAATGGTTCTTACATGGTGCATCCCAAAGCGCAGGGCAGGGGAATTGGCAATTTGCTTTGTGAACACTCGCTGATCGAAGCGAAACGTTTCGGGTTTAAGGCCATGCAGTTTAATCTTGTCGTAAGTACCAATAAAGTAGCCGTTAAACTCTGGCAGAAACATGGTTTTGAGATCATCGGGACAATTCCCGAAGGATTTAATCATTTGACGCTGGGCTATGTGGATGCTCATATTATGTTCAGGAAATTGTAAAAAATAAAGACATGCTCACTTTAAGTTTTGATAAATTTCCGGTTCTGGAAACGGAGCGGTTGATTTTGAGAGCAATTTCTCAGGATGATGTTGTCGCGATGTTTCACCAGCGCAGCAGAAAAGAGCTTATGGAATATATCTCGATTCCTTTACTCCAGTCAAAGAAAGAGGCCGAGGATCTGGTAAAGAATTACCAGTTTTTGTTTGAACAAAAAATCAGTATCAGCTGGGCTATTACGATTAAAGGAAATCCGGAAATGATCGGAACGGTGGGTTATCCGAGAATAAGCAAGGAAAACTACCGCGGAGAAATTGGATATTCCCTGGATCCGGCCTATTGGGGCAAAGGATATATGAACGAAGCTGTGGCCGACGTATTGAAATATGGCTTTGATAACCTGAAATTCCACCGGATCGAAGCGGTTATTAACCCGAAAAATAAAGCATCGGTTAACCTGGCTTTAAAACATGGATTTGTGAAGGAGGCTTATTTTAAAGATTATACATTTTTTGAAGGCGCGTTTTGGGATACGGAAGTTTATTCTTTGCTCGCCAGCGATTACCGGTAATTGGCTTAATAATTTCCTATTTTAGTGAAAGATTTAAAGAAATGAAAGAGAAGACCGCAATTAAGGTTACCAGCGGTCTTTCTCTTTTTCAATGGGTTATACTTAAATATTGCTACAAATCAGAATGATTGGAGTAAACATCCCCATACCCCAAATCTGAAAGCCGACTGCCGAAAACCGACCGCCCAATCTTTATTCTGCGAATGCTTCAACGGTTGTTATCAAAGTCACTTCGACGTTTCCGCGGGTGGCGTTTGAGTAAGGACAAACCTGATGTGTCTTGGCGATCAGGTCGTCGGCCACGGATTGTTCAACGCCGGGAATGTTGGCTTCCAGGGTAACAGCCAGACCAAAACCATCCGCTTCATTTTTACCAATTCCCACATGCGCGGTTACGGATGTCGTGCCGGTTTTCACTTTGCTGCGTTGGATAACAAGATTTAGCGCGCTGTCGAAACATGCCGCGTAACCCGCTGCAAATAATTGTTCGGGATTTGTGTAGTTGTTATTTGCACCGCCCATTTGTTTTGGAAGGCGTACTTCTAAATCTAAAATACCGTCAGAGGACGTAACTTTTCCATTTCTTCCGCCGGTTGCTGTCGCAGTGGCGGTGTATATTGCCTGAACCATAACGCTAATTTTTAGTTTTACTAATTTGTTTAATTGTTGTGAACAGCTTCCAGTTTATTGATTTTATCCAGCAAACCTGCGGCCAGCGTCCGCAAGTCTCTTAGCTCCTTATCGGAAAGATCCAGGCAGCATTTGATTTGTTCAGGTATTTCAGAGGCTTTTTCTCTTAATTTTTCACCTGTCCCGGTCAAAGAAATAATAACCACACGTTCGTCTTCTTTCAAGCGTGTGCGAACCAGTATTTCCCGGTCTTCCAGTTTTTTTAAAAGAGGAGAAAGCGTGCCGGAGTCCAGCATAAGACGGTGTCCGAGTTCTTTAACCGAAAGCCCGCTCTCTTCCCAAAGCACCATCATGACCAGATACTGTGGATAAGTAAGTCCTATTTTTTCCAGTATCGGAAGGTAGTGGCTGGTAATTTTCCTTGACAGCGCATAAAGCGGGAAGCAAAGTTGATTCGATAGTTTTAGCAGTTCCATTCGTTATATATTGATTGTGTAAAATTAAATTGTATACAATTTAATTGCAAGCTTTTGACTGATTATTTTACTACTGAGCACAAAAAAAAGAGCTGTATCACACGATACAGCTCCTAAATCAATATTTTTAAACCTTATTCTCCTGAACCGATTTTCATAATGGCTTTGTCGATTTGGTAACGGCCAGTTCCTTCTTCGCCGATTACATCGAAAAGTTCAACCGCACGACGCGCGTTATCTTCTTCTTCAATTTGCTCATTCACGAACCACTGAAGGAAGTTTTCTGTGGCGTAATCTTCTTCACGACGGCTCTGTGTAACGATTCTGTTGATCGATTGTGTTACACTGATTTCGCTTTGAAGCGCAGTTTCAAATACACTTCTGAATGAAGCATATTCTTGTTTCACAGCAGGAACTTCAGGTGAAACGGCAGTCCCGCCAACAGTCATGATGTAGTTGAAAATTTTCATCATGTGTGCACGTTCTTCGTCGGCTTGTTTAAGGAAATAGGCTGCGCTATTTCTGAAACCATTACGGTCGCACCATGAAGCCATTGCTAAATATTTAGCTGAAGCTTCTGCTTCCATTTTAACCTGGTTGTTCAATAATATTTCTATTTCTTCTTTTAAAGAAGTGCGGGCTCTAAGTAGGTCTTTCATGGTATTTCTGTTTATCATTTGAAGTAATAAGCACAAATATCAGAGGAAAGTTCGTCATTACAAGACGTAACTATAAATTTGGAATTGGTCTAATATGAAGGCCGTCAGCTATTTAGACTAATTCTGACTCTACATAAAGAATTGAATGAAGCAAAGAATTAAGCTCGATAGCGAAGTGCGTTCCGTTAACCAGTTCGCGTAGTTGAATCAGCTCGCAAAGGGTAAGCTTCTGATTGATATTCAGTTGCGGAGCTTCAACAAATTCGAAATCAGATTCATCCGAAAGGTCGAATAACCTGCTTTTGATATCGATTTTATTTACAAAACGGCGAAAGTTCAGGAAATCCTGGATGCGGAAAGATGCAACCATTTCTCCAAAATGAATTACAATTCTTGAACTATTATCACACTGAAAACTAAAACCTTTCGAGGTACTGAACAATTCATTCGGGTGCTTCACTGTAACTGGCATTTTATATATAAACCTGAATCTGGCACAAAGATAAAGGGTAAATGCTAACGAAGCAAGAGTTATTTAAAACCAATCTAATTATATGGAGTGGTTTTTGTTCTAAATTTTAATGAAGTACAAACAAATTATTCTTTGGCGATTTTTGTACGGAAGAAACCTTTGGCGGTATGCCCGATCGATATCTTGTCTTTAATTTCAATAATTCGAAAATTTACTAATCCGTAAATACTGTCGCCAACCTGAAAGTGAGATTTATCCAAGGTTAGCTTTTGGACAATGACCTTATAAATTGGTTCTGTTTCATTCTCCAAGGGTATATCACTATATTTATATGGGTTAGCGAAAAATTTTCCGTTAAAATAATTAAGGGAAAAGCCGCTTCCTCCAAATGGGCCATGTAGGCCAATATCAATTACTAATTTATCGGATTTATCGTCAAAATAAGCGGTGCAGCCATAATTAACGGGCGAGTAATTTGTGGCAAATCCACTCGCTCTGTCAAGGATTTCATTGCTATATTTTATATCGCTGGTTCTTTTTAGATTTTCATTGTTATAAGATGACGCAAATTCTTCCTTATCCATTTTTTTGAATGATGGATTAGCTGAAATTTTATTATCAAAAGTGACATCACTCCAATAATGGTCTTTTTCTTCCTTGCAAGAAACCAGAGCTATCAATATTAATACGGATAAAAAAATCTTCATTATAGAATTGAAATAATGGAAATTCAAATATAATAGATATTTTTATATATAAAATAATTCAATATAAAAAATAAACATTAGCCGAATAAAAAACGTCGTTCCTTTTTTCAAAGAACGACGTTTTTTATGTAATAATAAATTTATTGTCAGCTACTTCTCAGCCGCCTTTGCCCAGTTATCACGCAGCGTTACGGTACGGTTGAAAACCGGTTTTTCCGTGCTGCCATCAGGATCTGCTGCGAAATATCCTTTACGTAAAAACTGGAATGATTCACCTGGTTTGGCATCACGCAAAGCGGGTTCGGCATAACCGGTAATGATATTCAACGAGTCTGGATTAATATAATCTTTGAAATCGCCTTCTTCCGAAGCGACATTTTCTACGGAAAATAAGCGGTCATACAAACGGACTTCCACCGGAACACCATGTTTGGCAGAAACCCAGTGAAGCGTTCCTTTTACATTAATTCCCGTGGTATCCTGTCCGCTTTTGCTGTTTTCAACATAGGTACAATGCACTTCCGTAATTTCTCCGTTTTCATCTTTCACGACCGACTCCGCCTGGATAATGTACGCGCCTTTCAGACGAACCATTTTACCAGGTGCAAGCCGGAAATATTTTTTAGAAGGAACTTCCATGAAGTCCTCACGTTCGATGAAAATTTCGCGGGTGAACAAAATTTCACGCATGCCGGCAGCGATATCTTCCGGATTGTTTTCGCTCAGACAAGTTTCCGAAAGTTCTTCCGGGAAGTTGGTGATCACCACTTTCAATGGATCAAGAACCGCCATTCTACGCAGTGAAGTTTTGTTCAAATCTTCACGCACGCAAAACTCAAGCAAACCTACGTCGATCATGTTCTCACGCCTGGCCACACCGATACGGTCGCAGAAATCGCGGATACTTGCCGGTGTATAACCTCTTCTGCGCAGTCCGCTGATGGTTGGCATACGCGGGTCGTCCCAGCCGTTGACATGTTTTTCCTGCACCAGTTGCAGCAATTTTCTTTTGCTGGTTACGGTATAATTCAGGTTACGGCGTGCAAATTCGTATTGATGTGAAGGATATATGCCTAATTGTTCGATCAGCCAGTCGTATAATTCACGGTGAGGAACAAATTCCAGCGTACAGATGGAATGGGTTACGGTTTCAATCGAATCGCTTTGTCCGTGTGCAAAATCGTACATCGGATAAATGCACCAATTGTTGCCGGTACGGTGATGGTGCGCATGTTTGATACGGTACAAAATAGGATCACGCATCAGCATATTGGTGTGCGCCATGTCAATTTTAGCCCGCAACGTACGACTTCCGTCTGGAAATGTGCCGTTTTTCATCTGTTCAAAAAGCAGGCGGTTTTCTTCAACGGAACGGTCACGGAAGGGACTGTTTCTGCCCGGTTCAGACGGTGTTCCTTTCAGCGTTGCAATTTCCTCAGAAGATGAATCGTCAACATATGCCAAACCCTTATGAATCAGCTGAATCGCATAACCATATAAAGTATCGAAATAGTCAGAAGCATAAAGCTCATTTTCCCATTCGAAACCCATCCAGCGGATGTCGTTTTTTATGCTTTCAACATATTCTGTGTCTTCCGTCGTAGGATTTGTATCATCAAATCGCAGGTTGGTATAACCCGGAAATTTCTTCGTTAACCCAAAATTCAGACAAATGCTTGACGCATGACCGATGTGAAGATAACCATTAGGCTCAGGAGGAAAACGGGTAATGATTTCCTTGTACTTTCCCGCTTGCAGGTCTGCCTCGATGATCTCTTCAATAAAATTCAGGCTTTTTTCTTCTTTTTTCTCTTCCGTAATCATACAGTACTGGAAATAATTTCAATTGTCAAAGTTAATGTTCTTCACGTCAACCCCGAAATAATTTATTGGCTTTCCCTGAAATATCTGTTTTATTCAAGAAAGTAAAGTGAAAATGATATGATTATACACAACTTTGAGGTATAGCTTAATCCTAATTAACAAGTATTTCATAAATCTGGTGCCAGATTCCAGATAATAATCGGCGAATTTTTACTTTTGTCCTATGCGTTATTTTATTGAATTCAGTTATAAGGGAACAAAATACAGTGGTTGGCAGCGGCAAAACAACGCCATTTCGGTTCAGCAATTGCTTGACGAAGCACTTTCGCTGATCCTTAGAGAAACCATCGAGAGTGTGGGCAGCAGCAGGACCGATACCGGCGTTCACGCGGAGCAGCAATATGCACATTTTGACACGGCCAATGCGGTCAAAGACTCCGGTTTGTTGACTTACCGGTTAAACAGTCTTTTACCTGCTGACATTGCGGTTCATCGTATTTTTGAGGTAGAAGAAACGGCACATTCGCGTTTTGATGCTTCATACCGTCGTTATGAATATCGGATTGTCCGACGGAAAAACCCATTTTTAAGCGGAGAATCACATATTTTTCATAAGCCATTGGATATTGCGCGCATGAACTCGGCTGCCGCGTTGTTACTGACGCACAAAAATTTTGAAAGTTTTAGTAAAATTCATACCCAGGTAAATAATTTTCTCTGCGATATCACATTGGCCGAATGGTTTGAAAACGATGGAATACTGATATTCAGCATCAAATCAAATCGTTTTTTACGCGGAATGGTACGTGCGCTGGTCGGGACACTTTTGGAGGTAGGGACGGGTAAAAAAAGTATTGAAGATTTTGAAAAGATAATTCTGGCCCAGGATAGGAGCAAAGCAGGACCGCAGGCTCCGCCGGAGGGTTTGTTTCTGGTTGAGGTGGGGTATCCGGAATAAAGAGAGATTCTGTGTTAATAACCAATCACTTGTTAATTTATTTTTATAAATTTATGTTTTAGGCGGCACTATGTCAGCCTGTTTAGGGGTGGTCCATCGGGACTGCCTCTAACTTTTTAAA
>NZ_JAVFVU010000046.1 GCF_030929615.1 Dyadobacter sp. LHD-138 | reverse complement strand
ATAGTGAGAGAGTGAGTGAAACTAAGTACTTCCATGGTAATAAATTTCTCATGTTTTTTTAGTTTATAGTGTAAGTAACGGTAGTAAGACGATTAAATCGTAACTAAGTAACAAAATAGCGAATTAGTTTGATTTAAATTAGAAAATATAGTAGTATCTTTTTGGATTTTTTTTTACATAACAGACCGGTGAAAATGAAAATTATAAGTTTCGAGTTGTTTCAGGTACCCCCAAGGTGGTTATTTTTAAAAATAAAAACAGATGAGGGAATTATTGGCTGGGGAGAGCCTGTGATCGAGGGCAAAGCTGCCACAGTAAAAGCAGCTGTTGTTGAATTGATGGAAGCGTTGATTGGAAAAGATCCGATGGATATTGAAAGGCATTGGAATACGATGTATCGCGGTGGCTTTTATCGTGGCGGGCCAATCCTGATGAGCGCAATCGCCGGTATCGACCAGGCATTGTGGGATATCAAAGGGAAGTTTTATAATGCACCCGTTTATCAGCTTCTTGGTGGTAAATGCCGGGATAAGATCAAAGTGTATTCGTGGATAGGTGGAGACCGCCCCGCAGATGTGGCGAATGCTGCGAAGTTATCTTTGGAAAGTGGTTTCAAAGCCATCAAAATGAATGCGACGGATGAAATGCAATACATTGATTCCTACGAAAAAATCGATCTGGTACTGGCGCGTGTCGCGTCCATACGTGAGGCCGTGGGATATAGCCTGGATATTGGCGTGGATTTTCACGGAAGATTACACAAGCCCATGGCCAAGGTACTTGCGAAGGAATTGGAACAGTTTCGGCCCATGTTCATTGAAGAACCCGTTTTGCCTGAAAACAATGAGGCGCTGCGCGAAATAGCCAATCACACCTGTATTCCTATTGCTACCGGCGAAAGAATGTTCAGCCGCTGGCAGTTCAAAAATCTGTTAACAGACGGCTATGCAGATATTATCCAACCTGATTTATCCCACGCAGGTGGTATAACAGAATGTAAAAAAATCTTGTCGATGGCCGAGGCGTTCGACGTGGCAGCCGCTCCACATTGTCCACTTGGGCCAATCGCGCTGGCAGCTTGTCTGCAGGTGGACGCCACATGCCATAATGCTTTTATTCAGGAACAAAGCCTTGGTATACATTACAATCAGGGAAGTGATTTGATGGATTATCTGGAAGATAAGTCGGTTTTTAGCTACGAAGGTGGTTTTGTCAACATTCCATCCGGACCGGGACTTGGCATTCAGGTGAATGAGGCGCAGGTTCGGAAGATGGCACAAGTAGGGCATAACTGGAAAAATCCGCTTTGGAAGCATGCGGACGGCAGCGCCGCTGAATGGTAATCGAACGCTGGCTGGTTGGGAACGCTTTACATTTTTGCAGGGCGGAATAATCCGCGCTGTTTCCGCGCTGGAAAATGGCGATTGCTATCTTGTAAGATGTTTTTCCGACCGGCCATTTTTATTCAACCGCGTCCCCTGATGTTCCGGGTACTTATTATCGCAAAAAGCGTGGTAAGTTTTCTTATCCAGGTTGCTTGCGATAATCAAAGCTTTGAAGACATGACACCAAATTATATGTATACGAATAATAAAATTTATGCACATAATTTGCTTATTAGTAGGTCATTAAATGTAAATAAGCTACGTGCGGATACCATTTGAAGATGCGATTAGAGTTCCTTCCCGAGATCAATATCAATCTTTTAATCCTGAATGAAATGAGATCAATAATAGCTATCTATTTCTTTGTTACGGCACTTTATAGCTGTGGGGTTGCCTATGGAAAGGTCAATACAGATGTTAAGGAAAAGATCGTAATCATGTTTAAAAATGTGCCTGATGTAGATAATTACTTTTACTATACAACTACCCACTGGACAAGAAATGACAACCATCTCACGATTTACAAGGATAACACCAGAAACCTGATTGAATGTAAACCCAATATTATGCCCAAAAACATCGTAGAGACGGTTTACGACAAATACGCTTTAATGAGAATTCTGGTGAATCACTTCGATTTTAATGAAATTCTACTACATAAGGGAGATTCGGTAGAGATCGAATACAAGGACAAATTCCCGCAGATCAAGGTTCTGAACAGGATTTGCTTGAAATATGATTTAGGATTTGATGCACTCGTTAGAAAGAGATTACATATTACAGGGTATTCGCCTTATGGAAAATATCGTGAAGCAAATAAGCTAAATGGGCAGAGAATTCTATCAGACAAAAATATTCGGAAAGCAAATAACAATTTGACGAATGAAGAAAGATTGGCTAGGATCAATATGGGAGTGGATTCTGTAAGGAATAGCCTGTACGGTAACGTGTATGCATATTTGGTTTCTGAAAAGAATATACTGGATTCAATAAAAGCCTTAAATCAAATTTCAGAACTTGAGTACCGATTTTACAAAGACAGAAATGAAAATATTAAAAACGCGATTAACATCGGCGCCGGGAAAATATCCGGGTTAGAAATTCGGAAGATATTTGAAAATTATACCGCTAAAGAATCCAATTATCCTGAGATACATCATCAGGAACTGTTAAGTACGGTTGCGTATATTTATTACACCAAAACTGCGGACTTTAAAGATTTTCGTGACGGTATAAACAAAGATTATAGACAGGTTTTTTCAAAGATTGATACGTCTGCTCTGTTTCCGGAAAAAGACAAAAATTATTTATTGACAAGAGAACTCAACAGAATTCATAGTGTATTTTCCCACGATAATTTTATTGAGTATTTTACAAAATATCAATTATCGGTGAAGGATACTGCCCTTGTAAATCGGACTAAAAGGAATTTTTCCCTGGAGTTCGATAGTAGTCGAAGTCAAACAGTGTCAATGGTTCTGACTGGGCAAAAGGGGGAAAAGCTTACTTTTGAAGACTTAAAGAAGCGTCATAAAGGTAAAATTATCTATGTTGATTTTTGGGCCAGCTGGTGTGGTCCATGCAGAGAAGCCATGCCCGCTTCGGCTTCATTAAGAAAGGAACTTGAAGGTAAGGATGTGGTTTTTGTTTATTTGTCCATTGACAACAATATACCACCCTGGCAGATAGCCAGTGTAAAAGAAGAT
Organism: Dyadobacter sp. LHD-138; assembly: GCF_030929615.1. Lineage (GTDB taxonomy): Bacteria > Bacteroidota > Bacteroidia > Cytophagales > Spirosomataceae > Dyadobacter. The sequence continues at coordinate 48,002 of NZ_JAVFVU010000046.1, read as the reverse complement.
TTACACAATTTAAAAGATAACTTTCTTGTGGTAAATCATAAAACATCAGAATTTTTCAGGAAATATAAGCTCAATGAAATACCACGTTATATGATCTTTGACAAAACCGGGAATTTGATACATGCCAATGCGCCAAGGGTAGAAAGTAGTGAAATCGGATTGCTCCTTACCAGGCTGGCTCATAAGCCTTAGGAGCTATCCGCTTCTTAGGCCCCATCGTATGCCGCTTTCAATTTGGCAATATCCAGTTTCTTCATGGTCAGGACAGCCTGGGTAACCCGGTTGATCTGTTCGCGTGTACCGGTACTCATTTTTTCTTCCATATCAGCGGATGAAATTTGCCAGGATACACCAAACTTATCTTTGAGCCATCCACATTCTTCGGACTCAGGGAGGGCTGATAATTTCTGCCAGTAGTAATCGATATCCTGCTGGTCTTCACAGTTTACCAGGAGGGAAACCGCTTCGTTGAAATCGAATTTATGCTCGTGGGCACTATCCATGGCCGCGAACCACGTATTTTCGAGCATAAAATCGGCGAACATAACCGTGCCTTCCTGATCGGGCTCCTGGCCTTTTCCATAGCGATACATTCCGCCTAATTTTGAGTGCTTAAAAACGGAGAGATAAAAGTTGATAGCCTCCTCCGCCTTGCCGCATTTGCTTCCCACAAACATAAGGGAAGGTACGATCGCTGGCCTCGACTCACCTTCAGGATTGGTCAGAATCAACTGCCAGGATAAGCCGTACTTATCCTGTACCCATCCATAACGCTCGCTAAAAGGATATTTGTCAATAGGCATGAGCACATTGCCACCTTCTGCTAATTTGTTCCAGACCATATCTATTTTTTCTCTCGCATCTTTTTTTCCTGTCTCAGGCGAGCCGAATAGCAGCGGGTCAAAATTCACCATGAATGAGATGGATGGATTAAACTTAAAGAGCGGGCCGGCACTGATGGCCATGAATTTTTGATTCCAGAGTTCAAAACTTACAACATCGCAATCGCCGGATGGGGTATTCTCAAGTGTAGTCAGATGGGTAACCCTGGAATCCGGGAATACTGAGGCATAAAATGCTGCGGCTTCCTTCGCTTCTTTATCAAACCATAAATGCGGAATAATTTTTTGCATAACCATTCATTTAGATCGTTTTAAAATGCGGTATCGGACAGGATAACTGTATGATAAAGTTAAAGAATTTCGGTGAAACTTGTTTGAGATAAGGTTCCACAAGTTTTATAACAGATTCTCTTTATTAGGTCTGATACAATCCAGAAGATACGCTTAGTCTGCACGCAATCGCTCTATTGGGTTTGCCGTGGCCGCACGGTAAACTTTTGAACCTATGATGATAGAGCAGCAGAGCACAACAATCACAAATGTGCCAATATAGGGCAATGGCCCGGCGTCAGGGTGATATTTGAAGATAAATTGGAAAATAAACCTGCTGGTAAACAGGTAACCGAAAACCGAACCAACGACAAATGCAATCAGCAGGATATGTACGAATCGCCGGTTGACTGACCCGATGATTTGCAGCACCGAAGCGCCAAGAACTTTACGCATGCCAATTTCCTTACTACGTTTGTCTATGTTTAATGAAATTTGTGCAAACAAACCTGATGCGGAAAGCAGCAGGGTGACAATGGCCAGAAAAAACGCTATCGACTTAAATCCATTTGTCATGCGGAGTTCCTTTTCAATCAAATCTGATTGTAGAAAACCCCGGTAAGGTAAATTGGGAGCCGTTTTGTGCCATGCTGTCTGCAAGTATGCCGCAACTTGTGGCAATTTATCTTTGCTTGCCCGCACGACCATGTACTTATAGTCATCTTGCTTTGCCATACGCAGCACACAAGGCGGTACTATATCATGTAGGCCATATTCTTTATAGTCGTTTACAACGCCAACAATCGTATATTTTATACGGTCCAGCGTAACTTGCTGACCTATCGGTTGATGCAATCCGGAGCGCTGCACAAAGGTCTGATTGACCAGGATAGATGCATCTACATCGGCTTCACCGTCATGAAATGGGCGTCCCTGAATCAAACCAATGCCCATGGTATTAAGGTAATCGCGTCCTCCGATATGCGCAACTTGTGCCTGCATTTCCCCGCTCTCGGTTGTAGCCGTCAGCGTGTACGTCCCATCGCCGATTTGCTGCACGCACCCGGCTGCATTCTTAATTTCCGGATGAGATTGAATGGCCTGGCTTAAAACCCTGTATTGCTGCGGGTCGTTGATTTCAACAACCGCGACCTCATGGATGGCATAACCATAATCCGCTTTTTGTTGAAATGCTGCATTCTGGGTCATGACAATGCCAACAACCAATGCAAAACACGATAGACTAAATTGTGCAAGCAGTAAAAAGCGTGTAAAACGGTTTATGGAACCCAGGGATGTTTTTCCTTTAAGAATACGAACGGGTTGGAACGAGCTGACGTAAAGTGCAGGATACAAACCAGAACAGATCGCACTAACCGCTGGGACCAGTATCAAAAACAACCAAAAACCATAATCTTTTGTCAGGTCCGGTGAAAGATCGATACCCGTGAGGCCAACCATGGTTGGGGTCAACAGATTGATAAATAACAGAGCCAATGCTGACGCCAAAAGACAAAGAATAATGTTTTCAGTCAGGAATTGCCAGATTAATTCGCCTCTCAGCCCTCCGATTACTTTACGAACTCCGATCTCTTTTAACCGGCCGCTGGCAAAGGCGATTGAAACATTTGTGAAATTAAAGCAAGTGATAATTAAAATAAATACCGACATGATCGCAGGGACAATAACAAGAACGCCACGGGGATTGGAAGTTAGTTCGCTACCATATACGTATCCGGACATATCAATATCCGAGCTCGTCGCCAGTTCAGAAAATGGCTGAAGTGAAAAGCCTTCCAAAAGCCAATCCGTGTGATTACTATTATGGAGTGCCACATAGGGTTTAAGATTAGATCGTACAAAAGGTCCGGTTTGTCCATCTTTCAACTGCACAAATGTCGTAATGCGCGTTGGATTGGCCCAGTCATCAGGTGGCGTCTTCCCATTGATAAACCCATTCTCGAAAGACGTGATGATGTCAAACTGAATACTTGAATTTGCAGGGATCCGCTGCGCTACGGCGGCAACCGTATAAACCTTGTCTTCGCCTTCAGCGTCAACGATAGTCAGGGGCTGGCCCACGGGCATTTGTTTTGGGAAATATTTCCCGGCTAAATCGTCACTGATTATGATCTGATTGGCTTTGTCAAAGGCTGACAGGTTTCCAAATTTTAAAGGAAAATTGAAAAAATCAAATAGGTCCTTGTCGGCGTAGTGCATACGCTCGTCGAAAGTATTGTCCTTGTGTTTTACGATGACAGGAGCATTGCTCAATCGGGCAATCCTTTCGGCCCCTGCTAATTCCTTTTGCATTGCCTGGCCCAGTGGCAAGGGAACAACGCCCCAGGTCTGTTTTGTACCTTCTACGATTCGCTCACTGTTCAGCCGGTAAATACCTTCGGTATGGGTATGATTTTGGTCGAACTTGGCCCGGTAGTTGTAGTTTAGGTAAGCCAGAATGCAGCAGGCAATTGCAAAACCTAATCCTGCGACATTGAGGACCACGTAAATCTTATTGCGCCAAAGGACACGGAAAGCGATCTTAAAGTAATTAGCGAGCATAGGTTTAATTGCATAGTATGGTAACCGACTCAACTTTGCGATTTACAAAAGATTGGGCGGCTACTCCTTAGACGCTCTCAATTATTGTACCACTTGTACAAATATCGCATTAAATGTATTTAAAGCACTTTTTGAATGATCATTTGTTCGGATTTGAACACTACTGTCCGGTTTTAAGTAAGCAACTGTTGGCAATTAGCTATATGCGATTAAGTCAGTAACCGGATGATTATTTGTTTACTATAAAAATCGATAATGGGAACTAATTTAATGCCAACTCATTTCTTCTTGAACTCCCATTTCATTTCAAAATCACGAAGCAGGTTATCCAGATCTTTCTCATCCAACGGGACGATCAATTCAACTTCCGATGCATTAGCGGATTTTTTGGCCAAATTCATATCCATTGTCCAGGTCATGGAATTCTCTGTTTTACTTAACTTAAAATATGCCTTTTCCAGGTCTTTCGTATCGGTGACTCTGTTTCGGATGACAATCAGGTTATCAGTTACTTCATAACGGTAGTCAAAACCCTGGGTTTCCAAATCAACAAACAAAAAGGAGTCTAAATCGGAGAGAAAAGGTAACTGGCCTTTCACTTTACCATCTGATTTAAAATCTACGGTTACGACATCGGCCGGAAAACTATCTTCCGAGACCTTCTCCTCATCTTTAAGTACCGCGTTGACGGTTATCTTCGTTAACTGCCATTGACCGTCCAAAGTCGTTGAAGACGGTGCCACATTATCTTTTTGGGAGCTGCATCCCGCTGCAAAAGACAGGAGTACCCCTAGAAATAGAATCTTTTTCAATTTCATATTGGGTTTTGATTTGTTTTAAAAATGGTCACTTAAACAGATACTCGCATGTAAGTGTGTATGATCTCAATACCGCTAGGTGACGCTATAAGTGTACCATTTTATAGCATCGCAATACTTGCCAAACCATTATCTACACCCATCACCTCAAATTTAAGGGAAGGTATTTTACTCAGGGCGTCGATAAGTTCATCTGTATTTCCTGTATGCTCTACCTGAATTTTCCCCTCTGTACTACCAGGAAGCAATTTTTTCTGGACATTTTTCACTTTGGCATTCTTTGATATGGCGTTTGACAAAGTGGTAAGTCTGGCGTAGTTTACGTTAGTGACCGTTATCTCCGTCACATTTGTTGAAACGCTTGAAGCCGCTGCCCTTGATGCACCACCTTTGTCACCACCTGCAAATTGCACATTCATGCTACAGAGACGCTCCAGAAGATATTGCGCCATGTTGTCCGATGCATTTTTTATAGCTATTTTGTTTGCAACGGCTTCTGAAACATCAATTCCACCTCCTGCTATCGCGTTGGTAGCAAGGATCGAACCATCTTCAGTGGCAATCGCTTTTATTTCCAAACGTGCCCTGCAGGAAATCATACCGCCTTGTGTATTGGTTCGCTCTGATATGGTTTGGCCTGTAATAATCATTTGGGCCCCCATTTGAAGCCCCAGCGCTGCCATATCCCCCAAATTTCCTGTTGAATCCGCTACCTTTCGCATTCTGCCATACACCTTGGGGTCAACCACGCGAAAACCCGCTTCCACAAAATAACGCGTTAGCTCAGTCTCCGTGGCCGATTGTTCTATGATGACCGGTTTGTATATTGCCGAGGCGCTGGTCTGCCGGCTTGCCTGATTTTCCGTTTTGCTTGCATTGTCGTTTCTTCTCCCGAAAATGCCTTTTACAATTTCAACAGTGGCTTCCCGCTCCCTAAGATTCATTTCCCGCTCACGCCGATTCATATCGGTCGTGGTATTGTCCCTGGCCGTTCCCGCAGTGGTGGCTTCGGTTACCAGAATAATCACCTTCGGAGATCCGCTGCGCAGCATGGAGCAATTTTGTGCCGTGTATTGCTTCTTCACTTTAGGTTTAAGGGGTTCTGGAATATCGATCTTATCTTTTTCTTCCGCCATTAGTTCGACAGCCCGGATGATGGCCTTTTGCATTGCATCCTGTACGGCGCGGTTTTGCGTGGTGCCAACGGTTTGGATACCGGCAAATTTAAATCCGGTAAATCCCGACGAGCTCCCGGTCATGTTCACATCCCTGCTAAACAGTACCTCGCCTGTTTGAGGATTCAGTAATTTTAATGTAAATCCCACCGTGGCTTTATTTCCTCCGACACTTACCACAGCAATGGTCGTTGAAGATTTTCCTTCGGAGTAATCTGTTACTTCACCTGTTACAATGAGCTGGGCTCCTAGTTGTTGTCCTGCCTGAGGTCCCGATCCGTCTGTGAAACCATCCTGTGCAAAGGCCATTTCGCCCGTTGCATCGCCAATGTTTCGGTTCATTTCCAAAACGCGAAAGCAGTTGGTTTGTTGAATGGCCGATGTAAGCATGGTGGCCAATTCATCCCCGAAAGTTGCATTTGCCTTAGATGCTTTGGTGGAGACATTGAAGCGCGACACTTTAACGACTACCCGTTTGTCTCTAGGGAGATCCTTACATTTTTCGGCAACTTTTTCGAGTGAGATTTTTGGGTCCTTTTGGGCGAGGATCTGCAATGGAATCAGGCTTGCAAATACCAGGGTTAAACAATATTGGAAGTATTTTCGCATGATAGATGGGTTTTATGATAAGATTTAAGACAGGGGGAGCGCTCATTGTCAGGGACACTTGGAATAGGTTGAGAGAGCAGGCACTGGTTTTTTGTCTATTTTACAACTTAAAAGTCACGCCCAAAGCGAAAGAAGCTCTGGTAAAGGTTTCGACTGCGGAACCGTAATAGCCATAGTCATTTTTATAACGGTAGATGTCGAATCCTACTTTGGCCATTGCCCCAATTTTATCGGTAAAAAAGTACCGGCTGCCTACGAACGGTGTGGACAAAAATGCGGCTTGTGAATCGGAATCACCAGCAAACTTGTACGTGACCAGTTGAACGCCCAGGCCCAAGCCAGCAAGTAAGTCGAGTTTTTCAACAGGGAGTTTAAGCAACCGGTTGAAATGATAATTTCCGACGAGCTGAATCCCCATATTGCCAACATGGTTCTTCTTGGCAAAAGAGGATTTTGCACCGACGCCGATGTCATCGGTAACCCCGGTTTCGAAGTTGGCGAAAATTGGAATGTAGTCGCTCTGTAACTGAAAACCCGCGTCAACCAGTTTAGTCCCTTTTTCAAAAATTTGGGCTTTTGCCGCAATGGAACCTAGAAAAAATAAACAAATGAGCGTCCGAGAAATGAAGAGTTTTTGCATATACGTCAACTTGAAAATGGTTTGATAAATAATGATCATGAGGAGCATTTTGTTTAATAATTCGAATCCGGGATTACTGCTGTAATCATGGTGGCGGTGAATCGCTCACCGCTTGGTATAGGTCCAGATCGTTGACTTCCCGGTGGAAAGCGTCCCCGTGTAGGTGTCAATAACTTTTTTGTTATTTGTTACCCGCACCGTAAAATTGGAAATTTTGTTGCTGCTGGCATTGCAGCGGCCATAATAGCGGACCCATACTTTGTATTCTCCCTTCGGTGCGGAATCATCCTCTGGCCAGAATATATTTTCGTTGGGGCCATTGGGACAGTCATTGCACTTGCAGTCAACATCCAATGCACCACCAGAGGAGGAAGATGCGTTTTGATAACTCAGCGTTTCACCCTCAGGATCGGTAACATACAAATCCAGATCAACATTTTCCTCGTTGTCAAATTGAAGATTGAACCTTGGGTTTCCCGGACTCCCTACCAATACCGGATCTGCCTCTTTCTTTTTACAGCCGTCCAGACTTATCAATGTAATAACCATTATCAGCATCGTTAAAATGCTCCTTGTACTTTTTGCCATGTTATGAAAGAAATTAATTGAGGGTTTCAATAATTTGTTTTTCACCGAGTCCTGAAAAGATAAAATTGGGCTTCACTACAAACATCTCATTTATTATGATTCCTGTCAATCAGTGATCACCAATCACGGCGAATCCTGCACGAACATGGGTAAACGTTGCATGAACAAGGATTTATTTTTTCGGAATAATCCGGAAATTTTCAGGCCGGTTTCAGTCTGATTTTACCCTATGATTCTTCGGTATTCAACTTCACCAAAGATCTCTTCGGCGTGAGTCTGATAAGGCTCTTGCGCGAAACCCCAAAAATTTAGCGTGAACACGGCAAAATGCTGCGCGAATAGCGTTTTAATTTTTAGCTAAATTCTCTAATTTTAAAAGCAGATCCTTCTTATTATCATGACATTGTGAAATTTTGCATCATTGTTCTTCTGAAAATATCTCTTGTTATGGGCGGGCCGTTGACTGCATCCGGACAGGCAGCTAAATTCCTGCCTGTTCCACAATTTAAGCTCCTCTATGCCGACACGCTTTACAATGACGCTATTGCCAGAAAGGACACCGATCTGCTGGCTGAGGCATACTATTTATATGGGAAGAGTTACCGGGCAGCGGGCGATATCGAAGCAGGACAAAAATGGTATTTAAAAGCATTTCAGCTGTTGAAACCCAGAGGCGACTCTCCCGGTTTGAGCAGGCTGTATTACAAATTTGCTGACGGGGAAATACCAAGAGATTATAAGAAAGCGCTGCAATGGATAAGAGAAGGATTGGCTATGGCCAAACGGGTGTCATCAAACAAATTTATTTATTGGGGTAATCAAAGGTTGGCAGAGATTCACAGCATTGACTGGTCAGAAGCGGGAAAGAAACCCGACCTGCCCAAGCAAAATCTTGATAGTGCCAGATATTATTTACATCAGCGGAAAGTTCACGCTATTGAGGTCAATGATTCCTTAGGATTGGCGGAAGCCTACGTAGCCACGGCGCATTTTAGATTCAGGTTGTTTAACGATGCTAAGGCCATGGAATCCGGGTTCAAAATGGCCTTGTCTATTCACAAAAAAAGACATGACGACGGTGGACAGATAGACGTACTTTATCCATTGATCAAATTCTATTTTGCAAGAAAACAATATGAACCGGCACGAAAGGCACTTGAAGAGGTTCGGCAAATACTCGACCGGTATGACTATTTCAACAATGGATTTAGTGGGCGAGGCGAGTTCGTGGACTTGTATGCTGAGTATTACCGGCAAACGGGTAAATGGAAGGACGCCGCTGAAAGCATGAAAGAATTAAGGCAAATTGAGTTGGCAACCTATTCCACTGAAAGTCAGCTTGCCTATTCGAGACTTACACAGGAAAATGAAAAAGAGAAAAAAGATGTAGAACTGAAAGCGAAGGATAAGGAACTCGCAATCAGGTCCGAAATGCTGCTGGCACAAAAAAGATTTACCATTACCTCCCTCATGCTCCTGATTGTCACGGCCGGTATGAGTCTTGTCTTTTATCGGTTGTATAAGAAAAATCAAAAGATCAATGCCCAGAATGAGCTGCTGGTAAAAGAACAAAATCATCGTGTCAAAAATAACCTGCAGGCCATTTCCAGTATCCTTAGCCTTCAATCCGACATTCTTACCGATCCCGGGGCTTTGAAAGCAATCGAGGAAAGTCGTTTGCGGGTAGAAACAATGGCCATACTGCACCGAAAACTGTACGATGGAAATCAACTCGCCAAGGTTTTTATGCCCGATTTTATCGAGGAACTTACGGAGGGTGTACTCCATGCATACGGTTTTGAAAACGTAGCGCTGGAAGTAAAAGCAGATGCGATTCATTTGTCTGCCGACCATGCCGTTCACATTGGACTCATACTGAACGAGCTGATTACCAATAGTTGTAAGTATGCATTTCCAAAACATGATTGTCCCAAACTCTGCATCACCTGTATCCGGTATTATGCGTGGTCTCAAAAGCATATAAAATTAATTGTTGCGGATAATGGTCCGGGATTCACAAACACCAAAAACGACATAACGGGATTTGGCATGAGCCTGATAAAAATGGAAACCGAGCAACTTTACGCCAAATACACCTTTGTCAACGAAGGCGGGACCAGATTTTCGATGGACTTTCAGGAAAGTAGTCCTGAGCCGACCATGCTTTGAATTTATTTTCATAAACATCATTGTCTCAATACAGGATTTTACCGGTCACACTAATTTAGACAATTGAAAAGCTACGAAAAATGGAAGCTCTTAACATTTTAATAGTAGAAGACGACGTGCTTACCGCCGCAGATATCCGGAAAACCCTGGAAAGGACCGGTCACCGCGTGACTGCTAGCGCCAGAACTTTTCAGGAAGCTGTTATGGCAGCTAGAAATGAACGACCGGATCTTCTATTGCTGGATATACATCTAAATGGGTCCCAGGACGGCGTTGCAGTGGCCGGAGAGATACTTAAACAATACCAAATCCCGATTGTTGTTTTAACGGCCAATACCGAAGACGAAACCTATAAGCGGGTTAAAGAAACGTTCGTTCCTGCCGCATACATCACAAAACCGTTTCGACACCTTGATCTGACCCGTGTGATAGATCTGGCCTGGCATAATTTCAGGCCAGATGCTATGCCTGAAATTAGCGCTGTTGCGGATAGTGTTTTCCTTCCTGTGGATAAGGGCTTTCAAAAAATAATTAAATCAGAGGTTACCTACATTGCCACGAAGAAAAGCACGCATTCGGTAAATGTGTATGAGGTATACAAAAAAGAACCATTGCTGATAAATTTATCGATGGGCCATCTCGAACAGTATTTTGGTCTTCCACACTTTTTTCGGCTTTCACGATCATTGATGGTGAACCTCAATTACATTGAGCGGATTGAGGGAGCGCAGTTAAAAATTCAGGAAACAGGAATCCTGCTCACGATTCCCGAAGCGGCGCGAACCGATCTGATGAGGAAACTGGCCATTGTACGCGGGCCACGAAAATAGAATACAGTTGTAAAGTACCCGTATCTATCCGGTAAGACGGGCAAAAATATACAGCGTAATAGAATGTAAGCAGGTTTTGATTAACCATTCTTGAATTTAAGTGTATTTTTCTATCGCAAATAATTCACATTTTTAAAGTGTTTTATTGACATTTTTATAAAAAATATCACCTTTGGGTGACTAATAAGTCAGTCTGCCCAATCCATTGCTCCCAACCTGTCCGGGAATTTGTAATCATTAATTTTTAACGTATGCACACAAAACATTTGATTGTCCAAAAATCCCTCATACGCCTTTGAAAAAGTTATGCAGGAGCATGTTTCTCAAAAACAGAATTTGTTACCGATCATCATAAAATGATCTCCGGAAGGCGAAATTTTGCTTTCCGGAGATCATGATTTACGTTTTCAAATTACAAGGTATCCCACCAATTTTTAACCGCTTGTGTGTCACCCCCAATATTCTTCGCCGCCTTTTCGCTATTTGCGGCGTTGCTGGCCCGGGAGCCGCTCGGGTATTTCAGGCGTTTCGGCACATCTGTTACTTCCGGATCGAGACTGCCCGAGGCTGGTGGAATAAACAATAGGTCGCCGTTTGGTTTTTTAATGTCTAACCGTAACCTTTCCATCCATGCCTGTATACCTTGCATATAAAGTGCCAGCCATTTTTGTGTGCCAATTACGTTTTTCCAGTTCCCTGCATTGTAAGGCACTTCTGCCAGATAGGTCGAGATCACTTTGGGATCTGTAACGCCCCATTGTGTCATCGAAGCCGTTACCGCTGCGTTGTATAAGCTTTCTGCGTTTTCCGTACCAACATTCATGCCTCGCGCCGCGGCTTCTGCTTTGATAAAGGCAATTTCTGCATAGGTAATAATATAGCCTTTTGCAGCGCCGCTGTATGCGATAACGCCCGGCTTGGAAAGCCCGATCATGGTTGGCGAATTTGCTTCGGTGCCGTACACCTTTCCTATGTATTTACCGTTGGTCTCGTCGGGGCGTGCAAATATTGGCAAGCGAGGGTCATTGACCGATTTTAAATAGTCAACAAGTGTTGAAGTGACAGCGAATTCAACGAGCGGACGTTCCACGTCATTATAAGGAAAACGGTTTGTGGTGGTTGCTACATTATAAGGAAAAAAAACATCCTGACTTACATCCGTTAATGTATTTTTCGCGGCCTCTTCAATCACCAGTTTAGCCTCTGCCGGTTTAACATCGGCCATTCTTAACGCTATGCGCATGCGTAATGCGTTCGCAATTTTTACCCATTTCTGGGCACTTCCGTTGGCAACAATATCACCACGTATCGCACCCGACGGGGTGTTTGTCAATACGTCAGCCTGTTTTTTTAAGGAGGCAAGTAGCGCTGTGTAGATATCCTGGCCTCTGTCATAGACGGGTTGCGGAGTGCTTTCGCCATTAAGCGCCTGGGTGTATGGAATGTCAACGTAGACATCAGTCAACACATGAAAAATCCATGCTTTCAATATTTCAGCAACGGCTATGGTATGCGGGTTGCTTTCCTGGGGATGGCGGTTATAGTAATTCTGAATTTCCTGAAGATCCATCAACGGTCCAGCGTATAGTCCCGTCCACAAACCGTCGTTTGTGAACAGAAAACGGCCATCGGACGTTTTATCGGTTCCCATCCAGTACTGTGAAAGTTCCATGCCGATACGTCCGTTGAAATAGGTGTCATACATGAGATCGGTGGCTCGTTTTTCAGCATTGGCTAAAAGAAATTCCGGTTGGGTCTCACTGGATCTGGAAGGATCTGTATTCAGTGTTTCAAAATTATTACAGCCGGTAGCAGCAATGATCATTGCCGTTATCAGGAATATCATTTTACTTTTCATATGCTCAAAGTTTTAAATTTATATCACCTTTCGGGGTAAATGCGTTAAAAAGTAACATTAAGATTTGCACCAAAACTACGGACAGGAGGTAATGCACCGCCTTCAAAGCCAATTTGATTACTGATGGAATTGGTTATGTTGGCAGGATCCACGTTGGGTGCATTGCTTTTGATCAGCCAGAGATTACGACCGGTCAGTGTGAAGCGTAAAGCCTGCATTTTGATTTTTTTTGCCCAGTTTTCAGGCAAATACCATCCCAGGCGGACCTCACGCAGATAAATATAGCTGCCGTCGTAGAGGTTGGCCTTGCTGATACGGTTACCGCCGTCTGCATTAAAATGGGTACGCGCCAGGACAACGATGTCGTTCGCTGTACCATCCGCCTTAACCCCCGGATTTATAATGCCATTTTCACGAATGCCATTTTCGGCCGTTTCCTTAAGCATACCGGATTTGTTTCCGTACAAATTGGTATAGGAAAAGAAATCACCTCCTTTCTGGAAATCGACCAGTGCAGAAAGATAGAAGTTTTTGTAACTGAACGTATTGGATAAGCCGCCTATGAAATCAGGGTTGGCATCACCGATAATAACCGGCGTAGGAGTAACGTTATAGGTCCCGTTAGCGGCGACAGTTTTATTTCCATTTGCATCATAAACATAGTCGGTACCCAGCATGGTACCCAGCGACTTGCCTTTTTGCGCTACCATGGAAACCTTGTTGGTCCGGCGTTCGGTACCGATAATAAACCGTTCGATTCCCGCAATATTGTCACCGGTGCTGTTGAGGTTAAGCACGGTATTTTTGTTTTTTGAAAAATTCAGGGCGACTCTCCAGCTGAAGTTTTTCATTGCAACGGGCGTGGCCGAAAGCGTAAGTTCAATCCCCTTGTTCTGCACAGTACCGCCATTCACGATTTTGGTAGTGAAGCCACTTTCTGAGGGTATCTGAACATTCCAGATCTGATTTTTTGTCTTACGGTCGTAATAGGTAAAATTGGCTCCGATGACATCATTGAAAAACTTAAAGTCCAGCCCGCCTTCAACTTCGGATGAGAGTTCGGGTTTCAGCCGGCTGTTGAAAAGTTTATCAGAGGTACTTTGTAGCGGAAAACTGTTGAACGGAGCGACGTAGTCGTAATACCGGGATACTGAATACGGATCCGCATCATTTCCCACCCTGGCATAAGATAAACGTGCTTTTCCCAGCGTCAGCCAGTTGCTTTTCCGAATAACATCTGAAAAAATAAAGGAAGCAGCCAGTGAAGGGTAGAAGTATGAATAATTTCCGGTTTGCTTCAGTGTTGACGCCCAGTCATTTCGGCCTGTGGCCGTCAGATATAAAAATTTGCCGTACCCAAAGGTCGCTGAGGCGAAAAGGGAATTTGTTTGCCGGTTTCCGTAGGCGTTTGAGATCGTGGCCGGTGTAACCGAGTTTTGTAAAACATAAACCAATGGATTCTGAAGTCCGCCGTTGGTGGTTCCCGCGTCCACGCTTGATTTGATACTCAGAATGTTACCGCCCGCAACTGCTTCCAGACTGAATTTGGAATCATTAAATGTTTTATTAATGTTCAGCGTTCCCTGGTAGTTGTTTTCGTTATTGATGGCCACGCGCTTGGCATAAGACCCTACAAAAAATCCTTTCGCACTGCGCACTTCATCCAAATGGTTCAGATAATCTGAAAAGACACGGACATCCGCACTCAGCCAGTCTGTGATCTTGTAAGTTAGTCCCGCGTTGCCAAAATATCGGTTATTCTGGTCGGTGTTATAGCTTTCGTATTGGTTCCAATAAGGATTTTGGGTAAAGGCTGGCTTTTGAATGTTCCACGCCGTACGGTTCCATGACTGTTCTGTTCCGTCGTCATATTTATAATTTTTCAGATAAGCGTCGTCAATCTGGCGTTGCCCGAACATGACGTAAAAAAGCATGGGGTTGTTTCCAAAGAAACCGGTTCCCGGTCGTCCTTTGGAATGGTCGTTAATGTAATTGATCCCACCGCTGAAAGTAAATTTTTCGGTAAATTTGTAAGTGGTGTTTAAGCTGATAAAAAAGCGGTTCAGGCTGCTCCCGGGATAAATAAAATTCTGTTTTGTTTGTCCGAGAGAAAAGCGGATCGACCCCTTATCAGTGCTGCTGGCGACGGATAAATTATTTGAAAAAGTTACACCGGTTTTGAAAAAATCCTTCGCATTGTTAGGTTGCGGACTCCAGGGAGCTGTTTTTCCGAAATTTGGATTATTTCTGTCCTGATCCCAGGACCAGTAATGCCGCACCAGTTGCCCCTCCAGTTTGGGTCCCCAGGATTCATCAGTTCCGTAGTCTGGAATGAGGTCATATTTTCCTTTGCCGTCATTGTCATCATAGGTGCCGCCACCGGCTAAAAATCCGCTTGGGTTCTGATTTACATACAGTTTTGTGAAACTGGAACTGCCACCGCCTCCATAAGAATTCTGGAATTTGGGCAGCAATGAAACCTGATCCATTTGAATATTTAAGTCATAATTCAATGAGAGGCTGCCGGATCCCTTTCCGGATTTAGTGGTAATGTAGATAACACCGTTTTGGCCCCGGCTCCCGTAAAGTGCTGTTGCTGCGGCACCTTTTAACACGGAAATATTTTCAACATCGTTAGGATTGATCAACTGGGCCGGATTTCCATAATCATAGCCTCCGCCACCGGTTCCTTGTCCTCCGGTGACTCCGTAGGAATTGAGGTTCATATTGGCCATCGGAACACCGTCTACGATAAATAACGCATTGTTGTTTCCTGATATCGATTTCAAGCCCCTGATTGTTACGCGGGAAGATCCGCCCATAGAGCCACTGTTGCCACCGATCTGAACACCTGCCAGCTTACCCTGAAGTGAATTGATGTAATTGACTTCCCTGGCCTCCTGAATGGTTCCACCGTCTATTTGCTGAACCGCATAACCGACATTTCGCGTATTTCTCTGAACACCCAAAGCGGTAACCACAACCTCGCCAAGGCTCTTGATGTCGGCCACAAGCTTGATCGTCACGGTAGACATGGACGGTGTAATTTCGACATCCTGGGTTTTATACCCTATCGAAGAAATGGTTAAAGTGTGATTTTGGGGTGGGAGCGAGAGCGTGAATTTGCCTTCGGCCGTTGTGTTGGTTCCGGTATTTGTCCCTTTTACTAAAACATTGACACCCGGAAGGGCGGTGTTGGACTCATCTACAACTTTCCCGCTGATCTGCCGGTTCTGCGCCTGAATTTTCAGATTCAGAAACATGATTCCCAGTATAATTAATAAAGAACCTCGTATACATTTGCTCATATTTGTATAATTTAAAGATTTTTTATCAATAATAATGAATTATTTTCGATAAGGATACTATTGTAAATTTATTTTTTTTCATATTTTTTGAAAAGGATCGGTTACATCCGGAAACCGGCAATCCTGTGACTACGAGCAATTCACAACGCATCTTTCGGAACACAGTGGCCGTATTGGTTCTTTCTCCCAGTCTGTCCCGGATTTTGCCGGAAATATTTGCAGCTATTTTGACAAAAATATTCTTCGCTGCCCGTTTTCAATGTTAATATTTTAGTGCTTTTATTGATATACGTAATCGGGCAACCCGCAAATCTGCACTTAAAAAAGTAGGAACTAATTAATAGAAGGTTGATCTGCAGTTAACAGGATGGTAACACTGAAAAACTACATTTGTACTCGATTTAAGACCGGTGTGAGAAGGGGGCTGTCGGGGGTGTATTTCATAGAAATACTGATTGATTTTCCTGAATAAGATCGGTTACGTATATGAAATATCGTTCAGTTTTGGATGGTATCAAAACCTACTTAAAGCGGATCGGAAATGGCTTGTGCTTGAATACTTACTACTCAAATATAAATTAAAATGAAAAAATTCTTTACAGGATTAGTCCTGTTGTGCTCGTTACTGTTTTTGGTAACTCCGAAGATGTATGGGCAAGGCAATCAGGCAACAGTTATCGGAAATATTTCTGAAGAAAAAACAGGGCCGATTATTGGCGCGACGGTTATTGTTAAAAATGAATCAACCGGGTTTCAGACCGGTACCGTTACCGACACAAAAGGAGATTACATTATCAAGCAATTACCACTGGGATCACCTTATTCTGTTACCGTTTCTTACCTGGGATACGGTGAGCAGAAGAAAACCGGATATTCTTTGAATCAGGGAGATCAGCTTCGCTTGAATTTTAGTCTGGAAGCGAGTGCCACCGAGCTCCAGGCCGTGGAAATTGTAGCTAATTCATTGAAAAATACCGTTGAAACGCTGGGCGCTTCGACACCGATAACGGCCCGCGATATTGCCAGGCTTCCCGTAAATGGCCGTAATTTTACGTCCTTGATTGATCTTTAGCCATTAAGTAACGGCAGTAGTTTGGGCGGCCAATTGGCATCTTCCACAAACTTTACGATCGATGGGATGAGTTCCAGAGGAACCATTGCGGGAGGAAGTACTTCCGGCGCTTATTCCATTTCCATGGAAGCCATCAGGGAATTCAAAGTTGTTACGAACGAATATGACGTGACGAACGGACGCGCTGGTGGTGGTACGATCAGTACGGTTACAAAATCGGGAACGAACAAACTGTCCGGGAGTGCTTTTACGTTCGGTCGTACCAACTGGTTGTCAAGTCCTTATGATTTAAGAGGAAATAAAAGAACGCAGGAGTTTTCGACCTATCAATACGGTTTTTCACTTGGAGGCCCAATCATTAAAGACCGCGCGCATTTCTTCGTCGCCTGGGACCATCAGGCCGATTCCCGTCCGCTTTATATTGCCAATATTATGTCTGCGGCGGATGAGGCTGCCAACAAAGTTACCCAGGAAACGCTTAACAACTTTGTGGATATTGGGCGTTCGAAATACGGATTGGCAAACTCACCTCAGTTTGGTGCATTTGGCAAAACCAAAGGAACTGACGCCGTTTTTGCCCGTATCGACTGGCAGTTAAATGCTAAAAACCTGCTTACACTGCGTAACAATCTGGTGTATGAAATGGACAATCTTTCGGAAGGGGATAACTCCGGTATCAACCTGTATGAATCTTATATCAACCGTAAAAAGTTTGACAATAGTTTGATGGTTTCGCTTCGTTCAACGCTTAGCCCGAAATTAACGAACGAAGTGAAAGTGCAGCATTTTTATGAGGACGTTGCCGTCATTCCAAACAGTCAGTTGCCGGGTGAAAGCATTCCTCGCGCAATCGTCGAAAACGTACAGTCCGTTTCTGGGACTAATACTTATTTCAACTCCATTCAGATTGGTGGACAGCGTTTTGCGCCTGAATGGTTTAAGGGAAATGTAGTGCAGTTGGTCAACAACCTTTACTACAATACGGAAAAAGTGAATTTCACGTTTGGTGTGGACCTTCAGTTTAACCGAATGCATTCCCGGTACGGAAGTGAAATGAACGGCCGGTTCTATTTCACAGGGATGGAGAACTTTAATAACATGACGCCATACCGTTATGCGAGAGAAATCAACTTGCTGGATGACCCAAGTACGGTTGTAAACTCGTTAAGTTCTGGTCTTTACGGACAGATGGAAACGAAACTTGCGCTTGGGCTTCAGATGATGGCCGGTGTGCGTCTGGATAATACCCGTTATTTAAACAAAGCGAATTTTAGCCAGGTGGTCTATGATGAACTTGGTATCAAAACGAACAACAGCATCAATACGTTACAGGTCCAGCCACGTGTTCAGTTTACCTGGGATATCAACGAAAGAAGCAAGGATATTTTCCGTTTTGGGGCAGGGATTTTCGGATCAAACCTGAACCCCTATTCGATGATCAACAACATGCTTTTTGACGGAACAAGAGTGGCGTCCGTTGAAATTCAGGGAAATTTGGTTCCAAAACCTGATTTTGTAGGATACAGAGCAAACCCTGCTTCGGCACCCGGCGCTGAATTATTTGATATTCCGGGCGTTGAAAGATTGCTGACAATTAACACCAATAGTCCGGATGCAAAAGTGCCGGTGCTTTACAAAGCCAATTTTTCTTATAACCACTTTTTCAGTGACCGTCTGCGGGTTGGGATAAGCGGATATGCTTCCTGGGCACGTAATAACTATATGTACATCGACCGTAATATGGTGGAAGATCCGTTTTTCAGAATTAAAGCCGAAGCAGACCGTGGCGTTTACGTACCTGCTACTTCGATTAACGCTAAAAATGGTGCAACAAACTGGTTAAATGGCCGTAAAACAACAAAAGTTGGACGTGTTTTAGAGCTGGTCAGCGAAGGGAAGAAAAATCAGTACGCGCTGGTAATCGACGGAACGTATCGTTACTTTAAGGATGGACAAATCACAGCTTCTTATACCTGGAACGATGCAAAAGACAATACCTCGTACAACGGAAACGTGGCCAACACGGCAACGCTTGACCAAATGGTTGTGGATGATCCCCGTGATTTGAGTAAAATGCAATATGCAAATAACCAGTTCCGCAATAAGGTAGTATTTTACGGAACGGCGCCAAGTTTCTGGGGTGTGACTTTCGGACTTCGCTTTTCAGGCATCGGAGGAACGCGTTATTCGATGGCCGTGAGCGGTAACATGAACGGTGACTTTGTGTCGTCAAATGATCTTGCTTATATTTATGACCCTGCAAATGCCGCTACGCCGGATTATATTCGCACCGGTATTCAGGCTATTCTTGACAATAAGGACGCGGAAGATGGAATAAAAAAATACATTCGTGAAAATCTTGGTAAAGTTGCCGAACGCAATGGCGGTATCAATGATTTCTACGGCGTGTGGGATGTCCGTCTCTCGAAGCGTTTCAAGATTTACAAGACGCACGGTATTGAAGCTTCTGTTGACGTTTTCAATATGGCTAACCTTCTGAACAAGAAATGGGGCGTTGGTAATAACCTGGGAAAACAAAATCTTTACTCGATCAAGAGCTTTGACGCAGCGAAACAGGAATTTGTTTACAACGTAAATAAAGCAACGGGTGTTTCCAGCTTGAATGGTAACCCGTACCAGATTCAGCTTGGTTTGAGGTACTCTTTCTAAATTTAAGAATAAAAGCCAAAAGCATGGATGATCTCTTGAGTGTCGTCAATGCTTTTCGCTTTAAAACTGTACGACAAATCCAATTTTTAACTTCGAATGAAAAAAATATTATCTATTCTCGTGGTATCTGTTTTGTCTTTCACAAACGTGATTGCCCAGGATGCGCATGTTATTCTGATCAGCATCGACGGTTTAAGACCTGAGTTTTATAAAGATGCTTCATGGTCCATGGTAAATCTCCGGCAGGCGATGAAAACCGGAGCCTATGCTGATGGCGTAACGGGGGTTTTTCCGACCGTTACCTATCCATCGCACACAACCATGATTACCGGTGTGAAACCGATCAAACATGGTGTTTACTACAATACGCCATCCGAACCGCTGGAAGTAACCGGAAAATGGAACTGGGATTATTCCAATATTAAGGTTCCGACCATATTTAGCGCGGCCAAGGAAAAAGGATTGAAGACGGCTTCTGTTTTTTGGCCGGTTTCTGTCGGTGGGCCAGCCACGTATAACATTCCTGAGTACTGGTATCTGCCTGAAACAAAAGGAGGGAAAAGAAACATGACCAAAGCGCTTTCAGAGCATTCCTTCCCAAAGGGATTTTATGAGGAGGTTCAGCAGAACGCTGTGGGTAAGCTGGAAGAAATCGATTTCGATGGCGAATATCTAAGTATCGATGATAACCTGTCGCGAATGAGCAGCTATATTATCAGACAATACAAGCCTTCATTTTTAGCCGTTCATTTGGTTGCGGTTGATCATTTTGAACACGAAGAAGGAAGGGATGGCGATAAGGTACGTGCTGCGTTGTCGAGTGTCGACAGAGGAATTAAATCAATTGTGGAAGCGGTTGAAAAGGCCGGTATTAAAGAAAAAACGACAATTATCGTGACCGGCGATCATGGATTTGTTGATATTCATGCGTCTATCTCGCCCAATGTTCTGCTGGCTCAGGCCGGTTTATACAATCCGGATCAAAAGGGGAATTGGAAAGCCTATTTTCATGCTTCGGGAGGCTCGTCTTTTTTACATTTGAAGGACAAAAACGACAAAGCAACCCTGGAAAAAGTAAAGGCAATTTTAAGTAAATTACCCGTTGCCCAGCAGGCGATGTTTACGGTAAAAGATCGGGAGGCATTGGATGTCGTGGGTTCTGATCCGAACGCGGCTTTGGCACTGGCTCCTAAACAAGGTTTCACGTTTGGTAATGCCGCCACAGGAGATTTGATCCGTCCGGCAAGCGGAGGGACACACGGCTTTTTTCCTGATTTTAAGGAAATTCAGACGGGTTTCGTTGTGTTTGGAAATGGTATAAAAAAAGGAACTGTGATTCCGGAGATGGGTTTGCAGGACATCGCTCCCTTGATTGCAAAACTGTTAAAAATTGATTTCCCTTCCGCCGATGGAAGTTTGTATCCCGGACTTTTAGTGAAAGAATAGGGAGAAGTATCATTCGCGGTAGTCAGGTGAACTTCAAAAAAAGATAACCATTGTGCGTTAGTTAACGGCGCAATGGTTATCTTTTTTTTGAGATATGTGGTCCACAGAATACCGTCAGTCATTGATTAAATAAACCGTATCATCATTCATTTTGTAGTGAGGTATCGGTCATGGTAGTAAATTGGTGTGACGTGGGACAAGAAATCGATGCCGTTTAATAAAACGCTCCGCGATCCAACCGGTTTTTTGCGCGCTAAGATCAAAAATACTGCTATTTATGTATTCTGATTTTCTCAAACCGAAGCCATATTATGCGAAAGTTTCCTGAACGACACGCGCTTTTTTGTCTGATAGGTTTATTTGTTTTTAGTATTCTTGTGGTTGATGCACAGGTGCTTGTAAAAGATATCAAACCGTTAAGGGCCTCTTCTAATCCGGAACAGCTTACGAATGCCAACGGACTACTGTATTTTGTCGCTGACGATGGTGTCCACGGCAAGGAGTTATGGAAATCTGACGGGACCGCGGAGGGTACGGTTATGGTGAAGGATATTATTCCGGGAGCTGGCGACGGGTTTATCAGGAATTTGCTCCATGTGGGTGGAAAACTTTTTTTTGCCGCTTCAAATCCGCAGATCGTTAACAAACTTGGTGGGGGAGAGACCAAATTATGGAAAACGGATGGGACAACCGCCGGAACTGTTGAGCTCAAAGATGGTATAAACAATCCGTTGGAAAGTTTGAAACCGGCTAACCTGACACCCGTAAATGGTGCGCTCTTTTATACCAATACACTTGCGGTGGGAGGACAAAGCAATTCCGGTTTGTTTACATCGGATGGAACGGATTACCCCGGAACGCAGCTTTTTGGCACTTTTGTACAACCCTCGTCTCAGAATAATCCGCTTGACAGTAATATTCCCTATGAACCTTCCGCGAAGGCAACCGGCGCTATTGCTCCCTCGAATTTTGTCAATATCAAAGGGACGTTGTATTTTGTTTTTGCAGGATATTTATGGAAGTCGAATGGTACTGCGGCGGGAACCAGAAGGATTAGCCAAACGCTCGAACCAGGTTATCTGACGCATGTGAACGGGGTGCTTTATTTTGTCAACTCAGGGAAATCGGTTTACGCAACAAATCCGTCGTTGAATACCGCGTATGCTGTTTTCAAGACGTCCGGTCCGATTGCCAATCTGATCCATGTAAATGGCAAGCTTTTTTATACCCAGAACAGGCTCAGGGTCACAGGAAATGAACTTTATAAATTTGTTTTGCCAAAAGGAAAGAAAGTCATTTTTCCGCTGTAAACAGTTTTTCTTTGGGATTTTCAAACCGGGCGATGCATGTCGTCAAATAAATTAGCCATCCTGTGGAAGAAAGCGCCCGGTAATCTATCTTTGGTTAAACAAATCAATGTAAAATATGAAAACGAAGCTTACGCTGTTATTGCTGTTCATAGGTACGGTGTCATGGGCCCAGCTTCCGGCTGCCGACGATATTAAGACTTCGAAGGGTGCATTGAAAATCCAGCCGTTGATTCATGCTACTTTGGCGATGACCTGGAACGGGAAAACGATTTATGCCGACCCGTACGAAGGCGCGAAAACATTTGAGGGCATAGCCGCTCCGGATCTGATTTTGATCACCGATATCCACGGCGATCATTTTGATTCTACGACCCTGGAAGCACTTGATTTAAGCCACGCAGTGCTGGTGGTTCCTCAGGCAGTAGCCGATAAAATGTCGGACAAACTGAAATCAAAGGCAGTGATTATCAATAACGGACAAACCATCAGTAAGCTTGACATTGCGATAACGGCGATACCGATGTACAATTTGCCGGAAGCGGCAGACGCGAAACATACTAAGGGAAGAGGTAACGGCTATGTTTTGAAAATGGGTGGCAAAACGGTTTACATTAGCGGTGACACGGCTGGAATTCCTGAAATGAGAGGTCTGAAAAATATCGACGTGGCATTTGTCTGTATGAATTTGCCCTACACGATGGATGTCCCGGAAGCTGCTGCTGCCGTGCTTGATTTTAAACCCAAAATTGTTTACCCTTATCATTACCGTGGCGCAAACGGATTTAGTGATACCGAAGCTTTTAAAAAACTCGTTAATGCGTCCAGCACATCCATTGATGTCCGGTTGCGAAACTGGTATGCAAAGAAATAATTTGGTCGTTTTGTGGTCACCGGCGGCTCAAAAAAGCCATCGGCGACCACAAAATAGACTTTCAGTATTCTACCGCAATGCTTCCAGATGGTAGGAATTTAAATATCCGTCCACGGTAAGTTTGTAGGCCAGTCGCTTATTCTTGCTGTTAATCTGAACCTTGTATGCACCTTCCTGTAAGTTCGAAATATCGAACCACCGGCCGTAAGAGGCGTTATTGATCGGTTCATAGTAGATTGTCCGGAGTTCTGAATCCCTGATGGTAACGGTGAAAAGATCCTGAGTAGGGTTTTTTAAGATGATTTTTAATTTTCCCTTATCGAGTACATATACGTTCGAGGCAAAAGTTTTGCTGGATTCTGAAAAGCCAGCGGCGTTCGCTTCGGGTTTATGAATATCCCGGAAATCAGGCCGGTTGTCTGCCACCAGGTCATAGGACCGGACCATAGAGGTAAGCAGATTTTTGTTCATCAACTGGCTTAGCAAATTGTCAAACCGCCGGATGTTCTTTTTAGTTAATTTGATATATTTACTCGGCATTGTTTCCTGATAAATAGGCTGGTGGTCTGCGTCGAAAAACTGAACAATCGTACTTTTAGAGCTGAAATCTGTGTGAAGCTGCCAGTATCCTTTCCCGGATTCTTCGGATGAATAATGGGACTGGCCCAAAATGGGCAAACTTAATGTCAAAAGAAGTGCTATGATTAGCACCTTCGTTTTTGGGGTTTCTGAACTTTTCATGGCTATCAGGGATAAATGTTTTTTGTAATAAAGCAACAAAATAAGGTGCTCCGGAAATTTGGGTATCCGGTTTACTAAACATGTATAACTTGCTGGCCATCAATTGTTACAAAGAGTCATATTTATTAAGAACGTTGCAGGAAATAGAAAATATTTTCCAGATAAATTTTCTCTCATGCAGATCGGGCAAGAACCGATCACATAGAAGTTGTTTAAACTTATTTGTGGTAAATTAATATGCATTACGCGAATTGTATTGTAAGACAGTTTTGCCGTCTGCGATCGGGCAAAATTTGATTTCTTGCCTTCAGCAGGATAGCCGAGGTGGCCTCGCCGAAAGCCGATATACCATCAGCCCGAAAAAATCCCGGAGGGATGGTATTATTGTAGCAAATAAATGTCAGACCGTCCCATCAAACCCCGCCGGGGTGGCCGATTGGTTGTGATTAGCTACGCAGTACGGGAAATGAACGATACTTATTTCCCGTACACTGGACTTATTGTAATTTCAATGCGTAGAAGTATCCATTGGTGTCTCCAAAATAGAGGATATTGTTTTCACTGACCGGGTCGGAAAGAATAGAACCCAGCGCTAGTATTTTTTTTTCGGTAATTAGATAATCTTTTCCGTACAGGTCAACATCTTTCCTGATATGGTCGTTCGCATCGAAAAGACCGGCGTATAATTTTTTACTTTCAGGCGTTTGAAATGTCGAATTTATCTTGCCGGTTTCCGAATTTACAAAATAGATTTTACCATTAAACGAACCGAAAAAAACCTGATTTCCTATTGAGGACGCTGTCCCGTATACGCGCATATTCAGCGGCAGTGTCCATTTTATCTCACCCGATTCTGCGTTCATGCAATAGAATCTGTGCGTATCCGAAGTTCCGAAATAAAGGTTGTCGTTGTAAAAATGAGGCGTGGCAATAACCCAGCTTCCGCGTTCTTTCATATTCCACTTGCCGGTCCCGGTGCTTAGGTCTAGGGCATAAATGTTGAAGTCCCGGCTGCCAAAAAATATCGTATTCTTATGAATAATCGCTGCTTTTTGAATTTCTCCCTTGGGGAAATAAGCGTCGCCGACCGTCTTGAACTTCCATCTCAGACTGCCGTTTTTTGCATTCAGGGCATAAAACCAGCCATCATAACTGCCGATAAAAACGGTACTGTCTTTTACAACGGGCGATGCATGCACGATTCCGTTCGTTTTATACTGCCATAACTTCTTGCCATTAACCGCATCCAGTGCATAGATTGAGCTATCGCCGCTTCCAAAATAAACTACATTATTGAAAACAACCGGTGAGGAAAGATAGTAATCCCACAAATCATAACGCTGTTCACCACCTGTTTTGAAGTTCCATACTAAGTTTCCATTGGTTTTATCCACCGAATAAATGTTGCCATCCGTACTGGTAAACATCACGCTTTTTTCTGTCGAAGCAACCGAGGAGTTGACCTTTCCGTTGGTTTTAAATTTCCAGTTAAGCTTGCCTGCGGACTTGGTCACAGCATACAAATAGGTATCGCTGCTT
This sequence comes from Dyadobacter sp. LHD-138, assembly GCF_030929615.1. Classification (GTDB taxonomy): domain Bacteria; phylum Bacteroidota; class Bacteroidia; order Cytophagales; family Spirosomataceae; genus Dyadobacter. Next base: position 22,684 of record NZ_JAVFVU010000046.1, on the reverse strand, counting down.
CCAAAATAAACATGTGCTCCACTGACGACGGGTGTGGAATAAATCGCGCTGTCGGTTGGAAATCGCCAGAGGAAATCGTTTTGAGCAAAGGTGGTTAGTGAGGTAAGGGCACAGCATAGCAACAAGGATATTTGCTTCATGACAATCTTATTAGGTTTAGGATTAGCAACTTGGGTTGCAAATTATTAATATAAGTCCATTTGTTGGTGATTTGTTTATATTTAATTTGGAGAGCTGTTGTGTGGGTAAAATACCGCTTTGACTGATAACTAACCTGTTTCAGGTGAATGAAAATTGTTATCCGTAGCAAATTGAGATACTGAAAGAAACCGAAAATAAGCCAGTGGTGATTGTCTGAATAATAGTTCTCGTGGCTGTGTAAGGTAAAAAACCGGGATTTGCGTCTTATCTAAATACAAACTTCGTCCATGACGATTTTGACGTTTGACCTGACCAACATTGATTCAAAACATGCATCCTTTTCTTAAAAAATCCGGTAAATATTTGAGTGCTATTGCAATAAGTGGTTTGGTCGCGGCTTCTTTTTTACTGACCGGATATACGGACACAGAAAAAGAAATTTTGGACAGGCCTGATTCGCTGGAATTGAATCCGTTTGTTGAGCCGGGTTTTCCCTTTATCTCAACTTCTATCGATGCCCGGAAACTGGGTAATGGTTTTCCAAAGGATAATATGGCGGGAAGAACGCTGGCATTACAGCTCGGCGATAGCGCCTACGCCTGTTTTGATACCGATTTGTTGAGGTGGTCCGTGGCCTGGACGGGTAAATTTCTGCCCATGACACTTTTGGCGCAGGTTTCTTACAAGGATTTTTTTAATAAAAACAATCAGGTTACAACCCTGACCGGGCGTCCATTAATCGCCACAGGTTCATATGTCGGCTGGTCTGCGGGCAAACCCGAATTTCAATCGTCGGATACTTATCAGCCAACCTGGCGTCCGCTCCCTGCGGAAAAAGCCCGGTGGAATGGTGTTTATGTTTTTGACAAAAGAGCCATTTTGAACTATTCCGTTGGGAGTACCAACATCTACGAAATGCCCGGGAGTGTTACTTTTGATAACCAGACGGCTTTTACAAGAACTTTTCAGCTTGAAAAACCAACGGAGGCACTTTTTCTGACGGCTGCCGAAATCACCAATGCAACTTATAGTGAGGTGAAAAACGGAGTGGCCTACATTTATCAGGGTGCGAACAGAGATACCGTTACCGCGGTCGGGATTGCGGGAAAAGGAAAGTCTGCGCTTAAAGCTGAAGTTCGTGATAACAAGTACCTGACGATTCACGTCCCTGCCGGTTCTGATGCATCATCCATGAGCATTGTAATATGGAAAGGGTCGGCTAAGCTGAAATCAAAATTTGAGAAATTGTGCCGCAAAACCCAGATTATATTGCCGGAATTTAAAAGTGGAGGACCGGGACAATGGAAAGAAACGGTTGTGACACATGGACAATTAGCGCCTGACACGGCCGCTTTTGTAACGGATTTGCTGGGTTTGCCGCTTCATAATCCGTGGAAACGTAATGTTCGGGTTGCTGATATTTCATTTTTCAAAGATGGACATGCAGCCGCCGTCACTTTTGACGGAGACGTGTGGCTTATCGAGGGGATCGATCAGGATCTGAAAAATGTAAGGTGGCGACGCTTTGCCTCGGGACTGCACGAACCCATGAGCATTGAAGTGGTGAAAGACAAGATTTATGTTTTTGGCAGAGAAGGAATTGTTCGTTTGAATGACCTCAATAACGATGGAATGGCAGATTTTTATGAAAATTTCTCCAACGTCATGGCTCAGTCATCAGAATCCAGGGAATGGGCCGCTGATATGGTTTATGCGCCGGATGGTAGTTTTTACATCGCCAAAGGTGGAAGTTTAAGTAACGGTCCGGGCGTCACTGCCCAGGTCGGCAAAGGGTTCAGGGCCGGTTCAGATGAAAACGGTACCGTACTGAAAATTAGCCCGGATGGCCGTAAATCCGAGGTGGTGGCAACAGGTTTGCGTGGCCCATATCTTGGATTTAACTCAGAAAAAGGGATATTGACAAGTACGGATCAGCAGGGAAATTTTGTCCCGTCGTCGCCAATTTATGTGTTAAAAAAAGGCGATTATTTTGGGGTCATCCCGACGTTGCACCGGAAAGATAAACCCGCCATAACGCCGCCACTGACCTGGATACCGCACCGGGTAGATCGTTCCAGTCTGGGGCAGGCATGGATAACGGGGAATAAAATGGGGCCGCTGAGCGGAAGTCTGATCCATTTTTCGTTTGGTCGCCCGGGTTTATTTCGGGTTTTGATTGACAGTACGTCGGCGATTTTACAGGGCGGTGTCTCGGTAATTCATGCCAATTATCCGGCTCCAACTTCAAAAGGTACGATGAACCCGGTGGACGAACAGTTGTACATAACCGGGTTTAATTTGTGGGGTTCAACTTCCAACGGCATCAGTTCTTTGCTCAGGTTGCGTTACACCGGCAAGCCAAGTTATCTGCCTGCAATGATCAGGGCGGGCAAGCAAGGCATTATTCTCGGATTTGATGCAGAACTGGATGCTGCAACAGCGTCGAATCCTGAAAACTTTCGGGTAAAAAGATGGGATTATAAAAGAACGGAGGAGTATGGTTCCGGTCATTACAAAACGGACGGAACGTCGGGAGAAGAAACGCTGGCTGTCACGGCTTCGTATTTGTCGGCTGACAGGAAAAAAGTGCTGTTGCTGGTTCCTGACATGAAAGAAGTGATGCAAATGGAGGTGGTTTACCAGCTCAAATCCAGAGACGGGCATAAAATGAATGATCCGTTCTGGTTCACGGTTAATAGCGCCGGTAATCTTAATCTGGATCAGTACGGTTTTAAAAATGTTGATCTCGCACGGTTATCGGTTGAAAAGAAAGAAATTGTAAGTGCAAAAAAGGATGAGATGGCTACGGCGGAAAAGGGAAAGGCGTTATTTCAAAAAATGGCCTGTGTAGCTTGCCATTCGGAAGGTTTAAAAACGGACGGAATGTATGGCCCCCCATTCCAGAATCTTTATAAATCCGAGAGACATTTTGAAGACGGCACTTCGATCATTGCTGACGAAAAGTATATTAAGGAGTCAATTCTGAGTCCTTCATTGAAAATAGTGAAGGGTTATAATGAAGAAATGCCGTCGTTTGTGGGGGTGCTTTCTGACTCGGATATTGAATCAATTATTTTACATATTAAGACACTTCCCAAAAAGTAATTGCGGTTGGGTAACGATTATCCTGTAAAAAAAAGCGGGAAGTGAATACATTTGTATCCCGCTTTTTTGCTCCTTGCAAAACAGAGGTCATAGTCTTAGTTATGCGTAATAAAAAAGAAGTTGAAACCATTCACCGGCACGAGGAATTACAGCAGGTATTTTCGTCAGAGGGTTATGCAGTGACCAGCGGTTTTGCTGTTCATATCGATGAAATGGTCAGGCATGAGCATTTTACGGAGGAGCATTTCAGGAGCGATTATCTGATTATTTGCCTTGTTGTCAGTGGTGAAGTAACCCTTACCGTGAATCTGAAAAAGTATGAGCTGACGACGAATGGCCTTATTGTGGTTTCGCCCAATGCCTTGAAACAATTTTTAAGTGCCAGCCCGGAAGCAAGATTGTCTGCCGTAAGCTTCACCGGTGACTTTCTGAACAGAGTTGGGATTCCTAACTTATCACCTGAGCTTTTTGACTATTTTTCTACAAAATTTTCACCTTTTTGGTCGCTTGATCAGGAATCTGCGGACATCATGAAAGACCAGATTTTTCAGTTGCATCGCAGAAATAACGCCGTGGAAAAACATCCTTTCGGTAAGGAGTTATTGTACAGTTCATTCCAGACTTTCATCTATGAGATTGCAGGTATCAGTCAGCGTTATGCCGAGCCGGTCACGAATTACTTTTCCAGAAAGGAAAATCTGGTGATGGAATTTATGCAGCTTGTACAGAAAAATTTCCGGCATGAGCGTACTGTGAATGTCTATGCAGAGATGTTGAGTATTACACCAAAGTATCTGACTGAAACCGTCAAAGAGATTTCAGGACAGAATGCCGGTGAAATTATCGACGATGTCGTCATGCTTGAAGCGAGGTATTTGTTGGGGAATCCTTCCCTCAGTATCGGGCAGGCGGCCAATCTACTTAATTTTAATGACCAGTCATTTTTCGGGAAATTCTTCAAAAGGCACGCGGGTATTTCGCCAAAAGAGTATCGTAAGGGATTATAGTTTTACACCAGATGCCTGGTTTTTTCTTTTTTGTAGTTTAATTTATAAACGACAATCATACCAAAGTTTGTTTTCCTGTTTTTATTAATTTATCGGTGTGACATATAATTGTCAGGTGTATTTATAGATAAAAGTGATCATCTTGTAGAATGGGTAGCTTTTTTTGAAATCTTGTTTCCGAATTTGTTTTGTAGTTTTTATAGGCTAGTGGAGAATTAAAAATTGTTTTTCTTCCCTTGCTTTCGATAAACCGACTTTTTGACCAATCTAACCGATCTGTAAACCTTTTGTTTGGGAAAGACAATAATCACCTTTGCAAACCCAACTTTTAAAGGTTACACGATTGAATCAAAAAATGAAAAGGAACAGATTTATTAGTCAGCCCATACTATCCATTTTATTATTGTCGGCTGTTACAGGTTTCTTGTCGGGCTGTGCCGCCAAGGAAGAGAAGAAGACCAAACCATCGGCTGTAAAAGTATCCGTTCAGGAAATCCGCAGTCAGGGATTGAAAGAAGAATTCAGTTTTTCGGGAACCATTGAGGCAGATAACTCGGTTCAGATCGGTTTTGCCGTGCCCGGTACGATCAGTGCAGTAAAAGTAAATGAAGGCCAGCAGGTGAGCGTCGGGCAAGTTTTGGCAACCATTGATGCAACGGAGTACGACAACGCGCTGCTCATTGCAAGCGCGGGACTGGAACAGGCAGAGGATATGTTCAACCGTTTGAATGGATTGTATCAAAAAGGAAGTTTGCCGGCAAAGGATTTTATAGACATCAAAACGAAACTTGCACAGGCGAAAGCGAATAAAAATCTCGCGGTCAAACGGGTGCATGATACGAAATTGTATGCGCCGATGTCGGGCATCATTACGGTTAAATCGCTGGAAAAAGGAGCCATGGCAGCGCCTGGTGTTCCGGTCTTTACCATTATCAAAACTGACCAGGTTTATGCTCGTGTGACCGTACCGGAAAGTGAAATCGGTAAGATTTCAAAAGGACAAACGGCCAGCGTTTTTATCTCAACGTTAAATCAGCAGTTGTCCGGTAAAATCACGATCATTAACCCTCAGGCGGATCCGGCGACAAAATCATATACGGTAAAAGTACAGCTCGGAAATCCGGCGGGGAGGTTATTGCCCGGTATGATTGCGCAAACCAAGATTGCAACCGGTGAGTCAGTGGAAGCGATTACGATTCCGGCTTCGGCGGTGATCCGGGATGCAGACGATATTACCTATGTGTTTGTTGCTGGCAGTGATCAGAAAGCGATGCGCAGGAGAATTACCGCAGGTGGTGTTCAGGGAAATGACATCGTTGTTTCAGAAGGGTTGAAGTTTGGAGACCAGGTGGTGATTGCCGGGCAAACCCGGCTGAAAGATGGTGCGGCCATCAGTTTATAACAAAAAATCTTAACCGGAATCTCCTGATCGGCAGGATTTTCATTTCAGAATCTTCTCTGGGATGGCTGGAATCCTATTATCTAAAAATCCGTACTTGTAAATGGAAAAGCATAAAATGAATTTTATAGAAGCGGCTATGAAGTACAAGCGGGTGACGATTGTCGTGACCGTACTTCTGGGTTTGCTCGGAATAAATGCGCTGCTGAACATGCCGCGCAGCGAAGATCCGAAAATAGATATGCCCGTGGCGATGGTCATGGCTTTTTATCCGGGCGCGGATGAAATCCAGATGGAAAAGCAGGTGACCAACAAGATTGAGCAATATCTGTTTTCATTTGAGGAAATCAGGAAAGAAAAGACAAAATCTTCCACCAAAGATGGACAGGTTTTTATCACGGTTGAACTCCATACAAGTGTGAAAGACCGGAAGAAATTCTGGTCGACTTTACAGCATGGTCTGAACATGAACATGCATTCTGTGCTTCCTCAGGGCGTTTTAGGGCCGATTGTCAATAGTAATTTTGGCGATGTTGTGGCGCAGATGATCACCGTGTCGTCTTCAAAACGCAATTATGCTGAAATTGAAAAGTATCTGGATGATCTGGAAGATGGCTTGAAAACAATACCAACCGTTTCCAAAATTAACCGTTCAGGCGGACAGAAACAGCAGATTTATATAAAAGTAGATAATGCCAAACTACGTCAGTACGGATTTGATGTTTCGGTGCTGGCAGGAGCGCTGCAAATGCAGAACGTGACGGGTTATTCCGGTGAACTTACGATCGCGGCTAACAATATCCCGATTTTCGCGAACAGTCAGTACAGGACGGAAGCCGATATTGCAAACCAGATTGTGTACAGCAACCCTGACGGAACGGTGGTCCGCTTGAAGGACGTGGCGCAAATTGAGAGACGGTACGAAGAGGTCTCTTCGTATATCCGTATGGGTGAAGATAAAGTGATGATGTTAAGCATCGAAATGCAGCCCGGCAATAACATTGTCGAGTTCGGTCATATTGTGCAGGATAAGATTAAGGAAATCCAGTCAACGCTACCGGAAGACGTGAAAGTAACGACCATTGTGGATCAGCCTCAGGTGGTAGGAGATAGCATTTCCCACTTTATGGTGGAGTTCGGGATCGCCATTCTGGCCGTAATCCTGGTCGTGATGTTTCTCCTTCCTTTCCGGGTTGCGTCCATTGCATCGGTTGCGGCACCCATTTCCATTGCCATTACTTTTGGTGTGATCAACATCATGGGGATAGAGCTGCATCAGGTGACTTTGGCTGCGCTGATTATTGTATTGGGGATGGTGGTAGATAACGCCATTGTTGTAGTTGACAATTATATTGAAAAGCTGGACGAAGGTGTGACGCCATGGACGGCGGCCTGGCAATCGGCTACCCAGCTTTCCCTGCCGATTTTCACGGCAACATTGGCGATTATATTTGCATTTGCACCACTGGCATTTTTTCTGGACGGGATTACAAAAGACTTTATCGCAGCGCTTCCGCTGACGATTGCGGTGGCACTGATCGCCTCCATGCTTGTGGCATTGCTATTGACGCCTTACATGTGTTATGTGTTTATCAAAAAGGGTTTGAAGCATAAGGTGAGTGATCGTCCGGTGAAAAAGAGTTTGCTGGATTATCTTCAGAATATTTTTAATATCGGTGTTGAGTTTTGTTTCCGCTGGCCAAAATCCACCATGGCGGCGGCAGTAGTTTCAGTTGCGCTGGCTTTCCTGACGGCCGCAAATGTTGAGCAGGAATTTTTCCCAACCTCCGAACGAAATCAGTTCAATGTGGAAGTATGGCTGCCAAGTGGGACGTCGTTACCAACGACGGAAAATGTAGTGAAAAAAGTTGAGGCGATATTGCAGCAGGACAAGCGTGTGGCCGGACTTTCCAGCTTTGTCGGAACAAGTTCGCCGCGCTTCCAGATGACTTATGCGCCGGAAACACCAAGAAGGAATTTTGCGCAGATCTTTGTCACGACGACCAGTCCGGACGCTACCAATGAAATGGTGAAGGAATACCTGGGTAAGTTCGACGGATTGGTTGCCGATGGCTATGTCCGGATTAAACAGCTGAGTATGCAGGCTGGTTCTCCCATCGAAATCCGTGTGATCGGTAACGATTTGAATGACCAGAAAAGGGTAGCGGAGCAGGTTACCGCGATTCTCGAAAAACAGGAGGGTACCAACTGGGTACGGAGCGACTATGAACAGGATTATATGGGTGTTAGCCTTAAAATAAAAGAGGATGTTGCCAGCCGGTTGGGTGTTTCCAATCAGGCAATTACCCAGACGCTGGGCGCCGGTTTGAAAGGATATTCGGTCTCTACTTTATGGGAGGGCGACAAGCCGGTTGACATATTTTTGCGCTTTGACGACGCCAGCCGGAAAGATTTTAACGACCTGGATAATCTCTATTTAAGCACGCAGTATGGCGGTAAAGTACCTTTGAAAGAAGTTGCCGAACTCGTACCTGCCTGGCATACAGGAACACTCGCGCACCGCAACGGGCTTCGCACGCTGACCATTCAGTCGGAGGCGCAGTTGGGGATAAAAGCCTCTGCGATTATGGCCAAGGTTCAGCCAGAAATTGAAAAGCTTGAACTGCCCGACGGGATCAGGATCGGTTACGGCGGAGAACTTGAATCAAGCGGGGAAAGCGCGCCGGGCATGGGTGTTTCGCTGGGCGTGAGTCTGATCCTGATTTTTATGACGCTTTTATTCCAGTTCAAGAACTTCGGAAAAACGCTCATCATCCTTGCCACATTCCCTCTAAGCCTTCTGGGTGCATTTTTAGGACTTTATGTAACGGGAAATCCAATGGGTTTCACGGCCTTTATGGGGATTATCAGCTTGATCGGGATCGTAGTGCGCAACGGGATTATCCTTGTTGATTATGCCGATGAACTTGTCATTGAACATGGTTATACTGTGAAGGCGGCTGCACTTGCTGCTGCAAAACGCAGAATGCGGCCGATTTTCCTTACTTCCGCAGCGGCTGCGGTTGGTGTGGTTCCGATGATTGTAAGCAAATCACCCATGTGGGGGCCGCTGGGCAGTGTACTTGCATTTGGACTGATCGTTTCGATGATACTGACATTATTCGTTGTGCCTGTTTTATATTACAGGTTCATCAAACCGCAACCAGAACCTGAAATGCCAACGCCCGACAGTGAGCATATTCAGTACAAACCTTCACATGTTTAAAAGCTGAACAGGGAAGTATATGTACGGGTAATGATTAATTAAAAGTGATGTTTTTAACACACGTCACTTTTAATTTTATTCTGTATAATCTTTTTTAAATAAGCTATTTAAACTAATAATGTAATAAGCCTTCCATGTTTTGAGTGTAGTAAGAGGTAGTGCATCATTGTAAGTGGCCACGCTAAGCCACTTACAATTTTATACGCTGAAAAACGACAGGATCAAGGTGATAGCTAAATTCTAACGATACAAAAAATGAAACTTTTAAAAACGGAAGTATTCCGGCGCATGATCAAGCCGTTCGGACAGTCGGCTTTGCTGGTGATTTTACTTTCACATGGCGTGACGGCCCAGAAGAGCATTTCCCTTGCAGAAGCCCGGTTACTTGCCTTGGCACAGAATAAGAAACTGAAATCATCCCAATATAACATTGATGCCGCGAAAGCCGCGAGAGAAGGGCTGAACGGAGCAGATAAACCCATGGTTGATGGTTCCATCGCTGGTTTTTATGTCGGAAAACCGTTGAACGCGCTTTTGCCTGAATATGGCGTCAGTCCATCTGTGATGGTAAAACAATCCATTTACGCGGGAGGAAAGATCAAACTCGGAAAACAGGCTGCCGACAAGGGTATTGAAATTTATGAAGAACAAAAGGCCGTTACAGAGTCAGAAGTGCTGTTTAATGTCGAAAGAGCATACTGGCAGGTAGCCAGTGTAAACGAAAAAATTATGCTGGGTAGGCATTTTAAAACCCTACTTGAATCTTTGCTGGGCGAGCTTACCAATTCTTTTGATGCCGGTATGATCTATAAAAATGATATGTTAAGGGTGCAGGTGCAGTTGAATGAAACCGAGCTTAACCTGGGTAAGGCGAATGACGGACTGGTTATGGCGAAACTCAGCCTGGCGCAGACCATGGGCATGGCCGGCAGCACTGATTTTATGTTAAGCGATTCGGTTGTTGGCGCTTTTAATCCGCTTGCATCAGAAAACTTTTTAAACGCGGCGGAGAACAGGGCAGAAATCCGGCTGCTTAAAAAATCACTGGAAGCAAATCAGTTACAGGAAAAACTTTTAAAGGCTGATTTCAAACCAACCGTAGGTCTGCTTGCCAGCGGATTTGCCAGTATTGGTCCAAACATGAACTTTGAAAACGGCAAAAATTTCATGTCGTCTTATGTGGGTTTGGTTAGCGTGAGTGTGCCTATCTGGGATTGGGGACAAAAAGCGAGTAAGGTCAAAGAACAGGCGTTTAAAATCCGGGCACATCAGACGGAGCTGGAAGAAACCAAAGAAATGATCTCGCTTGAAGCGCAAAATGCATATTTGCAGCTCAACCAGTCTGCCCGCCGCATCCATCTTTCAAATGCTTCTGTTCAGCAGGCGGAAGAAAACCTCCGGTTAAGCAATGACCGGTTTAAGGCTGGAACGGTAACCGGACAGGACGTTCTGGAAGCGCAAACGCTTTGGCAGCAAGCGCTGAGCAGTGTGATAGATGCCAAAGTGGAATACAAAGTGAGCGAGGCGGCCTATAAAAAAGCGATCGGTGAATCGGGTATGTAGTAGGTTTGAGCGAAATTAGGAACTGTCGTAAGCGTAATCCTGAATCAGGATGTTGGAGCAATGAATAAGAAAGCGACCATACTTTATGTAGACAGGGAGGTTAATAACATCAACTCTTTCGTCGCTATTTTCAGAAGGGATTACAAAATTCTTACCGCGTCGTCCGCTACCGAGGGGTTTGATATTCTGCTGAACGATACTGTACACATTGTGATCAGCGATCTTTATGTAGAGGAAACGGACGGGTTGAAATTTCTGTTAGCGGTTTCCCGAAAATACTGCAAATGCACATGCATTCTGATCTCAGACTATCCGTTAAACAATGCTGTTTCAGGCTCCGGAATATACAAAAAACTGACCAAGCCCTGGGATGAAACGGAGTTCAGAATCATCTTGAAAAGTGCTTATGACCTTTTTCTGCTGAAAGAAAATGTGCTGAATGCCTTTTGGTAAAATCAAATTTCTTCTTCTGTGGCTTGCCAAAGGCCACGGGGGAAGAGATAAATTACTGGTTTATTTAATGTCCTGACAAAATGATTAATACTGATCTATGTATCGTCGGCTCCGGTTCATCCAGTTTGCTTGCCGTTTTGGAAGCAGGATTGTTGAACATGCGCTGCCATGTGGTAAGCGGTTTCGATCATGAAGAAACAACTTTGACAGAACCCGGCCCGTTAGAAATACATTTGTGTGCGATGTTGATGGAACAAATCCGGGTCTTTGAGCCAGTTTTTTCTTCGAATGAGCGCATAAAAGACGTAAGCCACCGGGACGATGTTTACCATATTGTCACCAATCAAAACACTGAAATACAATGCCGGTCGATTGTCGTGGTGGTTTAATGGAAATGGCGGATGGTTGTGTTATTTTTGGACGCCCGGCTTGGTATCGCTTGGTCTATTTTTCCGATATCTTGAAAAGACAAGCGGGCTTTTAGCCGGCCGTTCATCTCCAAGTAAAACACCCCATTGTTTAAACATATCCGTTCTGTCGAAAATGACTTTTAGCACTGCGATAATCGGCATCGCCAGAAACATGCCGGAAACACCGGCAATACTTCCGCCAATAATCACACCCAGGATAGAAAACAGCGCATTGATCTTTACTTTTGATCCCACAATTCTTGGCATCAAAATGTTGTTATCTAAAAACTGAACCCCTGCAATCACGCATAAAACGGTTATAATCGGCCATAACTCTGTGGACGATGTCAGTGTTAACAATACGCCGATAATGTTTCCGGCCAGTGCACCGACGTAGGGTATAAGATTCAGGAAAGCGAATATCACGCCGATTAAAAGCGCATGTTTGATACCGATCAACATCAAAATTCCGCCTAAAAGTATGGTCATGTAAGTAACCTGTATCAGTAAACCGATCAAATAACTTTTGATGATGGTTTCAGTTTCGTAAATGGCTTCTTTAACTTTGCCGTAATGGCCTTCTTCAAACCACATGAAAATAAAACGGAGCAGAATATCCTTGTAAAACAACATCAGATAGATATAAATCGGCAGCAAGCCAACGAAAACGAAGAGTGAGCTCAGTGTTACGGCCACGCCGCTCGCTTTTTTGCCTGCAAAACTGACGAGGTCGTTCGTGTTTTTATTGATAAAATCGACCTGCTCTTTGGCAGAATATTCACTGATACTGGATATCCAGTCGCTCAGGGCTTTGAGGTGACTATTGACATTGCTTTTGATACGGGGGAAATCAGCGACCAGGCTGCTGACCTGAGCGGAGAAAAACCAGACAATGCCGGCCAGCATCACAACAAGCAGTAAAATGGGTAAAACAATGGCCAGGGCTTCCGGAACGCGGTGGTTCCTCAAAAATCTGAAAACGGGAAGCAGTACCAGACTGATAAAAAATGCCATGATAACCGGCATAATAATATCGTTTCCCACCACCAGAATGGTTCCGAGGGTAAACAAACCCACTAATTCGATAGCGCGTTTAACAGTAGAAGGCAGATTGGTCATAGGCTTGATGCAATGTAAACTATAATCCCCGTCTAATAAAAGCGTACCACGGGCAACTGAAAGCAGGATGAAGCGGTCGGGTCATTTCTTCCACAAGCCTGCATATTTTTTTCTGTATTTCAGATCAGGCTCTGATTCAGTCAGTTTCAGTGCAATAGCTTTCAGAGACGAATCCTGAGTAACATCAAAAGATTTTTTGAACACTTCAATGATATCATAGCGGATCAGCGTCCCGTTTTTTTCCTGCATCGCCCCGTCAAACCGTTCCGTTAGCTTCCCGACAACCATTTCCCGGAATTCGGGTTTCACCACTGCGATTTTCCATAAACACTGGAGTGAGTGTCTGGCTGTCACAAATTTTTCATCTTTCGTTACGACGATCAGCTGGTCGAAGTCGTTCAATAACCTGTTTTCGGAGTCACTTTTAGCCAGGTTGCTTAAAAGCTGAACAGCGATTGTCCGCACGTGGTTATCCTTGCTTTGTAACAATTTCAATAACTCGTCCCAAATCTCATAAATCCATGTTACCGGTCTATGGGTTATTTCAATAATATGCTTAAAAGCTTCATAGCGGACATTGGCATCGTCAACGTACAGGGCATCAAAATGTTTGCGAACAGCAGGATCCATAAACTGAGCAATTCGTGGTTAATTTTCCAAGTTATTAAATCTTCTTTTGGTATCCAAAGAGTATAAAAGGTATGTTACTTGCATTTTGAGGGTATGAAAATTAAATTTTATGCACCTCATTGGGGCAATACGCTTCCTTTTGATACTTTTTGCCAGCATGTAAAAACGGCAGGTTACGACGGCGTTGAAATGGCATTGCCTTTTGAACAGCGGGAAAAACAGGAAATTCTGGATTGCCTGGCTAAACATGGTCTTGAGCTGGTCGGCCAGTATTGGCAGTCATTTGAAGCTGATCTTCACGAGCACGCAGCCAATTATGAGAAATACCTGCGAAATCTGATTGCGGCAAAACCTGTTTTTATCAACTGCCAAACGGGGAAGGACTATTTCACATTTGATCAAAATAAACATTTGTTTGATCTGGCGGACAAAATTTCCATGGAGACAGGTGTGCGGATTATTCATGAAACGCATCGGGGGAAAAGTCTTTTTGCTGCAAGTCTTACCAGAAATTATTTAACAAAAATTCCGGGTCTGCGGATTACGCTTGATATATCACACTGGTGTAATGTACACGAGTCGTTGCTGGCAGATCAGGCCGACGCGGTGAATCTGGCTTTGGAACATACCGATCACATTCACAGCAGGGTAGGGCACCCGGAAGGCCCGCAGGTGAATGATCCGCGCGCGCCGGAGTGGGAGGAGGCCTTGCAGGTGCATCTGGGCTGGTGGGATCAGGTGGTTGCCACGCATCAAAAAAATGGCACGACACTGACCATTACGACGGAGTTCGGGCCGGCAACTTATATGCCTACACTGCCATTTTCACAAATGCCAGTGGCGAATCAGTGGGATATTAATGTGCACATGATGAATTTACTGAAAAAACGTTATGCAGCGAAGTAGTTTTGCTGCATAACGTTTTTCACTCATTTTAAATAAAAACTCTTGTTTCCAGTCGTACGGTCAATGTGCAAAACAAAATCGTAATCGGCTAAAACATTGCCTGGTACAAATTGCTGTTCTGTATAGCCGTACACCAGAAGTCTGTATTTCGTCGGTGTGGTGACATTTTTCAGTTGCTGTACAACCTGCGATGTGTTGAGGAAAAATATGGGTTTTTCTGTCCGGGAGAAAAAGAATTCAAAAGTGTCCTGATCACCTGTCTGAATCTTGTTCATGTCTGTAATCTTGCCGACGGCCGGGTTGTAAGCCGTATAAAACCCGGTTGAGGTCGTTGAACCCAGGCATTTATAATGCTTTCCCAACGTATTGGACAAATAATAACCCATACTTTTTGAATACACATTCACGGTTTTCTGGATATGTGCATTGTGGGCCAGAATAATAATTTTATCAGCATCCGTTATTTCTGAAAGTACATTGACAGCCATCAGCGAATCCCTGATCACCGACTGGATCAGCATATCATTTTTGGTAACATAGGGATTGTTGATCAGTAAAAATTGCCTGTAATTGTTGATACTTTTTTTGAGCAAATCAGATTTTTCAGAAGACGCACTTTGCGGGTCATATGTAGTCATTATTTGCTCACTCAACGTATTAAGCTCGTTAAAATCCTCCTCGCTGAATGTATGAGCGTACATTTCATTATTTAGCAATTTGTAGTTGTTGATCAGTTTTTGTAAAGAATCAACCGTGGCTGGATTGTTTTTTGCGCTGTAATCAAGCATATTTTGCAGGGATTGAAAAGGGCTTTGTACGTCAAATCCGAAGAATATGATTTTATCCCGCCGGTTCACATTGATCGTTTTAACGGCTTCCACCAGATCCATAAACTCGCTGCATTCATAACTGTAGAGACGGAAGCTTTTCAATATGTCTTTTAAATTGCCGCCCTCACCGGCAACGAATTTGTTTAATAAATCTACTTCCGGCATTGGCGCTTCAAGCCCTATTTTTGTCAGTTGCTTCCTGGCTACCAACAGCCTGATAAGGTTGGTTCTGGTTTTGAAAAATTCGGAAGTACCATGAGACTGCTCTCCCATGGCCAGCACTTTATAATCTCCGAAATGGATTGATTTTTCCAGTTTGGTAACAACGTCATCGTCCTGGGAAAGGATTTTTGGATCGATAATCATTGCGTTGGCTTTTATAATTTCAGTGAAATTATCAGCGGATTGGGCCATGGCTGAACTACTTAAGGACAATACTAAAGCAGCAATTTGAAAGGCGCTTCGAAAGCTGTTATACTGAGTAATCATATTTAATGGTTTCAGTTGAAAATTAAGTGATCTTCGAATTGAGTAAATTGTTCGGACGCTCAAAATAGTTATTTTATATATAAGTAACAATGCTATATAAAATAACTATTATTAATTGAAGTGATTCCGTGGCTTGTCGCGGATAAAATCAATTAATGTTCGGGATAGATAATTTGGGGTGATGTTCGCCTACAGGCATAATATAAATTGAAACAATTCAAAGAATTTATGTGTCGCAGAGAATATTTATTTGACCGGTCTGAAACGAAACGGATTGATTGTCAGTAACCTTTGAGGCTCCGCTCCTGGGTATTTTTTTAAACGGAAAAAAATCAGGTAGACATTTGTGAAAAACAGCATAGCACAGGACAGTTGGCGCACATATATTTGATTATATTGCCCAAAAAATGTACATTTATTTAGTTGATTAGTTATATTAGTATAAAATATCCTGCCCTTTGAAGAGCCCAATTGATATGCGCAGAACCTTATTATTCCTTACCGTACCCTGTCTTGCACTGGTTTTTCAATGCCGTACATCTGATTCGTCAAATCAGGCGAAAGAGGAAAAAGTACCGGAGGAAATTAGCTATAATTTTGATATCAGACCCATACTTTCAGACAAATGTCTTGTCTGTCATGGACCGGATGCGAACAAGCGGGAGGCGGGACTTCGTCTGGATGTGGCAGAAAGCGCATTTCAGGCATTGAAGGAAAATCCCAAAGCACATGCACTGGTGGCTGGAAAACCTGAATTTTCTCAGGCTTACTTACGGATAACTTCCAAGGATACGGCGCTGCTGATGCCGCCGCCATCTTCAAATTTGAAATTGACGCAGCATGAGATTAACCTCATTGAGAAATGGATTAAACAGGGGGCCAAATATGAAAAACACTGGGCGTTTGTCGCGCCTAAAAAGCCCTCGGTTCCCAAAGTAGAGCAGGAAGAATGGCCGAAAAACGAGATTGATTATTTTGTTCTGCAAAAACAGGAACAAAAGGGGTTAAAACCGAATGAAGAAGCCGACAAGGAAAGATTGCTGAAACGGTTAAGTCTGGACCTGAATGGTTTGCCTCCGAGTTTGCAAATGATGGATGAATTTTTGGCCGATAACAGTCCGAAAGCATATGAGAAAATGGTTGACAAACTATTGAAAAATACGGCTTATGGAGAAAAAATGGCCATCCACTGGCTGGATCTGGCACGTTATGCCGATTCGCACGGATATCAGGACGATGGGTACAGAACCCAATGGCCATGGCGCGACTGGGTGATTCATGCGTTCAACCAAAACATGCATTATAACGATTTTGTGACCTGGCAACTGGCAGGCGACTTAATGCCAAATTCGACAAAAGAGCAGCTTCTGGCCACAGGGTTTAACAGAAATCATAAAATTACGGAAGAGGGCGGGGTCATTCCGGAAGAGTACCGGATCATGTATGTAACCGACCGAAATGATCTTTTTGGCAAAGGTTTGCTGGGTGTTACGCTGGAATGCGCGCATTGTCACGACCATAAGTACGACCCGTTTTCGCAGAAGGAGTATTACCAGATGTTTGCTTTTTTTAATAATGTAAAGGAAGTTGGGATCGAATCGGTTATCGGCGGGCCGGAAACTTATGCCAAAAAACCCTTGATGGAAATCAGCAATGAAGATGTGAAAAACATTCTGACTTTTGTCAACAAGCAGGATACAAGCCGGCTGATCGTCTCGGTTATGGGAGATCTTGATACGACAAGAAAAACGTATATCCTGAAACGCGGTGTGTATGATGCGCCCGGCGATGAGGTAGAACCAGGCACGCCGAAGTCCATTTTACCTTTCAATAATAAGTATCCTAAAAACCGTCTGGGATTGTCGCAGTGGCTGTTTGATAAGAAAAATCCACTGACGGCCAGGGTTTATGTCAATATATTATGGCAGGAGTTTTTTGGAAAAGGGATCGTCAAAACTTCCGGCGACTTTGGTATGCAAGGAGAACTCCCGTCGCATCCGGCACTGCTGGACTGGCTTGCCTCCGACTTTATGGAACACAACTGGGATGTTAAAAGGCTGGTGAAACAAATGGTGACTTCAGCAACTTACCGCCAGTCGGCGGTGATTACCAAAGAAAAGCTGGCCATGGATCCTGACAATATTTTGCTGGCCCGAGGGGCGCGTTATCGCATCAATGCTGAGTTTATCAAGGATCTTGTTTTGTCAAGCAGCGGATTATTGAACAAAACCATAGGCGGGCCAAGTGTCAAACCCTATCAGCCGGCAGGATTGTGGGAAGGCGCAACGTCCGGACGAGGATTGTTGTCTGTTTATAACCAGGATCATGGTGCCAGTTTGTATAGAAGAGGCATGTATACACTCATAAAACGAACGGTTCCGCCTCCAACCATGGGGATTTTTGATGCCAGTAACCGGGATTTATGCGAGGTGAAAAGGCTGAAAACCAATACACCTTTGCAGGCGCTGGTGATGATGAATGATCCGACGGTACTGGAAGCATCCCGTGTTTTGGCAGCTAAATTGTTGCAGGAAAAAACAGATGCAAAGGAGAAAGTCGCCAAGGCTTTCCGTTTGATTGTGTGTAGAAAACCAAGTGATAAGGAGCTCGGTGTTTTGACGGCCTATTACGACAAGCAATTAAAAACCATGAAGCCGGAAACCGCTCAGAAAATGATTGCAGTCGGGGAATACCCATTAACAAAAAATGTAGACAAGAAAACCTTGGCCGCGCTGATGCGGGTGGTTT
The DNA here is from genome assembly GCF_030929615.1 of Dyadobacter sp. LHD-138. Classification (GTDB taxonomy): domain Bacteria; phylum Bacteroidota; class Bacteroidia; order Cytophagales; family Spirosomataceae; genus Dyadobacter. The sequence continues at coordinate 4,658 of NZ_JAVFVU010000046.1, read as the reverse complement.
CCACAATCTACAATTTGGAAGAGACGATCACGAAATCCTGATAATGGTGAATTATTAATGGTTGATTGTTAATAGCAGCCTCAGTATTCGCCCAAAAGCTAAGTATCTATGGAAAAGGAAATTTTGGAACACGGCCTTAATTTTAACAGAAGGCGGTTTTTATCTTCGATGAGTTTGGGGATTGGTGGCATAGCGCTGGGATCGCTGCTGATGCCCGACCTTTTCAAAAACGGTGAGCTGGATGAGGAAGCGCTTGTGGCCGGAATGCCGCATTTTGCGCCGAAAGCAAAAAGGGTTATCTATTTATTTCAAAATGGCGCACCTTCCCAACAGGAGCTATTCGACTATAAACCGAAACTTCGGGATTTGTTCGGGCAGGAAATACCGCCATCGGTTCGTGGTACGCAAAGGTTAACCGGTATGACGGCGAACCAGGCCTCGTTCCCATTGGTTGGCTCGTTTGTGAATTTTAAGCAATATGGGGAATCCAGAGCCTGGGTAAGCGATTTGCTGCCTTATACATCTAAAATTGTGGACGATATCTGCATCGTGAAATCGATGTATACGGAAGCAATCAACCATGATCCCGCGCTCACTTTTTTGCAAACGGGGTCGCAGCAGGGCAACCGGCCGAGTATGGGTGCCTGGCTGAGTTATGGTTTGGGTAATGAAAATAAAAATCTCCCCAATTTTACGGTTTTGTTGTCCCGCGGGGTAGGGAATGGACAGGGTGTTTATTCGAAATTATGGTCTAATGGCTTTCTGGATTCGGTGCATCAGGGCGTTCAGTTCAGCAAAGGCGAAGACCCTGTGTTATATCTGCGGGATCCGGAAGGGATGGATCGGAAGGAGCGGCGGGATATGCTTGATAATTTGTCGGAACTGAATGAAATGTCGTATCAGGAATTTGGCGACCCGGAAATTACAGCGAAGGTTAAACAATATGAAATGGCTTACCGGATGCAGACCGCTGTACCGGAAGTGATGGATCTGTCAAAGGAATCAGACGATATCATAAAACTGTACGGCCCGGATTGTCTCGTGCCGGGAACCTTTGCGGCGAATTGTTTGCTTGCCAGAAAACTTTCTGAAAACGGCGTACGCTTTGTACAGCTTTATCATCAGGGCTGGGATCAGCACGGAAATCTTCCATTTGAAATTACCAAACAGGCTAAGGATGTCGATCAGGCATCTGCCGCCTTAGTTACGGATTTAAAACAAAGAGGTTTGCTGGACGAAACGCTGGTAATTTGGGGCGGAGAATTTGGACGTACCAGTTATACGCAAGGCAAACTCACCACCGATAATTACGGTCGGGACCACCATCCGCGCTGTTTTACGATCTGGATGGCTGGTGGCGGTATTAAGCCCGGGATTGTGTATGGCGAAACAGACGAACTGGGTTATAACATCGCGAGCAATCCGGTGCACGTGCACGATTTTCAGGCGACCATTTTGCACCAGTTAGGTTTGAATCACGAAAAACTTGTTTTCAAGCACCTCGGACGTCGTTACCGTTTGACGGATGTGTCGGGGAAAGTGGTGAATGATATCATTAGCTAGGATAACCTGTTCACATTGAATTTAGATAAATAAGTCGGAAGCTTTTAATACATGAATTGAATTGGTGATGCATATAAAATTAAAGAGGTTTGCTGAGCAGTTGTTGTTTGCTTCCAATATTCTGATTGCTTTTTTGTTTCTTTTTGAAGACAAACTGGTCATACCGGCATGGCTGCAAACCATCGGCCGGATGCACCCGATGATTCTGCATTTTCCCATTGTCATCCTGCTGATTGCGATGCTGATGGAGTTTTTTCGGTTCAAAACCGAGAATGCCATCAATATTTTTTACCGGAACTTCTTGCAAAATCTTTTGCTGATCGGTGCGTTGTTTGCTGCCGTAACGGTGATCATGGGGTTGTTTCTTTCCCGGGAGGAAGGTTATTCAGGAAATACACTTTTCTGGCATAAGTGGACCGGTGCCGGAATATTTTTTATAGCTTCATTTATTTACTGGATTAGAAACAGCAGCTGGTATAAGGCTCCGGTTGCGAAAATCAGCTCGGTTTTGGTCGTGGTCGCCCTGATTTTGACGGGGCATTACGGTGCATCTTTAACGCATGGAGAAAACTTTGTATTTGAACCGATTGACGCGCAGCGCGAAATGGCCATGGTACCGTTGGAAAAGGCCATCGTCTTCAACGATGTTATCAAGCCGGTTTTAGAGCAAAAATGTGTAAGCTGTCATAATCCCGATAAATTAAAAGGAGAATTATCTTTAACGGATCCTCAATCAATATTAAAAGGAGGGAAATCGGGGAAATTGTATATCCCTGGCAATCCGGGCATGAGTCTGCTGTTGCAGCGGCTTCACTTGCCAGTCGACGACAAAAAACATATGCCGCCAACGGGAAAAACACAGCTGACAGCTAATGAAATCAGTTTGTTGTCGCTTTGGGTCAAGCAAAACTCAGGTTTTAATAAAAAAGTAATTGATCTGCCGCCAAACGATTCATTGAGAATTCTGGCCACAGCTAAGTTGAAACCAGCGACAAGCAGTGAGGAACCGTACGATTTTGATGCGGCGGATGAAGAAACAGTCAAAAAGCTGAATAACGATTACCGTACCGTTGCACCGCTGGCAACAGAGTCGCCGGCATTATCCGTCAATATTTATAACCGAAGTGCATTCAATGTCAAGCAACTGGATGAACTCGACAAGGTCAGGAAGCAAATTGTGTCGCTGAACCTAAACAAGATGCCGGTAAATGATGGTGAACTTAAAAGTATTGCGAGATTTGAAAACCTGAGAAAACTGGATCTGAATTTTACGGATATAACCGGAAAAGGATTGAAAGAGCTTACCGGGCTGAAACATTTGCAAAGCCTGACGTTATCAGGAACCAAAGTTAATTTCAAAGATCTGCAAAGCCAGATAGCGGCATTTAAAAAGCTAAAAACGGTGTCGGTTTGGGATACGGAAATATCGCTGGCCGAAGTGTCACTGCTTCAAAAAAGCAATAAAAATATCACTTTTATTGGCGGTTTTAAGGATGATGGAAAAGAGCCATTAAAGCTGAATCCGCCGCAGATTAAAAACGGTTCAACGATCTTTGCTCAGACGGCACCATTGCTGTTGAAGCATCCGATCAAGGGTGTGGATATCCGTTACACCACGGACGGAACAGAGCCTGATAGCCTCAAATCACCTCTTTTTGATAATAAAACTATACTTAAGGAAAGTATGACGATCAAAGCCAAAGCGTTCAAGCCGGGTTGGTTTGGAAGTGATCTGGCTACTTTTGATTTTTTTAAATGCACCTTTAAACCCGATAGCGTTAACCTGCTGCTGCCATTGAACAGGGTACATCAGGCGGAAGGCGCCAAAACTTTTTTTGACAACAAACTGGGTGCGATCGGTGCCAACAACCCTGCCTGGGCCAATAATTGGGCCGCGGTGAAGGACAATGATATGGCGCTGGTGTCTGAGTTTAAAACGCCCGTGACCATTTCGTCTGTCGGGATGCATTATATGATCGAGGAGGACACCGGAATTTTTCCACCAGATGTTGTTGAAATCTGGGGCGGACCCAATATGAAACAGTTGAAATTACTGGCAAAAGTAAAACCGGCGTCACCCGCAAAAGGAGATAAACCGGTCCTTAAATCACTGGAAGGTAAGTTTAAACCGGAGCGTATTTCTTATCTTAAAATCGTTGCGAAACCTGTCGGTCAATTGCCGGAATGGCATAGAAATAAGGGTAAAAAAGCGCTTTTGCTGGTGGATGAAATGTTTATTAATTGACGGTTATTTAATTTTTGATCAGACGGTGTGAAATTATTTTGCGCTACTGCTGAAATATTCCAAAAATATTCCCAGCCGGATCACTGAACCTCGCGGTGATTTCCGGTGCATCCATACCCACGGGCTGTGTGATTTTACCGCCATTGGCAGTGATCAACGCCATTGTTACATGGATATCGTCAACCATAAGATGAATCAGTATTCCGATTTTGGCGGGTTTGCGGTCTGTGACCCAGGTGCCGCTTACCTCACTGGCACCATCATCAAAAGCTACGCTCCCGTCACTCCGGTGGCGGATATGCCAGTCAAAAACGGTCTTGTAAAATGCTGCTGAAACACTGATGTCAATGGCTGGGATTTCGATGTAACATACTTTTCCGTTGGCAAAAGTGGGGTGATTTCCTTGTTCCATTTTCAGGTTTGTTTAGGGTGACTTCTGTTTGTCATACCCGGAATGTCAGTTTTGTCGGCTTCATTGTATCGCCTCCATGACAAGGTTTAGTTTTGCTGATGAACAACAGAATTTATCAGTAATATAACGCTATTTTTCAGGTTTGTAAATTGAAATTTTAATTTATTTCCGGACCTGATATCATTTGTTTTTGGCATAATAGCGGCCGGGAATAACGGAGCGAATTGTTGCTTTGGTGTCGGATGTAGTATGATTAATCCGTAGTCCGGTCCGACGCCGGTCCGACGGTTTTTTCAACCGTCGGACCGATAAATAAAAGAGGATCAAGCTGAAAAGTTGGGGGGAATGAAATAAATTATTTGCTTTGTAGCCCGAACCAATCCCGTTTGTGTTGAACGAATCCTATCAAGCCTTAGTCCGTATCCTTTTGCCAGAAGG
>NZ_JAVFVU010000045.1 GCF_030929615.1 Dyadobacter sp. LHD-138 | reverse complement strand
CCAAAGCCTTCTTTAGCTCGTCGTTTTCTCTCCGTAGCACTTCTAATTCCGTTTTAGAGTGCAGCTGACCATCATTTTTTATACTCATAACTGCTCCTGATTTTGCATCCTTACGCCATTTATATAACTGGCTTGATATCAGACCGTGCTGACGACAAAACTCGGGACAAGACAAGCCAGACGATTCCCATTCTTCTACTAAGTAAGCTTTTTGTTGCGAGGTAAGCAACTTTCTTCCCGATGAACTCAGGCGTGCATTTTTAATCATTTCTAATACCATATCTGTTTCTCGTTTTGAGGCTACAAACTGGTCCAATGATTCAAGCGGTTAGGAACAGTGTATGGGGTACCAATTAATATTAGTAATAAAATAAAGTTAAAAAATTATAAGAAATCATTGATTTTTTTCATATTTATAACAAAATCAATGATTATAGTTGGTTATTGCCTTCCTTTTAACTTTAAACATCACACTTATGTTATTCAAATTATTCAGGATTCAACTACCTTTCTTTATTTTTTTATTTGCTATTCCAGTAACCCATGCCCAAATAATAAGATATGTGGTCCAGGGCGGTAGACAAACTAAGGACGGACTGTCTTGGGCCAATGCTTCTGACGATCTTCAAGCTATGATTAATGCCTCTTCGCAAAATGATCAGATTTGGGTAGCAATTGGTACGTATAAACCTAACCGAAGAGCCGACCAGACGAGTACAATCACACTAAATGATCGAAATAATTCGTTTCTTTTGAAAAACGGGGTTAAACTTTATGGGGGATTTAGTGGAGCTGAGGCTGGCCTGGAAGAACGTAACTGGGTCACAAATCCTACTATTTTAAGTGGAATTCTAGACGGAGGCCTCAGAACTTACCATGTTGTAATTTCGGTCAATGATGATAATCAAACTTTGTTGGATGGTTTTACTGTAACGGGAGCCAGTTCATCACAAAGTGATATTTACATTACCATTGAGAATGCCGACATAGTAAACCAGTCAGGTGGAGGCATGATAAATTATAACTCCTCGCCCGTCATAAGGAATTGTATCTTTATGAAGAACAGCGTTCAGGCTCTTGGAGGGGGCATAGAGAATGATCATTCTTCTCCTGAAATTGTTAATTGTGTTTTTAGTGAGAATACGTCGTATTATGCGCACGTTGACGGAACCGGTGGAGGTGCTATTGATAATTCTCGTTCATCTTCACCAATTATAAGAAACTGTAAGTTTCTAAAAAATGGCGCTAAGGCTGGTGGAGCTATGAGTAATTATTCTTCTTCCCCAACAGTCATTAATAGTGTTTTTAGCGGGAACAGTTCTTACTATGGTAGTTCAATGTATAATTTACAGTCACAAATTAATGTCATTAATTGTACGTTTATTGGTAATAGTGCTTTGTTTGAGAGTACAGGAACCATCAGTGCTGGAGCAGGAGGGGCAATCATTAAAAATAGTATATTTTGGGCGAATGGGGGAGATCTATCGGGAGACGCGGTTGAGGTTACTCATTCAATTGTGGAGCAGGGCTATGCCGGCGAAGGAAATAGCCAGTTAGATCCACTTTTTATAGACAAAGACGGAGCCGACAATATCATGGGAACTGTCGATGATAACCTTAATTTGGGTACTTGTTCTCCTGCTGTTGATGCCGGGCAAAATATCAGTATATCTAATGATGATATTTTGGGTAATCCTATTTTTAATGGCATTAGGGATATGGGATCATATGAACGGCAAAGTATCGCTTGCCCATTATATACAGGATCAAATATTTGTGAATCTATCGTATTAAATAACGTAAAAGGAAATCGATGGTTTAGGTTTATCAAGGATAATAAATTGGTTGCTGAGATAAACCCCAACGGATTGGATTTGGGAGACATAGTTCTAAAAATTAGTGATCCAACCAGCCTGCTGAGTTATGATGGTCATTATTTTTTGGGAAGGGCAATTAGTATTACCAGAAATCAAACTGGAGCTCATGATGCGTTAACTGGTGAATACAGCCTCCGGTTGTACTATAGCAACAGTGAATTTGAAGAGTATAAAAATACTGCTTCTCCAAGTTCCAATATGGAAAGTATTAATGTTTCATGGAAAGAAGGGGGAGTAGGTTGTAGTTTAGCAAGTTACACTGGCAGTAATGGATTGGTAACAGATGTTGGATCAAATCTTTATGGCGATAATGCTTTTTACTTGCAATTTAACCTTAATCACTTCACGTTTTTTTTAGCAAGTGCAGCCACAATAGACCCTCTACCTGTTGTCTTAACTTCTTTCACGGGGAAGAATCAAGGGAACTACAATTTAATTCAATGGAAAACAGCTGCTGAGGTGAACAATGACCACTTTGAAATCAAACGAAGTTCGGATGGTATTAATTTTAAAAAAATAGGTGAACAACTGGCTGCATCTGGGAACAATGCATCTGGTCCACAGAGTTATGTTTATAGGGATGATAATTTTGAACATGGTGTCAATTATTACCAACTAAAACAAGTGGATAAAGATGGAACCTTTTCATATTCAAGAAAAATTCAAATTAATAATAGTTCAGAGCTGAAATTATATCCGAATCCGGTTTCCGATTTATTGAATATTGACGGTGTAACCGGAAACTTTGATTATATCATAATCAATTCATCAGGTGTCTTAATGCAATCTGGTAAGGCTTCATCTTCAAAAGGGATACTTGTATCAGACCTGAGCGAGGGAATTTATACTATAAAATTTAATGATCAAGCCCGGGGATTTTTGAAAGATTAATCCCTTAAGGGATTGTGAATATTGGTTAAAAGGGAGTCAACATGGATATAATCCTGGGGCTCTCTTTTTTCTAAAAGCGCCATCCCCATTTTTGAAAATAAATGAATGCTCCCTGAATATTGTAATACATTAGTCTGAGGCTTTTATAAGACCCTTTTGCAAAATGATGCTCTATTGAAGCCTCAGGGTAATATATTGTATGACTGTATTTTAATACTCGATACGTTATATCTGCATCTTCCATATACATGAATATTTTTTCGTCAAATCCCCCAGTTTTTTCTAATACCGTATTCCGGAAGAACATGAAGCACCCAGACAAATACGGGACGTCAAGAATTATTTTATTATAATCTCTGTCTCTATATTCATATAAATTAAGTTTTCCCTGAAAAAAAATCTGAACAGCTCTGGGCATAAATCGTCTAAGCAAAAGGATGCTTATTGATGGAGGATGTTTGCATAAATATTGAAGGCTCCCATCAGGATATGTAACCTTTGGCATGAGAAGGCCCAAATTTTGCTGTGCCTCCATATACTCAAATATTTTTTCGAGAGTATGTGGTTTAAAGGATATATCAGGATTTAATACTAAATGGTATTTCGCGTTTAAAGATTGAGATTTTGCTATGCCAATATTGTGTGCTTTACCAAAACCTAGGTTATTATTATTGAAAATATATTCAACACGTGAATCTGATATCAAATGTCTTAGTGTGTCTGTTGGAGAATTATCTATTAAATATAGACATATTTTTAATCCGCAACTCAGGAAGCTATCTATTGCAGCCCTGAGTACGGTAGGGTCATTTTTGAATGTAACTATTGCTGCGGTAATCTCCATTTTAATTAATGTGATAGAACTAGATGTAACATTTCTTTCCAAGAAGTCGTAAACGGATATTCAGGGGCCTGTTGCGTTGTATTTTGCCAAACCGTATGAGGTCCATTTAAGATTAGGGATGCCATTTTTGTGGCAAGGTCTTTGGCATCTTCAGAATTAAAAAAACATGCTTTATCATAAGTACCGAGTGTTTCATGTGCATATTCCAGATCAGCTAATAAAATCGTTTTATTTAAAGTTTTAAATTCAGAAATAGGGAGTCCCCATGTTTCAAGTTTTGATGGGAAGATCAAAGCAGTTGTATTTGTATACTCTCTAAGTAACATTGTTCTTTGCATTAGGCCCACGAAAATTATTTGGGGAATTGATTTGGAGAGTTTAGCGATTTTTTTTGCGTAACTGTTTTCAACTCCAGATAGCGTGAATTTAATTTCAAAATCGGTAATTCCCTGATCTATTAAAATTTGGGCAGCATTAATGATAATTTCATAATTCTTAAAAATCCTCGGAAATGCTGGATAAATGAAAGTTGCCTTGACTGGACAAAAAACTTCACAGTTAGCTGGACTAACTTCTCCACTATCGGGATAAGCAACTAAGATCTTAGATAACGGAATTTTGAATAAGTTACTAAACTTTGTCCTAATCCAATCCTGTTGCACAATCACGAAATCATTCTTAGATATGTTGATCTGATATAGGAATTTATAGAACAAGGAAAATAAAACGTGAGTTTTATCGTAAAAGAAATCAGACAAACTTGAATTGTAAAATATAGATGGATTGTGACAATAAACACATTGCTTTATCCCTGTCTGAAGAATGGGTGTTGTATCATGTAGCGATAACCATAGAATCGGTTTTATTTCTTTCGAAACCCGATTGAAAAAAAAGTATTCGTAAAACAATCTATAAAACCAACTTTTTCTGGATTTGGGGAGTTCATTAAATTTAATATTGTTAAAATGATCATTATTAAAGAGACTCTTTTGATAAACAAAGACTTCTATGTGGTATTCGTTGGAGAAATTATTATTTAAAGCATTTAAACACTCTTTAAGAACGGTAAGTGCTCCCCCTTCAAATATATTTATTGCTGAGACTATTATTACAGGCTTATCCATTTCTCAGATTCAAAATTAAAATATTTTATTACTTTGGCAGGAATTCCCACCGCAATGGAATATGGAGGGATATTTTTACTTACAACTGAGTTAGCTCCGATAATACTTCCCTTTCCAATACGAACTCCCGGTAAAATAGTCACCATTTCACCTATCCATACATTTTCTTCAATATGGACAGGACTTCCTGCGATTATTCTTGATTTAGGCAAAGAGAGAGGTGAATCCTGAATAGACTCACCCGAGTATATGCCATGATTATGATCTGTTATAAAAACTTTGCTGGCAATTAGTACATTGTTTCCGATTAAAACATGATTTGTGCATCCAATGTGAACGTAGTCATTAATTTCTACGCCGCTACCAATTATTAGTTGAGGTTCAATATTGGTATCAGTTTTGAGACAATCCAGTCTCAAGCCTATTCCGCAGGTGAAATTTTCACCGATTTTTACTCTTTTTTTTCCTTTAATGTATATTGGAAAGCGAATTAATCGTGCATTAGAAAAATAAATCTTTGTCAATAATACATTGCTAACTAATCGTAAAATTCCGAAAAATGTATTTTCCGACAGTATATTTTTTAAATTGGTTTTCATTATTGATCTATATATTTTTCATTCCCATTTTGTTTCACAAATTCTGCCGAGTAATAATAACATAATATAAAAAAAGGCAGGCCTAATATAAAATAATGTCCTTGACGGAGTAAGGCGGTAAATATGGCCACTAAACAGGAGTGATTTATCATTACCAAATAGGGAGGACCGGAACGAATAAAATATTTCATAATAAACAGTATAGTCAGGAAAATACCTACATAACCAGTCTCAGATAGAATTCTACTAAACAAAGAGTTGGCGTCGTTGATATTCAAGACTGTTGCGTCCGGCCCAAAACCAGTAAACCATGCCTTCAATGTATTATATTTGTAAAATGCAACATGATGAGAACCTAGCCCCGTACCAAATGGGTGGTCTGAGGCATTCTTTTTAGCGATAATGAAATGATTAAATAAAATCAGCGATGAACCATTGGTGTCTCCACCCTCAATAGCATCTGCAATAATCTCGCCTGTGAGCAAACCAATGGATGAGTCTAAGCGATCTTTGAATTTTATTGAAACAGAATACAAAGTGATAAAAACAGCGGATAATGTAACCGAGGCGATAAGGACCCTGGAAAAATTTATCCGATGAAAGTTAATTAGGATGAGTGCTATAAATAGTGCAAAAAAACCTGTCGAAGACTGTGTAAGTATAAAAGAAGAAATAATTAATATTGCCTGGGACTTACTGATCGGGAATGGCAATTCCTTCTTCGTAAAGCTAAATAAAGACATATAAACTGCCGGCGCTAAAAGTAATGAAAAAGCTGCTGGCTCGGAAGTAATCGAGTGAATTGGATACAGTAGATTGCCACCCAGTTCACCGGGGGCAATTACTCTAAGCCCAAGCCATGACAAATTATATCCTGGTTTAAATCGGACCAAATAGGAGAAAAATTGTACAAATCCTATGAAAGCTGTTACCAAGGAAGCTTTAAAATATAATCTGAAGAGGTAAGCCAAATCGAAATCTTTACTTTTAATAATGTAGAAATAAAAGCAATAGAATATTGTAATACTAAGGTAGATCTTAGAAAATGAAAAAAGCTCATTATTTCCAAGAGACACATTTATAAGACCGGTTACAAAAAGAAATAGCAGGACAGCGAATAATCCAAAATCAATAGTTCTATATTTAAAAAGCAGAATTGGGAACAATACAATAACTAAAACGTAATAATAATATAAGTCAACAAATCCCAGACTAATCTGACTTAGGGGCAAAAAAATACTTACTATAAAAGAGAAGTTTATGAATTTACTCATAATGTATTGTTTCTGTATTAGTTAGCTTTTAACTGAGCGGTAAATATGTAAGCTGTTAGATATTTTCCGAATGATCATTTTTAAAAAACTAACAAAGAACTCCAGTATTGCTATTGCTATTGGAACCTCAGCTGTGTTTATTTTTAATCTCATATCCTCTTTTAAAATGGAAAATGACTGGCTAACGCCTCCGTACAACATGTTCGCTGTTTTTAAGGGAATAAATGCTGCCTTTAAATTTTCCTTCGGACGCATCAATAATTCATAGTCGCCTGCGATTTTATAAGAAATATCGAATATGCCATATTTCTCAAAGAATCTTTTTGAGTGTAATGCCCCGACATGGGCAGTCGTCATTCTATTTAAGAATTCAGGCCATTCCCAGGATTTACCAATAACGAAAAGATTTTCACCTTGAGAAGAAATCACGTTAACCCTTGAAGATAGAAATTCAATATGTGGGAGTTGATTTTTAATATTAGCTGCATAATTTTCAAGAGCATCGGGTAGGTAGGAATCACCTGCTCCAATGAAGCTGATCCATTCACCATTTGCAAGTTTTAGCCCTTTGTTCCAGGCGTCATAAATACCGTTATCAGGTTCAGATAAATAGATATCAATTAGTCCTGGATAGTTGTTAAATATTATATCGGAAGTATTATCCGTAGATCCACCATCAATGATTATATATTCAAAGTCCTTAAAGCTTTGCTTTTTTAAGCTTTCAATTGTTACCGATAGTGTTTCTCCTGCATTGTAAGTTGCAGTAATAATAGAAATTAACGGAGCTGTCTTTGACATTGGCTGGTATAATTTATTAACAAATTTGTGTGACTAGGAGCATTCCTTAACTTTTAAATTTGACTCGTATTATGCCAGGAAGCCCAGAGAAATACTATTGAATATAAGAAGTATAATTATTGCGGTTTAACGAATGAAAATTCCATCGAACTGCAATAGCTGATAAGTTTTGGGATTATAAAATCCGGGTTCGACCGACCACAATTTAAAGCCCTTTGATTCTAAATAGGTAATCATTTGATTCATCGTAAGCTCTCCTTTATATATTTCCTGTAGTGACAATTCGATTTGAACCATTTTTATTCGTTCCAAATGATCTTTTGCTCCATCCAAGACAGCCTTTTCGAAACCTTGTGTGTCAATTTTTAAAAATATTTTGGTATCCATATCCGGTATAATAGCTTCGAATATGGAATCTAGTTGTTTCACTTCTATGCATTCCTGTTTCGTATAGTATAAGTCTGTAAGTACTTCAGTCATATCCTCTACAAAAGGAAGTAGCGAGCTACTTGCATCTAGTGCTGAAATATTAATATTGGCTGTTCCGTCAAAATCTCCGAGCGCAAAATGGCATGTCTGCCATTTTGTATTTCCTTTTGCTTTTTTTTCTAATTTATCAAAAATTGCTTGAATAGGTTCAAAGGAAATCATCTTGCCGTTATAACCAATATCGAACATACTTTGGGCAAACTGCCCAACGTTAGCTCCGACATCAAGTATAACATTGATACTGTTGTCCATCAAAAAAGCTTTTTGTGAACGTTGAAACTTATTTGGAAATTTTTTAATCTCTAAACCTAAATTCTTATTGATGATCCTTTGAAACCTATTTAGAAAATTATTCATATCGATTCTTCATATTAAATAGTTTGCTTAATAATTTTGATTTTACATCGAATGTGCCTTGATATTTATTAAAAAAGGAGATAGTCATAAATATTGTAAATACGATGCTTAAGGCTATTTGATTGAAAACATTTAGATCAACCAAGGAAACGAATAATGATAAGAATATGACTACTGAAAGAGGAACCACAATCATACTTACCCAACTCCAAAGTGGTAAACCAATTCTTTTCATGCCCTGAACCAGTAAAATCAAAATAGAAAAAAAGAATGCGTTGCTTAAAACGATTCCTATTATGCCAAACGCAATAGATGAAAAATACATGCTTACTAATGTAGTAAAGCTACTAAGAATTGATATGATCATTACCCTTCGACTATACCCAAGGCTTAGTGAAATATAATATCCCGTTACTGATAAAGTATAAATCCCATAAATCAATGAAAGTATTTGGAATTGAAAAGCGGAGGACTTTTCAAAATTGGACTTAAGGAAAAATTGTAATATTGGCTCTGCCATAACAATAAACAAACCGGCACCTCCAAGTGATAAATATATATTCAGTAAAAAGAAGTTTTTTACTGAAATGGATAAATTGTTTGCCTTATTATTACTGGATGACAGACCAGATCTTACTAACGGTATGATTGGATTTACAGCCTGCGCTGTAAATTGATTTAATTGGCTGACGACATTGGTGAAAATTGTATATGTTGTTAATGCGGTTATTCCTAGTGTGTGGCCAACAATAATTTTATCTCCTTGGGAGAATAATATTGAACCAACATTGCTGCCCCATACGCCTAAGTTATAATTTAACATTTTGGAAGTGGTTTTCTTACTAAATCTCCAATTAAATAGAGGTATTACCTTTATAGCGAAAGGGATAAGTACTATTGTAAATACAACAGATATAATAAATCCCCAGGTTATATAAGTAGGTAAAGATTTTTCTCCCAGGTAGGCTAGAAGTGCCCAGGAAATGTTCGTAGCAATTATCTGCAATGTACTTATCGTATTGTAAGTTTTATACAACTGCTTGGATTGTAGCACCGCCCAAAAAAAACTTTGTAGAATGCGAACGGAGACGAGGCCGGCTCCTATCAAAAGCGCCCTCATTACCTCATTGCTTCTTTCGGGTCCAATGTGAAGAGTACTAATGAAAAATGGAGAAAGAAGATAAATAATTAAGAAAACTAATATGGAAGAAAGTACTAAGAAGAAAATGCCAGAGCTCAGAACTTCATTTTTTTTTGTATGATCCAATTTTTCCGAAGATTCTTCTTCGGATAGGAAAAAAAGCAAGCCTGCACTTAGTCCCCCTTCTGCAATTTGAACTGATGCCAAAATAGCTGTAGTCCAACTTAAAAATCCAAATAAGGTAACTCCGAGGTATTGTATTAATATGGGCATAACTAATATGTTTGAACCAAGTTTTAGACTTTGCCCAATTAGATTAAAAATGCCATTTTTGATCATAACTTGTAAGAGTTCGAAGTAGTTTGCCCCTTGTAGTTGGGACTTAATAAAATGATAATATTACACATATTAAATCGACGGACATGGGTTACTGTTATTTACTTGGTGAAAGCAGGTAGGACTTTTCCTTAAAAAAGAGAAGGTAAGTCAGAGAAAACAGGACGCCTGTAACTGAAAAGATTAGTGCAATTATTAAACGACGTGGTTTACTTTTAATAGTTGGAACCTTTGATGGTTCAAGTACTTTAATTACTGGTTGTTGCTCCTTTACCTTGATTTTTGCTTCTTCCCAACGGCGGACGATGTCAGAATATAAAGATTGTGCTAAGGTATAATCTGATTGTAATCTCTGCTCTTCTATTCGCGCTACATTAAGAAAAGAGCTTCTATTTCTATCTCTGTAACTTTGAAGAGCAAATTCAGCATTTTGCTCCCTTTTTTTTGCTTCAATTGCCCTTTGTCCTAGGAACTGAACTTCTCGAATCGTTTTTTCCGTACGGTAGTTTGTAACATACTGAATTAGATACTGACGTGATGCTTCTACGACTTGCGCAGTAACTAGGGGATCAGATGTCTCAGCCTCTATAGAGATAATTCCCGTTTTCATGTCATAAAGTGTCGTAACAAGGCTCAATACACGTTTGGAATCGAGTTCTTTATCTCTTGCAATAGACAAAATTTGACTATTTATTTTAGGAAATATTTTTTTGTTTTTCTTTTTGGTATCATTTTTAGAATCATCACGGTGCAAAAAATCTTCAAAAGATTTGTAGACCCGATTGTTTTCGTCAGTAACCGATTGTTTTAAAAGATATAAAGAGAATGGAACTGTTTGTAGAACCACGGGGTACAATTCAGGCTGTAATGCGCCACCACTTTCATTCTTTGTTAAACCGCTTAGACGAGCCAATCCTGAAAGTGATCCTAAGCTATTTGAAGGTATCCCGGATTCAGGAAGTAATAGAGTAGAAGCTTTAAATGATACTGGTAGAAGATAGCTTATCCCATATCCTATCAAGCCAAAAATAAAACCTACAAGTAAACTTCTTACGCTATATCTTTTTATAAAATTAAATATTTCAGAAAAGCTTATTTCATGCACTTCGGGTATTTTTTTATCAGATATAATTGGCGGCTGGAACATTATGTTTTGAGATAGAATAACTACTTGTTATTGTTTAGAATACTGATAAGCGAAATAGTAACAGTCGTGATTAATGAAATGATTGCAATACGTTCTCCTGGAGAAGTTTGCCTATCTGCCTTCTTTTCTTCCACCGGAATAGTAATTACCGATCCAGGTTCAATTTTGGGCCTCGACGTAAAGACCAAAAACTTCTTACTCCTAAAAGTCCTACCGTTCGGGTAAGAAACATAAATCCTACTTTTCCAGGCATTTTCACCATATCCTCCAGCCTGCGAAATATAATCTCTAAATGAAAAGTTAGGATCAAAATTCACAGTCGATGGATTCTGTACGCCCCCGGTAATACGAACCGTTTCAGATTTGGTAGGTATACGCAGGGAATCTCCATTTTGAAGTAACAAATTGGAAGAGAGCGATGGCTTTTCAAGAATGGCTTTAAGGTCCACCGCAACCAATTCCTTGTTGCGATAAAAGCGTGTACCTTTCAGGTAAGCTTCTGCCTTCATGCCGCCTGCTTTGGGAATTAAATCGGTGATCCTTTCGAAATTTGTCAGGATTGTGTAGGTGCCGGGATACATAACCTCTCCGAGTATTGTCACAGCCTTTTGCACTTCGTACCTCGGCGATTTACGAACATAGATGATATCAAAAGGAGCCAGTTTAAATTTCTGGTCTTCTCCATTCAATTTTAGGTTTTCATCAACATCCAGAGAGAATATACGTACATTTTGAGAGCTTGGTATACCGGTTGTATCGTTCTTGATTCTCCGAGATATTTCAATACGGTAAGGAATACCGCCTTCTGTATACCCGCCAGATTTGAAAATAGCGTCTGCTACGGTAAGTCCGTTGTGGTAGTCGATTGTTCCTGGATTGATTACAGATCCGGAGACAGTGATAAGATAACCTTCTTTTAACTCATCAATGGTTTTAAGGACCAGGCGATCTTCACGCTTTAGCGGAATGTCATCAATTTCTCCACGCATTAATTTTCCAAGATCGAAAGCAATAATTTGCGGGCGCAGGGTTTCATCTAAACGTTCAATCACTGCCCGGTTCAAAAATGCGTCTTCGCGAAGGCCTTCGGCTTTTTTGATTAATTTTTTAACGGTATTGGTGTGTTCATCAATAGGGTATTCTCCATCCCGGTACACACCGCCATCGATTACCACGCGGTTTTCAATACGGTCCAGGATTTTTCCAATTTTATAGTTGTCTCCATTTTCAGGGATCAACGTGCTTATTTCTGACTCCTGAATGGAACCTACTTTCAACTCTTTTCCGGTATTCCTTCTGAACTGAATGGATGCCGAATAAGCGTTTGGCGTATAGCCTCCTGCGTACCGGATCGCATCTTTAAAAGTCTCGCCTTGTTTAATCTCAAAAAGCCCCGGATGTTTGATTTCTCCGGATAATTCAATACGTTTTTCGTACGGACGGATGAGGATGATATCCTGATCCTGCAAAGCGATATTGTCTTTCAAGTTTGCATCGACAAGAAAGCCATAAAGATCTACCGTACGTATCATTTTACCATTTCGTATAATCTCAATATTTCGGTAAGAACCGTTGCTATTAGGACCTCCTGACTGATATAATGCGTTAAATGCAGTGGCAAGTGAAGAGAGTGTATAGGAACCGGGACGTGTAACCTCACCCGTTATCATGACCTGAATACTTCTTACATCTCCGAGGGTGATTGTGGAATAAGTGCCGCCTCCTGGTCTGTTTAATGTTGAATAAGCCGTGCGCAGTCTGTTTATAATTCTTTCCGAAGCCTGCTCAATCGTCAGACCACTTACCTGAACGGGTGCCAGGTTTAGCATTTTTACGGTTCCTTCCGGGCTTACTTTCAGTTTGAAATTGTCTACGGAATTTCCATAAATGTCTACAACCAGCTCATCATCCGGTCCAAGTATGTAGTTTCTAGGGGTTGCAATCCTTAGATTAGGTTCAAAGCTCATCGCCGCATTGGCAAAAAACGAAGAACCGAAAATTTGCTTTACCGAATCTCCTTTGGGAAGTATGGATACGGGTTTGGTTTTTACATAGGTAGAGTCTGCGATTTTTCGTCTGCTTTCGTCTGTTGTGCTTCTGTTCGGTTGTGTTGGAGAAGAGGTCTGAGCCTGTTGCAGACGATTTCGCATGGCACTGATCTGATCCAGGGTATATCCTTTTTGCAAAGCAGCCTGCTCAATGTCCATGTCGGAAAGCCCGCTGGCCTTGGCTTTTTTATAAAACTCAACAGCTTGTTCGCTGGATATTGTATTGGGGTCGACGTTCTGAGCTAAGATCTTTAAGGGGATCAAAACTATTGAAAAAAGAAGAATTCCAAGGATGGATACTTTTCGAAGTAATGAGCAATGCATGTAATGTGCGTAAATTGTTATTCAAATTCAAAGAAACACCTTTATGTACTTTAGATAGAATCAGAGATTGTTTTCAAAAGTACATAAAGATATTCTAATTAAAAGTTGTTGGCAAAATTTTACGGTGTTTCTCTTAATTTGCCTTCTGAGCAACTACGTCAATGGCCAACTCTTTCAACTGCTTGTCTGAAATACTAGACGGCGAATCAATCATTACGTCACGTCCTGAATTATTTTTTGGGAAGGCGATGAAATCACGGATGGAATCGATACCGCCAAAAATGGAACACAGACGATCAAATCCGAATGCAATTCCGGCGTGTGGAGGCGCGCCAAATTCAAAGGCGTTCATCAGGAAGCCAAACTGCTCCTGTGCCTCTTCCGGACTAAATCCAAGAATTTCGAACATCTGCTGCTGGAGGTTTCTTTCGAAAATCCGGACAGAACCGCCCCCCACTTCCACACCATTGATAACCATATCGTAGGCATTGGCACGAACCTGACCTAAATCGGTTGCAAGCAATGCAATATCTTCCGGCTTTGGACTCGTGAACGGATGGTGCATCGCAAACCAGCGGTTGTCTTCTTCGCCATATTCAAGGAGCGGAAAATCAAGTACCCATAACGCGCGGAACTCGGCAGGATTACGCAAACCAAGGCGTGAGCCCATTTCCAAACGAAGTTCGTTCAGTTGCTTCCGTGCCTTATCTGCTTGTCCGGAAATCAATAGTATTAAATCACCAGGCTTGGCATCAAATGCTGCCACCCATTTTTTAAGGTCTTCTTCTGAATAGAATTTATCGACAGACGATTTGATGGTACCATCTTCGTTATATCGTACATAAATAAGCCCTTTCGCGCCGATTTGCGGACGTTTCATCCAGTCGGTAAGCTCATCCATTTGTTTACGTGTATACACGGCGCAGCCGGGAGCACAAACGCCCACAACTAGTTCTGCGTCATCAAAAACGCCAAAACCTTTGCCGGAAGTAAGATCCTGATCTTTTCCTTTCAGTTCCACAAACTGCATACCGAAACGGATATCCGGTTTGTCAGATCCGTACAAACGCATGGCGTCTGCATAGGTCATGCGGGGAACCTCAGGAAGTTCAATCCCTTTTACCTTGCTGAAAAGGTTACGGATAAGCCCTTCGAAAGTATTCAAAATATCCTCCTGGGTCACAAACGACATTTCGCAGTCGATCTGGGTAAATTCCGGCTGACGGTCCGCACGTAAATCTTCGTCACGGAAACATTTAACGATTTGATAGTACCGGTCAAATCCGCCAACCATTAACAGCTGTTTAAATGTTTGTGGTGATTGCGGCAATGCATAAAATTCACCCGGGTTCATGCGGCTTGGTACGACGAAATCGCGTGCACCCTCAGGCGTTGATTTAATCAAAACCGGTGTTTCTACCTCGATGAAGCTAAGCTCATCCAGATAAGCTCGGGTATGACGGGCAACCTGATGACGTAATTCCAGGTTCTTACGAACGGCATTTCTACGCAAATCCAGGTAACGATATTTCATGCGGATATCATCCCCTCCATCGGTTTCGTCCTCGATCAAAAAAGGAGGAAGTCTCGATGGATTCAGGATTGACAATTCGGATACCCGGATTTCGATCGAACCCGTTGCGATCTTATCATTTTTGGAAAGACGCTCAATAACCTCGCCTTTTGTAGAGATTACGAATTCACGTCCTAATGAACGAGCCGTTTCCAATACCTCAGGTGGTGTTTTTCCTTCTTCAAAAAGAAGCTGTGTTAAGCCATACCGGTCACGTAAATCCAGCCATACCATGCCCCCCTTATCGCGGATTCTCTGAACCCAACCACACAACACAACATCTTGATTTACATGCTCTAAGCTTAACTCACCACAGGTATGTGTACGTAACATATAATTATTTTAATACTGATATAAAGAAATTGCCTGATAATAAATGCCGCAAAAGTACGTATTTTTACTAAATCTAACATGAAGTGTTTTTTATGAAATTATATAAAATAAGATTTACACTGAAAAGTTTTTTATTATTTGGAGTAATATCACTGGTTTGGGGGGCTTGCGGAAATCCGGGCGTTGATCCTGAAACGGGTGATCCTATTAATTTTGAAACAGTTCCGCAGAAATTTCCGATAACGCCGGGGATCATTGACGAGGCTTCAGGACTGGCCAGCAGTGCAACGATGAGTGGTTACTTGTGGACTTTGCAGGATTCCGGGCGCCCCAACTCGCTATATCTTGTCAGTGCAGATGGGAAGACGATAAAGGAGTTCAATGTACCGGGCGCTATCAATCATGATTGGGAAGATCTGGCCAATGGACCGGGACCCGTGGAAGGTGTAAATTATTTGTATATCGGCGAAACCGGAAATAATAATCCGCCCATGACTTCGACCAATATCATTTACCGGATACCCGAAATTGGTAATATTGCAGAAGCATTCAAGCAGAATAATCTTGAAAAAATCACCTACAGCTATCCGGATGGTCCGCGCGATGCGGAAACGGTTTTGCTTGATCCATTGACCAAAGATATTTTTATTGTTTCGAAAGAACTGGATAAAGCCGGGTTGTACCGCCTTCCATATCCACAATCTACGTCAGCCGTTATCACAGCGGAAAAAGTGGGTAATATACCTTCTGTCGTGTTCACAACGGGCGGGAGCGTGTCGGTTAATGGAGGGGAAATTCTTATCCGGACTTACATTTCAGCTTCTTACTGGAAGCGAAAAACAGGGGAGACGATTGGCCAGACGCTGCTTCGTTCTCCGACCAAACAATTGTTTATAGTCGCTGAGCCGCAGGGAGAGGCGATTTGTTTTGACCGGGAAGCAAAAGGTTTTTATACCCTTGGGGAAGTCGGACAGGCAACCAGCGTTTTTTTAAATTATTATCTTAGAAAATAATATGTTTTCTTTCTTAAGAGGAGATGGTTTGATTTAGTATCTTGCTTAGCAGCAGTTCCGGATTAATCGGTTTGGATACGATATCCGTCATGCCGATCGTAAATATATTCTGCTTGGCGTCGGGTGCTAAACTGGCCGTTACGGCTATTACCGGAACGGTTTCCCCGCGGTCTCTCAATTTTTTAGTGGCCTCGTAACCATCCATCACAGGCATATGCAAATCCATCAGAATAACCTGATGTAACAACGGATCAAATTTGTCCAGAGCTTCCTGCCCGTTAACCGCGACATCCGAAACGGCGCCCCATCTCCGCAAAAAGCCCTGCACAACGAGTACGTTCATTCGGTTGTCCTCAACGACCAAAATGCGAATTCCCTGCAAAGGCTTTTCTTCCGGTCTTTCGTCTATGAAAACTTCCGGTTTTTTGTGTGCTTCCAGAATTGGGAAAGTTTGGGTAAAGTAAAAATCAGAACCCTTTCCTTCTTCGCTTTCCAGTTGAAGCAGGGATCCCTGCAATTCCAAAAGTCGTTTGCAGATAGCCAGTCCAACGCCGGTTCCGCCAAAACCTCTGGTTGAGGAAGATTCAATTTGGGTAAACTGATCGAATATGATTTTCTGCTTTTCGGGGGCAATACCAATCCCGGTATCCTGTACTGCTATTTTTAAAGTAACTTCTTTTTCCGTCCGCCCGACGATATTTATTTCTAGTTTCACCCATCCTTTGCTGGTAAATTTAATAGCATTTGAAATCAGATTGCCGAGGATCTGGTTAATTCTCTTGGCGTCCCCTGATATTCGATAGGGTAGGTAAGGATCCAGTTTTAGCGTAATATCGATACCGGCATCGTTGGCAGCAGGCGTGTAACCGGATATGATATTTTGAGCGATTTCTGAGATATCCAGCGCTTCGTTGACAAACTGGATTTTACCTTCTTCAATGGAATTAAGATCGAGGATGTCGTTGACGATTGTAAGCAGATTGTTCGCAGCATACAAAAGCATATCCAGATGTTGTTTCTGATCTGGCCGCGGTGACTCCCTGATCATGAGATGACTCATGCCGATTACGGCATTGAGTGGTGTTTTAATCTCGTGGCTCATCGTACTCAGAAATTGGTTTTTTACTCTTAAACCCGTTTCTGCGTCATTTTTTGCCTTTTTTAATGTATAAGCAAAACGGAAAGATAAAATCACCGATTGACAGAAAAAGAAAGCAATATACCCAATAAACAACGAGCGTTTTTCGGGATAAGCAATGTCGTAATAGGCAAGTATCAGGGAGATAAAAATTACAAAAATGGCCACTGTGCTTAACAGTGCATATTTAGCCCCGATCCGGTTATTTTTGTATGCCTTCCAGTAAATGTAAAAGGCAAAAAAGATAAAGAGGACCAATAGGGCAACAAAAGGGTTTATTAATTCTGTAAAAAGTAATGGAGGAGAAGCCAGTGTGATCAGTGTCAACCCGAAGCAGATCCCTATGATACAGAACATAATCTTATGCGGGGTATCTTCCGGAAAAAGGTTGCGCGTATACAAGGCAAACATAGCGACAGCCAAAAACAGGGAAATATATTCACAATGAATAGCGAGTTGCCAGCTTACGGCCGGAAATAAGGCATGAAAGGTATAATCACCGGTGCCGATAATTCGATAACTGTAACAAAAGCAGAAAAGAGCGAAATAAAGTGTCGATTTATCATGCCGTCCCAGCAGATATAATCCAAGGAAGTACAGACTGCCCATGATCATGCAGCCTGTTAGCAGGAAGTCCAGCGCATAATCGAGATTGCTTTGTGCTTCTAATACATTGAACGCCCCAATTTCAATGGATTTGGTTATACCGCCCTTGGAGTGACGAAAATTGGCAATTTGGAGCGTTAAATTTAAGGTGTCGGAGGCGGGAAAAGGCTTGATCTGCGTGGACCAGTATGGTGTGGTTTCTTCCTTGGTTGTACCTGGCTGACCATCTTTCGCAATAAGTTTTCCATTTGCATAGAGTGCGTAAGCACTGTACATGTCCGGGATTTTAAAGGCGAGCTGGTCCCTTTTGTGGGGAAGAATAACTTTTATCTCATAAGTTGCAAATCCCTGTGATGGTAACTGTTTCCCTTTCCATTGTGTTTCGCCCCATGGCTTGGGCAATGTTACAAATTCGGAATAGATCTCAGGTGTATATGGTTTTTTAAAAGTTTTCCAGTAAAATTTCCATTCGCCATCCAGGGCAACGGAGGACTGGGCAAAATCTGCTGATCTTAAGTTAATGACACCTTTAGTCGCCGTGGGAAACGATGACGAATGGTCAGCAAAACATGGCTCACAAGAGAATGTCAGGCTCAGCAATAACAGGAACGACGCTAAATACGATAGAGAATGCCGTGTCATTTTTTCATCCATAATTGGAGCCAGCGATAAATATGTGACCGTAAGATCAGTTCGACAAGGGGTATTGATAAAGAAAATGACTTTTATATGTGTAAAATAATAAAAATACGTTTTTTTACTGTACGGTCAAGCATAGCTTTAAAAAAGCGAAGATGATGCGGTCCGTTTGTAATGGAACCAAAATTCTCCTTGTTTGCAGATTAACATAGCAATTGTATGAATAATAAACGATTAGGAATGACAGTACTCACCGCCACATTACTGGCCGCCAACGGCTCGGCCCAGACGATAAATTACCCCAAAACAAATCAGATAGAGCACATTGACGAATACCATGGAACCAAAGTTTCGGATCCTTATCATTGGCTGGAGGATGACCGTTCCGCTGAGACAGCGGCCTGGGTGAAGGAACAAAATGAGGTTACTTTCAGGTATCTGAATAAAATACCATTTAGAGGCAGGATTTTTTCTGATCTGGAAAAGGCCTATAATTATCCGAAATATTCAGCGCCGACGAAAAAGGGCGATTATTTCTACTTCTATAAAAATGATGGGTTGCAAAATCAGGCTGTACTTTATCGCCAGAAAGGACTTCAGGGTACGCCCGAAGTTGTTTTGGATCCCAATAAACTCTCGGCTGACGGGACAACGCGGCTGACTGTTTTCAAACTTTCAAAGAAAGGCAATCATGCCGTGTTGGGTTTTTCAAAGGGAGGATCCGACTGGCAGGATTATCAGGTTATGGATATGAAAACTTTGAAAATGCTTTCCGATAAGGTGGAATGGGTGAAAGTTTCCGGTGCCGCATGGCAGGGTGATGGTTTTTATTACAGCAGTTATCCAAAACCGGAAGGCAGTGCCTTGGCGGCAAAGAACGAAAACCACCAGGTTTTTTATCATCAAGTAGGGACCGCGCAGTCGGAGGATAAGCTCATTTTTGAAGACCCAGCGAACGGACAGCGTTTTCATACCGTCAGCACGACAGAAGATGAGCAATTTGCCGTTCTGTATGTGAGTGATCGTGGAAAAGGAAAAGACGGAAACGGCCTTTGGGTTATGAAAAAAGGCGATACCAAATTTACTGCCGTTAAGGAAGAAATTACGGATTTCAGTTACAGCATCATTGAAGACGTGGACGGTGGGTTTTTGGTAGAAACCAATGAAAATGCGCCCAATGGCAAAGTGTTGTTTTATGAAACTAAATCAAAAAACTGGAAACCGTTTTTACCTGAAAAGCCAGAGCCGTTGCAAGGAGCCGGAACAGCCGGAGGTAAAATATTTGCATCATATTCCAAGGATGTTACCTCTCGGGTTTATGTTTATGACATGAAAGGACAACTGGAAAATGAAGTCCAGCTGCCCGGATTGGGGACTGTGGGTGGTTTCGGGGGAGATAAAGAGGATACCTTTGTATTTTATACGTATACGTCTTTCAATTACCCGCCCACGATTTTTAGCTATGACATTGCCAGCAAAAAGAGCAGTGTTTTCCGTGCGCCGGAAGTTTCTTTTAAACCGGAAGATTATGAAACCAGACAAGTATTTTACGCGAGCAAGGATGGAACGAAAGTGCCGGCTTTCATCACGTACAAAAAAGGGTTGAAACTCGATGGTACCAATCCGACAATATTGTATGGTTACGGCGGGTTCAATATCAGTCTGACGCCTTCGTTTAGTCCTACCCGTATCCCGTTTTTAGATCAGGGCGGCGTGTATGTCCAGGCTAATTTACGTGGGGGGAGTGAATATGGAGAAAAATGGCATGAGCAGGGGATGAAGCTCAAAAAGCAGAATGTTTTTGACGACTTTATTGCGGCTGCCGAATTCCTGATCAAAGAGAAATACACTTCGCCGGAACGTTTAGCCATACAAGGTGGCTCGAATGGCGGTTTGCTTGTTGGTGCTGTGATGAATCAGCGGCCTGAATTGTTTAAAGTGGCATTTCCCGCAGTAGGTGTTATGGATATGCTTCGTTTCCATAAGTTTACCATTGGCTGGAACTGGATTGCCGATTACGGCAGCAGTGATCATCCGGAAGAATTCAAAATGCTTTACGGCTATTCTCCGCTGCATAATATCAAAAGGGGTATTAATTATCCGGCCACAATGATCACAACGGCTGATCACGACGACCGTGTTGTTCCCGCACACTCCTTTAAGTATGCTGCTGAATTACAGGAGAAAGCAGCGGGGTCAACTGCCAATCCCTTACTGATCCGAATCGATACAAACTCGGGCCATGGGGCCAGCAACACCAAAAAAGCGCTGGAAATGCAGGCTGACATTTATGCGTTTTTATTCCATAATATGGGCCTGAGCTGGAAGTGATTAGGTTTTAGTATTAATGCAAGTAACCGAAAATTAAATTATTGATATATTAATTTGATTTGCTGATTTTTTGTTTGAAATTTGAGTAATTACATCGACAGTGACATCCGTTACTGTCGATTTTTTTTCAACGTTTCTTAACAACTTCTTTTTAATAAACCGGCAAGAATGATGCTGTTTCATTCTGCCTGAATTTCGTTACGTTGTATTTTAATTCACACTTGTTGAAGCACTATGAAACATTATTACTTACTTTTTATCTCCTGTTTTCTGTTACGGGTAGTTTTGCACAAACACTGGAAGATGACCGGTTGGCTTTAAAAGCTATTTCCGAGAAAATGGGTTCATGGGCTTGGGATAATAGTTATCCTGACCGGCCTTGGCAATTTCCCGGTGTTCCTGGGGATAATCCCTGCGGATGGAATGGGATAACCTGTGAAAACGGGCGCGTGACGGAATTAATTTTGGCAACTGTATATTTAAGTGGTGTAATTCCTCCCGAAATAGGTAATTTGACAGCGTTAAAATCACTTGTATTGGTAAGTGGTGGTCCTGATCTGAGTGAGATTTCTCTTGGGCAAGTGTATGGACCTATTCCTAACGAAATTGGTAATCTGATTAACCTGGAACGTCTGGAACTCAGCCGTAACTCATTTTCAGGGTCTATACCTGCCAGTATAGGAAATTTGGTAAAATTAAAGTACTTAGATATTGGCCAAACATTTCCATCGGTATATGAAAACCCACTAAGTGACCCTTTACCAAATGAATTGGGAAATTTGGTTAATTTGGAATACTTGAATCTAGAGAAGCACAACTTAAATGGTAACATTCCGACAGTATTAGGGAACTTAACTAAATTAAAGCATCTGGATCTATCAGATAATAATTTCAGTGGCTCTTTCCATCCTCTTTTGGGAATCTGACAAACCTCACCTATTTGGATTTAAGCTATGTCCAGGATTGGGGCAAGCCGAGTAAGTGGTCGCCTTTGGGCGGAACAATCCCCAATTTATCCGGCATTCCCATTTCTGCATTTGTTGATATCTCCGGCAACTCTTTTACGTTTGCGGGAATGGAAACGAATATCAGTCGATTAGATAGTTACAGTAATCAAGCAAAGTTTTCATTGGATGTGGCAGTACCGCTGAGTGAGCAATCCGGATCGGGAGAGTTGTTAATGGCACAGAGGTCAGGGGGAGTCACAACCAACAATACATATAAATGGTATAAAAATAATGAGCTTGTGGCAAATCAAATAGGTCTTAGTAATTATCCTGGATTCACTTTGGGAACCTATCGAGTAGAGGTAACAAATAGTTTGGTCCCCGGCCTCACACTGGTTAGTGAAAATTATATTGTTGATCAGCTGGCGCCTTTTCCTGTAAAATTGCTTTCGTTCGATGGAGTGCGTCATGACTCAGAAAACCTCCTCACCTGGAAAACAACCTCAGAAACCAACAACAAAGGCTTTCATATCGAACGCAGTGCCGATGCGAAAACGTTTGAAAACATCGGTTTCGTCGATGGACTGGGCGATCATCTGGGCGATAAAACCTATACCTTTCTGGATACAAAACCCTATTTCAAAACCTACTACCGCCTGAAACAACTGGACTGGGACGGGAAATCGGAATACGCACGGATCATTACCGTAAAACAGGATAAAACAAAACTCAGTGTTTATCCGAATCCTGCCAAAAATGAGTTTTTTGTTTCCGGATTGGATAGGGAAGAGGCCGTTGAAATCAGGAATGCTACGGGCAGGGTTGTGTTGGAACAAAAAGTCAATCCTGCGCAGCCAGTTCGTACGGACAAGCTTTTGGACGGACTTTATTTAATCAAAGTAGGGGAAGAAACGAGGAAAATAGTCATTCAAAATTAACAGGTTAAATATACTTTCTTGCCAAACGGCCTGGGTAGATATCTCTGCTCAGGCCGTTTTAATTAAAAAATAACTTATTTATCTTATATTTTTTTAGTATGCAGGATACCACAGGACGGTACCCAAAGCGAAGTTTTCTAATCTTGTATCGTAATTAAAAGTGAAATAAATTGATTTTACTCACCCATGATTTTTAAGCGGTTTTAACGAAAAAGTGATTATAAAAACAAAACAATATGAGCATTTTAAAAGCAGAGCAGTACAAGTACGTGAGTTATCTTTGGGATGAAGAAAAAGCGGCTTCTTTAGGTGACGACCAGGTGGAATTACTTCTTTACCGTTCCAATTTATTGGGAGCGGATCTTCGTCTTACAAACTATGCGGGCGGTAACACCAGCTGTAAAACCATCGAAAAGGATCCGTTGACAGGCAACGATGTTGAGGTGATGTGGATCAAAGGTTCAGGTGGTGATATCGGAACGTTGAAAAGAAGCGGATTGGCTGGTCTTTATCAAAATCGTCTGCATGCTCTGAAAAATATTTATCGCGGTCTGGCATTTGAAGATGAAATGGTTGAGCTTTTCAATCATTGCATTTACGATCTGAAATCGAAGGCGCCTTCCATTGATACGCCTTTGCACGGTTTATTGCCGTTCAAACATATCGATCACCTGCACCCTGACGCACTGATCGCCATTGCTGCTTCGAAAGAAGGCGAGGCGATTACGCAGGAATTGTTCAACGGTGAACTGGCGTGGGTACCTTGGCAGCGTCCGGGTTTTGATTTAGGTCTTACACTGGAAAAAACACTTGCCGATAACCCGGGCATCCGTGGAATCGTTTTGGGTGGACACGGTTTGTTTACCTGGGGTGACACTGCTTACGAATCTTATATCAATACGTTGGATGTCATTGAAAAAGCATCCGCATACCTTGAAGCAAACTACGGCAAAAAACGTGCTGTTTTCGGTGGCGCAAAACAGGAAAGCCTGGCTGCGGATCGCCGTTTGGAAATTGCCGGTCAGCTGGCACCTTATTTGAGAGGACTTGCTTCTGATCGTCAGACAATGGTTGGTCACTTTACGGATGATGCCCGCGTACTGGAATTCATCAACAGTAACGATCTGGATAAGCTGGCACCATTGGGAACAAGTTGTCCTGACCACTTCCTGCGTACTAAGATCCGTCCGTTGGTTTTGGATCTTTCTCTGGAAGCGTTATCGGGGGATGCGCAAGCCATTCTGGATGCTATCCGTCCGCAATTTGAAGCATACCGCGTCGACTATCAGGCATATTATGACCGTTGCAAACATGATAACAGTCCGGCCGTTCGTGACCCGAATCCGGTCATTATTTTGTATCCGGGTGTAGGTATGTTCTCGTTTGCAAAAGACAAACAAACGGCACGTGTGGCGGCGGAATTCTACACCAATGCAATTAATGTAATGAAAGGCGCGGAAGCAGTTTCATCATACGTTTCTTTGCCGGAGCAGGAAGCTTTTGATATCGAATACTGGTTATTGGAAGAAGCTAAATTACAGCGTATGCCGAAAGAAAAATCACTTTCCCGTAAAGTGGCTTTCGTAACCGGCGGATCGGGTGGTATTGGTAAGGCAATCGCACAGAAATTCCTTGAGGAAGGTGCTTGTGTTGTGATCTCAGACATTGATGATAAAGCGCTGGCTGAAACAAAAAACGAATTTGATGCCAAATTTGGCAAGGATTTTTCGGCAACAGCCAACGCCAACGTATTGGAAGTTGACCAGATCAAACAAGGTTTGCATACAACGAAATTGAAATTTGGCGGTGTTGATATCATCGTAAACTGCGCGGGACTTTCGATTTCGAAGCCATTGGCAGAAACGACGATCAAGGACTGGGATATTTTGCAGGATGTTTTGGTAAAAGGTCAGTTCCTGGTTTCTCAGGAGTCTGTGGCGGTGATGCGTCAGCAGGGATTGGGAGGCGATATTATCAACATTGCAAGTAAAAACGGATTGGTTTCAGGACCAAATAACGTAGCATACGGAACGGCAAAAGCGGCTCAGCAACACATGACCAGACTTCTGGCAGCAGAATTGGGACCGGATAAAATCCGTGTCAATGTGGTGAATCCTGATGCCGTTATTTCCGGAAGCAAGATCTGGGAAAGCGGATGGGCTGCAGGCCGTGCGAAAGCATATGGCATTAAAATTGAAGAATTGCCAGCTTATTATGCAAAACGCACCGTTTTGAACGCTGAAATTCATACAGAAGATATTGCAAACGGCGTTTTTGTATTCGTTGGTGGATTGTTAGGGAAAAGTACCGGAAATGTGCTGAACATTGATGGTGGCGTGCCGGCTGCATTTGTTCGCTAGTGCTTAAAGCAAAAGCTGTGTCAAAGGTAAACTTTACTTTTGGCACAGCTTTTTTTTATAAAGGACTGAAAGGAGCGTTGATGATTTAATGTACAGCAACTTTTTTAACCCGTTTTCTTCACTCTGAATCTTAAAATCTCTAATGCTAAAAAGATGAAAATAGAACAATATCGGATTGACCAGCATAATGAAGGTTTGCTTGGGAAACATAACAACCAGTTCATATTTCTAAAGGAACAGTTAGGGGAACAGGGTATCGACGCCCATGCGATCGTGAAAACGTTGCAGGCGTTTCAGGTAGCCATACCAAGCTGGGCATTAGGAACGGGCGGAACACGTTTCGGACGTTTCTCGGGTGCCGGGGAACCGGGATCTCTCGTTGAGAAAATAGAAGATGTAGGTATTTTACATGCTTTGAACCGTTCTAGCGGATCCATATCCCTGCACATTCCATGGGATATCCCGAGTGATGCCAACGCGATGATTGATCTGGCGTCGTCACTGGATTTAAAATTTGATGCCGTAAACTCGAACACGTTCCAGGATCAGAAAAATCAGGAGCTATCCTATAAATATGGCTCGCTGTCACACGTGGATCCGAAAGTGCGCAAGCAGGCGGTTGAACATAATATTGAAGTAATTAAGTACGGCAAAGAACTGGGATCGAAGGCGCTTTCAATCTGGCTTTCGGATGGTTCCTGTTTTCCTGGACAGTCGAATTTTGTGCGGTCTTTCCGGAACACGCTGGAATCTTTGCAGGAAATTTATGCGGCGCTTCCTGATGACTGGAAAGTTTTCGTGGAGTACAAAGCGTACGAGCCGAATTTCTATTCAACCGTTATTCAGGATTGGGGAAGTTCATTGCTGTTCTGCAACAAACTGGGACCGAAAGCAGACGTACTGGTTGATTTGGGACACCATTTGCCCAATGCCAATATCGAGCAGATTGTGGCGACGCTGATGATGGAGAATCGTTTGGCTGGCTTCCATTTCAACGACTCGAAATATGGAGATGATGATTTGACAGTGGGCAGTATCAGACCTTATATGTTGTTCCTGATTTTTGTGGAGCTGGTTGAAGGAATGAAACGTGCCGGCAAAGGCAGTGATGGATTTGCCTGGATGATCGATGCAAGCCACAATGTGAAAGATCCGCTGGAAGATTTGATGCAGTCTGTCGAAGCAATCCTGTTGTCGTATGCGCAGGCACTTATTCTGGATACTAAAAAACTGGAAAAAGCTCGTCAGAACAATGATGTGGTATTGGCTCAGCAGTTATTACAAAATGCTTTCAGAACGGATGTACGTCCTTTGGTAAGAGAAGCGATGCTGCATAGCGGCGGTTCTCTGGATCCGATCGGACTTTTCCGTGACCTTAAAATCAGAGAAAATCTGATCAGCGAGCGAGGTACCGTAACGGTGGCAACCGGGTTATAAAATTTGCAATGGATATGAAAAGTAAATTGCCATTCCGAAGTTTCCGGGATGGCAACTTTGTTTATAACGACTTCCTCCGGATCAGCGTAAACGGATTTTTAATGCTTTCGGCTTTACTTTGCATAACCAGCCGTGCGGCAGATTTCCCCATTTGTTCATGATCGGTTGAAATGGTGGTGATGCCGTCCAGTAAAATTTCCTTTAAAGGTGTTTCATTGTAAGAGATGATGCCCACGTCTTTGCCCACGACCAGTCCCTGTTCATTGCATTTTTTGATCAAATTCACCAGATCAGTTTCTTCAATAATCACATAAGCTGCGTCTTTCAGGACGACAATGTTTTCATCGGTCTCATAAATAATCTCATGATCAAACTGATGCTGGATACAGAAAAGCCTGAAACCTTTGATGATTTCCTTAGGATAAGGGATCAATGTCGGGAAAATCAGGATTAGCTTGTTGTAAACTTTCAGTAAATCAATCGCTTCATTTAAAGAATGGAGAATATCCTTTTCAAAGTTCTGGTATACGGAAGAATGTTTCAAAAGACCTGATTCCAGTATATCCTTATCCAGTAAAATCAGCTTCTCCGGCGGAATCAGTTTTAATATTTTTATGGCCTCTTCCTCGTTCTCATAGAAATGCGGCATGATTACATAGTAATCATATTCGCCGATACTGTTCTTGATTAAATTATTGAAAATATTAATGTTGGAGTGGTGAATGTGAAGGTCCACAATAACATTTCTACCTACATTTTCTACAAAAGAATTATAGATCTGTTTTTTATAATTACTTATTTTATTGAAAACCAGCAAAATTCTCGAAGTCGTTTCAATATCAACCCGGTTGATGAAATAACCTTTGCCCCGCACCGATATTAAAACGCCGTCTTTGATCAGATGTTTATACGCCTTCTCAACCGTATCACGAGAAAGTAAATATTCTTCGCTTAACTGGTTGATAGACGGTATTTTATCTCCTCTTTTTAGCTTCCCTTTACCAATGGCCAACAGTAACGATTTGATAATTTGCATGTACTTTGGCGCACTCTCTTTAAAGTCGATATCAAACTGGATTTCCATTAAAGCGTTTATGTGTTTAAAGTGTGTTAAAATTACTACATTTCCTCAAAATTTGACTATTCAAATCAAAACGTAACAAATAAGAAATGCATTAATTTAAAAAGAACAATACATAAAAAAGCTCCTCAGGAAATGTTTAAATTTCACGGAAGAGCTTTTTCTTTAAGCCGAAAATTATCTTGGAGAACGACCGCCGCGTTCTGATCTTTCACCACCTCCGGCGTTTTCATAAGATCTTCCGCCACCTCTGGATTCGCCGGAATTTCTTTCAGAGGAATTGGAGCGGATCGATGGTCCGTTGTTCGACCGCTCCTGACCTTGATTCCCATTGTCGCGGGAACGGCCACGGTCATAAGAAGGTTCGCTGGAACGGGAACGATTTTGCTCAGGGCTTGGCGTCGGACGGGCTTGCTCGTAGCTACGGTTTCCGCGGTTATCATTATTACCGGGTGCTTCCTGATTTCTTGAACGGTTGAAATCCTGTGAACCTCTGTCCGGTGAGGAGTTCCATCTGTCGGGTGCAGTACGCTCGTTGGAACGATAAGGCTGATTTGATCGGTCGTTACGATCATTTCTCACGTCAGGAACACGGTTGTTTCTGTCTACGGATGGGCGTTCGTTTGAGCGGTAATCATACGTTCTGTTTCTGGAATTGTTTTCAACGGGTGTACGGCGATCATAGCCATTTCTACTACTGCCGGGAGCATCATAGGAATGTTCTCTGCCAGACGAATGGTCGATCACCACGGCGCCTCTGCGGTTGCGGTCGATATCACGAACGACAACGGAACGTCTGGTCACTCTTTCAATTTCATCACGTCTCGGGCCATACACATAGGTACGGTTGTCGTTGCGATAATAATTGTTGATGATCGTGGTGCGGTTGTAAATGTTGTTATATCTACCTCTTGGCGCGCAGTAACTGTGCCAATTCCGTGTCGAAATGTATTGCTGCGGTAGGAAAACCCACCAGAACGAAGGGATATTAATGGATACGTTGATATTTACACCAGGACCCAGCGGAGCCCATCCGTAATATCCGCCACCGGAGCGCCAGTTCACCCAGGCAGGTCCCCATTCGTAACCAGGAATCCAGAACCAGCCATTGTAATCGTCGTAAGACCAGCGGCCGTAGTGGAAAGGTGCCCAACCCCAGTCGTAATCCGAAACCCAGGTATTACCATATTCTGTCACTTCCCAATATCCGTTGGTCGAATAGGGTTGAAAATCGCGGTCCGCATAAGGAGTCCATACCGAACCATATTGAGGCGTATTGATCCACCGTCCGTAAGGAGACAATTCGTTGTAAAATGTTTGGAAAGAAATGGAAACTCCCGGCTGAGCTTTTACCTTTTCCTGAATCGAAATACCTCCAAGAAGCAAAATTGACAAGGCGAGAATCCGAAATTTATGCATGCTGTACATGGCCGTAAGAATTAGTTGTTTCTGAATTAAAATCGATGGTTTGACCTGAAAATAATAACCGGGTTTAACGCTTGTTTTCCTTCCAAATATGGTGAGATCATGAATGTTTTGCATTGAAAAACGTAATTTTGATTTTTAATAAATCCAATGTTTTTCGTTAATGTGTTTGTATACAATTTGTTGTGAATTAACTTTTAAAGTTTGAGACAAAAATTTGAGAAAATTTATTCATCCTGAAAGCGAAAAAACCAGTATGATTCGTATACATCTTAACACACGTTAACAATATTTGAAGTCAAACCATGATAAACCCTGAGAAGTTACACGCTGAAATCGTTTTTCAAACTGCCAGAAGCGGTGGGAGCGGAGGGCAAAATGTTAATAAAGTGGAGACGAAAGTAGAGCTCCGTTTCGATATCGCAAATTCCGCTTTATTGACCGAAGAAGAGAAGCAGACGCTGATAAACAAGCTGAGTACAAAACTGACCAATGAAAATGTACTGGTGATCTACCATCAGACGGAACGATCACAGCTGGCCAATAAGGATAAGGTAGTCGAGAAATTCAATAAGCTGATACAGCAGGCATTTTTTGTCCAGAAGAAACGTAGACCAACGCGGCCGACGCTGGCCTCCAAACTGGACCGATTAGCTGGAAAACAAAAGAAATCGCAGGTGAAATCCATGCGAAGGAAACCGATTGATGATTAATTTTACAGGATAAATTACTTACTTTTCGTTATGACCTTTCACTAAATATGGCCTCTATTTCTGCTACTGCCCATGTTCCCGCCTGGCGTACCGTTCTTTCACTTCCCGTTGTTGTAGCCTCTCTGGGCTATTTTGTGGATGTGTATGATCTGCTTCTTTTTAATATTGTACGAGTGCCCAGTCTGAAAGATCTGGGTTTGTCGGAAGCTGAGATTTCGGTTATCGGGGCGAAAATTTATAACTGGCAGCAGGCAGGTCTGCTGATCGGTGGTTTTTTCTGGGGGATCTGGGGAGATAAAATGGGGCGGCGTTCGGTACTTTTTGGCTCCATCCTGACTTATTCTCTTGCCAATATCGTATGCGGTTTTACCAATGATGTGGCCTTGTACTCGCTGCTGCGCTTCGTCGCGGGCCTGGGATTGGCAGGTGAACTGGGAGCAGGTATCACGTTGATTGCCGAAATCCTTCCAAAAGAACTTCGCGGTTATGGTGCGTCGGTGGTCGCGAGCGTAGGGCTGGCGGGGGCTATTGCTGCTTTTTTTGCCGTAAAACTGACGGACTGGCGGATGGCCTATTTCATCGGCGGAGGCATGGGATTAATTCTTCTGGCGTTACGGGTTAACGTACTGGAATCCTTTTTGTTTGAAAAAAGTATTAATAAAGTCACGTCTAAAACCGTGCACTGGTGGACCATTTTTACGAAACGGGAGCGTTTAATCCGGTATATGCGCTGCATGGGCATTGCTTTGCCTACGTATCTGGTCATCGGAATTTATGCAACCTTTGGCAATGAGTTCGCCAAAGCCTTAGGCGTTCCCGGGGATATTCAGGCTGGAACCTGCGTGCTTTACACGTATATAGGGGTAGTAACCGGCGATTTTTTCAGTGGCGTGTTAAGTCAATGGCTGCAATCGAGAAAAAAAGCTATTCTGTTGATGCTGCTGATGACGTTTGCAGGGGTTTTAGCGCTGCTCTATGGCGGTATTAACTCAGCCACTACATTGTATATCTGCTATGGCTGGCTGGGTTTTTCAATCGGATACATTGCGATGTTCCTGACCACCACGGCCGAACAGTTTGGTACGAATCTCCGCGCGACTGTAACGACTTCGGTAGCCAATAATGTCCGGGCGACCGTGTTATTGACGTTACCTGTATTCCAGTTCCTTAAACCGGATTGGGGTGTTCTTCAGGCCGGCGCAGTGGTTGGAGCCGTTTGCTTTTTGCTGGCTTTACTTTCCTTGTGGAAAATGGAAGAAACCTATGGCAAGGAACTGGATTACGAGGAAGAATAATTTATACCAATGCTTCAAATAATATTTCAGCCGGATGCAGGGCTTTACGTCCTGTTCCATCATGGATCTGATGGCGGCAGCTTGTTCCCGGCGCGGCGATGATCACATCATCGGCTTGTTTACGTACGGTTGGGAAGAGCACGAGCTCGCCAATTTGCATGGAAATATCGTAATGCTCTTTTTCATAGCCGAATGACCCGGCCATACCGCAGCATCCCGACGGAATAAGCTGAACGGTATAGTTTTCAGGCAGTGAAAGCATTTTTTTCGTAGGAATCATACTTGAAATTGCTTTCTGCTGGCAATGGCCGTGTAATTTGATCAGACGTTTTTCCTTGCTGAACGAGTTTTTGGAAATCCTTTTAAGTTCAATTTCACGGGCGATAAACTCGTCAAACTGCAAGGCGTTTAATGCAAGTTTTTTTGCGTCCTCCAAAAGATCATCACCAACCAGATCAGGATATTCATCGCGGAAAGTCAGAATTGCGGATGGTTCCAGACCTACCAGCGGTCTTTCATGCGTAATCACATCTTTCAGTAACCGGATATTTTCCTCGGCAATCTTTTTGGCATCTTTTAACAAACCTTTTGAAAGCTGCGGACGTCCTGATGGTCCGTGTTTTGGAATGATCACTTCATAGCCCAGCTTTTCAAGAACCTGAATTGCTTTTTTACCAATTTCCACATCGTTGTAGTTGGTAAACTCGTCACAGAAAAGATATACTTTCTTATCCGAAGTGACAGACTGTTTTTTGCGTTTTTTATACCATGCTTCCAAAGTTGTGTCATGCAAAAGCGGCATCGTACGTTCCGGGTGGAAACCTACAATGTTGTTTGCAATTTTACGCAACGGAGCATTTTTGAAAACCATATTGTAAGCCCATGGAACATAACTTGCCAAGCCTGTCAGTTTGGAGAAATTACCTACCAGCCAGGAACGAAGCGGAACACCGTGTTCATCATGGTAATGCTGCAAAAATTCCATTTTCAGTTTGGCTACATCCACATTAGATGGACATTCACCTTTACACCCTTTGCAGGCAAGGCACAGGTCATAAACCTCTTTGATTTCCTTGTTGTCAAACCGGTTTTCCTTAGGCGAATGTGTCAGCATTTCACGCAGGATATTGGCCCTGGCTCGGGTGGTGTCCTTTTCATTTCTTGTCGCCATGAAACTCGGGCACATCGTTCCACCGCTCATTTCCGTTTTCCGGCAGTCACCGGATCCGTTACATTGTTCCGCGTGCTGCAAAACAGTCTGGTCCTGATAGCGGAAATAGGTTTTAAATTCCGGTGTCACGTGATCGGCCTCGTAACGCAGGAAGGTATCCATTGGAGGCGTATCGACGATCTTGCCTGGATTCAGGATGTTGTAAGGATCCCAGGTACGTTTTAGGTCTTTGAACAGCTCATAGTTATGCTGACCCACCATTTGCGGGATGAATTCACCACGCAAACGCCCGTCGCCATGTTCACCGGAAAGTGATCCCTGGAATTTTTTTACCAGCGTTGCAATTTCCTCAGCAATGGTCCTGAATTGCTGGTGCCCTTCCTTGGTTTTAAGATTGATGATCGGACGCAGGTGTAGCTCGCCCGAACCGGCGTGTGCATAATGCACCGCAGACATGCCGTGTTTTTTCAGGATATCGTTAAACTCGATGATGTATTGAGGCTGGTCATAAACATCGACCGCCGTGTCCTCAATCACGGCCACAGCCTTTTCATCACCCGGAAGATTACTTAATAACCCTAGTCCTGCTTTCCGTAAAGTCCATATTTTTTTTGTATCGTCACCAAAAAGCAATGGGTAATGATAACCCATGCCAGCCTGTATGAAATCGGCTTCGAGTGCCCGCGCAAGCGCTTCCACCTCCGCTTTGGTTTCTCTGGAAAGATCGACAACCAGAATCGCCGGGTATTCTCCCGATGCGGTATTCTGAACAAAAAATGCGTTTGCTTTTTGCTCTTTATTTGTTGCGGCGCACTCAAGTACGTAGTTGTCAATTAATTCTACGGCCTGTGGTTTATATTTAAGGGCTAAAATGGTAGCCCGCAACGCTTCATCGATCGACGTAAAATGGGCGCACAAAAGGCCTTGCGTCGTCGGTGGAAGCGGGATGATATTCAGTTTAATTTCGGTCAAAAAGCAAAGCGTTCCCTCCGAACCGGCAATAAGCTTGCACATGTTGAAAGGAATAACTTCCTGGCCTTCATCCGGAACCGGGGTGAAGGGCTCGGTTTCCAAAAGCATATCCAGGGCATAACCCGTATTCCTTCTTTCTACGCTGCGTTTTGGGAATTCCTTTCTGATCTCGGTCTGGTTGACGGGATTGGATAGTATTTCGAAGGTTTTCGCGTAGATTTTATCCGCAAGAGAATCAGCAGTATCCGGGAGTTTGCTCCTGAATGTTGCCAACGTTTCTGTTCCAAAAGTTACATCACTGCCATCGGCCAGAATCGCCTTGACTTCCAGCAAATGTTCCCTGGTACTTCCATAAACGACCGAGTTGGAGCCGCAGGAATTATTTCCCACCATCCCGCCGATCATGGCGCGGTTGGCGGTTGAAGTTTCTGGTCCGAAATATAACCCGTACGGTTTAAGCGCCATATTGAGCTCATCACGAATCACACCCGGCTCTACGCGCACATATCTTTCCGCTGCATTGATTTCCAGGATTTTCGTAAAATGTTTCGACGTATCCACAATAATGCCGCTTCCTACAACCTGTCCGGCCAGCGAAGTGCCGGCAGTACGTGGAATCAGCGATACCTTTTTGCTTGTCGCGAAGGCGATCAGCTTTTTGATATCTTCCAGTGTTTTGGGAATGGCTACGGCCAAAGGCATTTCACGGTAGGCTGATGCATCCGTTGCATACAAAGTACGCATGGTATTGTCATCATAAAAATCACCGGTAAGCTGACTGGCTAATTGTTGTAAATCGGTATTCGAAACGGAGGACTGCGGTGTCATAAACAAAAATGTACAGAAACGAAACTGCCCCAAAGTTACGCACAACCGCTGATCAAATCATGAAATTTTTATAGAAAGGTTGGCGGGAAAGCCAGTCTTTCTCCGAAATAGTATTAAACAGTCCTTTTATGATAATTCTAATCACAGTTTCTCGAAACAGCATAAAAAATCTCCGTTGCTAATCATTACGGCAAAATATCACGAAAAGTGCCCTTTGGTGAATAAACGTAATGGAACCAATCTTTTCTTATAAATATTTAATAATTCTTTTGTAACTAATGTTTGTGATATTTTAACTATTTATAGTAATTTAGATAAGTATTTGTCTGAAATTACAATTTGTTCTAAAATTATTCTTGTAAGTTATGTTCTGGACTTGTGTGAATTGTTTTGTAAGAATTGTTGATGATAACGTATAGAGAAAAGCTTGAACAACTAATTAACCTAACTTATGATGAAATTTTCCTATCAGGACCGACTTATGTCTGGTCGATTTGCTGCCATAGCACTCCCCAGGTGTTGCAAATTTCGAAAAACACATGCTTTGACTGTACTGGTATTTTTACTGATCAACGTTTTTGGCTCAGTTTATACCTATGCTCAGGAGGTTACGGTTACCGGAAAGGTAATAGATGAGAAAAACAACGGTCTGCCCGGAGTGGCTATTACCGTGAAAGGAACAACAAAAGGAGCTAATTCAGACATGGACGGTAATTATTCTATTGCTGCCGATAGGAATGCAACACTGGTTTTTAGTTTTATTGGGTTTACAAGCAAAGAAGTCGTTGTTGGTAACCAGTCTGTCATCGATGTTACTTTGAGCGATGATGTAAAGGCGCTGGAGGAAGTTGTCGTTGTTGGTTATGGAACGGCCAAAAGAAAGGACGTTACAGGGACGGTAAGCTCGGTTTCGTCGAAAGATTTTAATGTAGGTGTTAACCCCAACCCATTACAAGCTATTCAGGGCAGGGTTGCCGGCTTAACAATTACGCAGCCGAATGGTGACCCCAATACGAGTCCAACGGTAAGGTTAAGAGGTTATACTTCGCTTGCGGGCGGCAGTGATCCGCTGTATGTGGTGGATGGTATCATTGGTGTACCAATTGCGACGATTTCTCCAACGGATATTGAATCCATGGATGTTCTGAAGGATGCCTCAGCATCGGCCATTTACGGTTCACGTGCGGCGAATGGTGTCATTATTATCACGACGAAAAGAGGGAAATCCGGAAGGGCAACTGTTACTTTTAACAATTATGTCGGTGTGGATGTCATTTCCAATAACCTGAAATTACTGGACGGACCGGGTTATATCTCGGAGGTGAGGCGTATCAAAGGCGATTCTTCACTTTTGGATGGACAACGTTTCCCGAAAGATGCTCAGGGCAAAAATTACAATACCGACTGGTGGGATCAGATTTCAAGACGAGGAGTAACAAACAGTCATGACCTATCAATTTCGGGTGGATCTCCAACTTTTTCTTATCGTGGATCGGTCAACTATACCAAACGGGAAGGTATTATTAAAAATACGGGTTTTGATCGAATGACGGGAAGAATCAACCTGGATCAAAAGGCTATGGATAACCGGCTTAATGTACAATACAGCCTTTCCTATACCAACACGAATTCTGATCTGACGGATGGCGGGATTCTTGCCAACGCAACATTGTTTCTGCCAACCCTGCCTGTAAGAAATGCAAATGGTACCTTTTACGAAGTGCCGGGTGCTTTTGATTTGAACAATCCGGTTGCCATGCTGGAAAACGAAATATTTGAGCGGGAGAAAAATACATTGGTTGGAGGTGTCAACTTAAAGTATGAACTGTTCAATGGTTTCACGGTAGGTGTTAATGGGGCGATTAAACGTGATCAGGAAGTTGAAAGCCGTTCGAGAGACAGATCGGTGAAAGCATTCCAGATCAATAACGGGTTGGCTTCCAGAACCCTGGCGCAGATTAATGACAAGCTTTTGGAAATTACCGGTACTTACATGAGAGGTTTCGGAGATAAAGGAAGTAACTTCTCGCTATTGGGCGGTTATTCATATCAAAATATTATCAACGACGGATTTGGAGCCAATAACACACAGTTCGTAGCGACTGGTTTGGGCTATAATAACCTGGGACTGGGTGCGGGTACGTTGATTTTGCCAAGAACGGATTACGTGAGTTCATACAAGAACAAAACGACCCTGGCTTCTTTCTTTGGACGCGGTACCTTGAATTTTAATGAAAAGTATAATCTTACAGCTACACTGAGATATGATGGAAGTTCCAAATTTGGTGCCAATAACAAGTGGGGTTTATTCCCGTCCGTTGCCGGGGGATGGACTATTTCCGATGAATCGTTTTTCCCGAAATCAGATGCGTTTAATTATCTAAAATTACGGGCAAGCTGGGGGAAAACCGGGAACTCAGAAGGATTGGTAGCCTATCAGTCTCTCGAACTTTACGGCCCGACGGGATCATTTTATGACGGAGGGATCAATAACTTTCTTCCAGGATATGGAATCACCCAGAACACAAACCCCAACCTGAAATGGGAAGTGGTTCAGCAAGTGAATTTAGGGCTGGATTTTCAATTTGTAAATGGCCGTTTCACGGGATCTGTTGATGTCTTTAACAAGAAAACCAGTGACATGTTATACAAATACTCTGTACCTGCTGATGGCGTTAAATATTTTACCAATTTCATTTGGGCCAATGTAGGCTCCATGCGCAACAAGGGTATTGAGCTGTCTTTTGGCGGCGCTGTGATTGAAAAGGATAATTTTAACTGGACGAGCCGTTTGGTTGGGTCTTACATCAAAAATGAGATCGTTAACCTGAAAAGCAACGATTTTGATTCCGGTATTATCCGTTTCAATGCCTTTGGTGGCAGAGGGTTGTCCAACGTATTTGCTTCCATTCTTACACCGGGTTTACCGCTGGGCTCATTTAACAACGTGGGGCATTTTGCAGGGTTTGATGCGAAGGGGCAAATGTTGCTGGAAGGAAAAGACGGCGGTGCGCCGGTAACCAATCCGGCTGATGCCCGTGTAAATTTCAAAGACAACCCGCAGCCTTACTTTACAGGTGCCTGGGTGAACAGTTTTAAATACAAAAAATTTGATTTCAGTTTTCAATTGCGGGGCGTGTTTGGTAACAGTATTTTGAATAACCTGCGTTCTAATTTATCCATTCCGGGCTCTATTCTGGAAACCAATATGTTACAAAGTGTTACTGAACTTCCTAAAAATTTCAGTACCAACGCTTTGTCAGATTATTGGCTGGAAAAGGGAACATACATCCGACTGGATAACTGGCAAATCGGGTATAACCTGACTTTTGAAAGCAAATACATTAGCAATGCAAGAATTTATCTGGGAGGGAACAATTTGTTTGTCATCACAAAATACAGAGGGGTCGATCCGGAGCTGGAGGTAAAAGGGGATTTCAATATTGGGAATTCTGCTCCTAACAGTCTTGGTTTGGACGCGACGGGAATTTATCCTAAAACACGTACTTATCAGTTGGGGGTGAACCTGACATTCTGATTTAACAAACTAGAGAAACCGAGTGATTTTGATATCGGAGAAAAGGCTGTCAAAATTTATTCTTAATTGACATGGAGATGAAAATGAACATAAAACATATTTTACTGGGCTCTGCATTGCTGTTAGCGGGCCAGTCCTGTACGGATTTAACAGAAACAACCTACGATGTTATCCCGACAGACCAGTTCGGCTCGACTGCTGCACAGCAGGCTGCGCTTCTGGGGCCGTTGTATAGCTCGCTAGGAGATTATTTCGGGCGTTATGCCGAATTAAATACCGTTACGGATGAGCAGGTGATTCCCACAAGGGGTGGGGACTGGAAAGATGGAGATGCATGGAAACGCTTGAAACAACATACCTGGACCCCAACCGGTGACGATGACAAGTTTAACGGCATGTGGGCCTGGTGTTACAA
The DNA here is from genome assembly GCF_030929615.1 of Dyadobacter sp. LHD-138. Taxonomy (GTDB): domain Bacteria; phylum Bacteroidota; class Bacteroidia; order Cytophagales; family Spirosomataceae; genus Dyadobacter. The sequence goes on along the minus strand of NZ_JAVFVU010000045.1, from coordinate 17,335 downwards.
CAGTATCACGTCTATCAATTCACAGCTTAGTAACCCGCAAATTACAGATGCAGGAACAAAGGCGGAATTGAGGGCATTGAGAGCGTTTTATCACTACATCGCCCTTGACCATTTCAGAAATATCATAATTGCCGATAAGTTGGGCGGTGCGAGTCCTACCCAGAAAACAGGCGCTGAAACATTTGCATGGATTGAAAAGGAGTTGAAAGAAGTTTATCCCAGCTTAGGCGCTACGGCAGGCGGTTCACAATATGGCCGTTTTAATAAATATGTTGCCAACATGATCCTGGCAAAGCTTTATCTGAACGCAGAAGTTTATACCGGAACCCCAAAATGGGCCGAGGCAAAAGTGCAGTGTGATACGATTATTGCATCTGGGAAATATACTTTGTCGACAGACTTTTTCGCTAATTTCTCTACTCAGAATCAAACTTCAAAAGAGAATATTCTTGCGGTTCCTTATGATGCTTCCAAAAGAGGCGGCTTCAATATGAACATGAGAACGCTGCATTATTTAAGCCAACTGACCTATAATACGCCACAGGCTCCCTGGAATGGGTATTGTACAGCCACGGAGTTCTATAACTCATTCGCTGATACAGACGGCAGGAAGAAAATGTGGATTGTAGGACAGCAATACTCTGCGGATGGGAAAGCACTAACGGATGACGGACAACCATTCATTTTTACACCGGAAATTCCGGCGTTTGAAATGCCTGCTGGTCCCGTAGCACGTTTGGCCGGAGCCAGAAGTCAGAAATATGAAATTCAGAGAAACGGATCCAGTAGTGATCAGGATAATGACTTTGTTATTTTCCGTCTTGGCGATACGTATCTGATGCGGGCGGAAGCAAACCTTCGTTTGGGTAATACAGCTGATGCGATTAAGGATGTGAATATCATCAGGGCCCGTGCAGGCGCAGTGCCCGTGACTAAACTTACGCTGGATGATATGCTTGCAGAAAGAGGCTGGGAGATGGCCTGGGAGTATGTAAGACGTCAGGATTTAATCCGGTTCGGACAATTTACAAAAGCCTGGAATTTTAAAGAGGCTTCGCAGGCTTTCCGGAATATATTCCCGATCCCTTCCACCCAGCTTTCTTTGAATCCTAATTTAAAACAGAATCCAGGCTATTAATTTGAGTGCTACGGAATGTAATACTTAATAGATTTAGCAGGAGCGAGCTTAAAAAGCTTGCTCCTGTTTTAATTTGGATTTATAGTATTATTATGCAGGAAAATAAAAGATTTTAGAATATCAGATAATGATCAGATTTGTATTAAAACGATTCATTTGGGTTTTGACTATTTTCACTTTCTTAGAGTGTTCGGAGAAAAAATCGGGTGAAAACCATTTATTTCAGGAGATGGACGCCAGTGAGACGGGCATTGCTTTTGAAAATACGATAACCAATACTGATGAATTTAATATTTTCAACTACCGTAATTTTTACAATGGCGGAGGCGTAGCCATTGGAGATATTAATAACGATAATCTTCCGGATATCTATTTAATAGCAAATCAGGGAGAAAATAAACTTTTTCTGAATAAGGGCAATTTCAAATTTGAAGATATTACAGGAAAAGCCGGTGTCGCAGGAACAAAATCATGGAGTACCGGAGCCACTTTTGCCGATGTAAACGGAGACGGTTTGCTGGATTTATACGTGTGTAATGCCGGGAGGTCGGATGAACGGGCGAACGAATTATTCATCAACAAAGGAAACGGAACATTCGCTGAAAAGGCGAAAGAATATGGTCTCGATGATCAGGGATATTCTACACATGCCGCCTTTTTCGATTTCGACAGAGATGGAGACCTGGATATGTTTTTGCTGAACAACAGTTTTACGCCAGTGGGACGGCTGGGATATGCAAATCTTAGAAGTCAGCGGGATAAAGAGGGCGGGCACAAACTATTCAGAAATGATGGCGAACGTTTTACGGATATAAGCGAAACAGCTGGAATTTATGGAAGTATTATTGGTTTTGGCCTTGGCATTACGATCGGCGATGTCAATAATGACAACTGGCTGGATATGTACATCTCAAATGATTTTTATGAACATGACTATCTGTACATCAACAATCACGACGGGACTTTCAAGGAATCCATTAAGTCGGCGATGCAACATACAAGTCTTTCCTCGATGGGCGCAGATATCGCGGATATAAACAATGATGGTAAACTTGATATTTACGTGACAGACATGCTGCCGGGATCTGACCGACGACTTAAACTCACGTCTACTTTTGAGGGACACGACTTACAAGAATTAAAGGTCTCAAGAGATTTTCATTACCAGTACATGCAAAATACGTTGCAGCTCAACCAGTCGGGCGCGCCGGATGGCAAAACCTGGTTTAGTGAAATTGCCCGTTTTACCGGAACGCATGCAACAGACTGGAGTTGGGGAGCCCTTATTTTTGACATGGATTCGGATGGTGAGAAGGATATCTTCGTAGCCAATGCCATCAACAAGGACTTGACTAATCAGGATTTTGTATCGTTTTTGGCTGATCCGTCCAATATTGCCGAGGTGAGCCGTACCCGGAAATTCGATTATAAACTTTTTTTAGATAAAATGCCTTCGGAGCCTTTGGCCAACTATGCTTTTAAGAATAATGGCAATTTATCCTTTGCCAATAAGGCTGAGGAATGGGGACTGGCAACACCGTCGTTTTCCAACGGGGCCGCTTATGGCGATCTGGATAATGATGGCGATCTGGATTTAATCGTCAATAATGTGAATAGCCAGTTGTTTGTTTATAAAAACAAATCCAGTGAGCGGAAGGATTTTCACTATATCAAATTTAAGCTGAATGGAGAACAGGGGAATAAGGATGCGATTGGTGCCAAAATTTATGTTCACCAGAAAGCCAGAACCCAGATGCTTCAGCAAATGCCAAACCGGGGTTTTGAATCGTCTGTGGATTTAAGACTTGTGTTCGGGTTAGGCAAGCATGCAGAAATTGATTCTGTAACCATTCTGTGGCCAAATGATAAACAACGGGTCATGAAAGCCGTTAAGGCTGATTCGATGTATGTCGTAAGTCAGAAAGATGCACAGGCTTCATGGAAGCTGGAAAGCGAGAAGGGTAAGGCTAAATTTGCGGAAATTACAGCCGCCAGTGGCATTGACTTCATGCATAAAGAGGCGGATTATGTGGATTACAATCAGAATCCACTGATAAAACAAATGTATTCGCGGTTTGGCCCGGCGCTTGCTGTGGGTGATGTTAATAAGGATGGTCTGGATGACGTATATATAGGAGGTGCAGTTGGTCAGGGTGGCAAGCTGTACATTCAAAAAAAGGATGGTGCTTTTCTGGATAAAACCCCAAAAGTTTTTGCCGAAGAGGCAGAGCTGGAAGCATCGGATGCTGTATTTTTTGATGCAGATAATGACCAGGATTTGGATCTTTTGGTTGTTTCAGGAAGTAACGAGTTTAAGGACGATGACGTTATTCTACTGCCCAGATTATATCTTAATGACGGCAAAGCGGGTTTCACCAAAAGCAATGGTTTCCCGGGTCTGAAAGTGAATGCATCTTGTATTGCTGCTGCGGATTACGATAAGGATGGCGATATTGATGTCTTCATTGGTTCCCGTTTGAAAGCCGGTCAGTATGGAATTGATCCGCCGAGTTACCTTTTTACCAACGACGGTACGGGCAATTTTAAAAACTATACGAAAAGATTTATGCCTCAGGTTGAGCAGCTTGGCATGGTAACAGATGCAACCTGGGCCGATCTGGATGGAGACGCTTATCCGGAATTGATTGTTGTTGGCGACTGGATGCCGGTGATGATTTTTAAGAACAAGCGAAATAAACTTGAATTGCAGTCGACTGATATAATAAAAAATGCAAAGGGCGAAATTGAAAAAACCAATGGGTGGTGGAATACAGTAGCTGTATCGGACATTGATCATGACGGTGATTTGGATATTGTAGCCGGGAATTTAGGCCTTAATTCCAGACTCAGAGCCACCCAGGAAAAACCCGTTGAGATGTATGTCAAAGATTTTGACCGCAATGGTGTGTTGAAACAAATCATCACCTGTCCTGACGAAACAGGAATATCCTATCCTATGGTGATGAAGCCTGATTTACTGCGTGCGATGCCGTCGCTTAAAAAGAAGTTTGTGAAATACGAGCAGTATGCTGGGAAAACCATTGAAGAGGTGATTGACAAAGCAGATCTGGCTGATGCCGTCGTGAAAAAGGTTTATACGGCCGAGTCGGCTGTATTAAGAAATGATGGGAAGGGAGCTGTTTTTACCTTCATGCCATTGTCGGCACAAGCGCAGCTTTCACCCGTTTTTAGTATTATTCCAACAGATTATGATCATGATGGCAGCGTGGATCTGATTGTTTCGGGGAATTACTACGATGTTTTACCTGAAATCGGCAGATACGATGCGCTGAAAGGACTTATTCTGCGGGGGACAAAAACAGGTTTTGAGGCGAAATCACCATCCGAAACGGGTTTTTGGGCGGAAGATCAGGTGCGAACCATGAAACAATTGAAGCAAGGGCAGATTATTTTGGGCAGAAATAATACGAAGGTCCAGGTTTATAAGCCCGTACCGCACAAGTAAATACTGATAATAAATGAAGAATTTAAATCTGGTTGTTCTGATAAGTATGCTGATTTTTCAGGCGTGCAAATCGGATCATACAAGTAAGGAGAAAGCATTATTTGAAATAAGAGATTCTACCGCAACCGGTGTTGGTTTTGTGAATAAGGTGGTGGATAATGAGAAAGTTAATCTTATGGATTATCTCTACTTCTATAATGGCGGGGGAGTAGCGACTGGCGATATCAATAACGATGGGTTACCGGATGTTTATTTCGTCTCCAATCAAGGGAAAAATAAGCTTTATCTGAACAAAGGCAATTTCAAATTTGAGGATATCACTGAAAAAGCAGGTGTTGAAGGGTTTTCTGACTGGCAGACCGGGGTTACGATGGCCGATGTAAACGGTGATGGTCTGCTGGATATTTATGTTTCGGCGGTTGGAAATTTCAGGGGAATTGAAGGGGCTAATGAACTATATATCAACAATGGAAACCTGACCTTTACCGAAAAAGCAGCCGATTACGGGCTTGATTTTACAGGATTTTCCACCCAGGCCGTCTTTTTTGACTACGATAAGGACGGAGATCTGGATTGTTATCTCCTGAATCATGCAGTTCATACATCTCGAAGTTACGATCGGGTAACAACGCGCCATTTGCGTAACAATGAAGCGGGTGATTATCTTTTCGAGAGCAAGGTCAGTAACCAGAAATCGGGTGGTTTTAAGCCGGTTAAGTTTGTCGATGTCAGTGAAAAAGCGGGCATTTATGGCGCGGCCATGGGTTATGGATTAGGTGTATCCGTGGCCGATTTGAATAACGACGGATGGGAAGATATTTACGTTTCCAATGATTTTCACGAAGATGATTATTGTTACATCAACAATGGGAACGGCACATTTACGGATAAAAGCAGGGAAATGCTACGATACACGAGCCGTTATTCTATGGGAAATGATATTGCAGATGTTAACAATGACGGCTATCCCGATATTATGACGCTGGATATGTATCCCGAGGACGAAGCCATTGAAAAATCATCCATTGGTGAAGATCCACTTGACATTTATCTGTACAAGCTTTCCTTCGGGTATATGCCGCAGCTGAGCCGCAATTGTCTGCAGATAAATTTGTCAGGAAAACGGTTTACGGACGTAGCAGCAATGTCTGGTGTTGCGGCAACGGATTGGAGCTGGTCGCCGTTGCTGGCTGATTACGACAATGATGGTATTAAAGATCTGTTTGTAAGTAACGGTATTGCCCATCGGCCCAATAATCTGGATTATGCAAAATATGCTGCCGATGATTCCCTGAGATATGCGCCCGAAACATCCATGGAGCTGGACAAAAGAGCGCTCACCATGATGCCGGAGGGAAAGGTTCACAACTATTTGTTCAAAGGGACACCGGAATTGAATTTTCAGAATAAGTCATTGGAATGGGGATTTGAAATGCCCAATATCTCCAACGGTGCTGCCTATGCTGATTTTGATAACGATGGCGATCTGGACCTTGTAACCAATAATTTGAACGAGCCCTCTTTATTTTATCAAAACCAAGCGGATAAGCAAACAGATTCAGGATATCTGAGGGTTAAACTGGAAGGTTATCCTGAAAATACTTTTGCTTTGGGGGCAAAGGTTGTTATTAAGTCAAAAGCCGGCTTGCAGATGCAGCAGTTGGCAACGACCAGGGGGTTTGAATCTTCCAGTGAGCCCGTTATTCATTTTGGGATCGGTAAGGATAAGATTTTAGATAGTTTGATCATTGTGTGGCCCGATCAAAAGATGCAGGTACTTACCCAGGTTAAAACGAGTCAGTTGATTAAAGTTAAATATGCATTTGATAGCCCAAAAGTAGAATCCGGGAACGCTTGGATTGTTAAAAAACTGGATGCACAGCAGTTTGAGGATGTGACAGATCAGTATAAAATTCCTTACAAACATGAAGAGAACCGTTATTTCGATTTTTACCGCGAAAGTTTAATGCCCTTTCTGGTTTCTTCCGAAGGCCCCAAAGTGGCCGTTACGGATGTTAACGGAGACGGTTTGGAAGATATGTATGTTGGGGGGGCAAAATGGCAGATCGCCTCACTTTATCTGCAAAAACCAGGCGGAAAGTTTCAATTGAGTCCTCAACCCGATTTCAGGGCGGATTCAACTTTTGAAGATATTGAAGCCACTTTTTTTGATGCCAATAAAGACGGCTTTGCCGACCTCTACGTCGTTTCCGGCGGGAATGAATTTTATGGCGATATGCCCCAGCTGTTTGATCGTTTATACATCAATGATGGCAAAGGCAATTTTAAAAGGGATCCCAATGCGCTGCCGCCGATGTTTGACAATAAATCCTGCGTAAAACCTTTCGATATCGACCATGATGGTGATCTGGATTTATTTGTCGGTGGCCGGGTGGTGGGTTTTCAATATGGAATCGCACCGCGATCATATATGCTTATCAATGACGGTAGAGGACATTTTACGGACAAAACAAATCAGATAGCACCCGGATTGAAAAACATCGGGATGGTTACGGATGCTGTTTGGGAAGATATTGACGGCGATAAACAAAAAGATCTTATCGTAGTCGGTGACTGGATGCCTGTGACTGTCTTTCTTAATAAGAAGGGAATTTTAAGTGCGGACAAATCAGGGAAGTATACTGCGCCATCAGGTTTTTGGCAATGTGTCAGTGCCGCGGATTTTGATCAGGACGGGGATATGGATCTCGTGGTAGGGAACCTTGGTTCAAACAATAAATTCAAAAAGCGGGCGGACTCGCATTTGAAAATGTGGGTTAAAGACTTTGACAACAATCAGGGCCTGGAACAGGTTTTGTCTTATAGTATTGGCGATTCCTGGTTCCCGGTCGCCTTTAAAGATGAGTTAGGTAAGCGGATTCCCTCGATTATCAGCAAACGTTTCACAGATTATAAAACTTTTGCGGGCAAAACCATTGATGAAATATTTAGACCTGAAGAGTTAAAGGATGCAAGACTTCTGGAAGTTGATAAATTTGAATCCGTTTATCTCGAAAATAAAGATGGCGGTTTTGTTGTCCATGACTTGCCCAAAGAGGCTCAGGTTTCTAAAATATTTACCTGGGCTATTGCCGATATTAATCATGATGGCAAACCCGATTTGCTGGGTGGGGGTAATTATTGGGGCGTGAGTACGTATCAGGGAAGATATGATTCGAGCTATGGATTGGTGTTGGAAAACAAAGGGAAAGGGCGTTTTGAATCACGGTCGCCAATTGATACCGGCTTTTTGCTGGAAGGGGAGATCAGGGATATCAAATCTGTAAAGATAGGTTCAACACCGATGTGGGTGATTGCTAGAAACAATTTACCGCTGCGCATTATCAAACCACTGCATTGAAATTCCGGTAGAAGTAAGCATTGCAGCGGCTTTTGAAATAGTTTGGTGATTAATCTGAAATCGATCTGGAAGGATGTCATCATATTTCAGTCAAATAGGAAACCGGATTCGACATCCTTACAAGCTTTTTTTGCTTGTGACTATATGGTTTTTTGTTTCCTGTGAAAAGGAATTTGCACCGGCCAGGCTCACCGAAGAAATAGTAATACCTTATTCCATTGTTTCTGTTGTCCAAAATTCAAGTGCCTCGGAAGCGATCATTGAAATTAAATTACCATCAAATCAAACGGCAGGTTTTAAAATTGAACTTTTAAGCAAATCTGGTTCGGTTATTTCGCTGAAGGAAGGAGGCAATGAAGCGGCCGACAGATTTGATCTGATGACTTTTTCCACCACTCAGTTAATTGCAGGCGAGTTGTATACAGTAAGGTTATGTTATGAAGATGAACAGAAAAATAAGATAACAACAAGCCGCTATTTTACGGCCAGGCAATCTGCAAACTGGAAAAAATTACCACACGCGCCCATAGTTACAGGTGATTTTACCGGAGCGGCGTTGCTTTCTCCTTTATTTAATTCACAGCGCGTGGTCTACCGTTATCAGGACGATTCGCATTGGGATATTTTACGATTTGATGGGAAATGGACGAGTACGGAAAGTACTTTACCTGTGCCAAGACATAATGCCATAGCGTTTCCACTGGGTCAGGCGGGTGGAAGAGAATTGGTATTTGTTGGTTTTGGCTATATCAGCGATGAAAAAATACCGGGTAAAAGGGCCTATCTGAATGATTTTTGGTGGTTGCCCAGTATAAGTTATGTTGGTCAGTATGCGGGTGTGATTTTGCCTTCATTCACCGGCTTGGACAGGGATTTGAAAATCTTTTTGACTTTTGACAAGGCTTTTATGCTAAAAGAGGATTTTACCGGGGCGATGGAATCCATCGAAGTTACCTGGGACCGGAAAGATTGCAAACCGTTACCAGAGAAAACGGGTAAAATAGCGGCTTTCACCATTGGTGAAAAAGGATATGTTGTCAATCAGTTGGGCGGGCAGTCAGTTCATTTTTATGCATATGACTCGGCAAAAGATCAGTGGGAAAAGAAGGCTGATTTTCCCGGTGTCGTGCGGACACAGGGAGCCGGTTTTTCCGCAAAAGGGAAAGGATATTTTGGGTTGGGCATTGATAACGACGGTAACGGGCTTCGGGACCTCTGGGAATATGATCCGGTGGGAGATACCTGGGTTTTTCATTCAGAATACCCGGGAGCGGGGAACCGTTATCTGATCTCATTTTCCGATAAAACCAAAGCGTACCTGGGTTGGGGTTATGAAACGCGCCCGGTGAATGGTTCACCTGCCAGGCAGCAGATTGGCTGTACTGATTTCTGGGAATTTAATCCGTAAATGTACTGGTGTATGGCAAGATTTCTGTTTCCTATTTTTAGTATTTTTTGCCTGTTTTCATGTGTCGATGAAGTACAGCTGCCAGCGCGATCTGTTGCCTCACGGTTGGTAGTTGAAGGTTTGATCACGAATGAAAAACCTCCTTATTTGGTGAAACTAACCTACGCGGGTCCCTATAATTCCTTGATTTACGATCAAAATGAGGTTCCTGTTAACGGCGCTATTGTAACCATTACTGAAATAGGCGGAATGTCGGCGATATTGGAACAGGATCCCCTTGCACCAGCCTATTATTGGACCAAGGATTCTACTTTTCAGGGCAAAACGGGCAAAAGTTACCAGCTCACAGTGCAGCTCGCAGATGGGAAAATTTATGTCTCAGAGCCCGAACTGTTGAAGAATGTTCCGGTTATCGATCGGTTGTATGCTGAATTTCGGGGCCGGGCGGATACTGATTTTTTTAACCCTGATCATTACGAAGTTTTACTGGATACCCGAGATCCGTCCGAGGCGGGTAATTATTATCGTTGGTCGGGATATGGATACATTCCGCGAATAGCAACGGGAGAACCCGTGGGTATGAGTGTTTGCTGCAAATGGTGCTGGATTCCTACCTATGGATCTGTGACGAATGTCTTATCTGATGTGTTAATCAATGGCAACTCAATCAGCAGAAAATCCGTATTTTCTTCACCAATTTATTATGTAGGACGTCACTACATCGAAATTAGTCAGTATTCTCTTAGTAAAGCTGCTTATCAATTTTGGACGAAGTTTGAAGAACAGCGCAAAAGAAGCGGATCACTTTTTGACCCGCTTCCGGCTTCCATTGAGGGAAACGTGCATCAGAAAGCGGATCCGACTGTGCTGGCACTCGGTTTTTTCGGATCTTCTGCGGTCAGTAAACAGCGACTGATTATTCCGGGTGATACCTTAAACCTGGCGCGACTGGAAATAAAGTATGACAATGTATTTATTAAAGAAGGCAATTGTCAGCGGGTTTATCGTCAGGGACAATTTTCCCCACCGTCCTGGTAATGGATATGAAAAAATATATCAAAACCTTAACATCAGGTGTTGTGCTGATATTATCCTTATTGGCTGCGGCACATAGTTTTGCGCAGGGGGGCTGGATATTGAACGGGCGGATAACAGACGTTGTTACGGGAAAAGGTATACCACACGCATCGGTTGTCTCACGTTTATCCAAAACTGAAACTGCATCGGATAGTCTGGGAGATTTCAGCCTGAAAATGAAAGCGGGGGAACAGCTGGTCAGTTTTTCCTCGGTGAGTTATTTTTCAAAAAATAGAACGATCACATATCAGGAAATATTATCCAGCTTCGAAATCAGCTTATCCCCGGAGATACGGCAATTGCTGGAATTAACGGTCAAAGAAAAAGCACCGGATTATAACGTGCAATCCAGTCAAACGGGTATTGCAAAACTGGACATTAAAAACCTCAAAAATATACCGGTGGTTTTTGGAGAGGCGGATATTCTCAAAGCCCTTACCTTGCAATCGGGCGTCAGCACGGTTGGTGAAGGAACTTCCGGATTTAATGTCCGGGGTGGCAGGACAGATCAGAATTTGGTGTTGCTGGATGGCGCGCCGCTTTTCAACACTTCCCATTTGCTTGGTTTTTTGAGTAATGTAAACGCCGACGCGATCAGGGACGTTACGCTATTCAAAGGGGATATTCCGGCGTCCTATGGCGGCAGGCTTTCTTCTTTGCTCACGATTAATACGCAAACGGGGAACAAAGAACGCGTTAATGTCACGGTTGGGGCCGGATTGATGACGGCGGGACTTATGGCTGACGGACCGATTTCCAGAAATAAGAAACTTACATTTTTAGCCGGTGGGAGAATTGCTTATCCGAACGTGCTGATCAAAAGTTTTCCGGAACCTACAAATAAGAACAAAGCGTTTTTCTTCGACCTGAACGGAAGAATCTCTTATGAATTCTCAGCCGGAAGTATTGTTTCCGCCACTATGTATCACAGTGAGGATTCATTCCGGTTTCCGGAAGATACACTTTATGGCTGGCGGTCGACGACAGCAACATTAAACTGGAACAAACAGCTGAATAAAACCTTGTCTTTTGGGTTAGGAGCGAATATGAGCCGCTATAAGTTTATCCTGGAGGGTATTTCTCCGACAAACGAATATGAATTCACGTCGGGAATTAACCAGTACGACGGTCATTTGAGGGTTTTATGGATTCCGGTTTTAAATCATAAAATTGAGGCAGGCGTAAATCTTACGAGATACGGTCTTACCCCCGGGAATCTTTCACCGGTTGCAGCATCCAACATCTCCCATATTAATCTTGAAAATGAACAGGCTATCGAGCAGTCATGGTATGTTTCGGAGGAATGGAATCCCGTTAGGTGGTTATCCGTAAACGCGGGCATACGTTATGTCAATTTTAGAAATATGGGCCCTGGCACCGTGTTTGCATACGAAACCGGGGTTCCGAAAACCAGTGAGTCGGTCCTGGATACGCTTTATTTTGGAAAAGGGAAGAGTATTGCAAAATTTGACGGATTTGAGCCGAGGTTGTCGATCAGGATTAGTACCGGAAAAACAGCTTCGGTGAAGCTGAGTTATACTAAAACACGCCAGTATCTTCATTTAATTTCCAATACCACGGCCATTTCGCCGGTTGATTTCTGGAAGCTGGCCGACGATTTTGTACCCCCTCAAACCTCAACACAACTGGCTGTTGGTTATTATAGGAACTTCAACGACAATACTTTTGAAACTTCTGTGGAGGTATATCAAAAACGACTTAAAAATTTGGTGGAGTATAAAAATGGCGCGGCATTATTGCTAAACCAAACCCTGGAAGCAGATCTGTTATCGGCCCGTGGAAAAGCCTATGGCGTGGAGGTTAGTATTCAAAAAACAAAGGGTATTGTTACAGGGCTGGTTTCTTATACATACAGCCGCACCTTTGTGAAAATCGGTTCGCAGTTCCCCGGTGAGCAAATTAATAAGGGTGACTGGTTTCCTTCGACGGTAGACAGGCCCAATAATATCGCTGTTTCCACGCAATGGAAATGGACAAAAGGCTGGACTTTGGGCGCCAACTTTGTTTATACAACAGGAAGACCATTGACGTTCCCGGACGGGACTTATCGTTTAAATGACGTGGTGGTTCAGGATTATTCTGAGAGAAACCGTGACCGTATTCCGGATTATCATCGCATGGATGTTTCTTTTACAAAAGATACGCGAAAAAAGATTGATCAGAGGCGCTATGCGACCTGGTCATTTTCATTTTATAATGTTTATGCAAGGAAAAACCCTTATTCGATTTATTTTAAACAAACAGGTGCGCGTCTGGTCAGTTATCGGTTGTCTGTATTTGGTACGATAATTCCGTCTGTTAATATCAGGTATTACTTGTAAGTTGTTTGATTTTCAATAGAATAGTAAAAAATGAAGTGTGGTTTTTATGTTATTTTAGTTAAATTTATGGTGACATTTTTACTGATTGTATCATAGGATAAAAAGCTTCTATCATGAAAAGAACTGTATTTATACTCGTTGTATTTATCGTCACCGTTTTTGATTCCTGTAAAGAAAAGGAGGATCCGGGACCCGATCTGACTTCTAAGCTGGTTGGGGAGTTTAATGTCAGGTACCAGATTGTGGATATGGATAATGGAAAAATCATTTCAAAAGCAGATTCAATCAGCCTGAACGGGGTGTTGAAATTAACCAGAAAAAATAATAATACGCTGATTGTTCAGGTTGATGTTAAGGATGGAAACATTGAAATCCATGACAAAATGGAAGGAGTGATAACGGAAGATAAGAATCAATCTGATAACCTTGGGAAGCCGGGACTACTTGTTAAATACAGAGTTTTATATAGAGATTTAGCGGGTAAGTCATTGTCGGATAGTTGGCTGAATTTGTACAAAGATGGAGCAGTCCGAGGTGGTTTGGGTTATTTGGCGGGCCGTGAGCTCCGCTCACTGAGTTTTGGATCATAATGTAACCGAAATATCTTTTTTAATACTACTTATTCATATTTTCCGTTGAAGCTAAAATCCTTCGTCAGAAAATCATGAGTAAATATTTCCCTCTGTTTTTTCTAATCTTTTCCAACGGATTTTCGCAACGACTTTATACGCCCGTTCGGGCAGGTGTTGGCGTAGAGGCGTTTGGGATTGCTCCGAAGGGGCAGGTCTATGCTGAGGCTTTTTTTGGATACAAACCAAGATCTTTTTGGGACGTACAGGCCGGAATGGGGCTGGTTGGCGAACATGATTTTCTTACCTACTCCTTCTCCGGGGCCTTAACGTATGCTTATCTGCTGAATCCATACCGCCGAACGCAATGTAATCCCGTGCCCGGGTATAACAGCTTAGAAGCATATCTGGAAGGGGGGATTGCCTCATTTTTTAGCGATTCAAAATACAATTACAATAGCTTTTACGTCTCAGAAAATGGAAGGGATCCGGTGCTGACGCCGCTGGCCCTTGCAGGTTTGAGGTTTCATCTCCTAACCCGAAAACTGATATACATTTTAAAAGTAAGATATACGCCAACGCTGATCGAGAGCAGATATGCTTCCGCAGCAGGTCTGGCACTGGGTTTTGCCTGGCGTTAAGAAGCATCTAAGCACTTACTTTGTACTTAATGTTACGATTGGTAATTTTAAGGTGACAAAATTGCCATGAAACGATACCATTTCCATGAAAAGACTTTCCTTCCTTGTTCTCGTCATCATTTCACTCATTTTTCAATCATGCAGCAACAGTGATCACATCCCGGATTATGCGTCAAAATTGGAAGGGGAGTTTGATATTGGATATCTGATTGCTGACCTCGATACAAAAGAAGTGGTTTCATCGAAGCTGGGTGTTTCAAAGCATGCCAAGATCAATCTGAAACGGAAGAGTAATCAGTATTTGACTGCAACAGTTACGATTGACGATTCCACAACAAAATTTACAGATACTTTTGAACTTGTTGTTTCTGAAAGTGATGATCAAACGGATGCCTATGGAAAGTCTGATTTTCTGACGAGTTACAAAGTCGGGTCAGTTGTTCCCAATGGTGTTTCTTATAATAATTGGAGTTTGTATGAGGATGGAAGTTTGATTGGTTTCATTCAGTATGGAGATGATAAGTCAATCAAAAGATTCGCAATAGGGATCAATATCGATCAAGTGCACTGGTTAAAAGGGCAGGAGGTAAGTTTCAAACCCTTTTAACCAGCAATATTTTTCTACATACTTTCCGTCTTCCCACCATCCACGGGCAAATTCACCCCGCTAATACTTCCGGCCGCTGGACTGCATAAAAAGGCCACAGCGGCGCCAACTTCTTCTGCTTCGCTGAAACGGCGGATCGGGATGGTAGCTTCCATTTGATCGGAAACTTCTTCAACTGATTTTCCCTGCGCCTGGCTGCGCATGCCAAGTACGGCGTCGAGGCGGGCTGTTTTTGTAAATCCTGGCAAAACATTATTGGATGTAATGCCAAATTGCCCCAGTTCCAGAGACATCGTTTTTGACCAGCTTGAAACGGCTCCGCGAATGGTGTTTGAGACACCAAGTCCGACAATGGGTTGTTTTACAGAAGTACTGATCACATTGACAATCCTCCCATAACCTGCTTTTTTCATGCTGGGTACTACGGCCTGAGCCAGGATCTGGTAGTTGACCAAATGCATCTGGAAGGTTTTGATGAACTGCTCGGTTTCAGCTTCAATAATGGGCCCGCCTGCTGGCCCACCGGTGTTATTCACCAGAATATGAACCTCCGGGCATAACCTGAGATAATCTTCAATCGCATGTTTTACATTTTCATTGTCCGAAAAATCGGCAACAATATAACGGTGAAGCTGATTCAAAGAAGTATCCAAAGTTTCGACAGCCTGCCGGAGTGCGTCTTCATTTCTTGCCATCAGCGTCACATTGGCGCCCATCAGTGCAAGCTCGACGGCAGATGCGAGTCCGATACCCTGTGTGCTTCCGCAAACGATCGCCGTTTTTTCAGTCAAATCAAGATTCATATAGTAATGGTTAAAGGGAATTGTTAGGGTTCATGATTCATCGCAACGTTAATCCTGATATCACTACAATGAATCATGAACAACTGAATTATCTTCATTTATAATTTATCGTTAATAATCGACAATTAATCATTGACCTTCAACTATCTTTGCGGTTTATTTTTAAATAAAGAGGGGACGAATCGGAAAACAGGATTAAATAATCCTTGTACTCCTGAAAATCTTATAATTCTGTAATGTTTACTGTCAATTTCTGACCAATGTCTAAAAAAATACAATCTGCTCTAATCTCTGTATACTACAAGGATGGTCTTGAACCTTTGGTTCGTCTTTTGCATGAAAATGGTGTGAAACTCTATTCTACCGGGGGGACTCAAACTTTTATTGAAAACCTTGCTATTCCGGTTACAGCAGCTGAGGAGCTTACCGGTTATCCATCTATTTTTGGTGGTCGTGTAAAAACTTTGCACCCGGCCATTATGGGTGGAATTCTTTACCGTCGTGATGATGCAGGTGATGTTGCTCAGGCGGCTCAGTATAATATTCCGGCATTGGACATGGTTGTTGTAGACTTATATCCTTTTGAAGAAACGGTAGCTTCGGGTGCCGGCGAAGAAGATATCATTGAAAAAATCGATATCGGAGGGATTTCGTTGATCCGTGCGACGGCAAAAAATTTCAAAGATACTTTGATCGTTTCATCCCGTGCACAATATGAGGGCGTTGTAACCTTGTTGTCCGCGAAAGGAGCGAGCACAGATCTTGAAGATCGTCGCTGGTATGCCGGAGAAGCTTTTGGTGTTTCTTCTCATTACGATGGTGCGATCAATAATTATTTCCTTGGTAAAACTTCCGCTGACGAGGCGCTTTTTGAGTTTGCCAATTTGCCTGCACAAACGCTTCGTTATGGTGAAAATCCTCACCAAAGCGCCACTTTTCATGGTGATCTTGAACAAATGTTCGATAAATTGCATGGCAAAGACTTGTCATACAATAACCTGGTGGATGTGGATGCCTGTATCGGCCTGATCGATGAATTCGAAGGCGGTGATCCTACCTTTGCGATCATCAAACACACCAACGCCTGTGGCGTTTCTACGGCTGCTACGGCTAAAGAAGCTTATTTGAATGCACTTGCGTGTGATCCGGATTCGGCTTTTGGCGGTGTTGTGATCACCAATGTGAAAGTAGATCTTGCAACGGCGGAAGAATTGAATAAGCTGTTTATGGAAATTCTGATTGCTCCTGATTTTGAAGAAGGTGCGTTGGAATTGCTAAAATCGAAGAAAAACAGAAACTTATTGAAACGTAAATCCGTGGAGCTTCCGGGCATTATGTTCAAAACAATATTGAACGGTGTATTGGTGCAGGATAAAGATCTTGCAACCGAAACAGCGGCACAAATGACTACGGTGACTGAAAAAGCGCCAACGGCTAATGAATTGAAAGCGTTGGAATTTGCTTTGAAGGTTTGTAAACATACAAAATCAAATACGATCGTTTTGGCCAAAGAAAACCAGCTTTTCGCAAGCGGGACGGGACAAACTTCACGTATTGATGCATTACGTCAGGCTATCGAAAAAGCGAAACATTTTGGTTTTGACTTGCAGGGCGCAGTGATGGCATCGGATGCATTCTTCCCATTCCCTGACTGTGTTGAAATTGCTTCACAGGCTGGAATTACGGCGGTTGTTCAGCCGGGCGGTTCTATTCGTGACAAGGATTCCGTTGCTTTCTGCAATGCGAACGGTGTTTCAATGGTAACGACTGGTGTACGTCATTTCAAGCACTAATTTTAAATTTTTAAGAGGGCGTCTCAAATTCGAATTGAGGCGCCCTCTTTGTTTTGTATAGGCTTTCGTGATGTTTTATCTTTTTTATGCTTCTATCAAAAGCTCAGAGCGTTATCAGATTGAATTATGT
>NZ_JAVFVU010000044.1 GCF_030929615.1 Dyadobacter sp. LHD-138 | reverse complement strand
CTTTCCAGTTCTTGTTGATCCGCTTCCGGAATCGGATATGGCGACACTTTTCTTGACATGCCATAAATATAACACTTTTATTGAATTTAATGAATAATATCTATGCAATTAGACACTAGTTTGGATATTGAGACTTTATATATTTCTTCTGCTAAACGCTTCGATTCCTTCTTGGAGCTTTCACATGATATAACGATTGCCAAAAACAGGGCTATGAAACCAATACTTCTTAGTTTATCTGGGACTAACATATCCATTACTTAAATTGTTTTGTAACCCTGGTTGTATACTGAATATCCATCCATAATTTCCTATACTATGACTTTCTACAAAACCTTTCGGAATGTTTTGATTCTTGGGAGTGAAGGCTCGACCGCCTTTTGTATTACCGGATGGTAAGTTGTTGATACCACCAACTGCCACTTGCGGTGCTACACCATCTTGCAGCCACATAGGGTCGGCCCCTGGCTGATTTAAATCACTTCCATACTGCCATATTTCTTCAAATGGTAAATCTTTCACATCTCCTGCACTACCATTCTCAGGAGCTAAAATATAATACCCACTCCATTTGATGTTGGCTTTGATAGTTGAATTTCTTACAACATCAATCATTCCTTGCGCGTATGCGAAGCCCATGGAGTGGGCCACCACATCAATCGTAATTGTCTCTGTGCCGTTGCTCAGGCCAGGATAATCTTTCAGCAATTGGGCGACCCAGTTCCGCCCGGCAGTACGCCCGTTGGAGACACGGGTATTAAAGCATTTTTAATAATTTAATTCTACTCCTGTATCGGCTTAACAATACTGGGATGTGACTACATGACCTATCTAATCTATCAATTATTTCTTCCGTTTTGCTAACAAAAAGCGATAATCTATCCCTACTTGTTGCGATGCTCATATTAGCAAAAATAAAGTCAATTATGGCATCAATATATGTAACAGAGCATTGATTAACAATAATATACGACAATGGGTATAAAGAATCCTTGTTATTAATATCTAAATGATGCAAATAACCTTCCATGAGCTCTTTTAACCATTCTTTTTCTTTTTGATCTGACACCTTATGGTTTAAATATTCATGATAAATTCCATCGCGCATCATTTGAAACTTATCACCGAAATATTTGTGATAAATTTCCTTTGCAATCTCTTCTTTATATTCATTCATGTAACTTATTTTGAAAACGTACCAGATTCAATATCTCTACTATAATTGTAACCATATTTAGAAGCTGCAAACTTGATAAATTCCAACTCTCTCTGAAAAAATCCGGTTGCTGAGTTTACAGGATCACTCCAAATTATTATATCATCACCTCTTTGCAAGGCACTTTCTAACCATGGTTTATTATAGGTATCCCAAATAAAATCATCAAATTCCTTAGTATATGGACTTATACCTTTTTTGGCTGCTTCTGCGACCACTTTAGTATTCCAGTCATCAATAGATAACATATTGAACCCACCAGGGTGGTCAAATTTACCAGAATTCATGTAAACATTTAGGTCACTTTCGGAAAGTTCACCAAATACTTTTTGCAAGCCACTTTCATTACCAGAAACAATTTCACTCCACTTTCCAATAAATGTTGTAGTCTTATTGGGTTTGCTTATAATGTTTCTCAACGGTCTGTAAGATGGTTTTGAAGTCAATAACCGAATTAGAGAAAGCTGAGTCGGTGCCTCCTTTAATACAACCAGTAAAGCTGCTCCCGCAACAACCGTTTTAGCAACCACTACTCCCGCTCTTCCAGTCGCATGCAAGGCATATTTACCACCTTTCTCAAATTCATCTGCAAACACTGCTCCCCTTCCAATTTCGATCCCAATGGATTTCGCCTTTTCCCAATCCATCTGTTGGGCAAAAGTCTTTAATTGGTCATAGGCACCATCAGGGTCAGAGACCAAGGTGAGCCCCAGGCCGACCATATCCGGAATATCCCTTAACTCTTCCAATCCCTGGTCAATAGCCCCGCTGATTACAGCAGTTTCGTCTCGGACATAGAATTTCTCACCGGGTTGCCACGCAGCGGTAGGAACTTTTACGTTTTCAAGAAGACTATTGTAAGTTTCAGCAAGATTTTTAATAATATCTTCCAACTTCATCTCAGTATAGAAGACACTTCCTGCCGGGCCGTATTTTTTCTCCGTTGCACCAACAACCGTTGTTTTCTCCGTGAGCTTGCCACTATTTTTTGCTCGCGCCTTATTCAAAGCATTTTGAAGGGCTTTCTCGGCAACATCCTTGCAGGTAGGACATTTGGTAAAACCTTTCCATTCCCCTTTAACTGTGATATTACCGCCTTTATCTTCCAGGGCAAATTTACTACCTGCAACGGTAATGGTTTTGCGCTTGATGCCATCTGAGCCTGTAATCCAGTCCGTTTCCTCGTCACAACTTTCATAATTCCAGCTCATAACAGCTGTCCCACTCACCGGTACAGCTATGTCAATTACAGAACCGTTCCCGGAAGGTGTGAATTTGTAAGCGCCTTCGATCAGACGATAGCCGCATTGGCCATTCTCTTTGAATTTCTCAAAGTAGTAGGCCGTTGTCCCCGGCGCAACGTAAATGTTCTCCAGATATTTACCTTCGCACATAGGTGTCTTAATTTCCCTGTAACCCAGGAATGCCTGATTATAAGGGAATATCTCAGCGAAATAAGTAATGCCATTCAGCGCAAATCCCTGAAGCGTACCGGCTGGCGGAACACCCCACCCCTTGGTAAACCGTATAATTTTCGGCACAGCTCCTTTCGGAAGCTTCACTGCCCGACCGTCGGGCGCTATAAAGAGCTGTGTATAATCGTAGGCAGCAACACGTCCATTGGTCAATACAGTTACTGTCTCTTCAAGCGGAGGTTCCGATGCATTACATTGAGTACCATCCTTGGACTCTATGGCATCAATTACATCACCCAGCAGTTCGTCGATATTCTGCTGATTAACCAACGTCCCATTCAGCGTGGCGACAGATTCGTTACCTTCAATACTCGCCGTCAAGGCAGCTACAACCTCGCCGCATTTGCCAGCCGCCAGGTTGGCCACCATGGCGTCGGTGATGGCTGCCAGTTGGACACCTTGTGCCGAAAGTGCATTACGAACCGCTTCCAGTTTCGACTTTTCATCGCTATCGACAATCCTAAGTTTCTCACACAGCAAGTTCGAAAGCACAGTTTGCACAGCTGCCTGTTTTGAATACTGGCAAGGTAAGGCAGACAGCCCCGAAGAAGCTTGTTCATCCTCGGTTGCACCTACACGCGCACCAGAGGGCATAAATGGATTGACTTTTACTTCGTTAACACAATAGGTTCCGTCACTAAATGTACACCTGCTGTAATAGGTGACAGTATTTTTATAGTCTGGGGAAGTTTCTACACCACAGTAGTAACCTGAATGTTTTTCTATTGGCATGGGTCCTGTAAGACCGTTTTGATTCTTTCCACGGAACCATTCAAAGTTTTTTCCTCCTTTGGCGTGACATACTTTATCCACTAATCCTATCCGCTCTGGAGCAGTGGCGCCATCATAAACTTTCCCTACAAAATCTTCGTATAACGATATTACTCCGAAATCCAACAGGCTGTTCCCATATTTTAGAACCCTTGTGGTGTACCCCTGATCTAATTTGATAATGGGAATCTCTTTCCCCAAAAGATACTTACCGCAATCTTCCTTATTCTTAACAGCAGAAAGATCTATTGTATAGGGTGAATAATATGGATCATTCGTACGGTTCGGTTTTACGTTGATTAAAATGGATGTTTCACAAGAACCAGCTCCCTGAACCGTGTTAACCACTTTTACATAAAACGATCCATAATAAGTCCCAGCACCATTTTTATCAATCCCAAAGATGGATCGCAGCGAAATGACAGTCTTGTCTGGATTAATACTCGGTGATTTATCTGAAATATTATGACTGTCTCCAACAACATAAGCAGATAATCCAGAGCCTGCTCCAAGTACATTAATCTTTATCTCTTCACCGGCAAGGAAAGTATTATACGAGCTTTCATAGGGAGTATAAACAATAAAATTACATGGATTTTGCAACTTTTCTGTCGGTACCCTAGGATTACCTTCCTTCGTTATATTAACTTTCACTGACTTTGTCACCTCTGTTAACTGACACGTTGCAGAAACAACAAATGGTTTACCTACATCGGCGTTCGTAAAAGTTAAATTTTGCGTTTCTCCAGTCCCTTCTAATGTTACTTCCGTATTTCCATTTACATCTTTTTTCTTCCAAATTATCGGATAAGATTTCACGCCATTATCGCATCCGCTGGCTTTAAATGATAATTTTGTTGAAGAAGCTGCATATGGAATTTTTTCCTCTCCCGACTTTGACAGACTAAGTTCATTACATGGAAGTTGAGTTATAGGATTATGATTAGACTCATATGCAAATGCTGCTTTACAGTTCTTCTCTGTCATCGTAACAGAAAACACTGCCGTTGAATTTGGCAAGTCAAATGTCCTAACCTGATCCTGCGAACCATTGTCATCCCATTTAAAAGTGTGATCGCTCTTTACTTTTAAAGTCAACGTATTAATATTTCCATCTACTCTTTCAATTTTAAAATCATCCTTTTCTTCACAAAAGTTGGAAGTTGGAGGAACTTCGATAGTACCTGTCGCGGCTGTACAGCCTGTCGCCTTACAGGTCGCGGTTACCTTGAACTGTTTTTTAATTGAGATATATTCAACCGTACTCTCATCTGGATAGGAGGCATCAATAGAGTTATTTCCTCCATCTTTTTTCCACTCTATTTCCCCGGGACAACCGACAGCCTTAATTGTTACTTTTTTATTGAGATAATTATATATTCCAAGTGATAGTGGATCATAGTAGCTATTGTTACCTAACGCTAACTTTAATGCACATTCCACCTCCACTTTTTCCGTTTCGGCAAAACATTTTTTGCCATTTCCATCCGTGCACGACAGTACGTAACTCTTGCTTTTAGCTGGATAAACTAATAGGTTATTCAAATTTCCTAAAATCTTATCCGTTGTGAGTTCATCTTTCCATTCGATTTTACCAGTACAGCCGCTACTTTTCAGCATTACCGGTTCCCCTTGTTCAATCGAAACCGCGGAAGCAATTGCCGTTACTCCTTCACATTTCTTTTCAACAATCACCGTTTCCTGTTTAGAACATCCTGCATGTTCTTTCTGTCCATTATCAAGTAGTTTATCTAAAAGACAAGTAACCTTGTAGATTGTTGTTGCCTGAGGAGTAACTGTAATATCCTCCTTACGCCCTATGGTGGAATTGGAACCATCTACCCACTCAACTACGCCCGGTTTATTGAATTCGTCGACACAACCACTCACACTTAGATTCACTGGGGTGCCAGGCATGACACGCAGAATCGATGCAACGAGGCTTATTTCACAAACCGTACCAACATTAAACTGTCCCGGAACTTCTTCACTAAAAAGCCCATCATCGCCATAAGCCATAATCCGGTAAGGGTAACTACGGTTACGCTCCAGTCCGCTGATATCGGCCTGGTTTGTCGTAGGATACACGGTATTTTCTATTCCGTTTTGATCTACATAAACCAGTTTATAAGTCCGGTGGTCTTTGTTGGCATCCCAGGTTATTCTTACAGCCCTGGAATCATCAGTCTTCGCTGCATACTGCAAATTCTGTGGATCACCGATTCTTCGTTTGATTGTCTGGAACACATCCTGCCCGTAAGCAGCAATTACTTTATCCCCATTATACGCCAATATCCTGTACTTGTACTCCATCCCTTCCCGCAGACGCGACAAATTAATCAGCGGGCTTGTTACAGTTTCCTGAAGAATAGCCCCGTCCTTATCCTGGTACTCGATGATATATTTGCTCGCCGTGCCACCAGACAGTTCCCAATTAATACGTGCTGATTTGTTGTCAATACCACCCACCTGTACATTACGGATCGCAAACACCGGATTGCCGGGGCCGCTGCCTGGCTCGCCTGACTGGCTGTCCTCCATTAACGCATCCAGCTTACTGATCAGGTCCTGATATTTATGCGTGATGCTATCCACTTTCGGAACTCCGGCCGTCAATTGATCGGTAATGGTTTTCAGCTCAGTTAGAATATCCGTGATGCGTGGATCAGTATTATCCCCACCTATTTCCACAAGTGCTTTCCGGATTTCTTCACTCGCCTGTAAGATCGCAGTCTTGTAAGGACAAAGTAAGGAATCAGAAGTCGTGGGCGGCACCCCGCTGTCGGCTAATGCTTCATAACCAGCCAGTGCTCCCGCAAGCGTTCCTGCATAAGCGGCCGGATCTGTCTGCTGTGCCAGCGTGCTTAAAAGCTTACTTTTCGCCGCCGCTACTTCCGACTGTGGAACGTTCAGCAAACGAAAGTTCGTAGCCTCATATACGCAGCCACCATTGCCATCGTCGCTTCGGATGGCCCCTACACCACTGAATTCTGCCAGTGCCAGTGTTCCCTCCATAAACGGAAGACGCACCAACCCTTTACCGCTAAAACTTCCGGAGCCGCTAGCCTCGGTTATAAAAACAGCAAAATCATAAACCCCCAATACATCCCCGGTTTTCAGGTTTGTTAGGGCAGTGCCACCGGTTGGCAAAGGCACCATAGGATGCTCCGGACTGCACACTGAAAAGGCACTGCTTTGCAGGGCACAGCCCGGAAGTTTCAGCTTTACGGTAGTATCAGACGGAACCGAACCATCTGTTCCAGGAGCATCGGCTCCCGGAAAATTGGAATAATAATCTGCCAGCTCTCCGGGGGTGACCGCCGTACAACCCGAAACCTGCACCGGGATTTGCATCGGATCTGTCAGTACGATGGGAAGGTCTTCCAAGTCGTCACTTTCATCCGTAACCTCGAAGGTTTGAACAGAATCGGGGACTATATCCGTACAACCCGATTGAATGGCAAACTCATAACTACCCAACGCAAGGTCTGTAATCGAGGCTGTCGTTGCTGAAACGATTTGGGCTGTCCATTTGGTGTCACCCGTTTTTCGGTATAACACTTTATAATTGTCCACGTCTGCCGCCGCCTCCCATTTTAGTTGGAGCCTCCCCGGCCCCGTTTCTGTAATCACAAAACTTTCCGGCGAAATACACTCTTTCCCATACCGGAACCAGTTTACTTCGCTCCGGCCTTCGTTAACAAAAACGACCTCATTCCCATCCGTATCAAACTCATGCACCGTAACCCGCGCCGCATAACGGGCACCGCGCTCCAAAGCACCGATCAGGCTATTTCCGATACCCGTATTGCCCGGATAAAAAGTACCCGGGTTACCTTTGTCATCAATCACCGGGTTTACACAGGCGTCTAATGCCTCTGTGGGCTCATAGCCGTCTGGCACTTTGCAGACTTTCAGGTCATACGTTGTGATATTGCCGGGCATCCGGTAATGACGAGGCATCCACTGGATATTTACCCGCTGAGGCTCGGTCATCGTAAGCTCCGCCCCGCCAAGGGTGGCCCCGTTGAAAGGAATGTTGATGATCGGAGGCAGAGGCGTGGTAATGCTAAAATAGGTTTCGCCGATATTGGAAACCTCACGCCCCGTGCCCGCTTCTAACGCCTGCACCCTGAAGGTATAAAAGCCTTCGGGTAAATTCGTTCGCAAAGGAGAATTCCCCAATCCCTGCTCCTCGATTAAATCCTGACGAAAATAATCGTGTTGCAGGTCCAGACCGCTAAAACGCCGGATCATGCCCCTGTCCAGTGTAATCAGGTTCGCAGGAATATACCCGTCCATGCTTGACACCCGAACGCCAGGGCCCTCCATACTCCATTTCAGATACATCTGAATGCTGTTTTTCGTCAGATCTTTCAGCAGCAGGTTCACCGTTAAAGCGGTAGTGCTCGAAAAATAGGACGACAGACGCTGGTTTGGCTGAGAGACAATGAATGCCTGGGCGGTGACCGGGTAGTTTTGGTCGGTGGACTGGGCACGCACATCCCTGAAAAACAACAGGACTGCCAATAATAACAACAGGGCGCGAACGAAACGATAGTGCATGAGCGTAATATTATTTTTTATATAATTCCTGGGTCCTGTACGACCCGCTGTTTTTTTACTGTTCATCCGGATTAATAAATCGAATGAAGGATTTAAGAATCAATCTTTTACATGAACTGTTTTGTATCCTATTGCGCTTTGACGAGGACCTTGACGGACCGTAACAGAAAAAGTTGTTGTTCTCTCGATCAAAGCACATAACCCGCAAGGAGTAATTCTCACATCAGGACAAGAAAGGGCGGGTGACCAGACTATGCTTACACCTTCGTAGTCACAATTGGCTATTTGTAGGCTAAAAGGTTTATTCCTCTCCACCTCATCCGGACCGAGAATCACGGGTGCAGCAGGGTCAAAGGGCTTACGATCTTCATCGGGGATTTCAATACTGTCAGCAGATATTATCGCATCACGATCTCCCTCTTTGCAGGAAAATACAATTGTCACTAAAAGGACCTGGAGAGAGATTTTTATAGTTTTCATTTCAATTAATGGGTTTCTGTCTTGCTTTATTAATGGCTAGCTGTGGAGTAACAACCGCGGCATGTGATGGAATTTTCCTGTGCATCCATCTTATAGGTGCTTCCATTTGGCATTCCGGAGAAACTTCCAACCCTCTTTGAGCCATCACAGCCTGTATACACCACACAACTGCCACATGTATCAGGTTGATCGCTGTATTGGTTGCTACCGTCGGAAACTGTTATCGTATAAGTTACGCACTGGATTCCTCCCACACATTTGGTTTGGCCACTGGTACGTGAATTTGAGTTCATGTCCTTGTACAAAACACCGCTGCTATTACATCTTATGGCAGTAGCTGCCAATTTGGTGTTTCATCTACAGGTTTTTTGATTCTAACCGCCTTATGACCAACAGGGCTTTCACATCCATTCTGCACACAGGACACGTAAAAATCTGTATCGGAAGTAATTGAAGTAATAAGCCCTGATGACCCCACTCCTCTGGGAGCTGTGGAAATACGCGTTGGTGTCCCGCTATGGGACCAGTTAAATGTACTACCACTTGAACAGCCTACCGCAGCTATTGTAAAATCTTGGTTACTTTCGATTTCATCAATCGCCGAAACAACAGGAGCATTCGGAGGCGTGCATGGAGCAGAAACACGAACAAATTTTGAAGTTGAGACCGCCGGGCAACCATCTTTAAAACATTCAACCCTAAATTCTCTGTCGCTTTCAATAGATCCATTGAAAACGAGATAATTCCCCTCATTTACGTTCCGGGTTTCCCCTGACCACATCAGTCTTGCGGATGCTCCGGAACAGCCGTCGAGGCGCAACTCGAAGTACTGCCCTTTGTTTACCGTATTCTCTCCAAAAAGAGAAGGATTAGGTTGATTCTGACAGTTATTGGTCACTGTCACATAACCATCATCTGTTGCCTGACTTTCGCCACCACAATTGTCAGATCTATAACAGGTGGCACTATATCTACCTTCCCCACTTACCCAGATTTGGTTTGTTCCTTCTGCATGATTACTCCAACGGATGTATCCCCCGTTACAACCTGTGGC
The DNA here is from genome assembly GCF_030929615.1 of Dyadobacter sp. LHD-138. Taxonomy (GTDB): domain Bacteria; phylum Bacteroidota; class Bacteroidia; order Cytophagales; family Spirosomataceae; genus Dyadobacter. Next base: position 49,190 of record NZ_JAVFVU010000044.1, on the reverse strand, counting down.
TGTTAGATAACCACCACCCGACGGAACCTGTATATCCGGAACCTGAATGTCTGCCAATGCCCGATTACAGACATTTACCTGCGCGCCATCGCTGCTGGTACTGTAAAGGACAGACCCGTCAGGACAGCTTTTGGACACAGAACAGGTTACAACATAACCGCCGCCATCACGGACCACAAGCGGATTATCATGGCTTTGGTTGTTCCAGGTGATCGTGCCGTTACAATTATTGGCGTACAACCGGCCTTCACCGCCAGAATTGATCGTAATGTCATCGACCGTAACCTGGGAAACATAAGGAGGATCACAGGTTGGTGTACTAACATTGACCGTCCCGCCATCACTGCTGCTACTGCTTCCGCAGTCATTACGAACTGTACAGGTGGCCGTATAATACCCGCCCTGGTTCACGCCAATGCTACGGTCGGTTGAACCGGTATTCCACTGGATAGAACCGCCATCACAACCATTAGCAGTCAACGTTCCCCAGGTGCCGGAAGTGATTGTGATGTCATCCACAGAAACCCAGGGTGTTGATGGCGGGTTACAAGGTGCATTCTGAATATTGACCGTCCCGCCATCATTGCTGGTACTGCTTCCGCAGTCATTGCGAACTGTACAGGTGGCGGTATAATATCCGCCCTGGTTCACACCTATGCTGCGGTCGGTTGAACCGGTATTCCACTGGATCGAACCGCCATCACAACCATTAGCAGTCAGCGTTCCCCAGGTGCCAGAAGTGATTGTGATGTCATCAACAGAAACCCAGGGTGTTGATGGCGGGTTACAAGGTGCATTCTGTACATTGACCGTCCCGCCATCATTGCTGGTACTGCTTCCGCAGTCATTGCGAACTGTACAGGTGGCGGTATAATATCCGCCCTGGTTCACACCTATGCTGCGGTCGGTTGAACCGGTATTCCACTGGATCGAACCGCCATCACAACCATTAGCAGTCAGCGTTCCCCAGGTGCCAGAAGTGATTGTGATGTCATCAACAGAAATCCAAGGTGTTGATGGCGGGTTACAAGGGACGACTGGTTTGTCATACACCGAAACCGTAATACTCGCACCATCACTTTCAACACCTTCATTCACACATTTAGCCCAATAAGTCGTGCTTTCCTGCTGGATACGTTCACCTCCTCCATAACCAACAGGGGCCGTCCATACAAGGGTGCCACTCGCGCAAGTACCATATACATTCGCATGACTTCCTTTTTCAATATTCGTACTCGCTGCTGACAACTGAGGCAAATTCGGCGTAGGAACGTAAACAGAAACCGTAATACTCGACCCGCCACTTTCAACCCCTTCATTCACACACTTCGCCCAGTAAGTGGTATTCTCGTATTGAACCCTTTCTCCGCCGCCATAACCAACCGGAACGGTCCATACCAGATTTCCAACCGGGCAATACCCCGATACACGCGCCGCGGTACCCTTAACAATATTCTGATTATCTGCCCGAAGCTCGGGAGCACCGGGTGTAATGACGGTACTTCTGGAGGCCCAGTCTGAATAACCATTATCGTACCGGTTATGCGAAATGACCTGATAGTAATACGTGATGCCCTCCGTCAAACCATTGTCGTGAAAGGATGTGATGTTAGCCCCCAAATTACCGACCGTCTGCGCATTGGCAAACGTTGGCGAGGTGGATCTTAAAATGGTGAACCCGTCTTCATTACCTGAATTATCCTGCCACGTCAATGTCAGAAAGTTGGTTCCGGCAGCGGAAAAAGCCAGGTTTGTCGGTGCTGCCGGTGGGAAGTATAAAACGTTGATGGTGATCGACCCCTTCGACAGACTTTGGCAGCCCGTCGCATCGTTCCGGCAAATCGCAGCATAACTGGTTGTGGAAGCCAGTGTCACCGTGGACTGCGGAACGCCGCCCGGAGGCAAATTCTCCCACACCAAACGATCACCATTGGCACAGTTTCCCCCGATGGTAACACTGCCGTTTTTATCAATGGTGTTATTGGGCGCATTGGAATACAGGTTCGGAGCAGCAGGTTCGGGATTAACGCGCAGCGTTTTCGCCGTTTCCGGACTCAGACAGCCATTCAGGTTACAACGAACCAGATAAGTAAAATCAGTAGCCTGGTTTACGTTTGAAAAACTGGCATGCTGTACCCGCTGATCTGCGCCGGAGCCATCAAACGAACCGTCCCCCGGATTTTTCCATTCTATTTTCCCCACACAATGATCGGCACTCAGATCCGTGCTTTCATAACGGCAAAAAGCATCGCGCCCTGCAATCAAAGCAGGCTCTGGCAGTGATTCGTAAACCGTGATCTTTAAAGAATCAGCGCTGGCAGAAACGCAATATTTATCCTGACATTTAACCGTATAGGTAGTCGTAACCGCAGGTTTAACTTCCAAACTGGCGCCCAAGGCACCGGTACTCCATATCAGCGCTTTGTCCGTACATTGGGACGCGGAAAGTTTTGCCGGAAAATCACGGCAAACGCTGTTACCATACACATCCGCCGAAATCACAGGCTTTTCAGTTGATTTTGTTTGAATCAAAAACTTGCTGTCGGCTACGTTGAAAGCCAGTTGTGAACCCGTCGAAAGTACATAGGGACCAGAACCATAATTGCCCAGCTCGGTGTCCTTGACAAACACTTCGTAACGGTTATTGGTATACCGAAAGCTGTACCGGAGCAGAGGCGCATCAGACTTTGAATTTCCCCCACACCAGGGCATGGCTATTTTTCCAAGCATCGAAGCCGTTACCTGGCCGTTACAGGAATAGTTGGCCGTCAGGTTATCCAGCGACATATCGTACTTGTTGATTTCGTCGGTATAACCCTCTTTGAGCGTGTAGACATTTTCCGCCCCAACACTCCCAAGCAGCCCCTTCGCATCCATGAAAAGATTTTTTCCGGTGGCCGGTGCCACATTTCCCATCGCCAACGTTGCAGCCGAGCGTAATTTGAAAAATGCAGGAAGCCTGAGTTTAAAAGTCGGAAAGGCGATACCCTGCCAGCTTTCGGCCGACACCTGCGCACAGGAAGGCAGATTCGCCGGGTTGCGAAGCATACTTAAATCAATTTTTGCCAGGTTGTCACTACCAAAATGAAACCCAAGGTCAGGGTAACTCGCCGCGTGAAACGCGGACGCAACCTTGGCGTCAATAAAAATATCTTTCCAGTCAGAAGTCTGCTGACCGGTAAAAACGAGCAGCAAAGGTTTGCCATCAGCCACCTTCTTTCCATCCGGAGTCTCTTTTTCAACAAGATTATAAGCTTTTACAAAACCAGATAAAGAAAACGTATTAAAGGCACCGCAGGTAAAACTTAGTTTGGAATCCGCACCCAGCCCCATCGTCAGATTACTGCCAAAACCCGGCAGCGCAAACTCAGCGAAAGATGTCTGCGCCCCCAAAAGCTTGCCAGGATCATCCAGTTCCGAAGATTTGGCATCACTCAGTGACGTTTTTAATATGGGAAGATCACCTGCAAATCCGCTTTTACCGGACACGGCGATGTCGTTAGAACCAAAATAGAGATTTGTTTGGGAATCTGGCAAGGCGTTGCCTGGCAAAGCGTTGCCCGGCAAAGTAAACCGGCATCCCATGCTCAGCGTTGCCCCCGTCGGCGTAAAATGCATGCCCATAATAACAATGTCATAATCATGTCCGCTGATCCTGCTTCGAAACACAACCGGCAAACTGGTGATCTCTTTCAGCAAGGAAGGAATGTTCAGTCCTCCGGTCGTCACCTGGATGATCCGCCCTTGCGCCACAGATGCAGCCATGGCCGCATCGATCTCTGCCTGACTTGGTTGTCCGGCCAGGGCATGTTCACGGATAAAAAAATGTCGTCCGTCATGCAGGGCGGCAGGAAGGTTTTCATCCTTTATAAAACCCGGTTTGTGTTCAGCAGTTCTGCTATACGCTTCCGCCAAATTTGTTTTGAACAAAGCAGTAAGAAGGCAGAGCAGCAAAATAAATGATCTCATTAGTATGTGTTTACCGGTTGGATTATCTGTTGAATTGAATGAGATGGTTACAAGTTTTTCTCTGGTCATACCCTACAAAACCGAGAAATTATAAACCAGCCCCAGCGTGGCCGTAATCTCCTGGAATGACGGGATATACCGCTCCGTGCTGACGTTCTTTCGGTTCAGGTAAATGATGTTGGTGGTCAGGTTCAGTTGCCGGGTCAGACTGGCAGAAACACCGGCGCGGAGATTCAGCATGGATTGAGAAACTTTGTCCATTTTTCCTGAGGTGTAAGTGCCGTTGAACTGGGTTTTCCATTGGATTCCGTCCTGACTTCCAAACCCTTTGCCAAATCCCAGCGACGGTCCCCATTGCGTGCCTGTCAACCCGGAAATGTCACTATCAGAATAATACAGCGAAGCAGAAATATTCATTTTCAGCGGTTTTAGACCATAGCTGTAATCCAGTGACGTATTGCTCAAATTGTTTTTAACCTTCAAATTCCCCTGATTGTCGCTGCCGCGGCGGTCGCTACCGCGTTGCATAACCAGATTCAACCCGATATTTTGGGTAATATCTTCATTTTTGGAAGGCAGAACCACATTGACACCCGCCTGAATGTTCTGATTGATCTGTTTAAAATTGAGTGTATCAAGCGCCTGATAAGGGGTGATCTGTTTGAGGTAATCGTACGTTGGCCTCAGATTTGAGAAGCTCGTGAAATTCGAATAACTCAGCATAGTCGTTATCCATTCAGCCGGCACGTAGGTGACATTCAGAGCCCCTACCCAGCGTTTGAGTGTTTTCAGCTTTTGCTTTTGTACATTATCCTGCTGAATACCGGCGTTGGCACTGACATTCAGCTTGCCTGCAAGCAGCTGTCCCGCTATTTTACCGGCATAAGTTTCCAGATCATTGGCAAAATAATAAGCGCCTAAAGTCCGGTAACCCGGGTCAATCCTGCTATACTCAACACCCGTATTAAAACCCTTGCCCCGATACGTAACCGCCGTTTTTATCGCCTTTTTATATTCGGTTGAACTGCCCGGGCTGATCGTCCCCAGGTAACTGTTTACGAGATTGGATTGCCTTTCCAAGCGTGGCGCGCGGGTATCAAGGGTAACTGCTGAAACCGCAATTTCTGCATCAAGTACCCATTTTTTTTGTATCACCTTAGCCCCCTTTAAAGAAACAACCGCATTTTGCTCCGGTGAAATATGATAATCGTCCAGGGTATAGGGCAACGAACTCAGTTTATCAGCAGCTGTAAAAAAGATCAGCTCCACTTTATCTTCCTTCTGTCGGTAACCAAGCTGAAGGCCGACTCCCGATCTTTTGTAGGACGGAATGTTGTTGCGGTCTGTCGCACGGCGGTCAGCCACGCCGGTGCTGTCCACCCGCGCGGCGGACCGTCGAATCGCGCGGCGCAGATTACCCAGCATTAACCCAAAATAGAATGGATTTTGCTTTGATTTATATTCAAGTCCCACACCATCATAACGATGCCCTGCCAGTGTAAACGGAGAGAAATTCATGCTGCAGACACCCACCTGAAGTGTAAAGCCTTTGTAGGTCGGTTTTAACACAAACCGGTTGAAAGGCTGCATAAACTGGTACTTCCGGTCAAACGGATGTGACCAGTTTATGTTCTGATTCGACAAACTGAAACTGACAGGCATTTTAATTTTGCCAAAAAGATCAACATTCAGATTACCCGTAAAAAGCGTATTAAACGGAATACTTCTGCGGTCGGTAATACCAGCCGCATGGTAGTATACGAAGTTAGCCCCAGCCATCCCTGAAACTTTGATTCCCTTTTTCAGCTCGTTTTTTACCGAAATATTTTTTAGTTCACCGAGTTTTTCCAGGCTCAGCGGCGAACTATCCTGCGCCCAACAAACCACAGGATCGCCTACCGAAGAAATCAGCAAAAGCAGTATGAGCACATGTATAATTTTAGCCATAATTCATTTTTTTAAAAGAGAAAATTTAGACTGGGGCAGTCGCACCGCCTCCGTGCAACCGCCAACAACTAATAGCCAACCGCTAATGTTCAATTCATCATCAGTACCCTTTTAAACAGTACCGACTTGCCCGCTTGAATGGTGACCACATAGGTATCCTGCATAAAATCTCTGAGGCTTATTTCAAAAGTGTACGCCTTCTCCCCTTTCTTTTCCTGTTTCAAAACCGGCGTGTTTGTGCTCGAATTCGAGATGGATAACATCACATCACTGACCTTGGCCAGTTTTACCGACACGGTGAACTTGCCGAAATTCGGGTTGGGATATACGAGCATTTCCTGCACGATATTGATTTCCTGATAATGAAGCAGCGAATCCGTCTGATCGATATCTTCCTTGTCAAAAATCTTGATGGTCCTGATTTTCGTATTGATACAATCGCCTTTTCTGGCAGTCATCTTAATCGGATATTCCCCTTTTTCGATCACGGCAAACGACAGTTTTGTGATCTCGTTCAATATCGTCTGGGCTTGTGCCGGCAGCTCCCAGATGATCTCATCCGGTGCAGGTTTTGAAATATCCAGCACCTTCACCGTATCTCCGACAAAAGCCTGAACCGTCATCAGAAAATCAGCTTTTAAAGCGTTGCTATTGTTTTCAAGCCTATACTCCCGACTTACAGAACAGCCCGTTTCATTGGTTACGACCACCTTATACATGCCAGGCTCCACGGCATTGAAGCTTTGCTGATTTTTAGCTTCGGCAATAACCTGTTCCTTATAATACCAGGTAACAAATTTGCCGGGATTCCCTGCATCCAGCACAATTTCCTGGCCCTTGCAAACCGCCTCTGTGACCGGAAAACTGATGGCATTGAATTTTTCCGGCGCCGGCACGTTGACCGAAGAAACCGACAGACAGCCGTTCGCGTCCCGTGCATTTAATATATATTTACCAGCAGACAGGTTTTTGAAATCCCAGACATCCCCGGTGTTAACAGCTGCTCCCGCATTTTGAGGTGCGCTAACCGTGTACGGCGCAATTCCACCAGCCAGTTTCATGGAAATGCTTCCGTTATGATCACCATCACAAACAGGCCCCTTCCAGCTCACCTGACTTAAAAGCGATTTTGGCCAAACCAGTTTTACACGGGTAACGGTGTCCTCACACCCCCTGTGATCCACCACTTTGAAGGTGTATTCTGCCTGCGTTAATCCTTCGAATGTGCCGTTCTTTTGCTGCGTTACATTATCTTTCCAATACGTATATGTGCCGTTTCCACCTGTTGCAGCCAGTGTGATACGCCCGTTTTGTTCCCCTGCGCAAAGCGGGTCTGTCTTACCTGTCAAACTTAAATCCAGAATGGCTGGCTGGGTAATACTTAACGATGTCGTCTGCAAACACGCCTTGGTATCCTTTACCCAGAATTTGTAAGCTCCCGCCGCCAGGTTTTTAAAGGTGCTGTCGGAATAAAACTGTGTTCCGTCCTGAGAGTAGACATAACCGGGAGTCCCGCCGCTGGCCATAATTCGGATACTACCGTTTTTCTCACCGTAACAACGTACTGTATCCTGATTCACAGCCAGCAGTCTCACCGCCGTTGGCTGAATAACCTCCACTTCTTTTGTCAGCACACAGCCCTTTGCATCTTTGACGCGGACCGTGTAGGCACTGGCAGTCAGGTCGGCAAACGTGCCATTGTCAGCATAAGCCCCGCCATTTAGAGCATACAGATAAGACGGCGTTGCACCCTCCGCAGATACTTCCAGTTTACCGGTTTTATCACCATAACAATTGTTATTGGTAATAGTTATTTTGCTTACCAGCGCCGTTGGCTGCGATAACAGCACATCCAGTTTGTCGATGCAACCGTGCTGGTCTTTTATTTCAATCGGATAAGTTTGTGATTTTACATTGGCAAAAGTGAACAGATTATTCACGGTGTTAAAGTTTTGTCCGTTGAAAAGCGCCTGATATCCCGGACTTCCCCCGCTTACTTCCACGGTAATTGTCCCGCTTGATTCTCCAAAACAGGCCGGCATGACCGTGGCATATTTCGACTGGATTTTCGACGGCCATTGCAACTCGACCGTTTTCATACTCGCACTGCATCCTTTACGGTCTTTGACTGTGATGGAATAAACCGATTGCGTCAGTCCCTGAAAAAGGCTAGCCGGCTGGCTGACCGCATTATCAAGCGTGTAAACATAACCGGCATTCCCTCCTTTCGCAGCCACCTGAATACTGCCATCTTTGCCTTCAAAACACAACGGATCTGTCTGAGATACCAACCCCAGTTCCAAAAGCGCTGGCTGTGCAATGCTGAGTTCGCTGGTTTTCAAACAACCCTTTACATCACGGGCGTAAAATTTATAGGTACCAACGGAAAGGTTTTTAAAACTTGCATCCGGGAAATAATCTGTCCCGTTCATCGAATAAACATAGGAAGGTGTCCCGCCTCCCGCAACGATATTGACCACGCCATTTGCTTCCCCAAAACAGCGTATCGTATCCTGATAAACCGGCGTGATCGTCAACAAATCGGGTTGAACAACTGGCACATTTTGCGCGCTGATACAACCGTTTGCATCCTTAACATAAACGCTATACGTATTGGCGGTTAGTGAAGTAAATTTGCCCGTCGAAACATAATTTGCCCCGTCGATCGAATAACTGTATGCCGGCGTTCCACCGGTTCCCAGCAATTCCAGTGCTCCGGTATTGTCACCATTACAGCTGTTATCGGTTTTGGTAAAACTGCTGCTGAGTTGCGTCGGCTGCACCAAAGTCACCCGAAGACTATCTACACAGCCCATCCGGTTTTTGGCATATAAGCGGTAGGTGCCGATGGAAAGACCGGCGAAAGTGCCATCGCTGCCAAAAGGGCCGTTGTTGATGGCATAACTGAAGGGGCCTACATTGTTGTCTCCCTTGATATTGATCGCCCCACTGCTTCCACCGTAACACAGTACGTCCTGTTTGGAGACAATCTGCAAATCCGCACGGTTTTGTTCCTTGATTTCGATACCCAAAACGGTCTTGCACGATAGCGGGTTATCCTGAACCAGCATGTTATATACATTCGGATGAAGATTGGCAAAACTCCGGGATGCGCTCAACGGAGCTCCGTTTAACGAAAGCTGATATCCGCCATTCCCTCCACTGATGGCATTCACGTTCAGATTGGCGACGGGCGTGCTGCAACTAATCGGATCAATGGTATAGGATGCTTTGATACTGCCCGGCACGGTCAGATCCACTTCTTTTTTATAAGAACAAAGCTCATCCGCAACGGTTACGATGTAGGTTCCGTTTAAAAGTCCGCCAAAAGTAGCGTTACTTCCGAAACTGTTTTGCGAACTGATGCTGTATTGATAGGGTTGCTTCCCACCCGACGTGTTGATGATGCTGATCGTTCCATCCTGACTGTTGCAATTAGAAGGCAGCGTTTTACTTACATCGTAGCGGATGTTTGTGTTTTTTGGGATAATAGTTACCGGAAATTCTTTGGTACAACCCGACTGGTCACGGGCTGTTACCGTATAATCCCCGGCTTTCAGATTATCAAAGAAACCGGTCGTATTGGTCACAGCGCCAATAGCATTGAATTTGAAATCAAAGCCACCCAGAGCATAAGAAAAATTTCCTGTTGATCCGCTGGCAGACACCAGCGCTTCTCCTTTTTGGTAATATTCGCAGTCAACATCTTTTTTGCTGATCAACGAAACCACAATGTCCGTAGGCTGCGATAAATTTATACCTGTTAACGTAAACTTGCAATTATTTGCATCCTGACCATACGCGGTATACGTTCCGGCAGACAGGTTACTAAAAACTTCCGAAGTCTGGAATTTGGCGTTATCAACGGAAACCTGATACGGCGCTGTTCCTCCGTTATTTTTTACTTCAATCCGCCCAATGTTAGCGTTGTAGCAGCTCAGGTTTGTTTGCGAGGCCAGGGTAATTGTGTAAGCCTGAGCCGGCTGGGTTACCTGCGCAGTCACTGGCTTTGTACAGCCATTTCCATCTCTGATCACGAAACGGATGGCAGCACCGGGCAAACCTGAAAACGAAGGTGATGCCTGAAAATTCACCGAGTCCCGGGCGTAACTGTAAGGCGACACACCACCTGTTGCAGCAAGCTGCACCGATCCGTCACTGCCTGCAAAACATTTTACGGCGGTTTGCGAAGCGATCGATGCGACCAATTCCGTAGGTTGTGTCAACGTGATACCATCCGTTTCTTTCACACATCCGTTAGCATCTTTCACCCATACTTTATAGGTACCGATCGGAAGTGACGCAAAAGTCGCGGATGACTGATACGTCGTTCCGTTGATTGAATATTGGTAAGGCGCTGTTCCGTCCGAAGCCGCAGCCTGAATAATCCCACTCTTTCCATTATAACACAATACCTGTTGGGAAGCTGAGACAGTGGCAGCAAGCGCACTCGGCTGGCCCATGGTTACGTCCACCGTGCGGACACAGTTATTGGCGTCCTTCACATAAAAGGTAATGTTTCCGGCCGGTAAAGACTGAAACAGACCGGCAGTCTGGTAGTTTGTCCCGTCTTTTGAATAAGTGTAAGCGCCTGTCCCGCCCGTTGCAGCAACCGTCACCAAACCATCCGCTGCTCCAAAACATTTTACGTCAGACTTCGTGAACGTTGGTACAATCTGTGTTGGCTGCGTTACGCTTGTAATTGCCGACACCCTTTTACAGCCGTTCACATCCTGTGCGGTGACCTGATAATTGCCAGCGGAAAGGCCGTCAAAAATAGTCTGGGCTGTAAAATCAGTTCCATTGATGGCATACTTTAAAATCCCCGTTCCACCCGATCCGGTTGCTTTGATCTGCCCATTAGTTCCGGCAAAACAACTCACTGTTATACTGTTAACCGCACTAATTGTAATATCGGTTGGTTGCAAAATATCGCCTTTAACCGTCGCCTTACAACCATTTGCATCTTTGATGGTGATCAGTTGATTACCCGAAGCAAGCGACGAAAAAGTGGGTGACGGCTGAAAATTTACGCCATCTTTGGAAAATTGATACGGGAATGTGCCTCCCAGTCCGGTTGCCGTCAAAGCACCATTTGAGCCTGCAAAACAGGAAACATCGGTTTTATTCAAAATAGAAACGGAGACCGCATCGGGCTGTAATACCGGCACCACAGCAGATTCTTTAACACAGCCGGCGGCATCTTTTACCCAAATTTTATAATTGCCCAAAGCAAGGCCACCGAAAATCCCCGACGATACATACTGCGTTCCATTGATGGAAAACTGATAAGGCGCCGTTCCCGAACTCGCCGTTGCTTCCAGCATACCATCGCTTAATCCGTTACAGGACACCGCCTGTTTTAAAACGGCAGCAATGGTGAGATCTCCCGGCTGGGTGATCGTGGCATTAACCGAAATGGCGCATGTATTGTCTTTTACGATAACCTTATAGGTATTGGCAGTCAGATTTGTAAAAATGTTAGAGGCCTGAAAGGTTACTCCGTTATCAATGGAAAACAGTAAGCTTCCGCTTACGACTGATCCCGCAGTTCCAATGGTTATTGATCCGGTATTACCCCCGAAACAGCTGACATGCTGCTGACTAGCAATGGTCGCGAGTAATTTGCTCGTCGTTTTTATCGTATCAGTAACCGTACCGATACAACCGTTGTTATCTTTTACTGAAAAAGTATAAATGCCTGAGGCCAGGCCCGCGAAAACGTTGGAGGTTACATAAGTCGTTCCGTCTTTGGAATACAGATAAGGCGAAGCGCCACCCGAAGCCTGAACGGTCAGAGAGCCATTGGCTGTGGCCGAACAGCTTTCATCTGTTTTGGCTGCCACCGAAACCTGCAAGGCCACGGAAGAACCAACGGTAACATTTCGGGTGGCCGTACAACCGGAGGCATCCCGTACTTTGATCACATAATTTCCTGCTGCAAGATTGGAAAAAACATTGCCTGAAACATAAGCCCCTGAATTCAGTGCATATTGTAAAGGCGCAATTCCTCCCGTGGCATTGACGGTAATACCACCCGAACTGCTCCCGCTGCATGCGATGTTACTCACAACCGGATTGATCGTGATATCCTGCGCCACCTGAAACTGCTGGCGGGTATACAAAACCCCGTCAATCAGCACACTGACCCATTGAGGCCCCGATTGCATACCACTCCAGGTTACCGGTGTACTGTAATCAAGCCCTGCGCTCGAACCGGGCGTAAGCGTACCGCTGGATGTTCCGTATTCTACAAAACGGCGCAGTTCATCCACCAATACGTTGTCCATATAGGCCCGGTAATAAACACCGTCGTAAGTAATTTTAAATTTTGAATTTGGGTTTGAAGTATAAGTAACCGTATTGAAATTACCGCCCAGCGATGCTTTTTCGATGTTAAAACTGTTGTTTTTAACCTGCCGTATCGACATGGCTTTAAACCCGAATGATAAATCCCCTCCAACTACGCCGCCGTCGTGACGGTATTCCAGCGAGATTGGGACCTGGCCGGAATAATGCGTTTTACTTTCCAGTTTCACAGCCGTGTTGGCGGTTATGGAACCGTTGGCGTTGATGCTGTAAACGGGCGTACCCTGGTAACCATTGAAATTGATTTCATAACCGCCCGGATTGATGGCCGTGGCGCCATTCGTTAAAGGAGAACCATTTAACAAAAAAGTACCACCGGTTTGCGGACTGAAAACATAATAACTCACAAGGCCGTGGGAATCAATATGAACGGGCGAACACTTTCCGACGGAAACCGCGGTACTTAACTTGGCATATGGCGGATACTGATCATCCGGGCCGATTCCATTCCCTGCGGTGGCTGCTCCACCGGGCGTATCCACGCGGGGCACTTCTACGTACACATAGTCGTCCTTGACCGTTTGCTGATAAGGTACCCCGCCACAGTCATCGGTAGTTTTAAATACGTCCCCGGGTTTCATGAGCCCAAAATCCATCTCAAAAGCCCAATAACCACCGACAATAAACTTGGTGGTGAGCTGTGCAGGATTGACCGGAACATTATTAATAAAAAGATGGATCTGGGCGGGATCACTGCACGGAGAGCCATATACTTCCAGCTGCCGGTCTGTGTATTTGATCGGGTTCATGAACAATTTGTTCTGAGCCCAGGTTTTGTTCACAAAAAATCCGGAAATAAGAAAAATAAAAACAGGAAGACGCAGTAATCCACCGCAGATTCGTTTCATAAAGAGTGTATGTTATTCTGTAATTGTTAGGGTATCGTCCAGGTCCAGGTTATAAACCTCACCCGCTGAGTCCGTCAGAAAAATTACTTTGACCGTGTATCGGGACGCCTTCATATCCGCTGGCAACACGATCGACAACCGCTTATCGGCCTGTGAATAAATGCCGTTCTGATTATATTTCACGCCATTGCCCGACAATTCGACCTGATAAAAACGTGTCGTCAGTTTTTCAAATTTATCGGCATACAGCCGGACCGTCTCTCCCGGTTTGTAAGCGGTTTTTGCATCGGCAATACCTTTGATAAATGGCAGCTGATTGTCGTAAATCCGGATATTTTCTACTGCGGGTATGCTTGTGATCTGCTCACGCACGTTCAACAGATACAGGGAATATGATCCCGCCGGAAGTTTGGCATCCGTGAGGAAAGATAATTTTCCGTTTTCTTTTTTGGCGGGATCCAGGGGAAATCGCAGCTGATCGGTGCGAAGTTCCAGACGATAATCATAACGGGCTGGCACAATAAAATTGCCCGTGATGTGAATACTATCCCCCTGCAAAATGTTTTTAAACTTAACAGAAGTGATGTCAGGCGGCGGAATTTTCACCAGAAGCGTTTTTGCCGAAACCGTTTCTATTTTATTTTTAATGACTTTAATGAAATAGGAATCAGGATTCGTTGCCGCCGGAATGACCAGACCTAACCGGGTAGAATCGAGCAGTTTGGATGGAATGGAAATTTCGGTACCCGAAGCGTTTTTGAACACCACCTGAATACCCGCTCCAAAACTGCCGAAGTCTTTGCCTGAAACGAGCAGTGTTTCGCCTGCGCGGACGGTATCTCTGGAAAAACCTGTGATCAGCGCGGCTCCTTGTTTCTGGGAAGTTACGGATATCGTATAAACTTTCCTGGAACCGTCCGAAGCCGTTACTGTGTAATATACCTGTTTTGTAAAATCCTGCGCGACAGAGGCCAGCGGAACGATCGACGCCTCCGGGCTAATGGATACTTCCGGGTTCAGATCGGTTAATATCGTACCATAAGGGACGACCACACTGATTACCCCTGAGGTCTCGTCAATGGAAACGCTGACGGTTTTTACTTTGGGAAGAGCAAACGAAATGATTTGTTTAAGGCCGGAAACTTCGCCGGGTTCTTTGCAGGAAAAAACTATAAAAATGAGCACAGCCAGACTGCCAAGTTTTCGCAGCGCAGACAAGCGTTCTTTTTCTAAAAAGCAGCGGTAAAGTTTCACCGCCAATCCTGTTTTACGGAGAGGGTAAATTAGTTTCAAATGTATGTTAAGTATAGTGTGTGTTGAGTACTTAAATTATTTTTAATGGTGTGTAATCGGGTTCTTTAAACAGACGCGGAAACATAACCCAGGTCACAATTATTTTTAAAATAAACAGACATACAGCCTATTTATTGAAGGTGCAAAAACGCGTCTCACACGCAAAGCACTAGCAAACAACACATTAAGTTTTATAAAGGAATATTTTTTATGCAAAAAAATCCCGGTTCCGTTGATTGGATCCTAAACAATCCCGCCCTGTAAAGGAACAGACGAAACCGGTATCACCTGCACCTATCCAAGACCAACAAGCTCCGCCTGCATTGCATACCTAGTGTTAAGTTAATGCTAAATTGACGGGTACAACTTCTTTAATTTTATTCTTGCATCTTCTTTTTTTAACTTCCAGTTTATGGTACTCTCTTTGTTACTTCGATGATTTTGCCAAGCATTGACTTCTGTTTTTAATTGTTGTATGTATGGCCTCGACAAGATGGATAAATGGGAAGGTACAGTTTGATAAAAGATACGTTATCAGCTCTTTAACGGGAAAGTCGACCCAGGAAATGGGCGAATATGTCAGGAATCATTGGGGGATAGAAAACCAGCAACACCGCCGGCCCCGTGGCACTTAGACATGGCTTTCCATGAGGACAAATGCACTTGCTGGAAAGATCATGCACCAAGAAACCTGACAACGATAAGAAAAACCGCCCTTACATTATTACAGAGAGAACCATCAAAAATGAGCCTCAGGAGAAAAAGAAAGAAAGCTGCTAGAAATGATGACTTTTTATTCACACTCTTAGCGCAACTTATCATTTGATGTAATCACCCTAGCGAAATAGCCTGTGTGCGAACATTACTAAAGACGGGTCTTTCCAAAGTATGGCTGACAGTCCACAAATTATAATTTTCAATGTAAACATCACACCAGGAGTATGTAACCAATATGAAATATTGATAGTTATCAAAAATCTTACCCTACAAATATGTCAATTATTGATTGATAAAGGGAACAGCGTTTCAAGCCTCTTAGTGAGTCCCTTATCCCATCATTAATATCCTACTTCAAACTAACCCCGGATTTAAGTACATCCAGTGCTCGGTAAATCAGCTTATAGGCTCCACTGACGTTAATATGAAGGATTTCGGCTATTTCTTTGTAGCCGAAATCCTGATAATAAAATAAATAAATGGCTTCTCGCTGGCGATCCGTCAAACTGGTCAATAATCTGCTGACTTCCTCGGCCAGTGCATGTTCAGTTGTTTCCTGGCTCGAAATATCGAAGTCGGAAAAATCGGCCAGTAAACCGATATGTACTTCCTTACTACTGACATTTTTTTTGTTGTAGACAATATGTTTTAACGCTTTGAAAAGATAAAACTTGATCGAATCCGGGTAACCCAGTCCTGCTCTGTTTTGCCAGATTTTCACAAAAAGATCCTGAATGCATTCATCAGTAAAATTGGGATCATTCCCAAATCTGCCAGCATAACTCACCAGATCAGCATAATACTGATTGTATACAAACTCAAAACTTTCCTTATCTCCGGCTTTCAATAAAGCCCACCGGTTATCTATATCTTCCATAAAAATCTTCAACCCTAACTGCAGATAGGCAGTTAATTATTCAAATTTAATATTATTTATACTAATTAAAAATAAATAACTCATTACCTATCCTTTTCACAGATCCTTACTTGCTGAAACGGAGGAAACACTGTTAACCGAATTGATGATTTTTTGCGTTTTAAGTGCTTGCTCTGTTAAAGCTGGATCATTATCCCTTTCCTTCAATAACGTATCACACAAATCCTTTACAAGAGAAGAATTATATGCGTATTTAAACCAACTAAGGGCTTCAAGTGCAACCATCCGCACTGCCAGACTTTCCTTTTTGTCGGCTGTTATTTTCACTATCTCGGGCACTACCGCATTGTAATTATAGGCACGAAGGGTTCCTAAATTTGCCATTTTCTCCTTGTCCGTTTTCTTAGCAAAAGCCTCGCTTCCATAGTCCTTTTCAAGTTTGCGCTTCGTATTGTTTGCCGAAGTCGTTACACTTTCCCGGATTTCGTTCCCGTCGGTCAGGTAAGGAGTTTCTTTAATTTGTCTGTTGGTCTCAGCTATCACTACATCCCCATTCATTTTGTCCAATGAACTCCTGATATTATACGAAACTCTTTCTGATTTGACCTCACTGAGCATCGCACTTACCAGGGTCGGCACCAGCTTGTCGTCACCCGAATGGCCTATCATCGTTACCGCCAATCTCCTTATCAGTTCATAAGGGTCATTCACTGCCGCCGCCAAAACCGTTTGATAATCAGTATTATTCTGTTTGTTCAATAATTTCAGGCATTCCAACCGGGTTGTTCCATAATCCGAACTAAAATAGGTCTCTTTCAGCAACCCTGACACTACATTTCCTCTGATCCTGTAAAGATGCGCCAAAGCAAGTGACTGCACATCCGGACTTTTATGAGACAATAACTTTTCCCAGGTAGCAGCGCGCTCTGCTTCATTTACCATCATATTATTCAGATCAGCGCCCTGATTTCCTTCAAAAGTGAAGGCCGGATCTCCGAATAAATGGGTCTCCAGGTAGGCTACTTCTTTGAGCCAGTTACCGAAACGTACCCCGTACTGTACCAGTCCCAGCATTTCAGTAGCCCATTGATCCTGCAAAACGCCAACACTATTGGCCATGACCAACACATTTTTTCCGCTTCCAAACACGTAGTGACCCGCTATGTAATCCTCTTCTTCAAAGGAACCATTGTCGCAGGCATCCATCATCATAAATCTTGTATTTGGTCTTGTGGCCTTTATATCCGCAATGCTTATATCCCTGCTTGCATTAAACAA
This sequence comes from Dyadobacter sp. LHD-138, assembly GCF_030929615.1. Taxonomy (GTDB): domain Bacteria; phylum Bacteroidota; class Bacteroidia; order Cytophagales; family Spirosomataceae; genus Dyadobacter. The sequence continues at coordinate 31,892 of NZ_JAVFVU010000044.1, read as the reverse complement.
GGAATCGGCCACCAGCACCGAATCCACCAAGGCATCCTCCATCCAGGCCATAGGAACACCCCATTTTTCTACAAACCCTTGTTTTAATTCCTGCACATTTTGTTTCTTTTTATCTGCCGCTTGTACCTTGCTTCGCAAGTACAGCTTCACATTGTCGATGGAAGGCTGAGGATTACTCGCATAGGGATAACCGTTGATCAGCTGGGTTTCGTCATCTCCATGCCCATGAAAAACGGCAAGATCCAGGTCCTCGCGATTCAATTCCGACAGCAACGGAAATTTCATAAACCGGGCCATTCTGAAATTCATAAACTTGGTAACACTACCCGGTCTGAATAGCCCCGGAAACTGTTCTTTAAGAGCAATGTGCTCTCCACCCAGAGCATTCAAAGATTCGGAATGATAACCATATCCGCTAAAAAACAGGGCATTATCCAACTTTACATGTTGCTTGCTTTGTGCAACTGCCTTTACCAGATAATCCTTAATCTGCTGATACTGGTCCTTTCCGGCGATTGCCGGAGGCTTAATCCGTGCCGAATAAATATCCATGATGATCTCCTGCGGAGATGCCGAATTGAGGCTGTAATAAAACAGGTTGGTTTTAAGGGAATCCTGTTTTAGAAAATTAAATTTGAGATCGAAATCGTCGTAAAACCGATCGGACGGTACCGAAGATTTTTGCCAGGCGATACGCTGATCCATTTTGAAAACCGATGTAAGGTGTTGTGCATCCCGAATCATCGGAATAGGAATATCCCCGACAAGCACCACGCCTTCGAGCCGTGGCTTTCTATGATGCAAATTTTGCAGGATGGCTTTTATCTCATCAGGATTTTTCCATTTATGGCTTACGATGTAGGTACCCAGGCCGCGTTTTTCAAGGGAAGCACGATAATCCTGGATCTCCTTTTGAGCCTTTTCATAAGTGATGTCATCTACAACAATCGCAAAGGAAGTCTTATAACCCGTAGAAACAGGTTCCTCTATTTTCTGTGCAACAGACGCCACGGAAAGCGTCATACCGCACAGAGCCAAATAATATCTTTTTTTCATTTTAAGGATGCTATAAAATTTATCACAAACTATATTGTAGGGCTGTCGGCAATCGGCCAAAACACCGTTACCGGAGTTGGCCTGACAGCCGGGGGCGCCCAGCCGACTGCCGATGGCAAAAGAACTCGTTATTTACCTCAGTGCTTATGAAGCATGTTTGCCGGATTGATCATGATATGCGCTTTGTGCGTGCCTTCATCCATGATCCAGGGCATCCCGGGCACATCCGGCTTGTTGGGTAAACCGGTGGTTTTGGAAGTAGCAAACGGGATGTATACAACATAGCGCCGCTGAGCATCTTTCAATTCTCCGGTTTCCGTATTCAATGCCTCGTCACTTCCCCAGTAAGCAAACAGTGTGGTTGGCTGTTTGGGCATCAATACCTTTCCGTTTTTAACATCGAGTTCGCGGGTGTCCATCTTCTGTTTATACGTTTTTCGTTCCGCATTCAATTCTCTTCCTCTCGCCATAAAAGGTTCCAGCTCCTTGAAATAACAATTGATATAAACCCCCTTTTGTTTAGGATTGTCGGCCAGGCACACCATATCGTTCAGTCCTTTTCTTAGGATCACGAATTGCCCTGCACTGGAATATCCATAAACCATGGCGCTGTCCTTTTTGTCAGCCGGTGCTGCCTGCAAGGCCATTTTTATCTGTAATTCCGCTGGTAAAATATCTTGTGCAATAAGCTCGCTGCTTCCAGTAAACAGTGCTACTAATCCTGATAATACTAAATTCCTTTTCATGTGACTTTGATTAAAACGTAAATAAATAAGTGGCTATCGGTGGTCGGCTAACGGCAATCGGCCACCCAGCTAAAACATCGCTACCCGGTTGTTATGGACATACTTATAACATGCTCATTTTCAATAATATAAATTCATTTTCCGATCTTCTACCGCCTGACCGATCGCCAAAGCACGAGCTTGTTTGCGCAAAAAAATAGTTACTTAACCTGACAGTCAAGGCCCTAGCCGACTGCCGTCATGGTAATCTCCACTGTTGAAGGCGCAGCAAAGTTTGTGAGGCTTCAAGAACAACGGCTTCATCGTTGGTTTTGTCGTTGATGATACGCGTGCAAGCTGCCATAATTTCGCTTTTTTTATATGAAATCGAAAACCAGCCCAGCGCTTCAAGAAGTCCTTTTCTAAATAAAACATCCTCCGACTGATCCTCCGCCATAGCAACCAGCTCCGGCACAAAGGTGTGGTAGTAATAATTCCTGTAAATTCTGGCGTTCTGAATTCTCTTTTCAGTCTTGTCCTCTTTGTTTTTAACATGTTTGAAATAACTTTCCGCAAAAGCTTTGTTTCCTTTTATCTTGTGCAGCCAGGTCTGGAGTTTTTCTTCCTTATTAAAAAAGTGGTTGTCTGTACCAACCTGTTCCTTAATAATTTCCGAAATTTTATCCCAATCCATCAAGCTAAGCGACATATTGAGATTGAACATCACTCGGTCGTCGTTAGGCTGACTGATGGCCGCGGCCACCAAAGTGGAAATAAACCGGTTGTCTCCCGAATAGCCCATCCAGGTCGCTGCCTTCCGCCTCACCAATTCATATTCATCATGCATCGCCATTTCCAGCGCTGTTTTATATTGTTCAGAATCCGCACGGGAAAGCAAAATCAGGCATTGCATGCGCACACTTCTGTACGGAGAGGAAAGGAAGGAATTGAGTAAAATTTCATTCATCTCAGGATAATGAGATTCCGCCAGCATGGTGAGTGCCAGTGACTGCAAACCCGGATTCTTCTCCTTTAATAAGCCTGCCCATTTCTCCGCAGATGTTCTTCCGGGAATCAGCAATTTGTTTACATCTACACGACTTTCGCCCGACGCAAAATGATAAGTGGGGTCGCCTATCAAGTGCGATTCCAAAGTATTAATCAGTTTATTCCAGTTTCCTATCCGTACGCCACTGTCCAAAAGACCGGCATGTTCCAATAGCCATTTATCCTGCAAAACACTGACAGAATTACCGTTCACGGCAAGTGTATTTCCTTTACTGAACAGATAAGCTCCGGCCACATTTCCTGCCTGATGAAACGACCCGTTGTAGCAGGCATCCAACAGCAAAAGCCGCGTCTGAGGTGACAGATCGACAATTTCCGAAGGAACAATATCCACATTGGCCAACCGAACGGAGTCCACTCTTTGCAACGAATCATTCCCTAATATCCCTTCAAACCAGGCTTCCGGAACGCCATACTTCGTGGTATAGTCTTTAAGAATATCCTCCTTTTTTTTACCTTTGGCAACACCGTCACGTAAGGTATTACGAAGTGAAAAACGAACGTTTTCATAGGAGGAACGGAAACCAGTCGCTACCTCATTCCCATTGATGTATTGTTTGTCTGTATCTCCATGCGTCGAAATTAACGCCAGATCCAGGCCTGGACGCTGTAATTCACTGAACAATGTAAATTTGATATTGTTCTCCATCCGATGGTTCAAAAACCGGTTGTTGGATGGCTTCACAAACGCTTTTGGAAATATTTCGTTAAGGAGCGAACGGTCATCAACCCAGGCCGTAAGAGACTCTGACACATACCCATGGCCAGCAAACGACAGCAGTTTATCCAGCGGATTTCTCTCATTTCTGGCCTCCACCGCTTTTTTAAGAAATGCAGCGATCTCCTGATACTGTTTTACACCCTTTTCATGAGACATGATACGGGCGGAATAAATATCGGAGCGAATAATCTGTGACGAGTTTTCTTTCAGCTCATAATAATACCAGAGTGGCTGTTTTTCGTCCTGTTTCATAAACCGGAAAGACAGATCAAAATCATCGTAAAAGCGATCCGATGCAATGGACGATTCCTCGAAGGGGTAGGCCACTTCATCCATTTTGAAAGCAGTAGCCAGATGCTGCGCTTTCCGGATGAGTGCAACCGGTATTTTCCCAATCAAAACAGTACCTTCAAGAGGAATATTTTGCCCGGCAATTTTTTTGATAACAGCTTGCACCTCTTCCGGTTTTTGCCATTGCGAACTCACAATGTAGGCCGATAAATTTTCCTTGGTTTCCAGCATATCCCTGTAAGCAAGCACTTCCTTTTCAACTTGCTGGTAGGTTTCCTGATCAATGATTATGGCAACGGCCGAAGCATGACGTTTTACAGGAGCTTGTATAGCCATTTGAGCCCTGGACTCCATACAAAACAACAAGAAAACGAGCGAAATAATGTATTTTTTCATTTGTATTAAATCAATAAAATGCGCCAATCGTGAGCGCGAAATTTTGTCGGTTACCCGTTTGTTTATAAGCAGTTTCACTCTTTTGAATTGCCGCTATCTCCCCTGATCCCTTTATATAAAACTGATTATGAAACTTTGCATCAGGCTTGTTTGAAGCAAATGTATACTGTATAGCAAGCCCCGCCTTCACGGCAGAAGCAGCCAGATAGGCATGATCGGGCAGTAATATTTTGTTGATCGCCTGATTGGCAGATCCTTGTTTCAATGTATAGTCCAGTCCGTTAGTCAATGGAAACTGATATCCCGCATTAATGGATAAAAGAATACTATTACGGGATTTCAAAGACCAGGCTTTCTGTCCGTCCAAACGCATATTTGCGGTTTCCAAATTCTGAGAAACGGGAGCTGTGTATAGGTACTGAGCACCGTATTTGTTGTAGCCAGCCGATGCTTTTACTTTCCAATTGAATCCATCATATTCAGCCTGCTTTACCAATTCCCACGATATATCGGCCCGGGTAGCTTCCGAAGTATAAAAAATGGCCTCAAATGTGGTAATCCACACGGTAGAAACCGGATCATACGTTTGGTGATATTCCCTTCCTTTTCCCTCCTTTTTCAGGAATGAGATTTGTAATTGCTGCATCCACCCGGAATTGGAACGCTGCAATGTACTCGTTAAATGATAGGTAGTTTGGTTGAATTTCCCCCCATTGGTTGGCTTGGTAACACCATCACGAACATCTTCGGAATAGTCTTCCCACCCAAGCGAGGTAAGCCATTTTAAATCCGAACTTCCGGATTGTGACCAGGCATACTGGACGTCAGCACCCTTTTTCTTGCCGTCATAAAGTCTGGTGAAAGAGTTAGAAAATAATGCTGGCGCATCGTGCACGGCAAGGCCTTTTAGTTTAAAGACCTTTTGCAGTAATTCGCTCTTATTGTTCATCAGACTTACTTCTTCCTTGTAAAAACCATACGTTCCGGTAAGTCCGGCAGAATGCTTTTTGTTAATTTCAAATAATAATGATGGCTTGAAATCGAGCTCGTTCACATAATTGAGCGGACGCGGATCGTTCTGACGCGCTCCTGTCGAAAGATTGTATACCAACCCGGCACCCAACGCAAGTCGGTCTGCAATTTGGGCAGAAGCCGCTTTCAGGTTCAATTTATAAACCTGTTTCTTCCAGTCACCGCCCAGTGAATCGGCCAGTATGTACGGTGTTCCCCGATATGGATCCAGCAAATCATTCCAATGAATGCCATTTTCCTTTTGTTGTTCAAATCGAAAACTCCCATAAAAAACACCCTTTTTTACGGGCTGATAGCGCTCAGAATGAAAGGTATAATAGCTTTTGGAAGATGCTTCCTGCGGACGCCTGAAATCACCTACCTCCTGATAAGTACCAACAAACGTAGTGCCAATCGCAGGGACAGCACCGCCTTTTAACCCCGCTGCATTTGCGGTCAACAACCATGGATTTTTCAACGAAAGATTTTGCCATTTCAGTGACAAATCCGTTACCGTATCACTTTTCATTGCGGGCTGAGCCACCGCACTCACGGTAATTAAAAACTGAATGATAACAAAAAGATTGATTCGCATTGTATGAAATAACCACCCGATTCAAACAATTGAACCGGGTGGTTGTTAAAAAAAGTGTGTTACCAGCCTTTCGGAGTTGGTGTTGCTATTACTTCAAAATCATTGGTACTGTTATTAGAATCCTGCAAAACGCGTCTTCCGTTCAGCGTTGTTTTTACTTTTCTACGTACCGATTCTTTGTTGTAAGTACCTGTGCAATATTTAAAACCAGCGTCAAGAGCAGATGGCAAACGTTTGAAAGCACCTGCACCTTCGTTGGCTAAAATATCAACGGCATCGATTACAGAAGCTACCGGAACCTGTACATACTTTTTGGTGGAAGTGCTGTTAGGTTCTGTTACAAGTGCCAGAGATGCCGGGGCCTTATGTTTGAAAATAACCATACTTGGACCAACCACGGGTGTAAGCCAGTCGAACAGCGTGCCCGCCCCCCAATAGATCTGAACCAGATTGGGTACGTCCGGATTGTCAATATCCCGGTTACTGGTGGCTACATAGCTTTCAAAATCGGCAGTTCCTTTACCAAGATTTACTGGCGACTGAGGATTACCCAATGGATCAGTTTTATGGTTTATACCCGTTTCAGCTACAATAATTGACTTTCCGGGTGCCACAGGAACACTTTTGCCTGTACCGGGAATCATCCATACATTTTGCAGATAGGTATAGTCTTTATCATTCTGAAAGCCACTAGGTTTCGACGCTGATGAGAGCCAGGGATTCCCCGCCACGTCACCAATACATAAACTGTCGGCAAACAAGGTGTCGGTTGAGTTGTTGTAAATCTCATAAAACTGATCGTAAAAGTAGAAATCAGGGGATCCGGTAAAATAGATCTCTTTGAAGACCAAACCACCTACTTTGCTGCCGATCAATTGTATCTCCGTGGCACCCGATGCCTGAATGGTATGGTTGATGAGCGCGGCATTCAGATAAACTTCCGACTCAATCCCTGTTTGTACCACTGATTCCGCAGCTGTCAAATCCTTCTTTACCGAAACCTGATATGTTCCTGGTAAAATATCAACGAAATTGGCAACACCGGTTTCGCTCGTGCTCACCTTTGTAGTTGAACCCGTAACAGCGTTTGTTAAGGTTACTTCTGCATTGACGGCTACTTTGTCCTTATATGCGCCCGGATACTTCACCGTGATCTGGTACCCAACGGTAACGGGGCCGACACCGTCGCTATCTTTACAGCCTACAAAAGCGGCTCCCAAGGCAACCATTGCTGCAAAAAATAATGTGATTTTTTTCATTGTTTAAAAGGTATGTTTAAATAAAAAATTGACTGATTATAATTATAATAGCTATCGCCTGGACCTCCCCGCCGATGGCCGATAGCTCAAAAGTTTATACTCAAAACTTCAAATAGAGCTCGGTTCCAAAGAAAAGACCCTGGTTACGACGTGTGAATTCTCCTTTCCAACGTGTACTTTCTTCCAAAGGCCGATTGAGAAAAACATTGTTGGCAAAAAAGGAGAACCCAATATTCCGGCCTATTTCCTTGGTCAGTTTCAGGTTAACCAGCCACAACGGTTTCCAGGATTCTTTCAGATAATACTGAGGCGCCAGATAGCGATACAATTCCACATTGCTCTCGGTAATGGCATTTCTTTCCTCCTCCGTGAGCCATACCGTTTCCCCACCTTTGGTAACATCCATATAGCCAACGGGACGAGTATCCTGTCCTACATATTTATGGCTGTCAATCCAGATCGTTTGAATGGCCATGGTTACCACAAACCGTAGTTCAGGGATGTTGTGAATCACCCTTAGCGTTGTATTAAAGCGGGTCTTTTCACTTCCGTCACCCACCGGATACAAGGCTATTTTACTTGGTTCAGCACCGGTGGCGCTTACTTGTTTGATCAACAAAGGATTGTTGGCTGTTGAACGGGAGCTCATCCAGGCACCATTTAAAACAAAGGATGTTCTCAGAAAATCGAACCTCCCCAGATTCAAATCAAACTCAATTCCTCTATTGACATTCCTACGGCTATTGTCCGGCATCAGGTAATTGGCGGTCCAGAGTTCAGTTCTGACCGGCTCAGGTTTAAGAACGGGCTTCTCTCCTTCCGGCCGACTTTCTACTTCGTATTTATCTACCTCCATCACTTGGGTACTCGCCGCCGTATTGCTAAATCCATAGCCATTTTTGGTTTGTTCGTAATAAGCAGTCACGGTCAGCCTTTTTCCCGGCACAAAAGCCCAGTCAAACCCAATTTCCTTTTTGGTATTTTTAGCCATTTTCAGGTTCGGATTCTCCGTATTAAAAACCCTCGTGGAGATAAGCACCAATCGTTCCGAGGGGTTTTCAGGATAAAAGTTAAAATTTAATAGATCGTAGTAAGCATTCTGAGGGTACAGATACAATAACGTGGGCGCCTTGGCTGTAATACCGTACCCAGCACGTAATGCCAGACCTGGTTTGAGCTCATAAGACAAGTTGATTCGCGGAGACAGGATGTTCCCAAATCCTGATTTGACAAACCCCTCAGGCTGTACATTGTCGTAACGGAGCCCAATATTCATGCCGAGTGTCCTGCCGACAATCTCCGTTCGTATATTATCTTCCAGGTACATAGACAGCTGATTCAGAGCCGGAATATCTGAATACGGACGCGGACGGGCACCATTTCCATTCATCATGCGTGGCGGTCGGGCAAGATCATACATTTTTCCTGCACCAGAATTCACGTCTGTTTTCCACTCGGCACCCATGAGTACTTTATGGCTAAACATTCCTGTTTTCGTATAAAAGCTGTTGGTGATCTTCGCAAAAATATTCAGCGGCTTGCCTTCAATCCAGAGCTTGCTTACATAGTTACTCGGTACGAATTGCCCGGCCAGCATGGTATCTTTCATGGCATAGCTAAGCGGATAAATATAGGAACTCACCTGCTCCTGATTAAAGCCCTTTTGGATAGAATAATTGGCAGAAAGCAAATAATTGAGCGTCCCTAAAAACGGCTTTTGCAGGTTCCAGCGGCCGGAAGTGTTGAAACGAAACGCATAATCCTGCGCTTTTCGCTTGATCGGATAGCGGCTGTCGTCCGGATCCTGTTTTTGTTCATCCACATTCATAGCATAGGCAAATCCAGTGGTGGTAACCAGTGGTTTATCCCGGAAAAACTTTTTGGTATACAACAAACTTCCGGTAATACGATTGTACCCGGTAAAATTAAGTCGCTGATCAGCAACCGAATACGTGTAATCCAGGTCTACATTGAGACTCCCATATTTTTCACCGAAACCAAAACCTTTTCCCAACCATACCTGCGTCAGTGTGGGATTTACGCGGGCCTTCACCTGAAATGGTTCCTTCCCTGCTTTGGTTTTCACCAAAATAGCGCCTGAAGTAAGATCTCCATACTCGGCCGAAGGAATTCCCCGGATCACCTCAATCGATTCAATATTGTCGGCTGACACCTGCCGCAGATCTATTCCCGCCCCCGTTGTCGTAGCAAAACCTGCGTTGGCACCGCCTGTTGACGTATTGCTCACCTGCAAATTGGCATTGTTGGAAAGCGGAGCACCGTTGATCATGACGGCTGTACCCAGACTTCCCACATTATCAGCGCTGATCTGCCGCAAAGATGCTTTGTTGACGCTCGTCAAATCAGGATTCAGCGCCAATGCACCTGGCAATAATTGCAGTACATCCGCCAGACTTGTTGCCTGCAAGTGCTCAATGGCCGTACGGGATATGGTTGACGAAGTGGCGCTGCCTGCCTTGCTTTCGCTGGCAACCACCTTCACTTCACGAAGACTTAATATATTTTCATCCATCTCAAAGTCATGCTGATACTCCGTTTGTCTTGGATTGATATCAACCTCCTTTTCGCTCGTAACAGTGGTTAAGCTCTGCGCTTTCACAGTCATTCGGCCCTGCGGCACGTTCCGGAAAGAATAATTTCCCTGATCGTCTGTAAGCACATAAGCTCCAATCTCAGCAATGCTCACCGTTGCAAATTCGACCGGTTTTTTTGTTTTTTTATCTGTAACACGGCCCTTTACAACAATCGAAATATTGACCTTTTTAGGCTCCGGAATCTGCTGTTCCTTTCCTGATGACACCGATTTTCCCTCATCCGATTTTGTGATGATATAGTAACTCTTGCTGGCTGCCTTGAATTTTAAACCAACAGGGATCAAAAGAGAATTAAGCACTTCATCCAATGGTTTCCCCTTTATTTTAGAAAAGTCATATCGCACGTTCACCCCGCTTACAAGATTATGGTCATAAGCGAACTTTATACTATATACGTGACTCACTTTCCGTAAAGCTTCTCCCAGGGAAGTCGCTTTAATTTGACTATCTGCCGACTGAGCCGCTGCATTTTTACTTCCTGCACACAAATGCACAAGCAAGACCCAGAAAAAAAGTCTGACGTAAAATTCTTTCATTTTAAATGCCTATTCTACTAGTGTGTTGCTGACTTTAATAAGATTACATTTCCGTTTTGCTGCACTTTTGCATTTAAAATTGCACTCAGTACCGCTAGTGTCTCCTGTTCGTTGGCGAGTGGAATGGCGCCATCCAGTTTTTTTCCAGAAAAACTGAACCCGTCGAGCATGATTTGTTTGCCAAAAGTATCCTCAATAACCATCAACACCGAGCCAATATCTGCCTGATTCATAATCAGTTCCCGATCTTTCCAATTGTGTATTAACGCTGAATTTATTACTGCCTTAGTAAACCCGGCAACGCCAGTTCTGCTTACCATTTCGCCCGGTTTTAGCCTCACATTTGCTGTTGCATCAGATACCTGCACCGAGCCAGACACCAGCTCAACCTCCAAATGTTTTCTTCTGTTTTTAACATTAAAAACAGTACCCAGTACTTCCACATCAAGGATATTGTTGACGTGCGCCACAAAACGGTGATTTTCCAAAATTCTTTCTTTATCACGATTGATGTGCTGCACATCGAAATGAGCCTCTCCGTCCACCCAAACCTCTCTTGTCTTATTCCTTTTCCAAGTACTATAATAGCTCACCGACGAATTGGCACCTAGTACGATCGTAGACTTATCCGGCAATTTTATCGTCAGCTGTTCGCCATTTCCTGTTTGGTACAGAACCTTTCTCCCACCCGAATACAACCATATAGAAACCCCAATACTCGCTACGAGCAGGAGAACGACAGCAGCATACCGGGCCATCACCGGATACAATCTCTTTACAAAAGACGGTTGCTTCTTATTTCCTTCAAAAGCAATCCGGTCTTCAATCAATTGCCAGGTAAGCTCTTGCTGCGAATTGGTTTGAGATTTCTGCGTTTCGGACAAAAACAAAATAATCGCTTCGGCCTCCCGAATTATTTCTGCCTTGACCGTGTTTTCAGACGTTAATCGGCTCCATTTTCCATTATTCGGTTTTCCTTGTTTAACCCAATTTTTAAAATTTTCGTCAGCCAGAAAATCAGTTAATTCGTAATCCGTATATTTCTTTTGCATCAATTAATTTATCTCATCCACCTACTATACAGTTCAGACTTCCCCAATTATCCCATGGGAATGAATTTTATTTTTATTTATTCTATTTAAGGCTGATAGATTCGACTTTAAAAGAAGGTAAAGTATTTATTTGTGTCAAGGTTTGTTCCAAGACAAACCATGGCATTGGTCAATAGACACCCTGCGAAAGTAAATTAAGCGCAATTGGAAATTAGATTGGCATTGTGGAAGCAGCAATAAGCGTTGCTTTTAAGGCAAGTCGTTTGTGGTTCCTGTATGTTTCTTTAAGCAGCCTGAGTACCTTTATTTTTCGGTTTGTGTGTTCTATACCGATACGCCAGCAGCCATACTCTGGCTGATCCTTGGTTTTCGCACTTTGGCATAACGCTGGGTGGTCCTTATTGACTTATGACCCAACATTTTGCTTACATCTTCCAAGGGCACTCCATTGTTAAGCATAATATCTGCAAAAGTATGCCGGGCTAAATGCGTATTGAGCTCTCTTTTAATGCCACATAATACTGCGATCTCCTTTAAATAACCATTGTATCTTGCATTACCATTGACAGGAATCAACCGGTTATTGATTATGCAATAAGGATCGGTTTTGTACTTTGCGATCAACTCTTCGATGATGGGTAAAATCGGTACCATTTCGCTGACACCCGTCTTACCGCGGTCTTTGATAAGCCATCTTTCTGCATTTAAACCCACTTTAACAATATGATCCGGCGCAAGACCATAAAGGTCCTGAAAGGCAAAACCAGTGAAACACTGAAAAATATAGGCATCTCTTACCTGGTCCAGCCGAGGAATATCAATTTGTTTACGATAAATGGTTTCGACCTCAGAGAGCTCGAGTGGCACAACATCGGCCTGCTCTCCGCCACATTCAAAATCGTGGATCGGGTTATTGGCAATCAGACCTTTGCGGACACATTTTTTTAAAATTTGCTTGGTCTTCTTGATGTGTTTCTTCGCTGTTACTTCTGATAGAGGATTCTCTACTTCCACGGTCAGGTACTCGTAAAAAGATTCAGCAAAAGAGTATTTGATCTCACTCAGATTGATATCATTCCTTTTAAATTCGTGCACAATAAAAGATTCAACCTTTCTTTTGGTTGATCTCCACTGACGTAATGTCCCTTCCGATCTCAGACCTTTCTTAACTTTCTTTGTAAAAGACTTAATGAAATCTGCAAATATCGGCACCAGCGTTTGTATAGCCACAGGCTCACTTTTCGATTGTTTGTCATAATGGACCGGAAGCCCCAGGTAAACGTTTTTGAGCATTGAACTTGTAATCTGTACATGCAGCGTTTGCAATACCATAAAATGACGTTCCAGATCTGACTTAATTTGCAGGATTTTCTGGTTGGTGATTTTGGCTTCCATACCGCCTTCGGTCACCAGCTTAAGCTCATGGTCCCAGAACTGTGGATCGACTTTCCTGCCAAGGGAAATCTCGTCGTCTCTGCCTTCAATGGTAATCCGGGCGTAAATGGGTGCTTTGCCGTCTTTGGTTGCCTTGGCTTTAAAAACCCAAAGCAAAATTGAGAGTTTCTGATTGCTTTTCATTCTTCACACTTTTAAGTTATCAAATCGTTTTTCCGGATCTACCGGAACGAAACATTGATTTCCTCAAAACCACAACACATCAGCTGTTTTCGGAAATTCGGTTACCCAATCTACAAATTCAAATGGGTAACTGAATGGGTAACCGATTTCTTTGGTTTACCTTGATCTCGAATGAACTGCTTTTTTGTAAAAAACACTGATTATCAGTACAGTTTAAACAAAAAAAAGCGCACCTTAGTGCGCTTTTCGTGATCCCGCTGGAATCACAATTTATGCATTAACACGATTGACTATCAGATACTTACAATTGAAATTTCAGCAGGTGACTGAATTGGTGACCGATCAGAATGAGTTAGTTAGATCAGGTTTGGTTCATTCTCCAACATAAATTTAGTCTTTTTTCTTGTTATTAACAATCCCAGATCCTAGTTTCAAAAGCGCCTATTTCCGGAAACATCAACACATAATACCATTGTTAGATTGGTCGACCTCACTACTATTTTAAATCATGGTTTATATATCATGGGTTTCTTGGACCAAAAAATGTTGGGCGACACGACGAGACTGAATTCCATATTTTAACCATACAACGAAGTTATGAGCAGATACAAAATCATCCTAGTGACTCAAAAAGTAGATCAAACTGCGTTGAAAAATGATCTTGGCGCCAGCATAATCCGAAAATCGAATCGGTTTCTAAACCATGGGATCAAAGATCGTTCGTCGCCCCCAATCCTTGACCTCATGGTCACTTAACAATCAGATTCAATCGATAGTAACTTTGCTCAAAATTTAATAATTTTTTTAGTCACCACTTTATCGTTAGTTGAGATTCGAAACAGATATGTACCTGGCAAATAATTAGTCAGGTCTATTATTCCTCTGTTAGCCTGAATCACTTTGGTTTGTAACACTTTTCCATCGGTAGTGACAACCTCAATTGTCGCTTCATCACCTTTTTCTAAAATGATGTTGGCACTCGCGGCTGTTGGGTTCGGATAGACTACAATTCCCTTATCAATTGATTCTGAAAGGATTTCTCGCATAATCTCCTCAGATTTTCTTGCCGTAGATTCGTCGCTACCACTGCATGGCTCAATGTAGCCCAGAAATTTCGCGCCAGGCTTAACCACAAAGTTGGTTGTAAGTTTGACCTCTAAGCCCGCGTGATATTTGGCCGAAGCACTTGCCAGAATCGTGTTTGAGGCGATAAGTAAATTTTCGGCCTGTTTTACATCATTCTGGCCGGGTGCCAATCCTGCAACTACTTGATTGGAAGATCTGCAACTGGCATCTGTACGTAAGATCCGCAGCGCTGGGTCACCATGTAGTATGCGTTGATGAATTGCGTTTGTAATCCATGCGGAGTTCGCAGAATAACTACTATAAAATTTTTGATATACACCAGCCAGTCGATTTCCAATAGTTCCGGAGTTGCCCACTTGACCATCCCTAAAAAGTGAATCATATAATATCGGTAAGAAGTTCTTCTCGATATACTCCCACCCATATGTCGAAATCCCCGATACCGCAATGGCACCTTTGTTTGCCGTGAGCAACCAGTCGGATGCCAGATGAGGTGTCGTACCTTTAATAAACACGCTACCAACGCCACAGGCGGCATAGATATTAATGGGATATTTCCCTTTATTGACATAGTTCCTGGATGGATCGGACGCATAGCCGAAATTGAAAACCGTATACGTCGAATAACCATGACCAAAATAACTAACGACGCCAACTCCGTCGTTAATCTCGTTAGTAACATTAACAGATTCCTGTCCTGTACCAGGAGTTACCCGTTTTTTAACAATAACACTACCCGAATATGGAGCTGAACTAACTCTGCCACTTATATCACTTAGATTTGCTGCAAATGTGGGTAACTCATATGAATTTCCTCCGTCGGACAAATGCAAAACCTTTTTCTTCCAATCCTGGCTGGATGTTTCCTGCTCGTATTCGATTACCTTGCTGAGATAGTTTAATACCTGCTGAGAAGAATCAGCGGGAATTCTACCAACTGGAATTCCAGGAAGCTTATCTGGTACGGACCCTATTCCAGCGGTCAACAGATTGTCATTACCTGGTTCTCCAAGCGTTGGTACAGTGTTAGGTAATTCTTTAAAGGTCTTGAGTGTCCCGACGTTTCTTTTACCAGGGGAATACCCTAGAATTCCATTCACGCCAGAAGTATCCGCAACATCTCTGAATCCATAGGACGTACCAACCAAAAGTAGGTTGCTCTTGTCGGAAATTCCTTCTGAAAACGCATAATTCACAAACCGCCTGATAGCCAAAGGACTAGGTTCTCCGTAATTAAAAAGATTGTATACATCGCGCACATCCAAATTAAGCGTTTTGTATCCACCCCCAAGTGTTGACGCCCTGTATTGTGCAATTGAACCTGAGGCTGACAACAAATTTGAGCTTGCAACGATCAAATATTCGTAGTCGCCAGGATTTAATGAAAGAAAACTTGTGGGTGAGATCACCGGAGTAAGCCGGTTGCTATAGACCAACAACGTCAATTCCTTTCCCGATATTCTGGGAACCATCATATCCAATGTCCCACCAGAGGAAGTAAAAGGGATAAATTTGGGATTGCTGCTGTCCGTCACATCCAGAATCACAGCTCCGTTAGGCGCATTCGTGATATGAACATTGCTTACTGCACCACTTACTACGGGCAGATTAAATACTTTAGATATCTTGCCATTCATATTGAACAGCTGTGGATACTGTAGTTTCAAATAATTCACCGAAAAAATCGCGGTGTTATCAAGGTCGTTGGGGTCGGTGGAGCTTCCCTTTACGAGTGATTTTAATTGAAAAAGCCCGTTGCCGGCTGTATCAATATTGTTCATTACATCCAGTGGGTAGCTTTTCGTTAATACATTGGTACCGGAAAACACTGCATTACTTCCAACGGGTTGGACCGCCGCACCGGATTTACCAATAGAGGCTAATACGTTGTTTTCCCTCGGAGACCGCCCGTTAAATAACACTTCTATTTCTCCACTGATATTGGTATTTACGTAAGGAACGTCTAGCTTAAACAAATAATCAAAGGTGGGCTTGTATCCAGCAACCAAAGGGCAAGTGCAGTCGTATGTCAATTGACTTGATCGCCCCTTTCCTTCTGTTAAATAGCTTGGAAACCGTGAATGTGTAAAAAAGTTGAAAATTCCTGTATGGGTATCCTCCAAAGTGTAGACAGATATATCCCTTTGCCAGTGGTATGCCAGGGCGGTACCTGTCTGAGGAATAACACTTTCCTGGGTTGCAAGTTTGGTATTGTTACCTACTTCAGAAACTGTAAGAAAATAATATCCCTTATCCGAAAACCAGCTAAAATATGGGTTGGCTCTGGAACCCGTGTAAGGACGATATAGTAAAGCATCACTGGCTCCGTCATTAGGTATGCCATAAAACTCAATCTCCGTGTTGCTAGCCGAAATCAAAGCCACTTCAACGCCGCGTCGGTACAGATGCAATTTGTTTGGTTTATTTTGAAATTGTGACGGAAGAGTCATTTTGTAAATTCCTTGTTGTTCAACTTCCACTTTGAGCCAAGGTTGTCCATACTTACCATCGAGCCACTCATTGCCGTAAGTTCCGGCCTCGGGAGCCTGTCCCACTGCTCGAAACCAGATTGTCGCTAACGCGACAATCATTATTGTGCATCTAATTATGATTTTCATTCCAAAGGAATTTTAGTGTCACGTGAAGAATATTGAACCGTTACTTCCGCTTCTCGCCGGATACTTTCGCCGCTATCTCAAGCGCGCTCAATCGCTCAGTCAATTGCTTAATTACTTCATCTTGTTTAATGAGATACAAGGTCAGCTCTTCAATCTTTTCCATTTGTACCTTAGCTATTTCCCCCAGGTTCAGTCCGGAATTTTTAATTTCTACCGCTGATGGGATATTTGGAAGGTGACGATTTTGAATGATAAAACTCTTAACATCGGGTAAGCTTTTCAATTCATAACTATCATCAAAGACATAGTCGGCCCAGTCGTTTCGAATTCTAATCTCCTCAGCCAGAACACCTCCCTTAACGAACAATTTATAGTTACTTAGACTTTCCCCTCCAAGCGATGTCGGATATGAATTTGTCCCCACACCTACCTGTCCATTAAAGACGAGCTGTTTTAGACTAAAATCTCCCTTAATAAGTGGACTGATCGTATCGGAATTGGCGATATACAATTTATCGCTCCCCATCTCATTAAATCCTGCCCGATAACCAATCAGCACATTTCTAGATCCTGTTTCGTTCATTCTTCCGGAACTACTTCCTAGAAAGGTATTTCCAGTTCCGTTTGTAATACGGACACCACAAGATTCTCCTATCATGGTATTATACCATCCTGTGCTATTCGAGTACCCTGCACCATTCCCCACCAGTGTGTTATTTTCACCGGTTGAGTTCAACACACCGGCCTGGGAACCCATAATTGTATTAAACTTACCCGTCGTATTAAGCATTCCCGTGTTGCTACCTAAAAACGCGTTAAATTGTCCAATAGAATTGTCTCGACCAGATTGGTATCCTACAAATACATTGAAGTAGCCTGTCGTAGCATTAAAACCACTTCTTGATCCCATATAAACATTCCATTTCCCAGTAGTATTTGAATAACCACTTTGATTTCCGATAAATACATTTCGATCTCCAGTGCTAATCCTTCCAGCGTTAAATCCAAAGTAACTACTGCTATCTCCCGAAGTTCCAGCTCCTGTCCCATCATAAGTAATGGTTCCATTTGTAGCGGAAACCCCTGACATTCTCGCATTTCCGGGTTGTACCTCTTCTTTTGTTGCGCTTTTCCAAGGTTCAGTTTTAGCATCATTTTGCGCATGGGCATGAAAATACGAGCCCGACAATAGGGAAATAACTCCCAAAACAATCTTTTTTGACAAATAACCGTGTTTCATTTTATTAATGTATGTAAAGGTATCCCTACTCTGTTAAGGCTTTTCGGGTTCCGCCAAGCTCTTTCGTATTTTCAATAAAACAGAAAGTACATTCTTTCTAAATGCACTTTTTGGTAAGCAAAATTGGGTCCAGGTCATCATCTAATGAGATGTCAAAATTGATCTTCGTTAGCTATTGAATATTCCATTTAAATTTTCCTAAAACGAAATGCTCTGCCATTCGTGAAGATTTCGGATATAATTGCCAAACAATCTGAAAACCGAAAACATACAACAATAAAACATAAACAATTAGTTAACAGATAAAACGTTACTTCGGATTAATTTAGCAGGTCTTATGATGTCCAATCCCCGAAAGAAGTCTAATAGTACTTGCAATTAAACGTAATAATAGTACTACAAAAAATTAAATAAAAGAAACTAAGATACTTTTTCATGAAAGCAATTAAAAAAAAGATATTTCATCTATCAAATCAGGGAAATTTACTTAGTGACAATTCGAACGCTTTAGCGTAGACGCAATAAATAAAACTTAGCTCATTGTATATTTCCCCGCAACTTACGGCCATCATAAAGTAATTACAACGCGGTTCTCTTGGGGGCTACACCTTTGTGGGTTGATAAATACTTGAAATTTCAATTCTTATCCAGTTTACCGGTAAAATTTGCTCCCAAACGCACAAAGATCTAGAAATGTCAAGGCTCCTTCTTTCGAATCTAATAGCCGTTTTGTCCCAACAACACTAACATTTTTCATAAGTGCTCA
Source organism: Dyadobacter sp. LHD-138 (assembly GCF_030929615.1). GTDB lineage: Bacteria > Bacteroidota > Bacteroidia > Cytophagales > Spirosomataceae > Dyadobacter. Next base: position 13,279 of record NZ_JAVFVU010000044.1, on the reverse strand, counting down.
AATTAAGAATTGGCACTGCTGCACAAATGCGTTACCTGAGAATTTAATCATGGGAACCAATTCTATAGTATCCGGCCTACCAACTACATATTTGTTAGTTGGTAGGCCGGATACGTCTATTTGCGGAAAACAACGTTGCAGATTCAACAATCTGTCTTGCGGTGGCTGCTGTTTAACCGTTCCGAAAAAGTCATCCAGCTCTTTATCATTCAGGCTGTTGATCTGTTCAAAGGTAAGTCCGCTCGCATCAAAAGTGGCCATGTACTTCTTAGCGGTATTGCGGGAAACACCTGTCTGTTCCGCTATCCAGAGCCTGCTGCGACCCTGGCTGTACATCCGTAAAATCTGTCTTATTTTGCTCATGCTGATTGTCGAATTGGCCATACCTTTTACGCAATTGGTTCACGTCAAAAATATGGTTGATTCTACAGCATTTTCTAATCTCTCAGGTGGTCAGTTTGATCCGAAATGGGGTGGTCAGTTTCACCGAATTTTCCATCATGATTTCTAAAATTGACAATGTGTTGCTTATAAAAACCCTCAGCTTCTTTTCTAATAATTAACTCTTCGTCCATTACTATTTCTAAGTTTGATGATGTTTTAACTTTATTTGACTATTATCTTAGTCATAGAATCTTACCCTCCTTTGACTCCATCTCAAATATAAATTATTTACAATCTACTTTTTAAATCCATCAACTCACAGAATTTTTAACTCTACCTACGCTTTCCAGTTGAAGGAACTTGGATCTAAATTGTCCAGGTGGCATTTTTTTTTGCAGAAGATTAAAAAAGTTTTCGTCATGGGTAGATAAAATGATTTGTTTATCGTAATTCAATATTATACTTCTGAGAAGATCTATGGTAGAGAGAATATTTACGCTGTCCATGGACTGTATTGGATCATCGATAAATATGCAATCGTAATTCGATGCATTCAGTGCCGAAGCTAAAAAGATGCTGAGGCTTAGTATATTGACTTGAGCGGTGCTGAAATACAAATTCGGTATCAATATCTCCTCATCTCTTGTATTTTTTACGAAAACATCAAGTCTTGGAGCTTCAGAATCAAAATCCGCTTTTATATGAACTTCTTTAAAATCAGGATGAGGGTCAATCTTTCTGTATAGATCATTAATTAATTCTTCGTAGAAAAACTCTTTAACCTTTGCCTCAAGAAAATACTTAGCATTATTAACCTCATTTTTTAGCAATTGACATACTTCTCCGGCCAAAAAAACCAGTTCTTCCTTAAATTTAATAAGGTTTGTTTTTGCAATCTCGGACTGTAAGAATTCTGAAATATTAGCACCGTATCTCTCAACTTTTGAGTATTCATTGATCAAATCGCTATTGGCCTTGAGCTCAAGTGCAAAGCCAGCTTCTTTTAATTCCAAAGCTTTGGATAGTATTTCCTGTTCCAAATATGTGATGTCCAATTCCAGTTTATCTTTCAAAAAATTTTCATAAGCATTAGTTTTTTGCCTTACGTTATCCCTCTCACTCTTGATGTTATTAAGGTTTTCTAATAAATTTCCTTTAACGTATGGAGCCAGATCAGCCGACAATGTTTCCAAATCCAATCTTAACGCAGCAATTTTGTTCGCATTTTCCGTAGCCAGACCAGACAACCTATTTAACTCAGTTTCCACTGACAATCTGGTTACTTCGGATGAGGGAAGATTGGCCTGAAACCACTGAATTACGGATAGATATTGCTCAGATTTACTCAAACTCGCCAAATCTTGGACTAAGGCTTCCAAATTACCTGCTAGTTGCTTACTTTGCATTTGTAAAATCGCCTTACGTTCGTTCGTAGCGGTGAGATCCTCGCTCAAAGTTTTTTTATTGTTTTCCAATGCAACTAAAGTCGCCCTCAATTCCGCCTCATATTGGGAATTCGTCATGCCCTTTTGTTCGACGAAGAACTCTCTTTGTCTTTTTTCAAGAAACTCCAATTGTCGAACTAATGTTAATATTGTCTCATTCAAGAGCCTTAAACCTTCGCTTGTTTCAACCTCAGCAATCTTGTTTTTATCAATTAACCCTTTGAAATAATCCGATACAATCTGATTTTCGCTTTTAATAATTTTCTCCAAATCAGCAATGTCCGTCTCAAATTTATTTTTCTCAACAAGTAAGTGCTGTAGCGCCTTCCCTAATGCTTGATTATTAGCAATTCGTTGTGCAAGTTGTTCATGTGATGTAAACTGCTGCTCGCAAAGTGGACAGGTATTGCTCTCTCGGTTCCTATTTAAAAGATCCAATCCTCTTTTGATAAATTCTAATAGCTCGGAGTTTAAAGATTCCTGCTCTTCGATACTCAAATTCAGTTGAGCAAGCGAGACGAGCTTTTCCTCTATTTTAGCGCGGCTGGTACTGATACTTTTAATATTGTTTAACAAAGTCTTATCCTCGATCATATCAGCTAAATTGGCGGCTAAGTCGATTTTGTCAAGAATGAGTTCTATTTTAGAAATATTATTTCTAATGATTTCCATTTGAGACATAAGCGGGCTAACTTTCTCCCGCTGTTCGCCAAGTAATTTTGAAAGTTCACTAATTTGACCGGTGAGTTTGCTCATTTCGAGAGCTCGACCCGGTAACTCTGAGATTTTCTCTGATGTCTTGACAATTGAAGATAATATGTCGTCCAAATTGTTAATTGTAGCCTCTTCGTGTCTCTCTACTATGGATAAGCGTTCGTCATTAAGTTGTTTACCAGTTGTAAAATCGTTAGAAGAATTCCGCTTGTCAGATAGTAAATTCCCTATTCGTTCATATTCTGCAAATTGCCTGAGTGCCGAAGAGGCCAGATCCTGCTGTTTGTCAAGCTCAAGCAACATCTCATTGAGGTTAATGAGCTCGGTCGATTTCTTTTCACGGTTTTCAAACTTAACATTTATCTTACTAAGACGATCTATTTCGGCTTCCACTTCTCCATGCTTATTTAGCAGCTCGAAATAGGATTTTAAACTCACGGTCTCGGCATTTCCAACTTTTGCGATGGTCACCAATTTTAGTTTTTCCGTAATTTCTTTCTCTTTGCTTAATGAAATAAGGCGATCAACAACCAGATTTTTCAGTTTACTAATGTCCTCTCTTGAAGAATTAAAGGTTATCTTCTCGAGACCAGGTTGTTTGAATTGTTCTGATAGCAAATCGAGTTGGTTATTTATACTGTCTAGTACGTTTTCTGTTTCTAGGTCAGAAGTACGCTCTTCCTCTTCGCTAATTTTCCCTTCGAGGTTCTCAATTCTGTCGTCGCAAACGGTTAATAAACTTTTTAAATTTTTGTAGTATGTATCCAGCTCGCTTAGCTCAGGATTTTCCATAAAGATCTCATATCTTCTGGTGCCGTCTACTTCCCGTAGAAACGCAGAAATCCATTCCTGAGATAAGATCACACTTCGGAAAGTCCGGTTTTCGATATTAAGACTATTCACTGCATCTGCCTTCCTGTTACCATGGGGCTTCAATTCTCTATCAAATTGCGTAGCCTTATCCGTGGTGATCTTTACATAAGTTGGCAAAATTGAACTTGTATTTCTCCAAAGCTTTATTTGATGATTTGATAAATCCTTTAAAGCATTTATAGAACCATTTGTTATAGGTTCATTCTGCCAAAATCGCTGGATATTGTTGGTCATTCCCCATTCGACAGCATCGTAAAAGGATGTCTTTCCATATCCATTAGGCGCATATATCGATACAAAACGTGCAGTATCATCATGTGCTATTGAAAAATCAAATGTTGCATTTTTCGGATCATCGTAAATTCTGAAGGCCGATATTTCTATTTTTTTAAACTTCATTGCCTTATATTTTTTAATTCAGTGACTAGGTTGTCAAAGACAGAATGAGTTTCCTGAGTTATCTTTTGTTTTTTTAACACTTTTCCCTTTTGTAGCCCCCAAAGTAGAATGTTAGGTTCAAACGATTTCGTGATTGTAGAAGTTGTTTCGAGATTGAAATCTATATTTTTATTTATAATATGCTCATTAATGATTTTTTCATGATCATCGTTATCAACTACAATCTTTCGAGATGAAAATGTATCATTCTCTATTTGAAGTTTCACTCTACTATATACACCACCGTCAGCAATGTAAAGTGGCTTAATAAAAAATAAATAGATATTCCATACCGAAAATTCCTCAGTCAGTTTGCTCTGAAATTCAAAAGCAATAAAATCTACAATTTTAGACCAATGCATAGTCAGTTGCTCGTCATTCACGGACTGAATAAAAAATACGGGAATTTGCCCAATGTATTCAAGACTTTCGTACTCGAGGGTAAAACCTTTAAAAAGATCATCAAATGAGGTGTGAAAATCTTTATCCAAATAAGTCATGGTACTCTATTTTAAGTTTGTCCAAAAGTTGTTGTTCTGTCATCGCCTTGTATTCCATCAATTTTTCTATGATACACTTCACCTTAAAATAGTCCAAATGCACAAAATCAAAAGAAGTAAAAGGATCAATACCTTTATCAGCTTTAAAGCCTCTTTTATCATACGGTGTTGAGATATCTATCAACTTGCCCTTGGGGATCTTGTACGTTGTTTTAGGAGGTGTCTTTGAGCTCACAAATATCACTGAATCCGGTTTTAAGCCAACATAGTCAGATTTCCCAAATTCTTTGCGTACATCGGTCCAACCATAACCGTCAATGTATTTTAAGCGATAGCTATCGAAAACCTCCGATAACATTTCATATTCTAACTTTTCGTATTTGACAATCTTAAGAATAGTTAGGAATTCCAGCCATGCAATCCAAATGTTTTTGTACGAGAAGCATGCCGTTTCCTCTTCTAAAATCAACAACCTTTTCTCGAATAAATCTTTAATAGCCTTCGGTGTTATATTTGACTGAACGATTTCTTCCGCCTTATTCCTTAAAGTTGTCCGGGCCCCAGCAATATCGTTTTCATCGATCGCATCTACTTCCAATATAAAAGCTTCATCCCTAAGAAATGAAAATGAATTGTAATACGGCGGATGCAACGGCGCTAATTTCCCAAGATTATCGGGGAGTGCTACGATTTGGTTAAAATACTCTATAGGAACAAATTCGATTTGGCCTCCTGCAAAATTTTGATGTGTGACCTCGCTTTGAATACCAATGATTGAAATTCCTTCTTGAGTAATCTTCACGATTCCACCACCTGACATCCCTGCTATATGCTCCCTTGCGAAGTTGATATTTTCAAGTTGTGCATTATATGAATGAGCCCCGGGCGCATTTAGATGCGTGATATGGTAGATTGCATTTCTGTTCCCAATCTCTCTCAATCTGTACAGTTCTGGATAACCAATTAGAGAGTATCCCACCGTCTGATGGGAAATATCCGATTGAAAAATTTTATTGAACCCGTCGATAAAGCTTACCTTAAGTATAGCCGCATCGGCAGTATCTGAGGGAAAATAAGTCTCATTTCTAACAAATTTAAAACTAATGCTTTCTTCACTCCAGGTTTCGTTGTTGAGAACAAGCCGTCGAATAGGAAATAAATCTCCGTCAATTGCAGTAAAGTTGTGAGGATTTCCGTCTTCATCCAACTTAATTCCTTCGAATAGATGTTTAGCGGTTAAAATATAAGTGTATGAGGAATCGCTTATCATTGGCTGAAATAAACAACCACTACCCTCATTGACTAAAACTAGATATGTTTTAAGTATTTCAGGTGTCATAACTAATAGATAAATTCCTTCGTAATTCTTGCACGTATACGGAAATTGGCTCTATCCTGTGTAGAAAAAACTCCGTCTCTCACATGTTCGTAGTTAAAATGAAATACCGCGTTGGGATTTTTACCAATTATTCTGGCCAGTGTCTGTTTGCTTGGGTGGTCGTGGCCAGAACTATCTGTGCTTATCAAATAATTTTCAGTACTTACAGAAGCTAATAATTCTTTGTTAGTATTTGCCTTACTACCGTGATGGGAGACTTTCATGAAATTTACAATCAATGGATTGGTAGGTGTATATCCAAGTTTCTTTAGTGATCTTGTTATACCCACTGGAAGGGAATCAGCTAAAAATAGAAATTTTTCTTTCCCTAGTGACAATATAAATGAAATAGAGCTTCCGTTTTTCACACTTTTGTCCTGTTTGAAACGATATTTTTTATCCCCTCCTTCATCAATAAATATTTTGATATCCGTATTCCAGTCTTTTTCTCCGGATCCAGTATACACGTCATCGCCAGTCTTTTCATGATACTCTTTCATGAGTTTATTTAACTGGGTTGTACTTGGGGATAAAATTTGGAAAGTTGCGCCATGGACATCAATTTCATCGTCCATTAAAATTAGTTTTCTTTCCCAGATTTTGTTCCGTAGCAAAAAATCTTCGAACGCAACTGCCTCATGAACACCGGTCGCAAGTGTACTTGACAACTTTAGTTCAAGGTTCAACTCGTCATTCTGAGGAGAATTAAGAGTTTCTGCAATAAGTTTTCCAGAATTGAACCAGACTTTTTTTATCAGAGTCGGGGCATTTTTGTCCATTTGAAATAGCCTCAAAAAGCCACAAACATGGTCATTATCGATATGAGTCAGAACCAACAAATCAATATTTTCCTTGCGTATTTTGATTGCATCAATCTCAGCCTTCAGCTCACCATATTGCCCACTTGACGGGTCATAGTAGGTGCCATCCATCCCTCCATCAATTATAATATTACGCTTGACTTTTGTGGTATCTTCGAACGAAATTAAAAAACAGTCACCCTTGTGGGCCTTTAGAAATTTGATATTCATAATGAGGAGGATTAATTACATAATTAATCCTTAAATATTATAAATTTTTACGAATTAGTTATAATATTGATAATATATGGTCAAAATAGATTTTATAAGGAAAACTAAATTGAAATCATTCTGGCGTTAAGTTTTTACTCCTTCATTTAATGAGCCAGACTGATTTTGCCTCAAACTCAATTCCGTAAACAAAGTAGAAATACTTCCAATAATCTTTTATATTTTGCAGCCAATAATTGACTAATAGACCCTCCTAAAATGCTTCACGAACTAACGCTGTGTGCGCCATTGGCCCGAAGAAGAATATCTTCGCTGGAGATTATGCAAGGCCCGATCATTCCTGCTCATCAGGTGGTCGAGGTAATGCCCGCGGATGAATATGAGCTTTACACCATGGAATGGGTGTACGGCTATCTGAAATCTAAGTATTTTAAAGTCAGGATTTTTGCAGGGGCCGGCGACAAGGGGCGAGATGTAGTAGGCTATGATCAAGACGGCAAAATCGATATTTATCAATGCAAACACTACGATCAGAAAATCTCACCAACGACTCTCTACCCTGAGCTGGCTAAGTTGGTATACTACACCTACAAAAAAGAATACCCGGTGCCTGAAAAGTATCTCATGGTTGCTCCGAAGGGATGCGGACCGGCTGTATTGGATTTAATTGAAAAGCCGATGGAACTTCGCAAAAAGTTGATTGAAACCTGGGACACCCACTGTAAAGATAAAATCAGCAGAGGATTGAGCATAGAATTGACTGGCGAATTCAAAGACTACTTGGAGGCCTTTGACTTTAGTATATGTGGGGATGTTGCTCCGCATGAGCTTTTGGAACAGCATAAGCAAACCACGTATCACATTCTTAGATTTGGAGGTGGGCTAAAGCAGTTTCGCGAAATTATCCCTGAGCCTGAACCTGAAATTCAAAACAGAGAATTGCGGTATACCTCAATGCTTTTTGATGTTTACGCGCAACGGTTAAACTCGTCAATCAATACTATTGAGGTCCTCAGGTCAGCAAGCGAGCATTTGTTTAAACACTTTGGTAAACAACGGAATTCATTTTACAGCGCCGAATCTCTAGAAAAATTTAGCCGTGATAACTTTCCGGATGCCGTACCGATGCCATTTGATGAGCTTAAAGACGAAGCAGAAAATGTTCTTTCAACAACTTTGGAGCTAAATATTGAGAAATCTGGATATGAGCGATTGCTTATTGCATCTCAGGAAATTAAACGTCAAGGTTTTACTGCAAGCCCGTTGGCTGCAGAGATGAAGAGTATAGATAAAGATGGTCTGTGTCATCACCTAGCAAATGAGCAACGTATAAAATGGATCGACGAAAATGGAGAATAACACACGTTTGTTTAATACCCCTCTGGAAATAGGGTTGCGCCTTTTGGTATTACTGTCTCAATCCCAAACGCAAATGGATTCAGAAAAATTGATGTATCTTGATTTTCTTTGCTTAAACACTTTTGATATCGGCGGACCTGAAAGTCTGCATGCGCCGATCCCCAATAGGGGCGTTCAAGTGTTTGCAAAAAAGGAGCTGATCCAAAGGGGGTTGGCAGTGATGCTTTCCAAAGAGCTGATTGCCATTATACCAACCGAAAAAGGTTTTCTTTACTACGCTACCGATGCGGGCAGATACTTTCTACAATATTTCCAAACGCCATATTATAGTAAATTGGTTGAAAAATCAAGTTGGGTTGTATCCTTATTCGATGAGGAGTCGACCCAAGAAATCAAAAAATACATAGACGATAATCTTTCTAAATGGGGAGGTGAATTCGTTGAGGCAGCAAAATGAGCTTAAATATGAGTGGCTTTTATATAAAAGAATTAACCGTTTCAGGCGGTGGACAACAAGTAAACCTAAAATTCGAAAAGGGAGCAAATCTAGTAACGGGGGCATCCGATACAGGTAAAACATATGTTTTCTCGGTAATATCCTACGCGCTTGGCTCATCCCAGGAACCTAAAACTATACCAGAAGCGGTCGGATATAACGAGGTTTACTTGACTATCGCCACCTTTAAGAATCCTGCAACTTACATCCTTCACAGAGTATTTGGCAAAAACCAAATACACATCCGACAGGTGAATCATACAGATGGTCTAGACGGCAAGCCTTTTTCAGTCTATAAAAAGTTTACCACAGCTGGCAAAGCCAGCGCCGAAAATCATATCTCCGGATTCCTACTGTCGCTATGCGGCCTGAACAATTTACTAATATTAGAAAGCAAAACAACAGGAAAAACCGTCAATTTGACTTATAGTTATCTTAGAAAACTCACCTTTATCGACGAAAGTAGAATTATCACCACGGGTTCCCCATTTTATTTTTCTGACCAATATATCGATCGTACTAAGTCGCAGTCGTTACTTAATCTACTTTTGACAGGCCACGACGCCTCGGAAGTCAAGCAGATTGAAGAACAAAAGGTTAAAGAGACCCGGATCACAGGCAAATTAGAATTTTTGTCCGGCCAGGTTCTAAGATTTGCTCACGAGAAAGAACTTACTACTGCCGAGTATGCTACCAGTGTTGGCAAGAGCCATGAGATCTATTTGGAAATCGACCGCGAGCTGAGGGAAAGTATCGAGCTTGCGAAAGCACTAACTGCAAGAAAAAATGAAGTTACCTTGGTACTGCAAAACTACTATGAAAAGTTATCGTACAAGACAGAGCTCCTGAATCGGTTTAAAGTACTGGAAAAACAATATTTATCAGACAACGAAAGACTAAACTTTATCCTGGAAAGTTCAATTCTGTCTTCTCAACTCGGAGATACCCTCTGCCCAATATGTTCATCTCCGCTAGATGAAAACCACCTGCTGCATGTCTCTGAACATGAAAATTTTCGGGTTGCAGCATTAGAGGAAATAAACAGAAACAGCACTAAACTAATTGGATTAAGGGCATCGATATTGGATCTCCAAACTGAGGAAAGTGAAATTCGTATTGGGATTGCAGGAGAGGGCGCAGAAATATCCCAAATTGAACTCGAGCTTTCTGAAAATCTAACACCTAAAATTGAGCATCTCAGATCAGATCTTCGCATCTATTTGAACGCGGAGCGATTGTTGAATAAGATCAGTTTTATCGACGAGCAGTTAAGCTCGTTATATCAAGAAAAAGACCGTCTTGAAAAACAACTCAAACTGAAGGAAACAGCCGAAGATGGTGCTATTGTTGAATACAGCTCGCTTCTTGAACTGTCTGCCTTTATAGAAACCCGGCTATCGGCTTGGAATTATGAACAATATGTTAAGGTTGATTTTGATTCCAGATATCAGACATTCGATATTGCCATATCGGGTAAAAATAGAAGTAGTTATGGGAAAGGCAAACGTTCTATTTCCTTTGCTGCGTGTCTGCTGGGCTTGATGGACTACTCCCAAATAAACGAGATGAATTCCCCTAACCTATTGGTTCTAGATTCTCCCCTGACCACATTTGAGGAAAAGAAGCAGGAAACTACCCAAGAAGACGATCTGTTGTCGAAACAAGTTCTTCGTTCCTTTTTTATAGATTTTGCCGAGACGTCAGATTCCAGCCAGGTGATCATTTTCGATAATAAAATGCCAGACCGAGCAACGATGCAGCTAATCAACGGAAAAGTTAACATGCACGTATTTACTGGATCAGCACAGGGGCGTTTCGGTTTTTTTCCACCATCTTCACAGAACTAATATTAAAAATTGTTTGTATCGACGTGCACTGGTTCCAAATTTTTCGAACCAGTGTGCTCGACGAAAAACTGTCATACCTTTTGTTTTACCAAGCCGGTCGCTCTCCAACGTCGCTGTTTTCCTATTGGGTGGCAACCGTTAGCCGGACGAATCAATGACAAATCAATAAGCGTTCAAGTATTAGCTACTTCACCCAGCAATGGGACTTCACCTATTTAGAATTTGCATAGGTAATGTAATTTCCAATCTACTTTTCTACATTAGCAGCACAAAGCAAGTTAAAATGGCTTTGTTCAGGTCAAATGTGAAACGTAAACAGAGAGAAAGATGAACCTGCATACTAATCAAAAGTACCCCCTACTCAAATATTTATCCGAGGAATTTCAAGGGAGCTTTTTTCAAAACGAGCTTACTTGTTTAAACCGGATGCTGATCCTTTATCACAATTGTTATAGCTTCTGTATTGATGACAGCACGGCGAACTACTTGGATGATTTTGGAAGATACCTGCAAAGACCTTTAAATTTTTGGTATCTACCTGCCACAAAAAGACAGCAGATCAACCTGATCCGCAACCGGATGCTATATCTGCTGGAAAATAACCGCTCAATTTATGAGCAGCTACTGGCCCGAAAGGATTACAGCGCTTTCGAAGCCAAACAAGAAACGATACTTAAAATCTACCAATGGCTTCAAACCCTGCCACATGAGCCGGCAGTGAAGAGTGAAATTGATATCAACCAATGGAAACTCGATCTAAAATCACAGTTCGGACATTTGTTATTGGAATCTGAATCTGCTGCACCGGAATTACAAAAGGTTTTCAAGAAACTGCCTCCCTTTGATTTTCATCAGATTCTAACCGGAGTGGACGAAGCGAGCCGGAAGCAAAAATTTCAGCGCCTCATTGCTATACTGCTTAAAGAGCAGTGGATCTCTCCCTGTAAAACCGAAGGAATCTACCTGTTCAAAAATACCGGTACCGGAGCAAGGCTCCAATTAGCAGCGCTATACTTCACCCTTAACAAGCATGGCCATATCCAGCAGCGGCTTACCGCTCCCAGAGTAGCAGCTCTTTTTAACAGCTGGCTATCCCATAGCATCCCGCGCGAGTCGTTTATTAAGATTTTTCAAGCCGAGCAACAGGACACTTTCAACTGCGGTGCCCACAAGCCCAGGTTTAAATATGTCCAGGATTGCAGCCTTCTGCTCCGCGATCTTTAAGGAAGTTTCGGTCCCAAATTTTTCTTTTTTGTTCTTTTTCTTCCTAGCGGAATAACGGGAACATTATTGTCAACTACCCGCCTGAAATTTGCAGCATGTTCCATTAAAACATGCTAACGATGCTATTTCAAGCCGAAGATTCGGGTCGGGTTACAACCCGTCCAAACACAAGAGTATCCCCGGTGAGTACCTCCACTGCTCACTGGGCTTTAAGCAAGCAGCTCATTTCCCTACCAGCCAGCATCAGTCAGGGAAGTAATTTCAGGGCAGACTCCCCTGCCGTTGGGGTACATGCCCTACCAATGGCGGGCCGTGCATAACAATCCTTTTGCAAGGAAATCGACTCGTCAGCTCTTTGAGCTTCAATTCTTATTAAATCATTTAAACCAAAACCGTCATGAACGAGATTAAACAGCAGCTTATCGGACTCTTTGTGAGCCGTGATGTGAAAAGAAGAAAGAAACTGTATCAGTACTATGAAAGCTACTTTAAGCAGCAACATTCGGTCCGTTTTACACTCCTTTTGATCAATGCCGATCTGGGAAGTACGCTAGTCACATGGCTGGACATCAAATACATCCGTGCCCATTGCCATCAGTGGCAGACTACCCAGCCAGATCAGACAAATACTTTACAGCAGCTAGCTGAAAGCAATACCGTAGAGCAATCCGGGAGCTCCGGTTAAAATTAATCTATTCCAGACAGCAGTAAATCCAAATTCCATGATGAAAAAACTTCATGCTTTCTACCCGACCAGGGCGGGTCCGGAACTCCGTATATACCTAACCGGAGAAGACAATTACTTTAATCCCCAAGCCGATGGACAAAAAAACACTGATCGACCTTTTTGAGCGGAGAGACAAGAAAAGAAAGCGGATCCTTTACGAGCTGTATTTCGATCTGATCACTTCCAGGCTATCGGCACGCTACATTGCCGAAATGATCTGCAAGGATATGGGCCATGCGGATATGGTCAGCGCCGCAGACATCAAGTTCTGCCGGTTTCAGTTTAAAGGCAAAGTCGCCAGCGCTGCATTACGACCGGGTTTCCGATCAAAACCTGTTTCTGCTTCACCGCTTCAGCCTGAACCGGATAGCCAAAGCCCCGGTTCTACCGCCTTTTGGGCAGATCCGGACACCATGCGTACACAAGAGAACATTATTGTTGAATCTAAATTTTCTAAAAAATGAAACGCAAATTCCATTATGTGCTGCAAGCCAAGGGCGGTGTAGGCAAAAGTCTTTTTACCTATCTAAGGGCCCTGGCCGAATATGATCGTTCTTCCCTGTTTGTCGATGTGGACCATTCCACAAAGACTTCAACCCGTCAGCTTAAATTCCTTGGAGAAGCCAGAACGGAATCGCTATCGCTGGCCGGTAAACGCGATATGATTGTCAGAGACATTTTTATCGGTTACGTGGAAAGCCTGGTTGATGCTCCTTTCGATGAGATCTTTATGGACTTCGGTGCGCCGGAAAGCGAGCAGTTCCCGGCACTGGTCTGCAAAGACCTGAACTTTAAAGCCTGGTGTGACAGGCTGAGCAACGAAGTTACTTTCCATATCATCATCGCAGGCGGTGGTGCGTACC
>NZ_JAVFVU010000043.1 GCF_030929615.1 Dyadobacter sp. LHD-138 | reverse complement strand
TACATAATTCAATCTGATAACGCTCTGAGCTTTTGATAGAAGCATAAAAAAGATAAAACATCACGAAAGCCTATACAAAACAAAGAGGGCGCCTCAATTCGAATTTGAGACGCCCTCTTATTTTTTTAAGCATATGAAGAACTTACTTAACCTGGCTATTTTTTTAATAATTTGTAATGCTGTTCATGCGCAAAACTTCGAAGAACAGACAGAAATTTACAGAAAACATTACAAGGAGGAATTTCTCTCCTCTAAAAATTCTCCGCTGAAAAAGGATGATTTAAATTACCTGCGCTTCTTTGAACCAGACTCCACGTATCGCGTTACTGCCGTTTTTAAACGTATTCAGAAAAGCCGCCCTTTTGAAATGCCGACTTACAGCGCCATGAATAAGACTTACGTTAAATACGGCCAGCTAAAATTCCGTCTTCACGGTAAAAAGCAGTCCTTAACGGTTTACAGAAGTCTCAGCCTGCAGTCGCAGCCGCAATACCGCGACTACCTATTTTTACCTTTCAAAGATAAAACCAACGGGGTTGATTCTTACGGCGGCGGGCGATACATCGATTTGCGTACCGGCGACATTAAAGACAATACAGTGGTGCTGGATTTCAACAAGGCCTACAATCCGTACTGTGCTTATAGTGACGGTTATCATTGCCCGATCCCTCCCGACGACAACCATTTAACGGCCAAAATTGAGGCCGGCGAAATGAACTTTGGAAAGGAGCATTGAGTCAATTTTATTGATTAATACCTATGTCAGACGCTCCGAAGCCTACATACCGTAAAATTATCCATATTGACATGGATGCATTTTATGCCTCGGTGGAGCAGCGCGATTTCCCCGAATACCGTGGCAAGCCATTGGCTGTGGGCGGCTCTCCGACCGGTCGTGGCGTAGTCGCTACCGCCAGCTACGAAGCACGTAAGTTTGGCGTCCGGTCTGCCATGTCTTCCAGAAAAGCGATACAACTATGTCCTGACATCATATTCGTATTTCCAAGATTTGACGCCTACAAAGCCGTTTCCAGAAGCATCCGGGAAATTTTCCAGCGTTATACCGATATCATCGAGCCGCTTTCACTGGATGAAGCATTTCTTGACGTCACACAGGATAAGCTTAACATTGGTTCGGCGCTGGAAATCGCGCAGCAAATAAAAAAAGCAATCAAAGACGAGCTTCATCTCACGGCTTCGGCTGGCATTTCCACCAACAAGTTTGTAGCCAAAATCGCATCTGATATCAACAAACCAGACGGTCTTACTTTTATTGGCCCCTCAAAAATTGAAGCGTTTGTCAATAACCTCCCGGTCGAAAAATTCTTCGGTGTCGGCAAAGTGACTGCGCAAAAAATGAACGACATGCAGTTGTTTACCGGAGCGGATCTTAAAAAGTTGTCAGAAAACGAACTCGTCAAACGCTTCGGAAAATCAGGCCATTTTTATTACAAAATCGTCAGAGGGATCGATGACCGGGAAGTTCAGACACACCGGGAAACCAAGTCGCTGGGTGCGGAAGACACCTTCACATATGATTTGAGCACCACCGACGAGATGCACAAAGAATTGGACAGCATTGCAGAAACCGTTTTCCGTCGTTTACAGAAAAGTCAGTTAAAGGGTAGAACCATCACATTAAAAATAAAGTATCACGACTTCACCCAGATTACCCGAAATCATTCCTATCCGCACCCCGTCGGCGATTTTGAAACCATTTTCAATACCGCCAAACAGCTTTTGGAAAAGGTGGACCGAGAAGAAAAAACGGTGCGCCTGCTCGGCATTTCACTATCCAACTTTGGAGAACCGGAAGCAAAGCCAAGAAAACCACGTGACCCTGAGCAACTCGAATTGTTCTAAAACGACACTTCTCTATCAAGAAACCACCGCATAGCCAAAACAAATCTGCTCATTAAGTTAGGCTTTGATTGCATCATCACGCTAATATTTGACAATTTTCTTCGTCAATATTTTATCATCAAAAACAGCCTTCACGATGTACATCCCAGCTGCGTAATTTTGCAGGTTAAATTCAAAGATATTGGTAGGCACTTCCCCTGCCGGCAGCATCAGTTTCATTACCTCCTGCCCGCTGATATTATAAATGTAAATGGATCTTAATCCGGTTGGATGCGGATAAAACTGAACCGAGATGAGACCATTCGTTGGATTGGGTGTCACCAGAAATCCTGCTTCCTTCAAATTCGGGTTTAGTGTCACGGTTCGGATATTGATATCGTCCAGATAAATATCATTTTCATTGCCGTTAATGTTCATAAAAGCGACCAGCACATTTCCTTTGCTGATAAAATCGCTGATATCAAGCTCCTCTTTGCGCCATTCGCCCGTAGCTGGTGTAAATGCAGTACGGGTGGCGGCAGTACGGGTTACCAGATTTGGGCCCCATTTTTTATAAATACTGGTATAGGAAAGTCCGCAGTCTGTACTAACCAAAACCTGCAAAGTATCCCATGTACCGGAAGAATTTACCGAACCCGTATAAGTCGCGGCTGCAACCTGAAACGATACAAATGCAGAATCGACGTTGGCAATATTAACGGTTGGGCTGCGCAAATAATCCTTCTGTCCCAGGGACAAATAATCGAAGTTTCTTATTCTCGCCGCCACATTACCTGACTTAGCAGCCGCTGTGGTCGTTTCCCAGGTTTGTCCGCCATCGGGGTTCACAATATCCCAGGCCGTTGCGGGGAATGTTCCTTCAAATCCTTCCTTAACCGGTGGCGCAGAAGGCAGATAATACATAAAATCAAAGGTTTCCGTATCATTGGTAGTATCCTCATCCTGTGCACCATTGGGAATAACTGATGTAACGGTAAGTGTATGATTTCCCTCGCTCGTGGTCATCGAAGGCAAGGTTACACTTAATTCAGCATAACTTTTTAATGAACCCGTCCATTGATAACTGGTCACTTTTCCATTGTCAATGCTGGCATTGATGGTTAAAGAGGTCAGCGTTTCGCTTCCGCGGTTTCTCAGCAACACCACCGGCGTAAATGAATTGCCGCACAAACGCTGCTCTGGCTGGGTGATTTGCTTAACCGATGCATCTTTCCTTTTCAAATCCAACGGAATCCCGCCTTTCGAAGCACTTAAAAGCGACCGGTAGTTTGAATAGGCCGTCTCCATCCGGCCCACCTGCTCGGCCGTAAACATCAGCAGACATACATCGGCCGAATAATCCATAAAGTTCTGGTACATAATCCCAGGCGACACCGGGCTGCAATTATCGGTAACCATGCCGGTCTTAGTCCCGGTCGTGTTGTTACTCTGGTTTGGCGTATCACTCACCCCATCAGTTCCGTTGCAGCTCCCGTTGTCGTCACCCCAGATATGCCATAAATTAAAATAGTGACCAATTTCGTGCGTCAGTGTTTTGCCCGCATTGTAACCTGTCGCACTTCCACCCGGAAGACTGCGATAAGAAATGACCACACCCTGTTCATCTTCTGCTCCATCGTTTGGGAAAGTGGCATAACCCAGTATATCATTGGATAAATTACAAACCCAGATATTCAGGTAACTATCCGTATCCCACGCATCGGCACCGCCCATGGCTGCATGTTTCACAAAATCGCTCTGGTAATTAAAAGAGCTCTGGGAAGTATTGTAACGGATAATACCGGGCGTCGGCTCATCATTTGGCGTACGCTGTGCAAGGGTGAACTGAATACCCGATTGCCCGAACAATGACTTGAAATAAGCTGGAATTCTTGCTGAACCCGCATTTAAGCCCGCGTAATCTTTGTTGATGGTATCCAGCTGCGCTTTAATCTGGGCATCGGTAATCGTCGACTGATTATTTGAAACGATATGAAAAACAACCGGAACCGTCACCAACTCTCCCGTTTTCATGGATTTCCTACGCGCGATACGTTGTCTTACCATTTCCTGAAAACTCGCTTCCCGGGCATTAAACTTCTGTTTTAAAGCCGGATTAAGTTTAAATTTCTGTTCCAACAAATCCATCGTTCCGCAACGGTCCTGCGCCTTGCTGATAAAAGGCATGATCAGCAGAGAAAAAACAAATACCAGTTTGGGTAAATTTATAGCATCAATATTTGATTTTAACATTTTTCCAGGGTGCAAAAGTTATCGATCGGGATCGTTTCAGGTCTCTAATCCGGTTAATTGGTATTTACGAAAAAATGACCCGGAGTGATGCAGTCACCGGCTCATTTAATTATAATTTAATTTAAACGGAATTTCAATCACGGACGGTCAGTAGCTAAGTAACCGGAGAGAACAGTTTCCGGTTCGATAAGCCAGAACAAATTCTTCGAAATCTTACGATTTGTCCCCCTGTTACGAACCGGTCAGGGACGTAAAAAACGGTGCTGAAAATAATATTTTCCAAAACCTGTTCCAACCTTTTCCGAAAGAGCGGGTCTAAACTATATAACCCGTTCAGGAAAAAATACAAAAACCCCGGTGTTGTTTAAAATTAAAATTACATTTTCTTCGTTAGCATATATCCCGTCCGAAATAAACTTTTGACGGGGTTTCGCTCCACGAATATTTACAGAATGGCATAAAAACGTATCTTTGTGCCTTTATATAAAAAATGAAAACATACTTCCGATTATTATCTTTTGCCAGGCCAATTGAAAAGTTCGCCATTCCATACCTTATCTGCACAGTGCTGGGTGTAATTTTCACTACTTTAAATTTAGCTTTACTTGCTCCGTTGTTAATGACCTTGTTCAAAAGCGGGACCGCGGGAACAGAATTGATTAAAGAACCGAAAAGTTATTTTGAAGTAGCGGACTATCTAAACTATTTCGCCCAACAAGCTAATTTAACCTACGGACCTTATGGCGCCTTGCAACTTGTTTGTGCGGTCATTGTCGGCTCCGTTCTTCTCGGGAATATTTTCCGCTACTTCTCGCAGAGAATCATGGAAAACCTAAGAATTCACACATTGCTGAACCTGCGTAAAACCGTTTTTAACAACGTCATGGATTTGCATGTCGGGTATTTCAGCAACCAGCGCAAGGGGGACATTATTGCCAAAATTGCGTCCGATGTGGGCGTTGTACAGTTTTCGGTAACAGGCACCTTGCAAGTTCTTTTTAAAGAGCCGTTGCAGCTTCTTGCCTATGTATTTATGCTTTTTTCGATTTCTTTCAAACTGACCATTTTTGCAGTATTGGTGATTCCAATTTCCGCTTTTATCATTTCTAAAATCGTGAAACGCCTGAAAGAACAAGCCAAACAATCGCAGGAAATGTTTGGTTTGATGATCAGTTATCTTGATGAAGCGCTGACAGGTATTAAGATAATAAAGTCGTTTAATGCCACACAGGCAATCAAAACAAAGTTTGATTCTGAAAATGTGCGGTATTCGGATTTAGGCCGAAAAATGGCACGCCGTCAACAGTTAGGCAGTCCGGTTTCTGAATTTCTGGGCGTATTAATGGTAACATCCATCGTGTTATACGGTGGCTCCTTAATTCTTGGAAATCAGTCAGATTTGAGCGTCGCTGCATTTATTTCCTACATCGGTATCTTTTCGCAGGTGATGAGGCCTGCAAAAGCCATCACGGAGTCATTCAGTACCATTCATGCAGGTATTGCCGCGGGTGAGCGCGTTCTTGAGTTGATCGATGAGAAACCAAAAATAGTAGATTCTCCGAATGCGGTAGCCATCACAGCTTTTAACGAAGGGATAAAACTTGAAAATATGTCTTTTTCTTATTCTGAACGAGCTGTTCTGAAATCAATAAACCTGACTATCCCGAAAGGAAAATCCATTGCCTTGGTTGGACCGTCTGGTGGTGGCAAGTCTACATTGATGGATCTCATTCCAAGGTTTATTGAGGCAGAAAGCGGAAAAGTGACCATCGACAATGTTGATGTAAAAGATATAAAAATGGAATCCCTTTGGTCCATGATCGGCGTGGTTAATCAGGAATCACTGCTTTTCAACGATACCATTTTTAACAACATTGCGTTTGGTATGCCGCATGCCACGCAGGAGGAAGTTGAAAATGCGGCTAAAGTAGCCAATGCGCACGAGTTTATTCTTCAGACTGAAAATGGGTACCAAAGTAATATTGGTGACCGCGGCATGAAGCTGTCAGGCGGACAGAAGCAACGTATTTGTATCGCACGTGCCGTTTTGAAAAACCCTCCGATCATGCTTCTGGATGAGGCGACGTCGGCACTGGATACGGAATCAGAAAAACTGGTGCAGGAAGCACTGAACAACCTGATGAAAAACAGAACTTCACTGGTGATCGCGCACAGACTAAGTACCATTCAGAACGCAGATATTATTGTGGTGCTGGAAGACGGACAGGTCATTGAACAGGGAACGCATGGTGAGTTGCTGGATCGAAACGGCCTGTATAAGCGACTTATTGATATGCAGACTTTTAATGAATAGTTGGCATAAACACTAAAAGCATATTTCATCCCCGTACCCTGCCGGGCAATAAGTTCGTTAAAAGGATAGTTTTACCGCCATTTACAGAACTAAACAGACAAGAAAGTCCTTCGAAGACCGCGGTTATATCTGACGTTACACGAGGAATGTTCGAATTTTAGTAGCATGTTTAAACAAAAGAATCCAATAGCTAAACTTTGGCTGAAATATACAGACAAGGTACAATACAAGCGGTATAAGTGGGAGCTTAAAAATTACCGGCAAGAGGAATTATCCAGTTTCATTTTAGGAACTGAGCGGTTTACCACGCTTGAAAAGATCATGCAGCTGGCCGCCAATCACGGATCAGTCAATATCAGTCATAGTGGTAATGCCGGTGATATTATTTATGCTTTGCCGACCATCAAAAGGATATATGAACTTACAGGCGTTTCTGTAAACTTGTATTTACGCCTGGGAAAACCACTGGTTCTATCCGGTTATAATTCCCATCCGATGGGAAATGTAATGCTAAATGAACACATGGCGGCAATGCTGATAGCCTTGATTAATCCCCAACCGTATATCAAAACTTGCGAAGTTCATACGGACCAGCAGATTCATATCGACATGGATTATTTCCGGGATGGCAATATTCCTTTGGGTAAAGGAAATATCGCACGTTGGTGCAGCTATCTAACCGGTGTGAGCCCTATACTATACAAACCGTGGTTACAAGCCAAAGGTGATTCGTCCTATGCTGACAAAATTATTCTGGCAAGAAGTGAAAGGTATCGAAATTCTACGATCAACTATAAATTTCTGTCGAAGCTTCCCAACGTGCTCTTTGTCGGGGTAGAGTCCGAGTACAAAGACATGAAAAAGAGTATTCCCAATCTCCAATGGAAACAAATATCGGATTTTATGGAGCTTGCCGAAATTATAGCCGGGTGTAAATTTTTTATCGGCAACCAGTCATTCCCATTTTCAATCGCCGAGGCTCTGAAAGTTCCCAGAATTCTGGAACCGACTTTTGAAGTAATTAACGTAGTTCCGGAAGGAGAAAATGCATATGATTTCTTTTTCCAGGAACATTTGGAATCGCTGGTCCATATGCTGAATAAATAGAAAGCTGAATACTTGTCCCCGATGAAAAAAGCAAAAACCACGGCAGTCATAGTTCCCTTTTACAAAACACAGCTAAGCAAATACGAGAATATTGCTTTGGCGCAATGCATAAAGGTATTGGGAAAACACCAGGTTATTGCCATAAAACCGAACTCACTGGACTTATCTGCAATTGAAAAGCACGTGCATTTTGCAGATGTAAAGTCCTTTGATGACGATTTTTTCAGCGGTATTGATGGCTATAACAAATTGATGCTTTCCACTACATTTTATCAGTGTTTTTTGGAATTTGAGTTTATTCTCATTTATCAGCTCGATGCTTTTGTTTTTCGTGACGACCTTGATCTTTGGTCTGCAACATCTTACGACTATGTAGGCGCGCCATGGATAAGACCCATCAATGACCCCGATCTTATTAAAACGGCTAAAACAAAATTCCAAAACTTTTTTCATAAACGATACAACGTCTATGAAAATGGTTTACCGAGCGCCAAACAGTTTGAAAACCAAGTTGGTAATGGAGGATTTTCTTTGCGGCGGGTAAAAAAATTCTATGCACTCACGCAAATTTTCTCAGATAAAATAGCGGAATACCATTTGCGTTCGGAGCACCAGTTTCACGAAGACGCATTCTGGAGTATTGAGGTTAACCGAAAAAAAAAGTGGCTCAATATTCCATCCTACAAAGTTGCATTACAATTTTCTTTTGAAAATTCACCGGAAAGAGCTTATCGGATGATGAGCAACCAGCTCCCGTTTGGCTGCCACGCCTGGGACGAAAATCTCGATTTTTGGGAGCCTTTTATTACGCAGCAAGGACACGATATTAATTCTTAATCGCCAAAGTATGACTCTTGTATCCGTCATTATACCATCCTTCAATTACGGTTTTGTCATCGAAGAGACTTTAAATTCTTTGCTAAACCAATCTTACGCTAATTGGGAAGCCATTATTATAGATGATGGATCAACCGACAATAGTCGGGAAATCATTAAAAAATATGCTGCCTCAGATAAACGGTTCAAATATATTTTTCAGGAGAACAAAGGAGTTTCTACCGCCAGGAATGTAGGTATCAAGGAAGCACAAGGTAGTTTTATCCAGTTTTTAGATGCTGACGATTTAATCAGTGCGGATAAGCTTGCGATTCAGCTCTCTTTCTTTGCTGAGCACCCTGAGGTTGACATTTGCTATACCGATCACGTTTATTTTGAAGACGGAAAACCTGACATTCTTTATCCTGACTATGAAATGGAATGCAAAGATTGGATGCCACGTCTATGTGATAAAGGTTTTAATATTCTTGACACCCTATTGTATTCCAACATTGCGGTGATGAGCAGCCCGTTGGTGCGGAAGAAGATCGTTGAATTGACAGGAGGATTTCCCGAATTCAGTAACCATACCGAAGATTGGGAATTCTGGTTTCGCTGTGCCGTTAATGGCGCGCACTTCTGCTACCTAAAACATGCGGATGCAAAGACTATCATACGTATTCATCGCCACAGTGTCAGTAAAGATTTAAGGATAATGCGTGAGGGCGAAATAAGATTTCGGGATAGGATTTCTGATTACATCTGCAAATCTCTCTATTTGTCAACGGATGAAAAACAAAAACTACTCGCAAAAAATAGAGATAGAAAAAGAAAGCTTTATAAATTAATGATGTACGATATTTCACTGATCGACGTCAGGGATTTAAGGAGAATGGCCCGCGTGAGTGATTCTAAAATTTTCTTCTCTTTTTATTTCAAAGCACTCAATTACAAAAGAAAAGCTTTATTCAAAAAATGATAAATCCCGCTTTAACTGAAATAGATATTGTTATTCTAAGTTATGCCCGTAGCGAAGAGTTAAAAAACATTACTGAAAATTGTATTGATTCGCTGATAAAATCTGAAAATCCTTCCCGGATAAAATTCAATATCATTGTCGTTGAATCAAACAAATCGATGCGGCCATACCAATACGAAAATGCAAAGACCGTTTATCCCTGGCAGTCATTTGGCTATCATAAATACATGAATATTGGGATAAAAATGACCAAAAGCAAGTACGTATGTATATGCAATAATGACCTTCTTTTCCATCCGAACTGGGCAACGGAAATATTAAGTGCATTTAAAAATGATAAAGCGCTATACAGTGTTAGTCCGGCTTGTACAATCCATCATCCCCAGCAAGGAATCGAAATCAATAGCGGGATACACTATGGCTACGAGGTAAGAAAGGAGCTTATTGGCTGGTGTATTTTTTTCCGTCGGGATATGTTAAAAATTACCGGCAAGCTAGACCCTGGTTTTAAATTTTGGTATGCGGATAACGATTATAGCAACACGCTTCAAAAGCATAATCTAAAACATGCATTAATCACTTCTTCCCATGTTGATCATTTGGAGAGCAGAACGCTTAAAACCGAGAATGAAAACGAACAAAAAAAATTAACGGCGGGAGAGCGGTTTTACTACGAATATAAATGGGAAGGAAGAAGTTTTTTCTCGTATTTGAACAAATTGAGAAAGTTTCGTAAAAATTTAAGACGCGGAAGGATTTAGGTCCTGATCAAGTCAGCTTATTCAATTTTTGAAATAATTTATAGGGAAAGGATAACGTCGCAATACGAGATTTTCTGGTACTCCAGATTATTTTCAATAGTTGGATTTTTGAAAAATATTCTTTTTGCAGGGATTGCTGCAAGAAAATCTCAAACGCATTCCGCTCAATTTGTTTTAATCGATTCTCGGGCAAGTTGTCAATATTAACGGGAAGAATGTGGCTCCATTTTTTGTGCACCTTAACGATCTCTTCCATCCAGATTTTATTAAATTTCCCCTCAGAGAAATGTTTCAATAGAATTTCGTAAGTCACCATTACTTTATGGGTCCGGCCTACGGATAATGAAAAATCAATATCATACCCATGAAATTGACTTAGCATTTTTTGGTCAAACGGGTTTTGCAAAGCAATTGTTTTTCGCGTACACAGCCAACATCCGTCAACACAAGCGACCGCTGCCGACTTCTCATGCCTAGGGTTTCGATAATCGTGCGCATCCGCTTTATCGGTATACTTAAAACCTTGAATTAGATTACAATAAAACCCGCCATTGATTTCAAGATCATAATTATACCAACTGGAAGGAGTCAGCGATTTATACCCACCGCCTGCAACGCCTACCAGACCAAGCCGTGCATCAGCGTTAAACAGGTTCACAACTGTTTTGCCCCATTGTTCTGTAATAAATTCGATATCTTCATGCATGAAGCATAGCAAATCGTACTTAGCTACTTTTGTACCGGCGTTGTACAACGCACATATTCCCTTTTTTCCATCACTGTTATTAAATGAAATAATTTCATAGGGCACGCCAATGGTGTTTTGGATATTGCGTTTGACCTGATCCAAAGCCTGCGCATTGGCAGAACATATTACGATTGATATCATGATATTTCAACGTCAATAGCCCAACAAAATTGGTCTATTGACGTTATTAAAAATTAACAAATATTTCTGCACAAAACCATCACGCGTATTCATGACAAAATCTTTCTGAATCCATAACGCACGATGATGATACCGGTAATCGCGCAACTTATTCCCGCCAGCACGTCCAGCACATAATGATGGCTCGTATAAACGGCGGCAAACCAAATCCCCGGCAGCGTGATCCCAATCAAAACGACAACACTCTGGTTGATCTTACTTTTGACTGCGTAATACAAGGCAATTAGCGGGTAGGATGAATGCAAAGACGGCATTGCCGCAAATACATTTGAGCTTTTTGCATAGATTGACCTAAAAATGCCCACATTAAAAAAGGAATCAAAGCGCGATAACCCGGCCGTATTTCCCGGCGTATTGGCAATGAATTTGAACCCGTATTGCTGGCTGTACCAAGGCGGCGCAGCAGGATAAAGATAATAAATCACAAAACCGATCAGGTTTACAAGCAAAAATGTAAATGCAAAATTGAAAAACTGAGGCCGGTTTTTGAAAAATAAATACCCTGCAAGCGATAACGGAAGCGGAATCCACGTGAGGTAAAAAAGCCCCGACATCACATCCAGAAAGGGGTGCTGGTGCTTGATCCAGAATTCATTTGGTGTCAGCCTTGCCGGACCGGAATGAATGCCGAAAATGGATTTTTCCAGTTCATAAAGACTTTTGATATGGACGCTGTTGTAATTATAGTTGGGAAAAGCCTTCATATAATCAAACAAAATCCAGTACACGATGAAGATGGAAAATGCAGTAATGAATTTACGTGTGGATTCCGAAAAAAAATAAAACCCATTGGTGATCACCAAAAGAACAACCTGCTCACTTCTGAATCCTATCAGGTACCTGGACAGCAAAAGATATCCGACGGACAGCCCAAGCATCATTAAAAGCGGTTTGGGACCGTAGAAATCGGGTTTCGCAATGCTCACTGTACTTCCTAAATTATTGATCATTTTTTTTGTTTAAAAAATCGGAGCTAAAAACTCTATCCCATAACGGAGAACTCACCCCATATCCTTTCGTGGCATCGTCGTAATGATGAAGCATATGGTGTTTTTTCAGTTTTTTCCAGAATTTGCTTTTGAAATTGGCATGATGCAGCATGTAATGGGTCATATCATAAAACAGATAACCGCTCATAAATGCTGAAAAAAAAGCCGCCAGCGGACCCGTTTCCAGAAAGAACGAGAACAAGTAATAAAAGGCGGCCGATAAAGGGATACTCACCGACGGGGGCATCACCAGTCTGTGCGTATCACTCGGATAATCGTGGTGAACGCCATGGAAGATAAAATGGATCCGTTCCAATGTTTTATTCCCATGCTTAGGTTCCAGATGAAAAACGAACCTGTGCATGATGTACTCCGTAAGCGACCATACAAACAGGCCAAACAAATAATACAGTGCAAACAAGGCCATTGAAAGGTGCTGTTCCCAGATTGCCTTCCACGCGAAATAAAGAATTACGGGAATGAAAATAAACAATGGCACGGAATAGTGCACTTTAGAAACGGATTCCAGGAGATCGCTTTTGAACATCCTAACCGATTCTTTGGAGTTGGATATGTAGTTCTTAGGCATGACACAAATCAGGAAAATTTAGTAATTCTTTCTACAACAGTTTTACCAGTCGCAGGATCAGTACCCGTCACCTCGATGTATTTTACATTGGGAACCCAGAAAGTTCCGCCGTCGATTCGCACAAAAATTTTAGTCAGGACACATTGCCTTTGATTAATTTGCATGAAAACCTGGTATTTATTATTCGTCCCCTTCTTTAAATATAACGGAGTTTTAGCGTAAGCAACTGATTTTAACTGAAAATAATCTTTACCGGATTTCTTAACTATAATTCCGTAAGCAAATTTTCTCTGAAGATAGTTCAATTCCTTACGCATTCCGCCCTCAGGATAACGGATCCAAAACGGGTGAACCGGGTTGTCTTCGTCCAGTCTACCTTTTTCATCAACATTTAATTCGTAGCAGATGGTATTCGTATTCGGATCTCTTTGTATATAAAAAAGAAGATTGGGTAACTTGGGCACCGGGAAGGTATCAACGGCCGAAACAGTCAGATTTTCACGGTTTTTCTTGTCGGCAAATGCCATTGTACTTGTTGCGAACACAGCAGCAAGACTAATGATTAATAGAAATCTCATCGGAATCTTTTTTATCCAATATTTTTTTTACACTTAACAATCGGTTAACGGCGGTGATGTTGGTGAGAACGGCCATGATCGTAATGGGAATTGTAAAAATTGACATTGTTTCAAATACATGGAAAGGTAATCCGGGAATAAAAAGTTTATAATCCCCACCAATATAGCCCGATGCAACACCACAGGCAATTGCAGAAACCCCGACCAGGACCACCCTTTCCGGGCGCTGCATCAACCCTTCTTTACATTCTACCCGAAGGCCTTCCGCTCTGGCGCGGGTATAACTCACCATGACCGAACCGATCAAAGCGATGAATGCGAACAGCGAACTGAAAAAATAATGATGGCCAACGAGATAATAACAAATACCGAGGAACATAACCATCTCACTATACCTATCCAGAACAGAATCGTAAAAGGCTCCGAAAGTAGAGCTCATATTACCCAGCCTGGCTACCTGCCCGTCGAGCATGTCAAAAATCCCTGCAAACAAAACCAGAAACCCTGCCCAGCCGACATACCGAAAATCACCCCGGTTGCCCTCTTCCACACCAACAATAAAGATCACGGCAACACCAATGTTCAATACCAAACCAATGGTTGTGACCATATTGGGTGTCAGTCCGGCTCTGATAAGGAACCTGACAAACGGATTGATCACTTTATAGATGCCTTGCTGTAAGGCAACTCTTAACTCGTCCTTGTTCATTTTAAACATTTTTACACTAAAAATCCAACTTAACCCTTGCCCTGATCCCCCACTCCGAAACATTGGGATTGTCAAGATAGTTGAACCGTTTAACCAAATCAACTCTTAATAATTTAAAAATATTCGCTATCCCCACACTTCCTTCCATGTAAGGTTCCTTATTAAGAGAATAAGTGGCTGATGTTCCATCCGGATTTGTCAAAAAGCGGTATAGTTCCGGGTTATTCGCCGGATTGTTTTCACTTCTCAAACCCCCGTACACACCTTTAAATGCTACGACTTCTCTCAGTTTCAATCTTTTTAACAACGGTATCTTATTAAAAAGAAATCCATTCAAATAATATTCAACACCTAAACTCGCATAATGATCACTGACAAACTCTAAAAAGTTCATCAGGTTATAGGAACTCAGCTGATACGCATAACTCTGGTTCGCCCTGTGAATCGTCAGCAAAGGGAACGGAATATTTTTTCCAATGATGTAACCTCCTTCAGCCGTAACATCCGCGTAGCCCAACTGGGAAAGGAAAAACCGCTTGGCGACATTACCCGTAAAATTATGATAGCTCGTTTCCCCCTGAAGAAACCCCTTGATCCCCGTGCTGTATCTAAAAGTGAACACCGGGTACTTATTAGGAATCGGAATACGGTATAATTTCCCCTGATAATATTGCTCCTTCGGTGCATAACGCAGCTCAAGACTAGCCTCAGCATTCGACAGTTTCGGAATATTAACGAGTCCGTCGCTGGTTGTATCGTAACGCTGGTACAGCAGTGCGCCCGCCGGGCTCTGTGCCCACTGCGTGAATCCGAGCTTGTAGGAAATCCGGCTCGGAAATTCCCGAACGTATTCGAATTTATAAATATCGTTATACAGCCAGCGGTCATTATTCCCCCGCTTAAATGACAGCAAGAAGTTATCTTCCTGAACGAACTGTAATTCCTGACCTGGAATCTTTGTGTCGCGCTGGTAACTCACCCGGAAATAATGCAGCGGAAAATGGTAAACGGATTTATTATTAAGCGAATAAGTCCCGCTCAAAAAATATTTCCATTTCATGTCCTTAAACCCGTAAGCCGCATAGGTCTCAAAATAAACCCGCTTGCTGAACTGTGGCGTAGTCCTTCCTCCGAAACGTAATCTTAAACCTTCAACCGGGTTAAAACTGTAAAAGGTGTTCACCGGCCCGATTTCCAGAGCGCCCAAAGACTTATACCCTGCAAACAACAGCGTACCGATATCCATTGTACGTTTAAAAGATTTAATTGTCTGAAGCGTATCTACATTCTTATAAATCTCCACTTCCCGGTGTTCCAGGGGGATATGTCTTGACGAAACCCAAAAGTCCGGATTTTTCTTTTCGCTGGCATTATAGACGATTTCCTCGGAAGGCCCGTAGTAAACACTGTCCGGTTTTGGCTGGTTTATTTCATAGTCCTTAAAAGTCACCGTTCGCTGACCGTAAATCCCGCCGCCCTTGTCCCCGAATGCAAACTCCATCCCGAGCGTGCTTTTACTCATGTGATATCTGCCGTCCGCACTTTTTTCAAATTCCAGCTTGGCTTCCAGATCACGCATGAAGTTAAGGTTGATATCCTTATTCACAGTCAGATACGCATGCTGGACCCCGTAATGTCCGTCAAGCGTGATGTACAGTTTCCCCTGAAACAGCAGATCTGTTTTGTTACGCGGGATAAAGCTTAATTCAATCAGCCAGGGCTGTTGTGTTTTGATTGTATCCGTAATAAAAAACTTATAAAATGTCGGAGCACTGTTTGCTATCGGGCTCAGTAACAAGTTTGTAACTACTGAAATATTATTGTTGTAGATATTGATATCTTCATAAAGTCTGTTAAAATAAGTGCTCAAACCATCGTTGTCGATAAAGCGAGCGTCATACTCTGCACGCTGATCAGCCAGGACGCGCTGCTTTTTCTTATAAGGATTCTTACGGAAATAGACCTGCGAAAGGCGTTCTCTCAAATAAGCCGGCAGCATGTTCTTTCCACCGATCGTACTCGAATCCTGCTCGGTAAACAAAAACTGATAGTTTCTAAAAATACGTCTCTCCTTGAATTTATCCGATAAGTTACTCAGTGCCAGCGATATTTTTTCATACTGCTCGTATTGCACAAAGTCGTTGGCATCCATCTGATTTTCCTTTTTGTGGTCAATCACCTTCTGGATAAGCTCAACGGCCGGATTGTTCCGGTTTCGGTAACGCGCCTTTCCCTTGATGACAACCTCGGTCAGCATGGCGGCATTTACGCTCAGTTTCACATTGATAACCTGTTCTTTTCCAGGAACTATCGTTTTCACTACCGTATTATACCCGATATAACCAAACTGAATTTTCGTGTGGTTTCCTTCAATTTTTATCACATACCTCCCTTCGTCATCTGCCTGCGTGCCAAAGATCGTTCCGGGAATCAGGACGTTGGCATACGGCAAAGTCTCTTTGGAGGCAGAATCCGTAAGTACTCCCCTGATGATTGTAGTTTGTGCGCGGACAACGTCGGCTCCAAACAGCGTCAGAAGGAATATTCCAATTATTTTAAATCGTATTGACATTGTAAATGTTTTTTGCGCCTCCATGCTGTGGGCTTAATCGCTGGAGTACCTTTCCCTTTTAAATCTTATTTTTCATCTAAAACCTATCTGAAAACCAGTTTTTTCTGAAAGACATAGTTATAGCCAAAACCTACAACAAGTGCTACCAATGCCTTCGAAACGACGTAATTCCAATTCGTTCCGTGTAAAATCAAGTACATCCCGCCTGCATTAAGTGCCAAATTTCCGACCCAAACCAAAAAATATTTGAAAGCCTGAGCACCCATTTCTCTACGGGCTGCGTCGAATACCCAATACCGGTTTATCATGAAATTGGCCACTCCACCGCAGATTGTACCTGCTATACTACTATTAAACGGATCCTGACCAAAAAAGTTCACCAGAACGATTGTAGTCGAAAAGTCGAGAAATGTAGCTATCAAAGAAGAAGCCTGCGCCTTGATAAACGTTAACATTACAAGAGATTGAATCTAAATACGATTTGTAGAAGAATGTTTGCACAAATACCCGCCAGCACATCATCCAGCATGACGCCCCATCCGCCGGGCAACTTTTCTGCTTTTCTGATGTAAAAAGGTTTAACGATATCGAAAAACCTAAACAGGATAAGCCCTGTTACAATGTAAGCACCTGTTGCAGGTAAAAATAATAAGCTGATACACATCCCCGCGACCTCATCAATCACCACCTTTTTATCATCTTTTCCCCAAAAAGGCTCAACAGCACCTGAAGAAATAACCCCGACTATAGTAATGACAAGCGTGAACCCTACTGTAAGCCATGGATCTGGCAAATACATGGTGTGCCAAAAATACCAGCAAACACACGCAACAACAGCGGCCACTGTCCCCCCTCCTTTTCCGACATATCCTATTCCCAAGGATGTTGCAATTATTTTATGCAACTGACTCATTATTTACAGGTTAAATCCAATGCTACCAGGTTCATACCTCCCATTCGGGTAAGCGAACCAATCTTCCGTCCCTGACCTTAATATTTATTCAGCTATCACCAAGCTCCAAGTCAGGAAAGCAAGATGTTTGAATCGATTCCCGGAGGCCTGATATAATGATCTGAGTCAATCATAAGTTTCGATTTAGAGGTGATCTCAAAGCCATTTATTCTCTGTATACCAAGGTATTGACTCTGCCAATCCTGTTTTTAAATTATAAATAGGATTGTAATGCAAATCCCTTTTCGCTGCTTCAATACTACAAGCCCAATTGGGTGCAGTAAGTTCATTCAGTTTTTCTTTATTTAACACCGGCGTCTTTTCAGAATTGGCATACGCCAGCTCCATTAAATTGGCCACCACTTTTACGATCCCCTCCGGAATGTGAAAACGTAACGTTTTTTTCCGAAGTAGTGCCTTAAACGTATCTGCCAGCTCATATCTGTTGTAGACATTGCCATCAGAAATATTATATATGTGCTCCTTTTTATTTTCAGCTTTCAGGGCAAGCATGGTCGCATTGACCAGATCCTGAACATAAACAAAACTGAAACGCTGAGGGTTATTTCCAATGTAGGCATCCAGTCCGTCCTGCAACATTTTGAATACGATAAACAAATCCTTTTCTCCCGGTCCGTAAACGGCCGTTGGCCTCAGCACTACCATGGGTAGCTCAATGTCGGCCAGATATTGTTCCGCCAGAAGTTTGCTTTTCCCATAAGCTGTAACCGGATTAGGTGTCCTGCTTTCCAAAAAAAGCTGATATTCCTGATAGGCAGATGGCCCCTGGGCTGCAAGACTGCTTAAAAAGACAAACTTTTTAAGGTCAATTTTCGACTCTACCGCGGCTAAAGCCAGATTTCTCGTATAACCCGCATTAATCGTATTGTACTCCTCCTGATTCTTTGCTTTGGTTGCACCTGCTGCGTGTACAATATACGTGTACTGTCCCTCTTCCAGATGTTTGGCAAGCGATTCTTTCGATCTGAAATCCGGATAAATATATTTTGGAGCTAGCGAATCCAGTTGTGACAACTTGCTCGTGGAGCGCACAGCCGCATGGACTTCAAGTCCTGCGTTTTGCGCCGCTTTTATAAGGTGATAACCTATAAATCCACTGGCACCCGTTATCAAAATCCTTTCACTCATATTTCTTTTTCAAATAACCGGTAACGTTTATATAATTCCCCGTTCATCTGGTCCAGTGCCCGGTTCATCATATGGTTCTCTTCCAGCATCCATGAGCATTCGCCCCCTTTGATATTGGTACCTTTCGAGTTTTTGATAATCCCGCCGTACAGACACGCTTCAATACCCATTTTCCGGTACTCTTCAATGACACCCAGTGTGAGAATGCGCAGCATGTCTATCTTCTTTTTCAAAAACAAAAGCTTGAAAATACCGGTCGGCAACAATCTTCCCTTTTTTATCTTGATAAGGATCTGGTTGATATCCGGAATTGCCAGAATAAACCCGACGATCTTATCATCCTTCTCTGCAAGCAAACAATAATCCGGGTTCAGTATCATTTTCAAATCCTTGGCCAGATATTCAAATTCCGCTTCGGTTGTCGGCACAAAACCAAGGTTTTCTGCCCAGGCAATGTTGTAAATTTCACGGATCTTAACGACTTCATTTTTAAAGTCTTTCAGATTAACCTTTCTGATCACAATGCCGTGCCTTTCCATCAATCTGTTCTGAAGCGTGTCCAGCATTCTGATCGACTTATCGTTCACCGACTCGTGCATTACTTTATATGCCAGCAAATCCGTCTTTTTTTTCAGACCAATGTTTTCAATAAGTCTTAAATAATATGGCGCATTGTACGGCATCATCGCAACCGGCGGCATATCAAATCCTTCCACCAAAAGTCCGCAAACATCATTGGTGGAAGGATTTGCCGGCCCAACAAGTTTGTTTAACCCCTCCTGCTTCAACCAATCAATGGCACTTTTAAACAACAGATCCGCCGTTTTCTGATCATCGATACAATCGAAAAAACCAAAAAAACCATCCTTTGCCCCAATAAACTGATTGTGATTCCGATTGTGTATCGCAGCGATACGACCCGTTATTCTGTCGCCAGCAAAAGCCAGAAACAGCTGCACTTTTGAATGCTCATAAAAAGGATGTTTACCAGGTGAAAGCAAGTCTCTTTGCCCAATAAATATTTCCGGAACGTAGTTCACATCATCCTTATACAGGTCGTGCGGAAAATCAACGAAACGGTCTAAATCCTTTTTTGAATTAACGGGTAAAACAAGGGTCATACACTTTCAGTAACAGGGTAGGAATATATTTGTTTATAAGCCTTCGACATTTTATCTACGGCCTCTTCTATTTGTTCAAATGTATGGGTAGCCATCAAAGAAAAGCGGATCAGTGACTCAGTCGTGTGTACCGCTGGCGATACAACCGGGTTAACAAATACGCCGTCTTCATGCAAAAGCTTCGTGATATGGAACGTTTTTTCGTTATCTCTGATGTAAATCGGCAAAATCGGACTTTCTGTACGTCCCAGATCAAAACCACTTTCGAGCAACAGTTTTTTGGCATAGTCCGTATTAGCCCACAACTTCTCGATGTGCTCGGGTTCGTTCTGAACAATTTCAAGACATGCCAAAACGCTCGCAACCGACGACGGCGTCATGCTCGCACTGAACATCAGCGCGCGGGCACGGTGTTTCAAAAACTCAATGGTTTCAGCATCAGCGGCAATAAACCCCCCAAGCGAAGCAAAGGACTTGCTGAACGTCCCCATAATAAGGTCCACTTTATCGGTAAGCCCAAAATGCGAAGCAGTTCCGGCACCATTGGTTCCGATAACGCCTAAGCTGTGCGCGTCATCCACCATGATACTTGCTCCAAATTCATCCGCAATTTCAGCCATCTCAGGAAGTTTGACAATGTCACCCTCCATGCTGAAAATCCCGTCCGTGGCAATAAGCTTTATGGCGTCCTCAGGAAGGTTGCGAAGCTTATTCCTCAGATCAGCCATGTTGTTGTGGTTGTACTTAACGACTTTTGAGAACGACAAGCGGCTGCCATCAATAATGGAAGCATGATTCGCGTCATCAAGGATCAAATAGTCATTCCTTCCTGTGATGCAGGAAAGGGCACCCAAATTAGCCTGAAAACCAGTGCTAAAAAGCACTGAAGCCTCTTTTCCGGTGTAAGCCGCCAATTTCTCTTCTAACTCTTCATGGATGTCGAGTGTTCCATTCAAAAATCTGGACCCGGCGCAGCCAGTCCCGTATTTTGTAATGGCTTCACGGGCTGCCTCTATGACCTTCGGATGATTGGTTAATCCAAGGTATGAATTAGAACCAAACATAAGAACCTTTTTGCCATGAATGAATACCTCAGTATCCTGACCTGACTCAATTGGTCTAAAATAAGGGTACAGCCCCTTCTCTTTAATTACCTTCGAATCTCTGAATTCAGAAACCCGGGCATGTAGTTTATTCCCCATAAATATTTAGTGTCAGAAACATGCACCTACTCCCTGATTTTCAGCTCGTCCAAGTGGTTTATGCATCATTTTCGTCATTAAAAAAGTAATTTAATCAGATTGTGGCAATGTTAACGCAACGTTTCGCCTGCATTACCTAACATGTTTACTTCAATAAAGGTTTTTACTTGAATTGATTTATTTAAAAAATTTATAACAAAAACAGTTTTTATTGAAATACCGTGAAAATAATCGAGCCGGATAAAGACAATTCCGCCCGCTCACGGATGTAACCACAAAACCCTGTTTCTGCCGTATTTAGCGCGAACAGCCCTTAATTCAATACTTTTCCGCAATGCCGCACTGGTAAAATAACCCTATTTTGATCACTTTTGTACTGTCAGGACAAATATAAATAAATTGCACTTTTAATACTTTCTTTACAAGAATATATTCAGCTTTCTATAACAACCAATGTTATTAAATCTATAAGAAATTATTAACTGGCAAATAAACCGTATTTCTTTTAGTTAAACCGTCTATATCTTTAGATTATGGTTATTTTAATTTCTATTTAATCTTGACACCGGCGCACATGCCGTTATTCACCAGAACATAAGTCTGACATTATCACTAAATTAAGAATTAAAAAAGATAAGCAGCTATAATGATATCGGTATTCGCAGATTACTTCTTCTTAAATTATTCTAACAAACTAATTTGGTCACAAAATGACTCACTCCCTGAATGCTTCCCAGCCGCTTCGTCTTTTCACGACGTCGGCAGTCAGACAGATCATTCCGATTCTTGTTACATTTTAAAATTAAAATCATAGACCGTCTCCGTATGCCAGTCGAAGTAACCAGCTCAAAAACTAACTTTTCTTAATACCATTCATAACAAGCTGCAAAAGCAAGCTCAGGTAGCTATGCATTTCATCCAGCTTGTCGTACATCAACAGGTCAAATTCAATTCCTCTTTGCGCGCTTGCCATCACAAATGCAAGTTTCTCCAGTTCATCTTCACTTAATATCCTGAACTCTCCACTGATCATCCCGTACTCAAGAATACTTTTGAGGATAATCATTTCCTTTTCATCGTACTTTTTACGCCAATGACAATCTCCGCCTGTTGCAAACAACGATTCGCGCGTTTCGGAGACCAGAACGGCATATAGATTTGCCATCTTCTTCATCATTTCAAAACGCTTGATATAAAATGTCTTGAATTTTTCCAGAGCCGTTGGCGCCTTCGATATTTCCCCTTTCAGCATTTGAAAAAACTGATCTTTTTCCCGGCTGATGATCGCGTCAAATATTTCTTCCTTGCTTTTAAAGTAATAATAAAGCGTACTTTTCCCCTTTCCGGCATCCTTCGCGATATCCTCCATGGTTGTTTTACCCAACCCGTATTTCTGGAAAAGCTTATCGGCCCCCTCCAAAATCTTCGCCTTGATTATCTCATCTTTATTTAACATCTGGTCTTGTTATTTTTTCGACTAAAATCGAATAATGGTCCAAAATTAACTTATACCCAAGACAGAACAATACATTTTTGCTAATAATTTCAGCTATTCTAAATAAAGTACCAACCCGTCCCTTTATTATTTAAGTCAGCAGCGATTTTTTTACTTGAAAACAGCGAAAAACAGGACATAGAAAAATTTCTATAAAACATATTGAAATATAATGCAAACATCAGAAAAACAGGTTAAATTCACGTGTCATAAGTCCTGCAATTGCCGGATTAAAACAAAGAGAATACGTGACTACTTAGTTAATGGTTAGGCATTCAAATTAATTTCGACAAATTTCGCATTTTAGAACTACCAGCAGCAATCTTAATAAAATACAGGTAACCATTTTCATTATTTTAACCCAGAACTATGCAAACTGATCAACATTCGTTTTCCGAAATTAACCGGCTTCTCGAGAAGTACATGACTGAAATTGAGGCGTCGGAATTAAAACCACTGGCAGCGAATATCTATCTTACGCACGCCAAAAATTTTGTCCGATGGATTGAAGGAGAGTTCACTCCCGGCGGACGACTGGAAAAAAACAAGGAGAAAGTCGCAAGTTAATTCTTCATTCCCTCAAAGCACGCTACACACACTATAACCTGTATTTTACCGGTTATCGAGCAATCCGGATCTCAGCCAGGCCGTCAAAATAGTGTTCCTTTTACCGCTTCTTTGAAACTTAGTTCCAAGCGTATCTTATTTCTGATAATGGGCCGCGATGTAATCCACCGCTTCCTGTTGACTCAGAATAGCAAAATCTTTGTAACGCTGATGGACATCCACAATTTCATCCAGCGCTTTTTCCACGACCTCTTTATTATCCCAGGTATTCAAGGCTGCAATCACCGAAGCGAGACAGTCCTTTTTGTAGGCGATCTGCCCAAGTACATGTACCAGGGTATTTCTAACTCTTGCCGTTTTATCAAACTGAAGCTCCTTTAGGAGTGGAAGAATGTCCTCAGGATGTGTTCGGCCGCGCAGCTCTATACCATGACAGATTTCCCGGCGAATTTCCTTGTCCTCATGATGGAGATATTTTCTTGCCCATTGCAGGACCGGAGCCGGATTCTTCTCTCCCATTTTCTTGATTGAGCCAATTACCGCATTCCGAACCGCCGGATTTTCATCAAACAACCCGGTGTCAAAGAAATACTCCACAACCAGAAAATCAGACTTCCCGATTTCACCTGCCGAATTAATGACCGTTTGTCTGACCTTAAAGTCACCTTCGGTGAGCAGATTGTTCAACAAAGCAATAACAGCCGGCTGACCTGCCTTGTTTTCCTTATACAGTTTGCCGATAGCCAGGTAACCCGACTTTCGGATGTAGGTATCTTCATCCGAAAAATACCTCAATACCCTAGCCGTTTCTCCCCGCCCGACATCCTCACGAATCTCGTTATTGATCGTTTCGACGACACCTAGCCGTTCTGCCTTGGATAAATTATAAAAACTCATTTTTGCTATACATATCAATATTGACAATTTCCATGATATAGTCCGGCTTTGCCAATTCCGCGAAGCCGAATTGCTCGTATAAGGTGTGCGCGTCAGCCGTCGCAAGCATCCATCTTCTAAGATTTTGCAGATCAGGATGACCTTTAATTTCCTCCATTAACCTTTTAGACAAACCATGACCGCGATATTTCGGTAAGATAAATACGTCCCCAAATAAGCAAAAGTCGTATAGTCGCTGATGATCCGGGCGAAACCAATTTGATTATCTCCATCATAAACACCAAAACAAAGTGAATTTTCTATGGATTTTTCTACAAACCCTACGGGAATATCCTTCGCCCAATAGCTTTCTTTTGATAGGAACGCGTGAATAACCGGAAGACTTAATTTCGTTTTATCTGTTGATATGGTAAACATTTTTTTCGCTTTTGGGCGGTAAGTGATCAGACTATTTACGATGCAAATTACAGAATGGGATATTAACGGCCGATACTCTTCAAAACGATTTCCTGTCAAAATTGGCATTAAACCAGGCCATCGGAATGTCTGCCTCAAAGGAACCAGATTTGGTGTCAATTCTCTTTTCAAAACGTCCCTCCTGTTTGAAACCGATTTGCTGATAAAACGCCTGAGCCCTTGTATTGCTTTCCCGGACTATCAGCTCCACTCTCAAAATATCATTTCTGACTTCTTCAATATGTTTCAGCAAAGAGCTGAACAGTAATTTTCCAATCCCCTTCTGCTGAACATCCGGATGGACCACAATCGTCAGTTCACTTAATATATGATTAAAAACAGTTGGCTGCAATTTATAACAATGAATCTCTCCCAATAATTGCCGGTCGTTAACAGGATTTTCGACTACCAGACAAATTCCGTTCTCGCAGGATTTTTCCAGATTCCCTCTTACATAGTCCGGCGTTATCTCACCGACTTCGCGGGCAATACCACCAGCATTCCTGGCTACTGCTTTGTAAAGGCTCATAATTCCTTCCACATCGCTGATGTCAGCAAACCTTGGCATATAAATCGTCTTCAATACTACTTCGTTTAAATGTATTAGTAAGCAACAGGTTAAGGTCAAATCCGAAGATAGTTAACCTTTCCGGCTTACCCGCCGATTCTTACCGGATATTTCTGTCCCCTTTCACTTTTAGCACTTTTCCCTGGCTGATATTATTTTTCGTTAAGAAGTTGTTTAAACTTATCAATAATCCCGAAGGGATGATCATTTCCCCCATCCATCTTATGAAATTTGGATGAACAGTGGAGCGAAAGAGGCTCAGCGCCATTGAGGTGCCCCAAAAAGTTTTACGCGCCATTGCATGGTATGGCACCAAAACCGCACCCCTTGTCCGTAAAGAACCTGGCGTTACACAAAAACGGTATAAACCTTTCTTTTTTAGTTACCAACAATCAATCCCGTCCGCAGGGCATAGGCCAGTAATTCTGTTATCGAGCTACATTCCGTTTTGGCCAGCATATTTTTGCGATGCGTCAGAACGGTATGTTTACTTAGGTTCAGCTCGTCGGAAATTTCACCGGTACTTTTCCCCCAGGAAATCTGAGTTAAAATTTCAAGCTCCCTCGGCGTAAAATCCACAACCGTCTTTTCTGCCTTTTCTTTTTCCAGAAGACTGCTGATATGCGGTGAAAGATACAACTCCCTCCGCAAAATGGAATTAATACAGGCAATTACCTCTTCGGATCCTTCTATTTTACTGATAAACGCATCTACTTTCTGAGCGAGAATCTTCCTTATCAACGCCGCGTTGCTTAGGCTGCTTACTACCACAATCCTGACCGTCGGACAAAACCTGCGTAGATCTGCAATCAGGTGGATCACATTGCTATTCGGGACAAAATAATCCGTAAAAAGAAAAATATTCCCGGAAGGTTTCTGGGCAAAATATCTCAGTATTTCCTCCTCCGTATTAAAACAGTTAACAGCCGAAAAAAAACCGGTTCTTTCCAGTAACATTGAAAACGTGGCGGCAAACAATCCGTGGTCCTCATATATCACAGCAGTACCGGTTGTGTAAATTTTACTATGCATACGGTATTGACATATAGAACTTAATCCTTTCTACAAAAAAGGAAATTATAGAATTTTTTCGAAATCTTATAAAAAACACTATTAAAAAATACCTCATATCAGGTATTCGCATCCTCAATATACCTCGTTTGGTGTATTGGCAGTGATGTGTGCTTCCTCGACATTTGTATCATCACTTCATGCATGTCAAACAACACTTTTCATCAACTAAAATTATGGCACATCTATCTGTTATTCAAACAAGTATCTATACAAAAATTCACTTCCGAAGACACCTCCATCCAACGGTGTCCCAAAATGTCATTTAGTCAAAAACCGCAAACCAGTTTACTCGAAATCCACAAACCATGACTACCGTCAGAATTTCACCGCTGATTTTCTATCGATTGTAATATAGAAAATATTATAGCAGAAAGAGCGACTATTCCAGTCAAAATTATTTAACAACCCTCATCAAACAAATTTCCGGTAAATGACGGAAAGAAACTGCCGTGTACCGGAATCCGGCTCTCACTTGTACAATTATTAATCCTTCTTACACTATGCGAACGCTTTACCAGTTTTCAAAAAAATCCTGCCTGCTATCGGCATTATGCCTGAGTCCTTTATTAGCCATTGAGACAAAAGGCCAAACCAATATCACCTCGCCTGTTATTTCATCGATTACAGGTACTGCTTCAAACTATACGGCGCAAGCAATGCAGCCCCTGAGCAGTGACGTACTACCTGCTACCAATGCCACATACCACTTTGGAACAAACAATAAAAAACTCACTTCCTTTAAGGTAGGGGACGGTACTTACAATTTGCAATCTTCTCAATCACCCAGCTCGGTCGTACTAAGAAGAAACATCAGCAGTGGTTATCAGGCACATGGCACCGGGGCATTGTTTCCCAGCCAGCAGGCCATACCTTGGGGTGATCGTCAAAGTTTTTACGCCGAGGGTACCCTATCGGGAACCACTTTTACATTAATACCCTCTTATCCGGGAACACCCCTAAGTGCTGCAAATCTTGAAGGAAACATTGCATTGATGAACGGATTTGCCAATGTCGGGACCGATAATACTTTTGTAAATCAGGAATACAACGCCGACCCGAATGACGGAACAAACGGGGCAAAAGCAAACGTAACGGCCAATAACGTCGAAAGGATAGATTTTCTATGGAACACTGGAATCGCCGTGACGATTGGAAATATCAATTCCAGTGGCATAATCCTGGCTAACCGCGGCCAGAACGATGACGCCATAAAAATCGCTGCCATAAAAGCATTAAGTGGCGGAACTAACACCGGTGCAGGCACGAATTATCTATATGACGACGTACTGAGCTTCAACAATACATGGACACAAAAAGGTGTCAATGGCGGGGCTTTATCAGGCGCTTACACGCCGACAACGATTATTTCCCAAATGTCCAGCATTGCGTTAAGAAGAAGAGATGAGGCTGGTTCCGCAACAGTCAATGATCAACTTTTGGCTGCCACCCGCCCTACCGTCGTAAATTCAAATATTACGATTCAGGATGTCAAGGCCATGTTTTTATCTTTCGCAGATCTCGGACTTTCCATTGGTGATACATTCCATGGCTATTCAGTGCTACCCAACGATGCCAATGTGGGAGGTGACAGCAGGAAGGTAAACAGCTTTTTAGATACAACTATTTACCCTACCAATACGCCAAATGACGCTAACGGAGCCGATTTGAGCGCGATCAACGGTTATTTCCTGGCACAGAACCTAAGCGGGACAATCTGGAACGACGCCAATGGCAGTGCCGCCGGAACTTTTACCAACATAAAAACCGGTGCTGAAACGGCTACGAATGCAGGGGGGCTTTTCGCAATCCTGGTCGATGCAACGACAGGAAAAGTACTGATGAGCACGGCCGTAAAACCGGATGGTACTTATTTGTTTCAGGGCGTGCCTCCAACAACCAATGTGAAAATCTACCTGAGCACAAGCAATTATACGGCAGGCCAAACCGGGCCCACCACGTCGACACTGCCAACAGACTGGATCTTCACTTCGGCGCCATCTTACAGCGGGACTTATGGATTTTCAACCGGCAATGCAGACATTACAGGCAAAGATTTTGGCATCGAAAAAATCCCGGTCGCCGTAACACAAAACTACATCCTGCCAACACAACCAGCCGCAAATTCGGCCATTACGCTTAACGGAACAGGAACCATCAGCAGCCCTGGCCCTTTAATCGGGTCTGATTTTGAAGATGGTATGTACAATGGAATCAGCGGAACCAACACGGTCATCATTCAGACATTGCCTACGCACGGAACATTGTATTATGATGTCAACGGCGATGGAGTTCTGTCACCCTCGGAAGCCGTTACCGCCGGTCAAACCATACCGTCCTATAATCCTGACAAACTGATTGTCAAGTTTACCGGAAGCGGTTACACAAGCCTAACCTTTACCTATTCAGAGGTTGATGCAGCAGGACAACCCAGCGTTCCGGCCAATTACACCATTTCATTCCCAACTCCCCTGCCTGTGAAACTTGTCTCATTTTCCGTAAGTCAGGAAGGAAATTCGGCGCAATTGAACTGGACGACAGCCGGAGAAATCAACGCCGATCGTTTCGAGATCGAACGTAGTGCTGATGCAAAAACGTGGAATTATATCGGGAAAAAGTTAGCAAACGGTACAAGTATATCAAAGATAAACTATTATTTTG
Source organism: Dyadobacter sp. LHD-138 (assembly GCF_030929615.1). GTDB lineage: Bacteria > Bacteroidota > Bacteroidia > Cytophagales > Spirosomataceae > Dyadobacter. Next base: position 34,175 of record NZ_JAVFVU010000043.1, on the reverse strand, counting down.
CTGATAATACTCCTATCAGCGGCACAGTTTATTACCGCATTAAAATGATTGACAAAGACGAAACCTATGCTTTCAGCCACATTGAAAGTATCAGGTCGAATACCATCTATTCGCTGGTAACGGTTTACCCTAACCCGGTCACTGAAAAATTATATATTCAAAATGTACCCTTAGAAAAATTAAAAGAAGTTTCCATAGTCAATGCATCCGGAATACTCGTATACAAATCGGCCTCTGTTTCAGGTGAAGGAATCAGTGTAGAGAATTTTTCAACCGGTATCTATATTGTTAAGGTTTTACAAACAGATGGGACACTTGATACACAAAAAATAATCGTTACCCGATGAAGTTTGGCTCAGAACTTAGAGCCTGAATCTTACAGTAAGGAAAAACAAAATTGCTTAACAATCACCTTGCCGGCCATATCGGTAGGGTGATTGTTTCTCATTCTCACCTTGAATCTTTTTAGTATGTTGATAATTGCACTGATTGATAAGCATCCCATCCTTCGTCTTGGGTTGTCCTTTTGTTTGAAAAAACATTTTATTGAAGTTATCGTGAAAGAGGGCAATGATATCATTGAATACAATGAATTAAATCCGGCGCTTACACCAAACCTGATCATTCAGGGTATTAATGAAAATCCAAAGGAAAGCAACTTTCACACGGTTGAAAGGATAAAAGGCTATCACCCAAAAACCCCCATCATTATCTACGATGAGAATCCAATGAATTTTAAAAAAATGCCATACCTCGAATCCGGGATTAATGGTTACGTTTTAAAACAAAACGACATAGGCGAACTTCTGGCTTGTATTGATGCTGTTTTAAACGGAAAATATTACATCAGTCCTCAACTGCTGGAATACCTATCGGAGGCATTTGTGAAGAAAAAAAAGATACATGATGAAAAGCAAAACCTCCTTACCAAAAGGGAGCAAGAAGTGGCCAAATATCTCTGCGAGGGCATGCAAACTTCATCTATCGCAACAAAAACGGGGCGAAAAAGCTCAACGATCAGTACGATCAAAACCAAAATATTTAAAAAACTGGGCGTTAAAAACACACTTGAACTCCGGGATTTTCTGGAATAGGACTTCAATTATTTAGCGCCACCAAAACCGCAAGATCCGGCATGGAAAGGTAATTTCCCTCCAATACCTTTGTTATGCAGATGGGTAGCTATCGAAACTTCAATTGGATAAAAAAAAACCCTTGGCGCCCATAAAACTGATGAACAAATATATCGTTTCAATTCCGCTGGAATCCTCCTTTAGCTTCACAGAATGCCTGTGGTTTCTGAACCGAAATTTTGACGATTGCCTGCACACCATTTATTCCGATCGCGTCAGAAAACCCCTGTTTATTAACGGGAAGCTTATTTTAACGGATATTTTTCAGAAATCAGACCAGCTGTTTATTGAGATTATTTCCGGCGATTTTGACGAAAGCGATGCCCCGCTCATTCAGGAATACATTTCTGAATGGTTCGATCTTAACCGTGATATAACACCGTTTTACAGGCTCTTATCCAAGGATCCCCGGTTTTCTTACATGAACCAGGAATTCGCAGGACTGAGGCTCATTGGCATTCCTGATCTTTTTGAAGCATTATGCTGGGGCATTATCGGTCAGCAGATCAACCTGACATTTGCCTACAAACTGAAAAGGCGCCTGGTGGAAAAGTATGGAACACATATGACATTCGAAAATGAAGAATACCACATTTTCCCTACCTGTGAAGCTTTGGCACGTGTTGATCCTGAGGAACTCAGAGCCATGCAGTTTTCTGCAAAAAAGGCGGAATATCTCATAGGCCTGGCCGGAATATTTGTCAAAAAAAAGCTCAGTAAGGAAATATTAACCGCGCTGCCAGATTTCCTTTCCCGACAAAAAGCACTTACTTCCGTCAAGGGAATTGGCATATGGACGGCCAATTACGCACTCATGAAAAGCCTCAAAGAGCAGTCGTGTATACCCTATGGTGACGCCGGTTTAATGCAGGCGCTATTTTCACACCAGGTTATTGAAACAAAAAAAGACACACAGCCAATTAACCGCTTCTTCCGGGATTTTGCGGGCTGGGAAAGTTATCTCGTATTTTATCTATGGAGAAGCCTGGCTAAAAAATAACGCTCTGTTTTAACCTTAAGTCGACCTTCGTTTGCTTATACTCAACTTTTTTCAGCATTACCTGCCCAGCTCTTTCCAGCCTTCCAAAATTTATATTGTTCCGGCATACAGTTTCCACAAGGCCGGTAGCCCAACCCGATTGCCTCCTGCTCGTCCCTGAAAAAAACGCGGTTTTCCAATTTCATTCTCCTGCCCGCACTGCATCGCAATGTTCCATATATTCCATTTTTTTTATAACCGCCCAGTGTAACTTCTCCGCTTCTGATCAAACGGCCTAGGGCGCTCGACCGGTCAGATGCGCTGTTCCCCAGTGTTTCGTGTTTAACCATGTTTCCTAATCCGGGTATAATATCTGCAAAAATAGGATTTCATGTCTCGCCTTTCAACCCGGATCTTGCGGTCAAAAGCCAACTTCGCGAGATAAGTTCATTATTAAAAAAATTCCTGCCCCCTACTGACATACGGTTGTCATTTCGCGGTATTTCATTTGTGTATAAATATTAAAACGCAAAACCTTAGACACATGGAAAACAACATCACATCCGCAATTGAGCTTACTGCAGTACCCGGTTTTATCTCGCGCGACGCCCTCCTGGAACACTGGCAGGGACACAGACGCCTTACACGTCAGGTTATCGACGCATTCCCGGAAGAAAAACTCTTCAATTATTCTATTGGCGGCATGCGTACTTTTGCGCAGATGTCGATGGAATTTATTGGACTCGCAGCTCCTGGGATTCACGGTATCGCTTTCGGGAACTGGACATTCGACAACCCGCCACTGGCTTCCAATACGCCACCGCCGGCAACAAAACAGGAAATTCTTGACTTGTGGGATATGGTTACCGAAGAGATAAACAAGGTTTGGCTACAAATTCCTGCCCAGCGTTTTCAGGAAAACGACCGCGCTTTCGGGCAATACGAGGGACCCGTCAATGCTGCTTTACTCTATTTAATCGATAACGAGATTCACCACCGTGGACAAGGATACGTTTATCTTCGTTCGCTGGGCATAGAACCGCCAGCGTTCTGGAACAGGTACTAAACGAAAGGGTAGATCTGTTCTTTTGGAAGGCCGGATCTGCCTTTTTCATCAAAAAAATCAAATCTTTTTGGTTTCTTCACGCAGTGACACAAGCCATTTATTCTATGACGTTTGTATAAGTAATGATAACTAAAAGGCGAATCCAAGACCCAGATTCCCTCTAAATCCGGTTGACTTATCCTTCGAATATTTCTCCCTTTTGAAATTGTAAGAGGTATTAAAGTCCAGGTAACCATGGCGAAAAAGCCTCTGCTGAAAACCGACAAGCGCACCAATGTAAAGCGTATTACTTTTGATATATTTATTCGGATTGTTGTCAAATAAAGTGTTGTGCCGACCGGAATACACGTTATATTCGGTATTCAGGCCCGTATACATTCCAGATAAGCCGTTTCCACCCTGCCCCCTCATTTTACTCCGGTTTTGAAGAAAATAATACCTCGGCTGAATGGTGAAAAACTGCGAAATCTCCGTGCCGAAATCCGCAGTATAGGTCTCATAGGCCATGTAACGCCCCGGACCATCGGTATAGCCCCACCCTTTGCTCAAATTAATATCATATTGAAAGTTTACAGAAAAGGGAGACGACATGATTTTATGCTCATAGGCTACACCAAATCTCATTCGGTTTAAATGGCGACCAAACGTCAACTCGGGCAACTTAATTTTCCACTGATTGCCGATATTCTCGTCACATAACAAAATATCACATAACGGCGACTTATTCGATCTTTTCCAGTCTCCGAAAGCATAGCCAAAGCTGGCCTGGGTTGAAAAAGCCCAGAGCGCATCCAGGTCATACTCAAACCAGGGGCTCCTTTTCTGAAATGCCACCGCAAAATCAATAAAACCCCAGTTCAATACGCGCCTTTGAAATCCGAACTTTATGCCAACGGTCGGCTCGTTTTGCAAGATCCTGAGCGCGCCGGGCAGCGTATAGTTAAGAGCCACATAATTTCCGCTGAAATTATTGGCACTCTTTCCGGTCCGGATTCTCCTTTTCATATTGACGAACCACCGCAACTGTGCATCATAAACGACATTTTTAAATACAAATTCAGAAGGTATTTCGATGACATAAAACGGCAAATGCCCTGAAAGCGCAATAGAAAATGCAGGGAGAAACTTAAACTCGTAGCCAATCGCAAGCGAGGAATTATTGAAGACTTTATCGTCGTTAAACGTAAACTGGATAGGCTGATAATACTGCGAAAGTCCAATTTTAAACATATGCCGCGTAGGCACTTTAGTCATAAAAACATTTTCATAACGGTCAATGAAACGTTGTTTGACCAGTGTGTCGGCTTCCTGGCTGAAGATAATTCGGGTACTGTCCTGGGCAAATAGTGTGTGAACTACTGATAAAAAAAGTAAGAGAAAAAAGCTCTTTTTCATGGCTAATGTTTAGGAAAGCGGCACTATTTTATGGTCAGGTTGCCAAATTCCGCGCTGATCCGGACGTTGGCCAATTGATTTTTAGAGTAAAATGCATCTTTAAAATCAGGTGTATTCCGTTTCCATTTAAAACCGTTAGGAAGTTTCATGGTCGTGTAAGCACTGTTGATATCGTAGTCGAATTGCTGCCAGTTTTTTGTAACCATCGTCACCACCGCTTTTTTGGACTGTATCGCCAGACTGGTAAGTCCGGGTGACGGAGATATCTCCACGTTTCCATACAAAGTATTCATGCGGATCGCGCCGCCAATATTTTCCAGACTAAGATTCGTATGATCACTCGAAAAAGAAAAAGTACCGGTAATCTCAATGGCTCTCAATGCTCCGAAAGAGGTTTCAAAAAATCCTTTCCCCTTTATATTCAGCAGCGAAGTGGTACAAAAATCTGCGCTCAGTTTAAGGTTATTGGCTAACCCTTTCATCTGAATCGTCCCGAAAGTATTTTTCAGATCTACGGCACAGGTCGATGGCAAATGAATCACATAGCGAGCCTTAAGATTCGACAGCGGCTTGCTTTCTCCTTCTTTCAGCAGAATGTAATTTCGGAGAAAATAGTCTTTCCCGCTCCGGTCGGCAATGTATTGTATCTTACCAAGATCACTAGTCGCGGTGGCTTTGTCGGGATGCCTTGCCGACAATTCCAGCACGATTGCTATTTCAGTCTTATCCCAGGCGATCAATTCAATATCGGCCTTTTCTGCATTAATGTAGAGTGTCCGTATAGATGTGGCTGCGACAGTTTTTTCAATCGCTTTCGTAGCAACCTGCAAAACATGCTGCGCCTGCGCCGTTTGAAAACCGCTAACAGCCACCCAACAGAGGAGGATTGTTAAAACCGGTCGTTTTCGGAAAATATTTATATCTGATTTCATGATCTTAGGTCTAAATCATTTTGGCCATTTCGTTCAACACCTCTGCTTTTTCCTGCTCCACTAAACTAAACTGGCGGACCAATTCCGGCTCTGTATTATAAGTACCCATCGCTTGCTGCAATTGCTCCGTCGCCGTTTGCAGTTTTTCATATTCCTCTTCTAATCGCTTAAAATTCTTGTCGTTGCAAACCACTGTTTCTACTTCACAATACGCTTTCAGCTTTTTATACTGCTGGTCAGTCTCCAGATCCTTTTTAGCCAGCAAGCGTTCATCAACAATTTCCTGCGAATAGGCAACCGCTGGCGCCATATTCTGTTTCGAAGCCCATAAGCCCGTAATCCCACCGATCAGGATAACCGCTGCCGCATACCACCAGGCCATATTAATACGGTTGCGACCAGGAACTTTAGCTTCAATCGCGTCCCAGATGTGCGCGTCCGGCTCAAATACCGGAAGTTCTTTCAACCCATTTTGTAACGGTGCCTCGTTTAATTGTCTGTTAATTTCCTGCCAGATATGATCTGACGGTCCGGAGGAAGGAAGTTTTGCCAGCGCCTCCCGCAAATTATTTATGTTATATTCCATAGATCATCTTGATGTAAGCATACTCCGCAATTTTCTTTTTGCATGGAACAACTGCGACTTTGAAGTTCCTTCCGAGATATTGAGTATCCCGGCAATTTCACGGTGTGCATAGCCTTCTATTTCTGCCAAAACGAATATCGTCCTGAATCCGTCGGGCAGCGTCAGGATAGCCGTCTGGAGATGTGCCACGTTGATGTCAACTTCCGCCCAGTCGATACTTTCGCCCGTTTCCTCATCGGCATTCTGCCAAATCACGACACGTTTCTTTTTCGTTGATTTCCTGACCACGATCTGCTTGATCCATGCCCCCAGCGTCGCATCCCCGCGAAACTGGTCGAGATGCCGAAAAACTTCCAGAAAAGCATCCTGCAACACGTCATTCGCATCGTCATAGTCGCCGGTAATCCGGTAAGCCAGGGTATACATAGCATTTTTGTACCGGTCGTACAAGAGCCGCTGCGCAATCCGATCATGTAAAAGGCAACCGGTAATCAATTCTGCCTCCGTCGTCATAGGGAGTTTTTAAAGTATTCGGATTAAAGAGGCCTGTTTGGCATACAAAGGTTGTATACAGCGCGAAAAATAAATCATTTCATTGACAAAGCAGCGCAACAATGTCGGCTCCCGATCGTTTGAAGCCGTTTTATGCATTCCGTAAAATTTCTATTTTTATAAATACGGGCAAAAAGACTTTGTGTGATACCAGGGTAAAAAGTGCCATTTTGTTCTTCATCGAAAACCGCTTCCGCTTAGCAATACCTTTTTCAAAAGACAGAAAAAAAATGGTAATTTTCACATTTCCTTCCGAAAACATGAAACCACCATTTTCAAAAATCAATAATAGGGTTACTGTTAAAAGGTACTGCAAAACTGCAATACCTTTTTCAGCTGCGCTTCCTCGTTGAAATTGATATCGTTTTGTTTCAAATAGTTGGATAGCGCTGTTTTATTTTTATCAAAAACTTTAAGCAGGTTCGCTCTCCTGGCGATGTGAAATACATGATTCCGATCAATGAAGTAATACTCCGTCTTAAATTTATAATCGGGATTAACGGTATTGTTTTGCCAACGAAATTCTCCACCCTGATTTGAAATCAGCAGCGCAGTGGGCGTTGCCGCTTCCGGATTGGCCACATACTTCTGCTCCGAAACATTTGTCTTATTCCCCTTCACAACCAAGTGTGTCTTTTTTACCAGCATAATATTGCCAAAATCAGCAACAAGCTCCATGTCTCCGTTGTCTTCCTGAGCATAAAAAATATTTTGATCTACGGTAATGTAGTCAATCCTGCCTTTGTTTGTCATCACGAGCGTGTCCTTGCTCCCATCGATAAATTCAATGGCACCGTGCAGGTAATTGTAGTTTAACTTAGCCTTGCTATGTTTTCCGTTTTTAAAATAAACCGTCCCTTCCCTAAACGCATTGAACTGATAAACCACCTGGGCCGTAACACCCCCGTCCGGACAGCAATTTGTTGTTCCCGCTAACGCAAAATCAGGCAAAACAACAAGAAAAAACGCCAGCAATAAAAGAAAGAAGGGCTTCATGGGTGAGCTGTTTAAAATTGTGAGACCAAAAGGTTTACATGCGTTCAGGAATTTATATAAGGATGTGATGCTAAGCATATTATACTCTATTTAAAATAAAAAATATCAGAATATTTTTCAGCCCTCACAATAGTCAAAAAAAATCCCTTCACTGATCGTGAAAACGAATTTTGAAATCCGTCTCACGATCAGTGAAGGGAAATGAGATTAAATATTTTTCTACTATTTTATTGTAAGACCTGCACTTGCATAACCTGTTACCGTATGTAGCAGACTTAGCCCTGCCGCGGTTGACGAAAATACAAGCAACAAACGATCCTCTGCACTCACCGGAATGTTCAAACCAGTTGTAATCCCATTAACGGTCGTACCCAACGGAACAAATGTGCCCGTTAATCCCGGAGCAAGGTTAACTATTGCACCAGGAACCGGTGCAAAAGAATTGTTTGGTCCACTGGATTTGTAAACCTGGGCAGTTACCGTAACCGTCGAACCAAACAAAGCAAGTGCAACCGTCGTACTAAAATAAGCAGAGAGCGCAGTAATTGTGCCAGCACGCGGCACCGAGAACGCTAAGTTGGTTATGTTTGAAAGGTCAATATTACCGCCAAGCAAACTTACACCCGGAAAAGAAGAACCAAACCCGACCAGAGAAGTAGTTCCTACCAAACCTAATGCAACGGTCGTCATGACAATCGGTGCTCCTGAGGCATAAGGAATAATTGCATCACCGGCAGGAGCCACAGGAGAGATAAAAGGAACCCATGCCGAGCCATTGTAATAGTAGAAACCTGGCGTGTTATCTGTCTGGTAAATCAGCAACCCCGTTGCCGGCGAACCGATTCCGTCCCGAGCGATTTTACCCATTCTTGGGATAAGGACTCCTTTGTTGGGTGAGGTCACATCCAGTTGAGCGCTTCCATCAGGTGATATGGTACCAATGCCAACCTGCGCTTTTGTACAGATTGAAACAAAAAGGAACAAAGCTGACAACAAAACAATTCTGTAAACGGAGGAGTAAAGCACGCCCGTTTTTATATGTGTAAAAGATTGATTTTCCATCATATTGAATGTTTAAATATTATTGTTTGATAACCTTGATAACATTTACGCTGCCATTGAGACGTTTAACCTGCACCATGTAAATTCCTGAGGGCAAATCTTTCATGTCAATCTCCCGCGCTGAAAGTGCATTGGCAGACTCAAAAAATGTTTTCCCCTGATTATTAAACAGTATAATACCGGCAACATCATTCCAGTTATCGACCTTTATTTTTAGCTTTTCAAGAACCGGATTAGGGTAAAGGGATGTTTCAACACCCTTGGTAAACGTCAGATCCCGGATCTTACTCAGTGCAAAACTTCCGTCTTTATCGACCATCTTTAACCGGTAAAAATTGGTTCCTGCTTCCGGATGATTGTCGGTATAGTCATAGCGTCGCGTCATCCGGCTTTCTGTCCAGGCTGGCATCTGATCCAGCGCCAGCCAGTTTTTCGTATCCGTACTACGCTGTATTTCAAATAAATCGCTATTCGTTTCATAAGAGGTCGACCAGGAAAGCTGGGCAACTCCATCTTCTTTTTTAGCGGTAAAATCAATCAATGTCACCGGAAGCGCGCCCGGTAGTGCCGCGGTAGCCGATTTGAAGGTAACCGGCCCGACCAGATCGTTATAGATGTAATGCGTCGTTACATTAACAACGCTACCAGAAGTTACAACAGCTACGGCATCCTTGTGCACCACTTGCAGCGTAGCCTCTACGTTGCCATTCAGCTCAGAGGCCAGATAAAAAAGCCCGAGCCTTCCCACAAAATTAAAGGCATCATTAAAGTTGTAGACGCGCGCAATACTCGGAGGAGATCCAGGCAATGGAGTTCCCGAAATGGTCAGTGTCTTGTTCGTTAAGGTTAATGCGATCGTCGGATTTAAAGTCAGCCCGTCCAGGTAAACATCCGTATTCTCTTTAATGAAAAAACCCTCAGACCCGACAGTAAACTGTGCGTCAGCATTAAAAGAATAAAGCAATGCCAGTTGGCAAAAAAGCAGATATCGTTTCATAGAGTAAGTGGTTAGATAAGTAGAAAATAATTGCTTTTAAATACTAAAAACATTCTATTAAAATGTAGAAGTAAATTTATAAAATTTTCTGAATTATTTACATGAATATCAATCATTATTATCACATAACTACCTATATATCATATATTTTATACTAAAAAATGAGAATTAACCGATAGATAATATTCTATACATGACAATAACTATATTGACACATCAAAAGCGAGTCTTTTTTGATGGTTTTTTCCTCATATGGCAATATTTCAGTAAAATAAATACCAGTCAAAACAAAATTCGTTTCTCCTTACCGTTAAATAAATACGACCATACCCGCTTATCTTTTCCTGGTGATTCTAAATGAGTCTGAATTAAATCGCGTTTTTTCGACAATGCGGAATTCCCAGTAGTCAGAAATCTCTCATGCTCCAAAGTACCCAATGCACAACTGAAAATTTGTTGGCTTTGCCGATCTAAGTCTGGCAAAGTCGGAGGAGTTAGTTTGTCTGGTATCGTCTATTCGACCCTTTTCCCCAATTTGAACGAGTTTGAGAAGCCAAGAGGTGATAAAAAACAGCAAGAACATTGTGTAAATACCGGCCTGACACTAAGATGATTATACGTATACAGGGCAATGTATCGATGTTATGTGGTAAAGAATTTGCTATATGGTGGAACTATCCGGTTGTAATCATTGTCAAGTAGGAGCAGCCAACCAAGGTGATTTTTCACGGGTTAGTTTTTTGCGCCGTTTTGGGGGCGACTGGAATTGACAGCGGGTTGGGATTCTGTGTGTAAGCATGTCGGGAGCTGGGGGTACCTCCCGTAAATAATACCTTTCAAACAATAACTGGCGAAAATACTTACGCCATGGCTGCTTAATCCGGAGGATCTAGCAAATGCCATCATCCCTCCAACCTACGCACTGATGGTTGGGCTCCGGGGTGTCGCAAATCAGTGCTGGTTGGCATAGTGGTACGGAAAGCCAACGAGACCCTAGGACCTAAGGCCAAGACGCGGGTCCGCCGTGAACCTTGTCTGGCTCGAAAATTCAATCGCGGATAAGCATGTAGAAGGCGCAGGGTTTCCCTGTTCTGGACGAGGGTTCGAATCCCTCCGTCTCCACAAAATGCCGTTTCTGGTCTCAGGAGCGGCATTTTTCGTTTTCGGGATAATATTCGGGACAAAACCGGCGAAGAAAAAAACACACACGGAATGATAAAAAATAAAATTGAGCGACCTTAAAAGCTGACTGTGTTTAGTAACCACAGTGTTGACCTGTCCAAGGAATGGTATATCGAATTTTACGCATTCGACGAAAGTACACAGGACTTAAAAAGAAAACGCGTGAAAATTCCGCTGTCTTTCACTACAACGGAATTGCGTCGAAAATGTGCGGCGAAAATGATCACTGAATCAGGATTACAACTTGTACGGCTGAAAACAGACTGATGGAATTTCTCTGTATCAAGCTACAAAGGATATTAAACTTGTTCAGGCGTAATGTAGATATAAGAACATTAATACAACTGATAAGTATTTACGAGATCTGGGTCTATTTCTTGACGAAGACGCACTAGATTCATACCCTGAGGCAGTAAGAGGTCAATACTAAATCAATTAGGAATTAAAAAAGATAAAGGGTCTCACAAAATCCGAGTTTACCGTTACATTTATTATCATATCAATCTCGATAGAAAAATAGAATTTGGCCTGTCAAGAATCCACCCTTCGTGATTGTCAGGAAGGTAATCTGGTTTTGGATATACCCTCAGTGATAGTTGGACAGAACTAGGCATTCCCATTTTAATCCATTGACTTAATATTTCTAGGAATTTGTTTTCGGCATCAAAGCTCCCATAGCTGGTTAGTAGATTATTTTGAACAACAACTAACGAGCAATTTTCTTCGTCGTACATTCCAAAGCACACATCAACAATAGATTCACCGGTTAAAAATACACGGTAACCTGGTTCGCTAAACTGCAAAAAGGAACGAATACCCTCGGTATCTTGCATCATATTCCGGGATAACCGTCTACCCCACCAAAATGGTTTTTGCCCAATAGGTTTCACCACTAAATTATGATCAACGAGAAAACTAGACAATTCAACTCCATCTAACGATTTGGAGAGAGATCCACCTAACATAGGAATAAACATAGCCGGTGAAGAATGCTGTGATACTAATACTCCATTTAGTTTCCTGAATAGCACAACATCATCCCCACCACCAGCTAGTTTCAAAACAGCTAATAACAACCCGTTTTCTTTTAGCTGTCGATGCAGCTCGAAAGGAATGTCGTAGCTGCCAGCAGTAAAAATAATGCGATCAAAGGGTGCGCCATGCATGTACCCCATTGCGCCATCGCCTAGTAGCACAGTTACCGCCTGGAAACCAATTCGTTCAATAGTTCGTCGCGTGCTATTAACTAACTCAGGAAATATCTCCATCGAATATACATGCCCTTCCACACCCACTAATTGACTCATCATTGCCGCATTCCACCCGCTACCTGCACCAATTTCAAAAATTGTATTTCCAGGTTGAATATCCATCATTGCTAGCATATCTAACACCAATGAGGGTTGCGAAATGGTGGAAACGAAATGAGAATCACATGGTTTATAAATGACCAATGATCGATCAGAATAAAGAATTGGAAAGTGCTCTTCTCCTCCGTCTATGTTAATGTTGCACCATTGTTGAGACATCGGATTTAAATATTGTTGTACAAACAAATGTCTAGGTGTATCTAGAAATGCCTGACGTATGGTCGCATCAATTGCTTTTCCGGTAGCTTGTTCGATCTGCTTTAATAGATCATGCTGATAAGAGTGAAAAGAAACCATATTAAACAGTGATAGATTTAAAATAGTACTTACTAAAAAGCATTTAAATAAATTTTCTCTTCAAACACCTGTTCTCTTAAAAGTGATAAAGTTTGTATCACAAAACATTATTAAAGCATCCCGGGTGAAAGGTGTGGAGCGTTTCTAAATATTTCAAGTTTTTGCAATACTTGCTTTGAAATTAGTTATTTTTTCCGAACCTTTGACAGACATAATTACATTTAACTAATTGACTATGAAAGTTTTTACAATAGATGAAGATCTATCAAATGAGGAAATTGTGCACACTCTGGAACAAGAATTTTCTTCTAAATTTTCTTATAGATTTTTCGGTCTAGGTCGAAACAAAAGTATTGTTGTTAGGAAATCGGAGTTTGTCGGGGCACAAATTTCGAAAAGTGGAAATAAAATTACAGTACAGGGTGTGTCTCCCAATTTTGCAATAAGCCTTATAGATGCAACTTTGTATGGAGTAATCGCTGGCGCGTTTTATTCTCCGCTTAAGAAGCTTGAAGCAGATTTAGCAACTTTTTTAAAGCGTAAGTATTCTTAGTTATAGTAACCGGATTGGCATTGATCAACCCCGTTGCTTAATAATTCCAGGTCAAACACTCGACTTTTGTTTTAGTCTCTTTTCTACGTCCATCAACCGCGAGTGTTTTTTATGATCTTCTGTTTTCCATCCGTATTTACTTCTGTAATCCATTAACAATTCTTCCGGATAACTGCTCAACAAAAATTTGCCCTTCATTGTAACACAGGCTTTCAGCAGCGCTTTGAAATCATCCATCTGATAACCCTTGTATGGGGCCCCTGGTCGGAGGAAACATAAGACGGATCAAGGTAGAAAAACGAATCGGGGCTAGCATATGCTCGAATTACTTTCTGCACATCATAAAGTTTTTCATTTCGATCAAAGGTTTATACCCAATATACCGTAATTAGCCAGTTTGAGGCTATTTCTCAGAAGATACCTGGACTGGTGGCTAAATGCGTGAACAAAAAATAATCCTGCGCATCAGTAATTCGCAGGATTAAACAGTACTTAATAATCAAATTAATTGCTAATCGTTCACCCGTATTGCTCCGACCAATATTATGTCAGGATTTCATTCACTACTCTACCGTGAACATCCGTAAGGCGGAATCTCCTACCCTGATATTTGTACACAAGTTGCTCGTGATCAACACCCAACAAATGCAGCAAGGTGGCCTGAAAATCGTGGACATGAACAGGGTCTTTAATGATATTATAACTAAAATCGTCCGTCTGTCCATAGCTGAAACCCGGTTTCACACCAGCTCCCGCCATCCACATCGTAAAGCATCTCGGATGATGATCGCGCCCGTAATCGCCGGCACTAAGCTTGCCCTGGGAATATACCGTCCGCCCAAATTCCCCACCCCAAACAACCAGCGTATCTTCCAGCATTCCGCGACGTTTCAGGTCAACAATCAGTCCCGCCGTGGCGCGGTCAACCTGTTTGCATTGATTGGCCATTCCTTTCGGCAATGAGCCATGGTGGTCCCAACCCTGGTGGTATAGCTGCACAAACCGCACATCCTTTTCTAATAATTTCCTGGCCAGCAGGCAATTTGCTGCGTAACTGCCCTTATCACGGCTGTCGGGTCCGTATAGCTCAAACACTTCGTCGGGTTCACCGGCAGTGTCCATTACTTCAGGTACCGAAGTCTGCATCCGGAACGCCATTTCGTACTGCGAAATACGTGCATTGACTTCCGGATCGCCCCAGCTTTCATTCTGCACCTGGTTAAGCTCGGTCAGATAGCTTAACATCTTTTCCCTGTCTGTTCCGTCGTAACCTTCGGGATTATTCAAAAACAAGACAGGCTCCTTACCTGAGCGAAATTGAACGCCCTGGTGTTCCGAGGGCAAAAAGCCATTCCCCCATAACCGCGCGTACAACGGCTGGTCTTTGGAGGCATTTTTGGAGACCAAAACAATGAATGCAGGCAAATTCTGGTTTTCCGATCCAAGCCCATAACTCACCCAAGAGCCAATCGAGGGCCTTCCAGGAAGCTGGTGTCCGGTCTGAAAAAAGGTGATCGCCGGATCGTGATTGATCTGTTCGGTAAAGAGGGATTTTACAATACAGAGCTCATCGACAACCTGCGCGGTATAGGGTAAGAGCTCGCTTACCCAGGCCCGGGACTTCCCGTATTGGTCAAACTTGTAAAGCGAGGGTGCAATGGGCAGGTTCGCCTGGTTGGCACTCATGCCAGTAAGGCGCTGACTGCCCCGGACAGAATCCGGAAGCCCTTTGCCAAGCATACCGGCCAGCTTTGGTTTATAGTCAAAGGTTTCGAATTGCGAAGGGCCGCCTGCCATAAACAGGTAAACCACACGCTTTGCTTTGGGTGCAACTTGCCGCCTGATCGATTCCAATGTTTTTTCATTCATCGGCGAGGCCTCTGTGGCATTGGTCAAAAGGCTGCCCAATGCCAGTGCGCCCAGGCCGGAGGCCGTACGCTGGAAAAACGCCCGCCTGTCGAGCTTTTGGTTCAAATCCGCCAGGTCGGGCGTATGCAGGCGGAATGGTTCATGATGATGTGCGCTCATACCGGTTATCGTTTTGTCAATGTAGCATCTGAATTCAGGATCGCGATCGCCACGACCGCATTGGCTGCCACTGCTGCCGGATCAAGGGACGGGTCGGTCACATACATACCCGATTTCAGCCAGCCTCTGGCTTTTTGCGGGTTGGAAGTAAATTTCCCTAACTCCATTTTTCTCAGATTTTCAAGTATTATGATTTCTTTTTGTTGCGGGGTCCTGCCGGTCAATTTCCGGTAGGTTTGTACAATCGCCGCCCCGGCATCCTGCTGTTTTGCCATTTGTTCCCCCATTACCTTGGCGACTTCCAGGAAAGTAGGATCATTGAGTGTCACCAGGGCTTGCAAAGGCGTGTTCGTTCGCTGCCGCCTCACAATGCAGCTGCTGCGGGAGGAGGCATCAAAAGTAGCGAGTGTCGGGTTGGGTACCGAGCGTTTTACGATCACATATACGCTACGGCGGTAGACCTCATCGGTGGTGTCGGCTTTGTAAGTCATACTATTGATTTCCCACAAGCCATCCGGCTGATAAGGCTTGATACTCCTTCCTCCTATTTTGGGGTTCAAAAGTCCGCTCGCCGCCAATGCATTGTCACGGATCATCTCAGCGGAAAGCCTGCCGGACGGCCCGCGTGCCAGGAGCTGGTTATCCGGGTCCTTTTCCAGGAGCTCCCGACTCGTGTGAGAATCCTGCCGGTAAGCCCGTGACATCACCATTAGCTTGATAAGCCGTTTTACATCCCATCCATAATCCTGTCCGAATGTTACAGCCAGCCAGTCAAGCAGCTCAGGGTTGCTTGGTAAGGCGCCCTGGTTTCCAAAATCCTCTGCCGTTTTAACCAGACCCACACCGAAAAAACTCTGCCAGTACCGGTTGACTGCCACACGGGCTGTCAGGGGGTTTTCTTTGCTGGTAAGCCATTTGGCAAGCCCCAACCTATTTTTAGGCAGGCTGTCCGGGAATGGCAGGATAGCCGTCGGGGTGCTTGGGAAAACCTCTTCGGCAGGCATATCGTATTGGCCACGTTGAAGCAGAAACGCCTTCTTTGGTTTAGGCATTTCCTGCATGATCATGATCTCTGCGACATTCTTTGTCGAATCATCGTATGCCATTCGCAAGCGACGAAGTCCTTCTCTTTCAGTTTGCAATGCCGGCTCTACGGTCTGCTGATAATAGGCACTCAATACCTCCTTTTCCTTATCGGTCAGATCAGCCTTTGCCTTGCCGACCAGATTCTCCCAGCTCGCCTTCCCCGCCAGGATTCGCACCTCATAAGGCGTGAGGTCCCTGTTGTAGACGATCACGTCATCCACTTTTCCGCCTTTGAAGCCCAGGCCACGCCACCAGCCTCCTATCTGCAAAGCCGGTTCATTTTTTTGATAAAAAATAATGTCTTTGTAAAGCTGATCGATTACCGTTTCCATAGGTGCTTCGGCCCCGTCCTGGTAGAGGCGAAAACCCCGTGCAGTCGATGAGGCATCGTAAGTCATCGTCAGATGTACCCATTTCTCACGTGGAACCGGGAGGCGACTATGTCGGGTTATCGCATTGGAAGGTGCCGTATGCGCCATGCTGATTTCCAGTACATTGTTTTTCATCAAAAGGTGATAGCCCTTGAAGTTGTACAGCCGCTCTGCATTACTTTTGTGAAAAATAACCCCCTCTTTAAAATCCTTAGGAAACCATGCCCATATACCGATCGAGAAAGGCTCCGATCTGCGGAAGACACCCACATCCTTTAAATCGGCATAGCTGTCTCCATTCAACACCAATACTTGTCCGCGCGCGCTTTTCTCAAACACAGGTTTGTCCTTATCCCCTGCATCGCGCTTCATCGCTCCCTTTTGCTGTTTATTGATACGGTTTGAAAGAGAATCTTCAAAATCGTAAATACCCTGCAAGCCGACCTTAGGTATCGTCTCTTCCGCCAATTTCTGATAGGCGCCGGAAGCAAGCCATGCCTCAAAACCTGCTGCCGTATTGCTGCGGGTTATTTTTGCTTCTTTCTCTGAAATCGCCGAACGCATGAACTGCATCAGCTTTTCCTGCTTTTCATTTGGAAGCATCAACGTTGGTGTAGGCAGGTCTTCATTATGGGCAATCTGGCCTGCCTCGCGCACATTGTTGAAAAAGCTGAACAACTCGTAATAGTTCTTATGGGACACCGGGTCATACTTATGGTCATGGCAGCGTGCGCAACCCAGCGAAATGGCCATAAACGCATCCCCGACCGTATTGGCGCGGTCCATCACATATTCTGTCTGATATTCCTCCTCCACAATGCCGCCTTCCCCATTCTGCTGATGCAGCCGGTTAAAGGCAGTGGCAATGAGCATATCCCTGGTCGGGGCGCTATTTCCCGGGCCCTTCATCAGGTCGCCGGCGAGTTGTTGGTGGATAAAGTCGTTGTAGCGCATATTCTGGTTAAACGAGCTGATCACCCAGTCGCGGTAGGGCGACATATCCCGCATCCGGTCCGTAGAGTAACCATGCGAATCAGCAAAACGGGCCGCATCCAGCCAGTCTGCCGCCATTCTTTCTCCGTAGTGCGTTGATGCCAGCAGCCTGTCAACCTGCTTTTCGTAGGCCCCGGAGTTATTATCAGCGATGAACGCATCCAGCTCTCCGATCGTAGGCGGAAGTCCGGTAATGTCTAGCGACAACCTCCTCAGCAGTAACTCTTTGCTCGCCTCCGGCGCCGGGCTAAGCCTTTCCTTTTCAAGCCCTGACAATATAAAATTATCAATGGGGTTGACAATCCATTCAATTACAGATGTTGACACCGGTACCGTAGCCTTTTTCGGTTTTACGAAGGCCCAATGCGGCTTATACTCGGCACCATCTTTAATCCACTTCATCAGAACCGCCTTTTCCCCGGCATTGAGCGTCAGATGGGATTGCGGCGTTGGCATTTTGAAATCAGGATCTTCGGAAAGGATACGGTGTACCATTTCGCTTTTGGCCCAATCGCCAGGCTTGATCGCTACCTTTCCGGGACTTTCAGGAAGCTGCCCGAAAGCGCCCGTTGGCAAGTCCAGCCTCAGGCCGGCCTTCTGCTTAGCCTTATCAGGCCCATGACATGCAAAGCATTTATCGGAAAGGATGGGCTTTACATGCCGGTTATAGTCAAGCTGGACAGGCAATTTCGCAATTTCCATCGCCACGTCCGCAGGCACTTTAATATCCTTGTTGCCGGGGCCCTGTGAAGACCATAAAGGCACGCCTACCAATATAAACATCAGATATTTGATCATCTTTTACTATTTTTTTGACAGTACTTTATTGGTATCCGGCGCAGCGAGCTGCTGGATACCGGTTTCTATTTTAAGGTCTGGCCTGGCTTTCAAAAGTCGCTTTATACCCTCTGGAGTAGCCTTGGTTTGCCATAAATACACCACTTTCAGATTCGGATAGGCGGCTAACTGTGCCAGTCCCGTGTCCGTCACTGCGGTACCGTACAGGTTCAAGTGTTCCAGGCTCGGCAATGTGGCCAGCAGCTCGAGCGACCTGTCCGTGATTTTGGTATTTTCCAGGTTCAACCTCGTCAGGTTCTTAAATTGCGCCAATTGCTTTAAGTCACTATCCTGAACCGGCTGGCCTGTCAGTCGTAGTCGTACCACCTGGTTTTGAATACCTTGCAGGGCCTGGAAGGTTTCTGGCTTGAAATCTCTGGTATTCACAAAATTGGCCGACAAATACTCCGCCCCTGGTGACATTTTGGTCAGCGATACTTGCTGTTCTTTCAGTTTTAGCAAAATCTGCTGGTCAGGAGCATTCATCGGCCTACTTAGCAAAGTAGTTTCAAAATCGGGTTTTTCAGGTTCGATAACAACCCCTTCGGTCGAATCCGCAGTCAATGGCAGCAAGGGTATCCCGGCAACCAGCGGATCGTCGTCACTTTGCTGGATCACTTCTATTTCTTCCTTGAACGAAGCTCCGCGCTGGATCCAGGTTTGGACAAGGGCGATCTGCTGGCGTGTGAGTTGGAGTTTACCTTTCGGCGGCATATGGCGGTCGTCGCCCTCCGGCAATAGCAGATAGGTAAACAGCTTGCTCTTTGCGGGGTTACCTGCTGTGAGCACACTGCCATTCTTACCGCCTTTTCGGATAAATGCTTCTGTATCTAGCCGGAGCCCGCCTTTCTTTTTGGCAGCTGAGTGACAACTGTAACATTTGGCTTTGAATACGGGGATAACCTGGTCCCTGTACATAAAACTGCGTCGGATGACCTTCTTCCCTGTCGAATCAGAGACTACCAGCGCCTGCTCTTCCAGCGTCTTCGCGGACTCTTCAGCCGACGAAGACGCTTCCTCGTTTGAAAAAAGATATCCCTCGCCATGGGTCAGGTTTCCACCGTAATGCCCCGCAATGCTGAGCACCATCACCGTTGCAGAGGCAGGGAGCCAGCGGTATTTCCGCACTAAAAAAGTCAAGGTTCCAAGCCCGGCGGTCAGCAGGCCGGTCCATTGGTGGACTTGTACCATATCCGCATCATAGTCACCTGACCGGGCCAGCAGCCATCCTGCACCACAGGACAAAAAAGCCATAAAAGCGCCGGCCCCCCATGCAAATGAAACCGCCGCGCCCAGATCGGCCCTGGTGATCCGACCAAAGACCATCAGCGCTGCGGCAAAAAGCAAAACGCCAATTGGAAGATGTACCAGAAGCGGATGAAGGCGCCCTATAGTTTCAATGTTAAGCATATACTAAAAAACAATAAATATAATTCTTGTATAAGAACGGAAATAAATGCGCTTACTGATATCCAGGATTATTTGGAGCCAATTTCGGGTTTGCATTCATTTCATCCTGCGGTATCGGGAATAAATAATGCTTCTCCTGGAACTTGATCGTATTGTCCCGAGGGAAGGAATAGCCTACCATCGGAACGAAAGCATCATTTTTAGTATCGTATACCATCCGCGTTCTGACCATATCAAACCAGGTTTGATTTTCAAAACAAAGTTCATGGTTCCTTTCCCGCCATACCGCCTGACGAAACTGATCTTTGCTTAGCCCAGCCAAAGGTGCCAGATTTGCCCTTTTCCGTATTGCATTGATATAATCATAACTATTTGCATCCGCCGTTCCATCAGTTTCATTTTGAACTTCGGCATATAGGAGCATGATGTCGGAAAGGCGTATTATAGGAAAGCACTTTCCGGAACCTAACCCACTCGCCTGGGCAACGTCATCCCAATACTTGTAGATATGTTGTCCATTTTTGAATTGCACATCGGCTCCTGTTGAAAAATTGGGAGCATGAGAATAGAAGAATTGCCTTTCTTGTTTCCGAAGATCGGACGCGCTATACGATCCAAAAAATGTGTCATCCGGCAAAAGCGTACCTATCTCCTGCTGTCCATTAGAAATTAAGCTGAAACTTGGAAGCGTAAAGGCAAACATAGGACTCGAGGCAATCGTGGAAGCATATTGGACCATGAAAATATTTTCCATTCTATTGTCGTTGGCCGGGTCGCGGAACTGACTGTAGTTTTGGTAAAGTGTATATTTCCCGGAGCTAATCACTTCCATAGCTTTTTGTTTAGCCAAAGGCAATTTATCCTTTTGCTGCAGAGGAAAACCCGCCATTGTTTGGTAAACTTTCGCCAACAGTGATTTCACAGCCCCAATAGCTACTCTTCCCGTATTGTCTGACAAAGGCAACCCGCTTTGCTCTGCCGCAAGTAAATCCGGTACAATTAACTGTTCATAAATGTCTTTTGTGGCCGTCCGCGGTATCTGAAGGCCGGCTGCACTGCTGGTAGGCTCGCTAACCAAAGGTACATCACCAAATATTCTGACCAGATTGAAATAGAACCAAGCCCGCAAGAATTTGGCCTGACCCAACAGCTGATTTTTTTGTGCATCCGTAACAACGGCAGATGAAATTGCCGGTATATTCTGAATGGCCAAATTTGCCGCGCCAATACCTTTATAGGAGCTACGCCACCAAACCCTAAAATACAGATCCGTGGTTTGCATGTTCAGGTTCCGCAAATTGGCATTGTTATTGGATTGATTGATGTCGCTTTTCGCCTGACCGGTGGGGTTTTCCAGCATGAGCATGGCGTTTTCCTCATAAAGGCCTACCGGACTATAGAAATCGCGCGTAAAGGCATAAATACCATTCACAGCATTTTGCGCCTGCTGATAACTTGCGTAATAGTTATCCGGAGTATAAAAGCTTGCAGGATTTTCGTCCAGAAAGTTATCACATGACACGACGGACATGCCTAGAATCAGAATTAATATTCTTATATTTTTCATTATCTTGATTATAAAATTATAAACTGATATTTGCCCCTAAATTGAATGTTCTTGCCTTGGGTTGCGCGTAGAATTCTATCCCATAAGCAAAGGCCTGCGGGTAAGTTGAGACCTCAGGATCATAGCCCGTTTTATACTTGGTAATCAGAAAGGCATTCTGAACTCCGGCAAACATGCGTAAACCGCTTAAATGTAATTTGTCGGTGATACTTTTGGGCACGGTGTAAGACAGTGAAATATTCTTACCTCTCACAAAGGATCCATCCTGAACATAATGACTATCCTGACGCAATGAAGGGCCATCACCATTTAATCTTACCTTGGCAATGCTGGTATTTTGATTGGTCGGCGTCCAGGCATTCAAAACAGTCGTGTAACTGTTGGCAAGCGTTTGTCTGTCTTCCGAAGTAGCATAGCCTAGGTTTAACACGCTATTGCCCTGACTTACCTGGATATCGACAACCAGTTCAAAGTTTTTATAGGAAAACTTATTGATGATTTCAGCTACATACTTCGGATAAGCGTGCCCCAAAACACTCTTGGTAGTCGATTCTTTGATGTCACCAGGTTTAGCGCCGGCTTTCGCAGCCTCCGCGGACTCATTGTCACCCCAGGTTCCCAAACGGGTAAGCCCATAAAACGTTCCGACAGACTCTCCTACCCGTAATATATTGGTTTGGTCAAGAAATCCCGGACCAGGAAAAATATCCTCGTTATTTAAGCCCAGCGCCAGTATCTTGGTTTTATTGGCTGAAAAATTAAGCGTAGTGTTCCACTTGAAAGCCCCAATGAGATTCCGCGTAGTCAGCCCTAGTTCAAAGCCACGGTTACGTACCGACCCGATATTGCTTAGCACGTTATCAAATCCTGATGAAAAAGGAACGGGGGCATTCAATAACAGACCGGTTGTAATTTTGTTGTAAAAATCTGCCACTGCATTGATACGGTTATTAAACAGGCCTAAATCAACACCGATGTTTAACTGATTGGTCTTTTCCCATTGAAGATTGGGATTGGGAATTCTACCTTGCACCTGACCGCCCGCACGCGCCCCGCCAAATATAGCCGTATTGGATGCCAGGGCTCCAATGGATTGGTATTGCCCAATCTCAGAATTCCCGGTGCTACCATAGCTTAACCTTATCTTCAGATCGCTTACAGTCTTGAAATTCTTTAAAAAGTCCTCTTCTGAAACACGCCATGCTACGGCAGCTGAAGGAAAGAATGCATATTTATGATTTGCTCCAAATTTGGAAGATCCGTCATATCGCCCCGTTGCGGTAAACAAGTATTTATCTAACAGAGAATAAGTTATCCTGGAAAAATAGGAATGAATCTGCCAATCATACACGTTAGATGTCGGAGGATTAGGAACGATCCCGGCACCCAGGTTATTCGCCAGATAAAAATCACTATCAAAGTTTGCAGAAGAAGCACCAAATGTCTCGTTATGCTTCTTAGCCCATTCCGTACCTAAAATAATATTTAAGTTATTGGCCTCATTTAACTGTTTTTTGTAGGTAAAATAGCTCGAACTCTGCCAGTAAAGAGACCTCTCCGTATTTATTCCTGCACGAATCCGCTGATAAAGACCGCGTTGTACAGCAGATCCACTGGCAGATATGTCATTTTTGTTTGTAAAACTTTCTAAGGACAGACTCGTTTTGAATTCTAAATTATCAGCCAAACGGAAATTTAAATACGAGTTTCCCAAAACGTTAACTTTATTATTGATATTATAATAGTTGGTTAACCAGTTTACCGGGTTGTCGGAACCCTCCGAATTTAAATGCATAAAGTTACCTCCCCACGAGCCATCGGGCATTTTTACAGGAATCATCGGTAATTGTTCCATTGTATTTCTAGGACCGTTAAAGCCTCCAACCCCGTCATCCTGGATCCGCTCTTTAGCGCCGATCGCGGACAGATTTAAGCCCGTCGTGAGCCAGCTGTTAACTTTTGCATCAACATTAATTCTTGCCGAATATTTCTTTAAATAAGTGAACAGCATTAAGGCATGGTCATCCTGATACCCATAGTTCATACTGTATTTCACATTGGGGCTGCCACCGGCGATCGATAAATTATAATTTTGAGAAAAAGATGGCTTATAAACCTCTCTCTGCCAATTGGTATTGTA
This sequence comes from Dyadobacter sp. LHD-138, assembly GCF_030929615.1. Classification (GTDB taxonomy): domain Bacteria; phylum Bacteroidota; class Bacteroidia; order Cytophagales; family Spirosomataceae; genus Dyadobacter. Next base: position 10,643 of record NZ_JAVFVU010000043.1, on the reverse strand, counting down.
TTTCGGCGTGCCGTCCGCATTGTAAAGCAGGGGCTCAAGTTTTGCAAAATCCGGGTATGCCCTACCGGGGACAAAGGCATATGCGGCCTTTTCCATGGTTTGATATTGCGTTGAGTTAAGAAGAGGAATCTCTCTTGGTAATACGTTATAGCCTCCCGAAATATTCAAATTTACAGCTGTCTTTCCATCCTTACCACGTTTAGTAGTGATAATGATTACTCCACCCGAACCCCTTGCCCCATAAATGGCCGTCGAAGAAGCATCTTTCAAAACATCGATGGTCTCAATATCATTAGGGTTTATTGTAGAATAATCTACGCCGATCACGCCATCAACCACAAATAAAGGATTATTGGAAGCATTGATTGAGTTAAACCCTCTGATATTCACGCGCATATCGCCGGGACGCCCCGAATTTGAAGTAATATTTAACCCCGGAACGAGTCCCTGTAGAGCACCGAGCGCGTTGGGAGACGGCCTTTCCATAATGGCAGCACTGCTGATAGAGGCAACCGATCCTGTAACGTCGACCTTTCGCTGCGTTCCATAACCTATTACCACCACTTCTTCCAAAGATTTCTGGTCAGCTTTAAGGGATATTTTTAGTGAAGTGGAATTCGTAATCGCTATCTCCTGAGGCAAATAGCCAACATAACTGAATATCAGGGCTCTGGCCGATGCAGAAACATCAATACTGAAATTTCCTTTGACATCCGTAACCGTGCCTCTTTGCGTCCCTTTTATCAAAACATTAACGCCGGGAAGCGCTTCTCCTTTTTCATCGACCACTACTCCCTTTATCAGACTATCAAGCGAAGGCCGCGAGCTACCCAAGTCATCGCGTCGTTTTTGCCCTAACGGTACCAATATAGGTTTTATGATTATTTGCCTATCCGCCACTTCATATTCCAAATCCAGCGGTGTCAGTATCTTCGTTAAGATCGACCCCAAAGTCTCATTTTTTGAAAGCGATACTTTTTGATTGGGATTGAGCAGGTTGGAACTGTAAAGAAATTTCACATCCAGTGACTTCTCTATTTCAGAAAATATCAACTTGACGGTCTCCTGCTTCTTGTTAATAGTAATTTTATAGCTCAGAAGCTCTTGAGACTTTCCCTCGCGAGCGAACACTGTGCTCATTAATAAACCCGACAGCAGTAGCTGCGTTAATGTGAGTCGCATAAATCTAGTGACTTGCCTACAGAATAGTAGATCATTTTTCATACATTTGATTTGTTAGATTAGGAAATTTGACAAAAACCTCCCTTCAAGGACCAACAAGCGGGGAGGGCAACTCAGGGTCAGTCGTGTTGACGCACAACTGACCTTTTTTCTTTTAGTTTTCTGGCATCATAAGCGGATTAAAGTTGCTTCAACTGCAGCCATTTGATTCAATTACGATCTTGGCATCGATCATCTCATAAGTGGCACCCAATCCTTTACAAATCATTTCAATCTTCTCGTAAAGCGGCACATTATCCAGTGAGGCGGTCATTTTGCATGCAGACAGTAATTCTTCATCGTAAACAATTTCGACTCCATAGGCTTTTTCTATTTTCGCAAAAATCTCGGCAACGGGTACGTCATCAAATTCGAAAGACTGAATTTCCGTATCAGCCGCTGAAAGCACTTCCGGCAGGTGAATCAACGTACGCGATAGCCTTAATTCCTGTCTGTCAAGCGTGATCTGCTGATTGGGCGTAAGCACCACGCCATCCAATTCATTGGAATTCAATTTCAAAGACCGTTTGGCTTCAAACTGTGTAAATACAGAAACCTTGCCTGTTTTCACGGATACGTTTACCTGCTTATCGTTTGGGTATGCTTTAATAATAAAACTGGTACCCAACACTTTGGTAATTAATTCATTAGCATAAACAAAAAATGGTTTTGCCGGATTCTTGGTTATTTCGAAAAATGCCTCACCGGACATATATACCTCCCGCTTAGTTGTCCCAAAACGATTCTTAAAGTATGCCAAACGGCTTCTTTTTTTTAAGGATACAGAGCTACCGTCAGGCAAATTCACCGGCAAAACTTTGTCCGTGTTGTTAACAAATTCGACTAAGTCACTTTTTTTTGTGTCCGTCGCTGTAATTAGGTTTTCATAAGTCACACTGTTTGAATTGTCTTTCTTAAATGTTTGCCAGCCCAGCCAGGAAGCTATCATCAGTACACAAGCCGCCACCCACCATGTTCTGCCTAGTAATGGCATCGTAACTACAGGTGTTTCCTCCTCGATTTTTTGCTCGACCCGCTCCCACAGCGACTCCTGACTTTCAGCATCCAATTCAAATAACGGAAACGATTTCACAGCATTGACAAACAGTTTGGCTTGCTCTATTTCTTCACTTTTGAAAGGATTGTTGGCTATAAATGTCTTCCAAAACGCATCATTTTTACCTTCTCTTGCCCATTGCACAAAAGAAGGGTCCATCAAAAAGTCTTGGGTAGTAAATTTCGAATAATTCATGAGTACTGGATTAAGGCAATAAATTGACCTCTTTGGAAGTACCAAAGCGATCAATTCTGTTTTTAACTCACTTTGATCGTGTTATTTTTAAAAAAAATATCGGAAAAGGTATATCATAACAAGTAAATCAAATGACAGCCTCAATTTGCGGAGAGAACGTTGGATGAGGTTCCTGGCAGATTGTTCATTCATTTGCATAATATCAGCAACCTGGTCAAGTTCGAACCCATCAAAAAAACGTAGGCGGATTGCTTCAAGTTGCCGTGAAGGAAGTTTCAGTAATGCTTTTTGCAGTGCCAGGATCTGTTCATCTGTCGTCTCACGCTCAATTCGGAGGGCCTCATCGGAGAGAACGAAAGGAATCCCAACGTCCTGATCATCTTCCTGAAAGGAGTCAAAAAGGCGTTCGCCCGCTGACAGGCGATGAATTTTGCGGCGAAGCGATCTAAAAAGGTAATATTTGATTGAAGTCGTATGAGCAAGATTTTGCCTCATACGCCAGAGATCGGTAAACAGGTCCTGAATAGCGTCTTGAACCAGATAGGTATCAGGTAACATGTGATAACCGTAGTTGTAGAGAATTCCTGCGTATTTAGTGTAAATCCGCGAGAAGGCCTCTTTGTCCCCGATTTTGAAACGTTGCCATAGCAAAAATTCTTCACTTTCCTGGCTTACTTTAGAGTCATCCATTGACGCAAATAAAAAGATAGTAGTTCGATTTGGCCGTAATGACAATCAAGCCCGCATCCAATAGCGATTTCACTACTATGCATGTTGATCCTTTTTCAAAAAATATAGTTGCCCTTTCTGAGCTCTCAGCAAGTGCTTTTCTCCTGACTACAAAGCCCCGAAAATCTTTTCGTTATTGACTGTCAATGGGGTCACGCACAAATATCAAAGGACTAGTACATGCTCAAATATGTACAAACATATCAACATCTTATTTAAATAACAAGGGTCAATAAAATAATAATTCAACTAAATATTATAACTATTCTAGTAACCTTAATGCGACAAAATCGAAAGCTAGTGCAGGTATCTTCCACATCGTGAATCTTTACTAAAGGTATTTTGCCTTTCCATCCTACCCGCAGCCACCTCACTGAAACCCAAACCCTGGACAATTTGACTCCGAAAGAAGTGCCCTCAGTACCCTGAAAGACATAGCGACCAAAATAATCGCTCAGACCGCCGTCTTTACCTCACAGAAACTCAACAAATGAATGTTGTGCAATTTTGCTGTATTTAGTTTATGCATGATCGTTTTTCGGAATTATTAAATCATTTGTACGGTCATCGGAATATCTATATAAAAGACTGCAATTCTATTTACGCTTCCAGAAGATCCAGACCTTTTTTGGGGGATTGCTTCTCGTTTTTAGAAAACGCTTTCATCCACAATCTATGATGTGGTTTTTGAACGGACGTCAAAGGAATGTGCCCAGTCAAACCGAATCCTGAGGCTAGGTCTGTTTGACATATTGTGGACAACAGACAATGCATTCCATTCTCCGTGTACGATCTGCTTGGGCGAAAAGTGAACGCAAAATTACTTCAGAGAGCGGAAGGAAAAATGGATCTGGACGTGAGCCGGCTGCCCGTGGGTATGTATCTGATCTCCGTACGAAAAGGGAGTAAAGAACAGATTCAGAATTTTGTTGTGCATTGACAATTTCCGAATCCTGGCTGGCAGACCCTTTGGGTCTGCCGAACCGGGATAAAAATGTGGGATTCTGCCATAACATGCTGCATTGTCAGATAAGCAAAGTCAACTTTTTTGTTGTTCACTTTTCGCCCAATGGCTGTAAGATCCGAAGTAGCCAGGCCGACAACATTGACGTAACCCATCCCATGCTTTTAAAAGCTATATTAACAGTGATGAAAAAAGTCAGAAAAACCACCATTTCCTAAAACACGAAGGAGTTTGTTATTTTTGTTTTATATATAAACAATTTATATATTACCGAATAACTAACTTTTCTCGTCATGAACCTAAATTTTATTTATGCACGAGGCATTAAGTATTCCATTTTCCCTGCAAACTGGATGTGGATATTTCTCGCTTTGTCAAGTTGCGGTGAACGAGACGAATACGTCATTAATGTCGATCTAAAGTCAAATCAGTTCCTGGAGGGGAAAAAAGTCTATTTGGGAGAACAGGCGACTAAAATGTTCTTGGATTCAGCAATAGTGAAAAACGGGAAGTTTCAATTCCGAATCAAAACTGACCAGAATTTTACACCATTCGAGGCCAGCATGCTGTATGCAACCGGTGATCAAAATTACTCATTTTGGCTGCTAGGATATAAGAACCCTTTCAAGGAGAAAACATATATGAGCCAGTTCTACGTAGATAGAGGTGTAATGAACTTTGTCATTGATACTTCCTCCAAGGTCAAAAAAAAGGAAATAATCACCTTTACTTTTTTGAATATAAATAAACAAACGGAAGCAGCTTATAAGCACTGGGCCTTTACCCCATTAGCAGGCAACACAAAAAAGTCAAACGACTATAATGCACGCATTATCAAACAATTTTCAACATCTCAACACCTTCTACGACAGATTAATTGCAATAAGAGTAAGATGAAAGATACAGAGATACAGGAATTGCTATTGCTATTTGATGAATCGGTTTACAGTACCCCAAATTACAAGCGATTAGTGGAATATTCTGATTATCAAAATCAGAACGGGAATAACATACCTCAAGATATCGCAGTTTTCGATTCAACTTTTCTGCCATCCAAGCTAAAAATTGACAGTATGCGATATAATCTAATCGTATTTTGGGCTAGCTGGTGTGGGCCATGCAGACAAGAAATACCGCAAATCACTAAAATATTTCATGCTCAACGCAAAAATTTAAATGTCGTGAGTATTTCGATTGATCAAAATGAAAAGGCATGGATAAGTGCTCTAAAGCGGGAGAAAATGCCCTGGCCCCAGATGCTTTTAAGGCGCGATAGCTCATTTACAAAGTTTGATAAAAAGTACGATCTGAGCGCAATCCCAGTTTCCCTTCTCTTTGATCCCCAAGGCAAATTGGTTAGTCGCCAGCTTGGAATTGCAACTGGCAGGGAGTCCATAGATCATAAAATAGCAGGACTTATTTCTGGCAAATAGTGGACTACCAAAAGAGTTGTTGCTTAAAAGGCTTTAACCACCGATACTACCGGGCAGTGAATGAAGTGAGCGGGGCGTAATTCTCGAATAATCCACCAAGGATGAACATTTTACTGCGCCCTTCTCAAAAGTGAAATTAACAAAAGTCCCGTCTCCCAGTACACTCACAGGCACTTCTGCAACAGCCACCACTGTTTAAATGGGTGTTATTTGAGAGCGCTTTTTTCATTCAGAAAGTCGATTGCTATCCGGCATAGCATTTCTCCTTTTTCGTCTGGCATTTCGTGCCCCACGTTAGGATAAACACATAGTTGTCCGTATTGGAGCGCTTCAAAAATCGATATAGTATGATCCAGTTTGATCATATCCTTGTCACCACGGATCAATAACACGGGTACTTTAATGCTGGTAATTTTATCATCTGGGATCTTGATCTCTCTTTCCCACGCCTTTTGATTGTCCTCCCAAAACTTCATCCATTTTTCGGGTTCGGGATTCATTCGCTGATAATGTTCTAACCAATCCTTATCCTCTTTTACAGCTTCAACGGTATACTCCTTTAACATATCGCGTGCTTCCTGAGTTAGTCCACTGGCTTTTGAATTCGAAGCACCGCTCACCACTTTCTTTATTTTGTCGGGCCTATTGGCTGCAAGCAGCAGCGCAGTGTTCCCGCCGGTGCTCCAGCCCATCACATAAGCACTGTCCAGCTTTAATTGGTCAATCAGTTGCGAGCAATATTCGGCCATCAATTCTCCACTTAAACTGTCAGCGTGACCGGAGCGGCCGTGTCCTGGGGCATCAGGCGCTATAACCCTGAAATGTTTGGAAAGTTCGGGTATTATGCCAGCCAGGTTTTCTATTGAGCCCAGCCCCTGATGCAAGAGTAGCAAAGGGACCCCTTGCCCATACTCCTCGTAATAGATTTTCGTGTCGTGTATTATTACATACTTCCCATGATTTGACCCATAATTAATCGGTTTTTCTACCTGCTCATTAGGCTTTTCTACCTGATTACATGAAGCAACGAGTAAACTAAATACCATAAAATAAAGGAGTCGTCTCATCTTGATGCGTCTAAATGACGTGGTTAGTTGCAATATGTAGATTTCAAGATTTAATACGCATTTTTTATGAAAATTATTGAATTGCTTGGACAATCCCAAACTTTAATGAATCTGATGATGGTATTGTCCGGAAACGATATCCATGCTTGGCACCTTTTAAACCGGCCATATCACGAATCGCCCAGAGCAGTGGCATCTCGGGATCAGTCTCTATCGGATACTTTTTGTTGTTAATGCTCAGGGTGATTTTCACCACGATGCGTATTGTTTATAAAATTTTACGGCAATGCGAACGTCATGATCGACCCGGATGGCTTTTCTTTGGTGCCGCCCACTGATAATGCCACATATTGCTTTCCTTTTACCATGTATGAACATACATTGGCATTGTTTGCCGCCGGAAGCGTGGTTTCCCAAACCATCTTGCCTGTCTTTTTATCATAAGCCCACAACTTTTTATCTGCCGCGCCGCTAATAAAAACCAAGCCGCCTGCTGTTACCATCGGGCCTGAACGCGCCAGCAGCCCTGTTGGCGGACCGCCTTTTTCTTGTAGCTTTTCGTCATTACCGATTGGAATTTGCCATTCATACTCGCCTGTTGACAGGTTCAGGGCTCTTAAAGTAGCCCAAGGTCCTTTAAGTGCCGGATTACCGCTTGGATCACTCCATGTAGCATACGCGCTGGTATTCATATACCTAACCGGCTCTTCGCCACTCTTTGTTACCTGTGGGATGTCTATTTTCGCGTCTTTCATATCATACAGGAAGGCCATAATGGCCCTTTCTTCACTGGTGGATAAAATGCCTTTAAAACCTGGCATTGCACCGCCGCCCTGATAAATTTTTCCGAGCACTTCTTTTTCAGCTTTTCTGCCTTTTAAACCAACCAATGAAGGGAAAGTAGGCGAAATTCCTTTCTTTTCAGGGCCGTGGCACGATGCACAATGTTTCATGTAGGTAACCCTGCCTGCCTCAAAAAGCGTGTTGTTTCGCACCGCAAACTGTTTATTGGCGTCTACAATGGTTTGTATTTCGGGCAGGTTGTGACCTCTTACATACAGGTAGTTTGTACCGGGGTCAAATGCAGCTCCTCCCCAATTGGCACCACCTCTGGTAGCAGGTAAGGAGATCGTTCCTTTTAAATCAGGTGGGGTAAACAGCCCTTCATAACGTACCGACCTGAACTTGGCTAATATTGCCTCGTGGTCGGCCGGCGAGTAATTTGTTAAATCTTCCTCGGTCATGAACTGTTTGACGAAAGCTTTTGGTTTTGTTGGGAATGGCTGGGTCGGATAGGCTACTTCTCCCGGCAGATTGGAAGCAGGTACTTTCCGCTCTTCGACAGGAAAAAGTGATTGCCCCGTCTCGCGGTCAAGGACAAAAATAAAACCGTGTTTGGTAACCTGAGCTACTGCATCCAGGTCTTTTCCATCTTTTTTGATGGTAACCAAATTGGGTGGGCTGGCCAAATCGTAATCCCAAATATCATGATGTACAGTCTGAAAATGCCATTTATATTTTCCTGTGGCAGCATCCAGGGCCAATACGCAGTTCCCGAAAAGATTGGCACCAACTCTGTCAGCCCCATAATAGTCATAAGTGGGCGAGCCCAAAGCAAGGAAAACCATACCCCGCTTCTTGTCTATACTCATACCCGCCCAGCAGTTCACGCCGCCTGCATATTTATAAGCCTCTTTGGGCCAGCTATCATAACCAACCTCGCCAGGATGCGGGATGGTATGAAATGTCCACGCTAATTTTCCGGTCTTACAATTATATGCCCTGATATATCCAGGGGCGGCACCATAAAAATCAGGTAATCTTGACCCGATGATAATCAGGTCTTTGAAAATACTACCTGGGGTAGTGAGTGTAACCGATATTTTGGCAGGATCGTCTCTGACCCCAACATTGAGATTAACTTTTCCCTGTTGACCAAATGTGGGAATAAGTTTTCCTGTCTTGGCATTGATAGCCATCAGGTAATTGCCCGCAGAATATATGATCCTTTTATCTTCCCCGCTCTCCCAATAGGTCACGCCCCTGCTGGCGGCAGTGGGTGCGCCCTCTTCTAACGCATTGAATGCCCATAGCTGCTTTCCTGTCTGTGCGTTGATGGCATACACCCATTGCTTGCCAGAGTTTGCATACATGATCCCATCTACAATGATTGGGTTACTTTGGCTGGAAATGGGTGGTTCACCTGGGGCCACGTCGTTCATTTCGAAGGTCCAGGCGTTTTGCAGTTTGTTTACATTCGATAAAGTGATCTGATCAAAAGCGGAGTAACTTGTACTTTTTTCATCGCCCTTATAAACGCCCCAGCCGTTGTCTTCCGAACCTTGAATCATCCAGGATGATGAGATGGCGAGAATCGAAATGATCGTTACGGCAAGAGCAGTCAATCGGATAGAACGCATTCTGTTGGGCGCAACCACAAATGGAATCCTTAGCTTTATATTTTTCATCATTTGCATGTTTTTTAGACATTGTTATACTTCTGCAAGTAATGCGTATTTTGTGAATTTGCACGTATACAGATTACTGAATTACATACCAAAGTTACTGATCACATCAAGGGCCATGATCTAACTTGAAGGCTCTATTCTAAGTTTTCATTACATCTTAAATAACAGACCTATGGGTAATGTCCTGAGATTTGATAGCATCCATGATTATAATGCATTCAATAAACAATCAACGCTCCACCCGCTGGTCAGCATTGCCGGTCTTTCGAAAGCAGACCCACGGGAATCACACAGCATGGGCTATGGCTTTTATACCATTTTCCTCGACTACGGCAGTCAGAAGACGTTGTACTTACAATAAAGATTAAATCAAAAAAAGCACAAAACTGAATTCATTATATTAAAAGTGATTTACAAATGCTTCGTAAGTCTGGCGCTGCTTGGAGCTGTTGCGGCTTGCTCTTTTGATGAACAAAAAGTGGTCGGGATCTGGCATACTGAATTTGAGGCTGTACCACATCAAAAAAGCGCTTTTGATTTTGAACTACGCCACGATATTTTCAATGACGCTTGGAGCGGCCGGTTTGAAATTCCGGAGTTAATGGCCGAAGGAAGTTTGTCAAGTGCAAGTGTAAAAAGTTCAGAGATAACGCTGGATCTGGGGCAGGGTGCGACATTTAAAGGCAGTCTTTCAAAGAATAAGACGGTAATCAAAGGGATACTCCATATGCCAGACCGCAAGCCTGAAACGCTGAGTTTTACGAAAACAGATCATTGGTCCTCGCAGCGGCCGGCAAGGATCGATCAGGAGAATCAACAAGTAAAAAGATGGACGTATCAGTCTCCGCCTTTGATCAGTGATGGCTGGAAAGTGGGCACAATGCATAGGAAAACTGCAAATTCGAAGCCATTGCATGCTCTTTTTGAAAGCATTTTAAAAGGCAACTTTCATGGGCTGGATGCATTGCTTGTTGCCCAGAATGGAAAGTTGCTACTGGACGAATACTTCTATCTGGGTGATCGGGAAAGAATTCATAGTATACAATCCTGCACCAAAAGTGTGACATCCCTCCTGATTGGCATTGCACATGATGATGGTTTAATCCAAAATCTTGATGCACCATTGACTGCTTTCTTCCCGACCTACAATGATTCTATAAAAGTAAAAATACCGCTGCCTACGCTCCGCAATGCTTTGACCATGTCGGCAGGATTAGATTGGAGAGAGGATATTCCTTATACAGATCCGAAAAACGATGCTGTTTTGATGAACCGGAGCAAAGATATGTATCAGTATGTCCTGACTAAAAACTTGGATGAGAAGAACAAGCCTGGTGAGAAATTTGGATACAACAGTGGCCTTTCGATTTTGCTCGGTGGTATTTTATCCTGGATATTCCGGAGCATGTTGACCCCCTAAAAGCCGGAATGTTTTGGAATGTTAAAGTAGCCTGATTCGCTGGAATCGCCTGCCATTCTGGCACATGTTGACCCCCTTAAAAGTTGAGA
>NZ_JAVFVU010000042.1 GCF_030929615.1 Dyadobacter sp. LHD-138 | reverse complement strand
TTCCGGAAGTGCCGGTTTGATCCATTTTACGGTAATTTCCCCTTTTGTTTCGCTGGTTGCATCGACGGTAACGTTGGTGATCACGGGCATCTGCAAAGGTACTTCAATACAAACCTGCTCGGAAGGCAGACTTTCACCGCCACCGGCCAGATATCCGGGTTCGGAGATGTTGGAGCCCGGTCTTGGGAATTCCACGACGATCCGGTAACTGTATGAAATACCGCTTTTCAGGCCTGTATTGTTGTTGTTATCGACATAAAATAATTCCCCTACGCCGACGCTTGCAATTTTTTCATAACCGGACCCGGCAGGCATCCCCGGGGCACATACATCGATTGGGATGGCCCTGCACCCTTCTCTTCTGTAAATGGCTATTTTGGCCCCCGGGACCTGACATTTATAGGCGTCCCAGCTGACCCTGAACGCTTTTCCTGCGGCATCGGTGACGGGCACTGCCCTGATGTTGAGCGGCTGCGGGCCGTAGACGCGGATGTGCAGGGTGGTGATATCCACGAGTTTTCGGAAGAGAGCGGGGTTGGGGGCGCCTGGAATGGGTCCGTCCTCGACTTTAAAGAGTACTTCATAGGGTTCTTCGCGGATGTGGCTGCATCCGGTCTGCCAGGAGAATAGTCCGTTGAGCGTTCCCTGAGCGCCCTGCTGGGGCACACTGAAAGTGGCATAGGCGGGCGATATCAGGGCGGTGGCCTGGTAGACGCCGCTGCTGGTGGTGAGCGTGAGTTTATCCCCGTTTTTATCGGTGGCTTTTACGGTCTGGTTGATGAGTGTCCCGGCCTCGACGCATAGATCGGGCAGCAGGTCAAGCTTGGGCCTGTCGTTTCTGGCATCTTCTACAATGATCTGCATATCCCTGACGATCTCTCCGATTTTGATCCCCTGCCGCCATTCTTCGACGACGAAGGCGACGTTGTAGAGCCCTTTGGTATTGGGAGCATCCCAAATCAGGTCACCGGTAATGGGGTTGATACTGAAAGTGGCCGGGCTTTGGCCGGTTTCGGTTGAGCCGGGCGGGAAGGCCAGATTGGGATGTTTGTAACCAGGAATATTTTCACCCAAAGCCCCTCTGGAAGTTTGCTGTGGTGTATAAAGGCGGTAAGCAATACTGTCCCCGTCTGCATCGAAAGCACCGGGATTGTGGATAAACCGCTGGCCAACCGCTGCGATATCAATCGGAGCGTTTAAGAGAACGGGTGTCTGATTTAAACCTACAAATGAATTGATGACAATGGTTGTATGTACGTAGAAATTTAACCTGTCGGTTGATCCGGGGCCTAGATTTAAAATGTTGGCATTGCGGTTATCGATCTTAACGGATATGTTCCAGTTTCCCGACGAGGGGAAAATATAGCGTGTTGTGTAAATATTCTGCGTTGTGTTATTACCAATGTTTCGTGTCAGCGACGTGATCCGGTCCACTTGTCTGGGGACGGCGTTCTGCCCGTCCGTCGTTCCTGCATAAAAATACATAAACACAAACGTCTGGCTGTCGGCCGCGCCGATACCCGCAGGACTCACATCAAAGTAGCCTGTATAGGTGATGTCGTAAGCCAAAGGGTTGCCCGGTACCCGTTTTGCGGTTATTTCACCCGCCCGGGAGTGGGTGGCAAAGGCCTTGTTTCCGAAGGCAAAACTGATGAGAATTAACAGTAAAAACTGAAATCGTAGATTATGGCGCATACTAAATAATTTATTCAGGATAGAGGCAAACATATCAAGTCGGAGCATGGAATGGATGCAATATTAAATAACTGCCGTGACATCTGTTAAAACAAACATTTTTATATTAAAAATAAAAATTCATAATGTCGGTATCGCTGAAATATCAACGAAAAATCTGAATTAAAATGTATTTGTCTATTCGTAATATCGGCTTTGATTGCGGCAAATTTCCGGATTAAATTTTACCCTTTAGTTAGTCGGATGAATTTCAACCGTTAATAATTCATACAAAGGGTATTTAATAATGATTATAAATTGTAAAGCACTAAACAAAAATGATCCTGTTTTATTGTGTTGCTAACGTTTGTGCCATACCTTTGAAAGGTTCTAAATATACCTTATTTTTTTGTACTAAAACTATTCGAGTTTGCTATGTCTTGGTTTACACAAGCGTTAACAAGTTCCATCGGTAAGAAGTTGATCATGTCGCTTACCGGTCTATTTCTGATCAGTTTCCTGGTAATACATGCCACCATTAATGCAATGATTTTTTACAATGATGGGGGCGAAACTTTTTCTCACTGGGGACATTTCATGGGGACCAATCCCATTATCCGCACGCTTGAAATTGGTTTGGTATTAGGTTTCCTGCTCCATATTGCTGACGGTCTTTGGCTTACCAAAGCCAACAACGATGCAAGACCTGTAAAGTATGCGGTGAGTAATGCCAGCGCAAACAGCAAATGGTATTCCCGTAGCATGGGACTTTTGGGGACTCTGATTTTGATATTCCTGGTGATCCACACCTCACATTTCTGGATTCCAAACCGTACCAATCAATTTGCTACCGGCGAAGAATTGAACCTCTACCAGATGATGCTCGATATTTTCCAGAATATATGGGTCGTATTGATCTATGTGGCAGGCTGCTTTTCACTTTTCTGGCATTTATTGCACGGGTTTGAGAGTGCATTCAAATCATTGGGCTTATATCACGTGAAATACAATGGTGCGATTCATTTCGTAGGTGTTGCTTTCTCCATCGTGATCCCGGTTCTTTTTGCACTGATGCCTATTTCTATATTCTTTGGATGGGTTTATTAAACCCCAGGCATTTGACTGTCGGCGTAAATTTATGCTGATGCAAAAGTTGAATGTTCTTGATTAAATATTTGAATCTAATTTTTCAGGTTAATTAACATTTCAAAATATATGGCAACTTCATCTCGTCTGGATGCCAAAATACCTCAAGGCTCGCTGGAAGATAAGTGGGAAAAATACAAATCGTCAGTACCCCTGGTAAACCCTGCCAACAAGCGTAATATCGAAGTGATTGTGGTAGGAACCGGTTTGGCCGGAGCCTCTGCTGCTGCTACGCTTGCGGAAATGGGATATAAAGTAAAAGCATTTTGTTTCCAGGATTCACCCCGCCGTGCGCACTCGATTGCTGCACAGGGAGGGATCAACGCTGCAAAGAATTATCAGAATGACGGCGACTCGGTTCATCGTCTTTTTTACGATACGATTAAAGGAGGAGATTATCGCTCACGTGAGGCCAATGTGCACCGTTTGTCGGAAGTTTCAGGAAATATTATTGACCAGTGCGTTGCGCAGGGCGTCCCTTTTGCACGTGAATACGGCGGACTTCTTTCCAACCGTTCTTTCGGTGGGGTGCAGGTTCAGCGTACTTTTTACGCGGCGGGACAAACCGGTCAGCAGCTTTTGTTAGGTGCTTATTCAGGTTTGCAGCGCCAGGTTGGGATGGGAACGATCACCATGTACAACCGTCACGAAATGCTGGACGTTGTGAAAATCGACGGAAAGTGCCGTGGAATTATCGCCAGAAACCTGATCACCGGTGAACTGGAAAGACATTCTGCACACGCGGTTTTACTTTGTACGGGTGGTTACGGAAACGTATTTTATCTGTCGACCAACGCGATGGGTAGTAACGTGACGGCTGCCTGGAAAGCACACAAACGTGGTGCATTCTTCGCAAACCCGTGTTTTACGCAGATTCACCCGACCTGTATTCCGGTATGGGGTGAGCATCAGTCGAAGCTGACTTTGATGTCGGAATCACTTCGTAATGATGGTCGTATCTGGGTTCCGAAAAAACAAAATGATACACGTGCCGGAAATGCTATTCCGGAAGACGAAAGAGATTATTACCTGGAACGTCGTTACCCTGCTTTCGGTAACCTGGTTCCCCGTGATATCGCTTCCCGTGCTGCGAAAGAAAGATGTGATGCAGGATACGGTGTGGGTACTTCCAAATTGGCGGTATTCCTTGATTTCTCTGCTGCTTTCCACCGTTACGGACAGGGAGAAGCGAATAAAAATAACATTACCAATGCCTCTGAAAGCCAGATTCTGGAATGGGGTAAAGCCGTAGTGAAAGAAAAGTATGGTAACCTTTTCGATATGTATAAGCAGATCACGGGAGAAGATCCTTATGAAGTGCCTATGCGTATTTATCCGGCGGTTCACTACACCATGGGTGGACTTTGGGTTGATTATAACCTGATGACAACCGTTCCTGGTTTGTATTCTTTGGGAGAAGCGAATTTCTCAGATCACGGTGCCAACCGTTTGGGAGCTTCTGCGTTGATGCAAGGTTTGGCAGACGGTTATTTTGTGATTCCAATCACGGTTGGAGCTTACCTTGCTGGTGAGATCAGAACCGGACATATTTCAACCGATCACGAAGCATTCGTAAAAACGGAAAAAGAAGTAAAAGACAGAATTGAAAAGTTAATTTCGATTCAGGGAAATACTTCTCCTGAATTATTCCACCGCCGCCTGGGTAAAATCATGTGGGACAAATGTGGAATGGGACGTAATGAGAAAGGATTGAAAGAAGCGATTGTTGAAATCCGCGCTTTACGTGAAGAATTCTGGAAGGATGTAAAAGTAATGGGTAAAATCGGTGATTTTAACCCGGAACTTGACAAAGCAAACCGCGTTGCAGACTTTATCGAGTTGGGTGAATTGATGTGTATCGATGCATTAACCCGTAACGAATCCTGCGGTGGCCACTTCCGTGAAGAATACCAGACAGAAGAAGGTGAAGCGCTTCGTGATGATGAAAACTATATGTTTGTATCAGCCTGGGAGAGTATCGACACCGAGAAATGGGAACTTCACAAGGAAGAGCTTATTTACGATAATATCAAAATCGCTCAGAGAAGTTATAAATAGCCGTTAGCTATTGGCATTTAGCTGTTAGCTAAGGTCCTTCATTGAGTTTATAACTAAAATAAATTTCGTTAATAGTTAATCATTAACAGTTTAGACAAATGAGTGCAGGCAATATGCGTCTTACGCTTAAAGTGTGGAGACAAAGCAATACAAATACACAAGGAGGATTTGAGAATTATAATCTGGATGGCGTTTCTCCGGATATGTCTTTCCTTGAAATGTTCGATATTCTTAACGAACAATTAATTGAAGAGAATAAGGAACCGGTCGCTTTCGATCACGATTGTCGTGAAGGGATTTGCGGGATGTGTTCTATGTTTATAAACGGACAGCCACACGGACCTTTGAAAGGCGTAACAACCTGCCAGTTGCACATGCGTTCTTTCCAGGATGGTGATACAATTACCGTGGAGCCATGGAGAGCCGGAGCATTTCCGGTTATCAAGGATCTTGTTGTAGACCGTGATGGTTTTGACCGTATCATATCAGCAGGTGGTTTCGTGTCTGTAAACACAGGAAATGCGCAGGATGCAAACAATTTACCTATTGCAAAAGAAGATGCGGATGACGCATTTAGCGCTGCTGCCTGTATCGGTTGCGGAGCTTGTGTAGCGGCATGTAAAAATGCTTCTGCGATGTTGTTCGTATCTGCCAAAATATCGCAGCTTGCTTTGTTGCCGCAAGGTCAGGCAGAGCGCAGCATTCGTGCTGAGAAAATGGTTGCTCAGATGGACGCAGAAGGTTTTGGTAACTGTACCAATACCCACGCATGTTCGGCTGAATGTCCAAAAGAAATCAGTTTCGAGAATATCGCACGTATGAACCGTGAATATTTAGGCGCAAAAGTTTCTTCGAAAGCGCTTTAAAAGCAATTTAATCCAACCGGATTAAGAATATAATAAGGATTAAAGAAATATGAAAAGAGACGGCTTATCCATTTAAGCCGTCTCTTTCCGTTTAAGGCAAATTCTCAAAAGCCAAAGTGCCATCGGTACGACCGATCTTGTAACCGTGGATTTCAATCCACGGAAAACGGAAAGCGGAAAACGAAAAAGGCGGCTGATTTGATCAGCCGCCTTTTTCGAATCTGAATAATCAGAATTTACTTCTTAGCAGTAGTATCCGCCGCAGCTTTACCGGCATCTGTTTCTTTATAAGTTTTATTCAAACCTTCGATGATCTTCTGCGTTACATCAAGCGATTTGTCAGCGAACAAAATTCCGCCGCCCAAAGAATAACCCAATACAAACTCGTACTTGTTGTCTTTATTATATTTCTCAATGTATGCTCTGATCTGCTTGTACAATTCTTCATTTTTGCCAGCTTCTTCCTGCTGAAGACCTGCCATCGCCTGATCACGGTAGGCAACAAGATCCTGCTGTTTTTTCATCAGCTGAGCTTCTGTTGAACGAGCCTGGTCTGGTGTCATCGTTTGTGCTTTTTGCTGGAAAAAAGCAACTTCATTTTGCAAAGAGCGTCCTTTTGTATTCAATTCATTTTCCAATTGGAAATGTTTGTTTTCAAGCGCTTTTTTAGCATCCTTAAAATAATCGTAATTCGTCAAAAGAGAATCGACTTGTACATAAACAGTGCGGCGGCCAGCTACCACTCCTCCGTCTCCTGACACTGCTTCTGATTTATTTCCTGAGAAATGTAAGAAAAATAACACCGCTACGGCTATGCTAAGCACGATGTTCCAAATTAACGAAGTATTGTTATTCACGTTTTTTAAGGTTTTGTTTTTTTAGAAAGAGCCGCAAATATAATGATTTGTGTTTCAAGCCCTACAATTACGCAGTTTTTTACGCTACTTTAAATGAATCAAACCCGATATGAGATGGCTTTACCACAAAATTTTCAGAGTATCGGGATTTATGCAACGGTTTTTCTGACAAAATACCCGGACAATCCGGCTAATCCGCCAACCAACCCACCCAAAATGGTTGTTACGATCAGCAACAAAATACCATTGGGCAGAGAAAAAATTTCTGCAATCTTATTGGACATAGAGCCCAGCGAATTGATATGAAGGTATAATCCGTACAAAAACCATAACAAAGCAATGGCCAGAAAACCGGTGAAAAAGGATTGAAATGAAGTTGTCGGCCGCCAGGCTGCGATCATAAAAGGAATTAAAGCAACGGTCCACCAGGGTGTAAAAAACTGCAGTATGGCTGTGACGATGAAAATAATGACGAAGTTCATAGCTTATTTCTTTTTTAGGGTTATCCGCGAAGTAAGATGCTGGTTTTGCTGATCGGGAGATGACAGATAAATAAGCTCATTTAATTCACCTTTCTCCCATTTCTCTAATAAGTTAAGATAATAGGGGCTCCCCGGATTTCCGGACTGTCCACCGGGATAGATCCCGTAAGCCTTGGGTGTCGGGCCAAGTTCCACCACCATGCGCCAGGACGGGCCATTCTTTTTTGTGATGGCATTGACAATACTTGAGCCGCCGCCCACTTGCAGGTGCGGTGCGTTAAATGCTTTCAAACTACGGCTTAAATGCCGGATCTCGGTATTTTTCACTTCCGACCACTGCCACGAAGGACTCATCGCGCCATGTCTTGCAATCAAAGTATCCACGGCAGTTTTAAAACTAGCGACCGTTACATCGGATAAGGTTTCTTTTTTCGGTGTTTTGACATTGTCAAACCACTTTTCATCGGGTTGCTTCAATATCATATACAATAAACGGTCTCTGGAAGGGTAGGCCATAGGAGCCTTGGGCGAGTCAAATTCATCATCCCAGACAGCACTTTTCAATGCCGGCATCCATTCTTCGAAAATCGAAGCAGCAATGGCGCCGGGAGAATTCTGGTAATTCCAATCGGTTAAAACTTGCTGCGCCGCTTTGTAAGTAGCGTTTAACGGGGTTGTCTGGAGTATGGCAAGGAGCTTCGGAAGTATGGTCCGGGCAAGCACATTGAAATTATCATTTTGCAACGCGCGCAGACTATCGGCATTGGCCGACGTCATTTTTTCCAAACGCTCGTTAATCCGGATTCCTCGTTCAGAAGGTGCAAACATCCAGTTGATATAATAAGGATACGTAGGGTCT
Source organism: Dyadobacter sp. LHD-138 (assembly GCF_030929615.1). Taxonomy (GTDB): domain Bacteria; phylum Bacteroidota; class Bacteroidia; order Cytophagales; family Spirosomataceae; genus Dyadobacter. Next base: position 55,384 of record NZ_JAVFVU010000042.1, on the reverse strand, counting down.
GTCGACGATTGATTGGCGGAACTGACAAATCCCCTCGGAGGGTTTTTAACAAACGGATTTTGCTCGGCCGGAATCCAGCCTTTCCAATCGTCGTCGGGATTAGTCCCATCGAGTAAAAACTTACCCTGCTCTTTCCGTTTTAAAGGTAATTTGCCATTCACCGTGATGGCGATATTTTTCCCGTTATCAGCAAAAACAAAGTTTTGGGCCGGTCCGACGTACTTAGCCAAAGCGTTACGATAATCTTCGTAATTCTTTGCTTTGTTTAAATCATAAAATGTTAGGAAGCTGTTACCTGGCTCATGGCCAATCCATTTGGTAGCCAGGTTTAACGTGCCGTTGCTGTCATCGGTATAGGCTGTTACCGGGCCGTGGTGTGTATAAATAACGTTTTCGCGGAATGGCTCGCGCTGTCCTTTTATGTAAATAATTTCTTCGCGTTTACGGGTCGGTTTCCATTGGTTATCGTACCAGTAGCTATTTTGTGTGGTGTCTTTAAAGGTAATTTTATACTGATCAAAAACGTCAGCATCGACATTTGTCACACCCCAGGCAATATTTTGGTTAAAACCGATGATAACGCTGGGGATGCCCGGCAAAGAAACACCATAAACGTTCATATCCGGCGAATGCAGCTGTACCTGATACCAGATAGACGGGAGTGTTAATTCCAGGTGTGGATCATTGGCAAGAATAGGGTAGCCCGTTTTGGATTTACCCGGCCCGACAGCCCAGTTATTGCTCCCTATTCCTTCCGGTTTTGGTTCTTCTTTCGGATATTCATTGGTTAAAACGGTGTCCTTAACATCGCCGGGTTTATTTTCAGGGATGGAAACGGGGGTAAAATTCCATGGTGTGCCGACAGGAATAATCGGACTTTCCTGAAGCATGGGATAATCAGGAAACAAATCTTTTACAACCTCGCTTCCGTATTTTTTGAGAATATTGGACATGTTCAGATTGTTTGACCTGCCCGCAAGGGTAAGCGTCATTTGTTCCAGCATGTACATCGTATTGATGGGTTTCCAAGGTTCAGGTTTATAACCCAGCAATTTGAACTCCACCGGATAATCTTTGGGAGAAAGCTGACTGATATAAGCATTAACACCAGCCGAATAACCGAGCAATGCTTCTCTCGATTTAGGGTCACTCAATGCAATTTTTACATTGACCTCCGCACCGTAGGCCATCCCAAGTCTCCGGCTTTTCTGGTCCAGCTCAAAGGTTGCAGGGCCCAGTACCTCTGAAAGTCTGCCGGAGGCGGCTCTGGTTTGTATATCCATTTGCCATAACCTGTCTTTTGCGGTGATATACCCTTGCACATAGAAAAGGTCGAAGTCGTTTTTGGCAAAAATGTGTGGTACACCGGTATCGTCAAAACGGATGGTTACCTCGTCTTTCAGACTGTCCAGTTTCAATACTACTTCTTCTCCCGGTGCAGCAAGTTTTTCCCCGTTTTGCCAAAATCCGGTAAACGGGCTTAAAAATGAACCTAAAGCGGGAACCTTTCCCCATGGTCTGTTCAATGCATATACTAAACCTATTGCGACTATTACTGATAAAACAGCTTTGACAAATTTCATATTGCGGAGACTTAGGTTAGAGATTCCTGCTATGTATGTTGTTATTTATCCGCTACCGCCTCCACAATCGCTTCAATAAGATTCAAATCACTATATAACACGGAACGTTCATCTGGAATTTCTCCGGCCATTGAAACATCGGCGGGGAAATATTTTTGTCTGCCCGGTCTGAATGATTTGGCGGTAAGGTGCAGGGCATGCACACCGGCTTCTTTCAGTTCCTTGGCATTATTGTGGTTGACACCGCCGCCGGCCATAATTTCAATGGAGCTGCCCGCAGCTTTTGCCAGTTGTTCCAGTGTTTTTATTCCAAGCGGGGCACTTGGTTTCTGTCCCGAGGTAAGAATTCTCTCCGCACCGGTTTCAATCACTGCTTTTAAAGCCTTAACCGGGTCGGGTGTCAGGTCGAAAGCGCGGTGAAAAGTCACTTTCATAGGCGATGCGAAATCCACGAGTGCTTTCGTACGTGCCACATCCACTTGCCCGTCTGGCAGTAAAATACCCAATACAACACCCTGTGCACCTAGTCTTTTGGCCACAGCAATATCCCTTTTCATGATCTCTTCTTCAAAAAAATCATAAACAAAATCGCCGCCGCGCGGACGGATCATTACAAAAACAGGGATTTGTATCTGTTCCAGTACCATTTCAATAAATCCTGCGCTCGGGGTAGTACCTCCTTCGCCCAGGCCTCCGCATAATTCAATGCGCCCTGCACCACCCACCTGGGCATTCATACAAGACTCCAGTGAATATGCACAAACTTCAATTGTCATATAAGGTTAAATTTACTTTAATTTTTGAACTCGTAGTCAAAGCTAGACGGGAGTAAATCGATTTATTCGGTATTCGAATATTTTTTTTCCCCATCACAACAAATGACCGTTTAAGGAATAATCAGTCAGAATGTTTTACCTGCTGGCTAATATAGGTTCAAATTAATCATTCAACTTGAAAATTAACCTGCAATGGAAAAAATTTATCGCCACTTGCTGACCTTAGCACAAATTCGGGAAGAGTTTCTCCTCATGGAATATTATCCGAAATTATTGAGAGTGTTGGAGCCTATCCAGACGCTTTCGCTGAAAAGCGAGCTGAACATGAGTATTCTATTATTGCCACCGGCTTTGTTTCTGATGTCCAAAGGAATCAGGCGTCGTGTCTCCGATAGTCCGAAACTGGCCGAATTTCTAGAACCGTTTCTGACCACCTGGATGTTTACAGCCATGATTTTTCCAAGTTTTTTTATGGGATCAAGGCTGTTGGGACTAGATTCAGGGATACAAAGTCTGGCGTCCTTTTTTCTTCTTTTTTTTGTTATTGGCGGGGTGATATACCAAAAGAAAGGATTAAAGCCGATATTCTTCGATAGGAAGTACGCGGTTTACAGTAGAACAAATTTTACAATTGTATTGGATGATCGCTGTCTTTAAAGGTTAGAGATGCCGGTGTAATAATATGATATAAGCTTTTGATAATCAAACCATTATTTCCAATACAAAAAATATATAATTTAAAAAACAATTATTTTGGATTTTTTTTGTTTAAAATTATTAAAAGATGCAATTTTTTTTACTTTTGCAATCTTGAAAGAATTAAGTAACTATTTAATAGGCGAAAAAAATTATGTACTGGACTCTCGAACTTGCATCATACCTTGAAGATGCTCCTTGGCCAGCTACCAAAGACGAGCTGATTGACTTCGCAATTAGAACAGGCGCTCCGTTAGAAGTAGTTGAAAACCTACAAGAATTGGAAGATGATGGTCAGCCTTATGAAAGCATTGAGGAAATTTGGCCGGATTATCCGACCAAAGATGACTTCTTCTTTAATGAAGATGAATATTAATAAAGAACGGCGCCAACAGGTGCCGTTTTTTGTTTTTAAAAGGTCCGGGAAATCGTTACGGGTCTTGTTTTGAAGATTATAAAAATGGGATTTCTGACGGGATAAAATCCGTTAATATTTTTAATACCGTGAAAAGGAATGTATCTTGTTAACGTTATGATGAAAAGGATTTGCCAGAATCCGAAATTGTTTTTTTCATAGTTTAAGTATCTATCCAGGCCAATTGATGGAACTACGATTGCTTAAAGAGTTGGTCAAAAGAGGCGAGGGTGATCATGTGGAATTCAAATTGAAATCTAATCACCCTGAGAAAATCGTCCGGGAACTAGTCGCTTTCGCCAATTCTGGCGGTGGAAAATTATTCGTCGGTGTTGGAGACGACCGGACGATAAAAGGCGTGAAGGATTCAGATGAAGATGAATACACGCTCGTCAAAGCGATAAATACCTATTGTTTCCCCAAACTTGATTACAGGCTGGAAAAAATTCCCATTGACACGGAACGGGAAGTTTTAGTCCTGACGATCCCACGAAGTCCCGATAAGCCGCATTACGTGGTGGATCCTTCGGGAATCCGAAAGGCTTATGTGCGTGTGGCGGACAAATCCATTCAGGCCAGCAAGGAAATGAGGGAAATCATGCGTCGCGGCCGGTTTAACCGGGACATAAGTTTTCAGTACGGTGATAAGGAAAAAAAGCTGATGCAGCTGCTGGACGAAAAGAAGGCCGTCACAGTGGAATTATTTGCTTCCGCTGCCGGAATTTCCAGAAAAATGGCCTCGAATACGTTGGTGCTGCTGGTGCTTGCCAATGTTTTGGAAGTGCATCCGAATGAGGTACTGGATCATTTTACCATAGCAATGGCCTCCTGAGAAGCAGTGGTAAAATAAAAACGATCCACCGCCGGGCAGTGGATCGCTATATTATCGTGATATCTTAGAAAGGAAGATCGTCGGATTCGTCTTCGGTAAAAGTAGTCACCGGAGGCAAAGTGCTGTTGCTGCTTCCCGCGTTGTAAGAAGCGCCGCCGCCGTTTCCTGCACCTGCTTTGTCAACTTTCCATGCTTTTACTTCAGTGTACCAGCGATTGTTATATTCGCGGCTTTCTACGTCAATGGATGCCGTTACAGCGTCATTCACCTGTAAGCCAGCCTGATCGATTTTATCACCCCACAATGAAATGCATACTTTTTTTGGATATTGAGAAGGGATTTCAAGAATGAATTCCTGCTTCCGCCATGTTCCATTTTTACCCTGACCATTTACCTCAGGGAGTAAAGCGATGACAGTTCCTGTTAATTCCATGAAAAACGAATTTGTAAGTTTTGCTAAAAAATAGAGATCAAAAGTAATGGTTTTGCTTTTGGAATGCAAAAGAGAATCGAATTCTCATCCGATTGCCTGCTGTAAATCGGCGATTAAATCTTCCACATCTTCAATCCCGACGCTCAGCCGGATCAATGTGTCTTTTAACCCGACTTTTTCCCTTTCTTCTTTAGGAATGCTGGCGTGTGTCATGCTGGCCGGGTGCGTGCAAAGCGATTCTACACCACCCAATGATTCTCCAAGGGAAAATACTTCCAGACTCTCCATTACTTTCACGGCTTGGCGGTAGTTATCGCCTTTTAGTTCAAAGGAAACAATTCCGCCATATCCGCGCATTTGCCGGGACGCCAGCTGATGACCTGCATGGGAAGCAAGCCCCGGATAGTAAACTTTTCCAACCTTCGGATGATCTTCAAGCCACATCGAAACAACTTTTGCATTTTCGCAATGCCGCTGCATCCGGATATGTAAAGTTTTTATGCCCCGTAAAACGAGAAAACAATCCTGTGGACCCGGTACGGCGCCACTGGCATTTTGGATAAATGCCAGTTTTTTTGCCAGTTCATCGTCGTTTACAATCAAAGCGCCCATGACGGTATCTGAATGCCCGCCCAAATATTTAGTAACAGAATGCATCACAATATCTGCGCCCTGATCCAGCGGGTTTTGAAGATAAGGAGAAGCAAAAGTGTTATCCACAGCGCTCAAAATTCCCTTGCTTTTGGCAAGATTTGTGACAGCTTCAATATCAATGATTTTCAACAAAGGGTTTGTCGGTGTTTCCACCCAGATCATTTTTGTTTTTTCAGAAATCACTTTTTCAATGGCTGTGCTGTCGCTCATGTCCACAAAATGAAAAACGAGGCCCAACGGCTCATAAATCCGTTTCATGATCCGGTACGTGCCGCCGTAAATATCGTTGGTAGCAATAATTTCATCGCCGGGGCGGAATAATTTTAACACGGCGTCAGTTGCGGCCAGGCCGGAAGCGTAGCAAATACCATGTTTTCCATTTTCCAAAGCGGCCAGGGCATTTTGCAAAGCGGTCCGTGTCGGATTGTGGGTGCGGGAATATTCATATCCCTTGTGTTTGCCCGGACTTTCCTGAACATAGGTGGAAGTCTGATAAATGGGCGTCATGATAGCACCCGTCGTCGGATCGGGCTCAACACCGGCGTGTATGGCCTTGGTAGCGAATTTCATAGCATCTATTTTGTTTTGAAGCGAGTCGGCTTTGTGGTAAAAAAGCCAAAGATAACCCTCCGGAAAAACCTTTTACAGAAAGATATGGTTATTTTGATATCTGAAATGTTTGTAATGACTAAAAATATCCTCTTTTGGCAAATTCATTAGTAAAAAAACTTCCTTTACCGCTGGTTGTAAGTGTTTTACTCACTGTTGTCCCTTTAGTAACTACTTCTTTGCTCACCGCTTCCGCGATCGCGCACGAAGAAATTTTGCGCGAATGGACCTATGGGACCTGGATCCTCGTAGCGCTCGGGCTCACTTTTACTTCTGCTATTGCCCTGACACCGCCTACTTTTCTTGCACTGGTGTTCGGCTATTTTCTGGGTTGGTATGCTGTTCCTTATCTGTTTATCCTCAATCTTGGTGCAATAGGCATCCTTTATATACTAGCGGATTTTTTTCAGGCAGAAGCCATTCGTGTCTATCTCGTCCAGATTTATCCCCAGATCGAATCACTGATTAAGAAATTCAGAGCAAATCAGTTTCGTCTGATCTTTTTCGCCAAACTGTCCCCTGTTTTACCCTTTACGGTTACCAATTTATTTTTCAACGTTGTCGGTGCAAAATTGCCGCAGGTACTTGCTGGCGGAACTCTGGGTATGATTCCGAGAACGGTTCTGGCCGTTTGGGCCGGAAGAGAGGCCCAGGAAATCCGTTACCTGCTGGAACACCCGAATGAGGGGTTGGGTACCAAAATTCTGCTGTTATCACTCATCGTGATTTCTTCCGTTGGGATCGGTTATTTGTTCAAAGACAAGGAGAAATAGGGACAATTGACAGGATTAACAGCTGAAAACTTGATAGTATGATAATATCGTACAATAACAGGATATAAAACCACATAAATACATCAAGTTAATCCTGTTTATTTGCAATTAAGTTATACTTATTAAAAAAGTAGAATGAAATCCTTGCCCGTTATCGATCTGATTATTGTTATCACCTACCTGGTAGGGATGGTGGCCGTTGGTATTTATTTTTCACGAAAAAATACGACCGCCGACCAGTTTACCAAAGCTTCCGGAAAAATTCCCGGCTGGGCAATTGGTATATCTATTTATGCTACATTTTTAAGTAGTAACACATTTCTCGGCGTACCGGGAAAAGCTTTTGGAAGTAACTGGAATTCCTTTGTTTTTAGTTTGTCCATGCCGTTGGCGGCCTGGGTTGCCACAAAGTTTTTTATTCCTTTTTACAGAAATACGGGAGCCGTTTCCGCGTATACACATTTGGAACATCGTTTTGGTCCCTGGGCCAGGACTTATGCCGTGGCATGTTTTCTGCTGACACAGCTGGCCAGAATGGGGTCTATATTTTTTGGAATCGCACTCAGTTTGCAAGCGTTGACAGGTTATCCGATGGCTACGATTATGATCGTAGTAGGGATTTGTATCGTTCTTTATACCGTCATGGGCGGTATCGAAGCGGTAATCTGGACGGAGGTTGTTCAGGGGGTCATCAAAACGGCCGGTGCGTTAGTTATTTTATATCTGGTGGTTTCCGGCATGGACGGTGGTGTTTCCAAAATTATTGACATTGGAAAAGCTGATGATAAATTCAGTCTGGGAAGTTATGCACCGGATTTTACAACGTCATCCTTTTGGGTGGTTCTTTTGTACGGGTTTTTCATGAACCTGAATAATTTCGGAATGGATCAGAATTACGTTCAGCGCTATCATACGACGAGCTCCATCAAGGAAGCAGCAAGTTCGGTTTGGTTGTGTGTTTATTTGTATCTGCCCGTTTCGCTGATATTCTTTATCCTCGGTTCCAGCTTGTTCGCATATTATCAAAGTAATCCCGAACTGCTGAATGCCGTTCAAATGCAGGTGGCTGTTGAACGTTTGCCAAACGGCACACCGGAAGCGATTCGTACACTCGCATCGACCTTAACACCTGCGGATATCGGTGACAAAATAATGCCGCATTTCATGGTTACGAAAGTTCCCGTAGGACTATTGGGATTGATCATCGCGGCCATTATGTCGGCTGCCATGAGCACCATAAGCTCCGGAATGAATGCTTCTGCAACCGTTTTTATGGTCGATATTTATCAACGATACGTTAAGACCGACATGAATTCGAAGCAATCCATGAAGCTGTTATACATTGCTACGACGGGTTTCGGACTATTAGGTATGGTGACGGGTATTGCCATGATCGGCGTAAAAAGTGTACTGGATGTCTGGTGGTTATTGTCCGGGATTTTTGCAGGCGGTATGCTAGGCTTATTCCTTTTGGGAATTATTTCAAAAAATACTAAAAATGCCGAGGCACTGACGGCAACTTTGATTGGCATCGTGGTGATTGTCTGGATGACATTTTCAGCCAAATTACCCGAGGAGTATTCGTACTTACGGAACCCGCTTCATCAGAACATGGTGATGGTGGTGGGGACATTGACCATTTTTCTCGGAGGTTTATTGCTGACACGACTAAAAGGAAAAACCATTGAAATTGAGAAAGAAGTAGCTGCTGACAGCCATACTTCCTGAAGAAACGTTGATTTTATTGAGACGAGCCCTGTTTAGACAGGACTATCGAAAACAATAGCCGGTAAATATTACCGCCGGCGAACGCATATCTGAGACTATTTGATTCTTACTGACTATAAACTGGTATGACCGCTATTACTACATCTTTGCCGCAAGGATTTATTCCTGTCATGTTAACTCCCTTTCTGGAATCCGGAGAAGTTGATTATGAGGGCTTGAAAACATTGACCGAATTTTATTTAAACGCAGGTTCTGCCGGGCTTTTCGCCAACTGTTTGTCCAGCGAAATGTATGAACTGAGCGAGCAGGAGCGCATTGATGTAACCAGAACGGTGGTTGAGCAGGTAGCCGGAAGGGTGCCCGTGGTTGCTACCGGAACCTTCGGAGGCTCTATTGCGACACAGGCTGAATTTGTAAAACGTATATATGGTACCGGCATAGATGCCGTTATCGTGATATCCGGCCTTATTGCCACTGAGGATGAATCTGATGAGGTTTTTCTGAAAAATGCACTGGAACTTATCCAGGCTACGGGTGATATTCCACTGGGTTTTTACGAATGCCCGGTTCCGTACAAAAGATTGATTCCCAGTACAATTCTCGAAAAACTGGTAGAGACCGGAAAAGTGGTTTACCATAAAGATACTTCGCTGGATCTTGAAGAAGTGAAACGCCGGATCCGGGTTGCAGAAGGGTATCAGTTTGGACTTTATGATGCCTATATGGTTAATGCGGCGACGTCATTGCGTGCCGGAGCGGCGGGGCTTTCCTGTATTCAGGGCAATATTTATCCGGAACTGGTTGTCTGGATTTGTGAGCATTTCGATGACACTGATCGTCAGGAAGATGTAAAAAGAGTGCAGGAATTTTTTATTGATTCCATGGATATCGTGCACACGGCTTATCCGACCATTGCCAAATACAGTTTGCAGAAACGGGGTTTGCCGATTTCAACCTATACCAGAAGAGAAGTTGGTGTGCTTACCGACGGGCTAAAACTGGAAATGGATGAACTGCTGACGAAAATTGAGAAGATTCAGAGTGAGCTGGGTATAACGAGTATTTTTGCGAATATCTCGTAAAAAAACATTTTTATGATGAAATGGATTCGAGACATGCAGAACCGAGGGATATCTGGCACTGACGCAGCCGCCCGATAATCTTATTCATTTGATAAGCAGTAGCATACATTATCGTTTTAACCTGAATGGGTTAACGTCTGAGTGAAATCTGATGATTGTTATAAATCCTTACTTCCTAATCCTATGAACTTTCCTAATGAACAAATCCTTTACCGAGTAACCCAGGGAGACGAAGCTGCATTTTCCCAGTTGTACACGCATTTCCGTTCGCCGGCGCTCAAATTTTGCACCACTTTGCTCAAAGATGAGGAAGAGGCCGAAAATATTACCCAGGATGTGTTTGCCAAGATATGGGACCGCCGTGTCCAGATCAAACCGGAGCATAGTTTTCAGGCATATTTGTTTGTGAGCCTAAGAAACCAGATTTTTGACCAGTTCAAAAAATTTGAGAAGGATCAGATGCTCAGAAAACAATACGTGGACCGCATGACGATCATGAACGATGATGACAATGACGATAAAGAGGCTCGAATCCAGTTTCTTCAGGTAGCCGTTGATTGTCTTTCCGAAAAACGCAAGCAGATATTGAAGTTAAATATCGAGGAGGGGAAATCTTATAAAGAGATTGCCAGCTACCTGAATATATCTACCAACACGGTTAAAAACCAACTGATCAAGGCGAAAGAAATTTTGCGCCGACAATCACGCATCGCTATTTCATAATTAACAATTTTATAACAGCTTTTACGCCTGATAACCTCTTTTTTAGAGGTTAATTTACATCGGGTGACAAAAATGGGCGTCACTTCATTGAATATGGTTATTTGAATAATAATTATAAGTAAATCTCAATCAAAAAGCGGTGAAAGCTACGGGTACAGATATGCTTTTGTGGAATGCCTTCAGGGAAGGTAACAGGGAAGCGTATGCCGACATTTACAACCTTTACATTGAAGATTTATTAAGTTATGGGTATCGGGTGACGTCAAATCGGCAACTGATAAAAGATAGTATCCAGGACCTGTTTTTGCACCTTTGGCTGCATCGCGAGAATCTTTCGGAGACGGATTCTATCAAGTTTTATCTTTTTCGCTCGCTCCGAAACCGTATTCTCCGCAATATTGAAAAGTCAGATATCCTGCCGCAAACTGCCGAAAAAATTCTGGAAAACATCATAGAGGATTTTTCCTTCGAGCAGGAGCTTATGGCGCATGAGGCTGAAACTGAGCAAATTGCTCGTTTGCAAAAAGCAATCAATAAACTTTCAAAAAGACAGCAGGAGGTTATTCAGCTGCGGTATCACAGTGATTTCAGTTTGGAAGAAATTGAAAATCTGATGCAGCTTAATAACCAGTCTGTCAGAAACCTTCTTCATCGGGCCATTAGCCAGCTTCGTATTTCATTTGAGATGGCGGGCTGGTTTTTTCTGCTGATAACCTCTTTTGCAGGTTAAAATCAACTTTCAGATGCTGTTGCGCCAAGCGTTTTAAACCAAATCCAGCTGATTTTGGGCGAACAGGATTTTTTTTAAATTTTTTTTAATAAAAATGAGTACAAAACAATAACACTCCGATTTAGGGGTCAGAAAGCGATTGCTATGTTTGAAAGATACGCCGGATATTCAGTTGAGGATTTTGTGAAGGATGACAATTTCATCACATGGGTGAAGTTTTCAGATTCGGAGGGAAATCTTTTTTGGTCGGAATTTTTGCAAAACTATCCGCATAAACAGGAAACGGTCACGCAGGCACGTCAGATTGTAATTCACCTTGGGGAGGCTTCCCGGATGGCTGTGGATAAGCATGATGCGAAAGAAATCTGGTCAAAACTGGAACCGGCTTTGGCTGAAAAAAGCGGACATAGCCGTGTTGTGTTTCCTTTGAACTGGAACAAATGGGTCGCAGCAGCCTCTGTTATCCTGATCCTGGGTTTGATCTGGTGGAATAACCCGTTAAAAGACAATGAGCCAAAGGCGTATACAAGATTAATTGAGCAGGCAGAAAATCCATTAAAGGAAGTTATCAACAGCAGTTCCAAGGCAATGCGGATAACTTTACCGGATGGGAGCGTGGTGACACTGGAAAAGGCAAGCCGCTTAAGTTATGCCCGGGAATTTGAAGGAAACCAGCGGGAAGTTTTTTTATCAGGGGCCGCTTTTTTTAATGTGACTAAAAATCCTGAAAAACCTTTTGTGGTGTATGCCAATGAGTTGGTGACCAAGGTGTTGGGGACGAGTTTTACGATCAATGCTTTTGAAGAGAATAAACAGGTAACGGTTGCGGTCAGGACCGGGCGGGTTTCTGTTTTTAAAAACAAAGACTTAACGCGTTTGGGTGCTGACAATAAGGAGATTATTTTGATTCCCAATCAGCAGGTGGCCTTTACCAAAGCAGATGCAATGTTGGTCAGGTCGTTGGTTGAAAAGCCGCAAGTAGTTGTTTCGCAGCAGGAATTGCGTGATCTGACATTTACGAACGCCCCCTTATCCGATATTTTTGAAGCGCTTGAAAAGGCGTATGGCGTTGAAATAGTATTTGATAAAGCGCTTTTGTCGAATTGCCGTCTGACGACTGCGCTTGGCAATGAAACATTGTTTGAGCGGCTTGATATCATCTGCGAAGCGCTGGAGGCGAGTTATAAAGTGGTTGATGCGCAGATCGTGATTGATGGTAAAAAGTGTAATTAACAGTTCCCAGCCCATAAAACTCTTGATATGAATAAACCCAGCTCTTTACAGTATTCCCCGATTTAAGGTCTCCTTTGACGTTCTTACAAAACGCCATTCCCATCAGCGGATAAAGGATTGTTATTGCTTGTCTTTAAACCCATCGAAGCAAATGAAAAAAGGTCTACGTTTTCCCAAAATCCTCTATCACCTCTTGAAAGTCTCGCTGGCTCAGGTCTGCGTTGCGGTGATTTTTGCTACTATTTCAGTGGCTCGTCCGGCAGATACTCAGGATCTGCTCAATAAAAAAGTTAGTATTAAGATTGAAAATCAGAATGTTATATCGATTTTAAATAGCCTGGAAAAACAGGCGGACGTGAAATTTACCTACCGACCCAAACTGGTTTCTTCTGTAAAAAAATATTCTCTGGATGTCACCAACGAAAGGCTGGCCGATGTGCTGGATAATCTGTTGGTCCCATTGAAAATCAGATACAGAATTATCGGAAAGCAGATTGTACTGGCCCCGATGCCGGTTTCTACGGATATTCTGGATAAAGAAAACTCTGGTATTTCCGAAGTTGAAAAGCTGATTCAAAAAGTCAGAGGGAGAGTAACTTCTTCCAAAGACGGCTCAGCCATGCCAGGTGTCAATGTACTTTTGAAAGGCTCGCAGACGGGTACAACGACGGATGCCTCAGGAAATTATTCCATCGATGCACCGGATGAAAGCGCGACACTGATCTTTTCATACATTGGTTTTACCAGCCAGGATTTTGTGGTGGGAAAGCAAACTGTGATCAATGTAAGTCTTGAAGAAAGCACCGAAACCCTGAAAGAGGCGGTTGTGACGGCGCTTGGTATTAAAAGAGAGAAACGTTCGCTGGGTTATTCGGTAGGCAACGTGGAAGGAACGGCTTTAACCCAAACACCTCAGAACAACGTCTTGAACGCGCTTTCAGGAAAAGTGGCGGGCGTACAAATTTCGCAGATGGGTGGTGGCGTTGGTTCTTCGGTGAGCATGATCATCCGCGGAGCAAGCTCGCTGAACAGCGATAACCAGCCGCTTTTTGTAATCGACGGTGTTCCGGTAGCGAATAAGTTGAGTAACGGATTTGGAGGCGCGGATATGGGAAACCCGATTTCTGATATTAACCCGAATGACATTGCAAACGTATCCATTCTGAAAGGTGCCAGTGCGGCTGCCTTGTATGGTTCGAGGGCGGGTAATGGTGTTGTGCTGATCACGACGAAGTCGGGAGCAGCAGGTAAAAAGGGAATTGGTGTTTCATTGAATTCGTCGGTGGTGTTTGATATCCCGATGCAATATATCCAGGTGCAAAATAAATTCGGCTCAGGGAAAACAGGTGCTCATGTGTTGGAAGAGCAGGAAAATGAAAGCTGGGGCGCTGCCCTGGATAAAGGTGAAATGTGGGCGCAATGGAACACCAATGGTGTGAAAACCCCCTTGGTTTCGCACCCTGACCGTTTCAAGGATTTTTTCCAGACAGGCGTTACCAATACCAACAACATTGCGGTGAACGGAAATTATGATAAAGGCAATTTCAGGTTGTCGGTGGGAAATATGACGAATAAAGGGATCATTCCAACCATGGATCTTTCACGGTTGACACTGGCGCTGAACACGACCTATAATATTACCAACAAATTACGCGCAACTTTTAACCTGAATATAACGGAATCGGGTTCAGACAACCGGCCGATGATCGATGCATCCCGTAATGACCCTGTCAGAAGTATTTATGAAACGGGGGCGCAGATCGATATCAATGACTTACGGGACTACTGGCTACCTGGTCAGGAGGGGATTGCCCAGCGTAGGTATAAGGATAAGCAGAATAACCCGTTCTACCTGATTCATGAAAACCCGACCAGTTTTAAGCGGGACAGGACCGTGAGTAAAATTCAGCTGGATTATGATATCAGCAAAGAATTTTCGATCACGGGTCGTTATGCGCGTGATGCATACAATGAGATTTTCGAATCGAAAAAGGCATTTAACAACTTCGAGTATGTCAATGGTGGTTACAATGTCAGAAATACCTACACCAAGGAAACCAACCTCGATCTGATCATTACGTACAAGAAAAATTTAGGAGAAAACTGGAGTATTAATGCGATGGCGGGCGGTAACCGTCTTGAACAGTACGGCCGTGGGCTGGAAAACAACGCGGGTTCACTCGTCGTGCCGGGTTTGTATAACATCGCCAATGGCGCACCTGGTACCGTTACGTATTCCAGCGGGCTGTCGCGCAAATTGTTGTATGGGGCATACGGATCGGCTTCTTTCGGATTCAAGGATATGGTTTATCTGGATCTGACCGCACGTAACGACTGGACGAGTACACTTCCGAAAGGAAATAATTCCTATTTTTATCCATCGGCTTCGCTGAGCGTGCTGATTTCGGAAATGGTAAATCTGCCAAGCTGGATGAGTTTTGCGAAAGTAAGGGCCGGCTATGCACAGGTGGGTAACGATGTAGCTCCCTATAATTTGATCCCGACTTACGGAACGGCGGCGGACTGGGGTATTGCCAAACGAATGTTTATGCCAGGTACGTTGAAAAATGCAAATCTTAAACCTGAAATCGCAACCTCGACGGAGATTGGTTTTGATGTGAAATTCCTGAAAAATCGTCTGGGACTGGAAGCAACTTACTACAACCGGGAAAACAAAAACCAGATTCTGGGTATAACGGTACCTTCGGAATCGGGGGCAACAAGCAAACTGATCAACGCTGGTCTGGTGCAAAGCAAAGGATTTGAAATCGGTATTGTGACCACACCGGTAAAAACGGATAACCTTACTTTTGATCTGAACATCACACTGAGCCGTAACCGGGCATACATCCGGGAATTGACGGATGGCTTATCGTATTTTGGTACCAATGAAAGCGGAGGCGCCATGGTGCGGACCTATACCGGGGGGCAAATCGGTGATATTTACATGCAGCCCATGCTGACTGTTGATGATCCTAAATCACCTTATTACAAATATCCGATCGTAACGGCGGGCGGACTTTATCAGGCGAATACGGACATTAAAAAAATTGTTAAAATAGGGAATTTCAACCACAATATCCTGATGGGTATTCAGCCTTCGGTGACGTACAAAAACTTTACTTTGTTCGCGAATATCGACTGGCGTCAGGGAGGGTCTTTCTATTCCAACACGATGATGTTCCTGGGTAATAATGGTCAGAGAGAGGAAACGTTGACAGGCGTGGCTTATGATCCGTCACAAAGTCTGTCGGATCAGATCAAGGCAAACCCTGACAAATATCTGGGCAACTGGGTAGGTGGACGGAATGCCGACTATCATGGATTTGCATGGCCTGAAGGAAGCACAGAATCAAAAGTCAGAGTACAGGATGCGAGCTTGAACCCGGGTGTTTTTGCCACAAAAAATGCCGCCGGAGAAACGGTTTATACTGAAAATCTGGGAGGTCCGGGCAGCAAATGGCTCGATCCGTTCAGCGCTTATCGTTATGCCAACCGCCCTTTCCCGAACCGCAATATGTACAGTGCCACCTACGTCAAACTTCGTGAAGTGTCACTTACCTATCACTTGCCAAAATCGTTTGTAAACAGGTTCAAAATACAAAACGCTTCTGTCGCTGTTGTTGGTAATAACTTGTTTATGTGGTCAAAAGCGGGAATTAAGGGATTTGATCCGGAGAAGGCTTTCCAGCAAAACAGCGCCACGGGCAGCTGGACACAAGGAATAGAATACTACAATATTTTGCCTTACACAGGTTCATTAGGATTTAAATTGAATGTTGATTTTTAAATTGAAAGACGATATGAAAGCTATAAAATCGATATATATCATACTTTTGGCGACACTATGTCTTTTCATGACTTCGTGTGAAGATTTGACAGAGGTTAACAAGAATCCGAACGCCCCGGAAAATGTTTCGTCAAATTACATCCTGACCTATGTGTTGACCAACGCGGGAAAGATGGTGTACACGCTGGGACGGGACGGATCTAAAATCGGGGCGACGATGCAGTACATGCAGGCAGGAACCAACGAAGGTGCGGCGATTATCAACCAGTATGCCTGGGTTCAGGAAGGTTGGATAGGTGCTTCGAACGTGGGTGTTTTTGATGTGCTGCGGAATAATAAGCTGATTTATGACAATGGCGTACGTGATAACAACCGCTTTTTTCAGGCGATTTCGCTGACGATGAAATCTTCAATTTTCGGGCTTATGACGGATTTGTATGGAGATATTCCTTATTCGGAGGCGTTAAACGCATCCACAGGAAAATATTTTCCCAAATATGATGCGCAGGCCGAAATCTACAAAGGAATACTGACTGATCTGAAAGAAGCAAATACATTGTTAAGCAGCCTGGAAGCAAAAGACGCGATCAGCGCGACTGCCGATGTCATGTACAAAGGGGATGCGGTGAAATGGAAGAAATTTGCCAATTCGTTACGTCTTCGCTATGCCTTGAGATTGGCGGATAAAAAAGCGGAAATGAGTGCTTTGGGTATTAATATCGAAGCGGAATTTAAGGAGGCAAGCGCAGCCGCTTTCGCTAGCAACAGTGATAACGCAGTGATGGCTTTTTTGGGAACAACCGCGGATAATTCCTCTCCGGGTGGTCTTTTGAATGCTGCCAACCCGAACTATTTGTTGAAACCAGGGAAAACTTTGATTGACAAACTGATCAATCTTAAGGACCCAAGGCTGGAACGCTGGGCGCAACCTGTTCAGAGAAAGTGGGATGCCAAAGTGACGGCACCAACGACAAAAACGGTGACAAATATGTTTGGAGAGACTTTCTCCGTGGTCTATGTCCCTGCTGCTGCAACCAGCGCGGATACGTCGTTATACGTAGGACTGCCCATAGGCATGTCCATTACTTCGGCGGTAGCTTATAACAAAGGAAATGATGGGGCAACTTATCCAAATGAGCGCAATCCGTATATTTCTTACATTCACGACCGCTATCGTAAGAATACCGATCCGTATGCAACGATGGACCTGATGACTTATGATGAAGTAGAATTTATCCTTGCCGAAGCGGCTTTGCTTGGTGGTTTTGGGGCGAGTGACGCGGAAGCACACTACAAAAAGGCAATTCGGTCTTCGATGGAAAAAGCCGGTGTGTTTACAGCGACAGCCTTTAATTTTGATAATTATTATGCACAGCCTTCCGTTGGCTATGCGGATGCAGCCAATAAACAGGAGCGCATTATGGAACAAAAGTGGATATCGTCCTGGTTTGGCGTTCAGTCCTGGTTTGACTGGAGGCGCACTGGCTTCCCTGCTTTAAAAACAGGGGCGGTAGCACAATTTGGTCCCGCTTTACCGGTACGGTACATGTATCCGACAGCCAATGTAGATCCGAATTATCTGGTCAATTACAATGCTGCAATCGATAAATTAGTGCCCACAAATTATGTTCCGGCAGGGCAAAGCAAGGATCACCATTATTCGAAAATATGGCTGATTCAGGGTACGTCCAAGCCATATTAACGGAACTATCGGTTATCGGCTGTCAGCAATCGGACAGGTGCTGGCAGCCGATCGCTAAAATTAGTTTTAAGTTTTTTGGTGAATAGAAATAATATAGTTGGTACTTATTAAGTTGAAAGCAGTAGGATGTTGGCCGTGTTGTCCTGATTCAATTTAATAATATGAAACCCCATTTTCACAAGGTTCCGATAAAATCCCAAAACTCGTTCAGCATACGACATGAGCGGGAATCGAGTTTTGGCACGGTCTGGCATTACCATCCGGAGCTGGAACTGCATTATCTGATCAAAGGCAATGGTGTACGGTTTATCGGGGATAATATCAGTAATTTTTCGGATGGTGAGCTGATTCTTCTTGGTGAAAACCTGCCGCATACCTGGCGGGTGGAAGGCGGAATGGGCAGTTCTGCGGTTGAAGTTATTATTATTCATTTTTTGCCCGATTGTCTGGGCGGTGATTTGCTGAATCTGCCCGAGGCCTATCTTATTCCCAAATTGTATGAAAAGGCAAAAAAAGGACTCGTTATTACCGGCGAGGCAAGGGAACGGATCATTGCGCTGATGCGCTCGACGGTAAATGCCCAAAATCTTGACAGGTTAATCGCACTGCTGTCGATTTTGAAAATCCTGGCGGAAACCAGTGAAACCGAAACGATCACATCGGCCCATGCTTTTTACAAATCCAATGATTCGGAAACGCTCCGCCTGAACAAGGTTTACGCCTATACCTTATCCAATTATAAAAATCCGATTTCGTTGCAGGATGTTGCCGCCATTGCAAACCTGGGCGTCACGTCTTTTTGCCGTTATTTCAAACTGATGACGAAGAAAACGTATAATGATTTTCTTGTCGAAATCAGGGTTAGCCACGCATGCCGCTTCCTGATTGAGGACAGTCTTACGATCGAAGTGATCTGTTTTGAATGTGGCTTCAATAACATTTCAAATTTCTACCGGCATTTCAAAAAGGTAACGGATATGACACCGCTTGAGTACAAAAAGAAATACCTATTCAAGGTTTTGCCGGAAGGGAAAAAGCCGTATGAGATGTCAAGGGCCTAATAAAAACAGCACAACAATTAAACCGGTTATTTCAATAACCGTGCTATAATTGCTGCGCTGCTGACGGAGATTTGTAACGCTGAATATTTTAATTGTTGTGATTCTTCATCCATTCGTCCATCGAGAATTTACCAGATCCGATGACCGTGAAGGTAAGAACCAATATGAGGGTTATCATCGATAACCATAATTCTGAATTGAAGTAAGAAAAACCCGTTCTAAGGTTGACAAAAAATACTGCGGTGATCAGGATCGGGATTTGCAAAACAGCCGATATTCTGGTCAGACATCCCAGCGCGATCATAAAACCACCGAAAATGTGTGCAAAAGCGACGTAATGGACAGCCGTGACCGTGTATAAATGCAAGTCCATGTCACTGATCAGATGAGCCAGTCGCGTGGTATCGCTGATGAAACTTATACCTTTAGCAAAAAGCAGTATGCCCAACGCAATGCGTACTCCATCCATCCAGGCAGGGTGATGTGTATCGCCCCAACGTTCAATTTTGTGCATCATGTCCATAACTATCGGAATGTTTTGGTTTCCAGAAAGTTATAAAATTAAAAAGGTGATGTCAATAGATAAATTATCTTTTTAATTGGAATAGTACATTTCTAATGGTTGCATGCGTCAGTGCTCAATCAGAGAGGTATATTTTGTATCCTTCATGCCTATATATACCATGAGGGAAAGGAAGATGCAGATGGTAACATACCAGTAATAGTAATTTTCGTGGCCGATGTTTTTAAACCAAAGTGCCAGATATTCAGCGGTTCCGCCAAAAATAGCAACGGTTAAAGAGTAGGGCAGTCCCACACCCAAAGCACGTACCTCCACCGGAAATAATTCGGCTTTTACGACGGCATTGATAGAGGTATATCCGCTGACGATGAGCAGTGCGCCCATCAATAAACCGAATGCCCCCCACATGGTGGAAGTATGGCTTAATGTGGTCAGCAAAGGAATGGTGCAAAGCGTGCCCAAAACGCCGAAACCGATTAAAAGTGGCCGACGCCCCACTTTATCACTCAATGCGCCGAAAACCGGTTGTAACAGGGCAAAAATCAGCAGTGAGCAGAAAGTTAACGTGGTGGATTGGCCTTTGGTTAACCCAACCGTGTTAACCAGAAACTTTTGCATGTAGGTGGTGTAAGTATAAAATGCCAGTGTTCCGCCCAGGGTAAGTCCCACGACGATAGCGATGGCCCTGGGATGTTTGAGCAATTCGGTCATCGAGCCTTCTTTTTTGGCCGGAGATGTATTTTTATTTTGGAAAGCGTCCGTTTCATGCAGATTGCTTCGAAGATATAACGCGATCAATGAAAGAGCGGCCCCGATAACAAAAGGGATACGCCATCCCCAGGCATGCATTTCCTGCTCCGTCAGAAAAATCCTTTGTAAAATAAGTTGCAGCCCCAGGGCGATCAACTGTCCGCCGATGAGCGTTACATATTGAAAACTGGAATAAAATCCACGTCTTTCTTTGGTTGCCACTTCACTCAAATAAGTTGCCGAAGTACCATATTCACCACCAACGCTCAGTCCTTGTAATAACCGTGCGACCAACAGTAAAACAGGCGCGGCGATACCGATTGTGCCATAACCAGGCAAAAATGCGATGAGCAAAGAGCCAAAAGACATCAATAAAACCGACAATGTCATGGCTTCCTTGCGCCCTTTTGTATCTGCAATTTTTCCAAAAAGATAACCGCCAATCGGACGCATTAAAAATCCTACTGCAAAAATTCCAGCGGTGTTAATAAGCTGAACGGTTGGGTTCGAATCGGGAAAAAAACTGCCGGCAAAATATAGGGAGAAAGCCGAATAAGCGTACCAGTCGTACCATTCTACCAAATTGCCGATGGAACCGCCCATGATGGCTTTCAGGCGCCAGTTTGTGTCGTTTTTGTGCGTAACAGGCTTGGAAGTACTTGTTTTTAGCATCTAGGTTAAGGATTTTCAGGAAGAAAAGGAGTTCTTTAAAGATAGAATATTTTACGGACAGGTTAAGCGAACCGCTTGAAAATGTTACTATTGCAGCGCTAATGCAGCGAAATATTAACCCTTGCAGATCGGGGTTAACCCGTCAAATTTACTTTCCCAAATCCCGAATAATAACCGAAGCTTTGTCCACCAGATTCGAATGCCCGGCAGACAATAAAAAGTATCGCTCTTTTGGAAGAAGCACTGATAATTGCTTCACATCCTTTGCTTTCAACAACTTATCATATTTACCGATAAACAGATAGATTTTTGTGCCGTTTAGTTTGCGATAAAGTTGGGGAATATCAAATTTTAGCATCCGGAAAGCTAGCCAGGAGCGGTAAATGGTTTCCTGTCTTTTGGGATCTGTCAGCATGTATTGTGTAAAACGTATCAGGCTATTGTGGATAAGTCCCAGTTTTTGGAAGAAATGCGCAGATTTTATTAAAGTATCCGGATTTTTCAAAACCCTGTGAAACAATTTCCGCGTTGGCCAGAACCGGGATGCCAGGGTGTAAAGCGGGTGTTCGGAAACGCCGTCTGGTGCCATCAGGAATGCTTTATCGATCTGTTGCGGAAAAGCTTCCAGGGTTGCCAGTGCAAATCGGCCGCCCATACTGAATGCCGCGATATCAAATTGATCAATGTTGTTTTGTTGTAAAAACTCAGAAATCAGACTTTTCCATAATTTTTTGGTAACAATGTCCCGATCGGAAAAATCATCGTTCCCGTGCATTCCTTTACTGCATCCGTGAAAAAACAGGTCGAAGGCGTAGATGGTGTACTGATCACTTAAAAGTTCTGAAAAGGGTTCAAAACAGGTTAAGCCGGTTTGACCAATGCCGTGAAAGGCGAGAAGGATTTTGGGGCCCCGGCCGAGGACATGATAGTGGAGGATTTCTTTGCTGGAATCACTCATAGGCTTCCCTGCGATGTTCTACCCCGGAAATTTCTACAATTCGTATCAGGTCGTCTATGGAATAAAGAACACGATAATTCCCAATTCTTATTCTGTAAATATTTTTTACAGACACTAATTTTTTGCAACCTGAAGGACGAGGATTTTCGGACAGTGATTGAATTGCAGGAATTATTTTTTGTACTTCTGTTTTTTGAAGGGTACGAATTTCCTTTTGGGCAGAGTTTGTAATAAGTAATTTATAAACTTTATGCATCGAATTTACCCTCAGCGGTTAATTGGTTTACAAACGTATCGAAAGGCATTGAATCCTCTGTTTTCCGCTCTTCAACTAATAACGCATCTAATAGGTCTTCTACAATTTGTCCGTGTTCTTCCAAAGAAATAATAAGGTCAGTTTTTTGACCTTTTTCATTGGTTATATATCGAATGCCGGTCATAGCTTTTTTTTATAAATATAGGTAAAACCTCCAAACAAATCCAGTGATTGGATAATGTCTGAAGGTTTTCTCAAAATCAATATTTATTAATACTCCATTAAGTAAGCCTTAATAAAGTCATTAATCTCGCCATTCAATACGGCATCGGTATTGGAGGTCTGATAATCCGTTCTATGGTCTTTTACACGGCGGTCGTCCAGTACGTAGCTGCGGATTTGCGAACCCCATTCGATTTTACGTTTGGATGCTTCTACCTCTGCACGTGCTGCGTTGCGTTTTTCAAGCTCGATCTGATACAGACGCGATTTCAATAAACGAATAGCCACTTCTTTATTCATCAGCTGCGAACGTTCCTGCTGACAGGCGATGACAATGCCCGAAGGTTTATGGTGCAGACGCACTGCTGTTTCTACCTTGTTTACATTCTGTCCACCCGCGCCGCCTGAACGAAAGGTATCCCAGGTAATATCAGCCAGATTGACGTCAATTTCAATGTTATCATCGGCCAGTGGGTATACATAAACCGATGTAAACGAGGTGTGGCGACGGGCATTGGAATCGAAAGGAGAAATTCGCACCAGACGGTGAACGCCATTTTCCGACTTTAAATTTCCATAAGCATATTCACCGGAAATTTCCAATGTTACCGATTTTACACCGGCCACATCTCCATCCTGCAAATCCACTTCGCGCACTTTGTAGCCATTTTTTTCGGCCCACATGATGTACATTCGCATGAGCATCGAAGCCCAGTCCTGCGACTCGGTACCACCGGCACCGGAGTTTATTTCAATAACGGCCGGAAGTTCGTCGCCTTCTTCGCCCATCATTTTGCGGAATTCGATTTCATCAAGCTTCGCTTCCAGTTTTTTACCTTCTTCGTCTACCTCTTCTTCGGTAGCTTCGCTTGCGTCATAAAATTCCCAGATCGTATCCAGGTCATCGCGTAATCTTGATAGTTCTTCATAACCGTTGGTCCAGAACTTCAATCCGCGAATTTCCTTCATTGTTTTCTCAGCACGTTCTGAATCGCCCCAGAATTCAGGCTGAGAAGTTTGTTGTTCAAGGTCGTCTAGCTGTTTTTTTCGGTTAGCGTAGTCAAAGATACCTCCCCAAAGCCTCTACACGGGCCTTCAAGTCTTTCAATTGATCAAGTGTCATTGAATTTTTTGAATTTATAGTTGAAAAAATAATTAAAAGTCAAGTATTGTCAGGAAGTGGTCATAAAATTGTCATTTGTTGTTCGGGGTGGTTATGAAATGGTCAGGAAGTTGCCAGCGATGCCTGACGATAAATGACACTCCTTGACAAAACCTGACTATGAATGACTATCCATGACATTCATTTTCCCGGAACCTTCCCAATCGTCCTGATATAGCTATTGAGTTTCACCGACAGTTATTCGCAAAGTTGGCTTAATTCTGTGAATTTTTCTAGGCTTATCAGATTTCTGTTCTGTGCTTTTGCAAGCCATGTCGATGTCTCCTTTAAAGAACCACGCGCATAGAAGCAAAAGTTCAGATTTTCTTTATAATGATACCGACCATAACCTTCTGCAATGTTTGCCGCCACCGAATCAGCAGATCGTATCAACTGTTTGCCAATTGTATCTTTAACAAAATAACGCCACGAATCCGCCAAACTCCACACGGCGTCCCCCAACTTCATAGCCATCTGATAAATATGTAGCGCTTCAAGTTTCATAAAGTAAAGATTATTCGAAAATAAATGAATACATGAAATTTCTATTAGTACGCATCAATGGCAATATGGTAACTTGCCTTCCGGCAGCCGTCAACGCCTGACTATGCTTGACAACAAATGACCATCCCTGACAAGTCCCCACAACCAACGACTTCCTGGCACCCCATGTCAATCCCTGACTATTTCCTGACCATTCCCGAGGATTAACTGCCGTTTTCATAAAGGTATTTACTACCTTTGCATGAAATTTTTGTCAACCCATTTCTTTCAAATAAAAATACTAGAAAATGGCTCAAACGTATGACGTGATTGTCGTTGGTAGCGGTCCTGGCGGATATCCGGCAGCGATCCGTGCTTCGCAATTAGGATTGAAAGTAGCAATTGTAGAAAAAGAACTTTTAGGTGGAATTTGCCTTAACTGGGGCTGTATTCCAACCAAGGCCCTTCTTAAAAGTGCGCAGGTATTTGAATACATTAAGCATGCGAAAGACTACGGGATTAACGTAGGGGAATATGCTGCTGATTTCGGAGGCGTTATCAAACGTAGCCGTGGTGTAGCAGACGGCATGAGCAAGGGTGTTGCCTTTTTGATGAAGAAGAATAAGATCGACGTCATCATGGGAGCCGGTAAAGTAAAAGGTGTAAAAACGGTTGAAGTTACTGATAAGGACGGAAAGAAAACGGATTACACGGCTGGCAAAGGCGTTATCATCGCAACGGGTGCCCGTGCGCGTGAATTGCCGAATATCAAAATCGACGGTCAGAAAGTCATTGAATACCGTAAAGCAATGAGCCTTGAAAAACAGCCAAAAAGTTTATTGGTTGTAGGTTCTGGTGCAATCGGAATGGAATTTGCTTATGTGTATGCAACCATGGGTACGAAAGTAACGGTTGTTGAATTCCTTCCAAACCTTGTTCCTGTTGAAGACGAAGACATTTCGAAAGAAATTGCCAAGCAATACAAAAAACTGGGTGTTGACACGTATGTAAACTCTTCAGTTGAGAAGGTGGATACAAGCGGAAGCGGCTGTGTTGTTTCTGTAAAGACACCAACAGGAGATAAAACTTTTGAAGTAGATGTAGTGCTTTCAGCGGCTGGTATCGTTTCAAATATCGAAAATATCGGTCTGGAAGAAACAGGTATCAAAACCGATAAAGGTAAAATTGCCGTTAACGAATGGTACGAAACCAACGTTCCTGGTTTCTATGCAATCGGTGACTGTACGCCTGGCCCGGCTTTGGCACACGTTGCTACGGCGGAAGGTATCATCTGCGCAGAAAAAATTGCAGGCCACAAAACAGAAGCTTTGGATTATGGAAACATTCCGGGTTGTACGTATTGCCAGCCTGAAATCGCTTCTGTTGGTTTCACTGAAAAGAAAGCCAAAGAAGCTGGTTACGATATCAAAGTGGGTAAATTCCCATTCAAAGCATCGGGTAAAGCTACGGCTGCCGGCGCTACGGATGGTTTCGTAAAAGTTATTTTTGATGCCAAATATGGTGAGTTCCTTGGCGCACACATGATTGGTATGAACGTAACAGAAATGATCGCTGAGGTTGTCGTGGCCCGTAAACTGGAAACGACTGCACACGAAATTATGCGTTCAGTTCACCCACACCCAACCATGTCAGAAGCTTTGAAAGGAGCAACTGAGGCGGCTTACGGTGAAGCAATTGATTTGTAGGATTTAGCAGTTGGCTTTTAGCGATGAGCTTTTAGTCATAGCAAATATAAAACCCTGGTAGACTTTGGTCTGCCGGGGTTTTTGTTTTTTAGTTCACAAAATTTGTGAACTATTTTATAACTTTTACCCAACGGGTTAAGTTATACCGTGTCAAAATTTAAATAGCTGTGTTCTGACACGGTAGGGGTGTTATTTAACCTGTTGACGGCGCTGCATCGCTTCTCTCCACGTCGTCAGGATGATGCCTTCTTTTTCAATGTATTTTCGAAGTTCAGGGTCGATCATCGCCAAGAAATCACCTTCGCGGGTTGGGTGAGAATCTGAAATTTTCGGGAACACTTCGGTATGGATGGTGCAGTGCATAATCACCATGGTCAATCCGGGTTTGATGTTTTTGATGGCATTGATATACTTCTCTGTTTTATATTTTTGAAGCGCTTTCTCGGATTTATCGCCGGATTCCGGGCCTTTCCATCCATAGCTGGAATTTTCAAGATCATCCAGAACGGGTAACCCGGCATTCCAAAGTTGTTTTCCCACCATTTGCGTCATGGCCAGCTGATCCGCAACTATTTTTTCCTGCTGCTGCGCCACGCTATTATGTCCGCCGGGAAACATTACCGGAATTTTTTCTTCCATCCCCACCTTTAAATAACGCTGTAAAAATTCGGGCGTGGCGAAAAGTGTTCCCATATGCGAATCCAGGTGCGTTGGTGTGAAACCCATGGTTCTGGCACGGTCCAGCTGTGCCCTGATCTCCTTTTCAACTTCATCCGGCGAGGCATTTTTGACTACATCAGCGACGCCTCTCCACATGGCACCTTCGGAGTCAACCAAACCTTTTACCTGATTTTTACCGGCCAAAGGTCCCCAGCGATAATCTTTCCATTCGGAAGTTAATGTTAAGTGCAGCCCCGCATCCAGTTCAGGATTTTCTTTCAGATAATGTACGAAACCAGGCACCCAGCCACAGGGCATCATAACGCTTAAAGAATTGGCAACCCCCTCCTTGATCGCCCTGATGGCGCCCTGATTGGATTCGTAGGACATGCCCACATCATCCACATGGATAATCAGGACTTTTTTGCCCTTCGGATAACCCAGTTTTTCGGCGTAGGTAGACCCGGTATTTTGAGCGGATAAAAGCATTGGTGCTAAAATGCACAAAAGCATAAAGAGACTATTCCTGAGAGCTTGCATCGATGAATGAGATAATGTTTGAATTCGGTTTATGACTATACCAAATAATTAAATTTTTGTACTATCGGCGGCAGTTTAATTATTGTACAAGAGGTATCCATGAACATAATATCGCTGTCGATCTCCGGAAATTGTACGTAAAATGATTTTTAAATGATTTTTTGAATCGTCATATTTCAGAGACAGCATTTGTTGAGGTATTTTATTCGAATTACTTCCGAATTGTTGACTTATTTCATCCATCTTTTTTTCAATATCAAAAGATACAATTTTTTGATTGTGACGATATATACTTACGATTTTACCATTATTCTCACTACTAATTTTCCACTCTTTATTTCTTGTTACAAGAGAGTTGTCTACATTAAAGTCTAACAAGAAATCGTAACCGTTTAGATTGATCTCCTGTTGATTCGCTATATCCGAAGAATAATTCCTAAAAGAGCCAAATTCATTTGATGTTTTATTTGAGACGTGTTTTCGCATAAAATCATCAATTGCGTTATAGAATTTATTGCGATCTGTATTTGGGGGAAGTTGTTGAAAGTATTTATCCAGTGATGACTTTTCTCTCTCTCTAAAAAATTGGATAATGGAAAATAATTGATTGTATTCTTCATCTGGTAATACTGCCTTGCCAACAATCTTATTCTCCTTATTTACGAGCTTGTTTTTTACTAAAATTTCATGAAATTGATTTAATTGACTACTCTCTGCGACCTTAAAAATATTCCAGGGACCTACAACCATAATAAAACTGATAATAGAAAGTGTGAGAGGAATCCATCTAATATCACTACGTTTTATTGTTAAAAAATAAATTGTGATTCCGGCGAGCCAAAAAGCTAGTACTGCAACCAAATAGCGATTTTCTGTCACACCGTAGTCATTGATCCTTCGGAAAATTCCTGTAAAGAGAAGAATAATTAATGGCAATAATGCCAGATAAAATCGATGACTGAAAAGACTTATCCAAGACTCCTTTGAACTTTTGCGCAAAGGATGTAAAAGTAATAAAGCTAAAATACCTGCTATTGAAAAAGCTAAAACCAGATATGCGACACCACCTTCCGGAAGCTGCCATTGAAAAAGAATTTTCCCTGTGTAGGCATATAAGATCAGCAGGTAAATGACTTCAAGCGGCAACAGAACATATTGCGTAAATATTTTTAATCCAGAAGGATAATCAGTTTGCTGCTCCAGATTTTCCAGATTTTCTGGGATTTTACTTAGAAAGAATACAGTATGGAAAAAGATAAAAATGGCAAAGAAAAGGTCTGCTTCTATTTCAAAGAGAAATTTAATGTCAAATAAAAACGTAACAGTTTCGATAGCAATCAAAAGACCTAAGTATAAGGTGGTAGAATATAATGCTGCATTTAGAAACTGTAAAAAGAGTGTTTTATTAAACTGCCAAAATCCGTTTGGTTCATCGTATTTCAGAAATGGAGCGAAGGATACGAGTAAATGCGCCGCTGCCATAAAAAGCAGGAAGCGGTAATAATCAGTTTGGCTGGGATTTTTATTTATTGAAAAATAATAACAAACCAACAATGCAGCTGTCCCGCCCAGTAACCCAATTTTTATATTATTCTTCCATTGTCGCCTTTCCCATACGAGCTGAATTGCCAGAACCATGGGAAGCGATAAGAAGAAAGTATAAGATAACCGTGTTAGAAGATTTCTTATGGTTTCATTTTGGTACGGTGTTTCAATGTAATAAATAAGTAAAATAAGTTTTATCAAAGCGGTCAGAACGACCCATTTATAGCGTACAACGGTATGCAAAAAGCTTTCAGTTAAAGCCTGAAGGGAAGGTAATTTTATCATGTTAATGTATGAGGGTTTAGTGATAATGTAAATAAACAAACTTTTAATTACACTATCGCCTAAATAACACCGTACAATACCCAAACCCTTTTCTCGTTATTTGCCGACAATCACACCCCGAATCCTTGCATGAAAATTTCCGGACATTTATTTTTTGGCTTACTTTTTTCGGCCGTTTCTTCGGTTGAGGCCCAACATTTTGCGTTGAGCCGACTTTTTTATCCCAATTTAACTTTAAAGGCCGATTACAATGTGCCGTCAAATCTTGGTAAGGGAACCGGGAAAGATTATGGCGTGACCAGGAGCGGATTTTTCGGCATCATCCCGATTCAGAGCGAAGTCCAGCTGGGTTATAGTCTGAGAAAAAAGTTTGATTTGCGGGCCGTACACACGGTTTTATTAACCCAGTTTACGCAAATACAACCAACCTTTGACGGGAAGAATATTCCCAGTAATGGTTATAAAACACTCTCATTGGGTGTGATCAGATTGCAGGCCAGTATCAAAGACAGGCTTTGGGTTTATGGCGGGGGGCTGGGCATGACGGAAAGTAACGAAACGTTTTTTACGCCGCAGCCATTTTTCTGGGGAGGCGCGGCCCGTATGCATATTCTGGGATTGCATACGCAAATTATGTACGGCTCCGTTTTAGCCTACAATCAGAAACTGCGCTTCGTGCCGGTATTCGGTGTCAACAAGCGGTTTGGAAAAGACTGGCGAGTTTCTGCATTGCTGCCCTTTATGGCCAATGTCAATTACCGCACCACAAAATGGTTTAATGTAGATATGATGGCCGGTTTAAATGGTTACAGCGGCGGGTTCCAGATTCAGACGCCGGAGGAAAAAATGTTAAGAAGGGAAAATTACCGGCAGATAAAAATGGGCGTTTCTGCGAATGCACACTTGTTTACAGCGATTAATATCTCTCTGGAAGCAGGCGTCACAACGTTCCGCCAGTTGAAAACTTTTAACAGTGCGAGGGAAACGCTCACCGCGTACACGCCGGGAACAACGCCATACATCGGTGCCAGCATCCGGTACATCACAAGCCGGTCGAAATTGTCCAGCAGATTTACACATAAGATGGGCATTGGCGGAGGCGGAATTAACTGGTGATTTTTGTCTGCCAGTCGTAATTTATCTATATTTATTTAACCGAAATACTGGATTAGAGATTAGATCGACCATCGGACAAACACTTTATCACAAAAACGTATGAAAAAATTCTTTATCGCTGCATTCATTTGTCTGAGCTTTCTGCCATCCTGTAAAAACAGCAAAATGAGCTCAAAACCTGCCGCCACATCATCCGTTGCTTCTCTGGAAGGCACCTGGGTCCTGAATTATCTGATGGTTCCCGGAAAATCTTTCGATGAATTGTACGCCGACAAAAAGCCTGAAATTACCTTTGAAGTCAAGGAAAACAGGTTTAGCGGGAATACGAGCTGTAATTCCTTTTCCGGAAAGTTAAATGCAGACGGGCATAAGATCAGTTTCAGAGATCCTTACGCGATGACCAGAATGATGTGCCAGGGGGACGGGGAAAATGTGTTTACAGAAGCCCTTAAAAAAGTGAATACCTATGCTGTGAGTGACGGTACGACGTTAAATTTCATTAGTGGCGATATTGCTATGATGCGCTTTACCAAAAAATAAAAAAAGGGATCGATAAGCTAAAATGTTATCGATCCCTTTTACTTATCCTTTTGAAGGTCTAGATCAGTCCTTCCTTTTCAGCTTCAGCTTTTAAAAGTGCCTTATCAATAGGAACAACGCCGACAAGTTCACAAACGAGCCCGCCACCCAGATTGGAAATCCCTGCGATTGAGTGCGGCGGAAGTCCAAGGGCTACGCAGCATGCGGCGATGCTGATCACCGTGTCGCCCGCGCCCGAAACATCGGCGATTTGCCGGATATGGGCAGGAAGCTTATGTATTTCTTCTTTGAAATCAATGTACACACCTCTTTCAGAAAGCGTGATCAGCGCACCTTTGGCGCCCAAAGTGTCCTTCAATTGCGCAACGGTCGCCTGCAATTCGGCTGGGTTATCCACATTGAATTCCACTTTCAATCCTTCCCGGAGTTCTTTCAGGTTTGGTTTGAAAAGCGTGACGTTGTTGTAAGCCAGAAAATTGTGTTTTTTAGGGTCAACAACCGTCGGTACGTTATGTAAATTGGCAAATTCAGTTATCTCCGCAATGGACTCTGCTGTCAGAACCCCTTTGTCGTAATCTTCAAAAATAATGACATGACAGGAAGGAATCAGTTCTTTGGCTTTGTTAACAAGTTTGTCTTTTTCGTCACTGGACACGGGTTTATCCGTTTCTGTGTCAATACGAACCACCTGCTGGGATCCTGCAATAATACGTTCCTTGATCGTTGTGATTCTGTTTTCGCTGCGGATGAGGCCTTCACAGTTCAACCCTTTTTCAATCAGGCTGTTTTTCAAGGCATCGCCTGAAGTATCCGTACCGATCACCGAGCAGATGATGGCTTCGGCGCCCAGGGCTTGTACGTTCAAAAGTACGTTTCCGGCACCACCGAGGCGGTATTCTCTGTGACTTACATTAACAACCGGGACAGGTGCTTCCGGAGAAATACGTTCTACTTTTCCCCAAACATAAGAGTCGAGCATAACATCGCCAATGACCAGTACGCGTAAAGAATTGAATGCTTCAAAAACCTGATGGATATTCATTAAAATAATTTTGACCGGGTTTACCGTATGTTGATGAATGAATTCGGGCAATCCTTTTAGATTAAAACCTACGCCAAAATTCGTACAAAGGGCTGAAAAAATCAAACCGTTCAGACATTTGCCACGAAATGCAGGCTGGTGATCTGAAAACGTTTGTTGAGATACAGGCGGTGCGCATCGGTTCTGTTCACATTTACACCTGAATCTAGATGAATCTGCTCGTATTGCTCCTTTTGCGCAAAATCAAAGATCCAGTCTAGCAAAATGCCCGCGTATCCTTTTCCCCGATACTGAGGAAGGGTGGAGAGGTCGTCGATGTAAATGTATTTTCCGCGAAACAGATTATAACCCGTTTCAAAAACAGCCACTGCAGCAGCTTGTCCGGCATCTTCAATAAAAATAATCTGCCGGTTGTCTGCCAGTGTTCGCTGAACAGCTTCGAAATACAGCGCGTCCGTTAAAGAAGGCCGCAGCGCCTGAATAGCGCTGCGGCATTTTAGAATGTCAGTTTCTGTTGCGACAAGCTGCACCTGTGTCATGCCTGATTTCCGGGGAAAGTTAGGTTACTCAAACTGTGCCCCATCTTATCACGCTTGGTGATCAGATATTGTTCGTTGTATGGATTTGCAGGAATTTCAATAGAAACGGAATCAACAATTTCCAGGCCATAACCGATCAGTCCGGCACGTTTTTTAGGATTGTTGGTAATCAGTTTTATTTTGGTGATATCCAGGTCGCGAAGAATCTGTGCGCCAACGCCGTAATCACGTTCGTCGCTTGCAAAGCCCAGTTCCAGGTTTGCTTCCACAGTGTCGCGTCCCATTTCCTGAAGCTTATAAGCTTTGAGTTTATTTAACAAACCAATGCCTCTTCCTTCCTGGTTCATATAAACGACAACACCTTTTCCGGCTTTGTCTACCAAATCCATGGCCGCGTGAAGCTGAGCCCCGCAGTCACAACGGCAGGAACCAAAGATATCGCCGGTCATACAAGACGAATGGACACGTACCAAAACAGGCTCATCCTTTTCCCAGGTACCCTTTACCAGGGCCAGGTGTAAGTCGCCGGTATTGATCTGGCGGTAGGCAATCAGGTCAAAATGTCCCCACTGCGTTGGCATATCCACGCCAATTTCTCTTTTAATCAAAGATTCTTTCCGAAGACGATACTCGATAAGATCCTTGATGCTGACCAGTTTTAAATTCAGACGGTTGGCTATTTCACGAAGCTGAGGCAAACGGGCCATCGAACCATCTTCATTCAATATCTCAACCAAAACACCGGCTGGTGATAAACCGGCAAGACGAGGGAAATCAATCGCAGCTTCCGTGTGCCCGGTACGACGAAGGACGCCGCCTTTTTTCGCTTTCAGCGGAAAAATATGTCCCGGACGGCCCAGATCTTCCGGACGCGTTTCGGGATTTACCAAAGCCTGGATCGTTTTGGCCCGGTCACTTGCAGAAATACCGGTTGTGCAGCCATGGCCTAACAAATCCACAGAAACGGTAAACGCTGTTTCATGAAGTGCCGTGTTATTGCCCACCATCATATCCAGTTCCAGTTCGGCGCAACGCTCTTCTGTGATCGGAACACAAATCAATCCGCGGCCTTCTCTTGCCATGAAATTGACTATTTCGGGCGTGACCAGTTCGGCAGCGCAAATAAAATCGCCTTCGTTTTCACGATCTTCATCATCCACGACGATGATCATTTGGCCGTTTTTGATTGCCTCAATGGCATCTTCAATCGAATCTAATACTATGGGATTACTATTATTATTCATTATTCGGGTAGACAAAAAATAGTTTTACAGGAAAACACGTTTTAGAATATAAAGGTACGGTCTTAATGTTGAAATGTTTTAATTTTGAACCTTCTTTAAGTGAACAATCGAATTTTCCGATGGGTTTCAAAGAGGGGCATTTCAAGGTTTTAGGTGTCCTTATTTACTTTTCGATCATACTTCATGAGGGTACAGCTACTTTTGTTCTTTTTTGGGTTTTACTTATTTCAATCTTTTTGCGCGCTGGGGCAGGCTCCTGTTGTTAAGGGGGGCTACTGTGATACGGGGGGCGGAGCTTTTGATATACTTCAGAAGTATAACGGTTGTGGCAGCCTGACTGTAACCCTGGAAAACAAAGTGGTGGGTGCCGAGAATGTTGGGTATTTCATGGATTATGACATAACGACGAAACCGGTGGGATTACCCTTAGAAACGACCCATACCTACAACAAACTGGGTACGTATACAATTTTACAAATAGGGAGCGTAAATGGCACAGGTTTTTCATTATGCAAACAGGTAAAAGTCCCGGAAAGCCAAAAAGTGAATGCAACGCTTGAAGTTTTCTGTAACAATATTTTGAAGCTTACAGTCGAAGAAGATGCTATTTCAAAGGCCTACGATCACGTTGAAGTGAATTGGGGAGACAATCAGCCCAATTCCAATTGGAAAAGCGGAGATGGCGTGATGACCCGTTACTATTCAGGTGCTATTCCCAAAATATCGATTCAGGGCAGGCATGAATCTTCTGTAACCTGTGCAGGCGAGGTGAATATCCTGGATCCTATAACGGCTGAAAGTTCTGTCGAAACAATCCAGATCAAGCGCGTGGAAATGCAGCAGGATGGTAAAATTGCTTTGCTTTATGAAGGGGTGGAGGGCGTGTCAACAGAAGTTTTCTATGCTGAAAACGGGACTTATCAAACGACAGATATCGTCAGAAACCAAAAACAGCCAGGTAACTTAACGATCGAGAAAGGGTTGAATCCTGAAAATCAGTATACCATTAAGCTTGTTTCGGAAAATTGTGGCGGTCAGAAAGATAGTCGTTCAGTAGGTACGATGGTACTAAAAGCCACACCACTGGAAGGCGAGATCGCATTGTCGTGGAATCAATATGCCAATAAAGCGGAATTTACAGGTTATAACCTGTTTCGCAATGATCTGGTGATCAAGACATTTCAATCCGTCGATGATGTAAAATGGACGGATAAGGATTTAGATTGCGACAAGGAATATATTTATCAGATTGTTGCATTGACAAATCTGGCACGCTCCTTTTCTGCGCCAAAAAGTGTACAAACAACGACATCGGCGCCAGAAAAGATAACCAAAGCAAGTGTTACCGTCGAAGCCAATAACATGGTGGCCGCCGACGTGATCCTGGAAGGAAAGGGGCTGACAGGTACTTATAACCTGATTGTTGAAAGAGCAGAGCAGGGAAGTACTGATTTTAAACAGGTTTCGGGTGCTCAAAACCAGGCCATTCATTTTGAAGATAAGGCGGTAAATACCAGTGGTACTTCTTATTGTTACCGGTTCAGCTATGAAAATTCGTGCCCGTTAAAGTCTGATTTCAGTGACCCGGTTTGTACCATTTTATTGCGCCAAACACCAACAAGTCTGACATGGAACGATGCAAATCCGTTTACGGAAGGGCTGGATTCGTATGATGTCATCCAAACCGATGCAAATGCGGGAACGGCGGGATTGCCTGTAGGTCTGGACACTTCCTACGATCTGGATCGGAATAATCTGGTTACTGCGGATTATTCGTTTCAGATTCGTGCGCATGCCAAAAGCGGGAATCTGCTGAGTTTTTCCAATCTGGTGCATTATGATCGTAAACCGGTCATCCTCATACCTGATGCGTTTACGCCCAATGGCGATTCGCATAATGATGTTCTGGCAGTAAAAGGCATTTTCGTTAATGCTTTTAAAATATCTGTTTTCAATCGCTGGGGACAAGTGGTTTTTCAATCGGGCGACATGGCAGAATCCTGGGATGGGAAAATTAAGGGTGAAGACGCGCCCGCGGGTTATTACACCTATAAAACTGAAATCGTCGATGTTTATGATCAGCCGTTTGCCAAAACCGGAACGGTTCTTTTGATAAGGTAACCAGCCGTTTACTGGATTTTAATATATTTGCAGTTGAAAGTGAGCCTGTTAATTCTGAAAAATTTTAACTTTGGCTCAGTTTCAATCAGGAAACGTATACGTAAACCAAAAGTATATTAAGTGTCTGTTACAGGCACTGTCATAATACTGTACACACTTATGAGAACATCATTGTTATTTGTTTTGTTGCTGGCGATGTCAGCAATGGTTCCCAGGCATGTCATAGGACAAGGATTGTGCGCCAAAGGTGGTGGAAATTTTGAATTGCAGCCAGCCGAGGGATGTGCGCCCTTAACTGTTAAAATTATCAATAAACTCAATAATGGGTCCTCTCTTTCTTATGCCCAGAGCTATGATAAAAGCACGGAAAATCCGACTTTAACCAGAAACGCTACCCAGTTTACTTATTATTATGTCGGTAACTATACCGTTTTGCAAAGTGCCAATGTGGGTGGAAATGAGGTCTATCACTGTGAGGATGTCCGGGTATTTGAAAGCAGGCCGGTAAATGTAAGCTATACTGCCTGTGGTGGAGGTAAAATAAAAATGCTTTTCAATGATGATGCAATTATCCAGGCTTATGATAAAATTGAAATCAATTGGGGGGATGGTAAAAGTCAGACCCTGGAAAAAGGTGGGGTACTGGAATTGGAACACGATTATGCCAATGTAACGAGTGCACCGGTCGTAAAAATAAAAGGACTTTATAATTCAAATAAATCATGCACGGCGGGTTCCGAATTGTCCCTTGGTATATCCTTTCAGCAACCCCTTCTTAAAAATATCCAGATTAAAAATGTAGAGATGAAAGGCAGCGGAAGCCTTGAAATTGCCTACGACGGGCTTACTTCCATTGCAACGGATATCATGTCCAGCAGCGACGGAGGAACAAATTATGCCGTTGGCGGAACAAGAACTTCCGGCGGGGCTCAGTTTTACCGCATTGCCGGTCTTAACAGCGCTCAGGTATACAAAGTTAAACTGGCCTCGAAAGATTTGTGTGGAGGGAAACAGGATAGTGAAGTAGCGTCCAGCATGGTTTTAAAGGGCAGCTCGGCGGATGAAAAAAATTCCATTTCCTGGAATGAATACCCGGACCCGACCGATTTTCAGGAGTATCGTTTGATGAAAGATGGTGTTCTTTTAAAATCGTTTGCAGACATAAAAACGACTTCCTTTGAAGATGATGCCGTACAGTGTGGGGATAATTATGAATATGTAATCATTGCTGCAACCAGGACAATTACCTCAACTTCGGCTCCGGTCAACGTGCCTACCAGCTTGTCTTCCCCCAAACCGATCACCGAGGGACATTTGACGGTAAATGCCGTTGATCTGATTCGGTTGTCCGCGGGTGTGCCGGGTGCAGGATCAAAAACGAATTATGCTGTCGTCATTGAAAGAGGCGTTGATGAAAAATCAAATTATAAGAAGGTCAACACCCTTTACAATGAAACCGTATTTGAAGATTTTAATGTAAAAGCGGACAATCATTCGTATTGTTATCGCCTGATCTACGAAAATGCCTGCGGACAGAAATCACCTCCTTCTGAGCCAATATGTTCTATTTTGTTGAAGAATGAGGCTCCGTTATTGACGTGGACGACCGAGAAACCTTTTACCGATGAAATAAAATCTTATACGATGATTCAGAAAGGTTCGGCGGGATCTGACGCCGGAAAGGCGATGAAACTTAGCAATAAGTACCATCCCGATCTGGGTAAACAAAGCGACAAAGACTATACTTTTCAGGTTCGGGCCGATTCAGAAAATGGAAATTTTCAGAGTTTTTCCAATATTATCAAATACAAAAGAGACGCAGACGTTTTTGCTCCTGACGCGTTTTCACCCAATGACGATGGATACAATGATGTTTTTGAAGTCAAAGCAGCCATGTATAAGACATTTAAGATGTCGGTAATGAACCGCTGGGGAGAGGTCGTTTTTCACTCGGGGGATATTTTAAAGGGGTGGGACGGGAAGGTAAAAGGGAAGGAGGCGCCGGTGGGTGCCTATACCTGGCACGTTGAAATTGTTGATAATTTAGACCAAACCGTGAAAAAAAACGGTAGTTTTGTGCTCTTAAAATAATTTAGTTTAAGTTTTAATTCACTTCATAATTTTTCGGTTATGTTTGGAAATATGGCAGACATGATGGGTCTCATGGGTAAAATGAAAGACCTTCAGTCGCGTATGAAAGAGGCGCAGGAGCAGTTATCTGGTATTGTTGAGTCTGCTGAATCAGGCGGTGGCATGGTACGCGCCACAATCAATGGACAAAAAACGTTGATCGGACTGGAGATTGATAAAGATCTCGTTAACCCGGACGACAAAGAGATGCTTCAGGATTTAATCGTAGCCGCTGTTAACAAAGCGCTTGAAAATATTGAGCCCAAAATAAAAGCACATTTGCAAAAAGCAACCGACGGGGTTCTTCCCAACATTCCCGGTTTGGATTTAGGGGGATTCATGAAATAATTCTTTTTTGATAGCATGATTCCAACCGTTGCGATTGTTATCCTGAATTATAATGGCAGGCATTATCTTGAAAAATTTCTCCCTACGGTCCTTAAATATTCAGTAGGTTATGAAATCTGGGTAGCCGACAATGGGTCAACAGATCAATCATTGCAATGGTTGGAAAGTCAGTATCCTGCTGTCAAAACACTCGTTATTGCTGAAAACAAGGGATATGCGGGTGGTTATAACAAGGCGCTGAGCCAGATTGATGCCGAATATTATGTTCTGCTGAATTCGGACATCGAGGTAACGCCGGACTGGATAGAACCGATAATTGCTTTTATGGAATCGGATGCCAACATCGCCGCCTGTCAGCCTAAAATCCGTGCTTATGACCTCCCGACCCATTTTGAATATGCGGGCGCAGCAGGTGGTTATATGGACTACCTGGGTTATCCGTTCTGTCGTGGACGGATATTTGACACACGGGAGGAGGATCTGGGTCAGTTTGATGATGTAAAGGATGTTTTCTGGGCTACCGGTGCCTGTTTATTTGTCAGATCTGAGGCGTTTCATAAAGCGGACGGTTTTGACGAGCGCTTTTTTGCGCACATGGAAGAAATCGATCTTTGCTGGCGTTTGTTGAATCTGGGTTACCGCGTTACTTTTTGCTCGCATTCGACCGTTTACCACGTTGGCGGAGGTACCCTGCACAAATCCAATCCGCAAAAGACCTTCCTGAATTACCGCAACAACCTGATCATGCTTTTCAAAAATCTTCCCAAAGGCAGGCGCAAGAAAACATTATTTTTCAGGTTAA
The DNA here is from genome assembly GCF_030929615.1 of Dyadobacter sp. LHD-138. Lineage (GTDB taxonomy): Bacteria > Bacteroidota > Bacteroidia > Cytophagales > Spirosomataceae > Dyadobacter. Next base: position 16,920 of record NZ_JAVFVU010000042.1, on the reverse strand, counting down.
TTCTTGACGGAATTTCCAGTGTAAGGTTCATCGCCGCAGGGGCATGGCCGGACGTTTTTGCCATTATTCAGGCACATTTTGCATTTTATGCCCTGATCCCCACGTTATTAAAAGAACAGCAGGAAAGAACGTATTACCGTGCGCCCTTGTATTACCGAAGTATTGTATGGGAGTATTTTGTATTGGGGAAACACCGTTTTTCCAAATTGACAGGCATCACTTTTCCGCCTACAACTCCCAAATCGTAGGGCTGTTGTGCCGCCGCCAGTTTTGGCGCATTTCCATCCAAAATGCAAGAACGAGGTATAAGATGATCGGGGACCCGAAGGTCATAAAAGTTGCATAAATAAAATAACGGCGGATGCTGCTTGCCGGGAAATTAAGCTTTTCACCCATCCGTGCACAAACACCAAATATCTGATTCTCTACGAAATATCGAAACCGATTCATACCTGATTCTGGAATAATTAGCTCACAACTAGCAATTTTCATTGCAATATACAAAAGAGAAATTGAATTTTCGAGAATCAATAATTTAACGGAATTCGACCGTTAACTTGGAATTTTTCAAATTCTTGATGCAAATAAATTGTTTTCCGAACAATTTTTGTTTCTTTGTGATTGAAGAAATTGTTAGCGCAGCATTATTATTGGGATGCCCCGATAAAAATAGCCAATAATTTATTCTGTCAATCTGTTGAGCCTCCCTCAATAATTTGGTAGATGACAATCATGGTTTAATAATGAAACGTTAATAATGCTTTATGTATTTTCAACTTATTTCATTTTTTTATTTCCACTATTATGCCAACAGGTACTGTAAAATTTTTCAATGAAGCTAAGGGATACGGCTTCATCGTTGAAGACGACACAAACAGAGACATCTTTGTTCACGTGACAGGATTGGGAGGACTTACTATCCGTGAAAACGACCAGGTTGAATACGAGGTTGTTGAAGGGAAAAAAGGACTAAATGCTGTGCAAGTTAAAAAATTATAATTTTTTTAATTTCTTGTCCGAACAAAAAAATACCGCAGTTTAAGGTTGCGGTATTTTTGTTTTAAATCGTTCAGCGTTTATTCAACCCAGGTCTTGATATCGTCAAGCGCGGGCATCTTCTCGTCGATCTTCAATTTTTTGCGCATACCGCCCAGGTCATTAAAAATCTTATTCGGACTTGCCGCTTTTAATTGTTCAATGGTCAGGATGTTCATTTTCTGCAAGGCAGGAATCCACACAGCGGGAACATTCGCAGCAATATAATCTGCTTCTTTCGCGATTTCAGCCTTTTTCTCAGGACGCATCTGCGGGAAGAAAATTACCTCCTGTATACTTGAATTATTCGTAAGCATCATCGTTAGGCGGTCAATACCAATACCGATACCCGATGTAGGCGGCATGCCATATTCCAGGGAACGAAGGAAGTCGTCATCCATTTCCATGGCCTCGTCGTCTCCGCGCTCTTTCAGTTTTAGCTGATCTTCAAAACGCTCACGCTGTTCAATCGGATCATTTAACTCAGAATAGGCATTGGCTATTTCTTTCCCGTTCACAAACAGCTCAAAACGCTCCACCATACCTGGTTTTTCGCGATGCTTTTTTGTTAACGGAGACATTTCAACAGGATGGTCCGTGATGAAAGTCGGCTGAATGATATGTTCTTCTACTTTCTCACCAAAAATCTCATCGATAAGTTTTCCTTTGCCCATACTGTCATTGACCTCCATACCCCAGGCGCGGCACTGCGCACGGATCGCCGCTTCATCAAGGGCTTCTACGTTCAGTCCGGTATACTGGTGGATGGCATCGGTAATGCTCAATCTTGGATAAGGGCCTGCAAAATCCAGTTCAGTATCACCAAATTTGGCTTTTGTTGTCCCGTTTACTGCGAGTGCAACCTGTTCCAAAACCTCCTCGGTCATATTCATCATCCACAAATAATCCTTGTAGGCAACGTATAACTCAACCGTTGTGAACTCCGGATTATGGGTGCGGTCCATTCCTTCATTGCGGAACAGTTTACCGAATTCATAAACCCCTTCAAAACCACCTACGATCAGTCTTTTCAGGTGAAGTTCGGTCGCGATACGAAGGAATAAATCTGTATCCAACGCATTGTGATGTGTCTCAAAAGGTCTTGCCGCCGCACCACCATGAATGGTTTGTAACACCGGTGTTTCCACTTCAAGCCAGTTCTTAGAATCGAAATACGAACGCATGGTCGTAATGATACGCGCACGTTTCTGGAAAATCTGGCGCACTTCCGGGTTTACGATCAGGTCAACATAACGCTGACGATAACGCAATTCCGGGTCAGTAAAACCGTCATGGATATTGCCGTCTTCATCCCGTTTTACAACCGGTAGAGGACGAAGCGATTTATTTAATATTTTGAACTCCTGGACGTGGACAGATATTTCACCCGTTTGTGTGGTAAATACAAATCCTGTTACACCGATAATGTCACCGATATCCAGCAATTTTTTGAAAACCGTATTGTAAAGTGTTTTATCTTCTCCCGGACAAAGGTCGTCGCGGCGGAAATACAACTGAATACGATCCGTACTGTCCTGCAACTCGGCAAAAGCGGCGCTTCCCATGATACGGAAACCCATTAACCGGCCTGCAATCGTGACGTGTTTATAATCTATCTTATTGTTTTCGTAATTCTTTATAATATCAGCAGCAGTGACATTTACTACAAATTCTTCGGCAGGATAGGGTTCGATCCCCATCTTGATTAGTTCTTCGCGCTTTTGGCGGCGCAATATTTCCTGTTCGCTCAGTAGCATTTTATTATAATATTTATGAAAACGATAACTCTTTGAGTTGCAAAAGAGTGCGCAAAATTAGCATTTTTTGCTGTTATTCCCGATGTTGAAGGAAGTAAGATCGGGAATGAGACTAAAAAACAGGACATTACCTGGCATATTAATTGCTAATGAACCCATACAGGCAAACCAATTGATCCGAAATTGTGTCTTTTAAGTATATATGGGTTACCACCGGCATGGTAATTTCACTGTAAAACTATTACTTTTATCGTAATCCGTCCATCCTCGTTCATGTTTCAGAAACTCTTAAAAGGTATAGCAATTTTTGCACTTTTCGTCGGCCTGCTTCTTGGCGGAATAGAGTTTTGGTTTTATAAAAATCAGGAGGAAATATTTGAGCGGGTGAAAGAAGCGATTAATGACCAGATCAGCGGTACCCTTGAAATTGAACAATTCAGGTTTCGGCCTTTTCAGGATGGTTTCGGATTTAACTTTACGCTGTACAACGTCGTGTTGCGCGACAGCCTCTATCATGAGCATAAAAAGGATGTTCTGAATGCGAAGATGATCCATGTTGCGCTGGATTTTGGCAGTTTTTACAAAGGTGTTATCCGGCTTCAGAATCTGGTTTTGCAGGATGGGGAAGTAACGCTGTTCGTGCGAAAGGACGGATATACGAATCTCTCTGTTTTTGGCGCTAAAAAGAGCAAGAATAAAAATAAAGAGGCCGGAAAATCAGATAAGCTCATTGATAAACTTGGCCAGGTGCATTTATCCAATTTCGGTTTTCGCTTCGCGGATTCTACAAGTGGTAAGTCTTTCGGAGCGGTTTTCAGGAATGTGATCAACCGGGTAAGCTATGCCGATTCGGCCTGGAACGCCAACATCAGCGGACCGATATTTTTTGAAGGGTTGACTTTTAAACCTGAAAAAGGCGGATTCCTGATCAAGCAGGAAACTTACGTCAATCTTTCGGTTTCCTATAACCGGAGCAAAAGGTATCTGCTGCTCCGTCCTTCTTCCGAACTCCGGGTTGCTTCCCAGGATGTTATCGGTATTAGCGGAAAGTTTGATATGCGTGAAAAGCCGACGCATTTCAGTTTGGGGTTTTCGGCTCGGAAAATTCAGGTGGGCACGGCTATTAAGTTACTTCCGAGACAAATTGAAAAATCCATTGACTCAATCGGTATAAAAACAAGGGTGGATACGCATGTGGAAGTAGAGGGTATTTTTTCACATGAACCGCCTTCCGTACATGTAGCCTTTGAAACCGACACTTTCCGGTATCCTTTACCAATCGGGATGCTTAGAAGTATGAAAGCCAAGGGTACTTATACCAACCAGGCTGACAAAACTAAACCGCCCGGATTACTCAACACGCGGGTAAATGCGCCGCAGGTAGCCGGTTTTTTTGAAACGCTTCCGTTTAGTTTTGACTTGAAGATTGATAACATCACGGACCCCGTGGCTGTTATACGCGGTAAGATCAAGGCCGATTCGGCAGCTGTAAATGGCTTGCTGGATCCAAAAAGATATGTGATGAAGGGCGGTAAGGCTTATATTCAAATCCATTACGACGGTAGTCTGCGCAATTTTTACAACCCCAAAACGGACCAGTTTAAAGGAAAGCTGACGGGCAGAGCTTATCTGGAAAATGTTTCTTTAAATTATGTACCGCGACAAGTGCATTTGTCAAAAGTGAATGCGGAAGTTTATTTTAATGAAAAGGATTTCCTTCTACCCAAGCTTAATTTTAACGACGGACATAATTTCTTATACCTTAAAGGCGGAGTAACTAACCTTATTCCCTATTTGTTTGGCTCACCAAGATTATTGAAAGCGTCTGTCGATGTAAGTATTCCCAATTGGAAAATGAACTGGATAGAGGCTTTTGTTGCCAAAAGACGGGCTAGCAAGCAGTATAACAGGAATAAGTTCAAGCTTTCCGATCTGCTTGATAATGTTATTGATCAAATGGAGGTAGAGGCAAAATTGCATTCCAAGCACTTGGTATACTACAATTTTTCAGCCAATGATTTACGGGGAATGATCACAGTTAAAAACAATTCAGTTCGTCTGAACAACTTCTCCATGCGGGCATTTGGTGGGGAATTCAAGATTACGGGTGCCATAAATAATTCCCATTCCACAGAACCGCCCAGATTGGAAATTGCAGGAAGCGTGGCCAATGCGGATGTGCATTCGGTATTTTATTCATTCAATAACTTTGGCCAAAAAACAGTTACACATCAAAATCTAAAAGGAAAACTCAATACGGAATTCAAATTCGCCGTCAATCTGAAAAACGATGTGACCTTATTACCCAAGACAATGGCCGGAGAGGTTAAACTTAATCTTGTCAGCGGGCAGATTATTAATTTTGAGCCGTTTCTGAAGATGAAGAAAATGATATTCAAAAACAGAAATCTGGAACAGGTACGGTTTGCCCCAATAAAAAATGATCTGATTTTAAGAGGCGAGGAGATTGAGATCAAACAAATGGAAATTGAATCCAATGTGATGACCCTGTTTGTGGAAGGGATTTACAGTTTTGGAAATAAAACAGACCTTAGCATCGCGATTCCGCTAAGCAATCTCAGTCGTCGGGATTCAACCTATCAGTTAAATCCCAACGACCCGAAGAAAATGAAAGGATCCAGGATTTATCTTCGGGCCGTTGATGAAAATGGCCAGGTTAATATAAAACTGGCCTTCAGAAAAAAGAAACCGAAAGATAAAAAGGGCGATGAGGAACAGGGAGAAGTAGAAAAATAGTATCGGGATTATTCGGCTTCGTCTGTAAACATATAACCAACGCCTTTCAGGGTTTTAATATAACGGTCACCCAGCTTTTCACGAAGCTTGCGAATGTGTACATCCACGGTTCGTTCCAGTACATAAATGTCGGCGCCCCATATCTTTTGCAGCAATTCGTCACGGCTGAAAACCTTATTGGGTGTTTGGGCCAGGAAAAACAAAAGCTCAAATTCTTTTTTTGGCAATACCACCGACTTGTCTTCGCCTTGTGTTACGGTGTAATTTTTTCGGTTAATGACCAAATCCAATACCTCGATCTGATCGCCCAAATCAGCTTTTTGCGCCTCGCGACGGAACAAAGCATTGATGCGGCTCATCAAGGCACGGGGTTTAATTGGCTTGGTGATATAATCGTCGGCACCTACTTCAAAAGCCGCAACTTCCGAATATTCTTCCGAGCGTGCTGTTAAAAATAAAATGTAGGTATGTTTAATATCAGGATTCTGGCGTAAAATTCTGCCCGTTTCGATACCGTCTAGCTGCGGCATCATAATGTCCAGAAGAATAAGGTCCGGGATAAAAGTTTTAGCCGTTTCGATGGCTTTTTTGCCATTAGAAGCCGTTTGAACGGTATATCCTTCTTTAACCAGATTGTATTCCAGAAGCTCTACTATATCTGAATCGTCGTCAACTACTAATACTTTCGGTGCTGAGTGGGTTGCTTTTGCACTGCTCATGTGATTGTTACCAGGTTAAATCCAGTTCGAAATTAGTTGTTGTGATTATGACATTATCTATTTTAATGCTTTGTTAACAAAAAAATAATATCAGCGGTAAGTAATCCTGAAAATTTGGCCCTGCTCATTGGTTATCATCATATCGGTATTATTCAAAAATATCAGGGCTTCTGCCTGTTTTTTTGCAAACTTGAAACAGCCCATTGGATTCTTAAATGTAATCATTCCGTCATTAATTCGGAAAAGCAGAATTTTTCCATAAGTCAGGAGCGCAAATGTTTTCCCGTCCGGACTTATATCCGCCGATGTAACCTGTGTTCCAATAGCAATACTATCAATCGGTGCGATAGAATAATTTCCTTTTTGTGTCGGCAGCCGGTATATTTTTACCATGTGATTTGTCGGGCTCCGATTTTTGGAGAACAAATACAGATTGTCTTTGTGGTAGAAAAACGCCTCACAATCAAAATTGCGGTTATCCTCAGATGGGGGGAAATCTTTTTGATCGGCATAGTTGAAGGCAATTTCTTCCGTTTCTGCGTTGCCGTCCGGGACTTTGTACACCGATAACGAACGTCTTGTATTGCTGTTATTGCCAAAATCACCGATGTAGACCGTTCCTTGCGCATCCCGGGTCAAATCTTCCCAGTCCGAATTTTTTGCGTTTGGAATAACTTTGGTTGATAAAAGCTTGCCTGTGGAATCAATTTCATACAATTCCGGATTTCCGCCGCTGTCGTTATGGGTCCAGAATGAATTTTTGTTGGTTCGGGCAATACCGGAACTTTCGTTGGCGACAGCAGGAAGCTTACCGATTTTGCTAATTTTGTATTGAGAACGTACTTTATCAAATCCATTTGCCCGCTTGTCGGGGGTGCAGGTACAGAACACCGTTTTTAAAGCAAATAAAAGATACACTAACTTATTCATGAACCGTCCTTTACATTCTGTGTCCAACAAAGATAAGGAAACACCCACTTACCTGAAACTCGCCAGCATTCTGGTTGCCCTGATCGCCGGCGTTTACATTCTTTCTGTACTTCGGGAGACACTGATCCCATTGGCTTTTTCAGTTTTACTGGCGATACTTCTTCACCCGGTTTGCGTTTGGCTGGAACATCGCCGGGTTCCCCGTATTATTGCAATTTTGCTTAGTATTCTCGTTTTCTTCTTCGTGATTGGGGTGTTGATTTATGTCGTAACCGTGCAGATAGGTAGTTTCGCGGAAGAGCTTCCAAGAATTACTGAAAAGGCCGAGATTATTCTGGACCAGACCTTGACGATGGGTGAAAGATATCTGAGCCTGAGCCGAACGCAACAGGTTACGGAGGCGAAAAAATATCTGATCAACATGTTAAGCGAAGGTCGTGCGGTGTTGCTTAACACGCTTGTTACCACCACGGGCGCTATTTCAACCTTTATCCTGCTGCCACTTTATGTTTTCTTCTTCCTCTTATACCGTGATTTTTTCAGAAGATTCTTTTATAAAGCCATCTCCAGTGTCCCGAATGAAGATCTGAATGCGCTTTTGAAAAAAATCTATACCGTGATCCAGAGTTATCTGTCAGGATTATTTCTGGTCATCATTATTGTTGGTGTTTTAAACAGCATCGGGCTATTGTTTCTGGGTGTCCCGCATGCCATTTTCTTTGGTTTTTTGGCAGGATTTCTTATCCTGATCCCCTATATCGGTATTCTGATTGGTTCATTATTCCCCGCATTATTAAGCATCGTTACCATGGATTCGCCGTGGTATGCGTTGGGTGTTATCGGCGTGATGAGTTTTGTGCAGTTTCTGGAAGGTAATTTTATTACGCCCAATATTGTAGGATCCAAAGTCAGCGTAAACCCGATGGCGGCGATTGTAGCCCTGTTTTTGGGGGGGCAGCTCTGGGGATTATCGGGATTGATCCTGGCATTGCCCGTAACAGCCATTTTAAAGGTTGTCCTGGATACGATCCCCAGTCTTGAACCCTATGGTTTTTTACTGGGTGAGCCTGTTCATGAAGTGGAAGAAGACAAAGCAGTGGAGGAACAAAAGATGATCCAGCAAAAAGAGGGGCAGAAGAAACGTTACCGGAATTATAAGAACCGGCCGCGTAAAAAACCGGAAGGGCAACAAGGAGCGCAGCCGAATACAAATATTCAATAACAAAAAAGGATTCTCCTAACCGGGAATCCTTTTTTGTTACTTTTCGACCTTTTCAACACTGATACCTATGCCCATGACAAAAGGCAAAGGATTTTGCCGCATCGACTGGGAAAGTGTAAAAGTATAAGTGCCCGACCTTGGGAATTTATGGTTTGTCAGGAAAGGTATTTTATGATCAAATAAATCGCCCAAACCTTTGCCAAACGGCTTGCCGGTAATCTCATTGGAAAGAAATACTTCTTCCATATTGGTGGACACCGAACTGTCCGGAGCCGTAATTTTGCGCGTCAGATATAAATTATAGTAAGGATACTGCAACGTATTCCGAACGAGGTAAAACACGTTATAAAGCTGGGTGGTATCCGTAATTTCTACCTTGAAGGAAGGTGTATTTTTGATGAACCACTGCCCGTCGTCAATATCTTCGTAAGCTTTGTAAACAACACTTTTGTCGCATCCCGTCAGTAAAATTCCAAGACAAAGCGCGGCAAACATTCCAAATCTTTTCATGCAGGTATCAGTAAGTAGTTTGCAAAGCTAAGCTGCCAGCGAAACCTTTCAAAACTATGATGCGGTTTGCGCCGAAAAATAGCGGCTAAGCCATGAATTAGATGCCGGTATTTTCCAGCGTTTCATCCATTGTGCCTTGTTGTTGACCTGATTATCGAAAACGGTTGTAAACGGTGTGATGATCTGATCCGTTACAGCCTGCTTGATTTTGGGCACCGGAATGGTTTCAACGTTATTATTATCATCCAGATAGGCCAGGGAACGGTCAAAAAAATCGATATTTAACTGGCTTCCGATTTGCTGTAACCAGTGAACCGATTTGTCAATCGAACAGCCGCTGGGCAATTCTTTGGTTTCGTCCACGGCGATCACGACAAAACGATGTTCGAAAATCTTTCCTGATGCCGTAAGCGGATGGCCATGTGCCTCCCAGCCTTCCAATGCGGCTTTCAAAGTTTCAGTAAGGATTCCTACCTCTTCGTCTGTAAATTTTCTATTGGCCTGATAAATCCAAACGCGGGCAGATAAATCAATTTCATTAAACGGGATATACATTGGGTAAGCCTGGGTTAATAGTTGTAAATATTGGTTGTCGTCTCAGCAATCAAAACAAGCCTTGTCAAAACTAAGTTCGTTATCTAAAAATGCGGTTTTTAAAAGTATAAATAGGATTTGATTGATTAGGGCAACAGTATAATACAAGGTTTCTTTCTTTTTTGAGAAAAACAAATAAATAAGATGAACCGACGGCAGGCAATTAAGAAATCGGCATTATTATTTGGCGTGGTCGCCGGAATGGACGATAATCATTCCTTGAAATCTTCTTATCAGCTTGGAGCCTGCGACTGGTCTCTTGGTAAAACATTATCTCCCGAAGCTTTTGATGTAGCCAAAAAAATTGGCTTACAGGGCGTTCAGGTTAGCTATAATACGGGAAAAGATCCTGGGGGTTTGTCTGATCCGAAGACGCTTGAACTCATTCGGGATGCTTCAAAAAATTCAGGTGTTAAAATATCAAGCCTGGCCATTGGTGAACTGAACCGGGTACCTTACAAATCGGATGCGCGTACGGAAGAATGGGTCTGGAACAGTGTGGATGCTGCAAAAGAATTGGGAGCCAGGGTCATTTTGCTGGCTTTTTTCTCAGAGGGTGATTTGAGGAATGATACTGCAGGTCAGAAAATGGTGATTGAGCGGTTGAAAAAAGTGGCTCCACATGCTGAAAAGGCGGGGATAACACTGGGAATAGAATCTTATCTGACTGCTGAGGAACATCTCAATATTATTGAGCAAGTCGGATCAAAATCTGTACAAGTGTATTATGATTTTAGAAATGCAACAGATGCAGGCAATGATGTTTTTAAAGAATTAAAAATATTGGGAAAAGACCGGATTTGTGAGCTTCATATGAAGGAAAACGGTCAGAGGCTGGGGGAGGGGACACTGAACTGGCCGGATATTGCCAAAGCTGTGAAAGATATAGGGTATGAAGGCTGGATGCAGATTGAATGGGCAAGTCCGAAAGGGGTTGATATTGTTGCATGTTATCGTCATAACCGTGCCTATTTGAACCGTTTATTTCAATTCTGATACTAAAATCGAGACTATTTTTTGACTGAAATATGAGACCGACTTTTACTTTTCTGAGCTTTTCAGCGCTGCTGTTTAGTATTTTCCTTGCCTTACCGCAAACAAAAGAAATCCGCCTTTCGGATGATATCATTCATGGTCTGCAAGAAGCAGGCGACACATCAAAACTGTACACACCCGACGATCTGGAAGCTACGCTTTGGGCGGAAGCACCTATGTTTAATAACCCGACAAACCTTGATGTGGATGCGAAGGGGAGGATCTGGATTACGGAAGCGGTCAATTATCGTGACTTCAATACCAAACCGGCAGAGCGGTTGTCACACAAGCAAAAGGGAGATCGCGTAGTGATTCTGGAAGACAGCGATGGGGACGGGAAAGCGGATCGTTCAAAAGTATTTGTGGAGGACACGTTGCTGACGGCGCCTCTGGGAATTGCGGTTATTGGCAACAAAGTTATCGTTTCCTGTGCACCCAATTTACTGATTTATACAGATAATAATGGTGATGATAAACCGGACAGGAGGGAAGTTTTCCTGACTGGTTTTGGCGGTTTCGATCACGACCATTCCCTGCATTCGATGATAGCCGGGCCGGATGGTTTGTGGTATTTTAATACGGGAAATGCCGGTCCGCATGTGGTAAAAGATAAAAGTGGCTGGACGCTTCGAAGCGGAAGCTTGTATACCGGCGGAACACCCTATAATAAAAAGAACGAGGGAAACATGAAGTCGGATGATGGCCGTGTTTGGGTAGGTGGCCTGTCTTTAAGAATCAATCCTGACGGTACAGGTTTGAAGGTCATGGGGCATAATTTCAGGAATAGCTATGAAGTTTGCATGGATAGCTATGGCAACCGCTGGCAAAATGATAATGACGACCAGGTGATCACGTGTCGTACTTCGTATCTGCCTGAAAATGGAAATGCGGGATATTTTTCATCGGACGGAACCAGATACTGGCAGGCGGACCGTCGCCCTGGACAGGATATTTTTACGGCGCACTGGCATCAGGAAGACCCTGGTGTAATGCCGGCGGGCGATAACACGGGAGCGGGATCGCCAACGGGCATTATGTTTTATGAGGGCGATGCACTGGGAGCAAAATATAGGGGCACCTTGCTAAGCTGTGAAGCCGGACGAAATGTGATTTTCTCCTATCAGCCTGTAAAAAACGGCGCAGGTTTTGATCTGAAGCGAAAGGACCTTATCAGCTCATTCCCTCAGGCTTCAGAACGCTATGAGTGGTTTGAAACGGACACGGATACCCGGAAATGGTTTCGTCCCTCGGATATTGTTGCAGGTACCGATGGGGCTTTGTATGTAGCGGACTGGTACGATCCCATCGTTGGAGGGCATGCCATGAAAGACAAAAAGGGTTATGGCAAGATTTTTCGTATTGCGCCTAAAAACAAAAAGCTGACTTCACCGAAACTTGATTTCGCCACTATGGAGGGATTAATTGAAGTCTTAAAAAATCCAGCCATTAACGTGCGTGCGGTTGCTTTCGATGCGTTGAAAAAACGTGGTGAGACAGCCATTGAGCCGGTTAAATCACTTTTAAAATCAGAAAATCCGTACCATGCGGCAAGAGCCGTTTGGTTATTGGCACAGCTGGGCGAGAAAGGAAAAGCAGAAGTTGAAAAGTTATTAGCGAGTCCGCATGCTTTGGCGCGGCTGAATGCTTACCGGGCTTTGCGGGTGGTTAATCCCGATATGCTATCTTATGCAAAACAGCTTGCTGCCGATCCTGATCCGGCAGTGCGTGCCGAAGTGGCCGTCTCCCTGAGAGATCTTCCGCTTGCATCGTCAAAAGAGATAATCCGGATGCTGCTTAAACATTACGATGGGAAAGATCCATGGCTTTTGGAAACGATTGGCAGCACTTCCGAAGGGAAGGAAGAGCAGGTTTACGCGATGGTTAAAGAGATTTATCCTGGGGAAGCTAAAACCTGGACGGCACAGCACGCGAACGTTGCCTGGCGTTTACATCCTTTATCAGCGCTGAGTGATTTAAAAATAAGGGCGGGAGCCGCTGTTTTGGCCCAGTCAGAACGTAAAAAGGCTTTGACCGCTATTGCCTTTATCCATGATAAAAAGGCGGCGATGGCGATGATGGAATTGTCAAAATCAAAACTTCCCGATGTTTCGTCAACAGCCTTATGGTGGCTGAATTTCAGGAAAACCAATGATTGGGCCGATTTGATGGATTGGAAAAAACTGGAAGGGCATCCAGCGGCACCGGTCAACCAAAAAATGTTATCATTGAAAAAGAACCTTTCAGATAATAATCAGCCTTTATCTTCAAGAATTTCTGCTGCAAAACAAATGGCGATGGATCCGGTCGGTGGCGATATGCTGATTGAAATGAGAGTGCAGGGGAAATTAGCTGACACCATCGCGAAATCTGTCAGTGATCTGATCTTTAAAAATCCCAATCAGAATGTGCGCACCGTTGGAAGCCAGTTTTTTCCGAGAAACGGCAAAGTGATGAAGGTGGATTTCATAAACCGAATGTCTGCGAGCAAGGACAACGGGAGCAAATTATTCAGGACAAATTGTGCAGCTTGCCACCGGCATGGTGAAAGCGGAGGGGAAATTGGTCCGGATCTTACTGCAATTCATGAAAAGTTTGATAAAACGTCTCTGCTTGATGCGATCATAAATCCTTCCGCCAGCATTGTTTTTGGCTATGAGGCGTATTCCATCACGACTAAAAAAGGCGAATCTTTTTTCGGTTTTTTATTGAGTGACGGAAATAATGTCGTGCTCAAAGATGGAACGGGCATGAAACATGTGATCAAAGCCTCAGACATTAAAACACGGGAGAAATTGCCGAATTCTTTTATGCCTGAGCCGACAAACCTGGGCCTTGATGAACAGGCGCTGGCGGATATAACCGGTTATTTGTTAAGTTTCAAAAAATAAAATTTATAATCCTTCCGCCTGGGCAATCAGTTCGGCAAGGTCGAAGACCTTAACGGTATCTTCCTTTTCCTTGTTTTTAACGCCGTCGGTCATCATTACCATGCAAAACGGGCAGGCTACCGCAATGGTGGTGGCACCGGTTTCTATGGCTTCTTCGATGCGTTCGATGTTGATATCTTTTTTCCCGGGTTCAGGTTCTTTAAACATTTGTCCGCCACCGGCGCCGCAGCAAAGTCCTTTTGTTTTACAGCGTTTCATTTCGACCAGATCTGCATCCAACGCTTCCAAAACGTGCCGTGGTGCTTCGTAAATGCCGTTGGCCCTTCCCAGATAACAGGAATCATGGAAGGTGATTTTACGGCCCTTGAAGGTTTCTCCTCCTTCAATCCGTACACGGCCTTCATTGATCAGTTGCTGTAAATATTCCGAGTGATGCAGTACGTCATAGTTTCCACCCAGTTCCGGATACTCATTTTTCAGGGTGTTAAAACAATGGGGACATGCGGTAACAATTTTTTTGACGCCATACATATCTAGAACCTGAATATTGGACATGGCAAGCATTTGAAACGTAAATTCATTGCCAGCACGGCGGGCCGGATCGCCGGTGCAGCTTTCCTCGGTCCCCAAAACGGCAAATTTTACACCCGCCTTATTTAATATTTTCACGAAAGCGACAGTCACTTTTTTGTACCGGTCGTCAAACGAGCCGGCACAACCTACCCAGAAGAGTACCTCCGGTGTTTCGTTGTTGGCTGCCATTTCAGCCATTGTTGGCACTTTATAGGTTATTTCGCTCATGTGTTTCAGATCATTACAGACGGGTAAATTGGGAAGAAATTACGTTAATAATACCGTTAACTCCCATTTTTTAAATTGTCAGCCCAGTTAAAACGATCTCCCGGAGAGAATTTCCACGGAGCCTGATTCGTATCCAGATTCTGGAACATAGCATTCCAGGAACCGGGGGCCTGGGCTTCATCCATGACCTTATACCGGCGTAATTGGAGAATGATATCCAGCGGGTTGATCAGAATCGGGCATTCCTGTACACAGGCGTTACAGGTGGTACAAGCGAGGATTTCCTCGTTGCTGATATAGTCGCCCATCAGATTTTTTCCATCGTCAACAAATTTTCCATCATTGGCCTGCATAATCCTTCCAATGTCTTCTAATCGGTCACGGGTATCCATCATAATTTTTCGGGGCGATAAGTTTTTGCCCGTTAGGTTCGCAGGACAAGCGGAGGTACACCGGCCGCATTCCGTGCAGGAATAGGCATCCATCAGGTTTTTCCAGCTTAAATCCGGCACATCCCTGGCGCCAAAGCGCTCAGGAATTGCATTTTCGGCTCCTGTCGTTGCATCCGGTGTGGTGAGACCCAGCATGATTTTTACCTCTTTGGTGATATCGGGCATGTTATTCATTTCACCTTTGGGGGTAAGACGGGAAAAATAGGTATTGAGGAAAGCCAGGGCGATGTGTAAATGTTTTGAATAAGTGACGTAAACAGCGAACGTGAAAATGCCAAGGATGTGAAACCACCAGGCAAAACGTTCGTAGATGATCAGGGAAGTTTCATTCCAGCCGGCAAAAAGCGGTTTAAGAAACTGGCTGAAAGCGAAATTTCCGGTTGGGGTGTAGTGCGTACTTCCCATTTCCTGTAACACGGTATCGGCAGCATTCATGGTCAGGATCGCGACCATCAGCACGATTTCGAAAAGCAGGATAATTTTGCCGTCCAGCTCAGGCCAGCCATTCATTTCTCTGTGGCGGGATGGCTGAAGTCTTTCCACTTTAACAACAGCCCTGCGTAGTAGAAAAATGGAGCAGGTGATTAATACACCAACGGCGAGAAACTCAAAAAAACCGATTAAAAAAGTATAAAATGATCCCAGAAAAGGTGCGAAAAGCCTGTGCTGTCCTAAAATTCCGTCCAGTACAATTTCAAGTACTTCCATATTGATCAGCAAAAAACCGGCGTAAACCACAAAATGCATCACACCGATAAGGGGCCGGTCAAACATTTTCTTTTGTCCAAAGGCGATTCTGGCCATGGTTGCGAACCGCAATCCCGGCTGATCGGTACGGTCTTCATCACGGCCGAGTAATATGGTATTCCGTATCAGACTGGCACGCTTGAAAACAAGCCCGCCAACTGTTCCAAGGACAGCTAGAAAAATGATTTGCTGGATTATGGCCATATAAATTCGCTTTGTGAACCGGAAAAGAAATAATTCATTAATTAGTATGCAAGCATACCATAAGCAAATATGGTAAAAATGTATCTAGCTTCAACTTTTTTAAAATAAATTATTTTTTTTGCCAACCGTTAAGTGTTAGTAAATCAGTAGACTAAGTTAATATTTTGGAATATCGGCAAAAAAAATTGAAAATTTTTTGTCTGAATAATTTGGAAAGTAAAATCGTAATTCTACCTTTGCAGTCCCAAAGGGAACGAATTGAGCTGGTGATGTAGCTCAGTCGGTAGAGCAAAGGACTGAAAATCCTTGTGTCGGCGGTTCGATTCCGTCCATCACCACAACAAAATCAAGCCGTTACGATGAAAATTCGTAACGGCTGTTTTGTTTGGTACAACATAGGTACAACAAAAAGAGGGATCAGTCCGAAAAAAACTACAGTCTGGTAATAACCATATCTGTTTATTTTCCTCCCTACAGTCACAGGAGAATTAACCGACACGATTTTTCCTTCTCCCAATTCATACGTGTAAATACACTCATGAACGTGTTAGCTTAGTTGTAATGGCTAATTCCTCCCATAATGGTTGCTCTTAGAAGACGTTTTCTTAACGGTAAATGGGAGCATAGCTTTAATGGATGTCACCATTACTTACTCATTGAGGATTGATTGCTTACCGTTAAATAAGTTAGTAACCTCTGGATAAATATATTTACATCAATTGTTTTTATGTTTACAAAAGTTACAATGTAGAATTACTTTATTTTTCAATAAGACATAGTTTTTTGTGCCGAAGAATAAATTCGTATTCCATTGTGACTTTCATACAAAACCAAAGTCTGAAGGTCTGACTTCTTCATATTCTATACCCTCTTTCAATTTTACGCTATGGCATGCATCACTTTACATCCTTACAATTTACTTTATCTACCAAATCGTACGCGCATACGGTTATATCACCGGCTTGTTAAAATCCTGAGTAATTAATTTAAAGTCAGCTCTGCGCAAATATCATACTCAGTTTATGGCGAAATTCTGTCACAGAATCTTTCACGACCCTTATACTCACCTATCAATATAATTTTATGAAGAATTGTTTGTTCACACTTGCCATTGCTTTGGCGAGCTATTTCGATTGTTTTGGTCAATCTTCCTGGGAAAAAGTCCCGCCCAACGTCACAAAAGGCGGCAATGAACAAACGGCTGTTGCAAGCTCAAAGCCATACAAAGACAAAGATTACAACTACGGTTCTGAAACGAACCCATCACCA
>NZ_JAVFVU010000041.1 GCF_030929615.1 Dyadobacter sp. LHD-138 | reverse complement strand
AGGGTGAAAGTTTAAGAAAAAAACGGTAAAATTGTCAGCCCATCAGAATCTCTCAGATCAGAACCTAAATTAAGGGGGTCAGTATGCCCGGTACGGGGTCAGCATCAACGGAATATCCACTTTTGTACTTGGATAGATTAATTGTGAGACTAGATAACTTCATTCAGGTCTGGGCCAGTGCTGAGCTGCCGATCAAAAAATGAATGTAACGAATTGGTAACAAAAATGCTTATCGATTTATCTAACGGGATTAGTTGATTAATACAAAGTATTACCTTTATCACCATGAAAAAAATTATAGTATCCGTTATATTGCTGGGTGTGCTTGCCATCATATTGTTTTCCGAGAGAACTGAAACGGCGGCCAATACCGGACAGGCAGTAGCAACCGAACAACCACAGGAAGTACAGACGGTAAGAAACACCGACTATCAGATCATGGAATCTGACACCAACGAGTTTAAAAATGTCGTATATCTTGATGTATTAATTCATGAAAAACTTACAGAGGAAGAGTTGATTGAAATTGCTCGAAAAGAATGGGTTTCTCATGGTGAGAGGTTGTATATGGCAGTTTCCTTCCATTATTTCTCAAACAACAACCCAAATTACGGGAAGGCTAGTTATTTTGTTGATTGCGATGGCTGCGAGGGAAGAGAAAAGCACCACGAACCGATCGAGGCTAATATATTTTATAAGGGCCCAGAATTTCCGGAAACGATAAATATTTTACCTGCTGGAATAGATTCTTCCAAAGTAATAGCCAGATTTTACGATCATGGGTGGGGCAATAATGCCTTGATTGCTTATACAAATAAAGAAAAAACAAAAGCATCCTATTTTCACCTGTACAAAGCCGAAAAATCGGGCGAAATCAAATTAAAACCGCTTGATAACATGGTTTTCAAAGTGATTGATACGGGAGCCAAATATCAGGTTTTGAATGATAGAGTAGAGTATATTCAAACAAACGGCACAATATCCTACACTTATCAGGTTGTTCAGTAGATTAATAAAATGCTTTTTATCAACAAGAACCCCCGACATATTACTGCGTTTGGGCTAATGCGGGCTTCCTTAGGCCTCAGTGTTATGCTAACGGGTTAGCTAAGAATTCCTTTCACATGCTTTCAGAAACTCTTTTCCGAACTCAGTTATCTTGTATCGCAATTGCTTTTTAACAACGATGTCATCTTTGCCAAAACCATTAGGATCAAGTTTCGGCAGTTTATATTGAATTTCATCCTCAAGGAGCGACAGCCTCATCAAGTTACTAATTTCTTCATCACTGTATGGCATAGGCCCATCATATGGCCCAGTATTGAAGTCAAGGAACCTATAAAGTGAGCCGGGGCCATTTTTTAAAGAATATTGGATGATTTTAGCCTCGTTCGTTGATAATTGCCTAAGTACGTCAGGATAAACCGTCAATGTCAGGTTTTTTTCGCTATCAACATAATTTACAAAAAGATTGGCCCACATTTCCTGTAAGTGAGGATCTTCCTCTAAGGATACCCCTTCTAAGTAAGGAAAAAGCGCTTTAAGGTTTATTTGCTTAGTGGAAATATTCTGCTCTTCACATATTTCCTGCGCCCTATTTAAATTTTTTAGCTGATTTTTAAATCGTCGCATTTTTAGATTATCACTCATCATTAAACCAAACTCATCAGCTGATGGGCCAATTACTTTATTTAGAAATCCTTTCACTAAATCGATACCCGCTTCAACTGTACTGGATTTGATGTTTATTTCGCTCATTTTTCCATTGCTTACGTGAAGCATAAATATACAAAGAATGTTATTGAAAATTCCTATTCTCCAATGGTGCGGTTCAGGAGGAAATGGAGTTTCTTTCCCTTGCATCATTTCTTTCTTTCAAGGGGAGCATGAAGGAGAGAGCATGTATGTCATTCGAGAAATTTTCGCAGTTTCCCCCGCCGCATCAACAAAGCACAGACGTAGAAAGCCTATATCAAGGCCGCCCAGCAGGGTACAACCGATGAACAGTTTATCAACGGTGCTAACATACTCAGCACTTTCCGGCCAGCGTAAAGACCAGACGCCCTTCTTAATGTGCCGTGTGATGATGTGTCTGATCTGAAAATCTCGAGACTGGCACGGTACTTCTCAATAGGTTCAATTGGACAGTCAGGAGTGCACGTTTCAATGACGCAGGCGGAAAGCCTGTCCAATCCGTTTCTTGAGCTCAATGGTCAGAGCAAGTGAATTCTAATCGATTGATGTGGGTTCAACTCCTGCAAGGACACCAAAGTTTCGGTTCCAACTTTTCCTTTCTGCTTGGTGGTGAGATAACAAGTCGTAGCGACAATGCCTGAGGAAGCGGCTCTCGGATATTTTGGCGGCTCTGGTGGTCAAAGGGTAGGTGGGTAATGTATTAGCCTGTAATTGCCGCTACTCATCAAATTAAAGATCATTACGATTGTGCTATAAACTTATTATTCGGTAGAAAGTAGTTCCTCAACAATGAATAAGTTTACAACAATATAAACTAATCAATTTAAAATATGAAAAAATATACAATTGTTGGATTGCTCGCATTTACTGCTTTTGTCCTTAGCGTATCTACCGTTTCTGCACAGCAAACTACAACGCCAAAGCCTGCTGAGAGCAATGGACAAAGGTCTGGCTCAAACGAAAAAGTGAGTACATCTAGGCCGACGCAAAGAACTCAGCCTTCCACATCATCCGCACCAAAGCCAGTAGTAGCTCCAGTCAAAAGTGGTACTCCAGGCCAGCAACCAAGCAGCCCTAAGCCCGCACAGGACAATAGTGATAGAGGAAGGGCGAAAGATCAATAGAATAAGACGTATTTTGATGTCGTTGGAAGAGGGTTAGAAACCCTCTTCCAATATGCAATTCTCGTTGGGCGATCGCGCCATAAATCTAGCGAATCGTCCAAGTTTTGCCAACGCGTGGAATAAATTGCCTAATCCTTCTTCTGTTGGCTTGAACCAGAGTTCTGATTTTGTGGTGCAGTTGCGTCGGAGCTAGTATCCGCCTGGGCTTGTACTTCCTTTGCTGTGCTTTGTAAGCTTACTGGGATGATACTTGTTCGACCCTTTTGCTCCAAACTGTCGGAGTTGATTTTTCTGTCTTCTGCCATAACTGGTTTCTGTGGTGTTAATGCATTAATTGAACAAAATATAATTAGACAGACCATTCCGATAAACAGAGTGCCCGTGGTAATCCAGTTTAAAATTCTAAGTTTTTTGTTCCTGCCTTGAATGGTTGCGACAACGCCGGTCGGATTTGCATCCACCTCAGTTAGGCTTTCAATGTTCTTTTCGGCAAAAAGACTTGATAGTTGATGAGATACAAGATTAATCCCAAGTGTTAGTGCCATAAATCCCCAACTAGAAATAAGGAACCACAATCCGTGTGAGTCATTTAGTTTGACGACCTTTTCGAGAAAGGTGAGCGACAAAACTAGCGTACCCGCCGATATGTAGGTCACATTTTTCTCATAATCATCATCGCTCTTGTCTTTCGTTTGTTCGTTGAGTGCTTCGGCTTTTTCTCTTGCGAGGGTATTATCCATTCTTTAAAATTAAAATTCCGCATTGATGCCATTTTGTCGAAACTGGAAACAGGCCGTCAATGGCTAAACGGAATGCTATGGATCTTGATGATCCAGCTTCGGTGCCAGCAAGATTACTTTTTCTTTCTGTCGGGCGCTTGTGTCAATAATGCGCCAGCTAAACTTTTAGTCAGTTTAGAAGTGTTAGGGTTGGACAGTGCTTTGGCAGCTTTTGCAGCCATAGCGGGCGACGTTTTTTCGTTTTTTGCCATGTTATATATAGTTATTTTTATATTGAACGTATACTAAATCGTTCGAGTTCATTTTTTTATAAAATATTTTCAATCAGATCTTTGTAAATTTTGTGATACGTAGGGTATCTATTTTGTGGTATCAATAACTTCTACATTGACGAAGACATAGGGATGTTATAAAATACTCTGATCGAGGCATGGCTCTGACAGTTAAACCCAAGGGGCGCAACGCGACCAAGTACGTAGCTAAGTTCAAAATCATCCAACGATTTCGTTGAGACGGCAACAACACCATTTTCAGTCCTGCCATGTCTGACGTTTGGGGCTCTGTATTTCCTGTTAAAGGAGAATTTCAAACACTTCATTCTATCGGCAATCTTTGCCTGTGTCACCTGTGGCATTTCATGGTTTATTTATCCATTTGGTGTATGTGAGCTTAACAAGTCATATTACATGAAGCGCGGATGGATCGCGGTGTAGTGCCGATATGCATAATTATCTAAGATAGACGGACATGAATGGCAAAAGGCAGAAAGCCCGGCTCTCGTAATATCCTGAATGCGGATATTTGTTTATTTCAATTGAAAAGTATACCACATTTTCAATTCAAAAGTATACCATTTTACTTTTGTTTACAACAGCAAACCAGCTCCTGGGGGTAGCCCCCGGGGCTCTGATTTTTGTTTTGTGCTTCATTTCGCGTTCATTAGTTTGGTTTCTTTCAGGCGGTATGATTCTCCATTCATATTGACAAGGTAGGCTTTATGCGTCAGGCGGTCTACCAGTGCTGCTGTGAGCACCGGATCCCCAAAGATCTCTTCCCAGCGTTCGAAGCCCAGATTGGTAGTGATAATGGTTGACTTTCTTCCGGTACGAAGCGATAGGTGATTGAATAATAATTCAGATCCCTCCCTGTCAAATGAGACGTAGCCGAACTCATCGCAGATCACTAGATCCCATTTTTCAAATTTGGCCTCCAAAGTCCTTAACGTTCTTTGTGAGTGGGATTCACGAAGTTGGGTAAGCAACCGGTGTACTGTTGTAAAAAGCACTTTATAGCCCTGGATGCAGGCTTTTAGCCCTAAGCCTACGGCAATATGCGTTTTTCCCGTCCCCGGATTGCCTGCCAGCACGATGTTTTGACCTGAACTGATAAAGTCCAGTCTCTCCAGTAGCGGGAGCTTCTGTTGAGCATCCTTGGGTAGCTGATCTTTTTTTAGATCCGTCAGGTACATTCTGGACGGGAATTCCGCTTGTCGTATCGATGATTTCTTCCGATTTTCAGTTCTTGCTTCGTATTCGCGCTCCATTAATCTAAGAAGGAATGATTCGTAGTCAGCTCCTTGTGAGGCAGACTCCCTGGCAATTTCTTTAAAGTTGCTGCGGAAGACAGGCAATTTTAATTCTTTACTATATTTAATGACCTGATCGTCGGTTGTCTTGTCCATAATTGTTTAGATTAAAAGGTAAGAGATCTGAAGTAGCTGGTTTCTTGCCGCCTCACTAATACTGGAGCTATAAACAGTAGCGTTGCCTTCGCCTTTATTACCTAAAAGTGCCATCAGCTTTTCAGCCTCAGGCTTGCGAACACCACTGCGAACCAGGCGCTGGACGTTCTCTTCCAGCACAGCTTCAGACACCTTGTTTTCTTTGCAAAAGGATAATAAATGAATAAAGTCTTTTGGCTGATCATGAAAATATTCTTCATAAAGGCTTTTAAGATAACCGCAGCTGGCCAAGGCAAGGCTGCCCGCAAGAGCTCCCGGCTTTTTCTTAAATGTGTCCAGATAATGATCAATACTTACAAGCCAGTCATGCTTTCCATAGCTGCGGGAGTGAATAGCTACCTTTGTATTTTTATAATAAAAGAATAACTCCTGGCTCATAATCCGGACATCTACGAACTCACCCACAAGATGGTCCGGGACCGAATAACGGTTGGTCCTAAAGCTCACAGTCGAATATTTATCCACACGTAGCTGAGCTTGTTCCGCACAGGTCAGTTTTAGAGGTGAGGGCCTTAAAAAGCGCTTTTCTTCATCCAGTAATTCAATAGCAGTTTTACCACTTAGTTGCTGGATACAGCTATTGAGTTGATCGACTCGCCGGTAAAGCCATGCATTGGCCTGATCCAGGTCATCAAAAGTGGATTTGAGGCTTAAACTTTTTCGGCGCACATACTCAACGCTGCGTTCCACATGTCCCTTTTCATTGCCCCGTCGTACATTACAGAACCGGTGAGTAAAGCCATAATGACCACGAAGTTGTAAAAGCGCATCGGTTGGCTGCTTCTCGTGTTTACCAACAAACCTGGCTACCGCTACCCGCATGTTATCATAAACCAATTCCGGGTATACATATCCCAGAAGATCAAAAAAGGCAATATGGGCCTCCATGAATGATAAGGTATCCTGACGGGAAAATAAACGTGCATAACGGTAGTTGCTGTATGCACTTGTAAATACAGCCAGCTGATAGCGGCACAATTCCCCATTGATCCGCAATTTCACTTCTGCCCAATCAAATTCACATACGATACCAGGCGTATACTGCTGACGGATATAAGCCTCTTTGGGCTTTACAGCCGCCTGTTTTTTGTCCTTAATATAATTGCATACACTGGTATAGCCAATTGAAAAGCCTTGTGATTGAAGCTGCTCGAAAATATCGCACTTCTTTAGAAGCTGTTTGCCCAGGCCCTGTTGCCGGTTGTTTTCATTTACCAGCAGCAAATCATCAATGACTTGTTGTATTTCATTTGTAAGCCGTCTTTTTCCACGATTCTCAGCATTATAAGCAGGTGTTTTCACCAGATATTCATTCAAAGAAGCTGTATTTTCGACAGAACTATCAATGCCCGCACCATAGTCCGAAATATACTTTTGAACTGTTTTTCTGCTAATCCCCAGCGCTTTACATATACTACGCTGGCTTTTTCCCTCACGGTAAAACTGTAAGATAATTTCTTGCTTTGTATACATACTTATCATGTTTCCGGGCAGATTGTTCAATGCCCAAGTTTCAAATAAGTGGTATACTTTTCAATTGAAATTTGGCCTACTTTTGGATTAATATAAGCAACTCCCAGACGACTTAGTAGAAGGGGCTTTTGAACGATTGGCTACAATGGTTTCCACGATCGAAGAACCTTCAGATCTCCACTCAATAAATATCATGGCCGAACAATAATTGAAAATCACTTATACGGCTGATCTTCAATATATTTAATGATATTTGAGTCACCACCTTAAACCTGGCAGTTATGAAAAGCGACTTCTATCGAAACGTGTGGTTCTTTAATCTTTTCCTGTTTTTATCCTGGAATGCTTCATTAGGGCAGTTGCAGCCTGTCCCAATAAACTATAATGTTTCCCTGGTCAAGGATATTAACCCGGGTAGCGGGGGATCGTTTTCAGGCAGAGATGGTGTTGCTATCGGAAACACACTCTACTTCCCGGCTTCGGACGACGTGTGGAAGACTACGGGAACAGAGGCTTCTACACTAAGGGTAAAGGATATTAATCCAGACGGTGTGGCAGATCCGAACGCTCTTACCGATGTGAATGGGACTCTGTTCTTCGTCGCAACAGGTTCATCAGGTCGTGAGATTTACAAATCGGATGGCACGGCCGCGGGTACGGTGTTGATCAAGGACATCAATCCGGGGGGCAATGCAAACCCTGTTTCTCTCTCTGTTTGCAACGGACTTCTCTTCTTCTTCGCCGACAATGGTGTTGACGGAGAAGAACTCTGGAGAACGGATGGGACTTCTGCCGGCACGTTGATGGTCAAAAATATAAATAAAAATCAAGGTTCCCGGGTACCATATTTTAATGGGCGGATGGCCATTTTAAATAACGTAGCCTACTTTGTGGCAAATGATGGTCTGACCGGCGATGAACTCTGGCGAACTGACGGGACGACAAACGGTACCTATCTGGTTAAGGATATTAATTTGACAGGGTCTATTGAAACCCTTGATCTGGTGGCGATGAACAACATGCTTTATTTTCTCGCCGATGACGGTATTCATGGAACAGAGCTGTGGCGATCTGACGGAACCACTATAGGCACCAGTCTGGTAAAAGATTTACAACAAAATGGAGGGGTAACCCAAGAATCCTGGTTAGTGGTTGTGGGTAATACATTATTTATGTCTCTGCTGGTCAATGGAGACATTGAACTTTACAAATCCGATGGTACGGCTGCGGGCACCATGCGCGTCAAAAATATCAATGCATCGGGCGGATCGGGACCGCAGGGGTTAACAAGAGTAGGTAGCCACCTATTTTTTACGGCTTACGAGCCGGTTCATGGAAGAGAGCTGTGGAAATCAGACGGAACCGCTTCTGGGACCGTTTTGGTGAAAGACCTGACCATCAACGGTAATTCGAACATTGAGGAAATGAAAGAAGCGCATGGAAGACTTTTCTTTACTCTGGAGTCTGACGAGCCGCATGTCTCAAACGGTACAGCCGGTGGAACCAAACGAATCGCTAATATCTATCCTTCCGGCAGTGCAGTAGCCCGCACTTACATGGCCATGGGAACCCAGGTTTTTTTCTTTGCGGGAACGCCAGGTCTTGGCAGGGAGTTATACAAAGCGGTTCCATGTAACTTTTGCGCCGTTCCAGCTAACGCATCGGCGAATATTATTGCTCAGGAGCTCTTCCCGAACACGGAAATTAGAGTCTTAGGTAATCCGGTAAAAGAATCAATTACGGTTGACATTTTATCAAAAGACGCTGGCCCGGCTGTCCTAGAACTGCTGACAAATACAGGTATTATTCTTGAAAAGCGGCAAATCCATCCGGACGATATGCCTTCTCGCCAGGTTTTTGATGTTATCGGACAACCGGCAGGTATATTTATGCTTAGAATGAAGACTAGCCAAGGAGACAAACTGGTAAAAATTGCGAAGATTGACTAAATTAAGTATGTCCCTAAGTGTTGGGTAAGTTGGGCAATGACTTCTCCAGTCTAAGTTCTTTGGTCTGCTCCAGATCCAGATTTTTGTTACGCGCAAGACGTTCAAAGGCACATAGTTCCTGAATAAGCAGGTACGGCAGTTTCGGCCAAAGACTTATCATCAGTCAATGATTTCTCAAATTTACGACGGATATATAAAGCTTTGCATATCCGCCGTAAATTTGTAGACACTCTCAAATATGATATAGAAAGATCGACTTATGTGCTTGAACGCATTCAGGTATTCTACGTTCTCGAGTAGCAGATGCATGGAGAAGAACTGGACTGGTAGCAGAGAACAAAGTTAAGACAGGAAAAATCGGCTCCGATTCTCTTGGAGCCAAAAGAATAGATGAGTCAACAGCTTCCACTGGTTATTCCAAAAATCCCACTGGGTAGACTATGTTTATAGCTTGCCCCAGTGGGAAGGCTTGCGTGCGTATGCATTATACATGGCCATTTATCTCGGTGAACCGTAATAATTTCGTTGAGAACGTAATTAGACCCCTTGTGATTGCTTATGGATAGCTGAGCGTTATGTAAAGTGATAGTCTAAAATCAATGTTGCCAGGTAGTTGCCTCTATATCTCCGATAGATCGCTTTGCATAATATTATTCATTTTCGCCTTAAAAAAGTTCGATGGAGACCACTTCCTAACAAAATCAGATAGAGTCGGGGGGGCGTGAGTCAAGGTTATTCGGTAGTATGCATTGCCAATAACCCTGGATTTGTTAAAGTGTTTACTGGCTTAAAACCGCTGTGTAATTAATTAAATGTCAATTACTCAAGATTTGGGTTCCCGAACAATTTGACAAAGTGATAATTTAACCCTGCGAATATTGTTAGTTATTTGCCACTTGAATATTTATTCCAGTAGCTACACCACGATAATTTCAAAATATTATGTAAAGTAAAATGTAATCAACAAGCCTTCATTTGATCCGAAAGGCCATTTTTAGTAGAACTTTACATAGTCAGTAGCTATCCATAACCGATCTGATGTAAAGCTTTACATAATCCATCAACTTTGGTAAATTTCGTATCTACTCCCGCTTTCTCTGAAAACTTTCCCGCCTACTTTGGCAAAAAACAGGTAGATTTTAGCTGCATATTTTCATTTACATTAGAAATCAACAGGCAGGTGGAGTAAACCTTCTTTCCTTTTAGTTTCTAGGCTTGTTGAATATGCATCATGTCGGAGCGTTGTTTTAGACACGCTCGATTAGAGACTTTTAGCATATGCAGTTCGATAATTGCCGCTTGCTAAATATCTTTGGTGATAAGCAGTTTGTTTTATATATTAGTCTCTCTGTTAGTGTATTAATCGGGATATTCTCTTTGCCTGATAGCACGATTAACGAAAGATGAAAAAGATTTAAAAAATAAGTTTGCGAGAAATTGCCGTTGGCCAGCTGGTGGCTAATTTGTGTAAGGATCAACAAGCCATCAGCAACGACGCGATTGAAAACGGATCAGACAGCCGGAATAAGGGCAGATCGAGTAGTGAGTGGGTTGCGAATTACCAAACTCCTGTAATCATGAAAAATCTATGGGCGTGTGTAATACTGTTGCTTGCGGCAAGCCTGATGAGTTGTGATAAGGATGAAGCTGAGAAACCAGTCGAGAACCCGCGATAACTACCTTCTTGAGCGAGCAGTCGCAGGCGTTGAAAGTAGTGGTCATTCAGAGTAATAGTTTCCGCGAGTCGGGTGTAGTATTTAGCAGTACTGTCGCGGGTAAACTCACCCAGGTGGGTAGCAAATTGCCGGACGCCGGTATTTATGTAGTCACTGTCTGGGACTTTGACAACGGACAGATATTGTTACAAAAAACGGTAGAGTAAGAGATACCCGACAAACTAACGCTCACCGACACAGAAGCGGTGCCGCTAACGATCAACAAGAAATACATAATTAGCGTAAACAACAGATCAGGGCAGCGCGTCCAAGGGCGTTCACCCAAGCTTTTAAAGCCAGTGGGGGCGATGTTTTGCCAGCCACGAAAGGCAGCATCACGATACATGCCAGCCGTTCTGGCGATGGCAGCCCGGTTACTTTTCCAACTTCCTCTCTGAGCGAGTTCAGCTTAATTACCGGCTTCCCTGAATTTAGGTTTATCGCCGAATGAGCCGCCGCCCGTTGGAAAGTTTTGTTTTACGTAGAAGTTTTAGTCGCCAATACAATTATTGGCGAGTACTATATAAGGATTTTGTAATTCGGTGCGTTGACTGGAGAATTTGGAGCCACTGATCACCCCAATTGTAAGAAATGATTTGCGTGCCTATACCCAAGTATATGGAACCACTATTTTGAGATAGGGAATATCAGCATAGCTGCAAACCGTCGACGTTACTGGTCATTTTCTGGCAATTCATGATTTTTAAATTTTTGACTTTTCTATCTCAAAAACAGAATTTATGAAACGTAACTATTTTTTAAAACTTGGCGTTGCCCTTGGCTCCCTTTTTGCCAATTCTTTCAATGTGAATGCAGGACCTAAATCCAAAATCAGAGAAGCCAAAGGCTTCAAGGTTGATGCTGGCAAGGATCGGTTTGATAAAAATATTTCTCTTTTTGAAGGGGACACTTTTTATTGTAAAGTATCAACCAGAGATACTGATGGAGACATGTATATTTTTGAATCCACACGAATAAAAGAAGGCGGCCCCATACTGCATATGCATTATGAGACAGATGAGTGGTGGTATGTTTTGCAAGGCGAGTTTCTTATCCGGGTTGGAGATAAAACGTATAATGCCAAAGCCGGCGATGTTGTATTTGGCCCAAGAAAAGTACCACACACTTTTGCGAAAATTGGACAAGGGGAAGCAAAAGTAATTATCTGCCATCAGCCTGCGGGTAAAATGGAAGCGTATTTTAAGAAAATCAGTGAAGGTGTGGCAAAAAATATGTCGGAAGCAGAAAGAGACAATCTTAGAAAGGAGCACGGTTTTGAAAGAGTTGGACCTCCGTTAACGTATTTGAAACAGTAATCTCTTTGTCGCTCTGGAAAGTGTTGGTAAAACCGGCTTCGGCACGATACGGGAAAATAGTATACAGATTAAAGAACCTGCGATATTTAAATAAAAGGAAGATAAGCTGGCTGATTTTTTCCACTGATTGATGTCAATTCCGCTTTTCACTGCCGGCTCATGTGGCAGGGTTTGAAGCCATTGGTAGATTTTAAGTATCGTTTCTTGTTTGGCTTCGAAAGCGCTGTAATCCTTTCGGGCCAGTAGCTGCGCATAAATTGAGCGGTTATTTTCCAGCAGATATAGCATCCGGTTGCGGATCAGGTTGATCTGCTGTCTTTTTGCGGCAGGTAGATACCAAAAGTTTAAAGGTTTTTGCAAGTATCTTTCAAAATTATCCACGTAGTCCGCCGTGTTGTCATCAATGGAAAAGCTATACCGGTTGTGATAAAGGATCAGCATCCGGTTCAGACAAGTAACCTCGTTTTGAAAAAAGCTTCCTTGAAATTCCTCGGATAAATATTTGAGTAGTGGGTACTTGAAACTAGCATGCAGGTTCATCTTTCTCTCTGTTTACGTTTCACATTTGACCTGAACAAAGCCATTTTGACTGGCTTTGCGGCGCTAATGTAGAAAAGCAACATGAAAATTTTGTGACCTATGCAAATTCTAAATAGGTGAAATACTTGAGATTTGCCATTATCGCGAGCAGTCGGTAATTGAATACTGAAGAATTTACACTGCTAGGTATAAGTAGTGACTAGGACCTGAACCGATGCGGTCAGCATACCGAATTATGCGTCAACGGTAGAAGCGTTACTTTTCTATATAGATGCTCTTTTCAGATTATTATGTCTAGGGTACGCTCTTCATTTTTGAAGGTAAACTGATGCGGGGGCCTACCTGTCGATTAGGTAAAATTCAAAAGCTTTCTTCAGTCCAGTAAAGGTGTGTTTATCTGTAAAATGACCGACCTCGATTTTGGTTACTTAGACAAGGACTTTTTGCAGCTCTCAGGTCTGGAGTTTATACATAGAGAAACCGATATTGACGGGGACGGAAAAGATCGGGGCTACTGGTCAACTTTGGCAAGAGTGTAAGGCCTAGGAGCCAACCGCGGGCAAACAACATTTATTCCCTATGATGTTGAAGAATGGTTACCAGAAGATCATTTGGCTCGATTTACTGTTGAGATCGAGGATAAGCTAGATTTTTCAAGGATTTATACACAATATCGTGGCACTGCCGCCTATGACTCAAAATTACCTCTGGCTTTGATTTTTTATGGCTATTCTACGGGTATTTTTAGTTCAAGAAAGATAGAAGCAGCCACGCATGATTCTATAGCTTTCCGATTTATGGCCGGTAACCGCCATTCTGACCATGATACAATTGCAGGATTTCGTAAGCGTTTTCTTGTAGCAATCAAGGGCTGGTTTAAAGATAATTATAAGTATAGTCGCAGGTATAAATTTGGCTTTATATAATTTTTTTGAAAAAATTTTATAATTTATTGGTATCCCGCCACAGTTTTGGTCTATCGTAATATAGACACAAGATTTAGGATGGATCGATATAAAAATTATGGCATTGAGGAGCTTGTCTGGGATTTATCATTCCGTCAATGGGTTTTATCGCCTACACGGGAAAATGATCTGCTATGGAAGACCTGGCTCAGTGAAAATCCCGAGTGCAAAAACAAAGTGGATCATGCCCGACAAGTTGTTGCTGCGTTGCGTGTTCATGAGGAAGATTTGCCAGATGAAGAAATTCGAAAAGTGGTTGGTAAAACAATTGAGAGAATCAAAGCTCCCGGAAACGATTTGGTTCTACCTTTGGTTTCTACCAGGCGTTTTTATCAATCGCTATGGTTTCAGATTGCCGCTTCCGTGCTCATTCTTGTAGTTTCAGGCTTGTCTGTTAAAAATTATCGGTCTGGCATGAAGAAGGAGAGCGGTGGTTTGGAAATGAGCGCAAAATATACGGAAGGGCAGGTGAGGATGATTGAAAAAGTGAACGACGGGGATCGGCATATACTGGTTCAGTTGAGCGACAATAGCCGGGTGACACTGGCTCCGGGTAGCAAAATTCGTTATACAAAATATTTTACGGGTGTAAGGCGGGAAGTAACGCTGACGGGCGAGGCGTTTTTTGATATAGCCCGAGACGTAGAGCGTCCGTTTTTAGTATATTCCAATGAATTGGTAACGAAGGTTTTAGGTACTAGTTTTCGGGTGAAAGCGTACCCGTCTTCTAAAGAAGTTACCGTAGAAGTAAAAACGGGAAGGGTGTCCGTATTTGCAAAATCTGATCCTCATTTACAGGACAAACTTGCCCGACGCGAATTGGAAGGGATCATTTTATCACCCAATCAAAAAATTATTTTCGAGCGACAAGCAGTCAGGATGGTGAAAACGCTGATTGAAAAGCCAGAGATGGTGCTCCCTAAATCTCAAATACCATATTTTACATTTGAAGATACTCCAGCCAGTGAGGCATTTGCCAGCATTGGAAAAGCTTATGGAATTGACATCATTTATGATGAGTCCGTTTTGAGTGGTTGTCCGCTTACGGCAGAGTTGGATAACCAGCCGCTACATGAAAAACTCAGCATTATATGTAAAGCTGTGGAAGCAGAATATGAGATTTTGGATGGTCAGGTTATCATTCATAGTCGAGGTTGTAGGAATTAATAATTTTCAATTACGAATTAAAAAAATGGAATGAGGTAGTGGAAGAGTAGATGAAAACGATTCAGTTGCACTTTTACCAGTACGATTTACGAGTAAATGAAAAATTAACGATATACCCATTCTTTAAGGGTACGGATTAACAAAGAAACCAATTGTCGAGATAGATCATTTCCGCCAATAGTCAATAGCAATTTCAAACCCTAAACTTTAAAAATTATACGAAACAGGAACTAACCCCAAAAAAAGAGCCGGCAATGTTCCCGCATTACCGACTCTGAATTTATCCCTGCTATGATTGGCATCATATCCTCCAGGTGGAGGCGGGGATTGCTTTGCCAACTTTTTCCATTTTAACAAAACAATCAAATCTATGAAAAAACCTTTAAAGTACCGCCAGGTACTACTGTGGACTATGCGAATAACAGCAACCCAACTCATGATTGCCCTCATGTTCTTAGGAACGAGTTATGCGCGGGAGGGCCGGGCCCAGTCACTGCTGAGTCAGAAAATATCGATCACTGCCAGTGGAAGTGAAGTGAAAAAGGTATTGAACCAGTTGGAAAAGCAGGTAGATGTACATTTTGTATTCAGCTCCAAACTGATCAAATCAACCCGAAAAGTATCCGTTTCTGTTCAGGATAGGCCTTTGGATGAAGTACTGGACCAAATCTTCACTCCGTTGGGGTTGCAGTATGAGGTATCGGGGAAGATCATTATTTTGAAGAGGGCGGATAATCATCTGCCAGAAGTTTTGCCTCTCGAAAAAGCTAATCCTAAAAAGAGTGTCTCAGGAAAGGTTTTTGATGAAGCAGGGCAGGGTTTGCCCGGTGTGAGTGTGGTACTGAAGGGTACACAGATTGGAAGCACTACGGATGTAGAAGGTTTTTTTCAGCTAGAACTACCTGCGAATACAAATAATGAGGCTTTGCTCGTATTCAGTTTTGTTGGTTTTAGAACTCAGGAACTGACTATCGGCGGGCAGGTTGCTTTTACAGTTAATATGATTCCGGAAGATAAAACGCTCTCTGAGGTTGTTGTAGTAGGTTACGGAACACAGAAAAAGGTGAACTTGACAGGATCGGTTTCGGTGGTTACGGCAGAGGAACTTGTCAAACGTCCCGCCGGACAAACGTCATCTGCTTTGCAAGGAATGGTTCCAGGTTTGACAGTTACCCAGCGCTCAGGTCAACCTGGTAGAGATGGAGGTAATCTTCGGATACGTGGGGTAGGAACAACAGGAGATTCTAATCCTTTGGTAATAGTAGATGGTGTAGAATCCAATATGAATAACATTGACCCAAATGAAATAGAGAGTATATCTGTACTGAAAGATGCATCTTCTGCCGCTATTTATGGTTCACGAGCGGCCAATGGTGTAATACTCATTACCACTAAAAGAGGGAGCGAAAAAGGGCTTAGCGTAAATTATAACATGTATGCTGGCTGGCAGACACCTACGGATAGACCTGATGTTGTAAATGGGCTTGATCACATGAATCTGATCAACGAAGCTTATACCAATACTGGACGAAGTCCACTTTATACTGCCCAACAAGTGCAGGATTACATTACCAAGGGGCCAACAGATCGGGATCAATTTCCAGATACAGATTGGCAAAAGTTGACTCTTAAAAAGAGCGGTTTTATGCAAAATCATTATATTGGAATGAACGGGGGTACAGACAAGGTGAAAGTCCTTGGTTCATTTAGTTATTTAAATCAAAATGGTATTATTCCGAATACAGGCTTCAAGAGATACAATCTTCGGGTTAATACAGATGTAAAGATCAATAGTAAGCTGAATGCTTCCATGGACATCTTTTTGAGAAAGACTGATCTTATTGAACCCTCTTCAGGAACTAGCTACATCTTCCATTGGATGCGACGTATACCTGCTAATCAGGCTGGTGTTTTATCTACAGGGAAGTATGGTGAAGGTTGGAATGGCGATCATCCATTGGCTCGTGCGAAAGATGGAGGACTGAATCAAGAATCTGCAATCAGCTCGATAATAAATCTTAATCTTGCCTATAAGCCAACTTCCTGGCTAACTGCGAATTTGATATACGCGCCGAAATTTAATTTACCTCAGACGAAAAGCTTCTCAAATACAGTGCAAACCTATCGCTGGGATGGGTCACCTAGCTTTGCAGTTCCATCCAGAAATTCTCTTGAAGAAGTATTTTCCAAGGAATGGTATAATAACGTAAGGGCGTTGGTCACGATTGATAAAAAATTTAAAACTGACCACCACCTCACAATTTTGGGGGGATTTCAACGGGAAGATCAGCGAAATAACTGGATATCGGCCTATCGAGAAGTCTTTATTTTGCCTAATTATCAGGAAATTAGTTCAGGGAATCGCTTAAATGAAAGAACTGGCGGCTCTGCGGAACATTGGGCTCTTCAGTCTTACTTTGGCCGCGTTAATTATAATTTCAAAGACAAATATTTGTTTGAAGCAAATGCCAGGTACGATGGTTCCTCTCGTTTTGCAAAAGGGAACAAGTATGCGATATTTCCTTCCTTTTCAGCTGGTTGGCGTATCGTACAGGAGCCTTTCATGAGTGGCCTGAGTGAGACTATAACAGACCTAAAACTTAGAGCATCTTGGGGTAAATTGGGCAATCAGAATATTGGCCTGTATCCATTTGCGGCTTTTGTTGGCATAGGCAACAGTAATTATGTTTTTGATAACCTCAATACAACAGGTGCATCACTCAATGAAATGGCCAATTCCAATATTAGATGGGAAACGACGACCGTATCAAATATTGGTGTGGATCTGACCTTATGGTCGAAATTCAATGTGACTGCTGAATATTACCAACGCAGAACCAACGATATTTTGTTGCGTTTGGATATTCCAACTATGATCGGATTAACGGCGCCGTATCAGAATGCTGGAATTGTGGATAATAAAGGCTGGGATCTTACAATGGGATATCGGGATCGGATTGGAGAATTTAATTACAATGTTACAGTTAACCTATCCGATGTAAAAAATAAAGTTGTGGATATGAGGGGTGTGTTGCGAACAGACAGACAGGTTAATAATGAGGGCTATGCTTTGGGCTCTTTCTTTGGTTATGTAGCTGATGGGTTTTTCCAAACTGCTGAAGAAGTCAAAGGACATGCCAAACAGTTTGGAAATGTCGCTCCGGGAGATATAAAATATAAAGACTTAAATGGTGATGGCTTGATTAATAACCTGGATCAGCAAGTGATAGGAAGTCCAGTACCGCGGTATACTTATAGTACCAATATTGACCTGGGCTATAAAGGGGTTGACTTTTCTGTTTTTCTTCAAGGGGTAGGCAAAGTTGATAACTATCTGACAGGTCATGGTATTATGCCTTTTTTTGAAGGTAGTTCAATTCAGGAAAACCAAAAGGATAGTTGGAGACCTGACAATACAGACGCTGAATTCCCAAGACTAGCTTTTAACGAAAGTAATAACATTCAAAATTCATCTTTCTGGCTGAAGAGTGGTTCTTACCTGCGGGTTAAGAACGTTCAGGTTGGGTATAACTTTCCTAAGACATTACTGAAAGACAAAATACAACGTTTACGAATCTACGCCAGCGGACAGAACCTGTTTACATTGGATAAGTTCTGGCCTGGGTTTGATGTAGAAGCACCCGTTGGTAATGCTGGATGGTATCCGCAGATGAAGGTATTCACAGTTGGGTTAGATGTAAGATTTTAAACGGATTAACTTGAGTAACATGAAATTTATAAAATATACATTATTTGCAGTTTTCTGCTTTGGGAATTGGTCGTGCAGTGATTACCTCGAACGTTTTCCACTGAATAATCCTTCGGATGAAACCTTTTTAAAAACCGAGGCCGAGTTGGATCTTGCTGTAACAGGCGCGTACAATACACTTTGGTACGGAGGAAGTGGTGATGTGACAGGACCATTTTTCCCAATGCTGGAAGCAGCCTCAGATATTGGTTGGGATCGAAATACCAGTGCTTTGCAGAATCTGGGACTAGGTATAGCCAATGCCGATAATGGGATGTCTTCTAGTTATTGGTCCGCATTTTACCGGGGAGTTGGGCGGTGCAATTACATACTTTCCAAATCCGAACCGCTCGCAGCGACTATTCAGGAAGCAAAGTATAAACGGCTCATAGCGGAGGTTCGTTTTTTGAGATCCTATTATTACTTCTTTCTTAATGAGATGTATGGTGGAGTCCCACTTTTGACCAAGCCTTTGACACTCGCAGAAGCACAGATACCTAGAAACACAAAAGCTGAGATCACAGATTTTATTCTGTCTGAAATGGATGCTGTTGTACCTGCATTACTGGCGGAGACAAATACGACAAATAAGGGGCGTGCTAATAAAGGCGCTGCTTTGGCTTTAAAATCAAGGGTTGCCCTATATAATGGTCGCTGGGAAATTGCGGCTAAGGCTGCTGATGATTTGATAAAATTAAATAAGTACAGTCTGCATGCAAGTTATCCTGAACTGTTCCAATATGCTGGGCAAAACTCAAAGGAAATTATTTTCTCAGTACAATATTTGAAAGGAACCATGATACATAGTATTCCGCGTTTCAATGGTTCGCGTATTGCGCTGGGGCATTCCAACAAAATTCCGGTTCAGTCACTAGTGGATTCTTATGAATGTACAGATGGTATATCTATCGATAAATCCCCTCTGTTTGACCCCAAAAAGCCTTTTGCTAACCGTGATCCACGTCTTAATCATACAGTAGTAGTGCCACAAACTCGCTTCATTAACTATATGTTTGAAACTCATCCGGATAGCCTTATGACATGGGACTACAATACCACTCCTGCAAGAAGAGTGCAAAATGTAGAAGCAACCCACGCTTATGCCACCTTTTCTGGATATTTATGGCGAAAGTATACCGACATTGCAGACTTTCCCGATATTAATAACAGTGATCTGGATATCATTATGTTCCGTTATGCAGAGGTACTTTTAAATTATGCAGAGGCTAAAATTGAACTGAACCAACTGGACGGTTCTGTTTATGATGCGATAAATTCTGTTAGAGGTAGAGCAACGGTTAACATGCCACCCATTACGGCTGGGAAAACGCAAGCTGAATTGCGTTCAGCTGTAAGAAAAGAAAGAAAATACGAATTTGCAGGAGAAGGCTTACGTCTGTTCGATGTTCATCGGTGGAATATAGGGGAGGATGCTATGAAAGGACCTCTTAGAGGTAGAATTCGTAATGCTTTTTTGGCAAATGCACCAAAAATTGATGAAAATGGAACGCCAAATTACGATAATGTTACCAATGCGAAGGATATGCGGGTGATCGAAATTCGCGCATATGACAAAAAACGTGATAATGTATGGCCAATCCCTCGCCTCGAAAGGGAAGTGAATCCTCAATTGACTCAAAATCCTAATTATTAAGGACCTTACTGCACAACGAGTTTATGAAACTTGCGGTGCAGTAACTCTTTTCAATATTTTTTATGAAAAAAAAATCGATAATTCTCAGCCTGTTCTATTTTGTTAGTGTAACCTGTTATGCTCAGAACACGGAAGAAGTGGATATATGCATTTATGGAGGTAGTTCCTCTGGAATTGTAGCCGCCTACACGGCAAAGAAAATGGGCAAATCTGTCATCGTCATTGAACCAGGTAATTACATTGGAGGGCTTACCACCGGTGGACTGGGGGCGACAGATATCGGCAATAAATATGCGGTAACTGGTCTTGGGAAAGATTTTTACCGCAGGATAGGGGCCTATTATGGGAAATTTGAGCAATGGACATTTGAACCACATGTTGCCGATAAGGTATATGCCGACTTAATTAAAGAAGCAGGGCTAACTATTGTGAAAAATTACCGGCTAATCGATGTGAAAAAGGATGAAGCTTGGATAAAGGAAATTACTGTTGAAAATTCTTTGAAACCAGCATCCGGAACAAATCGAATCATTCGGGCCAAAATGTTCATTGACTGTACCTATGAGGGGGACCTCATGGCAAAATCAGGTGTATCTTATACAATTGGTAGGGAAAGTAACAGTCAGTACGGAGAGACGTATAATGGTGTTCAGGTATCGGATTTTCATCAGCTTCCCGATGGCATCGATCCTTACAAGATTGAAGGAAATGCAAAAAGCGGATTGGTGTGGGGCGTTGATTCAGGTCAGTTGCTACCAACTGGTAGTGGAGATAAAAAAATACAGGCCTATAATTTTCGTTTGTGTCTTACACAGAATCGGGAAAAGCTTCTTCCATTTACAAAGCCAGCTAATTACGATCGATCACGATATGAACTCCTTTCTAGGATTATTAAAAAGGAGGCATGGACAACAATCCATAGCAGCTATAAAGTGAATAGTTTGTCCGATGGTCGAAAGTCTGTCGCCCATCAGGGTGGTTTTTTAATTAAAAACATGCCAAACGGAAAAACGGACTTCAATAATTTTGGGGGCTTTTCGACCGACATGATTGGAGCGAATTATGATTATCCGGAAGGGGATTATGCTACAAGAAATAAGATATGGAAAGATCATGTTGACTATACTAAGGGGTTATTATACTTTTTGAGCCATGATGAAGTTGTGCCTGGTCATATCCGTACCGAAATGAAATCCTGGGGGTATTCGAAGGATGAGTTTAAAGATTTGGGCGGGTTTTCCAATCAGTTGTATGTGCGCGAAGCCAGAAGAATGGTTGGTGAAATGGTAATGACGCAAAAGCACTGTGAAGGAGCCGAGGTGGCAACCGAGCAGGTAGGTATGGCTGCATATGGGATGGATTCACACAATATTCAGCGCTTGGTAATTAACGGAATGGTGAAAAATGAAGGAGATGTGCAGGAAAGAGTGAAGCAACCTTTTCCTATTTCGTACCGAGCTATAACCCCCAAAGCCAGTGAATGTAAAAATCTGCTGGTTCCCGTATGTTTATCCGCATCACACATCGCATTTGGCTCCATCCGAATGGAACCTGTTTTTATGGTTCTGGGGCAATCGGCAGCCACCGCAGCCGTTCAGGCTATAAATGATGGACAGGAAGTACAGAAGCTGGATATTGTAAAACTTCAAAAAACATTATTTACAGATCCACTGGTAAACGGTAATCTGCCGGAAATTCTTGTAGATAATGATGATGCTGCAAACGTAAGCATAATAGGTGATTGGGAAAAAAGGGGAGGAGGGTATGGCAAGGACTTGTTAATTACTTTGTCTGGAAGTATGGATTCAAAGGTAAGATACAAGCCAACATTACCACGAGCAGGTCAGTACGAAATATTAGCATACATCCCCGATCGAGACAAACGGTCTTCACAGACGATTTTTCAAATTGGGACAAATGATGGTCTGAAAAAAGTTACTATTTCGGATAAATCCATTAAACGAATAGGCTTAACGTCTGGTGAATGGGTTTCGCTGGGTAAATACGAATTGAAAGCTAATGAAAATTCATATGTAGAGATTCTCGCTCAGGGAGATGGCGTTATTTCTGCTGACGCTATTATCTGGAAACCTCTCAGTTTTTGATTCGGAGCACATATTTTAAATACTAAAATTAATGAACATGAATAAAAAAAATATAACGAGAACGGTTGTAATCAGCCTTTCTTTATTGATTCTGTTTACTTTACCAGCACACAAGCCTGATATTTTAGATACCAAGAAAAATCTCAAAGTCGACATCTGCATTTACGGAGGGACGGCAGCAGGTGTGATAGCAGCATATACAGCCAAGAAAATGGGAAAGTCGGTGGTACTTATTGAACCAGGAGCCCACTTGGGTGGTATGACCTCGGGCGGGCTGGGACAAACAGATATCGGAAATAAATACGCAATTTCTGGATTATCTCTCGATTTTTACCGGCGCTTGGGTAAGCACTATGGTAAGTTTGAGAACTGGATTTTTGAACCGCACATTGCTAAAAAGTATTTGCAGCAATATCTCGATGAAGCTGGAATTGAGGTTATTTACAACCGACGAATCGTTGCCGCTTCTAAAAATGGTACGAATATCTCGGTAATCGAACTAGAAAATAGTTTAAAACCATCCAAATCAACCAATACGAAGGTTGAGGCTACCATGTATCTGGATTGTACCTATGAGGGCGACCTTCTTGCTAAATCAGGGGTAAGCTATATTGTTGGCAGGGAAGCAAATTCTGTATACAATGAAACCATCAATGGTGTGCAACTCATGGATGGTCACCAGTTTCCGGATGGCATTGATCCCTATAAGATTCCCGGTAAACCTGAAAGTGGATTAATCTGGGGAATTTCATCCGAGCAACTTGTTCCTGATGGGACGGGGGATAAAAAAGCCCAGGCTTATAATTATCGTATTTGTCTGACTTCTGACCCCCAAAATCAAGTACCCATTACACGTCCTGAGGGTTACGACGCGAGCCGTTACGAGCTATTACTAAGGTTGATGAAGAAACAACCGCAAAGAAAGAAGTTGATAGACTACTTCATTTGGAGTCCGATGCCAAATCATAAAACGGATATCAACAACCGCAATGGCTTTTCTACAGACATGATTGGCATGAACTACGATTATCCGGATGGGGATTATGCCAAGCGAGCCGCCATTATTAAGGATCATGAGGTATATACAAAAGGCCTTCTGTATTTCGTAGGACACGACGAACGTGTTCCTCAGGAGCTTCGCCAGGAAATGCTGCAATGGGGGTATCCAAAAGATGAATATACAGAGACTGGAAACTGGTCGCCGCAATTGTATATCAGAGAGGCTAGAAGGATGGTTGGTAGCTATGTGATGACGCAGGCCAATTGCCAGGGTAAAGAGGTGATTACGGATGGCGTGGGTATGGCGGCTTATACCATGGACTCGCACAATGTACAAAGACTGGTGGTGAATGGAATGGTGAAGAATGAAGGCAATGTAGAAGTGGGTGGTTTTGGGCCGTATCCGGTATCTTATCGTTCCATCATACCCCAAGAAAAGGAGTGTGGAAATCTTTTGGTACCTGTTTGTTTGTCCGCTTCTCACATTGCCTATGGTTCTATACGGATGGAGCCGGTATTCATGGTTCTGGCTCAGTCCGCTGCGGTAGCCGCTTCCATGGCTATTGATGGGAAGACATCTGTGCAAAAGGTAAATACGACAATATTACAAAGCAATATTAAGCGTAATCCACTTGCGAATGGAAGTATTCAACATGTGTTGGTTGATAACGATGATAAAGCGAATGTGAAAGTGACCGGTAAATGGACTGCATCAAAAAGAGGAAGTTACGGGCCGTCTTTACTTGCATCGGATACAACAGCGAGTGGAATAATGACCGTGAAGTTTACTCCCGAAATACCGAAAAGCGGGAATTATGGTACGTACATTTATTTGCCCAAATTGAAGGGGTTAGCGGATATTATTCCATTAAAGGTTTCGAATGGAAAAGCAGAGAAGGAGCTCACCATAAAAACGGCTGATGTTGTAGTTGTCGGCCAAACCTCGGGTGAATGGGTGTTTATAGGTAATTATGATTTGGTTAAAGGTAACCAGGCATTTGTAGAAATTTCTAACACGAATGCAAAAGGGACGGTCTTCGCAGATGCAGTAATGATGGTTCCGAACTTCAAATAAATTTTCATTAAACCTCAAATTGAAATGAAGCTTAATCTCACGTATTTAATTTCTGTGTTTTTTTTTAGTTTGATATCCTGTGGAGCCAATGAAAAAAAAGAGGATTTCTTCCAAGCCGACGTCATCGTCTATGGTGGGACTTCTGCTGCCGTTACAGCTGCTGTGCAGGTAGTGAAGCAGGGCAAAACGGTTCTTATCGTTTCTCCTGATACGCATTTGGGCGGGCTTTCTTCTGGTGGTCTGGGGTTTACCGACACGGGTAATAAGTCTGTAATTGGTGGATTGGCCCGAGAATTCTACCACCGCGTATATATGTATTACGATAAGTCCGAAACCTGGGAGTGGCAAAAGAAGGATGAATACGGTAACAAGGGACAAGGCACGCCGGCTATGGATGGAGCAGAACGTACCATGTGGATTTTTGAACCCCGTATCGCAGAAAGGGTTTTTGAAGATTTTGCCAAGGAAAACAATTTGAAAATATACCGGGACGAATGGTTGGACCGGGAGAATGGTGTTGAAAAAAAAGATGGCCGTATTGTTTCGATCAAAACGCTGAGCGGTAAGGTATTTAAAGGTAAAATGTTTATTGATGCCACCTATGAGGGCGATCTGATGGCCTCGGCAAAGGTGAAATACCATGTAGGTCGAGAGGCTAATTCGGTTTACAATGAAGAGTGGAATGGTATTCAGGCAGGCGTTTTTCAACACAAACATTATTTTCAAAAAAAAATCAGTCCATATAAAATAGAAGGAGATCCCCAAAGCGGATTGCTTCCTTACGTTTCCGGCGAAAAAATAGGTAAAAACGGAGAGGGTGATAATAAAATTCAGGCTTATTGCTTCCGGATGTGCTTGTCGTCCAATCCTGACAACCGCATTCCCTTTCCAAAACCCGAAGGTTATGATCGCTCTAAATATGAATTATTGGCGCGGGTATACAAAGCTGGATGGTCGGAAACTTTTGAGAAGTATGATCCGATTCCAAACAAGAAGACAGATACCAACAACCACGGGCCTTTCAGTACCGACTTTATAGGGCAAAATTACGATTACCCCGAAGCGACCTATGAACGTAGAAAAGAGATTATCAAGGAGCATGAGCTATACCAGAAGGGCCTGATGTACTACCTAAGTAATGACGAAGCGGTACCGGCAGCGGTTCGGGCTGAGATGAATAAATGGGGGCTTCCGAAGGATGAGTTTAAGGACAATGGCGGCTGGCCACATCAGTTGTATATCCGGGAGGCACGTCGAATGATCGGCAAAGAAGTCATGACCGAAAATGAAACATTGAGTAAAAAGGCGGTTTCAGAGTCGGTTGGTATGGGCTCTTATTCTCTTGATTCACACAACGCCCAGCGTTATGTGAAAGAGGATGGCTTTGTGCAAAACGAAGGGGATATTGGCGTCCATGCCAAAGTACCATACAGCATTTCTTATGGCTCTCTTGTACCTAAAAAGGAGGACTGTGAAAACCTCCTCGTGCCGGTTTGTATGTCGAGCTCACACATTGCATTTGGTTCGATACGCATGGAACCTGTATTTATGATACTGGGACAAAGTGCAGCTTCGGCGGCAATCCTTGCCATTGACAACAAAACGAGTGTACAGGATGTTGAATATGCAAAATTGAGAGAACAGCTTTTGAAGGATAACCAACGGTTGGAGTTTAAAAAATAAAGCTGCCGAACAAAATCAGTTTCTATATGAATTTGAAAATAGATCGACGGGAACTGTATTAAGCGATGAAATTGAAATTGGATAGTACATCATGATGGCTATCCAATTTTGTTTCTGTTATTCCCAGGGATATGTTATTCCATTGGTCGAAGTTCTTTCAACCGTCCAAAATGCAACCGGCTTTATTTCTTCGTTTATTCATAGCGGAATTGATAATATCCCCAAACGTCCGGAAGAGAAGTTGTTCTTCGCAGCAATTCTTGGCTTCGGGTGTAATATTGGAATCCGTAAATTCTCGTTTATGTCTAAGGGCATCCGGACCAGTTCACTAGAAACAACGGCGCTCCAATATTTTTCACCAGATACCGTAGTACCTGCAAATGACAAAGTACTTGCATTGAGCAATGCCTTACCACTTACCGAGCAATTTACCCTTCCGGTAGAATTAGCTTTGTAAACATAGGAGACCGTGAATACAGTGTTTTAAAGGAGCTCCGAGATGAAGTCATAGTAGAAAATAAATTATACAATGATCGTAAGAAGAGCCCTAAAGATCAGTTTGTTAAAAGTGATTCAACTGATCGGTATCGGAACAGATTCAAAGAAGTGAAGCGACTTTACCCGGATGGTCAATCAATATTGTCAATTGCCCAAAAATTTAAGATGAGCAGACAAACTGTTAAAAAATATATCGCTATCCATTCTCTGCCAAAAAAATCCAGTTACAATCAATTGGATAAGTACATGTTATATATAAAAGAGAGGCTAATTCAACAACCCTCGTTACAGCTTCGTAACTTATGGTCTGAGCTTCAACAACAGGAGGTATAATGGAGCCTATACAACGCTATCCGAAAACATGAAGAAACCAGGTATCATGATGGGCAAAAAGTCAAAGATCGTTCAATTTTCCAGGCTGCCAGATTTATTATGGACACCCTCAAAAGCCAGCATCCTGTTTTTCAAAGATGTAGATGTGCTTTTCTTCAAGCAAAAGAACACAATAGTTAGTCTTTGCTAAAAGTCTCATATCTTAACCAAAGTACTACAGCCGGTGCGACATTTCAGATTTCTAATGAAAACAAAGGCTGGTAATCAACTAAATGGATGGATTTTACAAGCCATTGACTCGGGTCTCAAAGGGATTGGAGGATTTGCCCAAAGTATGAAACAAGATTTTCAAGCGATCCAAGACGCATTTAATTTACCCTAGGGTAATGAACCTGTGAAGGTAATGTAAATAAAATTAAAACGATGGAAAGGCAAATGTATGGTCGTGCCGGTTTTGACTTGTTAAAAAGGAGACTGTTGCTAAATTCGGAATGACCACCAAAAGTGGGGATGAACCAATCTGGCACGGAACGAGGTGGTTTTGCTATCCGAATTTTCCACTATTCAGCAAAAAAGATCATACGAAAGTCGAGCGTATTGTTAAAACAATTGAAAAATTGTAAGGAGCCAAAAATTGCGGTGCAAGTAGTCAGAAACCGAGCAGGGCGAAGATCCGATAGTTTCCGGTTTATCACTTCCTGTCTTACTGACTCGATATTGCTCATTTTAAATGCGTGAAGTTACAAGGGAGTAAAATTGTATACAATATTGAATTCTTC
Source organism: Dyadobacter sp. LHD-138 (assembly GCF_030929615.1). Lineage (GTDB taxonomy): Bacteria > Bacteroidota > Bacteroidia > Cytophagales > Spirosomataceae > Dyadobacter. The sequence goes on along the minus strand of NZ_JAVFVU010000041.1, from coordinate 36,999 downwards.
TTAACTATATTTGTTTAATAAAACGATAGAAATTGAAGAATTCGACAGAAGCTGGTCTGGTTGAGAAACTTGCAGACCCAACGTACTCCCGGGTAAGGGAGAAGTTGAGAGAAGATATAGTGAGTGGTTATTTTCCTTCTGGGAAGCGCCTTAAGATTGCTGAGCTCATTGATCGGTACTCTGTTAGCCAGATGCCTATCAGAGAGGCTTTGCAGCAGCTGCAAGGCGAAGGCCTTATCATTATTGAACCTAATAAAGGTGCCCATGTACGGCAGATCGATCAGGGTTTTCTGGAAAATATGTATGACATACGCCAGCTGATTGAGGTCTACCTGACTGTTAAGAGCATCGATCATATACAGGATAAGGATGTTAAGGAGCTTATCCAAATACAAGGTAAGTATGAACTGGCTGCAAAAAAAAAGGATTATGATCTTTGCGTAAAACTAAACAAGCTTTTCCACGTAACCATTTATGCTGTGGCAAATAACCCGGAAGGGTCGCAGATTTTGGAAAAGCACTGGCAACTTATTAACACGCTTCGCTTTACGCATGGTTATGGCCCTGATCGGTTAGCGGAAGTCATCGAAGAGCACCGGAATATCATTAAAGCTTTGGATAAAAGGGATGTTATCGCAGTTGAAAAGGCTGCTACTGCCCACTGTGTCGCGGCGAAGGCAGATTTAATAAGTCAAATAAGCCGCAGGGGCAACTAAGTTAACGCTACTTACCTGTCAAAGAGACGGAATAGAACACCTCAGGGCTCGTGGAATTTCCACGAGCCCTGAGGTGTTCTGGCGTTTACAGTGATCAATAAGCCCTTCAAAAAATATTTTAAATTATATATTGTATACAATATATAATTTATGCTACATTTGTAAAATATAATTATAGTTGCAGATTTTATAATTGATTCTAGTGTCCTGAAAGGATGCAATGCCGAAAAGTTAAGCATGAGATTCAAGTAAACAGGTCAGGATTACAGGACTTAGCCATGTAGTGTTCTGATTGTTCTGTATTAAGGTGTTTTAAAACCAATCAAATATATGTTCCAATGAAATATAGAAAACTCCGGGGCTGGCCCGAAAGGTGGCGGGTCGTAATTCTGCTGTGTTCTTTAAAGTTTGTCTTCTTGTCCGCATACGGGCAGCAAGCTAATTTATCAGGGAGGGTGACCGCCGCCAATGGCTCGGCATTGCCTTTTGTTAATGTGGTAATAAAGGGAAGTTCTATTGGTACACAAACGGATACCACAGGATATTACTCGTTAAAAGCAGCTGACAATAGCGGTACATTATCATTCTCGTTCATTGGCTTTCAGCCCCTGGAAGTTCCTATGGACGGCAGGCTTGTTATCGATGCCATAATGAGCGCCGACGTTAACAATCTGGACGAAGTAGTGGTTGTCGGTTATGGAACACAGCAAAAACGAGACATTACCGGAGCAATAGCTTCCATAAGTGCTAAAAAGTTAGCGCAAGTGCCGGCATTAAATGCTGCACAATCTTTGCAGGGGATGGCGGCGGGGGTTGACGTCTATAATACCTCGCAGGCGCCAGGTGCTGTACCTCAAATCAGAATACGTGGAAACCGATCCATTAATGCCTCAAATCAACCTTTGATTGTCGTAGACGGCATTCCGTTGATTGGCAATTTGAATGACGTCAATTCCAATGACATTGAATCGATGGAAGTATTGAAAGATGCTTCTGCCACAGCAATTTATGGTTCCAGAGGGGCCAATGGGGTGGTTATTATCAGTACAAAACGTGGTAAGGTGGGCCCCTCTAAGATAAGTTACAGTGCTTACTATGGCGTGCAGAAGGAGTTAAGACGGTTGGACATGATGAACGGAGCGCAGGTTGCCGCATTCAGGAGAGAGGCAAGGAGAGCTACCGGGAATTACAATTCGGATAAGCCTTCGCTTGCATTGGATCAGAACGTATTTTACTTTCCTGATCCTAATGTCATTGAATCGGTGGCGATGGCCTATGATGCGGAAGGAAATTATGATCCTGCCAAGGTGCGTTCTTTCGATTGGCTGAATGAAGTGATGAGGACCGGGACGGTACTGGATCACCAGCTTAGTTTTTCGGGTGGAAGTGAAAAAACACGGTTTTCTGTATCAGGAGGGTATTATAAGAATACTGGAATACTGAAGGGTTTTGACTATTCCCGCTCCAGTATACGCATGACCGTTGATCATCAGGTGAATAAGATTATCACCTTTGGCGGAACTTTATCAGGGTCATTTAATAAAAATAACGAAACGGCCAACACGTTTCTGCAGGCCTTGCGGATGCTGCCTTTAGCTCCAATTTATGATGACAACGGTGTTCCTGTTCTTTATCCCGCGGGCGAAACTTCACAATCCAATCCGGTGAACCGTTTAAATAATACTCAAAACGAGCATACGACAAAGCACTTTTACGGAAGCTTTTTTGTAGAGGCTAAGTTGCTGGATGGATTGACTTATAAACTGAATTTTGGGCCGGATTTTCGACTAAACAGATCAGGAACCTTTCAGGGAAGCCTTGCGCTTTTGGGAGGTTTACCGACTTCAACTTACAGCACGGGTCAAAATTTTCATTATACCCTGGACAATCAGCTGAATTTTAACCGGACTTTTGCCGGGAAGCATAAAGTGATGGCTACGCTCCTGCACAGTGTCGAACAGGATGTAGTAGAAACCAGCGCGGCGGGTGTGCAGGGCTTACCTTACGAGTATCAGCTCTGGTATAATTTGGGATCTGCAAGTACGATAAACAGTCTTGGTTCTAATTATCAGAAATGGCGGTTGAATTCATACATGGGCCGTTTTAATTATAGCTTCAATGGAAAGTATTTGGTTACATTAACAGGCAGGTATGATGGATCATCCAGGTTAGCAGAAGGAAATAAATTCAACTTTTTCCCTTCAGTTGCAGTTGGGTGGAATATTTCGGAGGAGGATTTCTTGAAGTCATGGACACCTTTGTCGGAATTGAAACTGCGTGCCAGTCACGGCAACACAGGGAACACCTCCATAAGTCCATATCAAACGCTTGGGTCATTAGGCAGAACGAGCTATGCCAATGATAACAGTCCGGCATTTGGATACCAGCCCAACTTATTATACAATCCGAATCTTAAGTGGGAAAACACAGGACAAACCGACATTGGCCTGGATTTTGGACTATTTAATTACAGGATATCAGGAGCCATCGACTGGTATAGACAGCTGACAACCGATCTGATTCTTTCACGCCAGCTTCCTACGGCATCAGGTTTTGGACAGATCACCGAAAACATTGGCAGGACCAGGAACACAGGCATTGAAATTTCATTAAATGCAAAAATACTGGACAATAGGGACGGGTTAAGCTGGTCGACAGACTGGATTTTTACCAGAAATAAAGAGGCAATACTGGAGTTGGCAAATGGAAAAGTAAACGATATAGGCAACAAGTGGTTTATTGGCCAGCCGGTCGCTACGCACTATGACTTTAAAAAAATCGGTATCTGGCAAAATACACCGGAAGATCTTGAGAAAATTAAAGGGTATAATGCAAACGGAAGCACTTTCGCTCCGGGTGAAATTAAGTTAGAGGATGTCGATGGCAACGGAAGAATCAATCAGGATGACCGGGTGATTCTTGGGTCCGCAGTTCCAAAATGGTCCGGTAGTTTTTCGAGCACGTTTGCCGACAGAGGTTTCGATTTCTCTTTTATGGTATTTGCCAGGATGGGTCAGAAGTTGAATGATGGTTTCGATCTTCAGGACGGGTTGTATGAAGGGAGATTTAATTGGCTCAATGTAAATTACTGGACCCCGGAGAATCCTACCAATGACTATCCAAGACCTCGCAATGGCAGGCAGGTCCCACTTAATTCTACTGCCCTCAATTATCATGACGCTTCATTTGTTCGCGTTAGGCAAATTTCCTTGGGCTACACGCTGCCAAAGACGGTTTTGAATGCCATGAGAATGAGTCAATTACGCATATATGTAACAGCGTTGAACCCCTTTCTTTTTACAAAATACATGGGCTCGGATCCTGAGGGTGCAACCGGATTTACAACACCTAGCACCCGCACGGCCATGTGTGGCGTAAGTCTTTCCTTTTAAAATAAAACGATAAGAAAATGAGAAATAGAATTAGCATTTTGCTTCTGATTGCAATGATCTCTACTTCCTGCCAGGATTTTTTGAAGGAGGAAATGGTTTCCGGAATTAGCTATGAGTATTATAATACGGAGAAAGGAATTGAATCGTTGGTTTGGGCTTCCTATGCTCCCCTGCGGGCCTTTGGTGGAACGGAAAGCGGTGTGAGAATGAGTAATTTCGGAACCGATTTATGGCAGTCCACCAGCGTTTCTTCCGGAAACGAATTTCATGTTTATACTTCCGAAATAGGGCCTGCGAATTCCAATTTTAGTGCCCTCTGGACAAACTTCTATAAAGGGATTAATTCTTGTAATATAGCTATAAACCGAATACCTGATATTGCCGGAGAATCTACGCTCAGAACCCAGGAAGGCAAAAATAAACGCCTGGGAGAAGTGAAGTTTTTGCGCGCTTACTATTATTTTGTTCTTGTACAGAGTTTTGGCAAGGCCCCGCTATTGCTGGATGAAAACATCAGCGCAATCCGGGAAATAAAAAGAGCTTCAGTGGCCGAAATCTACAAGGCTATCATCGCGGATCTAACATTTTCTGCAAACTATCTACCCGCTGTTCAACCGGATTATGCGCGTCCAACCCAATCTGCGGCTCAGCATTTATTGGCTAAGGTATACCTTACACGTGGAAGTGCGGTGGCTGAGGATCGGGGCCAGAAAAATACAGATATGGACAGTGCAGCTTATTTTGCCGAGAAAGTAATCGCCTTTAAAGACGGACTCCTGGCTGATTACGATGCCGTGAGAGGTTGGCAGAATGAGAAAAATAAAGAAGCGCTGTTTTCTGTCCAGTATTCTACGGATAGACTGATCAATGGTACGGGTAGTGAAATGGGTAGGGTTTATACCATTCAATATGAGACTGTTGCTGGATTACAGCCATCCCTTGAATATGGACTGCCCTATGTGAGGCTGCGTCCAACCGAATACTTTTACGATCTGTATAACCGTAAGAATGATTCCCGGTTTTATAAGTCCTTCAATACGGCCTGGTTATGCAATAGAGGGGATAATATTCCTAAATGGACGGCAAGCGACGCGCCTAAACCAGAATTGGTAGGGAAAGCCAGGTTTGCCATAGGGGACACCGCTTTATATGTTTCGATGAATCCGGATATTCCCGCCGGGCAGGTTGGGGGAAAACCATATTTGTGGCTTCCGCGTAATAAATTTACAACCAGGCTGTTTCCTCAATATAAATATCATCTGGATCCCAGAAAGACGAACGTCAACGATCAAAATGGCACGCTGGATTTTACGCTGATGTGGCTGGGCGAGACATACCTTATTGCAGCAGAAGCGCACGGAAGAAACAAAAATTATCAGTCGGCAGTGAAATTCATTAATGTTGTAAGAAGCAGGGCTGCCTATAAGCAAGGAGAGGCGAAACCCAAGCAGTTTTATCTGGTCGAAGGCGGGGCGTTTTCAGAACTTACTACCGGGACAGGAAATAAGATGCTGATTACTGAGGATAAAATAAACAGTTTTGAAAAACTCCGGGATTTTATTCTTGAAGAAAGAGCCCGAGAACTGGGTGGCGACAATGATCGGTGGTTTGACCTGGTGCGTACCGAAACATTCCTGAACAGAGTAAAAGCACTTAATCCCATTGCAGCCCCTCTTGTGAAAAGTTTCCATAAACTGCGTCCTATACCGCAGGAACATATTGACAGAATAGAAAATGGCGGACCGATAGCTGAGGAGCAGAATGAAGGGTACTTTTAAGGAAGTTATGAATTACATTTAAAATGATAAGATGAAAAACATTGAAAAGCAACTGTGTAAATTAATTGTCATGTTGGCCCTGATCGGCTTGCCTGTAATGGCTTTAAGCCAGTCTCCACTTACGCTAAGGAATGATAATATAGAGATTTCTTTTGACCCCAGCGGCAATCTGAAATCGCTGAAAAATATCCGCACTGGACACGAGTATGCATCTGGTCGACCCATTTGGAGGCTTTATTACGATACAAAAAAAGAAAAGGAGATCGAAGTGGTTACCAAGGATAATATTCCTGCTGTGACCAGGGAAGGTAATCAGTTGAAAATTTCATATAGCAGTTTGAAATCCAGGGATAATGAAGTGAAAATAGGCCTGGTCCTTCATGTTATTCTGGAAGAAAATCAGGTTCGTTTTGTTTCTGAGGTGGTTAACAACGAGCCCCACACCATTGTCAGGGAACTTCATTATCCGCTGGTTGGAAACCTGCAATTAAGTAAAGGGCAAAGCCTGCTCACGACCTATTTCGGAGGCCAGTTGTACCCGGACCCCAGAAAGGAAATTTTAGAAAAGGGAAATAACCCGCCATACATGGCGCCCTCTCAATATTACCGCCAGATGGACTTAAAATATCCTTCCGGTGCGGCCTCCAATTGTTTTGCATTTCCTGCCGCCAATGAGGGATTGTATTTCGGCAGTCATGACACTACATTTCAGGATACCTGGCACGGTCTGCGTCTGTACCCGGATGCCAAAGGAGAATTCAAAGAACTGGAAGCAGGTATGTTCAAATATCCGAATTGTATGGCAGGTGAAAAGTGGCGCTGCGATGCCAACGTAATCATTCCGTACACGGGAAGCTGGCACGAAACGTCCAAAATATATAGAAACTGGGCAAATACATGGTGGAAAAATAACACAATTCCACAATGGGTGAAGGAAATGAAAAGCTGGCAGCGAATTATATTCAGGCATCAATACGGAGAAACCTTTTTTAAATATACCGACTTAGGGAATAGAATAAAAAGTGTTGGTCAAAGTGTGGGCGCTGACGCCGTTTTTCCATTTGGGTGGTGGGAAAGTGGTATGGATAATGGCAACCCGAATTATTCAACGGATCCTGCACAGGGCGGTGATGCTGGTTGGAAAAAGGCAATTGCCGAATATAAAAAGGGGGGAGGAAAGGTGTTGCTCTACTTCAATGGAAAACTCATAGACAAGGAAAGTGCATATTATAACACAGGGCCTGGAAAGGAGCTTGTTTTTAAAGATAACACGGGATCGGAAATAACCGAATCGTATCGTTTTAAAGGACTCGGGACATTTACAGGCAGTTATAACTCGCGGACCTTTGCTGTCGCGGACACGAGAAATCCTAAATGGCAGAAAAAGTTAATCGAAATGGCCGATCTGGCTATCGGGTATGGGGCTAACAGTGTTTTCTTTGACCAGTTAGGTTACGGTGAAAGTACGTCAAACTGGGATTTGAGTAAAGAATTTCCGATTCCTAATACGCATATTATTGCCGACAAAGCCAGGGCTCTTGAAATGGTTCATGATCATATCGATACGCGGGATAAGAACTTTGCTATTGGGACGGAATGGTTCACAGACGTAACGGCTCAGCACGTGGATTACATCCACAATATCTACGGCGCAACAGGAAACACCAGTTTTATTGACTGGGCGCGGTACACATTTCCTGAGGTGATCATTTCGGACCGGGAGATACGGGATGATACGGATATTGAGAGACGTGTAAATCATACCGTTCTAAAAGGTTTGCGTAATGATATTGAAATATATCGGTGCAGAGACCTGATTGATCAGACACCCCGCTATCAAAAATATCTGGCAGCAATTAACCAGATCAAGGAAAAGTACAAATCCCTGTTGTTAGCGGGTACATATCAGGATACAGACGGATTTTCCGTTGATAATGCTAAAATACAAGCCCGCAGCTTTGTAAATGGGCATAAAATGGCAGTTGTCGTCACGCAAAGCACGGAAGGCCAGGTAGATGGAATAATTTCTGTTCCCGGATACAAATTTCTGGAATCATCCGTAGCAGGGGAGGTGAAGCTTGAAAATATGGGTAGTAAAGGGTACGGCGTGAAGTTGAGCAAGCATGGCCTTACGGTGCTGATTTATGAGAAATCAGGCAAATAATAACAGCAGGGTAATCTAGTATTATTTATAAATCACGACAATGAATTCAGAACTGGAAGGAAAGGTTGCATTGATTACGGGTTCTACCAAAGGAATTGGAAAAGGGATAGCCCTGGTATTGGCTGAAAAAGGGGCGGATATCGTTATAAACGCCGAAGCAATTGATGATGAGGCTCAGCAGCTTGCTGACAGAATAAAGGCAATGGGCAGAAAGGTTATTATCATAAAAGCGGATGTGCGTCTGGAGAAAGAGGTAAAGGATCTCTTTGACCAGATCATTGAAAAATTTGGGCAGTTGGATATTTTAGTGAATAATGCCGGCACCAATCAACCGAAGGACATTTTTGAAACGGAACTGGTGGATTGGCAAAGAATCATCGATACCAATCTGACCAGTACTTTCCTGTGTTCCAGACAAGCCATGAAAATCATGGCAAATCAGAAAAGTGGGCGTATCATCTGTATCAGTTCCGTCGTTGGCGAGCGGGGCGCGTTGTTCGGTCATGTACATTATGCGAGCAGTAAAAGTGGTATCCTTGGTTTTGTTAAAACTTTGGCACGCACTGGTGCTCCCCTTGGCATTAACGTGAATGCGGTAGCTCCCGGGCTCATTGGGACCGAGTTGTTATTTCAGACGCATGGAGAGGAACAGGTGAATGACCTGGCGAAATCAATTCCGTTGGGACTTGGCACGCCTCGTCAGGTGGGGTTGGCGGTTGCATATCTCGCCGGCGAAGGGGGAGATTACATCACGGGTGCCACGATTGATATCAATGGCGGAGCTAATTTTCGATAAATATGGAAGCTGAAAATAGATTAAAAAAACGTCCCTGGTATAAATGGGAATTACTTTTACTGCTTTGGTTTGCTTTTTTCTTCAATCAGGCAGACCGGCAAATTTTCAATTTCGTAATCCCGCTGGTTAAAACGGACCTGGGCCTTACCGAAGGTCAGTTGGGTCTGGTAGCCTCCATATTTGTGTTTAGCCTAGGTATATGTATTCCAATAGGCGGCATTGTTGGTGACTACTTTGATCGTAAGTGGGTGATTGCCGGGAGTCTTCTATTCTGGAGTATAGCCACTTTTCTTACAGGATACAGTATTAGCCTTCTGCATTTGATATTGTTCAGAAGTATTGCCGTTGGGGGAGGAGAATCATTTTACGCCCCCGCAGCTAATGCGCTCATCGGTGAGTATCATAAAAAAACAAGGGCTGTAGCCATGAGCATACACCAGACGGCCCTATATGCAGGCGTTATTGTAAGTGGTTTTTTAGTGGGCTCTATTGCCGAGCGTTATGGCTGGAGATATTCCTTTGTGATATTTGGTTCAATCGGATGCGCCTTATCGGTTATACTTGCTTTCAGACTGGAAAATTCGATACCTAAAATAGAGGCGAAAGAATCAAAGCTGATAAAAGAGGGGGTTCGGGCATTCTTTAAAAAGCCCACAGTTCTTTTACTGACTTTTGCTTTTGCGGGGATGATATTTGTGAATGTGGGTTACATGACCTGGATGCCTACATTTCTGTATGAAAAATTTCATTTGTCGTTGCGTGATGCCGGATTTTCTTCCATGTTTTACCATCATGCGGCAGCCTTTGTGGGTGTTATGATTTCCGGTAAATTATCCGATGCGTGGGTATTAACCAATAAGAAAGCACGTATGGTTATTTTAACCGGGGCATTGCTGGCGGGAGCACCTTTCATCGTATGGATGGCGCAGGCAGATGGTCTGTATATGACATATTTCGCGCTGGCCGTTTTTGGTTTGTTCAGAGGATTTTATGATGCCAATATCTATGCTACTTTATTTGATTTTGTGGAACCTGCCCGCCGATCGATTACCGTAGGGTTGTTTGTCATGTTCGGTTTTCTGATCGGTTCCTTGTCGCCGGCTATGCTTGGTTATCTTAAACCCGTTTTGGGTATGGAAAATGGACTTTCATTATTAGCTATTGGTTACATTTTAGCGGGTTGTTCCGCGGCAATTGCGACAGGATTTTTTTTCAAAAAGGATTATGTCAGCGAATAAAAAAAGCGATGTTGTCTGGTTGGGCCGGAGCGGGTATGTTCCAGATGCATACAGAGCTCAGAGAATAAACACAAAAATTTTTCCATTTCAGAAAATAGTCAAATTATGAAAATTACTGCTGTCAAAACTTACATTTGCCATGCGTACCGCACAAATTGGGTTTTTGTAAAAATCTTTACCGATGTGGACGGACTTCATGGTGTAGGAGAAGCCACATTGGAATATAAGGAACACACAGTGGCCAGGGCATGTCACGAACTAGAGAGCCTGTTGATCGGTAAAGACCCGCACCGTATTGAAGAATTCTGGCATAGTGCCTACAGGGATGCCTACTGGCGTGGAGGAGCCGTACTGATGAGCGCGATTTCTGCCATAGAAATGGCGCTTTGGGATATCAAAGGTAAAGATCTGGGTGTGCCTGTGTACCAGTTACTTGGTGGGAAAGTGAGAGATTCAATCGCCTGCTACGCAAATGGCTGGTTTGCTCCGGCCAACACACCCGATGAATTTGCAGAAAAGGCGCGGCAGGCTGTTTCCCAGGGATTTAGTGCGTTGAAATGGGATCCTTTCGGATCGGCTTATCTGCAGATCGATCGTAAACAACTGAACGATGCCCTGGAATGTATTGGAGCTGTCTCAGAAGCAATCAAAGATAAGGCAGATATTATTATCGAAGCACACGGGAGGTTTGATATCCCAACGGCGGTCCGGATTGGTCAGGCGCTTGGGGACTTCGATATTCTTTGGTATGAAGAACCTATTCCACCACAAAATCTTGAGGGGCTTGCCGAAGTAAAACGGCGCGTTCCTGTTCCTGTTTCGGCTGGTGAACGGCTCTATAACCGGTGGGAGTTTCGCAGCCTGTTTGACCTGAAAGCAGCAGATTTTATTCAACCGGATGTTAGTCACGCGGGAGGCATCATGGAAATAAAGAAGATAGCCGCAATGGCCGAGGCATATCACATTCCTATTTGTCCTCACAATCCAAGTGGTCCTGTTGCAAATGCGGCAACACTGCAACTGGCAGGAAACTTACCGAATTTTTATCTTTTAGAAACCATGAGCAGTGATGTTCCCTGGCGATCGGAAATATCTACCGAAGAGGTCCGGTTTGAAAAAGGGAAAATGTTCATTTCCGACAAACCTGGTTTGGGTATTGATATTAATGAAGAGGCAATTAAGAAACATCCGTATCAGCCTAAGGAACTTAGACATTACAAAGGTACACTGACTGATATAAGGCCTTTGGATGCGAGTAGCTATTTTAAGCAGTAGATTTTGGAAACATTTCATATCTCAGTGACGGAAGTCGCTTACCTAAGCGGCTACTATGATCAGGCCCATTTTATACGTGACTACAACGGATGCAATGGCGGAAGCGCGCAAAATTAAGGAACAGCCTGGTAAAGATATCTGGCTATACGGTGGCGCTTTTCTTGCTGAGGCGCTGATGAATGAAGGCCTTGTCGATGAGTTATGGCTATCCGTGCAGCCGATACTGCTTGGCGGTGGCAGACTTTTGTTTGGCCAATCCCGCGACTGCATTCAGCTTACACTCTTAAGCAGCAAAACCTATACGACAGGTCTGGTATCGCTCCGATACAGTATCAGCAAGGAGGAGAATTAGTATTGGCCATGTTCAAAAATAATGAAATGCTTTTAGAGAGTATCAAGGACCAAGACCTACCAGCGCATGGAAGCGCTGGTAGGTCTTGCACGAGAGGACTTCCTGATAAATTAGGGGTCAAATTTTTTATTCACAACCAACTTTCGTTAGCACCTTTCAAAATCAAAACAACAATTTGATAAGAGTCGGATCAATATATATAACTATTTTATTATATATTTGTCTTTTTGGTGCCCATGAATGCTTATCAGGAATATAGCGATTTGGAGTTAATGACGCTCATCTCAGAGGACGACGATCAGGCCTTTGGAGAGATATATCAGCGTTATAAGGGTGTCCTGTTTATGCATGCTTACAGGATTTTGGGCAGCGAGGAGGAGACCAAGGATGTGTTGCAGGAGCTTTTCACAGCTTTGTGGACAAAAAGGAATTCAATTGTTTTGAAAGTCAGCCTGTCGTCCTATTTGTATGGGGCAATACGGAACCGCATTTTTGATGTGATCGCGCACAAAAAAGTGGAGGAACGCTATATTGATTCTCTTGCTACATTTATCGAAGAAGGCGAATGCGTTACTGATCATCAGTTAAGGGAAAATGAACTGGCAGCGCTCATTGAGAGAGAAATTGCACTGCTTCCTCCGAAAATGAGAGCGGTATTTGAATTGAGTCGAAAGAAAAATCTGTCGTACAGCGAAATCGCGGACGAACTCCATATTTCTGACAAAACAGTTAAAAAACAGGTAAACAACGCACTGCATATTTTACGGGTGAAACTGGATATTGCATTCATAATCACTGTGTTTTTAACTTTCATCTAATTTTTTTAATTTTTTTTGATATTCTTCTACTACCAGGAGTCTTCCAGGCCGTCTTACTTACACAAGCAGTAAATCGGCGAAAATGGAATTGTCACGGGCAAAGGAATTAATTCAAAAATACCGGGAAGGTACACTGACCGAGCAGGAGAAATCGCTGCTGGAAAGTTGGTACCTGGATTTGGCCAAAACGGACCGGAAGGCGATTGGTGCAGAAGAACTGGAGACCAATTTGGATGCAGTTTGGGAAGCGCTACCGGTTTACAAACTGCCCGAAACGGTCGAAACCGGCGAAATGAGGCGGATGTTCAGATATACTTCTATCGCAGCGTCCATACTATTGCTATGCTCGCTGGGCGCTTATTTTTTCTATAACCAGCCCAAGGTTCCCACAGCCAAAGAGATCACCTATGCTGCCGACACAGCCCCTGGTGACAATAAAGCCATTCTTACCTTGGCCGGTGGTGCCGAGATTATGTTGGATAAAGAAAAAAACGGGGAGCTTGCCCGGGAGGGGAATATGACGATCCTGAAAACCAGTTCCGGTGAGGTGGTGTACCAGCCCTTGGGCAGGAAAACTGGCAGTAAAGATTTAAGTTATAATACGATCACGACGCCAAAAGCGGGACAGTATCAGGTAAGGTTGCCAGACGGCACCAAAGCCTGGTTGAACGCAGCATCTTCCATTCGTTTTCCAACTAGTTTTCCGGAGAATGATAGGGTGGTGGAAATTATGGGTGAAGTGTATTTTGAAGTTGCCAAGGTGACGATTCGTGATAAAAGGGTTCCCTTTAAAGTATTGTCAGGGAATCAGTTAGTCGAGGTTCTTGGTACTCATTTTAATATCAATAGCTACAAGGACGAAGGAAATATCAAGACAACCCTTGTCGAAGGGAGCATCAAAGTCAGGATGGCTGGAAACTTAGAAAAGGGCATTTTACTACGACCCGGTCAGCAGTCTCAGCTAATTGCATCGGGACGAAAGGCAACTGAGGCCAGCAGCTTTAACGTGAAAGAAGTTGACGCAAGTGCCGTTGTTGCCTGGAAGAATGGGTTTTTCCGGTTCGATAATGTAGGGCTGCCAGAATTGATGCGACAGCTTTCACGCTGGTATGACATGGAGGTGGTTTATGGCTCGCCGATCAAAGACCACGAATTCGTCGGGCAGATTGAGAGAACTGCCCGTTTGTCCAAAGTCTTGAAAATTCTGGAAATGGGAGATGTCCATTTTCGCGTGGAAGGGAAAAAAATAATTGTGACTGACTAGGTCTAAACCCAAATTGTTAAAAACTTAAACCCGGAATCTATGAAGAAATAGTAAAGTGTGATTGTCAGATCTTCCGAAAACAAAAAGCCGTTTCAGATGCGACCTGAAACGGCGGATGTGCCCGGAATTGAAAGCCCTTTTCGCGAAAAGCGGAAAGAGGGTCATTGTTGTTATTGCGTAAAAACAATCTTTAATCCCAAACCTGATCAAAAGTATGCAAATTTTTGTACACAGAAAAATGCCGTATATGTATAGGCGTTATTTTTCTAAAATATTATTGGTGATGAAGTTGACGGCCTTTATTCTAACGATACTATGCCTTCATGTATCAGCAGCAGGCTTTTCCCAGAAAATTGCCATGACGGTGAAGAACAAACCGCTTACCGAGGTTTTTTCATTCATAGAACAGCAAAGCGGCTATAAATTCTTTTACGACAACAAGGTCGTAAAAAAGGGAAACAGAGTTACAATTAACGTCCGTGCCGGATCCGTCCAGGAGATCATGGATGAAGTCATGAAGGGACAGCCCATGACTTTTAGTATTATTGATAAAACAATTGTTATAAAAAAGAAACCCGAGGGAATTGAAGCGCCTCAATCTGTTGTAAATCCGGTAGCAATTGATATGAAAGGAACCGGTTATAGTCCAGCGAGAGCCGCCATCGATAAGCGAATGGAATTAATTCTAATGAGCAAAACGGGGGAGCCGGAGAAAACGGATCTGAATCTGAAAGGTAAGGTAACAGATGAAAAAGGGGAGGGCTTACCAGGGGTAAGTGTGGTCATGAAGGGTTCGCAACGTGGTACGACCACAGACGCGGACGGCTCATTCCAACTGGAAGTACCTGAAAGTAACGCTGTATTGATTTTTAGTTTTGTCGGCTATATGTCAAAAGAAGTGGCAGTTGGTTCGCAAACTTCCATAGATGTATCACTTCAGACAGATAACAGAAGCCTGAATGAAATCGTAGTGGTTGGCTACGGAACGGTTAAAAAGAGTGACCTGACAGGTTCGCTTTCCCAGGTGAAGTCAAAAGAATTGAACGCATATCCGGCAACTAACGTATTGCAGGCTCTTTCCGGCCGGGCGGCAGGGGTTCAGGTTTTGCAGAATACGGGTGCGCCGGGTGGTGGTATCAGCGTGCGTATCAGGGGGACAAATTCGCTTCGCGGCAGCAATGAGCCACTTTATGTGGTGGATGGTTTTCCGATCAGCGGCAGTAATCCGACGATTTTGAATAACGCTGACATAGAAAGTATGGAAGTGTTGAAGGACGCCTCTGCCACGGCAATCTATGGATCGAGAGGTGCAAACGGAGTTATATTGATTACTTCAAAACAGGGGAAATCAGGAAAAACACGGGTTGATTTTGAAACGAGTTATAGTGAACAAAAGCTCCGCAAGAAGCTTGATATGATGAATGCAACCGAGTACGCAACATTTTATAACGAACAGGCGGCCAACGACAAACTGAACCCTTATTTTACCCAGGCTCAGATAGATGGAATGGGAGAAGGGTTCGACTGGCAGAACCTCATTTTCAGGCAGACATCAATGAAAACAACCGCCTTGAATGTTAGTGGAGGAAATGAAAAAACGAACTTTTCTATTTCCGGAAGCACGTTTAATCAGGATGGTATTGTGAAAGGGAGCGATTACAACAGATATTCCTTGCGGACCAACATCAGTCACACAATCAGTAAAAAATTCAGTGTCAATTTTGCCGGGACTTTAAGCCGGCTGGTTACATCCAGGAAAGACAGTGAGGGCGGTGGCCGCGGTACTTCCATGATTTCCTCGGCCATAGGCGCGCCACCCTCTCTGACCCCCTATAACGCAGATGGCAGCTACAGGATCCTGGCCACTGCTTATCCTTTTGTCGCCACCGATCTGATCAACCCGATCAACTTTATTAATGAACAAAACAACAAGACAAAAGCAAATGTGGCTTTACTCAATGCGGCGTTTATTTTTAAGCCTATTGAAGAACTAACCATTAAAATTGCGGGTGGCATTGAAAACCGGGACGATCGTTCAGATAATTACACGAGCCGGAATTTTGTTCGGTCAAGCGGGGCCGCATCGGTATCTACAGGTCAGTTCACGAGCTTATTGAGCGAAAATACAATCAGTTACAACAAGACCATCAGAGAAAAACATAATATTGCTGCGGTAGCTGGCTTTACCTATCAGGATTTTCTGTCCACAGCATTGTCCGGAAGCGGAGTCGGCTTTCTGAGTAACGTAACCGAGACCTATGATCTTAGCTCTGCTGCTACCCCGGGTATTCCAAGATCGGACTACACGAAGTCCGTGCTATTATCCTATCTGGCAAGACTGAATTATTCTTTCGACAGCAGATATCTTGCCACGATTAGCATACGCAGGGATGGAGCGTCCAAGTACAGCGAAGGCGATAAGTGGGGTTATTTCCCGTCGGCTGCACTCGCCTGGCGTGTTTCCAGTGAAGAATTTTTGAAAAACAACCCGTTGATCTCCGACCTTAAATTGAGGGCCAGTTGGGGGCGCACGGGCAGTCAGGCCATTGATGCCTATGCAACACTGAACCAGCTTAATTCCGGTAAAACCGTTTTTGGTGATGCATTGTACAGCACCTACGGCCCTGGAACGACTCTACCAGGAAATTTAAAATGGGAAACGACCGAGCAAAAAAATGTGGGAGTTGATCTGGGCATATTGAAAAACAGGCTTATCGTTACAGCAGATTATTATGTAAAAAACACGCGGGATCTGCTCAACAGTGTACCGCTGCCTTCATCCCTGGGATACAGTAACACGATCCGGAACATTGGAGAAGTACAGAATAAAGGCTTTGAACTGGGGCTGGACGGGCGTATCCTGACGGGAGAATTTAAGTGGGACATGAATGCCAATATTTCTTTCAATCGCAACAAAGTGGTGAAGTTGAATGACGGACTGGATGTTCTGGGAGGTAATGTCAATGTGGTGGTGATCAATGATGTGACAAATATCTTGCGTGAGGGCCGGCCAATAGGTCAGTTCTGGGGTTATGTGGAGGACGGTTATGATGAAAAAGGTAAAATAAAATACAAGGACACAGATGGGGATGGCAGTATCACGATCAAAGACAAAACCTATATAGGCAACCCGAATCCGGATTTTATCTACGGGATCAATTCCAGTATGTCATATAAAAACTTTGACCTCGTTCTTTTTGTGCAGGGTGTTAGCGGAAATGAGCTGTTCAACACCAGCGGCATGAGCAGCACCATCGATTATGGTTTTGGGCTAAACATGCCCAAGGAGGTTTATCAAAATCATTGGACCCCTTCCAATACAAACGCGAAATATCCGATTATCAGCAACAGCGTTAATGCGAGGGTTTCCAACCGGTATCTGGAAGACGGGTCTTATTTGCGCCTGAAAAACATCCAGCTGGCCTACAATTTTCCGCTGCAAAAATGGGAAGCGAAATGGATAAGGACAGCTCAGCTGTATGCCAGTGCACAAAACCTGCTTACGCTCACAAAGTATTCCTGGTGGGATCCCGAGGTAAACTCAAAGGGAGGAAGCAACTCTACGATGCAAGGGGTAGATTTTTACAGTTACCCTATAGCCAAAACGGTGACTATCGGTTTACGCGTTGGTTTCTAGAAAAAGCTCATGTTTTTATTTTGAAAAAGCCTCACTTAGAAAATATCCTATATGAAAATTTTATTGATCAAACATTTGAACATTCTATACAAAACAGGACTTTTTGTATTGAGCGTACTGGGTTGCAGTCTGCTTGTCTCCTGCGAGGATGTACTAAAAGAAGAACCAAAATCTGTTGCGGTGGAAACGTTTTTCAATACCGCTGCTGAGATTGAAACTGCTGTTAATGCCATTTATTCTCCTTTGCGCAGCAGCAATTATTCTGTTTACGAAGCGACACTCGAGTGCCAGTCCGACTTTACAAACGGGCGTGGCAGCTGGGCGCCGCTTCATAATTTTCAGGGCCTCGATGATGCAAACATTACACGGGTAGCAGGTTTGTGGAATGCATTTTACCTCAGTATCCGCAACGCAAATCTGGTTATTAAAAATGCACCAAATGGAAAAGCGATCAGCAAGGCCGATGTAGACAAATATGTGACAGAGGCGAAGTTTCTGCGTGCTTTTAATTATTTTCAACTAGTGCGTAACTGGGCTGGCGTTCCCCTGAGAACCGAAGCGAATATGGACATTGCGGACCTCAAAAAAAGTAATTCAGAGGAGGTCTACAATTTAATCCTTTCGGATTTACGTGAAGCAGAGGCGGGTCTTCCCGACAATCCTGCTGTTGCCGGAAGGCCTTCAAAATGGTCAGCTAAAACCATGCTGGCCGATGTATACCTTACGCAGGGTAAATTTGCAGAAGCCCGGGATAAAGCCGGTGAGGTGATGCAATCCAATAAATTTGCATTGGTGTCAACACCGACAAAATCGGACTTTCAGCTAAAAGTGTGGGGGCCGGAACTGGTTTCAACTTCGGAGGAGATTTTTTATCTGAAATATGCCCGACAGCTAAACCAGGGAAATTACATGCTTTGGGTTAGCAACCATCCCGATACGAAACTGTTCAGTTTTGGAGGGGCATATGTTTTGTATCTGGACGTTACCAGCAACTACTACAAATCCTGGAATGCAGGTGATCTGCGCAAGGCACTCTGGGACAAGATCAATTTTGGACTGGGAGCAAATACGGTGGTGAGTTCGAAATTTATCGATCAACTTGCTGTAAGCCAGAATGGTGCAGGGAATGATGATCCGGTGTACGGTTACTCAGACGTGTTGCTCACCTACGCGGAAGCATCTTCCAGGGCAGGGAACGGTCCCACGGCAGCCGGTCTGGAAGCGTTGAATATGGTTCACAGACGTGCATTCGGAAAATCGCCCGCTACTCCTTCTGATATTGATTTCAAACTCACTGATTACAACGCGGAGACATTTCTGGACCTGGTATTGACGGAACGGAGCTATGAATTTCAGCTGGAAGGAAAGCGCTGGCTTGACCTGAAAAGAACGGGTAAAGCGAAAGAAGCGGTGCTCGCCGCAACCGGTAAAACCATCGCCGATAAACATTTTTTATGGCCTCTTCCGGTGTCGGAAATGAACTATAACAAAAGCCTCGATCCTGCCAAAGATCAAAATCCGGGCTACTGAGACCTTGTAGCGTAACGGATATCTTTGAAATAGTTACGCTACATGTTCTATTTCTGAATTCAAAACAACAAGATAAGAACTCATGGATAAATTAAAAAGACGTTCAGCATTGACCCGCCTGGGAGCCATTTCTCTTGGCATGATCTCACCTTCTGTTTCAAAAGGTGAGGTACTGGCGGAACCATATAAGGTAAAGAAGCAAACGATCAAAACGGACATATTGGTGGTAGGAGGCGGTACTGCTGGTGTTGTAGCTGCCATACAGGCTGGCCGGGCAGGCCGGAAAACGATTTTGGTTGAAAATGGTAGCCAGCTCGGCGGAACTACAACAACGGGAGGCGTTGCTTTTCCTGGTATCTTTTTTGCCTGGGGAAAACAGGTGATTGGCGGAATTGGCTGGGAAATGGTGCAGGAGGCGGTTTCGTTGAACGACGATACCTTGCCTGATTTTTCGGTTCCCCATGGTAAGCAGCATCCCAAACATCAGGTTCGCCTGAACGGGCAGTTGTATGCGGTGCTGATCGAGGAGAAATGTGTGGAAGCCGGTGTTCAGCTCAGGTTTTATGAAACCCCGGTCAGTGCTTCTTTCGAAAAGGGAAACTGGATTGTGGAAACGGTAGGAAAGGGAACCAATACCCAGATCATCTGCAATCAGCTGATCGACTGTACGGGAAATGCCTACGTAGCGTCGATTGCCGGATTTGACGTTTTAAGAGAATCGGTTATCCAACCGGGAACACTGCAGTTTCAACTGGGTGGTTATGATTTCAAATCGCTCGACCTGAAGATGATCCAGGCAAGATACCAGGAAGAGATTCAGAAAGGAACATTGATCAAAACTGATTTCAGGAATAACATCGTTGGTTTGCTGAGAACCGGAGGTGACAATATACAGCATGTGATGGGTGCCGACTCTACTACTTCTGAAACGCATACGCTGGCAAATTTGAAAGGCAGGGCCTCCTTATTGCAAACACTCCGGTTTTTAAGAACTTTACCTGGCTGCGAAAAGATAAAGCTTGTAGACATGCAGAATGAAACAGCCGTACGTGAAACGTATCGGATCGACGGGCATTACAAAATCACCGAGGTCGATTATGTCACAGGCAAAGTATTTGAAGACGCTGTTTCGTATTCTTACTATCCGATCGACGTTCACGACGAAAACGGTGTTGTGCCTGATCATTTAAAGGAAGGTGTTGTGCCCACCGTTCCGCTTCGTGCCCTGGTGCCTAAAAACAGCAAGAACTTTATTGTTGCCGGACGCTGTGTAAGTAGCGACCGACTGGCAAATTCAGCCCTTCGTGTGCAGGCATCCTGCATGGGCATGGGACAGGCGGCAGGCGCGGCCGCGGTATTGGCCAACATACAGAACAAAACGCCACTCGAAGTTTCGATCAATGATCTCAGAAAATTAATCGAGGAGCACGGCGGTATTGTTCCCAATAGTAATCAAAAAGGGTAATTTCTGTTAGGGATCATTTAAAGAGTTTTTATGCGTTTCGGAAGGGGCCTTCGGGCAGGATGTGTTTTGCCTTTGCTGCTACTGCTGGTTTCGTATCATGGTTTCGGGCAAATTCGGTATTTCAGGAAAGCGACCGTTTCCGGGAAGCCGGGCAGGTTAATGCCTTTTTTGGCAGACGATCAGGATTCCATTGCCACCGATACTATTTTTCAGGTGCTGTCCCAGGACGGTTATCCGCTTCGCTATTACAGGAAAATCAGGACAAGTGTCTGTTTCGATAATAAATGCAGGCTGCTGAAATGTACGCTTTACTGGAATATTACTGGGAGATATTTGGGACTTGAATTGCCAAGGGGGGAGTTTTTAAGCAAAGCGAAGCATAAACCATTTAAAAAAGCGGAGTACGAAAGGCTGGATTTTCTTCTGGCCGATCCGCTGTTGCCGCTTGCCAGTTTGTCTTACAGCGAATTGGCTCCGCGGCCCAAAATCAGGGACAACAAAGATGATGTTGACGCAGTTTCATCCGCGACAGCTAAAAATGTACTGGATTATGTCGTTCCCGGTGCGGCTTACACGACTTACAAAATGTGGCACGTCGTCTATGGTCCAACGCAGGAAGAAATACAGGATTTGACTAAAAAATCACTTTCAGCAGATTTGATTTTGCGAATTCTGGAAAGCGACGATCCGGCCGATAAAATCTGGGCATTGAATCACATTCGCGGCTTTGTTATTTTAACGCCCCGCCTGCGCGAAAAACTGATAGGTTTCATCGGTAATAGTGGTTATAATTTGGCTGAAAGGGCGTTAAACTCATTTGATGCGAAAGAATTGGAGTCCGACACCGTGCAGATGGCATTAGGCGATAAGCTGGCTCAAAATAGTTACGCGATAAAAAAGTTAATTATTGCGAAGTTCAGAGATGCCCCGCAGCTGAGTGAACCGGCTATTGTCAATCTTGCACAGGTTTTAAAATCTGCTAATCCTGAACTTATCAGTAATGTACTGGATGTTTTTTTTGCGCACAAAATCTCGGATACTGCTACCTGCCAGACGATCGCCTTATTACTTAACGATCAGAATAGTTTTGTGGCGCGTAAGGCTTATAGATATCTGACACAAACAGCGGTGACGAACGAAGTGATCCGGGAGCAAATCAAAGCGTTTGAAATGAAGATGTAGCTGTTTACACGAAACATTTAACCTTACCACGATTTCTTTTGCAGTGCTATCGGCAGTCGGTGGGATCGCTCTGGTTTTCGGCTGTCAGATTAATGAAAGGAACAACATTTCGGACGAAAGGGGCTGCCCCCTTCGACTGCTGAAAGCCGATAGCAAAATTGTCTTGCAATATAATTCGTGATAGGGTCTATTAAGCAGAGCATCTTTTTTGTTCTGAATAAGCTTCTCAGTATATATACACCAGCGGATCCTGGCTGTCTATCTGATTTAGATATTTGCTGTATGAACTCACTACCATGCCATGGTTTACCCTCGTGCTGGACTGGCGGATGACCAGGTCTGTTGAAATCATTTCTTTTTCAAACTTGAATATGCCTCCCTGTTTTTCTATTTCGTTGATACATAGCTGGGCGGCCCGTCCTCCAATTTCGAAACCTTTGGGATGCGTATTCGTAACCGGCGGTGTCAGAAACCCGAAAGTAGGGTCTGAACCGGCAGATACCAGACCGAGCTGTATCCCCAATTGTATATTAGCCTTTTGAGCTTCCAGATAGACCGCCATCGCCACAGGATCATTTGCGGCGATAATTGCATCAACACCCGGTTTCAGCTTCATGGTCTGGTGAAACGCCAGTCGCCCCTGCTGAAAGTCGAGTCCGTGGTTGTTGATTAAGGATTGATTCAATTCGATGCCGTGATGGACTATTGCACTTGCGTAACCTTTGATCTGGCTACGGCAAAAACCGAGATGATCCGGGCCGGTGAGGAGAGCAATGTTCTGATAGCCTGATTTGATTAAATGTTCTGTCAGCGCATACACAACAGACTCCTCGTTGAGCATTACTTTGGAAGATGGTACTCTATCAGCCGCCCGGTCGAAAAACACCAATGGAATATTATGGGTTTTCACATTCTTGAAATGCTCGTATTTCCTTGTTTCCTGAGAAATACAGGCCAGAATACCGTCCACCTGCCCCGATAACGACTCTATGTTCATCACTTCCCGCTGGTAACTTTCGCCGGACTTGGCCACCATGACCTGATAGCCTTTTCGGAATGCGATGTCTTCAACACCGTTCAAAATAGACATATAGCGGTGGCTGACGATCTCTGGAAGCAGCACTCCAATCACCTTCGTTTTACGCTCCTTCAAACTTTGAGCAATGGTGTTGGGACGATAATTCAGCTTTTTTGCAGTGAGTTTTATTTTGTCAGCCATCGCTTTACTGATATCGGGATGATTTCGCAGCGCCCTTGAGACTGTCGAGGCTGAAATGTCCAGGGCTTTTGCGATGTCATATATGGTGGTCATTCCCTTTTTCATTATTCGGGTTTTTAATTTAAATAATCCATAAAATTAGTGATTAAGCAGCCATGAAAAAATAATTATTTCCGCAACCGATTGCGGCATCGGTTGCATGAAAATATATATTTTTTTATATAAAAAGTCCTATTATTATTGCGACATAGTTACTAACGGATAAAACCTTAAACTACCATTTCACAATGAGAAAACGCTACCTCTTATACCTTACGCTACTTATTGCCTCGGGGCTATTCAGCGGGGAAAGTTTGGCCCAGCAAATGATTACGGGAAGAATAATATCTGCACCGGACAAAATTACCCTCCCGGGGGCTACCGTCGTTGTCAAAGGTACTACGAACGGAACGACGACCGATGGAGAAGGGAAATATGCCATTTCGGCTCCTGCCGGGGCAACCTTGGTTGCCAGTTTTGTGGGCTTTCAAAGCCAGGAGATCCTTGTTGGTTCGCAATCCGTGATCGATCTCATGCTCACCGCCGAAAATAATGCCCTTGATGAAGTTGTTGTGGTCGGATATGGAACACAAAAACGCCGGGACCTGACTGGCGCCATTGTCTCCGTTAATGCACAGGCCATTAAGGAAATGCCTATTACCTCTGCCGAGCAGGGATTACAGGGGAGATTGGCGGGCGTTCAGGTTATTCAGTCCAATTCTGCGCCGGGTGGGGCGATCAGCATCCGCGTCCGTGGTGGAAATTCAGTGATGGGTGGAAATGAGCCGCTTTATGTCATCGACGGATTTCCCGTGTACAACAGTATCGGATCCAATGATGGCCAAACGCAGCCTTCCAATCCGCTTTCGTCGATCAATCCGAATGATATTGTTTCTATGGAAGTTTTGAAGGATGCTTCCGCAACCGCGATTTATGGAGCCCGGGGAGCCAATGGCGTGGTGATCATCACGACTAAACGAGGAAAATCTGCGGCTGGACGGGTAGATTTTGATGCCTATGTGGGCGTACAGTCTGTGCGCAATAAAATTCCGATGCTGAACGCCCGGCAGTACATGGAAATTGCCAATGAGCGGGCGCGTAACATCGGCAGTGCGACTTTACCTTTTGCTACGCCTGGAAGTTGGACAGCCGATACGGATTGGCAGGATGAAATTATGCGGAAAGCCAGCGTCAGTAATTATTCGCTCGGTTTTTCAGGAGGTTCTGAGGCCAGCCGCTATGCTGTATCGGGCAACTGGTTCGATCAGAAAGGGATCGTGACCGGGTCGGGTTTTAAAAGAGGGTCGCTCCGCCTTAACCTGGACAATAATATTAATTCCAGACTCAGTCTGGCGACGAGCATCACCCTATCCAGAACGATGGAAGAAAGTGCACGAAGTAGTCTGGGAACCTGGAATGGTGTGATGTACATGGCGCTGGCAGCGCCTCCGGTAGCCCCGGTTTACAATGAAGATGGGACGTACTACTCGCTTGGAAAGGTCCCGACAGCGGAACCACAATGGAATAATCCACTCGCGCTGGCGAAAGGATTCCTCCGCAACAATGTTTCAACGAGAATTCTGGCCAACACCAATCTGACTTATATACTCAGTCCGGACTTTACTTTTAGTGTCCGTCTCGGCGCCGATAATTCCAATTCCAGAATGGACCAGTACTTGTCAAAAGTACTGATTGGCTCTGATGGGCAGGCATCGGTGTCCTCATATGGCGGCACTACCTTTCTGAATGAAAATATTTTATCATACAAAAAAAGAATAGGTAATAAAAACAGTATCGATGCGATGGCCGGTTTTACCATGCAAAACAGTGTCGGTACCAGCGTTTCGGCGGGTTCACAAAACTACGCAAGCGATATTTTTGGAACGGATAATCTGGGTGCAGGCGGCGTGATCAATGCGCCAGGATCTGACAAAAGCAAAAACTCGCTTCTTTCCTGGCTGGGCAGGGTTAATTATTCACTCAATGACAAGTATCTTTTCACCGTATCGGCGCGTGCTGATGGGTCTTCGCGTTTCGGGAACGGGAACAAGTGGGGCTTTTTTCCTTCGGCAGCAATTGCCTGGCGGCTTTCTGAGGAGGAATTTGTTAAAAAGGCACTTTGGATCAATGATTTGAAACTAAGGGCGAGTACTGGAAGAACAGGCAATCAGGAAATAGGGAATTATAATTCGCTGGCGCGGCTCAGTTCAGTATCTGTTATCTTTGGTTCAGACCAGTCTCGGAAAATTGGCTATGGGGTTACAACCATGCCCAATCCGGAACTGCGCTGGGAAACAACTACCCAGTATGATGCCGGTATTGACGCAAGTTTGTGGAACCGGAAGGTTAATGTAACGCTGGATTATTATATCAAAAACACCACCGATTTGCTTGCACAGGTGCCTGTCGCTATATCTTCCGGATTTGCCAGCATATTGCTCAACTCGGGATCAATTCGTAACCATGGTTTCGAAGTCAGTGTCGACGCGCTTCTTGTGGAAAGGAACCGCCTGAAATGGAATGCGGGTGTGAATTTTTCGACCAATAAAAATAAAGTACAAAAGGTGGCCGTTGCCAGTGGTGAGTTTTTTGCTCCATCTTTTAGCTCACCCATTGATGTACCCGTTAATATTGTGAGAGAAGGCCAACCTATTTCGGCGTTTTATGGATATAAGACGGATGGCTTGTGGGAGAGCGATCAGGATGCTTCGAGTCTGATGCCGGGATTGAAAGCAGGCGACCAGCGTTACCTGGATTTGAACGGCGATGGCGCCATCAATACGAGCGACCGTACCATACTAGGCAAACCGAATCCGGATTTTATTTATGGTATTACCTCTCAGTTGAGCTATGGCCGTTTCGACTTGAATCTGCTTTTTCAGGGTGTGCATGGTGCCACGGTTTTCAATGCAAATAAATATTCTATTGGCGATGCCTTTGCCCGCGGGGCCAACCAGCTTGCAGAAGTGCAGGATCGTTGGACCAGTGAAAACCCAAATCCGAACGCGCTTTATCCGCGTGCATCCATTAAAAACCCGTTGGTTTCTGACCGTTTTTTTGAAGATGCATCCTACTTTCGCCTGAGAAATATTCAGCTTGGATTCAATATCCCGACTGGCGATAAAATTTCTAAATGGATTCGCGATGCGCGTATATATGTGAGCGGTCAGAACCTGCTGACATGGACAAAATATTCAGGGTTTGATCCCGAAGTGAGCTCTACAGGTGGGGCCGATCTGAGGAAGGGCGTGGATGTAGGGGCTTACCCTTCGGCAAAAACAATTACTGCGGGTATTAAGCTTGGTTTTTAATTGATCTTATAAATCCACCTGCTTTGCAGGTGGTTATGTACTTTTGGCTTTGCCAGTTATCTTTGCTTTATGAGCAAATACAAGAAACAGAGCCATGTAGTTTGGAAATGCGACTATCACATAGTTTGGACTCCAAAATATAGATTTCGGATTCTAAATGGTTTGGTTAAGGAGCTGGTCGATCATGATATCAAGATGTTATGTGAGTGGAAAAGTTGTGAAGTAATAGAGCTAAATATACAACCGGATCACATTCATCTAGTTATCTCGATTCCTCCTAAAGTTTCTGTATCGTTACTAATGGGCAGATTGAAGGGGAAATTAGCCATTAAACTATTCAAAAATTATCCTCAATTGAAGAAGAAGCCCTACTGGGGTAATCATTTTTGGTCACGGGGGTACTTTGTCAATACAGTTGGTATTAACGAAGATGTAATCCGCCGATATGTAAAATATCAGGAAGAAGAGGACAAGAAAGAAGAAAATAATGGTCAACATTTCAATTTGTTCGACTAAGTGTGAATGAGCTATTGAAGGCTATGCCTTCACCTTTTTACAAAATCCACCTTCTTAGAAGGTGGTTGTTTAATTTTAGAAAGCTGTCGACTATGAAAACGATTATCAATACGTACAAAAGAACAATGCTCGCTACCGGACTTATTTTCGGGTGTGGCCTGAGCAGCTGTAACGATTCTCTTCAGGAAGAAGTGTTCAGCTTTATTTCCACGGAAAATTTCTATAAAACGGCTGCCGATGCCGAATCCGCTGTGTATGCCGCCTATCAGCCTTTTCTGTCCAATTCCTATTTTGGCTATGAGTTCTACAATCTTTGCCTTTTGGCCGACGATCAGGTGACCATTGGCCGGAATCCGGTTTTTCAGGCGGTAGACAATTTTAACCTGACAGCAGACCACACTTTTGTGACCAATTCCTGGCGGCAGATGTACCTTTGTATTAATCGGGCCAATACCGGTATTAAACGTATTGCAACGATTGAAATGAACGAGGAGCTTCGTGCTGCCTATATCGGAGAATGCTATTTCATTCGGGCCTATAACTATTTCAATCTCGTACGTCTTTTTGGTGGCGTTCCGCTTACCACTACGGAAATTGCTGCGCCTGGACAAACCAATACACCTAAATCAACAAAGGAACAAGTGTATGAACAGATCATCAGTGATTTGAAAGAAGCGGAAAAATCGTTACCGCTCAGCAGGAGCGGCGCGCAGCTGGGACGTGTTACCAAGGGTTCCGCTCAGACTTTGCTGGCAGAGGTGTACCTAACCTTGGAAAACTGGCAGTTGGCGGCGGATAAGGCGAAAGAAGTAATGGAATCGGGACAGTATGCACTTTTGCCGGATTTCAAGCAGGTGTTTTCAGCGACCAACGAAAACAGCAAAGAGATCATATTTTCGATACAATTTGATGGCCCGCAGATCGGGACAAGCTTTGCTGCCTATGCACATGGAGGCGGGGCCGATAATCCCAATACTGCTCTGGGCGCAGCCGTGTGGTCGGTTGAACAGCAATCGGATATTTGGAAGAAATGGGATGCTTCCGATAATCGTAGAGCTTTTACCGTATACAACGAATTTGTCAGTCGATCGGGGAAGCTGATTAATTTGTTTGAAACGGCGAGGCCCTTTCCCGCTTTTGGGAAGTACAATTCACCTTCGGAATCTGCGCAAGGCAACTGTCCGATTAATCCGATTGTACACCGTTATGCCGATGTACTGCTGATTTATGCGGAAGCTAGCGCGCAGGCGCAGGGATCTCCGGGAGCAGCTGCTTACGAGGCTGTTAATCAGGTCAGGCGGCGCGCTTATTCCCAACCACTCAATGCCGTCTCTACGGTCGATCTTCCCACAGGTCTGGGGCTTGCCGCATTCAGGGAGTCTGTTCTCCGGGAGAGAGGTTTTGAATTTGTGATTGAAAACAAGCGTTTGTTTGATCTGATGCGAACTGGTCAGTTTCCGGCCATTCTTAAATTACAGGGGAAAACGATCAACGAAAAGGCGAAACTCCTGCCGATTCCGGCTGCCGAGATCAGCGCAAATTCAGCACTTTCCAATGCGGATCAGAATGTGGGATATTGATTTTCTTATCTGGCCTAAACAATGGTTTTACTTATCAAATAGCTATTAGTGAAAAATTATATTGCCATACTCATAGCCTCCGCGTCGGTTTTTTTGTGGACTTCTTTTCGGGAGACGAAGGCGCAAGACAACGCAAAAAACTGGACGATTGAAGATTCGCAGCTCAAACTGACCTTGGACGCATCAGCCCGGATCGTTCATCTTGAAAACAAAACAAACAAATACGGTAACGTCATCGATCATGCCTCCAGCGGAATTTTTAAAATGGTGGCGCAGCGCGGTGGAAACTGGGAAGATGTTGTTTTTCCGGAAAAACAAACATACCGGATCAAAAAAACGGGCAATGCTCTGGTAGTTATCCTCGATAAAATCGTGACCAGGGACGCAACCAGTGATGTATCCCTGGAGTTGACGATTGCTTTGAAGGATGGAAAACTGACTTTCGATGCTGAAATCGATAACCGCCAGAAAGATCTGATGATTACCGATTTTATATATCCTCAGCTGGGCGTGATCAAAACACTAGGTGTCGGAAAGCCTGATTTGTTATGGCCCAACCAATCAGGTGAATGGTGCACCAATATTGGCGATCTGCTCACTGGCATGCGCGATACAAGGGAAGAGCCCAATGCCAAAAGCATTAACTACCCCGGTAACGCGAGTATGCAGTGGATGTCGTTGGTGGACGGACACGAATGTCTTTACTTCTCAGGGCGGGATGCGGAATTTTATTCGAGCGTGCTCAGCGTGAGAGGCAGCAAAAAAGAGCCGGGGTCTATTACCATGACGATCAACAGGCTGTCTTTTGTCAAAACCAACCAAAAATGGCAAAGCCCGCAATCGGTCATGATGCTATATACCGGTTCGTGGCGAAAAGGGGCTGATGATTATGCGAGGTGGGCATCGTCCTGGCGGAAAGATTATGCTCCTACACCCTGGGTGAGGGACATGATGGGCTATTTCCTGGTAATCAACAAACAGCAGTTCGGAGACGAAATGTGGCGGTATGAAAAACTACCTAAGCTGCATGAACTGGCAAAGGCACACGGCTGTGATGCACTGGGGTTATTTGGCTGGTATGATAGCGGGCACGACAATATGTACCCGGATGTTGATGTCAGCGGTTCGCTGGGCGGAGCATCTGCCTTAAAGGAAAATATTCAGAAGGTGCAGCAGGCTGGTGGACATGTGACGTTATACTATCAGGGGCATTTGATGGATGTAACTTCTCCGTATTACAAGAGCACGGGTCATAAGCTGGAATCGAAATCGATATGGGGGGTTCCATATTACGAAAAATACAATAAGGCGAGCAATAGTGAGTTTTTAAGATCGTTTACCTCGAAAACATTCTCTACAGTTTGCCCCACCAGCACGGCCTGGCATGATCTGATGACTGAAAAAGCACAGGATATTTATGCATACGGACCCAATGGAATATTGTATGACCAGATAGGCGGAATGCCGCCAAACCCGTGTTTCGACGAATCGCATGCGCATTTCAAAGGTAAGCCATCGCTTTCCTATACTCAGGGACGGTTACAGTTACTAAGTAAGATCCAGGTGCAGACCAAGAAAATCAATCCTGAATATGCTTTTTTTACTGAGCACATAACCGATGTATATTCGCAATTTGCCGACGGTCTTCATGGGATCAATACAAATGCTGATAGCCAGGGTACCCGCCTGAAACTGGTGGATGATAAATCTGCGGCTATCATTAATTACCCTGAACTATTTCGCTACTGTTTCCCCAACACGGTGATCACGATCCGGAATCCATTTCCCTACATCACGCCGCAAGTGGCCAATTATGCCCTCACCTTCGGGTTAAGACTGGAAATGGAACTGCGTTACCTGGACGACGTTGATTATGTGCTGGAGGACAGAACCCCGCAATGGAGAAACTATGCGGCCAAAATAACTGCGCTAAGAAAAAAACACTGGGATATTCTTGGACAGGGTAAGTTTTCGGATGAAGAACTTCTGATGAATGAAAACGAAAGGATAGTCTCCAAATCTTATGTAAAAGACGACTTGATGGCGGTTGTCCTTTGGAATGACAATGCCGCTCCTGAAAACATAAAATTGAATGTGAAAGGATTTGCGTTAACGGGCGTATCCACCGTTGATGGCAGTAACAAGCAATTACCTGGTACGATCAAGCCGCAAGAGGTCCTTGTTGCGCTTTACAAAAAGAAATAGCTAAGGATTTACATGAAATTGGAACTGGAAGGAAAGGTAGCACTCGTAACGGGCTCAGCCCGGGGAATCGGTAAAGGCATTGCACTTGTGCTGGCAGAAAAGGGTGCTGATATTATTATAAATGATAAAAAACTGAATTATGAGGGAGAGGCGATCGCCTCTCAGATCGAGGCGATGGGGAGGCGCGTGATGCTCGCTGATGCAGATGTGAGCATGGCCGGAGAAGTGCGTGCCATGTTCAAAGCGATCCGGGATAATTTCGGACAGCTGGACATTCTCGTTAACAATGCCGGGACTTCGCAGGCGAAGGATATTTTTGCGGCTACCGAGGAAGACTGGCACTACATTATCAATACGAACCTAACCAGCTGTTTCTTATGCTCCAAGGAAGCCATGGAAATTATGTCCGAACAGAAATCGGGACGGATCATCAATATCAGTTCTGTCGTTGGCGAAAGGGGAGCCCTGTTTGGTCATGTGCATTATGCAGCAACGAAAAGCGGTATGCTGGGTATTACAAAAACCCTCGCACGCACCGGGGCACCGTTGGGAATTAACGTAAATGCCGTCGCACCCGGATTGATAGAAACAGAATTATTATTGAAAACGCACGGAGCCGAAGGGATCGAAAAACTGAGTTTATCCATTCCGCTGGGTATCGGCAAACCCAGAAGCATCGGACTGACTGTGGCCTTTCTATGTGGTGAAGGTGGTAATTATATTACCGGAACCACGATCGATGTCAATGGCGGTATGATGCATTAATGAACAACTCATGAAAATTAAAATTCTCTATAAGTGGGAAATGTTGGTTTGGCTCTGGCTTGCTTTTTTTTTCAACCAGGCCGACCGGCAAATCTTCAATATTGCCATGCCGCTGATAAAAGCTGACCTCGGTCTGACAGATGCTCAGCTCGGCCTGGTCTCCTCGATTTTTGTTCTGACGATCGGTATATTTATACCTATTGCAGGGTTTGCGGGAGATCTGTTCAGTCGTAAAAAAATAATTTACTTCAGTGTGCTTTTCTGGAGTGCAGCTACTTTACTGACTGGTACCAGTATTACCCTGATACATCTGGTATTATTCCGAAGCATTGCAGTAGGCGGGGGAGAAGCGTTTTACGCACCCGCTGCCAACGCGCTGATCGGTGAGTATCATGAGAAAACCAGGGCACTGGCCATGTCGGTGCACCAGACTTCTCTGTATGCAGGCGTCATCTTAAGTGGAATTGTTGGGGGATATGTTGCACAGGCCTACGGATGGAAAAATACATTTTATCTGTTTGGAGGCATTGGCATTGTACTGGCGGCCGTGTTGGCGTGGCGGCTTAAACCGACCATTCCAGTGTCGCAGACCGCGACGGTAACCGATCGGAAAACCTTTCTTAAACAGGCAGCTCTTGCTCTTTTCGAAAAGCCAACCGCTTTGTTACTCGGCGGCGCTTTCGCATGCCTGGTGTTTGTCAACGTGGGGTATCTGACGTGGATGCCCACTTTCTTGCATGAAAAATTCGGTCTTTCTATTTCAGAAGCAGGCTTTTCTTCGATGTTTTATCATCATGTTTTTGCTTTTGCCGGTGTGCTGGCAGGTGGCTGGTACTCTGATAAAATAGCGCTCGGTGGCAACCACAGACGTTTAATTATCCAAAGTATGGGATTGATCTGCGGGGCGCCATTTATTTTCATGCTGGGTCAGACTGGGACGCCTTTCTTTACTTATGTTGCCCTTTGTGGTTTCGGATTTTTTAGAGGAGTCTATGAAGCAAATTTATACACGACCCTGTTTTCTGTAATTGCTCCAGGCTTCCGGGCCACTTCGATAGGGTTGATATCCATGTTTGCCTTTGTAACGAGCGCCATGGCACCGTTTTTACTGGGATATCTCAAACCTACACTCGGCCTCTCGGACGGATTGTCGACGCTGTGCATTGCTTATATAATTGGCGGGATATGCATTTTGATTGCTTCAAAGTACTTTTTTAAACAGGATTCCTTGTCCCTTACTATAAAACAATGAAAATCACAGCGCTCAAAAAGTATGCTTGTAATGAAAAGGGAGAAGTATCATCCTTTTATTGACCAAATGTAATGTGGATGATCGCAATTCTAAACACATTAAAAAAACGCGTTGAACAACTGTTTGACAAAACCTATGCTGATAAAGGTTATCTTTCAAGGGCGTTGTGTTCCGCACCCGTCATACTCCCAGAGTATGACGGGTGTTGCGGTTTTGGTATGCCGTAAAACGGAGCCACAATAGCGGGAAATGCGAACTTACGCTGGGCAAAGGCGGTCGACTCCAAAAGGAATCCATTCAGAATCAATGAGGTAGTGTATATTGATCTCATTATTTCAAAAATTTTAGTTTTATCGTGAAAAGTTGATTATGGTCTTAATTTTCAGCAATACCCTTTAAACAGTGAAGTTGTTTAAGTTTATGGATAATCCCGAAGGGATGATATTTTTGTAGAAATACGAGAAAACATTCAGTTCATAACCCTGAAAGGGTGACATAGTCATTCCAGAAATCCAATTTTTATTTCAAACTCAAAATCCTTAAAAACCATAGTGATGCTAAAATTTGATCTTGTAAGTATTAAACTCACCATCCTGATTTTTGAGAAACTTGCACAGGTAGCATGGTTGTTCTAAAAAGTGGGGTAACGCTCCGGTAACCAGGCCAATTTCTTTACTTACCACTTTATTAGAAAAAGACTATTAGGGATTCGAGAGTTATCGTTCAGTTGGCTGAGCAAATGGACGAAATGTGTATCAATAGAACAGATTTTACTGATTTTGGATTAAATCCCCGAGGATTGAGAATGAAAATTATTAAATTTGTTCAATAATGATTCATTGTTTCAGTTCCTGGGAAAGGCTCCTCCGATATGTCATTGCAATCCGAATTATCAGATAGTGCTTTGTGGGAAGCAGTCCGCGCGGGTGATGCCGAAGCTTTTACGGGTATGATCAAGCGATATTCCTTATCGGCTATGGAAGAAAGCTTACCAATTATAAGGAATTGGTAAAAGACTGTTCCAGGGCCTCTTTGTATACCTATCTGCTGGTTTCTTTGATGCGAAAAATACATCGTTCGACGAGAGGTAATGATAACATCCAGTTTAAAGAGTCCAAGGCGGATGATTATCATTTTATGGTCACATTTTCCATACAGGATCAATGGCTTCAGTCGGAAACGGAAGCAGCAGCGACTTTTGCAACGGAACCATGTTATTAATGCGATTCCTTAGTGGAGAAGGAGGTTTTGTATCTAAAGTTTTATCAAAATCTGGATGATTACGAAATTGCCGAATTGCTTGACATGTAGTATCAATCCGTATCCAACCTCGTCCAGCGCGCCCGAACACATCCGCGTAAAAACTGGCGTGAAGAATTTACCCCACTGTTGTTTTTTGTGTTATCAGCTGATTTTTTGCAAAAACACGACACAGATGTAAGCAAAAATGTTTATATTTGTATCATGGAAAATCGGTTTGAAAAGTATAGAGGCATTCACCCAGGAATTGTTCTTGAACGCGAGCTAAAAAAGCGGTCGCTCAAGCAGCGCCCATTTGCGATGTCAATTTCTGAATATCCACAAAGCTTTAATGCGATCATTAAAGGAAAACGCAGTATCACGACTTCCCTTGCGCTTAGAATTGAAAAAGAACTGGATCTTGAGGAGGGTGTATTTGTAATGTTACAGGCGTTCTTTGATATCAGGAAAGAAAAGGAGAGACAGATAAATCTTGTACCTAATCTATCGATTCTTAGAAAGGCGCTATTTTGGGATACGGATATCAGTCGCATAGATTGGGAGAAGCAGGCTACGGCCGTAATTAGAAGGGTTTTTGAACGCGGAAATGATGAAGAAAAGGAAGAGATTACAAGATTCTATGGAAAGGTAAAGATTCAATCCGTACTTGTTTCTGAAAAAAGAAAGCCTCTTTCGTTGCATAAACAAGGATTGTAAAAGATAGCCATGTTGTATTATGACACCGTGAATAATCTTCTGAGGGAAAGCCTTCTCTCGTTAATGAATATTAAAGAGTTTGATGATTTCAGACTAGTTGGCGGTACGGCGCTGAGCTTGCAGGTTGGGCATCGGATCTCTGTGGATATAGACCTGTTTACTGATGCTCCTTACGGCAGCATAGATTTTAAAGTTTTAGAGACTATTCTTAGGGACACATTTACCTACGTAGGAAACTTTTCTGATATGCCTGCTGCGATTGGAAAGTCTTACGTCATCGGTACAGGTAGCGACAATAGTGTCAAACTGGATGTTTTTTATACAGATCCATTTATACAACCCGCTTTATTGGAAGACAATATTAGACTAGCAACTATTGAGGAAATAATAGCTATGAAAATAGATGTAGTGCAGCGAGGCGGAAGAAAAAAGGATTTTTGGGATTTGCATGAGCTATTGCCTAAATATAGTATTGCCGAAATGTTAGAGCTCCATAGGCTACGTTACGAATATAACCATGACAGAGAGCTGATTCAGCAAAACTTCAAAGATTTCAGTAAGGCAGATGAAGATTTTGAACCTATTTGTCTACGGGGAAAATACTGGGAATTTATAAAAGAAGACCTTCAGCAAGCAGCTGAAGATACAAACTGATCCTATCAGTAAAAAAGATCAAGTGGAGATTTACATTCAACGCTCACGATCCTCTACATCATTTAAATGAGTATTTCTCCACTTTGTATCACTTGTTACGGTCGAAACTGCTAGTGTTAGATCATTGCCATAAATGACTTCTCGTTGTATATATGACGCGTTAAACTGAATTTTGTTTTAATTTATATGTAATTATTTACGTAATTTTTAGAACTTTATTAGAGGTGATTAGTTGCCTTTTACGGTAGACTTTCATTTAAAGAATGAAGTACTTTGTGTAGCGGTCAGATTTTATAATTACCCATTTGACAGTAATCAGACCTTTAAGACGAAATTGAGCGTTGTAATTAACAACCAAAATGACTAAATTTATCATAGAGAATGAATCAGAGCTGATCTAATCAACTCATTCTGATCGGTCACCAATTCAGTCACCTGCTAAAATGCAATTTGTAACTTATTGATAATCAATAGAGTTTGTGCATAAATTGTGATTCCAGTGGGATCACGAAAAGCGCACTAAGGTGCGCTTTTTTTGTTTAAACTGTACTGGTAATCAGTATTTTACACAAAAAAGCAGTTCATTCACGATCAAGGTAAACCAAAGAAATCGGTTACCCATTCAGTTACCCATTTGAATTTGTAAATTGGGTAACCGAATTTCCGAAAACAGCTGATGTGTTGTGGTTTTGAGGAAATCAATGTTTCGTTCCGGTATATCCGGAAAAACGATTTGATAACTTAAAAGTGTGAAGAATGAAAAGCAATCAGAAACTCTCAATTTTGCTTTGGATTTTTAAAGCCAAGGCAACCAAAGACGGCA
This sequence comes from Dyadobacter sp. LHD-138, assembly GCF_030929615.1. Classification (GTDB taxonomy): domain Bacteria; phylum Bacteroidota; class Bacteroidia; order Cytophagales; family Spirosomataceae; genus Dyadobacter. The sequence continues at coordinate 1,072 of NZ_JAVFVU010000041.1, read as the reverse complement.
GAGCGCCCATTTATGCCCGGATTACCATTGAAGGCAGAGAGGACGAGATTTCCCTTGGCAGGAAAGTAGATCCTCAGTTCTGGGACAATGAGCTTAAGCTGGTGACCGAAGGCGGTATGGAAGCTAAAATCACCAACCAGAAGATCCTGCAAATTAAGTCCGATCTGGAACGTCATTTTATGGTATTGCAAACGCTGCATGCACAGATTACAAGCGCAATGCTCAAAAACGTCTACCTGGGGCTTCCGGTCCATTATGACAAACAATCGAAAAGTGAACCTGTTGCTCTGCAAACACTGGTGCCGGTATTCACAGATTTCATTAAGTCTTTTACAAAAAAGGTTAAGAAAGGTCTAAGATCGGAAGGGACATTACGTCAGTGGAGATCAACCAAAAGAAAGGTTGAATCTTTTATTGTCCACGAATTTAAGAGGAATGATATCAATCTGAGTGAGATAAAATACTCTTTTGCTGAATCTTTTTACGAGTACCTGACCGTGGAAGTAGAGAATCCTCTCTCAGAAATAAGAGTATGTTTTGGATTGTATTAAACTAATAATGAGAGCCAGTCGTTAAACTTGTTGAATCTCACCTCAAACAAGTTTATGAAATCGAATTTCAAAGAAATGACCGCTCGGAATTCTAAGATCAAAACAAATTTTGGCATATAATTTTTTTAAGAAATCTCAATTTTAGCTTCGTAAGAGCTCCACATTTTTCTCACAACCCCTCCATGGTAATTGAGAGGGGATTGTGAGAAAAAATGTTCAAGGAATATTATCAATTTGGATTTATATTTCAGGCCGTTCGGCTATACTGCATGATTGGAACATATTTGCTTTTTCTGGCAACAGTTGCAAAAACGCGATTAATTAATTTTGCCTTAATGGCGTTTTGAATGCTCATTTTAGCTTTTCCTTCCGTTATTTTACGCTGATAATATAGTTTGAGCTCTGGGTCATGCTGTATTGCTGCACTAGCACAATTACTCAACAAGGCTTTCATCTTTCGGTTTGCAAGTGGGCTAACCTTAGTTTTACCCCTGATACTACTCCCTGAGCTGTGTTCAAAG